>NZ_FNTZ01000001.1:1456250-2912500 GCF_900105555.1 Pseudomonas coleopterorum
CGACCAGTGAAGGGCGATGGACAGGCTGCCGTAACGCGCGTGGGTGTTTCTCCAGGTCATCGGGCGACTACTCGAGCGGTCATGCACAGGGTATCGGGCCGGCCGTGGACATCTTTAGCCAGCCCCGTGCTTCATACGCCCGGCAGGGCTGGCCAGGGGTCGGCGACCAGGAAGACCCGCTCGGCTTCCTGCCAGTCACCATGAGCATCGTGGGTCAGACGCACGAGCATCTGCGCGGCGGCGAGTGGGTCCAGTTGCTGCAGCCAGGCGTTGAGCTGGTCGGGTGCCCAGGCGTCGGCGGCAGCGAGGCGAGCCGGTGCCAGCCACGCATCGCGCGGCAGCGGCTGCCAGCGCCCGTCCGGGCGTTGCTCGACGAAGATCGGCCAATCGCGCTGATGCACCCAGCGTCCGCGCAAGTGGTCGGGGTGGGCATGTTCGGGCGCGCTCGCTACACCTGGCCAGGGGTAGAACAGGTAGCCGGCCAGCCACAGGTGGGCGTCGAGCTGCTCTATGCCCAGGTCGTGCAAGGCTTCGCGGCCCTGACTGGACGTGGAAATGGGCAACTGGTGCTCGGCCAGGTGGTTGAGCTTGCGACCCAGCCGATCCTGGGTGTTGGGGCCCAGCCACTGAAAGGCATCATGGCCGTCGGCGGCCACCGGCCCCAGGTACAGCTTGATGGCCAGTTCCAGGTGATGCACACCGTCGCGGTCGCGAATCACCATGTCGAGCTCGCCCAACGTGTGTCCACCCTTGCGAATCGGCAGGTTGGCGGCGAGCAGCTCGATACCGGGCGCCTGCTGCAGGGCGAATTGCCACAGGCGTTCGTAGTACAGGCCAAGGCGCCGCGTGGGGGCCTGGGCCAGCCAGTCGACCAGGGGTTGGCTGGCCTCGTCCAGGGCCAGCAGCCACGCCTGCAAGTCTTCGGGCTGTTCGGCCCAGCGGCTGCCGGCCAGGGGATGGCGTTGCGTCCAGGGCGCCGTGTGCAGCAGCGGCGGGGCGAGGATGACCCACGCCAGATCGCGCACCTGGGGCTGGCGCAGGTGGCGCGGGAAGTCGGCGAGGGCGGCAAATGGATTCATGGGACGATCCCGGTCAATGGCGGGGTGGCTGAAAGGGTTTTGTGCGGCAACGGCTTTACTCCATAATCCAGATCCGTATTTGTGTCCGCAACCGCTGGTTGCGCGACAGCGTTGTGGAATGTGCCTGGCGCATCCCGATAGCCAGAACAGACCCGAGCAGGAGCCTCATGGAGCAATTTCGCAATATCGGTATCATCGGCCGCCTCGGCAGCTCGCAGGTGCTCGATACCATTCGCCGCCTCAAGCGCTTCCTGCTCGACAGGCACATGCACGTCATCCTCGAGGACACCATCGCCGAAGTGCTGCCCGGCCACAACCTGCAGACGTCTTCGCGCAAGATGCTCGGCGAGGTCTGCGACCTGGTGATCGTGGTCGGCGGCGACGGCAGCCTGCTGGGCGCGGCGCGGGCATTGGCCCGGCACAACACGCCGGTGCTGGGCATCAACCGCGGCAGCCTGGGTTTCCTCACCGACATCCGTCCTGACGAGCTTGAAGTCAAGGTAGCCGAGGTACTGGATGGACACTATCTGGTGGAGAATCGTTTCCTGCTCGAAGCCGAGGTGCGCCGGCATGGCGAGGCCATCGGCCAGGGCGATGCGCTCAACGACGTCGTGCTGCACCCGGGCAAGTCGACCCGCATGATCGAGTTCGAGATCTACATCGACGGGCAGTTCGTCTGCAGCCAGAAGGCCGACGGCCTGATCCTCGCCACGCCGACCGGCTCGACCGCCTACGCACTGTCGGCGGGCGGGCCGATCATGCACCCCAAGCTCGATGCGATCGTGATCGTGCCCATGTACCCGCACACGCTTTCGGGTCGGCCGATTGTCGTCGATGGCAACAGCGAGATGAAAATCGTTGTCTCAAAGAACATGCAGATCTATCCGCAAGTCTCATGTGATGGTCAGAACCACTTTACCTGCGCCCCGGGCGATACCCTTACGGTGCGCAAGAAATCGCAGAAACTGCGCCTGATCCACCCGCTGGACCACAATTATTACGAAGTGTGCCGGACCAAACTCGGCTGGGGCAGCCGGCTCGGCAACACCGGAGGCGATTGATGCTCGACCCGGCGCGAAGTTACGACCTGATCGGCGATGTGCACGGTTGCGCACTCACCCTCGAACATCTGCTCGACAGGCTGGGCTATCGCAAGCAGGGCGGCGTCTGGCGCCATGGGTCGCGCCAGGCGCTGTTTCTCGGCGACATCATCGATCGCGGGCCACGGATTCGCGAGTCCCTGCACATCGTCCATGACATGGTCGTGGCCGATCAGGCGCGCTGCATCATGGGCAATCACGAGTTCAACGCCTTGGGCTGGAGCACGCCGGCCCTGCCGGGCAGTGGCAAGCACTATGTGCGCGAACATGTGCCACGGCATGAACGCCTGATCCAGGCGACCCTCGACCAGTTCGCTCAGCACCCTGGCGACTGGCATGATTTTCTTGGCTGGTTCTACGAGTTGCCGTTGTTTCTGGATGCCGAGCGCTTCCGGCTGGTGCACGCGTGCTGGGACGCAGGCCTCATCGAGCCGCTGCGCCGACAGCACCCGGATGGCTGCATCGACGCGCATTTTCTGCAGGCATCAGCGGTCAAGGGCAGCTTTGCCAGCCAGGTGTTCGACCGTCTGCTGCGCGGCACCGACATGCGTCTGCCCGGTGGTCTCACCCTGACCGGGGCCGACGGCCTGAGTCGGGCCTTCTTTCGGACCAAATTCTGGGAAGACGATCCGCAAACCTACGGTGATGTGGTGTTTCAGCCCGATGCGCTGCCAGACGAAGTGGCCTGCGCGCCGTTGAGCGAGGAGCAGAAGAACGCCTTGCTGCGCTATGGAGTCGATGAGCCGTTGCTGTTCGTCGGCCATTACTGGCGCAGTGGGCGACCGGCGGCGATACGGCCCAACCTGGCTTGCCTGGATTACAGCGCGGTGCTGTACGGCAAGTTGGTGGCGTACCGTCTGGACCAGGAAACCCGAATCGATCCGCGAAAGTTCGTGTGGGTCGAAGTCGAACGCCCGGAGGCGTGTTGATGAGTGCCATTGCTGTATTGCGTCTGCCCCTGAGCACCGACTTGAGTGGTTTCGTGGGGTTGCTGAGACGTCTGAAGGTACCCCATCGGGTCAGCGAGGAGCAAGGTAGCCAAGTGCTTTGGGTGCCCGACGAACGCCTGGCGCAGGATATTCGCGACCTGTACCAGCGCTATCCGGAAGGCAACGCCGAAGTCGATCCGCAATTGATGGCCCGGCATGCGCCGGTGCAGAGGCCGGGTTTCGTGCAGCAGCTCAAGGCCAGCCCGGCCACGGCTGCGGTGCTGCTGGCGTGCCTGATGGTGGCGGCAGTGACCCTGCTGGGGGACAACCTGGGCAGTCTGCGCTGGCTGACCTTTCTCGACTTTCAGGTGCAGGGCGAGTACCTCTACTTCACGCCGCTGGCCGATACCCTGGCGAGCGGACAGTGGTGGCGTCTGTTCAGCCCCATGCTGATCCATTTCGGTTTGCTGCACCTGGCGATGAACGCGTTGTGGTACTGGGAGCTGGGGCGGCGTATCGAAGCATTGCAGGGGCGGATCAATCTGCTCGGGCTGACCCTGTCGTTCAGCCTGGTGTCGAACGTGGTCCAGTACCTGGTCAGTGGGCCGAGTTTGTTCGGCGGGTTGTCGGGCGTGCTGTATGGCTTGCTGGGGCACTGCTGGTTGTACCAGTGGCTGGCGCCCAACCCGATCTACCGTTTGCCGCGTGGTGTGCTGGTGATGATGCTGATATGGCTCGGGCTGTGTCTGAGCGGGCTGGTGAGCGTGCTGGGCTTCGGCGAAATTGCCAATGGTGCGCATGTCGGCGGACTGTTGATCGGCTGCGCCACGGGCGTCATGGGCGGCCTGCTGGCCCGGCGCAAGTCCCGGTAAGCGTGTCGGCGGCGTGCCTGATGGTGTGCGGTGAGGCCGGACGCGGCTTGCGCCGCTGCTACAGGGGCGCGGGAGCGCGTTGGTGGTGTAGGCGGTGAGGCAGGACGGGTTTGCGCCGCCATGTGGCAGCGGTGCAAGCCGCGTCGGTGGTGGGTGCGGTGTGTCCGGTGCTGCGGTCGGTGGGGTGGTATCGCGTGGAAATCGGGCGGTCGCTCTTTCGGTCCGGGGTAACTGAAGGCACAATGCGGGTCCTTTTTTTGGCTGGCCATGCCGGGGGCCTCGAAATGATCAATACGCCGTACTACCTCATCGACAAACAGAAGCTCCTGGGCAACCTGGAAAAGATCGCCTACGTACGCGAACAGTCCGGGGCCAAGGCTTTGCTGGCGCTCAAGTGCTTCGCCACCTGGTCGGTGTTCGACCTGATGGAGCAGTACATGGACGGCACCACCTCGTCGTCGCTGTACGAGCTCAAGCTGGGTCGGCAGAAGTTCGCCGGTGAAACCCACGCCTACAGCGTGGCCTGGGCCGACGACGAGATCGAAGAGATGCTCGCCAACTGCGACAAGATCATCTTCAACTCGATCGGCCAGCTGCAGCGTTTTGCCCAGGCTTCGCAAGGCAAGACCCGCGGCCTGCGGGTCAACCCGCAGGTCAGCAGTTCCGACTACCTGCTGGCCGATCCGGCGCGACCGTTCAGCCGTCTGGGCGAATGGGACCCAATCAAGGTCGAGGAAGTGATCGAGCAGATCTCTGGCTTCATGTTCCACAACAACTGCGAGAACGGCGACTTCGCTTTGTTCGACAAGATGCTGGGGACCATCGAGGAGCGCTTCGGTCATCTGTTGCACAAGGTGCAATGGGTCAGCCTCGGCGGCGGCATTCATTTCACCGGTGAAGGTTACGCACTGGACGACTTCTGCGCCCGGCTCAAGGCCTTTTCGCAGAAGTACGGTGTGCAGGTGTACCTGGAACCTGGCGAGGCGGCGATCACCAACAGCGCATCGCTGGAAGTCACCGTGCTCGACACCCTCTACAACGGCAAGCACCTGGCCGTGGTCGACAGCTCGATCGAAGCACACATGCTCGACCTGCTGATCTACCGGCTCAATGCCAAGCTGGCCCCCAGCAGTGGCGAACACACCTACATGGTGTGCGGCAAGTCCTGCCTGGCCGGCGACATCTTCGGCGAATACCCGTTCGAGCGTCCGTTGGCCATCGGTGATCGCCTGTCGTTCGTCGATGCCGCCGGCTACACCATGGTCAAGAAGAACTGGTTCAACGGCCTGAAGATGCCGTCCATCGTAGTGAAACAACTTGACGGTACAGTCGAGGTGGTTCGTGAGTTTGGTTTCGAAGACTACCTGTCCAGCCTTTCGTAAGCGGACAGCCGAGGAGAAGTGAATAAATTGAAGAAGAACGTTCTTATCATTGGTGCAGGAGGTGTCGCCAAGGTGGTGGCCCACAAGTGCGCGCAGCACAACGATGAACTTGGTCGTATTGCCATCGCGTCGCGCAACATCTCCAAATGCCAGGCCATCATCGACAGCGTCAAGGCCAAGGGCAGCCTCAAGCAGCCCGCCGATATCCAGGCGTTCGCGCTCGATGCGCTGGACGTCGAGGCGACCAAGGCACTCATCGTGCAGACCGAGTCGCAGATCGTCATCAACGTCGGTTCCGCGTTTTTGAACATGTCGGTGCTGCGCGCCTGCATCGACACCGGCGTGGCCTACCTGGACACCGCCATCCACGAGGAACCGGGCAAGGTCTGCGAAACGCCGCCCTGGTACGGCAACTACGAGTGGAAGCACCTGGAAGAGTGCCAACAGAAGAACGTCACCGCCATCCTGGGCGTGGGCTTCGATCCGGGCGTGGTCAATGCCTATGCCGCGCTGGCGCAGCAACAGCATTTCGATCGTATCGATTCGATCGATATCCTCGACGTCAACGCCGGTTCCCACGGCAAGTATTTCGCCACCAATTTCGATCCGGAAATCAATTTCCGGGAATTCACCGGGCAGGTCTGGAGCTGGCAGAACAGCCAGTGGACCAGCAACACCATGTTCGAAGTCAAGCGCACCGACGATCTGCCGGTGGTGGGTTCACAGAACCTGTACCTGACCGGGCATGACGAAGTGCACTCGCTGTCGAAGAATCTCGATGTGCCCAACGTGCGCTTCTGGATGAGCTTCGGTGAGCATTACATCAATGTGTTCACGGTGCTGAAGAATCTCGGTCTGCTGTCGGAGCAGCCGGTGAAGACCGCCGAAGGTCTGGAAGTGGTACCGCTCAAGGTGGTCAAGGCGGTATTGCCAGATCCCTCGTCGTTGGCGCCGGGCTACACCGGCAAGACCTGCATCGGCGATCTGGTCAAGGGCAGCCGCAATGGGCAGCCCCACGAGATGTTCATCTATAACGTCGCGGACCACGAAGAAGCCTACGCCGAGACCGACAGCCAGGGTATTTCCTACACCGCCGGTGTGCCGCCCGTGGCTGCCGCCCTGCTGGTTGCCCGTGGCGAATGGGACGTTCAGCGCATGGCCAACGTCGAAGAGCTGCCCGCAGAGCCGTTCCTCAAGGCGCTCGACGCCATGGGCCTGCCGACGCGCATCAAGGACGCCTCCGGCGACCGCGCCTGGGACGCCACCGCGTAAGCCCCGCCAACCGCGACCCCTGTAGCGGCGGCGCAAGCCACGTCAGGGGTCGCCCAGTTTTTCCAGACACACCTCTGTGGCCGATGACGCGGTTTGCGCCGCTGCTACAGGGGCCGTGGTATTTGGAGGACTACCGCCGGTCTGAGTGCAGGTGGGAATTTTGGAACATCAAGCTGCTATCAGCGGCCTGATATTCCGTAACGTTCCCACTCTCGTGCGAGGCAAAAAACAATGATCAAGACTGACCGTAAGTGGATGGTAGCGCTGTGCGCTGCTGGCGTGGCAATGGCTTTGAGCGGCTGCGCGCGTGATCCGGAAAAACGCTCGGTTTCCGAACTCGCTGTGAGCGGTACCAAGAGCATGTTCCGCACTGATTCGGACATGCAGACCGTCCTGAACAAATTCGCCAGCTTCGACGCCAAGGCCGTGGAGAAAATCACGGCCGTCGAGGCTCGGCAGCAACCCACCATTGCCGATGCCGTCAAAGGCGTGCTCGCCGATGAAAAACGTGACAGCACTCCGACCGCCCTTGTCCCTGGTGTGACCACTCGTGATATCACCGTACCGGGCGCAGCAGGCGCACTGCCGGCTACCGTCTACACCCCCGAAGGCAAAGGACCGTTCCCGGTGGTCCTGTACTTCCACGGTGGCGGCTGGGTATTCGCCGATCGCAAGGTATATGACGGTGGCGCGCGCGGCATCTCCAAACAAGCCAATGCCGTGGTCGTGTCCGTCGACTACCGCCGCGCGCCTGAAAACAAGTTCCCCGCTGCTCATGACGATGCCTTGGCGGCCTATCGCTGGCTGAGCAAGAACGCTTCCGCGGTCAATGGCGATGCCAAACGTCTGGCACTGGCTGGCGAAAGCGCCGGCGGCAACCTCGCTGTGGCAACCGCAGTCGCAGCCCACAAGGCCGGTCTGACCGAGCCCAAGCATGTGCTGTCGGTCTACCCGGTGGCTCAGTCCAATACCGAGACCGAGTCCTATCGCAAGTACGCCGATGCCATGCCGCTCAACCGTCCGATGATGCTGTGGTTCATCGACAACGTGACCAAGGGTCCGGCTGACGTGAAAGACACGCGCATCGATCTGGTCCATGCCGACTTGAAGGGCTTGCCGCCGGTGACAGTCATCAACGCCGAAATCGACCCGCTGCGCGACGATGGCGCCGAGCTGGAAAAGGCGCTGCGTACTGCGGGTGTCAGTGTCGAGCGCAAGGTTTATCCCGGCGTGACCCACGAATTCTTCGGCACCGCTGCAGTGGTGAAAAAAGCCGAGGAAGCCCAGATGTATGCAGGCGAGCGTCTGAAAGCCGACCTGGCCAAATAATAAAGACCCAGCGTGATAACCGTACGACCTGAGCAGAGGCATGCACATGAACCATTCTTCGGATAACCCATTGGCGGACCGTTCACTGCCGGAAGGTGGATTGACCGTCACTCCGCTGGTGTTTGAGCCTTCATTCGAGCAGGTGCCCGATGACGAGGCTGAAACCAGCCAAGAGCTTAATCAGGTGATGCGCAGCATCCTGGATACGACGTTCGAAGACGGCGGCCACGCGTTGCGTGGCGTGCATGCCAAGGCTCACGGGCTGGTACGGGGTCATATCACAGTACTCGACGGTCTTCCTGCGCCTTTGGCGCAGGGCGCCTTTGCCGTCCCTGGCACACTGCCGGTGGTGATGCGCTTTTCCACCAACCCGGGTGACATTCTGGACGACAAGGTCTCTACACCCCGTGGCTTGGGGCTGAAGATCGTCGGCGTTCAGGGCGAGCGCTTGCCGGGCAGTGAAGGCGATGTGACCCAGGATTTCGTGATGCAGAACGCCAAGGCGTTCACCGCTGCCACGCCCAAGGCGTTCTTGAAGAGTCTCAAACTCTTGGCCAAGACCACAGACAAGGGGCCTGGTCTGAAGAAGGCGTTTTCGGCGCTGCTTCGTGGCGTGGAGTCGGTGATCGAAACCATGGGCGGTGAAAGCGGTACGCTCAAGAGCATGGGCGGGCATCCGCTGACCCATGTGCTGGGCGAAACCTTCAATACCGTCGTGCCGTTTCTGTACGGTAACCACTACGCCAAGCTGGAAGTGGTGCCAGTGGCCCGATCGCTGACCGATTTGACCGATCAACCCGTCGATCTGGACGGCAAACCGGACGGACTGCGTGAAGCAGTCACCGAATATTTCGCAACCCAGGGGGGTACGTGGGAAGTGCGTATCCAGCTGGCAACCGACCTTGAGGAAATGCCGATCGAGGATGCTTCCAAGCAGTGGTCGGAAGAGCTGAGCCCCTTCGTGACCGTCGCCCGCATCGAAGTGCCGGCCCAGGCCGCATGGTCGGAGGAAAGCATTCAGACGATCAACGAGCGGATGTCGTTCAGCCCTTGGCATGGTCTGGCGGCGCACCGTCCGCTGGGGGGTGTCATGCGTGTGCGCAAACCCGCCTACGAGATGTCCTCCGGCTTCCGCGCCACTCATAACGGTTGCCCGATGCACGAGCCGCGCTGAGATCTGGGCAGGCGGTCTGCCGATGGCGGTCAGTGACCGCCTGAGGCATACGCCGGAAAACGCACGGCAAAGGTGGTCCCCGCCTGTGCGGTAGATACCACCTCGACCACACCCCCGTGGGCCTTGGCAATCTCGCTGACGATGAACAGGCCCAACCCGACACTGCGCACTTCGCCACCCGCTTCCGCCCCTCGTGTCATGGGAGAGAAAATCGTGCTCAGCTGGGTTTCGTCAATCGGATTGCCGACATTGTGCACGGCTATTTCGACGGTCCCTTGTGCTGCCGACACGCGCACGTCGATAGGGCTTTCGCCATCGCCATAGGTCACCGCATTCGAGACCAGATTGCCGAGCAATTGCGCCAGACGGTCCGCGTCGGCCTGGCAGAACAAGGCTTCGTCGCTGGCGCTGAAAGCGATTTCGCGGTGCGGGTGAAGCAGGCGCAACGAGGCGACGGCGGCCGCGATGACACGGTCCAGTTGGATGGGTGCGCGGCTCACCGCCAAACCCTGACCAATTCGCGCCTGGGTGAAGTCCAAGAGGTCGTTGATCAGGCGTTGCGAACGTGTCGTGGCCTCCCTGATGTGGCCGAGCATGGTGTCCTGCCGTTCGGTCATGTCCTGCGAACGCAGGTACTGCGCTGCCATCGACACGACCTGCAACGGGTTGCGCAGATCGTGGCTGACGATGCCGATCATCTGCTCGGCGAACAGTGCGCGATCTACGGCGAGCTCGCGCTGTCGATTCAGTTCGTGTTCCAGCACCACATGCCGCTGCAAGGCGTCCTCGGCCTGGCGCTTGGCCTGCAGCAGTTCCTGTTCGAAACGCATGCGGTCAGCCACGATGAACGCCGATACGGCGTTGAGCACCTGGCCTTCATGCTCGCGTCTTCCGGCATTGAGCACCATCGGCGCGACAGTGCCTTGCGCGGTCAAGAAGTCCAGTTTGACCTCGGTGATGAAACCCTGCATCGCCAGCAATGGCATCCAGTGCGTCTGGTAGAACATGCGGCCACCCACGGTCAGCAGTTCCTGCAGCTTGCGTGTGCCGATCAGTTGCTCGCGGGTATGGCCCAGCCACTGGCAGAACGTCTGGTTGACTTCGAGGATCAAGCCCTTTTCGTTGATGAGCAGCAGGGCGCACGGGGCCTGCTGATAGAGCGCCTCGGCATTCGGGATGCCCGTGGCCTCGACGCTCATGCGGGCAGATGGCCGCAGGTCTGGTCGAGGAAAGTCTGGATGGCATCGATGCAGGCGGCAGGCTGGCTCAGGTGCGGGCAGTGGCCTTCGTTCTCGACCAGCACCATGCGGCAATCGTCGATCACTTGAGTCAGGTATTCGCCAACGGCCCTGGGCGCGATGAAGTCGTCGGAAGACTGGATGACCAGTACCGGTTCGCGTAACTGGCGCACATCTTCGCGGCTGTCGGTGAGGAAGGTCACGCGCGCGAAACGTTTGGCGATGTCCGGGTCGGTCTGGCAGAAGCTGTTGGTCAGTTCGGCGCCCAGTTCCGGCGTTTCCGAGTTGCCCATGATGCGTGGCGCCATCGCACTGGACCAGCCCAGGTAGTTGCTTTCAAGAGTCGAGAGCAGGGCGTCGATGTCGTCGCGGGTGAAGCCGCCGGGATAGTCCTCGTCGGTGATGTAGGACGGCGAGGGGCCGACCATGGCGTGGGCACTGATCAGCCCGGGGCTCAGGTTGGCAGCCATGACGCCGGCCATCGCGCCGACCGAATGGCCGATGAACACCACGGGACCCTGTTTGAATTCCTGGATGATTTCGATGATGTCCTCGGCATAGCCCGCCAGCGTCGAGTACTTGTCGATGTCATAGGCGCCGATATCGGACTTGCCGCATCCGACCATGTCGAACAACACCGTGCGGTAGCGCTTGGCAAAGGTGGGTTCGACCATGCGCCACATGTTCTGGTCGCAGCCAAACCCATGGGCGAACACCAGCGTCAGAGGCCCCTGGCCCTTGACTACCACATTGTTGCGAGCCTGGACGGACATCCGAGAAATTCCTGTGTGCGCAAGCGAGCATGCGAGGTCGATTAGACGACTAGTCTACCCGAGCATAGTCACCGACGTCAGGCTCGCCAGCGCTCTCAAACGGTGTTTTTTCTCACGTGCTCCAGCAGGGCCTGTAGCGGGTGACGGACCGTGTGACCTTCTTCGCGTTTGACCTGACTGCGGCAGGAATAGCCGTCGGCAAGCAGATTGCCCGAGCTCTGGTAGCGGGCCAGCAACGGCTGCCAGGATTGCCCGTAGATGACCTTGGAGGTGGCGACGTTACGCGCTTCATGGCCATAGGTGCCGGACATGCCGCAGCAGCCGCTGGCCAATACCTGCAGGGTCGCGCCCAGACGGCTGAACACCTGTTGCCAATGGGTGATGCTGTTCGGCTCGTTGGTCTTCTCGGTGCAATGCGGCAACAGCTGGTAGACGCCGCCGGTGCCGGGCTCGCCGGTCTGCGGCAGTACCTGGGCCAGCCATTCCTGTGGCAGCAGAACGGTCGGTGCCTGGTCGTGGCCCAGGGTTTTCGCGTACTCCTGGCGGTACACCAGGGTCATGGCTGGGTCCAGGCCGACCAGGGCGATGCCGCTGGCCTGCAATTGCCGCAGCGACTGGGCGTTGTGCCGGGCGGCCTTGTCGAACGCACCGAGGAAACCCTGTACCTGCAACGGCTTGCCGTTGGCAGCGAAGGGGGCCAGGTAGATGTCGAAACCCAGGCGCGAAATCAGCTCGAGCCAGTCGGCCATTACCGGCGTGTCGAAGTAGCGGGTGAAAGCATCCTGCACCAGGATCACGCTGCGCTGACGCTGCTCGGAAGTCAGCCGGGCGAGACGATCGGCGGTCGCCGCGCGCACGTTCCAGTCGCGACAGTGAGCCTGGAAATCCACCAGGCTCAGCAACGGGCTGTCGACCATGCCCGCCACGCGTTGCAGTGCCTGTTGCACCGGCGCGAAGGACATGACCGCGTTGTAGGCGCGGGGAAAGCGCGCCAGGTACGGGATGCTGAATTCCAGCGAGCCGATCAGGTAATCCTTCAACGGTCGCAGATAGCGCCCGTGGTACAGCTGCAGAAAGCGCGCACGGAATTCCGGCACGTTGACCTTGACCGGGCACTGCCCCGCGCACGACTTGCAGGCCAGGCAGCCGGCCATGGCGTCGTACACCTCGTGGGAAAAGTCGTCGCGGCCCATGCGCCGGGCCAAGCTGTTGCGCGCACGCTGGAACAGGTTGCCGCCCGCGCTCTGCAGCACGTTGGCGCCGTGCAGGCCCTGCAGGCGCAGCCATTCGCGGATCAGCGAGGCACGGCCCTTGGGCGAATGAATACGGTTGCGTGTGGCTTTCCACGACGGGCACATGGCGTCGTTCGGGTCGAAGTTGTAGCACGCACCGTTGCCGTTGCAGTGCACGGCGCTGTCGTAGCTCTGCCAGACCCGCTCGTCGATGCTGCGGTCCAGTTCGCCACGCAAGGTCACTTCGTCGACCTGGGTCAGTCGCGCGTCGGCGACAGTGGCGGGTGTGGCGATCTTGCCCGGGTTGAGCTGGTTGAACGGATCGAAGGCGGCCTTGAGTGCCTGCAGGGCTGGATACAGCTCGCCGAAGTACTCTGGCACGTATTGCGAGCGCAGGCCCTTGCCGTGCTCGCCCCAGAGCAGGCCACCGTGCCGCTGGGTGAGCGCCGCGACCTCGTCGGAAATGGGCCGGATCAGCGCGGCCTGGCGCGGGTCCTTCATGTCCAGGATCGGCCGCACGTGCAGCACGCCGGCATCGACATGGCCGAACATGCCGTACTGCAGGCCGTAACCGTCGAGCAGTGCACGGAACTCGCCGATGTAGGCCGCCAGGTTCTGCGGCGGCACGGCGGTGTCCTCGACGAATGGCTGCGGCCGCGCTTCGCCCTGAACGTTGCCGAGCAGGCCCACGGCGCGCTTGCGCATCGCGTAGACCCGGCTCACCGCCAGGGCGCCGACCGCCAGCGTGTGGCCCAGGCGCGGCACCGTGGTGTCCTGCTGCAGGTGGGCAATGAACTGTTCGACACGCTGCTCGACCGCGCCCAGGTCGTCGCCGCTGAATTCCACCAGATTGATGCCCAGGGTCGGCGCCTGTGCGTCGGTGGGAAAGTATTCGGCCACGCCATGCCAGACGATGTCGTTCATGGCCAGCAGGAGGACCTTGGAGTCCACGGTTTCGATCGACAGCGGCTGGTGCGCCATCAAGGCATTGGCGTCGTTGAGCGCGTCCATGAAGCCGGCATAGCGCACATTGACCAGAATGGAATGCCTGGGGATCGGCAGCACGTTGAGCTTGGCTTCGACGATGAAGCCCAGCGAGCCTTCCGAGCCGCAGAGTACGCTGTTCAGGTTGAAGCGCCCGTCGGCCTCGCGCAGGTGGGCCAGGTCATAGCCGGTGAGGCAGCGGTTGAGTTTGGGGAAGACCGCGTCGATCAGTTCGGCCTGCTCGCCGGCGATGGTCGCTGCGCACCGATAGACCTCGGCGATGCGGCCGTCGCCCGCGCGGTTGGCTTGTAACTGCGACGCGTCGAGGCTGTGGCTGTGCAGGCGCTCGCCGCCCAGCAGCAGGGTGGTCAGCTCCAGCACGTGGTCGCGGGTCTTGCCGTAGGTGCAGCTGCCCTGGCCGCTGGCGTCGGTGTTGATCATGCCGCCAATGGTCGCGCGGTTGGAGGTCGACAACTCGGGGGCGAAGAACAGTCCATGGGGCTTCAGGGCCGCGTTGAGCTGATCCTTGACCACGCCGCTCTGGACCCGCACCCAACGCTCTTCGACGTTGATCTCCAGCACCTGGTTCATGTGCCGGGACAGGTCCACCACCAGGCCATCGGTCAGCGACTGGCCGTTGGTGCCGGTGCCGCCGCCGCGTGGGGTCAGTACTACCCTGCGATGTTCCGGCTGGCTGGCCAGGCGGGTCAGGAGCTGCACGTCGGCCTCGTGCCGAGGGAATACGGCGGCCTGGGGCTGGCGCTGATAGATCGAGTTGTCCGTGGCCAGCACCGTGCGCATGGCGTAGTCGTCGACGATCTCGCCCTGGAAACCTGCACGTTCGAGCTGACGCAGCAGCGCCTGATAGGGCGCAAGAGGAGCTTTCTGGCGGGACAGTTCGGCGATCATGGCAGTCGGAATCCGGCGGGGCAGTGGATTTGCATTCGAAACAGGCATGTGTGCAATGGGCCGAGGCGCGCGGTGATCGAGTTCGAAGAGCCGATCGTATCTACCGCAGGGGCCTTGCATCATGACGTGCGTGACCGTATTTTCGCCGACACGGGCCCACTGGGCAAACGTATATCCTTCGCTTTTTGCATGAGCTCAATGAATGAATCCTCGACGGCTCACACCTTCCATGTCGTTGCTGCTGGCGTTCGAAGCTGCGGGTCGCCACGGCAGTTTCACCCGGGCGGCGGCCGAACTGGCCTTGACTCAGAGCGCGGTGAGTCGGCAGGTGCAGGCCCTCGAAGCGCTGCTAGAGGTGGCGTTGTTCAAACGTGAAGGCAGGCACATCGAGTTGACCGCAGCAGGCGCGCTGTACCAGCACGAGCTGGCTGGCGCCCTGGCGCGGATTCGCGGCGCCACCCTGCAGACCATTTCCCATCGCATCGAGGCCGATACCCTGCACCTGGCGGTGCTGCCGACCTTCGCATCCAAATGGCTGATGCCGCGGATGGGAGACTTCTATGGGCGCCACCCCGGCAGTCTGGTGCATCTTCATTCGCGCATCGTGCGCGGTGACCTGTCCGAAGGCGTGCAGGACATGAGCGCGATCATCTGCGCGGGGTCGGGGCAGTGGCCGGGCTATGTGGCGCATCGATTGCTCTCGGAGAAGCTGGTGGTGGTGGCCAGCCCCAAGGCTTTGCCCGCTCATGAGCAGATGTCCGTGCAGGATGCAGGGCGGCAGTTGCTGCTGGGCGTGGTGTCGCGGCCACACGCGTGGTCGGACTGGTTTGCCAGCGTCGGGTTGACCGGCTCGTCGACCCTGCGCCTGGGGCCGAGCTTCGAACACACGGCGCACCTGATCCAGGCGGTCATCGCCGGGATAGGCATCGGGCTAGTGCCGCGCATTCTGGTACAGGACGAAATCGCCCAGGGTGAGTTGGTGACCCTCTTCGAGCCTATGGAAAGCGGCCGCGGGTATTACCTGGCGTATCCCACCCACAATCAGCAACTGCCGTCGCTGGTGGCCTTTCGCGAGTGGTTGCTGTCCATTCCGTTTCCGGACAGTTGAGGTTGCAGGCCTGAAAGATCGTGGGATGCCCTTCGCGGGCAGAGCCCGCTCCCACAAATACCGCGATCTTCTGAAGCATCCTGTTGGTCGAGGGGTTGCACACGTTCTGTAGCAACTCGCTGACAAACCATCGAAGGGGCCGGCTGTCAGAGTGCCACTGACCGTGAGGAATAGCCGTGTTCCACATCTATGCGACTGTCGCGTTTCTGTATGTTGCGCTGCGCTTCATCTACCCATTGCCCTTGGCCGCCGGCTGGCGTTTGCTGATCGGTCTGGTACTGCTGGCCGCGTCCAAATACCACATGCTGATTCTGGCGTTCACCGGGACCATGTACTCGCCTGAAGTCCCCTATTGGGTGGCGTACAGCGCTGGCTGGGCCTTTACCGGGTTTGCGCTGCTGTTCGCTTTCGTGCTGGTGCTTGATCTGGGCATCCTGTTGACCCGCCTGGTCCGTCGCCGCGCTTCGTCACGCAGGGCCCTGGCCAAATGGCGCTATGGCGTGGCAGCGCTGGCGGTGGTGGTCTCCGGCTTCGGCGTGGCCCAGGCCACTCGCGTGCCGGACGTGCGCCAGGTGGACATCCAGATACCCGGGCTGGCGCCAGCGCTGGATGGGTTCCGGCTGGTGCAGCTGTCCGACCTGCACATCAGCGTGCTGTTTCCCGAGCCCTGGGTGGAAGAAGTCGTCACGCGCACCAACGCGCTGGCGCCGGATCTGGTGGTGATCACCGGGGACCTCATCGACGGCACCCTGCAGGCACGGGCCACCGACGTGCGACCGCTGGCGAAGCTGCGCGCCCGCGATGGCGTGATCGCGATTCCCGGCAACCACGAGTATTACTTCGGCAACGAAGGCTGGATGGCCAAGTTCCGCGAAGCGGGCATGCACAGCCTGATCAACCAGCATGAGGTGGTCGGCGATACACGCGGGCAACTGGTCATCGCCGGTATCACCGACAAGGTCGCCACCCGGTACGGAGGTAGCGCACCGGACCTGGATCTGGCCCTGCGCGGTGCACCGGCCGATGCGCCGATCGTGCTGCTCAACCATCGACCCGCCGGGATCGACCAGGCGATCGCCGCCGGGGTCGATCTGCAGCTGTCAGGGCACACCCATGGCGGCATGATTCGCGGTTTCGATCAGGTGGTGGCCAAGGCCAACGAGGGGTTCGTGTCCGGGTTGTACCGCCGTGCAGGTCTGCAGTTGTATGTCAGCAATGGCAGCGGGTTGTGGAACGGCTTTCCGATTCGTTTGGGGGTGCCGTCGGAAATCACCGAGTTCACCTTGCGCGCAGTGCCGACCGGACGTTGAGTCGTGATGTGGAGTGAATCAATGGCGTGCATTGCACTCCTTTGTTTGAAGGGTTTTTCATCACATGAGGAGCAAAACCATGAGCCATGCATTCAAGGTGGGTGACGCGGTGCGCTGGAATTCCGAGGCGGGGGAGATTCACGGCAAGGTGACCAAGGTTCACGTCAAGGACGTGGAGTTCATGGGCAAACACCGGCCGGCGTCCAAGGACGAGCCGCAGTACGAGGTCAAGAGCGACAAGACGGGTCATTCGGCGCTGCATCACGGTGATGCCTTGCACAAAGCATGAACGTCGTCTGCGCCCCCGTGTAGCAGCGGCGCAAGCCGCGTCGGCGTCGTATGCGCAGTGTCAGGCGTATTGCGGCGAGGCCGGACGCGGCTTGCGCCGCTGCTATAGGGGCGGTGCAAGCCGGGATGGGGTTATTTGAAGTCGGCGGCGCTATGGCGTTCGGGGACTTGGGTCGCTTCATCGCCCCAGGTGCGGTTGACACGTTGACCGCGCTGCACGGCGGGACGTTGGGCGATCTCTTCGGCCCAGCGCTGCAGGTGAGGATACTCGTCAACCGCCAGGAATTGCGCTGCGTCGTACAGATTGCCGCGCACCAGTTGCCCATACCACGGCCAGATCGCAATGTCGGCCACGGTGTATTCGTTGCCGGCTATGAAGCGCGTCTCGGCCAGCCGCTTGTCCAGTACATCCAGCTGACGCTTGGCTTCCATGGTGAACCGGTTGATCGGGTACTCCAGCTTCTCCGGCGCATAGGCATAGAAGTGCCCGAAGCCGCCACCCAGATAGGGGGCTGCGCCCATCTGCCAGAACAGCCAGTTCATGGCCTCGGTGCGTGCTGCTACATCGGTGGGCAGGAACTCGCCGAACTTCTGCGCCAGGTGGATCAGGATGGAGCCTGACTCGAACACCCGCACGCCGGCACCTTCACTGTGATCCACCAGCGCCGGGATCTTCGAGTTCGGATTGATCTCGACGAACCCGCTGGAGAACTGATCGCCTTCGCCGATGCGAATCGGCCAGGCGTCGTATTCGGCATCGGCGTGGCCCAGTTCCAGCAGCTCTTCGAGCATGATGCTCACCTTGACGCCGTTGGGGGTCGCCAGGGAATACAGCTGGAACGGGTGCTTGCCCACGGGCAGGGTCTGCTCATGGGTAGCGCCGGCGGTCGGGCGGTTGGTCTTGGAAAACTGGCCGCCGGATTCCGCGTCGTTTTTCCAGACCTTGGGTGGAACGTAGGGGGTAGGGCTCATGAAGTGTGCCTCCTGATAGGGTTGAAGATGCACGCCGGGCGTGGCAAGTGGGCGATGAAGATAGGACTTGGCACAGGCGCGTACAGTTCATCCCTGCACCGTTTGAAGCCGGGTCCAGTGACGCCGGAAAGCAACCGGCTGTTTTTGAAGAATATTTATTGCAATTGGGGTTTCCTGCGCGAAAGAAACCTGATAAATTCCCGCTCGTTCATGCAGAGGCCAGCAACTGGCTTTCTCGCACCGGATACAGGGGCGTCGCCAAGCGGTAAGGCAGCAGGTTTTGATCCTGCCATGCGTTGGTTCGAATCCAGCCGCCCCTGCCATTATCCACGTCATATCGACACTGCACATGAACCCGGCACATGACGTGCACCTTCTGCTTCACCTTCCTGTTCGCACATGATTTCTCCACCCGCTGTACACGCTCGTCTCGCTTTCAGGATACGTGGCCTGTTCAAGGTGTGGCGCTGTCTGCAAGTCGTTTCACGTGAACCACCGGACACCCTTGACGCCGCGCGCGCTCGGGAACCCCGCTGCCAGGTCACTGCCTAACACACACGTAGCAATGCATTGGGTCAATGGCACCTTTATAAGGTAGTTGGAGGCGTTCTGAACGACACGACAGTTGCAGCTCGCGCATTCCAGGTCGAGTGCCTGCGCAAGGTAATGGAAGAAGCCGGTTTCGACCTGCACGATCCACACACCCATGTTGTGCTGAGCCAGTTGCAGGCCTTGGCCCGATCGCCTGCGCCCGAGGCCGCCCCCGATAAGCCCAGCCGTTCGCCGCATGTGACCGACGAGGCTCGCCAACGCGCCGTATTCGACAGCTCCATCGATTTTGCGATGGTGGTGATCGATACCCAAGGCATCGTGACCGACTGGAACATGGGTGCGACCCACGTCATGGGTTGGACCTCGGATGAGATGTGCGGCAGCAGCGCCGAACCGTTTTTCACGCCCGAAGACCGCGAGCAGGGCCGGCTGGCCCTGGAAATGCGCCTGGCGCTGCGTGACGGGCGTGCCAATGACGAGCGCTGGCATCTGCGCAAGGATGGCCAGCGCTTCTGGGCATCTGGCGAGATGATGCCGCTGTATGACGACGGCCTGCACCTGGGCTTCGTCAAGATTCTGCGCGACCGTACCAACGAGCACCTGGCCGGCCTGGCCATAAAGGAAACCCAGGAACGCTACCGCCTGGCCGTCAAGGCCACCAACGATGCCATCTGGGACTGGGACCTGAGCGGCAACCAGGTGGTGTGGAACGAGGCGCTCGAGCAGGCCTACGGCCATCCTCTGGCGTCGGTCGAACCGACCGGTGACTGGTGGATCGGGCATATTCACCCTGACGATCGCGCGGGCGTCTACGAGTCCATTCATGCCGTGATCGACGGCAGTCAATCGGCCTGGTCCGGCGAATATCGGTTTCAGCGTCACGACGGTTCATTCGCCGAAGTGCTCGACCGTGGGCACGTTATTCGCAATGCCGAAGGACGGGCGGTGCGGATGATCGGCGCGATGCTCGACCTGACCCGTGTGCGCAACGCCGAGAGCGCGCTGCGGCAGAGCGAGGAACGTTTTCGCAAGATCCTGGAGAACATCGAATCGGCGTTCGCCATCGTCGAGGTCAAGTTCGACGCCGAAGATCGGCCCATCGACTACTGCTTCATCGAGGCCAACCCGGCCTTCGAACGCCAGGCCGGTGTCAACCTGCGCGGGCGTTGGGTGACCGAGTTCGCCCCGGACCTGGAGCAGTTCTGGTTCGACACCTATGGCCATGTGGCCAAGACCGGCGAGCCGGCTACTTTCGAGAACTATGCCGAAGCGTTCAAACGCTGGTTCGATGTGCGAGCCGTGAAAGTCGGCCTTCCCGAAGAACGCAAGATAGCGGTGATCTTCAGCGACGTCACCGCCCGACGCAATGCCGAGGATCGTCTGCGCACCAGTGAAGCCGTGGCACGGGAAAACATCGAACGGGTGCAACTGGCCCTGGCTGCAGGGGCCATCATCGGCACCTGGCACTGGCACCTGCCGACCGATCGCTTCGCGGTCGACGAAGGCTTTGCCCTGGCGTTCGGGCTGGATCCGGCGCTGGGCCGTGAAGGCTTGAGCCTGGAAACGATCGTGGCGACGGTGCATCCCGACGATCGCGAAGGCCTGAGTGCTGCGATCAGCGAAGTGATCCAGCGTGGCGGCAGTTATTCCCATCAGTATCGAGTCCGCCGGGCCGACGGCCACTATTACTGGATCGAGGCCAACGGCCGTGTCGAGAACGACGCCGAAGGTAAACCGCTGCGTTTTCCAGGGGTGCTCATCGACGTCGAGGCGCGGCGCTCGGTCGAGGCCGAGCGCGATCGCGCCCTGTCTGCGCTGCGTGCTCTCAACGATACCCTGGAACAGCGCGTCACCGAGCGCACAGTCAAGCTGATCCAGGCCGAAGAGAAATTGCGCCAGTCGCAGAAGATGGAAGCGGTCGGGCAGCTCACCGGCGGCCTGGCCCATGACTTCAACAACCTGCTGGCCGGCATTTCCGGTGCGCTCGAGCTGATGAGCACGCGCATCGCCCAGGGCCGCTGGATGGAAACCGACAAGTACATCAGCACCGCACAGGGCGCGGCCAAGCGCGCTGCGGCGCTGACGCACCGGTTGCTGGCGTTTTCCCGACGCCAGACCCTCGATCCACGGCCCACCGATGTCAATGCGCTGATGGAAGGCATGACCGAACTGATTCAGCGCACGGTAGGCCCCAGCATTCGCGTGGAAACGGTCGGTGCGACCAACCTGTGGCCCACGCTGGTGGATGTCAGTCAGCTGGAAAACGCCTTGCTCAACCTGTGCATCAATGCCCGCGATGCCATGCCCAATGGCGGGCGCATCACCATCGAGACCGCCAACCGCTGGATGGATCGTGAGGCCGCGCGTAGTTACGACATACCCGAAGGCCAGTACCTGTCGGTCAGTGTCACCGACACCGGCACCGGCATGGCGCCGGACGTCATTGCCAAGGCGTTCGATCCGTTCTTCACCACCAAGCCCATCGGTCAGGGCACCGGGCTGGGCTTGTCGATGATCTACGGCTTCGCCAAGCAGTCGGGCGGCCAGGTGCGGATCTATTCGGAAGTGGGCGAGGGCACTACCTTGCGCATCTACCTGCCGCGCTATTACGGCGAGGTCGATGACGAGATACCGGAAACCCGCGAATCCCTGGCCGCCGCAGCACATGCCGGGGAGACCATCCTGATCGTCGACGACGAACCGACCGTGCGCATGCTCTTGACCGACGTACTGGGCGATCTGGGCTACACCTTGATCGAGGCGGCCGACAGCCTGGCAGGCCTCAAGCTGCTGCAATCGGACGTGCGTATCGATCTGCTGATCACCGACGTCGGGTTGCCCGGCGGCATGAACGGTCGGCAGATGGCCGACGCCGGGCGTGAGGTGCGGCCTGAGCTCAAGGTGCTGTTCATTACCGGCTATGCGGAAAACGCAGCGATCGGCAATGGTTACCTGGGGCCCGACATGCAGGTGTTGACCAAGCCGTTCGCCATGGACACGCTGGCGTCCAGGGTCCGCGAGCTGATGAGTCCCTGAGCCCTGCGGTGGTGCCCGACTCACAGGAGTAATTGATGAACGACCTTACCTCCACCAGCCCCGGACTTGCGCCGGGTTGGCGATCCCAGCGCCGACTGGGCACGGTCGAGGTGCCGGTGCATTACATGCGCGGCGGTACCTCCACCGGTGTAGTCCTGTGGGAGCCGTTGCTGCCGACCGATACGGTTCTGCGTGAGCAACTGCTGCGCCAGTTGATGGGGGTGCCTGCGGCAGGCAGCCATTCCGGCAACCGGCAGATCACCGGTCTGGGCCGCGGTCCGGCGACCAGCAACAAGGTGTTCGTGATGAACACCGAACGCGTGGACGGCCAGCTGCGTCTGGTCAGCACCCTCGCGCAACTGGCCAGTGACCATGCCGAGATCGACTGGAGCGTGAATTGCGGCAACATGTCCAGCGCGCTGCTGCTGTGGGCGCTGGATGTCGGACTGCTCCAGGCCCCGGTCGGCGGCTTGTGCGAAGTCGATATCCGCAACACCAACACAGGCGTGGTCACGACGGCGCGCATGCAGTGCGACGAGCAGGGGCATTTCGTCAAGGCGCAGATTCCTGGCGTGATGGGTGACTACCCCGCCGTGGACCTGTTTCTCCAGGCGCCGGTCGGCAACAAGACCGGTGCCTTGCTGCCGACCGGCGCGGTCGTCGACCACGTGGCTGGCATCGAGGTCTCCTGCGTCGATGTGGCGGTGCCGATGGTCATCGTCGATGCGCGCAGCCTGGGCAAGACCGGGCACGAACCCGTCGCATCGCTCGCGGCGGATGCAGCCTTCATGGCCACCTTGCGCACACTGTGGACCGAGGCCGGATTGAAAATGGGGCTGCGCCGCAAGGACGGTGTGCCCATGACCTGCGACGAGCTGGCGCGCAGCGAAACCATCCCCAAGATCTGCATCGTCGGCGCGCCGCGCAAGGGCGGTCATATCGCCGTACGCTACTTCACCCCGCAGACCGGTCATGCCTCCATGGCGGTGTCCGGCGGCTGCTGCCTGGCAGCAGCGTGTCTGATCCCGGGCACTACCGCCCACCAGGTGGCCTGTGACATCGCCGCTCCTGAAGCGACATTTGCGGACATTCACGTCAGCATCGAAAACCCCGCCGGGCGCCTGGACACCACGGTGGTCGCGGCGCTTTCCGATGGGCAACTGCAGATCCGCAGTGCGGCCTACCGCCGCAGTACGCAGATTCTGATGCGTGGTCATGCGCCCCTCTATGCTGCTTCCAGCCAATTGCAGAGCGCACTGCTCGGTTCCTGATCCTGGCCCACCGGACTCCAGAGAGGCCCGGTGGGCCAGGGCCGTTACGGCATGCCCAGCCAGTTGGGCAAAGCCAGGGAAAGAAACGGCACGTAGGTGACCAGCAGCAGAAACATCAGCAGGATCGACAGCCACGGCAGGGCCGCGCGGATGGTCTGACCCAAGGTCAGGCCGGTGACCGCAGAGGTAACGAACAGGTTCAGGCCCACTGGCGGGTGCACCAGACCGATTTCCATGTTGACCACCATGACGATGCCCAGATGTATGGGGTCGATCCCCAGTTCCATCGCGATCGGAAAGAAGATCGGCGCCAGGATCAGGATGATCGCCGAGGGCTCCATGAAGCTGCCGGCCACCAGCAGGACGATGTTGACCATGATCAGGAAGCCCAGCGGCGTGAGGCCTTCCGACAGCACCCAGTTGGTGATCTGCTGAGGAATCTGTTCGGTGGTCAGAACGTGGGCAAACAGCATGGCGTTGGCAATGATGAACAGCAGCATGATGGTCAGGCGGCCGGATTCGAGCAGCACTTTCGGACATTCGGCCAGGCGCATGTCCTTGTACACGAACAGGGCGATGAACGCCGAATAGACCGCCGCCACGGCGGCCGCTTCGGTGGGGGTGAACATGCCGCTGTAGATGCCGCCCAGGATGATCACCAGCAACAGCAGACCCCAGAAGGCCCGACGCGCAGTGGTCAGCCATTCACGGAAGGTAGCGCGTGGCTGGGCTGGGAGTTTCTTGATCCGGGCGACGATGTAGATCACCACCATCAGGATCACGCCCAGCAGGATGCCTGGAATGACGCCGGCCATGAACAGCTTGCCCACCGAGGTTTCGGTGGCTGCCGAGTACACCACCATCACGATCGAGGGCGGGATGAGAATGCCCAGGGTGCCGGCGTTGCAGATGATGCCGGCACCGAACTCTCGGGGGTAGCCGGAGCGCACCATGCCGGCCACGGCAATCGAGCCGACTGCTGCGACGGTGGCTGGCGAGGAGCCGGAGAGGGCGGCGAACAGCATGCACGCCAGCACGGCGGCAATCGCCAGGCCACCGCGAATGTGACCGACGCAGGCGTTGGCGAAGTCGATCAGCCGTTGCGCGACGCCGCCGGTGGTCATGAAGGCGCCGGACAACAGGAAAAACGGTATCGCCAGAAAGGTATAGCTGTCCGAGGTTTCGAACAACTTGATCGCCAGCGAACTCAACGAATCCTGACTGAACAGCAGGATCGATACCGCTCCGGACAACCCCAATGAAATGGCGATGGGCACGCCCAGGAACATGAAAACGAACAGCAGCAGGAACAGACAGATAACGGTCATCAGCGGTGCTCCTCGCCCGGGTTGGCCAGCTTGCTGGCTTCCGCAGCTTCGTCGGCCAGGCCCAGTCCGGTCTGCCGATGGGTGTAGATGCGATACATGATCTCAAGGTAGCGCGCGATGACCAGGGCGAAGCCGATCGGCACGATGAGGGCGATATGGCCGACCTGAATACCGTAGCGATCCAGGTCTTCGGCGCCGATGCCGGCAACCAGCACCGCCGACACCCACTTGATGCTGGCGACCAGGAACAGCCCGGCATACACCAGGCAGCAGCCGCACGCGATCATCGCCAGAATCCGCTGTGCCGGCTTGCTGGTTTTCTTCACCAGCACGTCGACCCCGAGGTGGCCGGCGGTGCGCACGCCGTAGGCGATACCGAAAAAGATCAGCCAGCCGAACAGCGCCTTGGTCAAGGCGATGCTCCAGGTCATTTCCTGGGCGTAGCCCATCAGGTGGTCACCGATGCCGGCGAACAGGTCGCTGCTCCACGCCCATTTGTCGCTGAGGGTGTAGAACATCGTGTAGAGGTTGTTGAGGGCGACGTAGACGAACGTCACCAGTGTCATGGCAGCCAGCAGGAAGGCGATCATGCCTTCCTCGAAGCGCTCCCAGACCTGCCTGAGCGATTGCATAGGAATTCTCCGAACGTCGAGACAGCGGCCACCGTCACGCGGACAGCCGCAGGTACTTCACCCTTGACCGCAGTCGGACGGGTGCAGTGGACGGATCAGCCCCTCACGAGGCTTTGTTGGAGGCTTCGGCGGCCTTGATCAGGTCGGGGCCGATCTGCTCGGAGAACTTGTCCCACACCGGCCGCATTGCTTCGCGCCATTGCTGGCGTTGCTCGGCAGTGAGCGGGTCGATCTCGCTGGTCTTGGCATCGATGATCTTCTGCCGCGCGGTCTGGTTCAGCGCTTCGGCTTGCTTGTTGACCTCGACGGTGACCTGGTCCATCAGCGTTTGCAGCTCGCCACGGACATCGTCGGGCAGGCCGTTCCAGAACTTGGAATTGGTGATGACCATGTAGTCGATCAGGCCGTGGTTGGTCTCGGTGAAAAAGGGCTGCACTTCGTGGACCTTCTGGCTCTCGTAGTTGGACCAGGTGTTTTCGGTGCCATTCACGGTGCCGGTCTGCAGGCCCTGGTAGACCTCGGCGAAGCTCATCTTGCGGGGGTTGGCGCGGATCGCCTTGAATTGCTCTTCGAGTACGCTGGAGGCTTGAACGCGGAATTTCAGGCCACGGGCATCCTTGGGCAGGATGACCTTCTTGTTCGCCGACAGCTGCTTGAGGCCGTTGTGCCAGTAGGCCAGACCGTGGATGCCCTTGTCGTCCATGGAGGTCAGCAGCGCCTTGCCCTGGGGCCCTTGCTGGAAACGGTCGACTGCGGCAAGGTCATCGAACAGGAATGGCAGGTCGAAGATCTGCACCTGCTTGGTGTAATGCTCGAACTTGGCCAGTGATGGCGCAAGCATCTGCACGTCGCCCAACAGCAGCGCCTCCATCTCCTTGCCATCGCCGAACAGCGAGGAGTTGGGATAGACCTCCACCTTCACCTTGTCCATGAGCTTGGGATCGGCGGCCACCAGTTTCTGGAACATCAGCGCGCCCTGGCCTTTGGGCGTGTTCTCTGCCACCACATGGGCGAACTTGATGACGACGGGATCGGCGGCCTGGGCCAGGGTTGCCATCGAAACGGCGGCGGCGCACAGCAGCGCCTGGGTCAGCTTGAACATGGAGATCACCTTGTTATTGTTGTAGGACAATCCATTCAGGGCGGTTTTACCGAACCAACCGGCCCTTTGCAGCGTAGGCATTTTTCAGTTTGAGGATGGCTCAATCGACGCCGTGCCGAAAATCTGTATTTGCGTAAGCCGGCGTTCGGCATTACCGAACGCTTCAGTACAGGCCTAGCCCTGTGGGGCGTCGAGCAAACGCCTGGCGCGCTGCAACACCGGCGCATCGACCATCTGGCCGTCGAACCGGAAAGCGCCCGCACCCCCGGCGGCGGTGCTGGCTGCCAGTACGGCACGGGCCCATTCCAGATCCTGGACGCTGGGTGCCAGTGCCGCATGAATCACCGCCACCTGACGCGGATGGATGCACAGTGCGCCGCCGTAGCCCAGGTTGCGCGCGTGCTCGATGGCGCGCTGCAACCCCGGCGCGTCATCAAGGACGGCGAACACCCCGTCCAGTGGCGGCAGCAGGTTGGCAGCGCGCGAATGCAGCTGCACGCTCATGCGGCTTTGGTCGAGAAAGGCTTCTGCCGATGGCGTGCCATTGTTCAGGCCCAGGTCCAGGGCCAGGTCCAGGCTGCCGAAACACAGCCGTTCGACGCCGGGGCCGTTGGCGATGGACTCCAGCGCCAGCACACCCCGGGCGCTTTCGATGATCGGCCACAGCGGCTTGCCGGCCTGGCTCGCCGTGGTCAGCTGGGCGCAGGTTTCGGCCTTGGGCAACACGACCCCGACGACACCTGGGTGGCTGGCGCAGAAAGCCAGGTCGCTGGCGTGTTCGGCATGCCCGGGGGCGTTCACCCGAACCCATACGCGGGCCGTGTCGGTCTGCTGCAGAAACTGGGCAAGATGCACCCGCGCCTGGCGCTTGAGGACCTCTTCGACGGCGTCTTCGAAATCGACGATCACCGCATCGGCGCCTGCGGCCAAGGCTTTGGCGAACCGTTCGGGGCGGCTGCCCGGCACGAACAGGGCCGAGCGAAGGGTAGGTATCGGCATGGTTCATGGTTCCCGGTGGAGGCGGTGGCAGACGGATCAGATCACGCCGGCCGCCGCCATGTGCGTCTGCTGTTCGGCTGAATAACCCAGCTCGTCAAGAATGCCTGCGGTGTGCTGGCCCAGGTCGGGGACCGCATCCATGCGCGGTGCGAACGCCGCGTTGCTGGCCGGCGGCAGCAGGGCAGGGAGCTTGCCGGACGGGCTGTCCACCTGGCGCCAACGGTCGCGCCCGGCCAGTTGCGGATGCGCCCAGACGCCAGCCATGTCGTTGACCCGGGCGTTGGCGATCTGCGCGGTGTCCAGGCGCTCCAGCACCTGCTCGACCGACAACGTCGCAAAGCTGTCGACGATGATCTGCCGCAGTTGATCGCGGTGACGTGAGCGCTCGAAGTTGCTGGAAAAACGCGGGTCGGCGGCCAGCGCCGGATCGAGCAGTACCTTCTCGCAGAACAGCGCCCATTCGCGCTCGTTCTGCAGGCCGAGCATCACCGTGCCACCATCGCCGGTGGGGAAGGGGCCGTAGGGGTAGATGGTCGAGTGCGCCGCGCCGGCGCGGGCCGGTGGTGGCGCGCCGTTGTAGGCGTAGTACAGCGGGTAGCCCATCCATTCCACCAGGCTTTCCAGCATCGACACGTCGATGCGGCTGCCGACGCCGGTCTTGTCGCGCAGCATCAGTGCCGAGAGCACCCCGGTGTAGGCGTACATGCCGGCGGCAATGTCGGCGATCGAGCAGCCGGCCTTGGCCCGCTCCTCTTCGCCGGGTCCGCCGGTTACGGAGAGGAAACCGCCTTCGCTCTGGATCAGCAGGTCGTAGGCTTTTTTCTTCTCGTAGGGGCCGCCTTCTCCGTATCCGGAGATGTCGCAGACGATCAGGCGCGGGTAACGCGCGTGCAGCGCTTCGAACGACAGTCCCATGCGCGCCGCTGCACCCGGCGCCAGGTTCTGTACCAGCACGTCGGCCTTGGCCAGCAGTCCGTGCAGCACGGCATCGGCGGCCGCGTGTTTCAGATCCAGTGTCAGGCTCTCCTTGGAGCGATTGGTCCAGACGAAGTGCGAGGCCAGGCCGTCGACTCGCTGGTCGTAACCACGGGCGAAGTCGCCGCTGCCGGGGCGTTCGACTTTCACCACACGGGCCCCCAGATCGGCCAATTGACGGGTGCAGAAGGGTGCAGCGATGGCATGTTCCAGGCTGATGACGGTGATGCCGTCCAGCGGACGCGGATTGAGCTCGGTCATGGGGTCACCTGTGGGTCAGATCAAATCGGTCAAGGTCTGGGCGTCGCGCAATTGCCAGATGCGCTCGATCAGCGTCTGTCCCTCGGCCGGTGTGCGTGCACCGGAAAAGGCCAGCAGGCGCAGGAACTTGGCTTCCAGTTCGGGGCGCGACAGGGTATTGCCGGGGTCGCCCTTGGGCTCGTCGATGGCGGCGCTCAGGGTACGGCCGTCAGTAGTCGTGACGATGACTCGCCCCAACCAGCGCGCGGGGTAGGCCGCATCGACCTCGGGGTCCAGCTCCATGCTGACTTTCTGGCGGAAGCCGTCGACTGCCGCATCCGTCAGCGCCAGGTCACGGAATTCGATCAGCTGTGCGCTGCCATGAACGGCGATCAAGCCCAGCACCGCGCCCATGGAGAATTTGGCCTGGTGTACCGTGCTGGGCTTGACCACTCGGCCCAGGACATCGATGGCGCCCTGATGCACGCGGGTCACCACCTTGGCGATCTGCTCGTGGTGCAGCCCTTCACGCTGCATCAAGTGCAGGAGGGCATCGGCGGCCGGATGGGTATGGCGGCACGAGGCGTGGAACTTGAACGAGGTTTCCGCCAGTGCCCAGCGGCTGCCCAGGCGATCGTCCAGACGGCTGGCGTCGGCGTCGCTGGACATGCCGGCAGCCAGACCCTGCTCGCCTTCCAGGATGTTGCGCGCCCCCGTCAGGCCGTCTTCGGTCATGTAGGCGGCGAGCAAGCCATCGGCGGCGGCCTTGGCGGTGTGCAACTGCTTGGAGTCGGCGGCGTCGCGCAGGAATTCCCAGAGCCCGGCCGCCTGGGTGCCGGCATTGCCCAGCAGGTTGATGAACTGCTCGCGGTCGAACCCCAGCAGTTTGCCCACGGCGACCGCAGCGGCCAGGGTGCCCACCGTGGCGGTGGTGTGGAAGATTCGATAATGGGAGCGGCCCATGAACTCGCCGATGCGGATGCCCGCTTCGTAGCCGGCCACCGACGCCAAGAGCAACTCCCGCCCCGATTTGCCACGCTCCTGCGCCGCGGCCAGCACGGCGGAAAACACCACGGTGGCAGGGTGCAGCACCGAGCTGTTGTGCAGGTCGTCCTGCTCCACCAGGTGCGACGCGGCGCCGTTGATGAGGGCGGCGAAGTAGGGCGAAGTACCGCGACCGTTGACCAGCATTCTCGCCGGGCCATCGCCGGGCCCCATGCGCTGCGCGTAGCGTTCGAACAAGGGGATGGGGTGGGCACCCTGGCTGGCCAGTGCCGAGCCGACCCAGTCCAGGAACAGGTCTTCGCAGCGGGCCAGAACGGGCTCTGGAATGTCGGCGTATTGCAGGTCGGCGAGAAACCGGGCCAAGCGCTGTGTGGCATTCATGGACAGGCCCTCAGAAACTGCGTGGCAGTTCGAGCAGATGCTCGGCCACGTAGGACAGGATCAGGTTGGTGGAAATCGGCGCCACTTGGTACAGGCGGGTTTCGCGAAACTTGCGCTCGACGTCGTATTCGCAGGCAAAACCGAAGCCGCCATGGGTCTGCAGGCAGGCATTGGCGGCCTCCCACGACGCTTTCGCAGCCAGGTACTTGGCCATGTTGGCGCTGGCGCCGGCATTCTTGCCGCTGTCGTATTCCTCACAGGCGCGCCAGCGCATCAGGTCGGCCGCTTCGATTTCGATGTGCGCCTCGGCAATGGGGAACTGCACGCCCTGGTTCTGGCCGATCGGCCGGCCGAATACGACCCGGTCGCGGGCGTAGGCGCTGGCCTTTTCGATGAACCAGCGACCATCACCGATACACTCGGCAGCGATCAGCGTGCGCTCGGCGTTGAGGCCGTCGAGGATGTAGCGGAAACCCTTGCCTTCCTCCCCGATCAGGCTGTCGGCAGGCAGTTCGAGGTTGTCGAAGAACAGTTCGTTGGTCTCGTGGTTGACCATGTTGGCGATCGGCTGAACGGTCAGGCCCTTGCCGATGGCTTCGCGCAGATCGACCAGAAAGATCGACATGCCTTCGGATTTGCGCGTGACTTCGGCCAACGGCGTGGTGCGTGCCAGGAGAATCATCAGGTCCGAATGCTGCACCCGCGAGATCCACACCTTCTGGCCATTGATGACGTACTTGTCGCCCTGGCGCACGGCGGTGGTCTTGACCTTGGTGGTGTCGGTACCGGTGGTCGGTTCCGTGACGGCCATCGATTGCAGGCGCAGTTCCCCGCTGGCCAGTTTGGGCAGGTAGTGGCGCTTCTGCGCCTCGCTGCCGTGACGCAACAGGGTGAACATGTTGTACATCTGGCCGTGTACGGTCCCCGAGTTGCCGCCGCAGGCGTTGACTTCCTCGAGGATCACCGAGGCTTCGGCCAGGCCCAGGCCGGAGCCGCCGTATTCGCTGGGGATCATCGCCGAGAGCCAGCCGGCATCGGTGAGGGCCTTGACGAAGCTTTCGGGAAAACCCTTTTCTTCATCGATCTTGCGCCAGTAGGCGGCGTCGAATTCGGCGCACAGGGCACGAACGCCTTCGCGGATGGCATTGAGGTCTTCTTCGTCATAGGCAGGCATGTGCGGATCTCGGAGTCGGTGTTGAGTGAGCGGTTACTGGCCAGGTTGTGGCGAGCCGGTAGTGACAGTGTCGAAAGCGACATCGGCGCTCTGGGCGACACCGGCTTCGTTGCCGGCCCACAGGCGCGCCTTGCCCTGTTCGAGCAGGCAGCCGCCGAGCTGGAACGGGGTGGGTACGGTAAGGGGACGCACGCCTCGATAGGCGAAATGCCGCACCCGCGCCTGGGGATTGGCGTGGATGAAGCTGCGCAGCAGCAGGGTGGCGATCAGCGGGCCATGCACCACCAGACCGGCGTAGCCTTCGGTGCCGGTCACGTAGGGGTGGTCGTAATGGATCCGGTGACCATTGAAGGTGACGGCCGAGTAGCGAAACAGCAGGGTCGCAGTCGGCGTCACGCTTTCACTCCACTGCGCGGCAACCGGCGCTGGGTCACTGGTCAGCTTGGGCGGGTTCGGCTCGCGGTAGACGATGTCCTGCTCTTCGCGCAGGCACAGGCGACCGTTCTGGCTGTAGTCGTGGCGTACGGTGACGAACAGCAACGCGCCAGTGTGGCCGTGTTTTTCTTCGATGCGCAGGATGGTGGAGACACGCTCGGCAGCAGAACCGACCGTCAGTGGTTCGATGAACTCGAGACGGCCCCCGGCCCACATGCGGTTGCGGTCATCCGCAGCGGGCAGAAAGCCGCCGCGCAGCGGATGCCCATCCGGGCCCAATCGACTTTCCGCGACCGGCGCCTGGAAGAAGCACCACTGCCACAAGGGCGGCAGGGGCTCGCCGTCTTTCGGCGCAGGCTCGCCGAACGTCGCGGCAATGCGTTCGACGATGTTCTGGCTCAGTACATCGCGCGCCTGCTCGGTGCGGCCCGTCCAGGCACTGTAGTCGATGGCTGAATCTGAAGCGCTCATGGTCGGCCTCTGCGTTGTTGTTGTGCAGCGATGATGCGAGGCCCGACGCATTCTGTGAATTTGCATTTGCGTAAGGCGGCGTTCATATTTGCCGAACGCCCGACGGTAGGATCCCACCATGCATTTCGACCTGGCTGACCTGCGCCTTTTCATCCACATCGGCGAGTCGCCGAGCCTGACCCAGGGCGCGCGCCGGGCGTTCCTGTCGCCGGCTGCGGCCAGCGCGCGGATCAAGGCGCTGGAGCAACAGCTCGAGACGCGTTTGCTGTACCGCGACAGCCGTGGCGTGGAACTGACGCCTGCGGGCCAGAAGCTGCTGGTGCATGCGCGGTTGATCATGCGTCAGGTCGATTACCTGAAAGCCGATTTCACCCATCTGGGGGGCGACTCGGCAGGGCACATCCGTATTTTTGCCAACACCACGGCGGTCACGGAATTTCTGCCTGAAGTGCTGGCCGGTTTTCTTGCACAACGGCCTGGTGTCAGTGTCGACCTGCAAGAGCGACTGTCGCGCGACATCGTGCGTGGCGTGCTCGACGGCAGCACCGACATGGGCATCATCGCCGGGCCGGTGGAGGCGGCGGGGTTGCAGGTGATGCACTTCAGCACCGACCGGCTGGTACTCACTGTGCCCTTGGGGCACGAGCTGGCCCGGTGCAAGCGCATCGGTTTCAAGCAGACGTTGGCGTTCCAGCACATTGGCCTGCACGAGGGCAGCACCTTGCTCAGCTTTCTGCGCGAACAGGTCGAGCGGAGCGGTCAGGGGCTGTCGCTGCGCATTCAGGTGTCGAGCTTCGAAGCGATCTGCCGGATGGTCGAGGCGGGCGTGGGCATCGGCATCATTCCCGAATCGGCTGCCCTGCGGCACAGCCGCACCATGCGCCTGGTGACCATCGAACTGGACGAGCCCTGGGCAGTGCGCGAACGCAGCATTCTAGTGCGTGAACTCGAGGCGCTGCCGGGCACGGTCCGCGCGCTGATCGCCACCCTGATGCCGCCCCCACCGCCGGATTGAGATGATGCATTGCAACTTGGCCCCAGGCTTTCTATCATCGCCGCGGGTGCGCCGCTGCATACGGTACGGCGCAGGTTAAAGTTCAGCGTTGGTCGGGCCGCCAACGGAGACTCCCCGTGTCCGAAACCAAACCGGCCGTGCCTGTCATTCCTCGCCCGCAACAGCTCACCGAGCGTGCCCTGGCGGCGCTCGAACGTTTCTCTCACATCGAAGCCGTCAGCGGCATCGTGTTATTGCTCGCCGCCATCGCTGCGCTGGTCTGGGCCAACAGCCCGGCAGCCGAGTCCTACGAGCATTTCTGGCACACCCAGGTCACTCTGGGGCTGGGCGATTTCAGCGTGTCGCGCTCACTGCACTTTCTGGTCAACGATGGCCTGATGACCATCTTCTTTCTGGTGGTGGGCGCGGAGATACGCCAGGAAATCAAGGACGGCGCCTTGGCCAATCTGCAACTGGCGACCTTGCCGCTGGGTGCTGCACTGGGCGGCGTGCTGATGCCGGCCTTGCTCTACACCGTGCTCAACCATGGCACCGCTGCCAGCGCCGGCTGGGCAGTGCCGACCGCGACCGATATCGCCTTTGCGGTGGGCGTGCTGGCGTTGCTGGGCAAGTCGATCCCGGCCAGCGTGCGGATTCTGCTGCTGGCCTTGGCGATCATCGACGACATCGTGGCGATCCTGATCATTGCGGTGTTCTACACCGCCAGCCTCGACTACCTGGGTCTGCTGGTCGCCGTGGCCGGTGTGCTGCTGGTGCTGGTGTTCCAGCGCATGGGCATCAGCAAGGCATCTGCCTACGTGCTGCCTGGGGCGATCGTCTGGTTCGGCCTGCTCAAGACGGGCGTTCATCCCACCCTTGCCGGTGTGATTCTGGGCTTGTTGACGCCGGTCTACTCCAAGCCGATGGCCGAGCGTCCGGTAGACGTCATACGCCGCAACTTCAACGAGTTGATGGAGCGCTTCACCCCTGGCAGCGACAATCGCGAAGCGGTGGTCGAGCCGCTGCGGCAGCTGCGCGATGCGCAACGCGAAGTGCTGCCACCGGTGCAGCGGATTCAGGTCGGCCTGCACCTGTGGGTCGCTTTCGGGGTCATGCCGCTGTTCGCCCTGGCCAACGCCGGGGTGAGCTTCGGTGGGGCGAACCTGGGCGATGCGATGTCGCAGCACGTGTTCGCCGGGGTGATGATCGCCCTGGTGCTGGGCAAACCGCTGGGCGTGCTGCTGGCCAGTGTGCTGCTGGTCAAGCTGAACATCTGCAGGCTGCCCGAAGGCGTGACCTGGGGTGGGGTGGGGCTGGTCGGCCTGCTGGCCGGGATCGGTTTCACCATGTCGATCTTCATCGCCGCGCTGGCCTTCACCGACCCGACCCTGCTGGCTTCGGCCAAGCTCAGTGTGCTGGCAGCTTCCACGGTGGCGGCGGTGCTGGGGCTGGTTTGGGGCAAGCTGGTGTTCGGCAGGGGTCGGGTGGGGTAGGGCTCTTTCTGTGGGATGGGCCTCTTTCTGTGGGACAGGCCTCTTTCTGTGGGAGCGGGCTCTGCCCGCGAAGGATTCAGCGGTGAACCCTTCGCGGGCAGAGCCCGCTCCCACAGAAAAGCTGCTCCCACAGAAAAGGTGCTCCCACAGGAAGGCTGATCCCACAGGAAGGCTGAGCCTACAAAGAGCAGGTTTCACAGAAAGCGCTTCTCCTGAAGCGTCCCCGTGTTCATGGAAGCTCGAGGGCGGCCGATACACCCCGTATCAGCTGCGCAGTACTCTTCTTCAGGCCATCCATGCTCAAGTCCAGCTTCACCTCTCCTGCCTCGCCTGCCCAGCCAGCGAGCAGCACCTCCCTGGCACAGGCGTCGTTGGTCACGTTCTGCGCCAGCCTTGCCGTGGTCTTCGCGCTGGCGGTCTCGCTGTCACTGTATTTCGCCCACGGCCTGGATCGTGCGGAGCAGGCTCAAGGGCAGTCGCTGATACAGAAAAGCATCGAGGCCGAACGCCGGCTCCTGCAACTGACCATCAAGGATTACTCGTTCTGGGGTGAGGCGTATCGGCATCTGCACCTGAAGGTCGACATGGAGTGGGCCTTCGTGCGGGAGAACTTCGGCCCGGCGCTGTACGATGATTTTGGCTATGAAGCGGCTTTTGTCATCGGCCCGAGCGGCCGCTCCGTCTATGCGGTGATCGAGGGCCGCTACGAGACCGTGGCAGCGGCGCAGTGGCTGGGGCGCTCCGTCGACGAGTGGGTGGCCGAAGCCCGCGCGCTCGCCGATGACGAAAAGGTCTTCACGGCACTGACCAGCCTGGCCGGTACGCCGGCGCTGGTCGTGGCAGCAGCCATCACGCCCAGTACCGACCCTACCGTGCAGGCCGACGACCGGCCGCCATCGGTCATGCTCGTGGTCAACCGACTCGATCCGCGGCGCCTCGAAGAGCTGGGCGCCAACATGGGTTTGCGCGGAGTACGCCTGGGCCGGGCCGATGACCCTGCGTTCGCTCACGCAGAACTGACGGGCGAGCACGGTACGCACTTCGATCTGCAGTGGGATGCCACCCGGCCCGGGCGGCAGATGATCATTGTGGTGCTGCCGCTGATCATTCTGGCGACGCTGATCATTTTCGGCATGACCTGGGTCATGTTGCGCCGCAATACCCGCGCGGCCCGTGCCTTGGACAGCAGTCACGAACTGCTGCGCACCAGCCAGGCGGCGCTGACGCTGAGCGAGTCACGCTTTCGCGATGTCGCCGAGGCCAGCTCCGACTGGATCTGGGAGGCCGACTGCGAGGGGCGCCTCACTTACCTGTCCGACCGCTTCGAAGCCGTCACCGGGCTGGACAAGGCGCAGTGGTTGGGAACTTCGCTGGACCAACTCGTGGACCTGCCCGACGGCACCTTGCTGGACCGGCTGCGCAGCAATGTCGGGCAGAGCAACCTGGTCACCGAATGCAGCTATGTCGACAAGCACCTGCAGCAACGCACAGCCAGGATCGCTGCACGCACCAGCGGTACCCAAGGGTTTCGCGGCACCGCCACCGACGTTACCGAGGAGATCGAGGCCCGGCGACGGGTCGAATACCTCTCGCGCCACGACGTGCTCACCGGCCTGCCCAATCGCAGCCAGCTGCGCGACTATCTGGAAAGCCGCCTCGAAAATGCCCTTGCTGCCAGCCAGCCGTTGGTGATGCTGACCATCGACCTGGATCGCTTCAAGCCCGTCAACGATCTGCTCGGACACGCCACCGGCGACCTGGTGCTGCACGAAATCGGCGCCCGCATCAGGCAGTGCGTGCGCAGCCAGGACATCGTCGCCCGGGTCGGCGGTGACGAATTCGTCATGGTCGTGTCGGGCATGGTCGGGCATCAGGAGATCGAAGCCTTGTGCCGACGGCTGATCGACTTGATCGAGCAAGTGATCGATGTCGACGAGCAGGAGATTCATGTCAGCGCCAGCATTGGCATCGCCGTGTCTCCGGGGGATGCCGCACATGCGCCCGAACTGTTGCGCTATTCCGACATCGCGCTGTACGAGGCCAAGGCCAGTGGGCGCGGTACCTGGCGTTTCTATGATGGTGACATGAACGCGCGAATCGTCGAGCGTCGCCGCCTGGAAGGCGATCTGCGCTATGCGATCAAGCATGGTGAGTTGCGTCTGGAATACCAGCCGCGCTTTCGCATCGCCGACGGGCGCATGGTCGGCGCCGAGGCCCTGGTACGCTGGCAACACCCCCAGCGCGGACTGCTGGCGCCCGATGCGTTCATACCCATCGCTGAGGAGGTGGGATTGATCACTGCCGTGGGCGAATGGGTGATGGATGCCGCCTGCAGGCAGGCCAGCCAGTGGCCCGAAACGCTGTTCGTGTCGGTCAACGTATCGTCCAGAGAGTTTCAGAGCGGGCAGTTGGTCGAGCGGGTCAAGGCGGCATTGCAGCGCTCGGGGCTGGCGGCGAACAGACTCGAGCTGGAGGTCACCGAAAGCGTCATGCTGGAAGATGCCGACAATGCCCTGATACTGATGCGCAGCCTCAAGGCACTGGGCGTGCGCCTGACCATGGATGATTTCGGTACCGGCTACTCATCGTTGAGCTATCTGCGCTCCTTTCCCTTCGATGGGCTCAAGATCGACCGCAGCTTCGTCAGCCGACTGGGTGACAGCCAACCAGACCTGGCCATCGTCGAGGCCGTGATCGGACTGGGCCGGGCCTTGTCGCTGACGGTCACGGCCGAAGGTGTGGAAACCCTGGAGCATCTCAAGTTGCTCGACTCCGTGGCCTGCGACGAAGGCCAGGGCTATTACTTGAGCCGCCCGCTCGAGGGTGCCAGCTTCGATGCGCTGCTGCTTTCCATCAGTTTGCCAACGAGCTGAGCGGGTCATTCAAGAAGCACAGAGGCGAGCCGATAGCACGGCGGTATCCGTTGACGCTGCTTCTTCTCTCCTGCCGGTATTCGACCCTTGATCAAACACCTGAAATTCAGCCATAAAATCCTGCTGGCCGCCGCTCTGGTCGTGACGGCTGCCCTGGCCGCCTTCGCCGGCTTCAATGCCTACCTGCAACGCCAGGCCATCGACCAGAGCCTGCGTGCGTCGCTGACCGAAACCGGTCGCGTCACGGCCGGCAACGTTGCCTATTGGCTCGACGCGCGCATCAAGCTGATCGACAGCCAGGCTCAGGTCCTGGCCCGCGATCGCAGCGCAGAAGGCCTGACCGGCCTGCTCGAGCAGAAGCTGTACACCGACAACTTCGACCTCACCTACCTGGGGGAGGTCGATGGCACCTATACCAAGCGCCCCCACGGCCCGTTGCCGGCCGGTTACGATCCGCGCCAGCGGCCGTGGTATGCGGCGGCGGCCAAGGCCGGTGGCATGATCGTGACCGAACCCTATATGTCGGCCTCGTCGAAAAAGCTGGGCATCACCATCGCCACACCGCTGATGCGCGATGGCCGCATGGCCGGTGTGGTCGGCGGCGATCTGGACCTGTCGACGCTGGTCACCATCATCAGCTCGCTCAACGCCGGCGGCCTGGGCGAAGCTTTCCTGGTGGATGCGGAAGGCAAGATCCTGGTCAGCAGTCATCCCGAACAGGTGCTCAAGCGCCTGCCCGAAGTATTCACCGAAGGCACGCCGAACCTGGCGCCGGGTTTCAGTTCGGTGCCGCAGAATGGCACGCAGCGGCTGGTCAGCTTCACGCCTGTGGAAGGGCTGCCGTCGGTGAAATGGTACCTGGGGCTGTCGATCGACGAGGCCAAGGCCTATGCGCCGGTGACCCGGGCGCGCAATCTGGCGATCATCGCCACGGTGGTGGCAGTGGTCGCGATCATCGCCTTGCTCGGATTGCTGATCCAGATCCTGCTGCGACCGCTGCGCGAGCTCACTCGCGCGATGGACGACATCGCCGAGGGCGAAGGGGATCTGACCCGGCGTCTGCCGGTGGAGGCACGCGACGAGTTCGGCGCGCTGGCCACGGCCTTCAACTCGTTCGTGGCACGTGTCCATGGCTCGATTCGCGATGTCGCGCACAGCACCCAGCAGTTGACCCAAGGCACGCGTCGGGTGCTGGAGTCTTCACAGTCGTCGATGCAGCAGTCCGACGTGCAGGCGCAGCGCACCCAGAGCGTGGCGGCGGCGATCAACCAGTTGGGCGCGGCCGCCGAAGAGATCGCGCGCAACGCCGCGCATGCGTCGGGGCAGGCCAGCGATGCGCGTGTGCAGAGCCAGGAAGGTCGCACCGTGCTGGGTGAGGCCCTGCAGGCGATGCAGGCGCTGTCGCAGAAGATCGGCAGCAGCTGCGAGCACATCGATGCGCTGGACGGCAAGGCGGCCAATATTGGCCAGATTCTCGACGTGATTCGGGGTATTTCCGAACAGACCAATCTGCTGGCGCTCAATGCCGCCATCGAAGCGGCGCGCGCCGGTGAAGCCGGGCGCGGGTTTGCCGTGGTGGCCGACGAGGTGCGCTCCCTGGCCAGTCGTACGCAGAGCTCGGCGCAGCAGATTCAGCAGATGATCGAGGAGCTGCAGGGCGGTTCGCGCGATGCCGTGGCGTTGATGCAGGAAAGCCAGCGGCAGAGTGCCCACAGCATGGTAGTCGCCGAGCAGGCCGGCGTGCGCCTGACCACCGTGACCGAGCGCATCGGTGAAATCGATGGCCAGAACCAGTCCGTGGCCACGGCGACCGAAGAGCAGACGGCGGTGGTCGAGACGTTGAACCTGGACATCAGCGAGATCAACCTGCTCAACCAGCAGGGTGTCAGTAACCTGGAAGCCACCCTGAGCGCCTGTACGGCGCTGGAACAGGAAGCCGCACGATTGCAGCAGCTGGTGGGTGGGTTCCGCATCTGATCCGCCAGGTATTGCGCGGTGTGGCCGGACGCGGCTTGCGCCGCTGCTACAGGGATTGTGCGTGCCTTGGGGGCAGCATGCGCGTTCCGCACATCCGCGTGACGCGTCTGGGACGGCATACGACATTCCTGTAGCAGCGGCGCGAGCCGCGTCCGGGGGCGCTGCGGATGTGTGGGTGGGACGCGGGGGGTTATGGGCGGCGACCGTGCAGGCGCTCCAGCGTTTGCAATTGCACCCGCAATGGATGATAGGGCGCCCGTGAGCCTTCACCGTCGGCCGCGCCGTACACACCCGCGGGGCAGTAGCGGCCATCGTCCCAACCGGGATAGTCCAGGAACGGATACCAGCATAGCCCCTGCACATCGACGCCACGCGCAATCGCCAGCGCCAGTTGTTCACCCACGTATTCCAGCCACGGCCCTCGCGTATCCGCCTCGGCGCCGGTTTCGGCCAAGAGGATGGGTCGGCCATAGCGCCGATTCAGTTCAGCCAGCAACCCCGCCAGCGGGCGGAACTCGGGATGCCCCAGCAGGATCCGTTCGCCGTTCTGTCGCCACTGATTCTGCGGGTAGAAATTGGCCCCGATGATGTCCAGGTACCCCTCGCAGCCGCCCAGCCCCGGCCACTGGCGACCGGCGAGCATGTCCCAGGCCTGGAACTGCGCCAGCCGATGACCCTCGGCGCGCTCCTGGTCCACGGCACGCGGCGAATCGGGCACGATGTGAATCAATGGATCGCACTGCACGAAGCGCGCCTGGGGCGCGTGCGTGCGAATCGCCTCGATGGCCTCGATGCTGGCCCGCACCAACTGGTGCTTGAGCTCCAGCCCGCGACCGTGGGCGCCGGGGTTGAAGTAGCCGACGTCGCCGCCGGCCCAGCTCCAGAACGACATCTCGTTGACCGGGGAGCAAAAGGGCACCTCGAAACCCTCATCGACCATCAGCCGCGCTGCGGCACCGGCAAAGCGGGCAAAGCGCTCGACGAATTCCGGCCGCCAGATGTCCAGTCCGTCGGGGTAGCCGTAATGACACAAATCCCATACCACTTGCAGATTGCACTCACGCGCCGCGCGCAGCAGGGGTAGAAAACTGCTCCAGTCGTAGTGCCCGCAACGCCGTTCGATCTCGTGCCAGCGCAGGCCATCCCGGGCGCAGCCGATACCATCGGCCCGCAACTGTCGATAATCTTCAGCCGCCCAGCGTTGATGCCCGGTGCTGACCTGCACATCGACTCGTTCGCCATCGCGCCGCCGCTGTGCAGCGCATTCGTAACCGGCCATGATGAACGTGTCGAACAGGCCGCACGCCTTCAAACGCCGTGCTCGTCGAGCAGTTCCACGGCAGCCCTCGCACCAGGCACGGGCGCGCTCGCCTGCTCGATTCGCTGATACAGCGCCAGCGCCTGACCGACCACCTGATCCATGTTGTAGTACTTGTAGGTGCCCAATCGACCGAGGAAGGTGACCCCCGGCGTTTCGTCCGCCAGCGCCTTGTAGCGTTGATACAGCGCGGCGTTTTCGGCCCGTGGGATGGGGTAGTAGGGGTCGCCGTCGGCGCACGGGTACTCGTAGGTGATGCTGGTCTGCGGGTGTCGCTGCCCGGTCAGGTGCTTGTATTCGGTGATGCGCGTGTAGGGCACCGCTTCGTCCGGGTAATTGACCACGGCCACCGCTTGCAGCTGGGGTTGCTGCAACGTCTTGTGCTCGAAGCGCAACGAACGGTAGGGCAGGCGGCCCAGGCGGAATCCGAAATACTCATCCACCGGACCGCAGTAGATCAGCTGGGCGTAGGACAACTGCTCGCGAACCTGGGCGAAATCGGTGTCCAGCAGCACGTCGATCCGCGGGTGGTCGAGCATGTTCTCGAACAGGCGTGTGTAACCCTCCAGCGGCATGGCCTGGAAGCTGTCGGTGAAGTAGCGGTCATCCTCGGTGGTGCGCGTGGGAATCCGTGAGGTGACCGACTTGTCCAGCTGCGACGGGTCCAGGCCCCATTGCTTGCGGGTGTAGCCCTGGAAGAACTTCTGGTAGAGCTCCTGGCCGATCTGATTGATCACCACGTCCTCGGAGGTGCGGATGCACTCCACCGGCTGTGCGCGCTCGGCCAGAAAGCGTTCGGCCTGAGCCTCATCCATCTGCAGGCCGAACAGCGTGTTGAGGGTGGTGAGGTTGATCGGAATCGGCACCAGATGATCGTCGACCTGGGCCAGCACTCGGTGCTCGTAGGGGCGCCACTGGGTGAAGCGCGACAGGTAGTCGACGATGCGCTGGGCATTGGTGTGGAAGATATGCGGCCCGTAGCGGTGGACCATCACGCCGGCTGCATCCAGGTGGTCGTAGGCGTTGCCGCCGATGTGCTCGCGGCGGTCGATCACCAGAACGTTCAGGCCAAGCCCTTCGGCCAGGCGCTCGGCAATGACGCTGCCGGCAAAACCGGCGCCCACCACCACATAGTCGTAGGGACGGCCATCGCCATGGGCGGACGGACCGCGGCTGGCGCTTTCGAGGTTTACCTGAGGCATTCGATCTGCTCCTTCATGGCCGCGCAGGTTTTGTCCCACGACATGCCGTTCAATGCTGCATCGGCCTGGGCCAGCACGCTGTCGCGTGCCTCGGCGCCCAGGGCATGTTCTACCGCGGCGATGAAGGCAGCCGGTGTGTCGGCAATGGTCACGACCCCGCTGTCACCGTAATCGTTGATCACGTCGGTGATCGGCGTGGACACCACCGGGCGTCCACCGGCGAGGTATTCGGGGGTCTTGGTCGGACTGATGAAGCGGGTCGAGGCGTTGATGGCGAAGGGCATCAAGGCGACTTCCCAGCCAGCCAGATACCGCGGCAAGTCGCTGTACGGCTTGCCGCCCAGGTAGTGGATGTTGGCACGTCGCGGCAGGCTCTGCGGGTCGATCTTGACCACCGGGCCGATCAGCACGATCTGCCACTGCGGCCGCTGTCGGGCCAGTTCATCGACCAGCTGGATGTCGAAGCGCTCGTCGATCACCCCGAAAAAGCCCAGGCGCGGATGGCCGATCGCTGCTTGATCGGTCGGATCGGGGAGCAGCTCTCGGGCCTGGGCGAAATGGGCGATGTCGACGCTGCTGGGCATGGCGTGGGCGTTGGCGTGTTGGTGGCGCTTGGCCTCCCACAGGCTGTGCCCGCCGGTGAACACCACGTCGGCGCGCGCCAGCAGTTGACGTTCCCTTTCGATGAGCTCCGGTGGCGCACCCATGAACGCCGACAGCTCGTCCATGCAATCGAAGATCGTCACCCGCGCCTGCAGGTGGTCGGTGAACGCCAGGCTCATCGGCGTCAGGTACCACAGCAGCAATTCATCGTGTCGATGGTCGGCCAGGTAGGCATCGAGCAGTTCACGTTGCAAGGTGATGACCCGTTCGTGGGGCACACCCGCAGGCAACTGCGGCACCAGCACTGTTACGCCTTGGGCAGGCTGGCTGGTCAGCAACTGCGGCTCGACGTGGTCAGCGAACACTGGCTCTTCGAAGAACAGCACGTCATAGCCTTGCGCCAGGCGTGACATGACGTGCTGCGGGCGCTGGTAGACGAAGCCCCAACGCAGATGGGACAGACACAGCATGAGCGGCCGGCGGGTCGGCGCAGGATCGCGCAGGGCGCGGGAATGAGCAGTGGGGGTAGAGCCGTTGGGCGCCACATCGTTCATGGGGGTGTCCTTGTTTCAGAGCCTGAATCGGGACTGAAGTCAGCGGGGACTGAGCTTCGACGCCACCCGTATGGATTGTGCGCGGCAATGAACAGACCCGGTGGGGAAGGTCATGATCTGTGCATTGCCAAGCTTTGGACGCTGCCGAAGCTGCGCTCGTTCAACTTTCCCCGAGCGACCGTCCGGCACTGCATGGGAACTCCATCGAGGGCCCGAGGGCATAGCTTCATAGGCCTGATCCCGTCGTCGTATCACGCAGGTGCTATCCCTTGATCTTGACCAGTGTGCCTGCGGGTGCCGGGAGCGACGACGATGATTCTGGTCACAGGCGGTACGGGTTATATCGGTGCGCAGGTCGTTTTGCAGTTGTTGGGCCACGGGCAGACGGTGGTCATTCTCGACAACCTGTGCAACAGCTCGCGCACTAGCCTGGAACGCATCGCCAGGCTGGGCGGACGGCGGGCCCGCTTCGTCCTGGGCGATGTGCGCAATCGGGCGCAGCTGGACGCGCTGTTCGCCGACTTTCCCATTACCGCGGTGATTCACTGTGCGGGGTTGAAGGCGGTCGGCGAAAGCGTCCGTGAACCGTTGCGCTACTACGACAGCAATGTCGGCGGCAGCATCACGCTGTGCCAGGCCATGGCCGCCGCAGGGGTGTTCACGCTGATTTTCAGTTCGTCGGCGACGGTCTATGGCGACAGTCCGCGGATGCCCATCGACGAACGCTGTGCGACCGGGCTGCCGACCAACCCCTACGGTTTTTCCAAACTGATGGCCGAGAACGTCATGACCAGCCTGGCCGCGTCCGATGCGCGCTGGTCGGTCGGGCTGCTGCGCTATTTCAATCCCATCGGTGCGCATGATTCCGGTGAGTTGGGCGAAGCGCCTGCGCAGGTACCGAACAATCTGCTGCCTTATCTGCTGCAGGTGGCCAGCGGGCAGCGGGACGCGCTCCACGTGTATGGCAACGACTACGCTACGGTGGATGGCACTGGGGTGCGTGACTACGTGCATGTGATGGACCTGGCCGAGGGGCACTGGCTGGCCTTGCAGGCCTTGATGGGGGGCAGCGGCGTGCAGGTCTGGAACCTGGGGACGGGGCAGGGCTATTCGGTGTTGCAGGTGGTCGATGCATTCACGCGCACGTGCGGGGTGTCCGTGCCGCTCGTGTTCGAGCCCAGGCGCGCGGGTGACGTTGCCCAGTGCTGGGCCGATCCGGACAAGGCGCGCCGTGAACTGGGCTGGCAGGCCCGACGCTCCTTGGAAGACATGTTGCGCGACGCCTGGCGCTGGGAGTGCCGACTGGCAGCCGAACACCGCCCTATTCTGTACACCCCGCGCATTACCCCTGTAGCAGCGGCGCAAGCCGCGTCCGAATTCGCCGCGGTGTGACAGCTTGACCGCCTGTATCGCCGACGCGGCTTGCGCCGCTGCTACAGGGATTTTGGCGTGACGGACTGCCGCGGTGTGTCGCACGCACCGCAGCAATCGGATCTACAACACCACGCTCGGCAGCCACAGCGAGATGGCGGGGATGTAGGTCACCATCATCAACACCACGAACAGCGCCAGGTAGAACGGCAGCAAGGCCTTCACCGTAGCCTCGATGGTCACCTTGCCGATCGCCGCACCGACGAACAGCACCGCACCCACCGGTGGTGTGATCAAGCCGATGCCCAGGTTGACGAGCATGATCATGCCGAAATGCACCGGATCCACGCCCACGCTGACGACCACAGGCAGCAGGATCGGCGTCAGGATCAGAATCAGCGGCGCCATGTCCATGATCGTGCCGAGCATCAGCAGCATCACGTTGATGCACATCAGCACCACGTAACGGTTGTCCGACAGGGTCAGGAACGCCGTGGTGATCTTCATCGGGATTTCCATCAGCGTCAGGATATAGCCGAAGCTGGCAGCGAAGCCGATCAGAATCATCACGATGGAAATGGTCCGCGCCGCCCGGTGCATCAGCTTGGGCAGGTCGCGCCATTTGTAGTCGCGGTAGATGAACATGGTCACGAAGAACGACCAGAGCACGGCGATGGCCGCCGACTCGGTCGCGGTGAACACGCCCGACAGGATGCCGCCGAGAATGATCACCAACGCCATCAGCCCCCACAGCGCTTCACCGGCGATCTTCAGCGCCTGGCGCATCGGGATCACTTCGCCCTTGGGATAATTGCGCTTGCGCGCAAAGATCATGCACAGGCCCATCATCACCGCGCTGAGCAACAGCCCCGGCATGACCCCGGCCATGAACAGCGAGGCGATCGACACCGAGCCACCCGCGGCCAGCGAGTACAGCACCGAGTTGTGGCTGGGCGGCGTGAGCAGAGCCTGTACCGAGCCGCTGACCGTCACCGCCGTCGAGAAATCGCGCGGATAACCCGCACGCTCCATTTCCGGAATCAGCACCGAACCCACCGAGGCGGTGTCGGCCACGGACGAGCCGGAGATGGCGCCGAAAAAGGTCGAGGCGACGATGTTGACCAGCGACAGCCCACCGCGCACGAACCCCACCAACACGCCGGCGAAGGCCACCAGCCGTCGCGACATGCCGCCCTCGGCCATGATCGCACCGGCAAGCACGAAGAACGGAATGGCCAGCAACGAGAACTTGTTGACCCCACCGGCGATCTGGATCATCAGCGCGTCGGCCGGAATCTCGATCCACCAGGCCCCGATCAAGGCCGACAGGCCCAGCGCATAGGCCACCGGCATCCCCACCAGGATCAGGGCGATGAAGCTGCCCAACAGTATGAGAGCATCCATTTACGCAGCACCTTCACTGGCTTCTACGACGTCGAACCGCATCACGGCGCGGTGGCTCTGGTCACCCAGGAAGAGCTTTTCCAGGATGAACACCAGGGTCACGATGCCGCCGAGCGGGATGGGCAAGTAGGAAATACCCACTCGCAGGGAAGGAATCTCACCCAGGTATTGGTTCCAGGTGTTGGCCCACAGCTTGAAGCCCTTGACGATCATGAACAGCGCGACCACCGCCATCAGGATCTGCACGGCCACCGCCGCCACCCGGCGCGCCTGCGCCGGCAGGCGTTCCACCGCCATGGCCACGGCCATGTGCGCGCCGGCTCGGTAGCTGGCCGCCGCGCCGAAGAAGGTGAACACCACCATCAGCAGGATCGCCACCGGCTCCGGCCAGCTGGAACCGCTGCCCAGCGCGTAGCGGGTGAAGATGCCCCATGGAATGATCAGGGTCATGGTCAGGACCGACAAACCGGCGATCCCGATGCAGACCCGGTACAGCAAGTCGTTCAAACGCAGCACAGTGTTTTTCATGAGGCTCACCCAGCGGCGGGGGAGCGGGCGACTGCCGGCTCCCCCTTGGTGTTGACGGACAGGCTTACTTGACGGCTTCGATGCGGGTGATCAGCTCTTTGTACGGCGCGCCGTACTTGTCCCGCACCGGTTGCGTGGCGTCGTAGAAGGCTTTCTTCTGCTCGGGCGTCAAAGTGATGAACTCCACGCCACCGGCCTTGAGCTTGGCTTCCGCTTCGCTGGATTTCTTGTCCCACAGCACGCGCTCTTCCATCTGCGCCTCGCGGGCGAGCTTCTTCACCAGCGCCTGTTGTTCCGGGTTGAGCTTGTTCCAGGTGCCTTTCGCCATCACGATGGGCTCGGGGAGGATCAGGTGCTCGGTCAGCGTGTAGAACTTGGCGTTCTGGTAGTGGTTGTGTTCGAGCAGGGTCGGCGGGTTGTTCTCCGCGCCGTCGATCACACCGGTCTGCAGGGCGCTGAAGATCTCGCCGGTGGCCATGGCGATGCCATTGCCGCCCATCGCATTGATGGTTTCGATGAACACCGGGTTGCCCTGTACGCGGATCTTCATGCCTTTGAGGTCGCTGATCTGACGTACCGGCTTCTTGCTGTAGAGGTTGCGGGTGCCGCCATCCATCCAGCCCAATGCCACCAGGTTGAATTCGGAATTGGTGATCTTGTCGAGGATCTCCTGGCCGATTTCACCGTCGATGATGCTGCGCATGTGCGCCTGGTCACGGAAGATGAACGGCAGGTTGAACACGTTCACGTCGGGCACCACCGGGCCGACGATACCCAGGCTGACCCGGGTCATCTGTATAGCGTTGCTCTGAACCTGCTCGACCACTTCTTTCTCGGAACCCAGCACACCACCGGCGAACATCTTGAAGGTGATCTCGCCATTGCTCTGTTCCACGAGTTTCTTGCCCATCTCCTGCTCGGCCACCACCGGCGGATAACCGGCCGGGTGCACTTCGGCGAACTTGATGTTGATCGCGGCCTGCGCCAGCCCGGACAGGCAGAAGGCGAGCGGGAGTGCTGCTACGAGTAACGTGCGTTTGAAATCCATGGATAACTCCAGCGTTGTTGTTGTTTTGGTGTCGCAAAGGATTCAGTTGTCGCCAAACGGTCCGGCAGCGACGAAGGCGCCACCCTGATAGACCATGGCCGGATCGTCGGCAGCGGGCATCGGTTGCGCGTCGATCTTGTCGCGGAACACTTCCGAGCTGTCCTTGGGGGCGAAACCCAGGTGCGCGGCAAAGCGGTTGTCCCACCACACATCGCGGTTGGCCGAAGCGCCGTAGACCACGGTGTGGCCGACGTTGGGGGTGAACAGGCTCAGTTCGATGAGGCGGGTCAGGTCGTCGAAGCTGAGCCAGGTGCTCATCATTCGGCGGTTAGCTGGCTCGGGGAACGAGGAGCCGATGCGGATGCTGACGGTTTCGATGCCGTAGCGATCAAAGTAGAAGGTGGCCAGGTCCTCGCCGTAGGACTTGGACAGCCCGTAGTAGCTGTCCGGACGCCGCGGCGAGTGGGCGTCGATGGTTTCATCCTGCTTGTAGAAACCGATGACATGATTGGAGCTGGCGAACACCACGCGCTTGACGCCATGCCGGCGTGCTGCTTCGTAGATGTGAAACACCCCGCAGATATTGGGGCCGAGGATGTCTTCGAACGCATGCTCCACCGATACGCCGCCGAAATGCACGATGGCGTCCACGCCTTGTACCAGTTCGTGCACGGCCTGCTTGTCGGCGAGATCGCACAACTGGAATTCTTCGCAGGTGTCGGAACGGGTGTCGGTGGAGGCGGGAAGGGGGACGATATCGGAGAGCCGCAGGGTGCGGGCGAAGGGTTTCAGACTTTCTCTAAGCACCTTCCCCAGACCACCGGCGGCGCCGGTCAGGAGAAGGCGATTGAAGGGATTCTGGACGGTGTGAATGCCTGTCATGAGCGAGTCCTTTGTCGTTATTGTTTTTGTCATCTGTTGTCGTATGACTTGGTTCAGATTATCGACAGCTCTTGACGATCTTGTCAACGCGACTAATGGCGAAAGCCGCGCGTGAGCTCGACCGTCGCCGACAGGCGGGTGGCTGCCAGAGCCTAAAGGCGAATCCAGCGCTGACGCATCCAGCCACTCAGGGCATCCACGCCCAGCACGAGCAGCAGCATGGCCAGAATGAGCGTGCTGGCGCGCGCCTCCTGGAACAGGCTGAGGCTGACGTAAAGCATCTGTCCCAGCCCGCCGGCACCGACGAAGCCGAGAATGCTGGCCATGCGAATGTTGTTTTCCCAGCGGTACAGGGTGTAGGCCAGCAGCTGTGGCCAGAGGTTGGGCAGGGTGCCGTAGAAGAACGCCAGCCAGGCGTTGCCGCCCTGCAGACGAATCGCGTTGGCAGGTTCGGGTGGGGTGTTTTCCAGGGCTTCGGCAAACAGCCGGCCGAGCACACCGGCCGTGTGCAAGGCCAGCGCCAGGGTGCCGGCGTTGGGTCCGAGCCCGGCGGCCAGCACCATCAGCACCGCCCAGACCAGCTCGGGTACTGCACGCAAGGCATTGAGCAGCAGCTTGGCCAGGCCCTGCAGGGGCCAGCCCAATCGGCCGGCAGCGGGAATAGCCAGCAGCAAGGCGGCGATTGCGGCCAGCAAGGTGCCCAGGGCCGACATCGCCAGGGTCTCCAGTGAGGCATGGCCCACGGCCCACAGGTGTGCGGCGGTGAAATCCGGAGACAGGAAGCGCGCCGCGTAACGTGCCATGTGACCCAGGCTGTCGGCATCGCCCAGGTTGAATGGGTTCAGGCCCAGATAGGCGAAGGAGGCGACCACCGTCAGGATGATGGCCAGTACCAGCGCCGCATTGCTCAGGCGCCTCATGTGAAACGCCCTCGCAGCACCCGGCTGAGCAGGTCGGCGAACAGCACCAGCACGATGAACGTCAGCAGGATGCTGGCCACTTCGGCCGAAGCGAACATGCGCATCGACAGGTCGATCTGTTGACCCAGCCCACCCGCACCGACGAAGCCCATCACCACCGAGGCGCGCACTGCGCACTCCCAGCGGTACACCGTGTACGACATCAGCTCGGCGGCAGCGGCCGGAAGCGTGCCATAGGCGAACGCGGCCAGGCGCCCGGCGCCGGCACGCATCAGGGCCTGGGCCGGACGTTGGTCGACCGACTCGTAGATCTCGGCATACACCTTGCCAAGCATTCCTGCGTAAGTGATGGCAATCGCCAGCACACCGGCGGTCGGGCCCAGGCCCACCGCGCGGACGAACAGCAGAGCCCAGACGATCTCCGGCACGCTGCGCAGAAAGATCAGCACGCCACGCACCGGCCAGCGCACGCAAGTGCCCGCCCAGCCAGGGCGAGCGCCGATGCTGGCCGCGGACAGCGACAAGGCGCGGCTGGCGAGCAGGCTGGCGGGCACTGCAAGCACCAGCGCCAGAAACATGCCCGCGGTGGCGATGGCCAAGGTCTGCAAGGTCGCGTCCCACAGCAGCGCCAGAAAGTCCCGGTCATGGGCCGGCGGCCAGAAACCGGCCAGGAAGGCACCGGTGGATCGGCTGACGGCCGGATCGAACAGCACGCCTGGGTTCAGCTCGGCCAGACGGATGCCGGGCCACAGCAACAGTACGGCCAGCGCGGCCAGCAGCAGCCGCGGCAGAGCGGCCGGATCGCGGTGGTGCCGACTCAGCATCGCGGCAGCCAGGGCGTCGCGGTGTCCGCTGACGTGGGGGCAGGGCTCAGCTGCGCGTTGGCATACAGGTCATCCAGGCGCTGTGGGGTGACTTCGGCAGCGCTCAGGTCGAAGGCGATCCGGCCGTCGCGCACGCCGATGATCCGCGGGAAGCAGGCCAATGCCAGCTCCACCGTGTGCAGGCTGGCCACCAGGGTGACGTGCTGTTCGCTGGCGTGCTGGCAGAGCAGGTCCAGGGTATGCCGGGCCAGCCTGGGGTCCATCGCCGAAACCGGCTCGTCGGCCAGCAACAACTCCGGCTGTTGATACAGGGCGCGAGCGATGCCAACGCGCTGCAATTGGCCGCCCGACAGCTGCTGGCATTGGGCGAACAGCTTGTCGTCCAGGTCCAGCCGCGCCAGCAGCGCACGGGCGCCGGCAATGTCCACCGGATGCAGGAGGTTGAGCAGGCTCTTGCCCAGACCCCATTGCCCCAGCTTGCCGGCCAGCACCGCCGTGACCACCCGCTGTCGGGGCGGCAGCGGCGGGGCCTGATGGATCAGGCCGATGCGCGCGCGCAGGCGCTGTCGTGCGCGACTGCTCAGCTGCCAGGGCTGCGGGCCCAGCACCGCGAGCTCGCCAGCGCTGGGCTGCAGGGCGGTCGCCAGCACATTCAGCAAGCTGGACTTGCCGGCGCCCGACGGACCGATGATCGCCACGCGCTCCCCGGCGGCAATGTTCAGATGCACGTCGCGCAAAGCCTGCACCCCGTTGCGGTGGCGCAGGTCGACGGCCGTCAGGCGCAGGGTCATTTCAACAGATCGGCAGCGCGGGCGGCGTCCTCGATGCCCTTGTAGTTCTCAGGCTTGGTGGGGATGAAGCGGCTGGCTGCCTGCAGGTCGAGGATCGCCTTGTCCGCGGGCTTGGCCGGGTCGAGGGCAAGGAACGCCTGCTTGAGCTTGTCCGCCAGCGCCGGGTCGAGGGTGCCGCGCACGGTCCAGTTGTAGTCGAAGTAGGTCGGCGTGGTGGCAAACACCTTGACCTTGTTGGTGTCGACCTTGCCGCTGTCGACCAGCTTCTGCCAGACGCTGGCATTGAGCACGCCGGCATCGACCTTGCCTGCCTGCACCCACGCTGCGGTGGCGTCATGGGCGCCCGAGTAGGCGACGCGGCTGAAATAGGTCTCAGGTTTGATGTTGTCCTGCAGCATGAAATAGCGCGGCATCAGGCTGCCGGACGTCGACGAGATCGAGCCGAAGGCGAAGCTCTTGCCCTTGAGGTCGGCCAGCGACTTGACGTTCGGATCGCTGGTGATGAATTTGCTGGTGAACTGGGCATCCTGCTCACGCTGCACCAGGGGAATGGCGTTGCCGGTTTTCTGGTTGACCTGGACGAAGGTGAAGCCGCCCAGCCAGGCCATGTCCAGACGATCGGTGGCCAGCGCCTCGACCACTGCCGGGTAGTCAGCCACTGGTACGAATTCCACCTTCATGCCGGTCTGCTGCTCGAGGTACGCACCCAGCGGCTTGAACTTGCGCAGCAATTCGGTGGGTGCCTCGTCGGGGATGGCGGACACCCGCAGAACGTCGGCGGCGAAGCTGGTGACCGCGCTGGCGCACAAGGCAAGGCCGGCAACCAGTGACAGGGAGCGCTTGAACATGGTGGGTCTCCGAAAGGTGGCGCAAGGCGCGCGGGCCAGGCCCGGTACGCGAGGATAGAAAAGGCGCGATTATAAGAGTCACTGCAGGAAAGGCCAGCTTTGATAGACTTCGCAGCTTGTTTCCCGGACCTCGAGAAGGCTGCCATGAATTCGCCCATCCGTTTGACCCAATACAGCCATGGTGCCGGCTGCGGCTGCAAGATCTCGCCCAAGGTCCTGGAAGTGATCCTGGCCGGCAGCGGCGCGCAGAACCTGGACCCCAGACTGTGGGTCGGCAATGCCTCACGCGACGACGCTGCGGTGTACGCGATCGACGAGGAACGCGGGGTGGTGTCCACCACCGATTTCTTCATGCCCATCGTCGATGACCCGTTCGATTTCGGGCGCATTGCGGCCACCAACGCGATCAGCGACATCTACGCCATGGGCGGAGATCCGTTGATGGCCATCGCCATTCTCGGCTGGCCGGTCAATCTGCTGCCCCCGGAAGTGGCTCGCGAAGTGATCCGCGGCGGCCGTGCGGTGTGCGACGCCGCCGGCATTCCGTTGGCCGGCGGGCATTCGATCGACGCCCCCGAACCCATCTTCGGCCTTGCGGTGACCGGCCTGGTCGACAAGCGCCACATGAAGCGCAACGACACCGCCCAGGTCGGCGACCGCCTGTACCTGACCAAGCCGCTGGGCATCGGCATCCTCACCACCGCCGAGAAGAAATCCAGGCTGCGCGACGAAGACGTCGGCGTGGCCCGCGACTGGATGTGCACCCTGAACAAGCCCGGCAGTCGCTTCGGCAAACTGGCCGGGGTCAGCGCCATGACCGACGTCACCGGTTTCGGACTGCTCGGGCACCTGGTCGAGATGGCCGATGGCGCGCAACTGACCGCACGCCTGGACTACGCCGCCGTGCCGCGCCTGCCGGGCATCGATCACTACCTGCGCGAGGGCTGCGTGCCCGGCGGCACCCAACGCAATTTTGAAAGCTACGGCGATCGCATCGCTGCCCTGACCGATGAGCAGCGTGACCTGCTCTGCGACCCGCAGACCAGCGGCGGCTTGCTGGTCGCGGTCAGCGCCGCCGGTGAAGCCGAGTTCGTTGCCCTGGCCGCGGAACTGGGCCTGCAGCTGGCACCCATCGGCCGTTTGATCGAACGTCTGCCCCATGCGGTCGAGGTGATCTGATGCGTGACAACAGCAGCGACTACCGCGCGTTGTTCCTGGGCGATGTGCCGATGATGGACGCCCGCGCGCCGGTGGAGTTCGACAAGGGCGCCTTCCCCGGTGTGCACAACCTGCCGCTGATGGACGACCTGGAACGGCAGAAGGTCGGTACCTGCTACAAGCAGCACGGCCAGGAGGCCGCCATCGCCCTGGGCCACCGCCTGGTGTCAGGCGACATCAAGGAACGCCGGATCGCGGCCTGGGCGGCGTTCGCCAAGGCCAATCCAAACGGCTACCTGTATTGCTTCCGCGGCGGCCTGCGTTCGCAGACCGTGCAACGCTGGCTGCACGAAGCCGGGATCGACTACCCGCGAGTGCTGGGCGGCTACAAGGCCATGCGCAGCTTCCTGCTCGACACCCTCGAACAGGCGGTGGAGCAATGCCGGTTCGTGGTGCTGGGCGGCATGACCGGCACCGGCAAGACCGACGTACTGGCGCAGTTGAGCAATGCCCTGGACCTGGAAGGGCATGCCAACCACCGCGGCTCCAGCTTCGGCAAGCGCGCGACCGGGCAGCCGGCGCAGATCGATTTCGAGAACCGCCTGGCCATCGACGTGCTGAAAAAGCGCGCCGCTGGCATCGAGCAGTTCGTGCTCGAAGACGAAAGCCGTCTGGTCGGCAGTTGCAACGTGCCGTTGTCCCTGCATCAGGGCATGCAGGGTTATCCTCTGGTGTGGCTGGAAGACAGCTTCGACAACCGGGTCGAGCGCATTCTGCGTGACTACGTGGTGGACTTGTGCGCGGAGTTCGTCAGCCTGCATGGCGAGCAGGGCCATGAGCTGTTTGCCGAGCGTCTGTTGCAAAGCCTGGATCGGATCTACAAGCGCCTGGGCGGCGAGCGGCATCAGCGTCTGCAGGGCCTGATGCAGGCCGCGCTGGACGAACAGCAGCGCAGTGGTCAGGTCGATCTGCATCGCGGGTGGATCGAAGGGTTGCTGCACGAGTACTACGATCCGATGTACGCCTATCAGCGTGAAAGCAAGGCGTCGCGGATCGAATTTGCTGGCGACCAGGCCGCCGTGGTCGACTACCTGCGCGAGCGCCTGGCCAGAGGCTGAAAACCGCGGGCGCGGTTCGCAGCCAGGCCAGGTCGAGGCTTAGTTGATGCGCGGATGCTGTTCCACCAGGGACTTGCGCTTGGCTTCCAGCTCGGCGATCTGCGTGTCGATGTCTTCGATTTTCTGCTCGATGTTGTCGTGGTGTTCGACCAGCAGCTCACGGGCTTCTTCGATGTCCGAAGCCGCTGGTGCCGCACCGCGCAGCGGCCGGTTGGCGGTCTCTTTCATGGTGATGGCAGTGACGAATCCGATCACGGCGAACACCATCAGGTAGTACGCGGGCATGTACAGGTCGTCGGTGCTTTCCACCAGCCAGGCGACCGCTGTCGGCGTCAGGCCGGCGATCAATACCGAGACGTTGAAGGCGCTGGCCAGGGCGCTGTAGCGAATGTGCGTGGGGAACATCGCCGGCAGCGTCGAGGCCATCACGCCGATGAAGAAGTTCAGCACCACGGCCAGCATCAGCAGGCCGGCGAAGATCAGGCCGATCTTGCCGCTGTTGATCAGCATGAAGGCCGGAATGGCCAGGAAGAACAGGCCGATACTGCCGAACAGAATGAAGGGCTTGCGGCCGAACTTGTCGCTGGCATAACCGATTGCCGGCTGCGCGAACAGCATGCCGACCATGATCGCGATGATGATCAGCACACCATGGCTTTCGCTGTAATGCAGGTTGTGCGACAGGTAGCTGGGCATGTAGGTGAGCAGCATGTAGTAGGTGACGTTGGTCACCGCCACGATGCCGATGCAGGTCAGCAGGCTGCGCCAGTGCTTGGTCGCCACCTCTTTGAACGAAACCTTCGGGCCACCGGCCAGGCCTTCGCGATCGCCCTGTTCGAGCTTGTCGACGTGCTGCTGGAACGCTGGCGTTTCTTCCAGCGCATGGCGCAGGTACAGGCCGATCATGCCCAGCGGCAAGGCCAGGAAGAACGGCAAACGCCAGCCCCAGTCGAGGAACTTCTCCTCGCCGATCACGGCGGAGATCCCGACCACCACGCCGGCGCCGAGCACGAAACCGGCTATCGAACCGAAGTCCAGCCAGCTGCCGAGGAAGCCGCGCTTGCGGTCCGGGGCGTACTCGGCGACGAAGATCGAAGCGCCGGTGTACTCGCCGCCCACCGAGAAGCCCTGGGCCATCTTCGCCAGCAGCAAGAGGATCGGGGCCCAGATTCCGATGGAGTCGTAGGACGGAATCAAGCCGATCGCGAAGGTGCTCAGCGACATGATCACGATGGTTGCGGCGAGGACTTTCTGTCGGCCGTATTTGTCGCCCAGTGCGCCGAAGAACAGGCCACCCAGGGGGCGAATCAGGAAAGGCACGGAGAAGGTGGCCAGGGCCGCGATCATCTGTACGCTGGGATCGGCACCCGGGAAGAACACCTTGCCCAGCGCGTAGGCCACGAAGCCGTAGACGCCGAAGTCGAACCACTCCATGGCGTTGCCAAGCGCGGCGGCGGTGATCGCCTTGCGCATCTTGACGTCGTCGACGATGGTGATGTCGTTCAACCCGATCGGGTTGACTTTTTTTCTACGAGATTTCATCGATGTTTCTCTTTGTGTCAAAGCGGCTTGTCCCCATGAGATACAAATTGACACCAAAAAATTCACTGGTGGCGGCGATTTAGTATCGCCGCAGCGGTCCGTTCGCCAGCCCGTCCACCGCCGCCGGTGATCGCCCAAGACGCACAGGTGAAAAAACCGGATAATGCGCGCCATTCGTTTTTGCTTGCATCAGGTGCTCCCCCATGGAAATCAAGGTCAATTTTCTCGACAACCTTCGACTTGAAGCCAAGTTCGACGATTTCACGGTGGTGGCCGACCAACCCATTCGCTACAAGGGCGACGGCTCGGCGCCGGGGCCTTTCGACTATTTCCTGGCATCGTCGGCGTTGTGCGCGGCGTACTTCGTCAAGCTGTACTGCAACACGCGCAACATTCCCACCGACAACATTCGCCTGTCGCAGAACAACATCGTCGACCCGGAAAACCGCTACAACCAGATTTTCAAGATTCAGGTCGAGCTGCCGGCGGACATGTCCGCCAAGGACCGCCAGGGCATCCTGCGCTCCATCGACCGCTGCACCGTGAAGAAGGTGGTGCAGACCGGGCCGGACTTCATCATCGAAGAAGTCGACAACCTCGACGCCGATGCCCAAGCCCTGTTGATGCCGACCCAGCAGGCGGGCGCCAGCACCTATGTGCTGGGCAAGGACCTGCCGCTGGAACAGACCATCGCCAACATGTCCGGCATCCTCGCCGGGCTGGGCATGAAGATCGAGATCGCCTCGTGGCGCAACATCGTGCCCAACGTCTGGTCGCTGCACATCCGCGATGCCTACTCGCCGATGTGCTTCACCAACGGCAAAGGGGCGACCAAGGAAAGCGCGCTGGCTTCGGCACTGGGTGAGTTCATCGAGCGCCTGAACTGCAACTTCTTCTACAACGACCAGTTCTGGGGCGAGGACATCGCCCAGGCCGACTTCGTCCATTACCCCGACGAGCGCTGGTTCCAGCCAGGCCGCAGGGATGCCTTGCCCAGCGAGATCCTCGATGCCCACTGCCTGGCGATCTACAACCCGGACGGTGAACTGCGTGGCTCCCATCTGTACGACACCAACTCGGGCAACATCGAGCGCGGCATCTGCTCGCTGCCCTTCGTGCGTCAGTCGGATGGCGAGACGGTGTATTTCCCGTCCAACCTGATCGAGAACCTGTACCTGAGCAACGGCATGAGTGCCGGCAATACCCTGGCCGAAGCTCAGGTGCAGTGCCTGTCGGAGATCTTCGAACGCGCGGTCAAGCGCGAGATTCTCGAAGGCGAACTGGCGCTGCCCGACGTTCCGGCCGTGGTACTGGCGCGCTATCCTGGCATCGTGGCAGGCATCCAGGGGCTGGAAGAGCAGGGCTTTCCGGTACTGGTCAAGGACGCCTCCCTGGGCGGGCGCTTCCCGGTGATGTGCGTGACCTTGATGAACCCGCGAACCGGCGGCGTGTTCGCGTCGTTCGGCGCCCATCCAAGCCTGGAAGTGGCGCTGGAGCGCAGCCTCACCGAGCTGCTGCAGGGCCGCAGTTTCGAGGGGCTCAACGACTTGCCGCAACCGACCTTCGAAAGCCATGCCCTGATGGAGCCGAACAACTTCGTCGAGCACTTCATCGATTCCAGCGGCGTGGTGTCGTGGCGTTTCTTCAGTGCCAAGGCCGACTTCGCCTTTGCCGATTGGGACTTCACCGCTCAGGGCGACAACGCCAATGCCGCGGAAGCGGCGACGCTGTTCGCCATCCTCGACGGGATGGGCAAGCAGGTGTACATGGCGGTCTACGAGCACCTGGGCGCCAAGGCGTGCCGGATTCTGGTGCCGGGGTACTCGGAGATCTATCCGATCGAAGACCTGATCTGGGACAACACCAACAAGGCGCTGTTTTTCCGCGAAGACATTCTCAATCTGCATCGTCTGGATGACGATGCACTGGGCGATCTGTTGCAACGCCTGGAGGAGTCGGAGCTGGACGACTACACCGATATCCGCACGTTGATCGGCATCGAGTTCGACGAGAACACGGTGTGGGGGCAGTTGACCATTCTGGAGTTGAAGGTGCTGATCCAGCTGGTGCTGGAGCGCTTCGACGACGCCAAGGAGCTGGTCGAGATGTTCCTGCAATACAACGCCAATACCCTGGACCGTGTGCTGTTTTTCCAGGCCTTGAACGTGGTGCTCGAGGTGGAGCTGGACAGCGACCTGGACATGGCCGACTACGAGGTCAATTTCCGCCGCATGTTCGGCGATGCGCGGATGGATGCAGCGCTGGGCTCGGTAGACGGCAGCGTGCGCTTCCATGGCTTGACGCCCACGAGCATGAAGCTCGAAGGCCTGGATCGTCATCTACGCCTGATCGACAGCTACAAGAAACTCCACAGCGCCCGCGCCCAGGCCTGACCGACCGCGTGCACCGCCGACGCGGCTTGCACCGCTGCTACACGGGTGGCGCGAGCCGGATTTGCCACCTGCCTGCACCGCCAACACGGCATGCACGGCCCCTGTAGCAGCGGCGCGAGCCGCGTCCGGGAGCGCCACACACGGGTGGTGCAAGCCGGATTTGCCACCTGCCTGCACCGCCAACGCGGCATGCACGGCCGCTGTAGCAGCGGCGCAAGCCGCGTCCGGAAACACCGCGTTCACCCTGATCCACCGCGTGTACCGCCGACGCGGCTTGCACCGCTGCTACACGGGTGGCGCAAGCCGGATTTGCCACCTGCCTGCACCGCCAACGCGGCATGCACGGCCGCTGTAGCAGCGGCGCAAGCCGCGTCCGGAAACACCGCGTTCACCCTGATCCACCGCGTGTACCGCCGACGCGGCTTGCACGGTCCCTGTAGCAGCGGCGCGAGCCGCGTCCGGGAATGCCACGTTGGCTCTGGCCCACCGCGTTCGGCAGCGCCACCGTGCTCAAAGCGGGGCGGTCAGGTATCGCTCCACCAACCGCTTTATCGAACCGTCGCGATGCAGGGTTTGCACCGCTTCGCGCAGACTGCGCACCATCTGCGGCGAACAGCTCTTCGAACAGGCCAGATACAGATCCGACGTCATCAGCACCGGGCTCATCAGCAACGGCCGTTCGGACACCTGCCGCCAGATGTATTTCGACTCGGGCACCCCATTGAACCAGGCATCGACGCGCCCCAGCAGCAGCATCTGCGCCGGATTCTCACCGATACGCAGCGGGTAGATCTGCGAAGCATCGAATCCTTCGTCATACAGCTTGCGTTCCTGCGCACTGCCCATGCCCACCGCAATGCGATGATAGGTGCGACGCGCCTGGGCGAAGCTTTCGACGCGCTGGTCGAGGCTGAAAAACGCCCGGTCCATACTCATGATTGGCGCAATCCAGGTGTAGGCCGCTTCCCTGTCAGGGGTGCGCGACAGAGGCACGATGAGCATGTTCTGGCCTTGCTGCACCGTGCGTTGCGCCCTGAGCCAGGGCAGTATATGGGTGTTCATTCGATAGCCCGCCAGCACCATGGCCTGCCCGGCGGCATCGGCCACGATGCCTTGCTGGCCTGCGACGCCGGCCATGCTCAGCGGCGGCGCCTCGGGCATGTACAGATCGAAGGCACGCGGGCTCGCTGCCCAGGCGACTGTGTCGAGCAAGCTATACAGCAAAAGGGCGCAGACCGACTTGAACAGCGACCCGCGCAAGCGGTTCAGATGATCCATTGCAACGATCCGACGGTATTCGGTGACGGGCACCAAGAGGGCCAGCATAGTCGCTAATCGCGTTATCTGCTCATGGGGGAACCGCACCACGCGCAGACCCTCCTATCTGACATCTACTCATGTATGAGGACACCCCTGGTGGAGACCGAGCAAAGCTGGCCGTTCGATGCAGCGCAGATCGCGCAGGCCGAGCGCTTCAACAAGACCCTGAGCCGCCTGCCGCGGTTCCGCATTCGCAACCGCGTTACCCCGATGCTGATCCAGACCCTGCTCCGTGCAGGGCAACTAGCCAGCTCGCTCAAGCCCGTGCGCCATGGTGTGGCCATCGAAGAGCGCCTGCTGCGCCTGCCCGGCGCCCGCCCGGTGAAGGTGCGCATCCTGCGGCCATCCCGGCCGCCCAAGGGTCTGGTGCTGGATTTCCACGGCGGCGGCTGGGTCATCGGCAATGCCCAGATGAACGATGACCTCAACATCGCCCTAGTGCAGGCCTGTGATGTCGCCGTGGTTTCGGTCGACTATCGCCTGGCTGTCTCGACGCCCCTGCAAGGCCTGCTCGACGACTGCCTGGTGGCCGCGCGCTGCGTGTTGGGCGATGGCTTTCCCGAGTTTGCCGACCTGCCGGTGATCGTCGTCGGCGAGTCCGCCGGTGGGCATCTGGCCGCTGCCACTCTGTTGCAGCTCAAGCAATGGCCCGCGTTGCTGCAGCGCGTGTGCGGTGCGCTGTTGTATTACGGTGTCTTCGACCTGACCGGCACCCCCAGCGTGCGCAACGCAGGGCCCGACACGCTGGTGCTGGACGGTCCGGGCATGGTCGAGGCGTTGCGTCTGCTGACCCCGGACCTGGACGATCAGCAACGACGGCAGCCGGTGGTATCGCCCCTGTACGGTGACCTGGAAGGCCTGCCCCCCGCGCTGATGTTCGTCGGGGAGCTGGATCCGCTGCGCGATGACACCCTGTTGATGGCCGAACGCTGGGGCAAGGTGGCTCCAGTGGACCTGCGCCTGTTGCCGGTGTCGCCCCACGGTTTCATCCACTTTCCCACACCCATGGCCGACAGGGCTCTGGTCCACAGCCGTGAGTGGATCGTCCGGCTGTTGGCGGCACAGGTTGCTGCGGAACCTGCCGGATGAGTTGAAATGCACGGGCGCGCTCGCCAGAATGCGCGCCCGACCCAGAGAACCGATCACTCGTGAATCCGCACAGCTTGTCCCATCGTCTGGAGCGCGTGGCCGCCCAGGTCCCCGTCGGCGCGCACCTGGCTGACATCGGTTCGGATCACGCCTACCTGCCGGTGGCGCTGGTCCTGCGTGGTGTCATCCCCCAGGCCGTTGCCGGTGAGGTCGCCCAGACGCCGTTTCTGGCGGCCCGGCGCAGCGTCCGCGAGAGCGGGCTGGAGCACTGTATCAGCGTGCGTCAGGCCGACGGGCTGGCGGCGATTCAAGCGTGCGATCGGATCACGGCGGTCAGCCTGTGCGGCATGGGCGGGGAAACCATCCGCGACATTCTGCAGGCGGGCAGGGCGCATTTGACCCGTGGCGAGCGATTGATCCTGCAGCCCAATGGCGGCGAATGCGATCTGCGCCAGTGGCTGATGGACAATGGTTATCGCATCCGGCATGAAGAAGTGCTGCGGGAAAACCGCTTCGACTACGAGATCATCGTGGCCGATCACGGCCAACCGGTGACCTACAGCCCCCAGGAGCTGTTTTTCGGACCCTTGCAGCTGCGCCAGCGTACTCCGGCGTTCCTAGACAAATGGCAGCGCCTGCTGCACCTCAAGCGTCGCACCCTCGAACGCCTGGCCCACGCTCGCCAAAGCGGACTCGACGGCAAGCGCCTCGAGCTCGCCCGACACATCCAATGGATCGAATCCCTCAACCCCCTGTAGCAGCGGTGCAAGCCGCGTCACTGCGCATGCGGTGCGTCAGTTGCTCTGCGGTGGTCCCGGACGCGGCTCGCGCCGCTGCTACAGGAGAATATGGTGTTTTGTCGCGGCAGCGCGAATGCGGCGCGTCAGATTCACCACGGTATGGGCTGCCCATCCCAGGCCCAGAAGCTGCCGGTTTGCACCGGTCCGTGCTGGCCGATCAATTCGAGCAGGCAACGGGCGGCGAAATCGGGGTCGAACAATTTGCCCGCCGGGACGTTGGCCTGGAAGGGCTGCGAGAGCCGGGTGTCGGTGGTGCCTGGGTGCAAAGCCAACACTGTGGCCGCAGGATTCAAACGCTTGAGCTCGATGCTGGCCGTGCGCAACAGCTGGTTGAGTGCCGCCTTGCTGGCGCGATAGCTGTACCAGCCACCCAGGCGGTTGTCGCCGATCGAACCGACCCTGGCCGACAGCGCGGCGAAGGTGGCGGGCTGTTTGCGCAACAAGGGCAGCAGATGCTTGAGCAGCAGGATCGGGGCAAAGGCATTGGTGGCGAAGCTGGCCTGCAGGCTGCTCAGATCCAGCTGGGCCAGCCCTTTTTCCGGCCGCGCGCCGTCCTGATGCAGAATCCCCAGCGTGCTGATCACCAGATGCAGATGAGCGCAATCGGCCGCCACCGCATCGGCCAGCCGCTGCAGGGCCTGCTCATCGCGCGCATCGCAATCGAGGCTGACCAGACGAGGTCCATGGCGCTCAGCCGACGCCGCCAGCTCGGCGCTGGTCGTGGCTTGCCGAGAAACCGCAAACACTTGGGCGACATCCTCACGCTGCAACAACTGCTCGCACAACGCCAGGCCGATGCCTTGGCTGGCGCCACAGACCAGTACAGACGCACTGCCGGATAGATCGGGTATCAACGCCATGGTCCACCGCCCTGCCAGAAGATCTTACCGATAGGACCGAGAACCACCCCCAAACGTTCTCCAGTGGCAATTGCCAGCTCATGCACGGCGTGCCATGGTGCCCACCTTTTTTCAGGAGAGACGCCATGGCCGCCACCATCCATATCGCTGCCGCACTGCTGCTCAACGAGCAAGGGCAAACGTTGCTGGTGCGCAAGCGCAACACGAGCGCCTTCATGCAGCCAGGCGGCAAGATCGAATCGGGCGAGCAGCCTGCCCAGGCACTGGTTCGTGAGTTGGAGGAGGAGTTGGGCATCGCGGTGGATCCCGCCGAGGCCAGATTTCTGGGTACCTACACAGCCGTGGCCGCCAACGAGCCCGGCCATGAAGTGCATTGCGAGCTTTTTCAAGTACGCATCAAGGCCCAGGTCAGCCCCGCTGCGGAAATCGAAGAAGCGCTGTGGGTTGATGCCACAACGGTGGCCAAGCTCGAACTGGCGCCGCTGACGCGCGACCAGATTTTGCCGCTGCACTACCTCTGAAGCCCAGGCTCGACCCGCTTCAGGCCTGATCGACAGCGTGACTTGCGCTGTCGGCCTCGAGCGCCAGCTTCGCCCGGTCCGCCTTGCTGATGTAACGGTCCTTGCTCTGCGGCGCCAGCTTGGCGCTGGCCTTCTTGGCATGTGCTTGCAACAGCTGTTTGATCTTCTTGCGACGATTCATGGCGTGGCCCAGGGGAGAAGTGGGTCGATGATACCAGTACGGCCCATCGACCCGCTCGCGGCTGCCGATCAGAAGCTGTACTTGGCCGTCAGCATCAGGTTGCGCGGGTTGCCGTAGCTGTCGCCGCCATAGCTGGTCGAGGTAGCGATGGCGTTGTAGTACTTGCGGTCGAACACGTTGTTGGCGTTGATCTGCAGGTCCAGGTTGCGGCTCACCTGATAGCCGGCCATCAGGTCGGTGACGGCATAGCTGCCCTGTTCCAGGCGGTAGCTGCCGCCATCGGCCAGGTCGACATCGTTGTACAGGCGGCTCTGCCAGGACAGGGTACCGCCCACGCGCAGTTTCTCCAGCGGGCCCTGGAAGCGGTAGGTGGTGGTGACCTTGAACAGGTGCTCGGGAATGTCGGTGTCGTAGCGCTGGTTTTCGTTCTGTGGGTTGGCGCTGTCCTTGAGCGTGTGCACCCGCGCGTAGGTGTAGCCACCGCCCACCTGCCAGTTCTCGGTCAGCGCCCCCTGCAGCTCGAAGTCGATGCCCTGGCTGCGCACTTCGCCCGACGCTTCGTAGCAACTGAGCTGCGGGCAGTTCTCGACGAAGATCTGCACCGCGCGGTTTTCCTGATCGACCCGAAACAGCGCCAGGCTGGCATTCAGCGCGCCATCGAAATACTCGCCCTTGATGCCGATCTCGTAGTTCTTGCCCTGAATCGGCCGCACCGGCGTGCCGCTGGTGTCCTGGGCGCTTTGCGGGGTAAAGATGTCGCTGTAGCTGGCATACAGCGAATGGTGGTCGTCCAGATCAAAGATCAGCCCGGCGTAACGGGTGACATTGCGGGTGACCTTGTAGTCGCCTTCGCCATCGCGGTTGTCATAGTCGTACCAGTCCAGGCGGCCACCGAGAATCAGCTTCAGCGGGTCGGCCAGGCTCAGGCGTGTGGTCATGTACAGGCCATCCTGGGTGGTGACTTCGCGGTCGTTGTCGGTATGGGTGAAGTTCGGCTTGCCGGCGTTGATCGGCCAGTTGGTGTCGTAGGGATCGTAGTTGTGCGTGGTCATGTCGTAGATGCGCCTGCTGGCGCCGACCACCAGTTCGTGAGTGCGTCCGAACGCCTGGAACGGACCGCTGACGAAGGCATCGAGGCCAGCCTGGTTTTCATCGTGTGCCGACTGGTACACGGTACGTGCCAGGGTATTTTCGAACCAGCGCGATTGATAAGAGCCCGAGAACAAGCCGTTCTGCTCGGCGTAGTTGGCGTTGACCTGCAGGTTCCAGTCGTTGGCCAGGCGCTGGCGTACTTCCGCGAACACGGTGTTGATTTCCTGGTCCTTGTTCTCCCATTTGGTGCCCGGGTTGTACGAGCGCGGCAGGTCCAGGTGATGGCCGTCCTGGCCGATCATCGATGAACCCCAGAAGTAATTGGTCTTGTCCTTCTGGTGAGAGAAACCCACTGTCAGCAGGGTGTCTTCGCTCAGGTCCGCTTCGGTCACCGCGTAGAACAGGCCATGGTCCTCTTCCACACCATCGATGAAGCTGTTGGCATCGCGGTAGGACGCCACTACCCGGCCGCGCAGGGTACCCGCCGGGTTGAGCGGGCTGGAAGCGTCGATTTCGCCACGGTAGTCGTCGTGGCTGCCCGCGGCGCCGGTCAGGGTGACCTTCTGTTCGGCGAGCGGGCGTTTGCGCACCAGGTTGATGGCCGCCGAGGGGTTGCCGGCACCGGTGACCAGGCCCGTCGCACCACGCACCACCTCGACCCGATCGAACATCGCCAGGTTGGGCTGGGCGCCGATGGTGACGCCCGAGTAGCCGCTGGGGATGCCGTCGTACATCAGGTTGTCGATGTCGAAACCGCGTGCTGTATAGGCCTGGCGACCGGGACCGTTGGCATAGCTGAGGAACAGGCCAGGGGTGGCGCGCACCGCATCGTTGATGCTGGTCATGGCCTGGTCGTCCATGCGCTGGCGGGTGATCACGGTCACCGCCTGGGGCGTTTCACGCAGGCTCAGCGGCAGTTTGGTAGCCGTCGCCATGCTGCCGGTGGTGTAGGACTGGGAGCCCTCGGTGTAGCTGCCCAGCTGGAATGCGTTCGAGGTGATCTCGCTAGCACCCAGTTCGATGACTCCAGGCGCCGCCTGCTGCTGGCTTGCGGTGCTGTCGTCGGCCAGGGCTGGCGTGATCGTTGCCATGCAGATGGCCAGGGCCAGCAGGTTTTGCGGAGGGTAGGGGAGCGGCGAACGGGACATGCGAGACATGAAAAGCTTCCTGGCTAGACAAGATAATGCGAATCGTTTGCACTATTGTGTCAGAAATTTCCTACGCGCGTCGTCCACCCCGGGAAAAATGTCCTGCAACCGCGTCACTGCGAATGCAGTGCCCCACCCCCTCCGCGTCGTCCCCGGACGCGGCTCGCAAGCCTCTGTAGCAGCGGCGCAAGCCGCGTCACGGGGAACGCGATCCGTTGGAGCAGCGGCGCGAGCCGCGTCACGGTGCATACGGTGGATCGGTTTCCTTGCGGCGTCCCCGCACTCGGCCACTACACCGATGGTCGCAGCAATGAGCAACGACGGCCGCGCGTCACCCATATGTCACATTTCATGTCTAGCTTCGAGGATCACACCCCGGGCGCGCCGGCCATCCTCCCTACCGCAAAGAGCCGCCATGGAAATCGATATCTTCAAAGACCTGCTGGTCCCTGTCATCGGTGGCCTGGGCATTTTCATGCTCGGGCTGGAATTCATGTCCGACGGCATCAACAACCTGGCGGCCAACCGCATGCGCGCCTGGCTGGCCAAGCTGGCCGGCACGCCCGCCAAGGGCCTGGCCGCCGGAACCGTGATCACCGGCGTGCTGCAATCCAGCACGGCCATGACCGTCATGACGGTCGGGCTGGTCAACGCCGGCGTGGTCGGGCTGCGGCCGGCCATCAGCGTGATCATGGGTGCCAACATCGGCACCACCCTGGGCAACGGCTTGATCGCCATGCCGCTGGGGCCACTGGGACTGATCTTCGCCGGGCTGTTCGCCCTGGTCTATGTCTTCAGCAAGAACGAAAAGACCCGCCATCTGGCCATTGCCATCATCGGTTTCTCGTTGATCTTCTACGGCCTGAACCTGTTGACCGGCGGGCTCAAGCCCCTGCGCGACTTGCCGGAAGTGATGTCGGTCATCTCCGGATTGCGCGCCGACAGCTACACCGGCCTGGCGATCTGCGTGCTGACCGCCGCCGGCATCACCGCCATGATCCATTCCTCGTCGGCCACCATCGGCATCGTCATGGGCCTGGGGGCTGCCGGCATTCTGGATTGGCAGACGGCAGTGGCGTTTTCCCTGGGCGCTGACCTGGGCACCACCGTCACCTCATGGCTGGCCTCGCTCAACCTGTCGAAGAACGCCAAGCGCGCGGCCTATGCCCATATCGCCTTCAACTTCATCGGCGTTGCCGTGATGTTTCCGCTGTTCTTTGTGTCCATGGACATCCTGCAAGGGACCATGGGCCTGTTCGGCATGGACGTGACCCGTACCAGTACGGTCGATGGCAAGGAAAGCTTCCCGATGGTGCCCGTGGCGGTGGGGCTTTACTCCATCGGCTTCAATATCTTCAACACGGCGCTGATGTTTCCCTTCATCGGCGTGTTCGAGCGTGTGCTTTCACGCATCGGCGCCAGCCGCAGCGACGCGGAGGACTATGCCGTACCGCGTCATCTCGACCGTGCCGCGCTGGCCAATGTGAACACCGGTGTGGCCGCCGTCAGCCAGGAACTGACCCGCTACAGCCAGGGCATGGGCCTGCTGCTGGACGCGGCGCGCGGCCAATCCCGGGCGCTGAAGAACGCCGCGGAACATGAGCACGCGCTGGACACCCTGAGCCAGGAGATTCGCGGCTACACCGCGCAGATGTTCAAGAACGATGTCACGGCGCGGCAGACCAATCTGCTCGCCAGCCTCATCGAGGAAGAAGACTTCAGCGCAAGCCTGACCCGGACCCTGTCGCAGATCGCCCGCCGCATCGAGCGTCAGGTGTTTTGCGCCAATGCACGGAAGATCGTCGACGCCATTCTCGATATCGTCGAGCCGGCCGTGCGCAAGGGACCACAGGGCGCCTACCTGCCGAACGCCCATGCCAGGGACCTGCTGGCCCTGCGCGAGCGCTGCCTGCAGCCCGAGCAGAACCTGGGCTGGGACGAACGCGGCGCCATCCTGGCCTTGCTGGGCAGTGCCGAGCGCGCGCTGAATCTGGTCCAGCGCATCGCCGAGGAGCGGCTTTCGGTGTCACGAGAGCTGGATCAGACCGACCCAGCGTCGGCGGCCGACCATGCCCCCTCCGGAGTACTGGCCAAACCGCTGTAGGCTGCGCCGGTGTCAGCGTGCTGCGGCGGCGGGCGCGGTGGCGTTGTACCAGGGCCGCAGCAGACTGAGCAGGCCCAGCAGCGCCATGCCGGCGCCCAGCCACAACGGGGCGCGCAGCCCCAGACCGGCATCGATCACTGCACCACCGGCCCAACTGCCTAGGGCCAGCCCGGCGGTGATCACCGAGGTGTGCAGGGTGTTGACCAGTGCGCCGGGCTCGGCGGCCTTCATCACCCGCGCGACCATGGCCGGGTTCAGCGCGACCCCGGTCAGGCCAACGGTGAGGAAGCAGCCTAGGTTCAGCCAGAACACCTGACCGGCGAGGGCGAATCCGCCCAGCGCCAGCACCAGCAAGGCCAGGCCCCAACCCAGGGCGGCGAAGGTATGCCGATCGGCGATCCGGCCCACCACCATGTTGCCCAGCACGTTGGCCACGCCGTACAACGCCAGCAACGGCGCCACCTGGGCAGGAGCCACGCCGACTTCCTCGATCAGGATCGGCGTGCAATAACTGAACGCAGCGAAGGTCGCGCCGATGATCAGGCCGCTGGTGATGTAGGCACCCCACAGGCTGCGGTTCTTCAGGCTGATCCACTGTCTGCCCAGCGACGGCTCGTCGCCGGCCTCGGCGCGCGGCAGGCGCGTGGCGACCAGCACCGTGCACAGCGAGGCCAGCGCCACCACCAACCAGGCACTGGCCCGCCAGCCATAGTGATGTTCGACCCAGGCGGTCGCCGGCACGCCGGCCACGGGCGACAGCATCAGCCCGGCCAGCACCACCGAAATGGCCCGGCCGCGGTCCTGCAGGCTGACCAGCCCGGCGCACAGGGTCATGCACAGGCCGATGCAGGCGGCGCTGGACACGCCCATGACGATGCGTGCCAAGGCCAGTACCGTGTAGGTGGGCGCGGCGGCGGCCAGCGCCCCGGCCAGCACGTACACCGCCAGCAGACCGACCAGCGCCCGTTGATTGCTGATCCCGCGCGACAGCAGCAGCACCGTGACCGGTGGCCCGCCCAGGGCCATGCCCAGCGCATACAGGGCAATCAGGTTGCCGACCTGGGCCAGGCTCACGGAGAACGCGGCGGCCAGCGCGGGCATCATCCCGGCTACCATGAACTCGGCGGTCACCAGCGAGAAAATCGTCAACCCCAACAGGTAGACGGTCGGCGGAAGCTTGGAACGGGTGGTCATGAGCATCTCGGACAAAAATGAAGCTGGCTACCCTAGGGATTGTTGAACGAATGGTCAAATAACCAGGGGCGCTCTGTTCATGTCAGCGACGACCGGCGTTGCCCCTTGCATCCCACGTCCGGCAAAGCGATGCTCGGTGTCTTCCCCTCAAGAGCGTGCTGTCATGCCCCGCGTAACGCAAAGCCCTGCCGAATTGGCCATGGATGAAACCTTCTGGACGGACGTTGCTGCACGCTACCCACGCGACGACGGGCCGATCAACCTCGACGGCGGTTATTTCGGTCGCATGAGCGAAGGCGTGGTGAGCGCCTATGAAGACGCGATCCGCCATGTCAATCGCAGCAACTCGGTGCACGTGCGCCAGCACTTCGACAAGCATGAGGCCGACGCCATCCGCCAGCAGCTTGCCGACCTGATGGGCGTGCCCGCAGGTGAGCTGACCTTCGCCCGCAGCGCATCCGAGGCCCTGTATTCGCTGATCCGCAACTACACGCGTCTGCAGCCGGGCGATCAGGTGTTGATCAGCGACCTGGACTACGGCTCGGTGCAGGGTGCCTTCGACTGGCTGCAACAGGCCCGCGGTGTCGAGCTGGTACGTCTGGTCCACGAGCACCCCGCCAGCTACGAGGCTTTGCTCCAGACCTACCGCCAGGCCTTCGCCACCCATCCGCGGCTCAAGCTCATGGCGTTGACCCACGTCACCCACCGTACCGGGCTGGTCATGCCGATCAAGGCCATTGCCGCCCAGGCCCGTGCCCACGGCATCGACGTGATTCTGGACGGTGCCCATTCGCTCGGTCAGATGGAGGTCGATCTGCACGACCTGGGCATCGAGCTGGCGGGCTTCAACCTGCAGAAATGGATTGGCGCGCCGCTCAGCCTGGGGGTCATTCACGTTCGCCGCGAGCGCCTCGCCGATTTCTCGCCGGACATGGGCAACCCCAGCTATCCAGCCGACGACATCCGCTGCCTGAGCCCCTACGGCACCCCCAACGTCCCCGCGTTGATGAGCCTGCCCACAGTGTTTGCCGAACACCAGGCGTTGGGCGGCTGGCCAGTGAAGGGCGCGCGCCTGCGTTACCTGCGTGACCTGTGGCTGACGCCTGCGCGAAAGCTGCCGGGCATCGAAGTGCTCACGCCCGAAGACCCGCGCCTGTCCTGCTGCATCGCCTCGTTCCGTTTCCGCGACGTGCAGGACCAGCAGGGCAAGATCGACCAGCTCCTCGCCCAATTCAATATTTTTACCGTTGCTCGCGACGGCTCCGCCTGCGGGCCCTGCATTCGGGTGACGCCGGGGATCAACACGACGCCCGCCGACATGCACGCCCTGGTCGATGCCTTGACGGTGATGAGTCGCTGATCGGGAAGCAGGGGGGCAACAAACAACCGGCGCGCTGAACGCGCGCCGGTGGACAACACCTCGGGGCAGGGCGCCCCGAAGCCAGCCTCAACGGCTCGGCGTGACGCGCCAGACGGTGTTGGCCAGGTCATCGGCGATGATCAGCGCGCCGCGCGGATCGACCGTTACACCGACCGGACGGCCACGGGTCTTGCCATCGTCACCACGGAAGCCCGTGGCGAAATCGATGGGCTCGCCGGCAGGTTTGTTGCCGGCGAACGGCACGAAGATCACCTTGTAGCCCACGGGGTTGTCGCGGTTCCAGCTACCGTGTTCGCCAACGAAGGCGCCCTGGGCGAACTTCTCGCCCATGGCCGGGATCGAGAAGTCCACACCCAGTGCGGCGACGTGCGAGCCAAGGCTGTAATCGGGCTTGACCGCCGCCGCGACTTTTTCCGGATTCTGTGGCTGCGCACGGGGGTCGACGTTCTGGCCCCAATAGCTGTACGGCCAGCCATAGAACTGCCCTTCACGGACCGAACTCAGGTAGTCCGGCACCAGGTCCGGACCCAGCTCGTCACGTTCGTTGACCACGGCCCACAGCTGGCCTGTGCCCGGCTGGATGGTCAGTGCCGTCGGGTTGCGGATACCCGTTGCATAGGGCTTGTGCGCGCCGGTCTGGGCATCGATCTGCCAGACCATGGCGCGGTCGATCTCGACTTCCATGCCCCGTTCGGTCACGTTGCTGTTGGAGCCGATGCCCACGTACAGGTAGCGCCCGTCGTCGCTGATGGCCAGCGACTTGGTCCAGTGGTGGTTGATCGCCGAGGGCAGGTCGGCCAGCTTGGTCGGTGCCGCGCTGGCCTTGGTCTGGCCGTCGGTGTAGTCGAAGCGCACCAGGGCATCCTGGTTGGCGACGTACAACTTGCCGTCGGCATAGGCCAGGCCGTAAGGCGCGTTGAGGTTTTCCGCGAACACGGTCTTCAGCTCGTAGGTGCCATCGCCGTCGGCGTCACGCAGCAGGGTCAGGCGGTTGCCGCCCTTGACCTGGGTATTGCCCTTGGCCTTGATGTAGCTGGCGATCACGTCCTTGGGCTTGAGCTTGGCAGCGCTGCCGCCGCGACCTTCGGCCACCAGGATGTCACCGTTGGGCAGGACCAGGGTCTGGCGCGGAATCGCCAGGTCGGTGGCAATCGCGCTGATGGTATAGCCCTGTGGCACGGTCGGTTTGCTGTCGCCCCAGGCCACCGGCTCGGCGATCTTCATGCTCGGCAGCAGGCCGCGCTGTGCTTCCGGCAATTTGGGATCGGGCCCGCGGGCCTGGGTGCTGTCGGCTTCGCTGCCGCAACCGGCGAGCAACAAGGCCACGCTGATGGCCGTCAAGGCGCCTGAATAGTTCATCGAACACCTCCGGAACGCAGATTGGTCAAACCGACCCAGGCCGCGATCAGCGCCAGTGCCGTCACGATCACCGACAGGATCAGCCCCGAAGGCATGACTGCCCAGGCGTCCTTGGCATGTTCGAAGGCGTTGACCAGACCCAGTACCCACGTCACCAGCAACAGCAGGAAGTACACGACTGGACGACCGCCCTTATGTTCCGCGCGGACCAGGTTGATGAGGGCGCACAGCAGCGCCAGGCCACAGAACACCAAGGCACCGGCGATCAGCCAGGCGGCGAAGTTGCTCCACTGGATCTGGTAGCTCTGGTAATAGGCGATATCGCTCAGCAGCCCGCCCAGAAAGAGCGGAACGGTACCGGCCAGGAAGATCGCATGCAGCGGACCTGGCCTGTGTCGATAGGCAAGTTGGGTAGTAGTGGTCACGACAATCCCTCATCAAAGGACAACATCGGCACGGATGCACCGGCGGGTCAGACGCGCGTGTTGCGCATAGAGAGGATCGCCGCTGCCAACGGTTAGTTCACAAGCGTTCGTGTCGAAATATTATCGGGCGCGCCGAGACTCGCCACCGGACGTCGCACCGTGGCCGGCGCGCTCAAGCAACGCCTGAGCCCTGCCGATATAACGGTTGCCCACGCGTTCGCAAGGGCTTCCAATCATGAGGTTCGTCATGTTCAAAACATCTCTGCGCGCCCAGGTGCTGGCCTTGCTGGCCGGTGGGTTGCTCATCCTGCTGCTGATTGCTCTGGGCAGCTTCAAATTCCTCGCAGGAAGCCTGGATGACTACACACACCTGGTGGCCGGACCGCTGCGGGCCACTGAACTGGTCGATCGTGCCAACGTTCAGTTCAAGACCCAGGTGCAGGAATGGAAGAATGTGCTGCTGCGTGGAAAGGACCCCAAGGCCGCGGACAAGTACTGGGCTCAGTTCGAGGAGCAGGAGCGGGCGGTGGCGGCCACCTTGCAAACCCTGAGTGAATTACCCGGTGTACCCGCCAGCGTCAGCCAGAACGCCCAGCGCCTGCGTGATGAACACGCTACGTTGGGCAAGGCCTATCGTCAGGGTCGCGAAGCCTTCCTGGCCAGCGGGGCCGACGCCGCCAGCGGCGACCATGCGGTGGCCGGCGTCGACCGTGCCACCAGCGAGCAGATGAACGCTCTGGTGACCGAACTGCGCGGGCTGGCCGATGAGCAGTCGCGGTCGATCAACGAGCAGGGCCATCAGGCGATCATCTGGGGCATCGGCATCATGCTGTTGTCCGGTCTGCTGATCACCGCCCTGAGCCTGTGGCTGGTCAACCGCAACCTGGTCACGCCGGTGCGCGACCTGATCGACTACGTGGCGCGCCTGAGCCAGGGCCATCTGGCCGAGCGCGTGGTCAGCCAGCGGCGTGACGAGTTGGGCAATCTCGCCGTGGCGGCGAACACCCTGCGTGACTTTCTCGCCGATACCTTCACCCGGCTGCAACGCAGCACGGCTGATCTGGACCAGGCCAGTGGCGAGCTGAACACCATCGCTGCGGTGATGCTGCAGGGCACCAACGAGCAGTTCGAGCGCACCGATCAAGTGGCCACGGCGATGCAGGAAATGTCCGCCACCGCGCAGGAAGTCGCCCGCCATGCCGCCGGCGCGGCCACCGCCGCCGCCGATGCCGATCGCGAGGCGCAAAGTGGTGAGCAGTCCATGCAGGCCACTATCCATACCATCACCCGCATGCGCGGCGAGATTGCCCTGACCGGCGACGTGATTCGTCAGTTGCGCGACGACAGCGGGCGGATCGGCAAGGTGCTGGAAGTGATCCGCGGCATTGCCGACCAGACCAACCTGCTGGCGCTCAATGCCGCCATCGAGGCGGCGCGGGCCGGGGATGCCGGTCGCGGTTTCGCCGTGGTCGCCGACGAGGTGCGCACCCTGGCGCAACGTACCGCGGCTTCGACCCTGGAAATCCATCAGATCATCGACACCGTGCAGACCGGCGCGGTGAACGCGGTACAAGCCATCGAAAGTGGCCAGCAACGCAGCGATCAGGGCGTCGAGCAGGTGGTGGAAGCGGGGCAGACACTGACCCGCATCACCCAGTCGATCGAGGCGATCAGGGACATGAACCGGCAGATCGCAACGGCCGCCGAAGAGCAGAACGCGGTGGTCGACGACATCGCCCAGAACCTGGTCGAAATCACCGCCATCGCCACCACCAACCAGGCCAACGTCGACCGTACCCAGAGCGCCAGCGGCCACCTGCATCAACTGTCGACGGAACTGGGGCAGGTCACGGCGCGCATCAAGGCGGCGTGACCCGCGCGCCGCCCGGCCACCGCGTGGCTGCCCTCAGCGCTTGCTGCGCTTGGGCAGCAGACGCGCCAGGGTGTCGAGCTCGGCCTCGGCTCGCTCGAGTTCGGCGGCCGAGTCTTTGGCCCAGACCTGCGCCAGCGGTTGCAGATCGGCTTCGACCTTGGCCTTGAGGCACCACTGATGGTGGTCATGCCACGAGCCCAGCGCCGACTGCACGGCCTTGAGCGATTTTTCCGCCTTGGATGACAGCGGAGAAAGGTCGGCGAAGGCTTGGGTCAGGTAGCGCGTGCGTTTGACCAGGATGCGCAGTTCGTGCCGATCGAACTGGGCATCCTTGAGGGCACGGCGCAGCTTGTCGACGTGCTTGTTCAGGGTCTTCATCACCCCCTTTTCGAAGTGTCTGGAATCCAGACCCGGCTCACTGGCGCGAAACGCGGCGGGCCATCCGTCGAGCGCCGTGAACAAGGCCTGCAGGGTGGCATGCTCGGCGATCAGCTGGTGCTCCAGCTCCAGGCGTGCCCGGCGGCTGGCAGCGGCACCGTCCATGCCACGCTTTTCCAGTTCCTGGGCCATCACTTCCAGATCGCGGGTAGGGGTCGTGAGTTGCCCCACGGCCTTGGCCGCCGCCAGCAGCGGGCCCATGGCCGGTTCCGCTCGCACCGGGATCAGCAGGCTGCGGATGCGCCGCACGGCGATACGCAGGTCGTGCAATGCTTCGGCATCCGCCGCGCCTTCCAGACGAGCCCGCGCATGAAAGAGCGCCACCTCCAGCGCGATGATCTCTTTCACATAAGTGTCGACGAATGCCATGGATCCTCCGGTTGATGGTCGAGCGGTTGATGATCGAAGAACAGGCTGCAGCGTCACTGATAGACAGAGCGCCACCGGCAATCGTGCCGGCCCCGCCGCGCGAATATGTGAGCAAATACATCCAGACACATAATCGGTCCATCAAAGGCGAACTGGACGAAGCGTGTCGGTAAACCCCAGCCGCGCAGTGCGGTCACAGCTAGCCACACACCCACTGCTGCACCGTCCCATCAGGAGCTTTTCAATGACTGTGAAGTCAGACCCCGTCGAGGCCTCGACACTCAATCCGCCGGTCTTCTGGATATCGGCCATCCTGCTGCTCTTGCTGGTGCTGTTCGCCAGCCTGATGCCCCAACAGGCGCAAACCCTGTTCGCCCATGTGCAGGATTGGATCTTCACCAACGTCAGCTGGTTCTACATTCTCGCCGTGGCGGTGATCCTGGGCACCGTGGTGTTCCTGGGCGTCAGCCGCTACGGTGACATCAAGCTGGGCCCGGACCACAGCACGCCCGACTACAGCAGCATGACCTGGTTTGCCATGCTGTTCTCGGCGGGCATGGGCATCGGTCTGATGTTCTTCGGCGTCGCCGAGCCGGTCATGCATTTCCTCAATCCGCCCTACGGCGAGGGCGACACCGTTGCCGCTGCGGGTGAGGCGATGCGCATCACCTTCTTCCATTGGGGCCTGCACGCCTGGGCCATCTACGCCATCGTCGCCTTGATCCTGGCCTATTTCAGCTTCCGCCACGGCCTGCCGCTGACCCTGCGTTCGGCCCTCTATCCGCTGATCGGCGAGCGCATCTACGGCCCCATCGGGCATGCCGTAGACATTTTCGCCATCATCGGCACGGTACTTGGGGTGGCCACTTCGCTGGGCTTCGGTGTGGCGCAGATCAACACCGGCCTCAACGCGCTGTTCGGCATTCCGGTATCGATCCCGATCCAGATCGCCCTGATCATCGGCACCACCGCGTTGGCCACGCTGTCGGTGGTGTCCGGGCTGGACAAGGGCATCCGCCGGCTGTCCGAGCTCAACCTGGGCCTGGCGGTGCTGCTCATGGCGATGGTCATGATCCTCGGCCCCACCGTGTTGATCCTGCAGACGTTCGTGCAGAACACCGGTGGCTACCTCAGCGAGATCGTCAGCCGCACCCTCAACCTCAACGCCTACCAGCCCACCGACTGGATCGGCGGCTGGACCCTGTTCTACTGGGGCTGGTGGCTGGCCTGGTCGCCGTTCGTGGGGCTGTTCATCGCGCGGATCTCGCGCGGCCGTACCATCCGCGAATTCGTCACCGGGGTGCTGCTGGTGCCCACCGCTTTCACCCTGCTGTGGATGACCGTGTTCGGCAATACCGCGATCCACATGATTCTCGAACAGGGCATGACCGACCTGGGCATGGCCGTGGACAAGGACACGTCGCTGGCGCTGTTCGCGTTTCTCCAGCACTTTCCGTTCTCTGGCGTGATCAGCGCCCTGGCGATCATCATGGTGGTGGTGTTCTTCGTTACCTCGGCCGACTCCGGCGCGATGGTGGTGGACATGCTCGCCTCCGGTGGGTCGGAAAATACCCCGGTGCGCCAGCGCATTTTCTGGGCCTCGAGCATGGGCCTGGTGGCCATCGCGCTATTGCTGGCCGACGGCCTCAAGGCGCTGCAAACGGCGACCATCGCCAGTGCGCTGCCATTCACCCTGGCGCTTTTGCTGAGCATGCGCGGCCTGCTCAAGGCGCTCAAGCTGGACGCCACCAAGCGTGGCCTGCGCCATCAGGCCCTGGCGATTTCCCCGAACACGCCACGGGCCGGCGGCAACTGGCAGCGTCGTCTGCGCACCCTGGCCATGTTCCCGCGACGTGCCCACGTGGTGCGCTTCATCGAGGAAGTGGCTCGTCCGGCCTGCCTCAGCGTCGCCGAGGAATGGCGCCTGCAGGGTTACGATTGCACGGTGGAAGACGGCGAGGAGGGCGGTGTGCGCCTGAGCGTGGGGCCCGCCGACGATGCCTTTATCTATGAAATCCGGCCCCATGCCTATGCCACCCCAAGCTTCGTCATGAGCGGACCGACCGGCGAGGAGCGCAAGTATTTCCGCGCCGAAGTGCACCTGCGCGAAGGGGGCCAGGACCACGATGTGATGGGCTGGTCGCGCGACGAGGTGATTGGCGACATCCTCGATCACTACGAGCGGCACATGCACTTCCTGCACCTGGTGGGCTGAGCCCTCTGGCGTTTCAATTTGCAATGGCTGGGCTGTAACATGCCCGCCATTGCCCATCATTGACCTCAGGAGATTCCCATGGCCCATTCAGACATCACCTTTGTGCCGGACCCTGACCCGGAGTCGATTTCCTCGGACGTCGCAGGCTTCGGCGGTCTGCTGGTGACCACCCAGATTCCAACCCGCGCCGACGGCAGCCTGGAACTGGGCAGCATCACCGCCCAGAGCGAATGCACGCTGCAGGCGCTCAAAGTGGCGCTGGAAGCGGCGGGCAGCTCGCTAGATCGCGTCCTGCACCTGACCATCTACCTGACCGACATGGCTGACCGCCCGGCCTTCAACGAGGTCTACCATCGCTTCTTCGCCAAGCCCTGGCCGGTGCGTGCCGCCGTGGGTATCACTGCGCTGGCCGCCCCCGGCATGCGTGTCGAAGTCACCGCCATGGCCGCCAAGGGCTGATCGTGCAGGAGAGCAGCATGATCGAAGTCACCGAGGTTTCCATCGCCCAACTGCGCGCGGCTCTGGAGAGTGGGCAGACCACGGCGGTCGAACTGGTCCAGGCCTACCTGGAGCGCATTGCGGCCTATGACGGCGCCGATACGGCCACCGCGCTGAACGCCGTGGTGGTGCCCAATCCCTCGGCCCTGGCTGAGGCCGAGGCGGCCGATGCACGGCGTGCGAGCGGCCAGACCCTGGGGCCGCTCGATGGCATTCCCTACACGGCCAAGGACAGCTACCTGGTCAAGGGCCTGACCGCGGCTTCCGGCAGTCCGGCCTTTGCCGGGCTGGTCGCCCAGCGCGATGCGTTCACCGTCGAGCGCCTGCGCGCTGCCGGAGCGATCTGCCTGGGCAAGACCAACATGCCGCCCATGGCCAACGGCGGCATGCAGCGCGGCGTCTACGGCCGTGCGGAAAGCCCGTACAACGCCGAGTTCCTCACCGCGCCGTTTGCTTCCGGCTCGTCCAATGGTGCGGGCACGGCGACCGCAGCCAGCTTCGCCGCGTTCGGCCTGGCCGAAGAAACCTGGTCGAGCGGACGCGGCCCGGCGTCCAACAACGGCCTGTGTGCCTACACGCCGTCGCGCGGGATCATCTCGGTGCGCGGCAACTGGCCGCTGACGCCGACCATGGACGTGGTCGTGCCGTTTGCGAGGACCATGGCCGATCTGCTGGAAATCCTCGATGTGGTGGTCGCCGACGACCCCGACACTCGTGGCGACCTGTGGCGCCTGCAACCCTGGGTGCCAATACCCAAGGTGGCCAGCGTGCGCCCGGCGTCCTATGTGCAACTGGCCGGGTCGCCTGCAGCGCTGGCGGGCAAGCGCTTCGGCGTGCCGCGGATGTACATCAATGCCGACCCGCTGGCCGGCACGGCCGAGCAGCCGGGCATAGGCGGCCCGACCGGGCAGCGCATTCACACCCGTGCTTCGGTGATCGACCTCTGGCAGCAGGCCCGCCATGCCCTTGAAGCGGCAGGTGCCGAGGTGGTCGAAGTGGACTTCCCGCTGGTCTCCAACTGCGAAGGCGATCGACCGGGTGCGCCGACCGTGTTCAACCGCGGCATCGTCGACCCGGCGTTCCTGCATCATGAATTGTGGGACCTGACCGCCTGGGCCTTCGACGACTTTCTGCGCGCCAACGGCGATCCGGCGCTGAATCGGCTGGTGGATGTCGACGGTCCGCTGATCTTCCCCCATGACCCCGGCACGCTGCCCAACCGCGAAGGCGACCTGGCCGCCGGCATGGACGAATACGTGAAGATGGCCGAGCGTGGTATCACCCCCTGGGACCAGATCGATACCCTGGCCGACGGTCTGCGCGCGTTGGAGCACACCCGCAAGATCGACCTGGAAGACTGGATGCAGGCCCTGAAGCTTGATGCGGTGGTGTTTCCCACCGTCGCCGACGTGGCTCCAGCCAAGGCTGATGTCGATCCGGCAGCAGCGGACATCGCCTGGAGCAATGGCGTGTGGGTGGCCAACGGCAATCTGGCGATTCGCCATCTGGGCGTGCCGACCGTCACCGTGCCCATGGGCCTGATGGCCGACATCGGCATGCCGGTGGGGCTGACCTTCGCCGGGCGCGCCTACGACGACACGCAGCTGTTGCGCCTGGCCGCGGCCTTCGAGGCCACCGGTCAGCGCCGGGTGATCCCGCCGCGCACGCCACCGCTGCAGCGCTGAGCGTCTGGCTGAGAGCGTAGCGTCTGTGGTGCCACGCTTTCAGCCACCGCGCTGGCCGTCGGTGCGGTCCATGAGCTCGTTCCAGATGTACATGACGGCGTAGGCGCGCCACGGCCGCCAGTCTTCGCTGCGCAGCCGTTGGTGCCCCAGTTTCAGCAGCTCCGGATGCTCACGGGTGATCTCCTGCATGATGACCAGGTCGCTGCCTGGCCAGGCGTCGCGGTCGCGCCAGGCCCGCATGGCCACGTATTCGACCGTCCACGGGCCGATCCCCGGCAGCGCCAGCAGGCCCTTGCGCAGGGGTGTCAGGTCGGCACGGGTGTGTTCATCGACAAAGGCTTCGATCTGCAGCTGATCGTTGGCCACCACCGCCGCAAAGTTCTGCAGCGCCGCCACCCGCTTGCTGGGCATGCCGATCCGCTCGAGGTTGACATCGGCCAGGGCAGCCGGGGTCGGAAACTGCCACGCCACCTGTGCGTGCTGGGGATGGGCCACGGCCCGCCCGGCGCGCTCGGCCAGGCGCCCGGCAATGGTTGTCGCCGCTTTGACGCTGACCTGCTGGCCGACGATGGTGCGCACGATGAGTTCGAAGGTCGACCAGGTGCCTGGCACGCGCAAGCCCGGCGTCTGCAGCAGCAGGCGGCCCAGCCAGGGATCGCCGTCGAGCGCGGCATGCAACTGCTGCGGGTCCAGATCCAGATCGAACATGCGCCGCAGACGCGGCACCAGGGCCGGCAGGTGAACGCTGGCCGGCCCATCGACTCGCGCGATCAGGCAGTCACGGCTCGCGTCCTGCCGGACACTGAGCAAGCCTTCATCGCCCTGCCATTCGACGGTGCGTAGATACACGCCGTCGATGACCGTCTCGACCAATGCACTGGAACGACCGCCGTAAAACCTGAGCAGACGCTGCCAGTCGAAGGGCGGTTTGTAGAACAATTCGATGTCGGTATGGCGTGAGGGCATGGCAAAAAACTCCTTGCGGGTTCAGACCATGCATCCCCTCACTTTGCTGCATCCACCGCCGACCCGGATCGCGCCGCTGTTACAGACACACCGCCGTACCCACCGACACCACGATCCCTGTAGCAACGGCGCAAGCCGCGTCCGGCCTCACCGCGTTCATCCAGACCCCTGCGTTGCCCGCCAACGCGGCTCGCGCCGCTGCTACAGACACACCGCCGTACCCACCGACACCGCGATCCCTGTAGCAGCGGCGCAAGCCGCGTCCGGCCTCACCGCGTTCATCCAGGCACCCTGCGTTGCCCGCCGACGCGGCTCGCGCCGCTGCTACGGACACACCGCCGTACCCACCGACACCGCGATCCCTGTAGCAGCGGCGCAAGCCGCGTCCGGCCTCACCGCGTTCATCCAGACCCCTGCGTTGCCCGCCGACGCGGCTCGCGCCGCGGCTACAGACACACCGCCGTACCCACCGACGCCGCGATCCCTGTAGCAGCGGCGCAAGCCGCGTCCGGCCTCACCGCGTTCATCCAGGCACCCTGCGTTGCCCGCCGACGCGGCTCGCGCCGCTGCTACAGATACACCGCCGTACACACCGGCACCACGATCCCTGTAGCAGCGGCGCAAGCCGCGTCCGGCCTCACCGCGTTCATCCAGACCCCCTGCGTTGCCCGCCGACGCGGCTCGCGCCGCTGCTACAGACACACCGCCGTACCCACCGACACCGCGATCCCTGTAGCAGCAGCGCAAGCCGCGTCCGGCCTCACCGCGTTCATCCAGGCACCCTGCGTTGCCCGCCGACGCGGCTCGCGCCGCTGCTACACGGATGCAATCACTTGGCGGTGGCCGGGCGCTTGATCATCAGCAATGCCACGATCAACGCCAGGACCGCCATGCCGGTGGCCAGCAGGCCCAGGGAGTCCAGGCCGAACTGACGGATGCCCAGGCCACCGAGAATGGCGCCTAGACCGATACCCGCATTGGCCGCCGAGATGTTCAGCGAAGCCGCCAGGGCCTGAGCCTTGGCACCGGCCTGCATGACTCGCACCTGGCAGATCGGAAACAGCGCGGTGTAGGCGATGCCCCAGGCGATCAGCGCAGCGATCAACCAGGCACGCTGCTCGGCGAACGCCACGGCCGCCGTCATGCCCGCACCCAGCACCACCAGGAACACCACCATGGCGCCCAGCGGACGCTTGTCCACCATGCTGCCGCCCAGGTGATTACCCAGCATGCCCACTGCACCGAAGCCCATCAGCCACCAGCCCACCTGACCCGCTGGCACACCGCCCAAGCGTTCCAGAATATCCGCCAGATAGGTGTAAGCCGTAAACATGGCGGTAAAGGTCAGCACCGACAGCAGCACATGGGCCAGAAAGCGCGGCTGACGCAAGATCGCCGTCTGCTTCTCGCCGGCCGCAGCGACCGGCGAGCCTGGCAACTTCGGCATCACCAGGTGCATCAGCACGCCGATCAGCAACGATACCCCGGCCAGTACCCAGAAGCTGCCGCGCCAGCCGATCAGGTCAGCGGCCACGGTGCCCAGCGGCACGCCGAACACCAGGGCTGCGGAAATGCCCAGATAGACCTTGGCCACTGCCTTGCCCGATTGTCTCGGGGCAGCCAGTTGCCCTGCGGTTTCACTGGCGGTGCCCCAGAACACTGGCAGCGCCAGGGCCGGGATGAAGCGCGCGATGGCCAGCACCCAGATATTGGTGGACACTGCCGCCAACACGTTGGACGCAGCGAACACCAGCAAAATCAGGGTGAACAGCTTCTTGCGCTCAACGTGCGCCAAGCGCGCCGTCAGGTAGGGTCCGAACAGCATCACGGTAAAGGCGAACAGGGTCACCACCTGGCCTGCCAGCGCAATGGAAATGTCCAGGTCGCGCGCCAGGCTGGGTAGCAGACCAACGATGAGAAACTCCGTGGTCACGATAATGAACGCCGCCACGGCCATGATCAGGATCTGTATGCCCGAGGCGGTGTTGACCGAAGCCGAGGGCACGGCTCCTGCGATAGGGGAAGAAGGCATCGAACGTCACTCCAGAAAGATTTTGCAATAGTCTATTGAAGAATCTCCGGCATATTGCGGTCATCTGGTACCTTGTGAATTGAACTGAATTCACCAATCGGAGCGGCTATGTTTTCTTCGGAGCGCCTCAAGGGCATCGATGTCTTCGTCAGCGTCGCGGACCTGGGCAGTTTCACCGCCGCCGCCGAACGCCTGAACCTCAGCAACTCGGCGGTCAGCAAAAGCGTGGCGCGCCTGGAAGCCCGGCTCGGCGTACGGCTCTTCCAGCGCACCACACGGCGCCTAGCGTTGACCGAAGCGGGGCAGACCTTCTACCGCACCTGCACCGGCGTGCTCGCCGACCTGGAAGAAGTCGAGCTGGCGATGAGCGCCGAACAGCATGAGCCCCATGGTCGGCTGCGCATCGACCTGCCGGCGTCCTACGGTCGGCTGCACGTGCTGCCGCTGATCCTCGAGTTCGCCGCCCAGCACCCCCGGCTGCAGCCGCACATATCCTTCTCGGACCGTTTCGTCGACCCCGCTCAGGAAGGCATCGACATCGTCGTGCGCATCGGCGGCTCGGATGCCTGGCCGAGCAACGTCGGGCGGCGCTTCTTCGGTCGCCAGCGCCTGGTGTTCTGCGCCGCGCCCGCCTACCTGCGCGAACACGGCACGCCCCAGGGCGAGCGAGAATTGGAACAGCATCGCTGCGTCGGCTATGGGCAGACCGATGGCTCGGTCTATCCCTGGTACTTCAAGGGGCGCCAGGCCGGTGACATGGAGCGGCGGATCATCCATCCCCACGTGGCGGTCGGCGATGGCGAAGGGCAGGTCATGGCGGTGCTGGCCGGGCAGGGCATCGCCCAACTGCCGACCTGGCTGGTACAGTGCCATCTGGACAGCGGCGCCCTGGTCGAGGTCTTGGCGCCACTGGCCACCGATGGCCTGGCGATGAACCTGGTGTGGCTGAAAAGCCGTGAAAGCCTGCCCAAGGTGGATGCCCTGCTGGAGTTCCTCACCGCCCGGCTGACCCCGGCAGGCACGGTTGCGTGAAGGGCCGCCGGGATTTCCCTTTACGCACCCGGCGCAGCGTTTAAAATGCCAGCATCCATTGGAGGCTTCCGCATGTCGTCATTCGCCCACATGATCGAAAACATCACCCCTGATATCTACGAAAGCCTGAAGCTGGCGGTCGAGATCGGCAAATGGTCCGACGGCCGCAAGCTGACCGCCGAGCAAAAGGAACTGACCCTGCAGGCGATCATCGCCTGGGAAGCCAAGAACCTGCCCGAAGACCAGCGCACCGGCTACATGGGCCCGCAGGAATGCGCCTCGAAATCCGCGCCGATCGAGAACATCCTGTTCAAGTCGGACTCGATCCATTGACCAGCGATCTCTTCACGCAAGACACCCTGCAAGAGCTTGGCCGCGGTTCGGCCAGCAAGATGTCCGCGCGCCTCGAAGCGCCGGTGGTGCAATACCAGCTGCGTCTGGGAGAAACCCAGATAGCCGCCAACCCCCTGATCGGCACGCGGATCCGCCTGGAATTTCTCGGCGCCATCCACTGCGTCAATTGCGGTCGCAAGACCAAGACCAGTTTCAGCCAGGGCTACTGCTACCCGTGCATGACCAAGCTGGCGCAGTGCGACGTGTGCATCATGGCCCCGGAGAAATGCCACTATGACGCCGGCACCTGCCGCGACCCTGCCTGGGGCGAGCAGTTCTGCATGACCGATCATGTGGTCTATCTGGCCAACTCTTCGGGGGTCAAGGTCGGTATCACCCGGGCCAGCCAGCTGCCCACCCGCTGGCTCGACCAGGGCGCCAGCCAGGCGCTGCCGATCATGCGCGTGGCGACCCGACAGCAGTCGGGCCTGGTCGAAGACCTGTTCCGCTCCCAGGTGGCGGACCGCACCAACTGGCGCGCGCTGCTCAAGGGCGACGCCCCGGCGGTGGATCTGGTGGCGATCCGCGAACAATTGTTCGACAGCTGCGCGGCCGGTATTCATATGCTCCAGGACCGCTTCGGTCTGCAGGCGATCCAGGCACTGAACGATGTCGAACCGATCGAGATCCGCTATCCGGTGCACACTTACCCAAGCAAGATCGCCAGCTTCAACCTGGACAAGAACCCCGTCGCCGAAGGCACGTTGCTGGGCATCAAGGGTCAATACCTGATATTCGATTCCGGCGTCATCAATATTCGCAAATACACGGCTTACCAACTGGCCGTGCATCAGTAGAAGGGTTTTGGCATGCGTACCGAACAACCGAAAATGATCTACCTGAAAGACTATCAGGCGCCCGATTATCTGATCGACGAGACCCACCTGACCTTCGAGTTGTTCGACGATCACAGCCTGGTCCATGCGCAATTGGTCATGCGTCGCAACCCGGAACGCGGGGCCGGTCTGCCGCCGCTGGTGCTCGACGGCGAGTTGATGGAACTGCTCGGCGTCAAGCTCGACGACACTGACCTGACGGCCGATCAGTACCAGCTGGCTGCGGACAGTTTGACCCTGCAACCGCGCAGCGATGCCTTCACCGTCGACACCAGCGTGCGCATCCACCCCGAAACCAACACCGCGCTGGAGGGCCTGTACAAGTCCACCGGCATGTTCTGCACCCAGTGCGAAGCCGAAGGCTTTCGCAAGATCACCTATTACCTCGACCGCCCCGACGTGATGAGTCGCTTCACCACCACGTTGATCGCCGACCAGCAGCAGTACCCGATCCTGCTCTCCAACGGCAATCCGGTCGGCAACGGCCCCCAGGAAGACGGACGGCATTGGGCGACCTGGGAAGACCCGTTCAAGAAACCGGCCTACCTGTTCGCCCTGGTGGCGGGCGACCTGTGGTGCGTCGAAGACAGCTTCACCACTATGAGCGGTCGCGATGTGGCACTGCGCATCTATGTCGAGCCGGAAAACATCGACAAGTGCGCCCACGCCATGACCAGCCTGAAGAAATCCATGCGCTGGGACGAAGAGGCCTACGGCCGCGAGTACGACCTGGACATCTTCATGATCGTCGCGGTCAACGACTTCAACATGGGCGCCATGGAAAACAAGGGGCTGAACATCTTCAACTCCAGCGCCGTGCTGGCTCGCGCCGAAACCGCCACCGATGCCGCTCACCAGCGCGTCGAGGCGATCGTCGCCCATGAGTATTTCCACAACTGGTCGGGCAACCGCGTGACCTGCCGCGACTGGTTCCAGCTGTCGCTCAAGGAAGGCTTCACCGTCTACCGCGATGCAGGCTTCAGCGCCGACATGCATTCGCCGACCGTCAAGCGCATCCAGGACGTCGCCTACCTGCGCACCCACCAGTTCGCCGAAGATGCAGGCCCCATGGCCCACGCCGTGCGCCCGGACAGCTTCATCGAGATCTCCAACTTCTACACCCTGACCGTGTACGAAAAGGGCTCGGAAGTGGTCGGCATGCTGCACACCCTGCTGGGCGCCGAAGGCTTCCGCAAGGGCAGCGACCTGTACTTCGAGCGTCACGATGGCCAAGCCGTGACCTGCGATGATTTCATCCGCGCCATGGAAGACGCCAACGGTGTCGAGCTGAACCAATTCAAGCGCTGGTACAGCCAGGCCGGCACGCCGCGCCTGCAGGTCAGCGAGCATTTCGATGCCCAGGCGCGCACCTACAGCCTGACCCTACGGCAGAGCTGTCCAGCAACCCCGGACAAGGTCGAGAAGCTGCCGTTCGTGATCCCGGTGGCGCTGGGCCTGCTCGATGCCAGCGGTCAGCAGCTGCCGCTGCGTCTGGCCGACGAAGCCACGGCGGTCGGCACCAGCCGGGTACTGGCGGTGACCGATGCCGAGCAGACCTTCACCTTCGTCGACATCGCCGAGCAACCGCTGCCGTCGCTGCTGCGCGGCTTCAGCGCGCCGGTCAAGTTGAGCTTCCCGTACAGCCGTGACCAGCTGATGTTCCTCATGCAGCACGACACTGACGGCTTCAACCGTTGGGATGCGGGCCAGCAACTGTCTGTGCAGGTGCTGCAGGAAATGATCGGTCAGTACCAGCGCGGCGAGTCGCTGGCTATGGATTCGCGTCTGTTGACGGCCCTGACCAGCGTGCTGGACAACACCGAGCTTGACCCGGCGATGGTGGCCGAGATGCTCTCGCTGCCCAGCGAGGCTTACCTGGCCGAAATCAGCGAGATCGCCGACGTCGATGCGATCCACGCCGCCCGCGAGTTCGCCCGCAAGCAATTGGCCGATGGCCTGTTCGATGGGTTGTGGGCGCGCTATCAGGCCAACCGCGAAGTGTCTCGGAGCACGCCGTACGTGGCCGAGAAGGAACATTTTGCCCGCCGTGCGCTGCAGAACATCGCATTGTCGTACCTGATGCTCAGTGAGCGCCCGGAAGTACTGGCCGCCACCCTCGAACAATACGATGCCTGCGACAACATGACCGAACGCCTGACGGCATTGGCGGTATTGGTCAACTCGCCGTTCGAAGCGGAAAAGGCCCGCGCGTTGCAAGCGTTCGCCGAGCACTTCAAGGACAACCCGCTGGTCATGGACCAATGGTTCAGCGTCCAGGCGGCCAGTGGTTTGCCGGGCGGGCTGGCGCGGGTCAAGGCGCTGATGCAGCACCCAGCGTTCACCCTGAAAAACCCGAACAAGGTGCGTGCGCTGATCGGCGCGTTCGCCGGTCAGAACCTGATCAACTTCCACGCCGCCGATGGCTCGGGCTACCGTTTCCTCGCCGATCTGGTGATCGAACTCAACGCCCTCAACCCGCAGATCGCCTCGCGCCAGTTGTCGCCGCTGACCCGCTGGAGAAAGTACGACAGCAAGCGTCAGGCCTTGATGAAAGCCGAGCTGGAACGGATCCTGGCCTCAGGCCCGCTGTCCAGCGACGTCTACGAAGTGGTGAGCAAAAGCCTGGCTTGAGGGGTTGATCCGTAGGGCCTCTTCGCGAGCCCTCTGCCCGCGAAGAGGCCTCGGCGACTTCCGACGCGGCTCGCGCCGCCGCTACAGGGTCAGGTGCTGACCTTCAAACCCACCAGCCCCAGGATGATCAGACCCACACTGATCATCCGCATCAACGCCATCGACTCGCCAAACAGCACGATTCCAGCGATCACCGTACCCACCGCACCGACACCGGTCCAGATCGCATAGGCCGTGCCCAGCGGCAGCTCGCGCATGGCCAGCCCGAGCAGGCCCAGGCTTGCCGCCATGGCGGCCACGGTCAACACAGTGGGAAGGGGACGAGTGAAGCCGTCGGTGTACTTGAGGCCAATGGCCCAGCACACTTCGAAAAGACCGGCGAGAAACAACAGAAACCAGGACATGGAAAAACCCTCATCTAAGATGGGGTCGTCCCCGTTTGCAGGAAAGAGAGCGCCGGGTCGTCCCGGCGCCGAACACTATGTTGCCCATCCTTGGGCGATGGATCAAGTGCAGCGGATCAAGGGTCGGTCTTCAATCCACCGGGCTCGGTCCCTTCCATGCGGCGGAAATAGGTCGAGAGCAACGCACCGGAAATGTTGTGCCAGACACTGAACAACGCGCTGGGCACCGCCGCCAGCGGCGAGAAATGCGCGCTGGCCAACGCGGCGCCCAGGCCCGAGTTCTGCATGCCCACTTCCAGCGCCAGCGACTTGCGCTGCGCCAGTGGCAACTTGAACACCTTGCCAGTGAAGTAACCCAGCAAAAAGCCGAAGCTGTTGTGCAGAATCACCACCGCCATGATCAGCAATCCCGACTCGGCGATGCGCGCCTGGCTGGCCGCGACCACCGCGCAGACGATCAGCACGATGCTGACCACCGACACCAGCGGCAGCACATCGACGGCCACCTGTACCCGTGCGCCCAGCAGTTTCTGCGCGAGCACGCCGAGCACGATCGGCAGCATCACCAGTTGCAGGATCGACCAGAACATCTCCATGAACGAGACCGGCAACCATGCCGAAGCCAGCAGCCAGATCAGCGCCGGGGTGAGCAACGGAGCGAGCAGGGTGGTCACCGCTGCAATTGCCACCGACAGGGCCAGGTCGCCCTTGGCCAGCCAGGTCATCACATTGGACGAGGTGCCGCTCGGGCAGCAGCCGACCAGAATCACCCCGACGGCGATTTCCGGCGGCAGGTGAAACGCCTGACACAGCAGCCAGGCGACCCCCGGCATGATCACGAAATGCGCCACCACACCCAGGGCCACGCGCCATGGATGGCGACCGACCTCGGCAAAATCGTCCAGCTTGAGGGTCAGCCCCATGCCGAACATGACCAGGCCCAACAGCGGCACGATCAACGGCTTGAGACCGATGAACCATTCAGGCGCCAGAAACGCCAGGACGGCGAACAACAACACCCAATAGGCAAAGGTATTGCCGACAAAGCGACTCAAAGCGGCCAAGGCGCGCATGGTGTAGTTCCTTCTTATATAGATTCAACATGTCGGCCCCCTGTGGGAGCGGGCTCTGCCCGCGAAAGCCGCACTACGGTCCACCAGATACAACACAGCCCCCGGTTCCCGGCCAAACACCACTCCCACCTGCCGAGCCACAGCAGTTACTGCAGATCAAATCCCCTGCGGCAGCTCTTCGCCACCCAAGGCCTCGAACAAGGCCGGCAGGAATTCGCCAAAGGTCAGCATCATCAAGGTGAAGCTGGCATCCAACTGCCCCAACGCTTCCTCGCCACCGTCTTCCTCGGCCTGGTCCTGCAGCAGTTCTTCGAACTTCAGACGCTTGACCACCATCTTGTCGTCGAGCACGAACGACAACTTGTCCTGCCAGGCCAGCGACAGCTGGGTGACCTGCTTGCCCGTGCTCAGATGCAGCTGGATTTCCTCGCTGGTCAGGTCCTGACGCTTGCAGCGCACGATGCCGCCGTCTTCATGGGTATCGCGCAGCTCGCATTCATCCAGCACATAGAAGTCGTCGGCGGCTTTCTGGGTCTTGACCCACTCGGTCATGGTCGCGGTCGGCGCGATCTTCACGGTCAGCGGACGCACCGGCAGGGTACCGATCACTTCGCGCAGGGTCGACAGCAGGTCTTCGGCACGCTTGGGGCTGGCCGAGTTGACCAGGATCAACCCTTGCTTGGGCGCGATGGCGGCGAAGGTCGACGAGCGGCGGATGAAGGCGCGGGGCAGGAAGGCCTGGATGATCTCATCCTTGATCTGGTCGCGTTCCTTCTTGTAGACCTTGCGCATCTGCTCGGCCTCGATCTCCTCGACCTTTTCCTTGACCGCATCGCGCACCACGCTACCCGGCAGGATGCGCTCTTCCTTGCGTGCCGCGATCAGCATGAAATCCTGGCTGACATGAACGAACGGCGCATCCTCACCCTTGCCGAACGGCGCGACGAAACCGTAGGTGGTCAGTTCCTGGCTGGCGCAGGGGCGTGCCGGTTTGCTGGCCAGTGCGGTTTCCAAAGCCTCGGCGTCGAAAGGGATATCCTGGGTAAGACGATAGACAAGCAGGTTTTTGAACCACATGGGGTGAAGCACTCCTCAACATTAGGGGGGCATTATTCTCCGTGTGCGGAGCTGACGCCATCCCTGTGCTAAGTGTTTGGAAGCGCTCGAAAATTTTTTTGAAAAAGTGCTTGCCAGAGTTTGGGTCGCTCCGTAGAATGCGCGCCACACCGAGAGACAAAGGGTGATTAGCTCAGCCGGGAGAGCATCTGCCTTACAAGCAGAGGGTCGGCGGTTCGATCCCGTCATCACCCACCAATCTCTCTCAGTGTTACGCGCAGCGGTAGTTCAGTCGGTTAGAATACCGGCCTGTCACGCCGGGGGTCGCGGGTTCGAGTCCCGTCCGCTGCGCCATTAATTCCGCTTCAGAGCCCTTGAACTCTCTGAAGCACAAGAGAAGCGACCTTCGGGTCGCTTTTTTTGTGCCTGCGATTTCTTTCGCGTCCAGCTGCACCGCATTTATCCCGATACACCGCAAGCATCGATGACGCGGCTCGCGCCGCTGCTACAGGGTATGCGCAAGCCGCGTCCGGTCGCACCGCATTCATCCAGACACACCGCAAGCACCGATGACGCGGCTCGCGCCGCTGCTACAGGGTATGCGCAAGCCGCGTCCGGCCGCACCGCATTCATCCAGATACACCGCAAGCACCGATGACGCGGCTCGCGCCGCTGCTACAGGGTATGCGCAAGCCGCGTCCGGTCGCTCCGCAATCGATCAGGTACAGCGCAATCCGGATCCAGGTCCGTCGCGGTCAATCAGGCAAACACCATCAATTCGCTCAAGCCACCTTGCACTGACGGCACAGGTGCTTGCCGTTGGCAGTGCTCCAGCCCAGCTCGGCAATGCGGGCTTCCGCCGCCGGTTTCTGCGCCTTGGTGCCGAGCTTGGCATCCACCGCGAACTCGAAGTCGAGCACCTTGCCGCAGCTGTCGCAGTTGACCTTCCATTGATGGATCGCCAGCTCGCCGAACACCGGGCCGGTGGCCACGGCCACCCACTGGCCAGGCGGGTTGATCAGGTGACGGACCTTTTCCACCACCAAACGCATGGACAGGTCCCTGCTGCCCTTGAGAGTCACCAGCAGGGTGTCACCGTTGTGGATCGAGCCGCCGTTGCCGGTGACCTGGTAGCGGCCGGGCATCAGCGCGCGGCACTCGATCAGGGTGTGCTGGGGGTTGAGCAAGCTGAAGCGGAAATCGTGTTCGACCATGGGTCCTCCAAATAGACGCGACATGCTAGCACGCCGGTCATGGCGCGGCCTCAGGCCATCGCCCGGGCCTGCTCCTCGAGCCGCACGATAGCCTCGTCCAGTTCGTCGAGCGCAGACAGGGCCGCCGGATCGTTCTGCTTGAGCAGCGTCTCACTGCGCAGGCACGCCGCGCGCAACTGCGGTACGCCGCAATAGCGGGTCGCACCGTGCAGCCGATGCACGCGCTCGATCATGGCATTCTGATCGGCGTTGATCCGCGCCAACTGGATGGCTTCGCGATCGGCCTGCAGCGAGGCCAGCAGCATCGCCAGCATGTCGGCAGCCAGGTCGGCCTTGCCGGCCGCCAACCGCAGGCCTTCGGCGGCATCGAGCACCTGCAGGGTATTGGTATCCAACGGCTGCTCAGCCGTTTTGTCCAACGCCTGCGGGTTCAACGCCATCCCCGTCCATTTCAGCACGACCTGCGCCAACTGCCGCTCGCTGATGGGTTTGGTCAGGTAGTCATCCATGCCGCTCTGCAGCAAGGCGCGCTTTTCATTGGCCATGGCGTGGGCGGTCAGCGCCACGATGGGCAGCGCGGCGCCGAGCTGGGCGCTCTCCCACACGCGAATGCGCTCGGTGGTTTCGCGGCCGTCCATTTCCGGCATCTGCACGTCCATCAGCACCAGGTCGAGCCCGCCTTCCTGTACCGCCTTGATCGCCGCCGCGCCGTTGTCCACGGCGCGCACTTCGGCACCCAGGTCTTCGAGCAGGGTCTGCACCAGCAGCAGGTTGGCCGGATTGTCATCCACGCACAGTACGCGCGGCGCTCGCTCACCACTGTTCTCGGGACTTTCGTAGCGCAACTGCTTGGGGTTGATCAGATCGGCCAGCGCGCGACGCAACCTGCGCGTGCAGCTGGGTTTGGCCTGCAGCTGGCGGTCGGCGTTGGGGACCGCGGCATGGAACAGGGCCTGCTCGGTGGTGGGGCACAGCACCAGCACCTGACAGCCGCTCTGTTCGATTTCGCGGATCTGCACGGCCAGGCGTTCCGGCGAAATCTCGTGAGCGGTGATGCCCAGCACCGCGAGGTCCAGCGGCTGGCCAGCCTGCCGCGCGGCATGGGTGGCCAGCACCAGCTTGTCCAGCGACTTGAAGTCGGTCACGTCCAGACCGCAGTCTTCGAGCTGGTGTTGCAAGGCCTGCCGCGCCAGCTCGTGGCCATCGACAATGGCGATGCGACGGCCAAGCAGGGGCGCAGACGGCAAGTCCTCGGCGTCGTCGCGAGCCTTGGGCAGGTTGAGGCTGATCCAGAACTCCGAACCCTCGCCCGGAGCACTGTCGACCCCGATCTCGCCACCCATCTGCTCGACCAGCCGCTTGGAGATCACCAGCCCCAGACCCGTGCCGCCAGGCTGCCGCGACAGTGAGTTGTCGGCCTGGCTGAATGCCTGGAACAACGCCCGCACGTCCTGGCCGGACAGGCCGATGCCGGTGTCCTGCACACTGATGCGCAACTGCACACCGTCTTCGCTCTCGTCTTCCATCATGGCGCGGGCGACGATCGTGCCCTCGCGGGTGAACTTGATGGCGTTGCTCACCAGATTGGTCAGGATCTGCTTGAGCCGCAGCGGGTCGCCGATCAGCGACAGCGGCGTATCGCGATAGACCAGGCTGACCAGTTCGAGCTGCTTGGCATGGGCGGCCGGCGCCAGGATGGTCAGGGTGTCCTGGAGCAGATCGCGCAGGTTGAAGGGAATGTTGTCGAGCACCAGCTTGCCGGCCTCGATCTTCGAGAAGTCGAGGATCTCGTTGATGATGCCCAGCAAACTGTCTGCGGATTTTTCGATGGTACCCAGGTAATCCAGCTGGCGCGGGGTCAACTCGCTTTTCTGCAGCAGATGAGTGAAGCCCAGAATGCCGTTCAGTGGCGTCCTGATCTCGTGGCTCATGTTGGCGAGGAATTCAGACTTGATCCGGCTCGCTTCCAGCGCTTCCTTGCGCGCCAGGTCCAGCTCGATATTCTGGATTTCGATGGTTTCCAGGTTCTGCCGGACGTCTTCGGTGGCCTGGTCGATGCTGTGCTGCAGTTCTTCCTGGGCGTCCTGCAGGGTTTCGGCCATGCGATTGATGCCAGCCGCGAGGGCGTCCATCTCGTGGCTGCCCATGGCCGGTACGCGACTTTCCAGGTTGCCGTCCTTGATTTGGGTCACGGTGTCCTTGATCTGCCGAATCGGCGCACTGATGCTGCGGCTCATGTGCGCCGCCAGCAACGCGGTGATGCTCAGACCGGTCAGAATCAGCAGCAGGCTGGCGAACAGGCTGCGGTAACCACGCAGCAGGGTGCCATCGTGGGAAAGCTCCAGCTCGACCCAGCCCAGCAGGTGGTCGACCTCGGCAGGCACCTCGTCACTGGCCAGGTCGCGGTGGCGGCCGAACACCGGCATCAGGTAGCGCGTCGCATCGAAGCCACTGCGTTGCAGCGAGTGGGTGCTGTTACCGATGGGCACGGCGTTGAGCATCATGGGCCCGGCGTGGGCGAGCAGGGTCCGGTCTGCGCCCAGGAAGGTCACCGAGCGCACGTCGGTCAGCTCCAGGGATTGCGCAGCGATGCGTTCCAGCCGCTCGCGGTCCTTGGCCACCAGCGCCGGTGCCGCCAGCGGCGCCAGCTGTTCGGAGATCATGTCGCCGCGCTGCAGCAACTGGCGCTGCAGGTCGGACTGCTGCATCCAGGTGAAATAGCCGCCCAGAATCAGCGCCATGCAAGTGGCCGGCGTGAGCGCAAGTAACAGCACGCGGCTTTTGATACCGAGTTTCTTCAACACGCCGCAGGCGCCTTTCTGACTGAGCAATAGGGGGAAAATACAGGGGGGCGGGACGATGCGCCAGTCACGCGCACCGACGGCGGACCCGGGAGGGCAGTGCAACGCGGTCAGTGGGCGAACAGCGATCAGCAGAGGTTGCCTGCCGCGGCGCGATCTCCAATAATCCGCACTTGAGAATGACACCCAATAGCAGGCGAAAATGAATCCCGTCCAAGCAGGCGTCCATACCATCCTGGCCATCGAAGACGACCAGGTATTGGGCAGCTACGTTCATGAGCAGCTCGGGCGCTGCGGCTTTCAAGTGACCTGGTGCCAGAACGGCCGCGAAGGGCTGGCGCTGGCCGAGCGAAACCAGTTCGACGTGGTGCTGATGGACATCCTGCTGCCGGGCATGAACGGCCTGGATGTGCTGTACGCCCTGCGCCGCAGCTCGGCCACCCCGGTGATTCTGATGTCGGCGCTGGGCGCCGAAGCCGATCGCATCAGCGGCTTTCGTCGCGGTGCCGACGACTACCTGCCCAAGCCCTTCAGCATGGCCGAGCTGCAGGTGCGTGTGGAAGCCATCCTGCGCCGGGTGGCCATGGAGCGTCTGCGCGTGCAGCCGCGAGAGGACGTGGCGCGACAGGGCGAGCTGCATTTCTGCGAGCGCAGTGCCGATGTGTCGGTCAACGGCCAGCCGGCGGGGCTGACGCCTAGCGAATACCGTCTGCTCGATACCCTGCACCGTCAGCGCGAGGAAGTGCTGAGCAAACCCTTCCTTTATCAGCATGTGCTGCAGCGCGGCTATTCGCAGCACGATCGCAGCCTGGACATGCATGTCAGCCAGATACGCCGCAAGCTCAAGGCGTTGGGCTACCAGCGCCAGCAACTGCGCACGGTGTGGGGCAAGGGCTACCTGTTCGGCGGCGGCGAGGCATGAAGCTGCCCCATCGCCATTCGGTGTTCTGGAAGCTGTCGATACTGCTGGTCGCGTTCTGCCTGCTGATGATCTGGCTGAGCTGGTACTGGGGCCAGTACCTGCAGGAGCGCAACGCCTACCTGAGCGCCGACGCACGGCATGCCTTGCGCCAGTACGCGGCAGCGGCCGAGCAGGCCCATGGGCAAGGTGGACGAGCGGGGGTCGATGCCTGGCTTGCGCGGATGTCGGCGAGCGAGCCTGGTTTCATCGCCGTGGTGGGGTCTGATCTCACTTCCTTGAGCAGTCGACCACTGGACGCTGTACAACAGCAGCGCCTGACGTTCCTGCGCCATCTGGAGATGCCCATGAGTCGCCGTTCGCGGGGCGCGCCCTGGATGCAGATCCCCTTTATCGAGCATCCGGAGCAGGGGAGTCTGGTAATGGCCCTGCCGGAGCGCTTCACACCCGGTCGGCACGCCTGGTTATGGGCGTTGCTCACCAACGCGCTGGTTCCCGGCGTGTTCACCCTGTTGTTGTGCGTCGGGCTCTACCGCATGCTCATCGTGCCGCTGAACCAGTTGCGCGAGCAGGCCAACGCCTGGCGTGCCGATCAGCTCAACGCCCGCCTGAGCGCGAACACCACTGCCCGCAGCGATGAGCTCGGTGAGCTGGGGCGCGCCTTCGACCACATGGCCGAGCGGCTGCAAGGCACCGTTGCCCTGCAGCAGCAGATCCTGCGGGACCTGTCCCACGAGCTGCGCACACCCTTGAGCCGCCTGCGCGTGGCCTGTGAAGGTGAACTCGACGAGCAGCGCCTGCGCGAACGGCTGAGTCGCGAGATCGACGGCATGCAGCAGCTGGTCGAAGATACCCTGCAACTGGCCTGGCTGGATGCCGAGCGCGCGCCGCTGGCCAGCGAAGCGATCCAGGTGCAGGCGCTGTGGGACATGCTGGCGGAGAATGCCTGCTTCGAAAGCCAGTGGCCGGCCCGCCAACTGCACTGCGAAGTCGACGCCGATTGCTGGGTTCAGGGCAATCTCGACAGCCTGGCCCAGGCGCTGGAAAACCTCTTGCGCAATGCCATTCGTCACTCGCCCAGCGCCGGTCGCGTGACCTTGAGTGGTCAGCGTGATGGCGATCACTGGCTGTTGTGGCTGGAAGACGAGGGCGGGGGTGTCGCCGAGGCCGACCTGCAGAGAATCTTCGATCCCTTCACGCGCCTCGACGGATCGCGGCCCGGCGACGGGGGGTTCGGCCTCGGGCTGAGCATTGCGCGCAATGCCCTGACCCGCCAGGGCGGTGCATTGTGGGCACAGAATACCGCGCGTGGCCTGCGGCTGAACATGCGCTTGCCCGCTGCTTATGCTTTCACGCTATAAGGTGCGCACTTTGCGTGATATGGGTATCCAGCGTTTGCCGGTATGATAGGCGACCCCCGCAGTCCGGATTGCGAATACGCCATGACCCCGCAGTACCTAACGATCGCCGACTGCGTCGGCAACACGCCGCTGGTGCGCCTGCAGCGCCTGGCCGGTGAGACCAGCAACACCTTGCTGCTCAAGCTGGAAGGCAACAACCCGGCCGGTTCCGTGAAGGACCGCCCGGCGCTGTCGATGATCAGCCGCGCCGAAGAGCGTGGGCAGATCCAGCCCGGCGACACCCTGATCGAAGCGACCTCCGGCAATACCGGCATCGCGCTGGCCATGGCCGCGGCGATCAAGGGCTACAAGATGATCCTGATCATGCCCGACAACTCCACGGCCGAACGCAAGGCCGCGATGACCGCCTATGGCGCCGAGCTGATCCTGGTCACCCGCGAGCAAGGCATGGAAGGCGCGCGCGACCTGGCCGAACGCATGCAGAGCGAAGGGCGCGGCAAGCTCCTCGACCAGTTCGCCAACGGCGACAACCCCGAGGCGCACTATCGCAGCACCGGCCCCGAGATCTGGCAGCAGACCGCAGGCACCGTGACCCATTTCGTCAGTTCCATGGGCACCACCGGCACCATCATGGGCACCTCGCGCTATCTCAAGGAGCAGAACCCTGCGGTGCAGATCGTCGGCCTGCAACCCATGGAAGGCGCTGCCATTCCAGGTATCCGCCGTTGGCCGGAACAGTACCTGCCGCGCATCTATCAGGCCGACCGGGTCGACCGGATCATCGACATGGCGCAACAGGAAGCCGAGGACATGACCCGCCGCCTGGCCCGTGAAGAAGGCATCTTCTGTGGCGTGTCTTCCGGTGGCGCCGTGGCCGGCATGCTGCGCCTGTCGCGGGAAGTGAGCAATGCGGTCATCGTCGCGATCATCTGCGATCGCGGTGATCGCTACCTGTCCAGCGGCATCTTCGACGCACCCAACTGATGGCCAGAACCAAACCTGGCCTGCGCTTCCAGCCGACAGGCGGAACCCGTGCGCCGCAAGTGCCGACCGGCAAGAAACAGCGCCTGCCGATCGAGCGCCTGGCCAGCGACGGACGCGGCATCGCCTTTTTCGAAGGGCGCACCTGGTTCGTCAGCGGCGCTCTGGCCGGTGAGCAGGTCGAGGCCCGGGTGCTCAACGCCCACGGCAAGATCGTCGAAGCGCGCTGCGAGCGCGTACTGGTCGCCAGCGAGCTGCGCCGCCCGGCGCCGTGTCCGCATTTCGGCACCTGTGGTGGCTGCAGCCTTCAGCACCTGCCCCATGATCAGCAGTTGGCCCTCAAGCAGCGCCTGCTCGCCGAGCAGCTGTCGCGCGTGGCCGGCATCGAGCCGCAGGAGTGGGCTGCGCCGCTGAGCGGGCCCGAGCTGGGCTATCGCCGGCGTGCTCGGCTGGCCGTGCGTTGGGACCCCAAGGCCCGTCACCTGGCGGTGGGATTCCGCGCGGCGGCGAGCCAGGATATCGTCGACATCACCCAGTGCCAGGTGCTGGTACCTGCCCTGCAACCGGTCGTCGAACAGCTGCCGACGCTGCTGCGCAGCTTTGCCAAGCCCCAGGTGATCGGCCACGTCGAGCTGTACGCAGGGACTTCACTGGCGCTGCTGCTTCGCCACACCGCCGCGCTGGCCGATACTGACCTGCAAGCGCTGAAGGCTTTCTGCGCCGCCGCGAGCCTGCAACTGTGGCTGCAGGGCGAAGGCGAGCCAGCGCCCGTGCAGGCGGACGCCTCGCTGGGCTTCGCCCTGGCGCCCTGGAGCCTTGAGCTGGCCTACCGGCCGGCCGACTTCGTCCAGGTCAATGCGGCGGTCAACGACGCAATGATCGCGCAGGCGCTGGACTGGCTGGCGCCCACCCCCCAGGAGCGGGTCCTTGACTTGTTCTGCGGGCTGGGCAACTTCGCCTTGCCGCTGGCCCAGCGCTCGCGTGAGGTGGTGGCAGTCGAAGGGGTCGCGGCCATGGTGCAGCGGGCTGCCGACAACGCCGCCAGCAACAATTTGCATAACACTGACTTTTACCAGAGCGACCTGTCGCAGCCTCTGGACGCCGCCGAGTGGGCCCGCGAGGGTTTTTCTGCGGTACTCTTGGATCCACCTCGAGATGGCGCGTTCGAGGTGGTGCGCACGATCCGTGCACTGGGTGCGCAACGCTTGGTGTATGTCTCCTGTAACCCGGCAACTTTGGCCCGCGACACGGTCGAATTGTTGAGGCAGGGCTACAGGCTAAAACGAGCCGGGATCCTCGACATGTTTCCGCAGACCGCGCATGTCGAGGCCATGGCGTTATTTGAAGCGGGCCAGGACGGCCCGTCCAATCCGACTGGCGCGCGAAACGCCTGATCGATGCCGGCCCAGCATCGGTCATAGCCAGCGACTGTTGATGCGCTTCGGCGTGTTGTAGGGAAAGGTAAGCAACATGGTACAGGTGAGAGCACACCAGCCGATCAATACGGACGGCAGTATCAATCTCGATGCATGGCTGGATCATATCGTCAGCGTCGATCTGGTGCTGGATCGCGAAGCCCTGAAGCAGGCCTGTGAATTCGCCCAGGCCGCCGAGCTGCAGGGCAACCCGGCCCAGCACTCCTGGGCCGACGGCACCTCCTGTTTCCAGGCGGGCCTGGAGATCGCCGAAATCCTCGCCGATCTCAAGCTCGACCAGGATTCATTGATGGCCGCAGTGATCTACCGGGCCGTCCGCGAGGGCAAGGCCAGCCTTGAAGACGTCGGCCGACGCTTCGGCAGCACCGTGTCCAAGCTCATCGACGGCGTGCTGCGCATGGCCGCCATCAGCGCCAGCCTCAGCCCGCGACAGTCCATGGTGCTGGGCTCGCAGGTGCAGGTCGAGAACCTGCGCAAGATGCTCGTGGCCATGGTCGACGACGTCCGCGTCGCATTGATCAAGCTCGCCGAGCGCACCTGCGCGATCCGCGCGGTGAAAGGCGCCGACGATGAAAAACGCAACCGGGTCGCGCGCGAGGTGTTCGACATCTACGCGCCACTGGCGCATCGCTTGGGCATCGGCCACATCAAGTGGGAGCTCGAAGACCTTTCGTTTCGCTACCTGGAGCCCGATCAGTACAAGCAGATCGCCAAGCTGCTGCACGAACGCAGGCTGGATCGCGAGCGCTTCATCACCGAGGTGATGAGCCAGTTGCACAACGAGCTGCTCGAGACCGGGGTCAAGGCCGACATCAGCGGGCGGGCGAAACACATCTATTCCATCTGGCGCAAGATGCAGCGCAAGGGCCTGGAATTCAGCCAGATCTACGATGTGCGCGCAGTGCGCGTGCTGGTCCCGGAAATGCGCGACTGCTATACCGCGCTGGGGATCGTCCACACGCTGTGGCGGCACATTCCCAAGGAGTTCGACGACTACATCGCCAACCCCAAGGAAAACGGCTATCGCTCGCTGCACACGGCGGTGATCGGTCCCGAGGGCAAGGTGCTGGAAGTGCAGATCCGCACCCACGCCATGCACGAGGAAGCCGAGCTGGGCGTCTGCGCGCATTGGCGCTACAAGGGCACCGACGTCAAGTCCACCTCCAACCAGTACGAAGAAAAGATCTCCTGGTTGCGCCAGGTCCTGGAATGGCACGAGGAGCTGGGCGATATCGGCGGCCTGGCCGACCAGTTGCGGGTCGACATCGAGCCTGACCGGGTCTACGTGTTCACCCCCGACGGCCACGCCATCGACCTGCCCAAGGGCGCGACCCCGCTGGACTTCGCCTACCGCGTGCACACCGAGATCGGCCACAACTGCCGTGGCGCCAAGATCAACGGCCGCATCGTCCCGCTCAACTACAGCCTGAACACCGGCGAGCAGGTCGAGATCATCACCAGCAAGCACGGCACGCCCAGCCGCGACTGGCTCAACTCCAACCTCGGCTACGTCACCACGTCCCGGGCGCGGGCCAAGATCGTCCACTGGTTCAAGCTGCAGGCACGCGACCAGAACGTCGCCGCCGGCAAGTCGCTGCTGGAGCGCGAACTCAGCCGCCTGGGCCTGCCCCAGGTCGACTTCGATCAGCTTGCCGAAAAAGCCAACCACAAAGGCGCCGAAGACATGTTCGCCGCCCTGGGTGCAGGCGATCTGCGCCTGGCCCATCTGGTCAATTCGGCGCAGCAACTGGTCGAGCCCGAGCGCGGCAATGAGCCGGTGGAACTGGTCACGCGCAAGGCCACCGGCTACAAGCCGGGCAAGCGCGGCGATATCCAGATCCAGGGCGTGGGCAACCTGATGACGCAGATGGCCGGCTGCTGCCAGCCGCTGCCCGGCGATGCCATCGTCGGCTACATCACTCAGGGGCGCGGTGTGAGCATCCACCGCCAGGATTGCGCCTCTGTGCTGCAGCTTGGCGGTCGCGAGCCGGAGCGCATCATCCAGGTCAGCTGGGGGCCGGTGCCGGTGCTGACCTATCCGGTCGACATCATCATCCGCGCCTACGACCGCTCGGGCCTGCTGCGCGACGTCTCGCAGATCCTGCTCAACGAGCGGATCAACGTGCTGGCGGTCAACACCCGCTCGAACAAGGAAGACAACACCGCGCTGATGTCGCTGACCATCGAGATCCCCGGCCTGGACGCCCTCGGGCGCCTGCTCGGCAGGATCTCGCAGCTGCCGAACATCATCGAGACACGGCGTAACCGCACGCCGTGAATTCGCGGATCCCGACACCTCTGCAACGAGTCCGAGCATGCACACACTGCAAGACCTGCTCAACCTCATGGCCCGGCTGCGTGACCCGCAGCACGGTTGCCCGTGGGATGTGAAGCAAACCTACGCCAGCATTGTCCCGTTCACCCTGGAAGAAGCCTACGAAGTGGCCGATGCCATCGAGCGCGAAGACTTCGAGCACCTCAAGGGCGAGCTCGGCGATCTATTGTTCCAGGTGGTCTATTACAGCCAGCTGGCGCGCGAGGAGGGCCGCTTCGAATTCGACGGCGTGGTCGACGGTATCACCCGCAAGCTGATTCGACGCCACCCCCACGTGTTCCCCACCGGCGATCTATACGCCGCGCTGGATACGCCGCGCCTGGACGAACACCAGGTCAAGCAACGCTGGGAAGAGATCAAGGCCCAGGAACGCGCGGAAAAAGGCGGGGTGGGTGAGCAGTTGTCCCTGCTCGATGACGTACCTGCCGCGCTGCCCGCTCTTGCGCGCGCAGCCAAGTTGCAGAAGCGCGCGGCGATGGTCGGCTTCGACTGGCCAGGGCCGTTACCGGTGCTGGACAAGGTCCGCGAAGAATTGGACGAAGTGCTTCAGGCCATGGCCGCAGACGATGCACCGGCAGTCGCCGAGGAAATCGGTGACCTGCTGTTCAGCGTGGTCAATCTGGCTCGTCACCTCAAGGTGGATCCGGAGAACGCCCTGCGCGGCGCCAACGTCAAGTTCGACCGGCGCTTCCGTTTCATCGAGCAGGCATTGCGCGACACCCACCGCAACATCGAAGATTGCACCCTGGAAGACATGGACGCCCTGTGGGGCGAGGCCAAACGTCAGGAACAGAATCTGCCCAGCTGTGGCTGAGCCGTTTTATAAGTGAGCAGAACACCATGAGCCTTTCCCTCCGCGACCAATTGTTGAAAGCTGGACTGGTCAACCAGAAGCAGGTCAAGCAAGTCAGCAAGGACAAGCAGAAACAGAAGCGCCTGGAGAACAAGGGCCAGGTCGAAATCGACGACACGCAGAAGCGCATCGCCCAGGAAGCCATGGCCGAGAAGGCGCGCCGCGACCAGGAGCTCAATCGCCAGCAGCAGGAGAAGGTCGAGGAGAAGGCACGCGCTGCCCAGGTCAAGCAACTGATCGAAGCGACCCGCCTGCCCAAGCTGGCTACCGAGGACTACTACAACTTCGTCGACGACAAGAAGGTCAAGCGCCTGTCGGTCAATAACCTGATGCGCAGCAAGCTGAGCAACGGTTCGCTGGCCATCGTCCAGCATGGAGGTGGCTACGAGGTTATCCCGCGCGAGGCTGCGCTCAAGGTGCAGGAACGCGCGCCGCAGCGCATCGTCATGCTCAACGTGGCGACCGAAGAAGTCGACTCGGCAGAAGATCCGTACGCCGCCTACAAGATTCCGGACGACTTGATGTGGTAACCCACTGAAACGACAAACCCCGCCTGAGCGGGGTTTTTCTTGCGCGGCGAACGGTCAATTCGAAGCGCGTTGGCTTTCGAGTGTTTCCAGTTCGTTCTTGTAGCTCTGAGCGTCGTTCTCGTTGTGGAACATCCCCACCAACAAGTCCTGTTGATAGACATCCCAGATCTGGATGCCTGCCGCCACGCCTTCGTGGGACATGTGGGCTTCGTCGCGTTCGGTCACTTTTACTGTCATGGGAAAGCTCCTGTCTCGAATAGCTGCCTCGAAGATCTGCACGTGGCGTGTGCAGGTCTTTGTTATAGATTTGAGTAGCTTGCTAAGTAAACAGACGATTTCTGCAACAGTTTTTTACCGAACTAGAGACAATCCGCAAACGCCCGTACGACGTGCCCTGCGGCGGATTGTCGCAGCGAGTTCACGGCGGTGAAACAAATTTCATCCAATAAAAAACCCATCCGAAGATGGGTTTTTTCAGTTCGACAGCCGGTCAGCGCAGGGTAGTGCCCTGAGTCGTGGTGTCCTGGACCGGATCGCGGCCTTCGGCCACGCCCAGATCATCTTCCGGACGACCATCGACGATGCCACGGCCACCGGAAGCCAGTTCGGTCTGCAGGACTTTCTCGTCCAGCTCGCCTACCCACTTGGCAACCACCAGGGTGGCGACAGCGTTACCGACCAGGTTGGTCAGTGCACGTGCTTCGGACATGAAGCGGTCGATACCCAGGATCAGCGCCAGGCCGGCCACCGGCAGTTGGCCTACGGCCGACAGGGTGGCGGCCAGCACGATGAAGCCCGAACCGGTGACGCCGGCTGCGCCTTTGGAGGACAGCAGCAGTACCAGCAGCAGGGTGATCTGGTGGGTGATGTCCATGGTGGTGTCGGTCGCCTGAGCGATGAACACGGCGGCCATGGTCAGGTAGATCGAGGTACCGTCCAGGTTGAACGAATAGCCAGTCGGGATCACCAGGCCTACCACGGATTTCTGTGCACCCAGGCGTTCCATCTTGATCAGCATGCGTGGCAGTGCCGATTCCGAGGAGGAAGTGCCCAGAACGATCATCAGCTCTTCACGGATGTAGCGGATGACCTTGATCACGCTGAAGCCGTGGGCGCGGCAGATGGCGCCCAGCACCAGCAGCACGAACAGTACGCAGGTGACATAGAAGCAGATCATCAACTGGCCCAGCTGCACCAGCGAACCCACGCCGTAGGCACCGATGGTGAAGGCCATGGCACCGAACGCGCCGAGCGGGGCCAGCTTCATGATCATGTTGATGATGTTGAACATGGCGTGCGCGAAGCGATCGATCAGGTCCAGCAGCGGCTTGCCGTAGGCACCCAGGCGATGCAGGGCGAAGCCGAAGATCACCGAGAACATCAGCACCTGAAGGATATCACCGTTGGCGAAGGCGCCGACGATGGTGTTCGGGATCACGTTGAGGATGAAGCCGACGATGCTCTGGTCAGCGCCTGCCGAGACATAGCTGGCAATCTTGCTGGCGTCCAGGGTCGATACGTCGACGTGCATGCCAGCACCGGGCTGGACCACGTTAACCACGACCAGGCCGATGATCAGTGCCAGGGTCGAGACGATTTCGAAGTACAGAAGGGCGTAGCCACCGGTCTTGCCGACCGACTTCATGCTCTGCATACCGGCGATACCACTGACCACGGTGCAGAAGATGATAGGGGCGATGACCATCTTGATCAGCTTGATGAAGCCGTCGCCGAAAGGCTTGAGCTTGACCGCGAACTGAGGGTAGAAGTGGCCGATCAGGATACCGATGATGATCGCGACGATCACCTGGAAATACAGCGATTTGTACAGTGGCTGACGAGTCGTCATTTGCAAGTTCCTCAAGTGTATCGCCTGGCACCCGTTCCGGAGTGGTCGCGACACCTAAAGCACGAACCCTCCTGTCTGGAGGGATTTGTTGTGGGCGAGTTGCGCATTGGCAGGCCTCTGCCGACTGTATTGCAGGTGCCGTGCCATAGTTGCGTACTGATGGCCACAGCGCGAGTGGCTGCGGCCTAGGCAGGGGTATGGTTGTCGTCACATAGCTGTACAAGTGGCGGGAATCCGCCCCAGTCGCCCCTGAAGAGCCTGCGCATGGCGGATATCCGCCCACAAAAAAGGGCCCAGCAGGGCCCTTTTCGTTTCAGTGCTATACAGCTGCTCAGCTGCCTTTCACCGATTTGCCGTCCACCGTGCCGTCCAGCAGCATGATGTTGTATTCCTTGCCATCGGTTTCCACCTGTTGCAGGCGTACCAGCAGGTAGTCCCAGTCCTTGGCGAACCAGAGCACGGTGATGCGCTTGCTCTGCGTGGGGTCACGCACACGCTCGACCTTGATCGCGTCGACCTGACCCGCCTTGGTCTCGACCTTTTCGGTGCCCAGCACGCGGAAATCGTAGGTGTCGATCTCGTCGCCATCGACCACCTGATAGCTCATGCTCTTCTTGCCGGCGGCCACGTCGTGTTGCAGGGCCAGCTGGTAAGTGGACTTGTCCAGTACGCCGTTGTTGAGCGGCAGGTTGATCGGATCGCCACGGTCGGTACCGGTGACTTTCTTGGCTGCCCAGTCGAAGTCCAGGTCGACCTTGCGGGCCTTGCCCAGGCCGCCACGTTCGAAGGTGTAGGTTTCCGGCAGCATGGCCTCTTTGTCGACACGCAGGGTGCTGACTTCGGTCAGGCTGGCGATCATCATCGAGGCCTTGAAGGCCAGGGTCCAGTCGCCACTGGCGTTCTTGCTCAAGCTGCGCTCGGCAGTGCCGCTCATGGGCAACTGCTTCCAGTCGGCGGTGTAGCTGGCGGAAAAAGGCTTGAGCTCTGCGGCATGGACCGGAAGGGCCAGCAGGGCAGCGGCGAAGAGCAGGGCGCGACGCATATAAACTCCTAGGGTCGAATCAAATGGCCACAAGCCGGCAGGGGCTGGCCATCGAGCAGTGCACCGTGTTCGTCGAGGCGCACACGGCCTTCGGCGAACCAGCGCACTGCCAGCGGGTAGATCTGGTGTTCCTGGCTATGCACCCGGTGCGCCAGGGTCTCTGGCGTGTCGGTCGACTGTACCGGAATCACTGCCTGTACGACCAGTGGTCCGCCATCGAGTTCCTCGGTGACGAAGTGCACGCTGCAGCCGTGCTCGGCATCACCTGCCTCGAGGGCGCGGCGGTGGGTATGCAGGCCTTTGTAGCGCGGTAGCAGGGAGGGATGGATGTTGAGCAGACGGCCGTGATAGTGGCGCACGAAGGACGGGCTGAGAATGCGCATGAAGCCGGCCAGCACCACCAGGTGCGGCTGGTACTGATCGATGAGATCGATCAGGGCCGCATCGAAGGCTTCGCGGTCGGCGAAACCCTGATGCTCCAGCACCCGTGCCTCGATGCCTGCATCGCGGGCGCGCTGCAGGCCGAGCGCATCGGCGCGATTGGAAATCACCGCGGCGATGCGGGCGGGGTGGCCCGCCTGCATGCTGTCCAGCAACGCCTGCAGATTACTGCCGGTGCCTGACAGCAGCACCACTACGTTACAGGTCGAAGGCATCAGTGAGCCTTGAGGTTCTTCAGTTCGACCTGAGCGGCGCCTTCGGCGGCCTGGGCGATTTCACCGATGACCCACGGCTGCTCGCCGGCACTGCGCAGGGAGGCCAGGGTCTTCTCGACGTCGGCCTGAGCCACGCAGATGACCATGCCGACACCGCAGTTCAGCACGCGGTGCATTTCGTGCTCATCGACATTGCCCTGCTGCTGCAGCCAGTCGAACACGGCAGGACGCTGCCAGCTGGCGACGTCGACCACGGCCTGGGCACCTTTTGGCAGAACGCGCGGGATGTTGTCGAGCAGGCCGCCACCGGTGATGTGGGCCATGGCCTTGACGGCGCCGGTGTCCTTGATCAGTTGCAGCAGCGGCTTGACGTAGATGCGGGTGGGCGCCATCAGCAGGTCGGTCAGCGGCTTGCCGTCGAGCTGGACGTTCTCGATGTCGGCACCGGCGACTTCGATGATCTTGCGGATCAGCGAATAGCCGTTGGAGTGTGGGCCCGAGGAGGGCAGGGCGATCAGCGCGTCGCCGTTGGCGACCTTGCTGCCGTCGATGATCTCGGCCTTCTCGACCACGCCTACGCAGAAGCCGGCCAGGTCGTAGTCTTCGCCTTCGTACATACCCGGCATTTCGGCCGTCTCGCCGCCCACCAGGGAGCAGCCGGCCAGTTCGCAACCGGCGCCGATACCGGTGACCACGGTGGCAGCGGTGTCGACGTTGAGCTTGCCGGTGGCGTAGTAGTCGAGGAAGAACAACGGCTCGGCGCCGCACACCACCAGGTCGTTGACGCACATGGCGACCAGGTCGATGCCGATGCTTTCATGGCGGTCGAGGTTCAGCGCCAGACGCAGCTTGGTGCCCACGCCGTCGGTGCCCGACACCAGTACGGGCTGCTTGTAGCCGGCCGGGATTTCGCACAAGGCACCAAAACCGCCCAGGCCGCCCATGACCTCCGGGCGCGCGGTGCGCTTGGCGACGCCTTTGATGCGTTCGACCAATGCTTCACCGGCGTCGATGTCTACACCGGCGTCCTTGTAGCTCACGGAGGGTTTATTGCTCATGATCCAGGCCTTTAAAGGAGGGAGTCGGGGGAGTCGACCGTCGTCGATCCACGAAGGCGCGCGATTTTATCAGGCTTGCCCGAACGTCACCAGCGCGGTTCGCCGGTTGTGCCCTTGCCGGCCCCGGGTCGGCCGCAGCCAAGGGGCGCGCGGGCATGCTACATTGTGTTCCCAGATATTGTGTGCCGAGATATTGTGCGTCGAGATCGACCACTGAGCTTTTTGCCGATTGCACGGTCACAGCCACAATCCGCTATTACCGTCGGGAAACGTCCATGCGTCTGCGCCACTGCCTGCTAGCCACTTGTATCACCTTGTCGAGCGTTCAGCTTCACGCCGAAACCATCAGCAACCTGTATCAGGTGCGCGAGCCTGTGGCCAGCCAGACGCCCGAGGAGCGTACCCAGGCCACGCAGCGGGCGCTGGAGACCCTGGTGCTGCGCCTGACCGGTGATGCCAAGGCGATTGCCAACCCCGGCCTGGCCAGCGTGCGCCAGGATCCGCAGCAGATCATCAGCCAGTATGGCTACGACGCCGGCCCGCCTGAGTCGCTGCAGGTCGATTTCGACATTGCCAGTACCGATAACGCCTTGCGCTCGGCCGGCCTGCCGACATGGGGCAGCAACCGCCCTTCGATCCTGGGCTGGTGGTTGAGCGACAGCGTCGAGGGGAGCAGCCTGGTTGGCGACGGGCAATCGGCCGCCGAGCCGCTGCGCCGTGCGGCTCAGCACCGCGGCCTGCCGTTGCGCCTGCCCCTGGCCGATCTCGGCGAGCAGGGCGTCGGCACCGCACAGAACATCGAGGCCAGCGATTCGGCAGCGCTGCGCAGCGCTTCCGAGCGGTACGGCGCCGATGCTCTGCTGGCCGTACATGCCCGTGAAGAAGAGGGCAAATGGTCGGGCACCTGGCGCCTGTGGCTGGGCAACCAGCGTGAGCAGGGCAAGGCCGAGGGCGCGGATCAAGCGGCCCTTGCCGATGCCGTGCTCCTGGCCGTCAGCCAGCGTTTGGCCACGCGCTTCGTCGCCAAACCCGGCGCCAGCACCGAAATGACCCTGGCGGTGGAAGGCATGAACCTGGAGCGTTACGCGCAGATGGGTCGCCTGCTTGAGTCCTACGGTGCGCGAGTGCGTACCGTGGACGGCGACAAGGTGATCTATCGCGTGACCGGCAGCGCCGAACAACTGCGCGCCCAGCTGGGTCTGGCCAAATTGCAGGAAGTGCCGTACCAGGCGCCGGTCGTACCGGTCGATGCCCAAGCCGCTCCCGGCGCACCGGCACCGGCGGCGCAACCCTCACCGGACCTGAACTTCCGCTGGTAAGTGGTCGAGAAAATGCGCCGCCGCTCGTGTGGCGCATTCGTTTCTCGCTGACTGAATCCGCTTTCAATCTCTTCTATATATAGCTGAGCTGCCTGATGACTGATATGCGCCGTTGGTTCTGGCTGGGGGCAGTGCTGCTGCTCTGCGTCTTTCTTTATGTGCTGCACCCGATTCTCTCGCCGTTCCTGGTGGGTATCCTGCTGGCCTATCTGGCCGATCCACTGGTCGACAAGCTGGAGAAATGGAAGTTGTCGCGCACCTGGGGCGTGGTGGTGGTGTTCGCCCTGTTCACGCTGCTGTTGGTCCTGGCGCTGCTGGTGCTGATTCCCATGCTCGCCAAGCAGCTCGTCAGCCTGTATCAGATGGCCCCGCAGATGCTCGACTGGCTGCAGCACACAGCGCTGCCGTGGGTGCAAACTCGACTGGGTCTGGCCGAAGGCTTCTGGAAGTTCGACCAGATCAAGGCTGCCATCAGCAGTCACATGGGGCAGACGACCGACATGGTCGGAGTGATCCTGTCCCAGGCCACCGCCTCGGGGCTGGCGCTGATGGCCTGGCTGGCCAACTTCGTGTTGATTCCGGTGGTGGCGTTCTACCTGCTGCGCGACTGGGACCTGATGATGGCGAAGATCCGCAGCCTGCTCCCGCGCCAGCGCGAAGGGCAGATCGTACGCCTGGCTGGCGAGTGTCACGAGGTGCTCGGCGCGTTCGTGCGCGGGCAGTTGCTGGTGATGTTGGCCCTGGGCGTGATCTATGCCACCGGGTTGATGCTGGTGGGGCTGCAACTGGGCCTGTTGATCGGCGTCGTGGCGGGGCTCGCGGCCATCGTGCCGTACATGGGCTTCGTCATCGGCATCGGTTCGGCGATCATCGCCGGGCTGTTCCAGTTCGGTCTGGATCCTTTCCACCTGATTGCCATCGTGGCCGTGTTCATGATCGGCCAGGCGCTCGAAGGCATGGTGCTGACGCCCCTGCTGGTGGGTGATCGCATCGGCCTGCATCCGGTGGCGGTGATCTTCGCCATCCTGGCCGGCGGCGAGCTGTTCGGTTTCACCGGTGTGCTGCTGGCCTTGCCGGTGGCGGCGGTGATCATGGTGCTGGTACGGCATATGCACGACCTGTACAAGGACTCGGACATCTATGCCGGTTCCGAGGATCCAGACCTCTGAATGCGACTGGCCGCCGGGGCCTTCAGAGGCCCCGGTAAACCGTTGATTTATCAAGCAGTGTTGCGCATTGTGCGGCTGCTCGGGCAGGTATAGACTTTGCACACTTCACATTGAGGCCCGTTGCAGCTCGATCCCAGAGCTGTTCAGCCAGCATGAAACCGATTCAGCTGCCCCTAGGTGTGCGTCTGCGGGATGACGCGACCTTCATCAATTACTACCCAGGCGCCAATGCCGCGGCACTCGGCTACGTCGAGCGCCTGTGCGAAGCCGAGGCCGGGTGGACCGAAAGCCTGATCTACCTGTGGGGCAAGCATGGGGTAGGGCGCACCCATTTGTTGCACGCTGCCTGCCTTCGGTTCGAGCAGTTGGGCGAACCGGCGGTGTACCTGCCCCTGGCCGAGCTGCTCGATCGCGGTGTGGGCATTCTCGATGACCTGGCCCAGTACGAGCTGGTCTGCCTGGATGACCTGCAGGTGGTGGCCGGCAAGCCGGAATGGGAAGAGGCCCTGTTCCACCTGTTCAACCGCCTGCGCGACAGCGGCCGCCGTTTGCTGATCGCCGCCTCTCACTCGCCTCGCGAACTGCCGGTGAAGCTCGCCGACCTCAAGTCCCGCCTGACCCTGGCTTTGATCTTCCAGATGCGTCCGCTGTCCGACGAGGACAAACTGCGCGCCCTGCAATTGCGTGCGTCGCGTCGCGGTCTGCACCTGACCGACGAGGTCGGGCATTTCATTCTCACCCGCGGCACGCGCAGCATGAGCGCGCTGTTCGACCTCCTGGAGCGTCTCGACCAGGCCTCGCTGCAGGCGCAGCGCAAGCTGACCATCCCCTTCCTCAAGGAAACGCTGGGCTGGTAGTCGGGCGGCTCGATTCAACCGCTCTATGACCTGTTTCATGGATGTTCCATTCGGTTCTAACGGAACTTGCACACCCGGTTTATCTGTATACCTGTCCAGTTCCCGTGATGGCTATGTGCGACCATTTATCGCCCAATGATTCCGGGGATTTTGGGCCATTACCGTGCAAACGCCCATCCGCCGGGCTGCAAAACGGGGCGTTAGATGTCAGCATAATTCTCCGGAGTCACATTTCGTTCGATTGAATTTGCAAATAATCGCCAGACGGGTATAGTCGCCACTTCTCAACTATTCCTTGTCACGGTCGTGCCCATGCTCAATCGCTTAGCACCCCTCGTGCCCATCGCACTGTTGACCCTTCTGGTCGGTTGCGCGGCGCAAGCCCCGGTCTCCCAGCAGCAGGTCCTGGACCCGGTCACCGCCGTCCAGCCGCATCAATCCCCCTCGAAGGCCTCGCTGGTTTTCGAAGACGAAATCACCACCGAAGACGAACTGGCCCAGTTCGACGGCAGCAAGGCCTACAGCCTGCCGATCCTGGCCGACAGCATTCTGGAGCGTGGCAAATCCCTGATCGGCACCCGCTACCGTTTCGGTGGCACAGACAAGGCGTCGGGTTTCGATTGCAGCGGTTTCATCGGTTATCTGTTTCGCGAAGAGGCGGGCATGAACCTGCCGCGTTCGACCCGCGAGATGATCAACGTCAAGGCGCCCCTGGTCGCACGCAACAAGCTCAAGCCGGGTGATCTGCTGTTCTTCAGCACCAATGGCCGCGGTCGTGTCAGCCATGCCGGCATCTACCTGGGTGATGACCAGTTCATTCACTCCAGCAGCCGCCGCAGCGGTGGTGTACGAGTCGACAGCCTGGGCGACAGCTACTGGAGCAAGACCTTCATCGAGGCCAAGCGGGCCTTGGCCATGGCGCCTGCCACGATGATCTCCAGCAAATAACAGACGCAGCGCAACGAAGCGGCGGTGAGGTGAAAACCTCAGCGCCGTTTGTGTTTTCGGGTAATGAATCTAGTCTATTACGGCAGTTGGCTCAGGATGGTTCGGTACATGTCTACCCAGGCACGCGTTTTCGCTTCAATCGCAATGGCCGCCATCCTCGCTGGGTGCGCCAGCGCGCCTCCGGCCAAAGTGGTGAGGCCCAAGGTCATCAATCCGATCGTCAAGAACCCGAACAACGACATGGTCGGCGCTGCCGACGACGTGCTGTTTCGGGCATTGGGATTGGTAGGTACACCGTACCGCTGGGGGGGTAATACACCCGACTCGGGCTTCGACTGCAGCGGCCTGATCAGCTTCGTCTACCGCGACGCCGCCGGCATCGCGTTGCCGCGCTCGACTCGGGAAATGATCGTCATGCGCTCCCCCGATGTCGACCAGTCCCACCTGCAGTCCGGTGACCTGGTGTTTTTCGCCACCAGCGGCGGCTCGCAGGTCAGCCACGCGGGGATCTATGTGGGTGAGGGACGTTTCGTGCACGCACCGTCGAGTGGCGGTACGGTCAAGCTCGATTACCTGAACAAGCCCTATTGGCAGAAAGCCTACCTCAACGCCAAGCGGGTGTTGCAACCCGGCCAGTTGGCCCGCAACCCGTGACGGCAACAGGGCGAGTCTCCTCGCCCTGTTCAATCCACATCACTTGGCGGCAGTGACTCGCCAGATCTTGTTGCCCACATCGTCTGCAACCAGTACTCCACCCTTGTGATCGGGCAATACCGCGACCGGGCGACCCATGGCCTTCTCGTCTGAATTGAGAAAGCCGCTCAGCAGATCGATCGGTTGACCGCTCGGCTTGCCGTCCACGAACGGTACGAACACCACCTTGTAACCACTGTGCGGCTTGCGGTTCCAGGAGCCATGCTGGCCAATCAGGGCGCCGGTGGTGAAAGGTGCGGGCAAGCCACTGCCGTCGGCGAAACTCAGGCCCAGCGAAGCGGTGTGCGGGCCGACTGCGTAATCGGGAGCAATGGCCTTGGCCACCAGCTCAGGATTCTGCGGCTCGACGCGCACGTCTACGTGCTGACCGTAGTAACTGTAGGGCCAGCCATAGAAGCCACCGTCCTTGACCGAAGTGATGTAGTCAGGCACCAGGTCGCTGCCGATTTCGTCACGTTCGTTCACGGCTGTCCACAGCTTGCCCGTCTTCGGTTCCCAGGCCATGCCGTTGGGGTTGCGCAAGCCGGAGGCGAAGATGCGGTGCTGGCCGGTGGCAGCGTCCACTTCCCAGATCGCTGCACGACCTTGTTCCTGATCCATGCCGTTTTCGCCAACGTTGCTGTTCGAGCCGACGGTGACGTACAGCTTCTTGCCGTCGGGGCTGGCGATGACGTTCTTGGTCCAGTGGTGGTTGAGCGTGCCGCCCGGCAGGTCAACGACTTTCTCGCCCGCGCCGCTGATCGAGGTGGCGCCGTCGGTGTACTTGAAGCGCAGCAGCTTGTCGGTGTCCGCCACATAGAAGTCGTTGCCGACCAGGGTCATGCCGAAGGGCGAGTTGAGGTTGGTGATGAAGACCGTGCGAGTTTCGGCCACACCGTCACCGTCCTTGTCGCGCAACAGGGAAATCCGGTTGGCGCTGGGCACGCCCGCGCCGGCGCGGCTCATCACCTTCTCCATGACGAAGCCACGTATGCCTTTGCTGTCGTCCGGCTTGGCCGGGGAGTTGGTTTCAGCCACCAACACGTCCCCGTTGGGCAGCACGTACAGCCAGCGTGGGTGGTCCAGGTCCGCGGCGAAGGCGGCCACTTGAGTACCGGGCGCCGCCGTGGGCTTGCCCCCTTCGGCCCAGCCGATGGCCGGTGCGATGTTGACGGTGGGGATCAGGGTCTTGTTGGGTTCGGGCAGTTTGGGCGAGGGCCCGGTCCCGTCGCTGACCTGCAACGATGACGTTTCACCACAGGCGGCGAGGCCGGCTGCCAGCAGGATCAATGTAGCGAGGCGGGTCTTGTGCATGGTCGGGCTCTCTGAGGTTTTGTTCACACAGGGTAGAGGCGTCGGGTCTGGGCAAGGTTCAACCGCGTTGTCCGTCAGCAGCGGTGGTGGATCAATTGACGCTCCGGGCGCAACCCTCTAACCTGCGCGGCTGTTCCAGGTGCTCGGCGATCAGGCGATCGACCCGAGTGAAACAGGGAAGCCGGTGCGCAGCGTTTACGCGCCATGCCGGCGCTGCCCCCGCAACGGTAGACGAGTCAAGGCTGCACACGATGCCACTGAAGCGATTCGGGAAGGCGTGTCGCCTGGGTGTACAGACCCCGCTCGTGAGCCCGGAGACCGGCCTGGCGCATTTTTTACGGCTCGTTGCAGATCCCACGATGGCGTGGGCCTGGGGCGTGCCCTGATCCATCTTCTGTCGCGCGGGGAGAGCGGCATTGACGTTCACTGTCCGGCCAGTTGGCCGCGGTGTCGCGTCGATGCCGCCTGCGCGCAGGTGTAGCGGAGAGCCACCATGAACGAAACAGCCGAGCGCGACGCCCGTCACCTGGCGCGCATGCTGCGCAAGAAAGCCGTGATCGACGAACGCATCGCCAACTCCCCCAACCAATGTGGCTTGCTGCTGGTGCTCAGCGGCAACGGCAAGGGCAAGAGCAGCTCGGCTTTCGGCATGCTCGCGCGGGCCATGGGCCACGACCTGCAGTGCGGCGTGGTGCAATTCATCAAGGGGCGCAACAGCACCGGCGAGGAGCTGTTCTTCCGACGCTTTCCCGAGCAGGTGCGCTACCACGTGATGGGCGAAGGCTTCACCTGGGAAACCCAGGATCGCCAGCGTGACATCGCGGCGGCCGAAGCGGCCTGGGAAGTCTCCAGGCAACTGCTGCGCGATCCAGCCATTGGCCTGGTGGTGCTCGACGAACTCAATATCGCGCTCAAGCACGGGTATCTCGACCTGGACACCGTGCTGAGCGATCTGCAGGCGCGTCCACCCATGCAGCATGTGATCGTCACCGGCCGTGGCGCCAAGCCCGAGCTGATCGAGCTGGCCGACACGGTGACCGAAATGGGCATGATCAAGCATGCTTTCCAGGCTGGCATCCGTGCCCAGAAGGGCATCGAGCTATGACCGAACCGCGCCAGTGCCCGGCGGTGCTGATCGCCGCGCCGGCCTCCGGGCAGGGCAAGACCACCGTCACCGCCGCTCTGGCGCGCCTGCATCGCAATCAGGGCCGCCGCGTGCGGGTGTTCAAGTGTGGCCCGGATTTTCTCGATCCGATGATCCTGGCCAGGGCCAGCGGTGCTCCGGTCTATCAATTGGACATGTGGATGGTCGGCGAGCAGGACAGCCGGCGGCTGCTGTGGGAAGCGGCCGAGGAAGCCGACATCATCCTCATCGAGGGCGTCATGGGGCTGTTCGACGGTACACCCTCGAGCGCTGACCTGGCGCGCCATTTCGGTGTTCCCGTGCTGGCGGTGATCGACGGCACGGCCATGGCGCAGACTTTCGGCGCCCTGGCGCTGGGTCTGGCCTGTTACCAGCCTGACCTGCCGTTTGCCGGGGTTTTGGCCAACCGTGTCGGCACCGTGCGCCATGCGCAGTTGCTCGAAGGCAGCCTGACCCAGGGGCTGCGCTGGTACGGGGCCTTGTCCCGGGAAACCGGGATCGAATTGCCCAGCCGCCATCTGGGGTTGGTGCAGGCCAGCGAGCTCAACGATCTGGACACCCGTCTGGATGCCGCGGCCGCAGCCCTTGCGCAGACATGCCAAGTGGCCTTGCCGCCCGCGGTCACGTTCGCCGTCCCGGTCGAACACCCAGTTGCGCGCCTGCTCGACGGCGTGCGCATCGCCGTGGCCCGCGATGCCGCTTTCGCCTTCGTCTATGACGCCAGCCTCGATGTACTACGCGACATGGGCGCCGAGCTGGTGTTCTTCTCGCCGCTGCACGATGCGCAGCTGCCAGCGTGCGACAGCCTTTACCTGCCCGGTGGCTACCCGGAGCTGCATCACCTGGTGCTCGCCGCCAATGCTTCGATGCTCGCCGACATTCGTGCCCATCACGCAGCGGACAAACCGCTGTTGGCCGAATGCGGCGGCATGCTTTACCTGCTCGACGCGCTGACCGATGTCGACGGCGCCCGCGCCGAGCTGCTGGGGTTGCTGCCGGGCGAGGCGGTCATGCAGAAACGCCTGGCCGCCCTGGCGTTGCAAGCGGTCGAGCTGCCTGAGGGCGTCCTGCGCGGGCACACCTACCACCATTCGCTGACCAGTACCGAACTGCAGCCGATCGCGCGTGGCGTGAGCCCCAATGGCGGTCGTGGCGCCGAGGCGGTTTACCGCCAGGGGCGGATGACGGCCTCCTACGTGCATTTCTATTTCCCGTCCAATCCGGCGGCGGTGGCCGGGCTGTTCGCCCCCGCTGATTGCGCGCGTGCAACCGAGCATCGGGACGCGTCATGAATCAGCCCTACAGCGACAGCGAGCGCGCCGCCATCTACCGGGTCATTGCCGAACGCCGCGACATGCGCCACTTCATCGGCGGCAGCGTGCCTCCCGCGCTGCTCGCCCGCTTACTGGCAGCTGCCCATCAAGGACCCAGTGTCGGCCTGATGCAGCCGTGGCGCTTCGTCCGCATCAGCGACCGGGCCCTGCGCGGGCGCATCCAGGCCCTGGTCGAAGAGGAGCGGCTGCGCACCGCGCAGGCCATGGGCGAGCGCTCCGACCAGTTCATGCAGCTCAAGGTCGAGGGCATCAATGACTGCGCCGAGGTGCTGGTGGCCGCGCTGATGGACGATCGCGAGCGCCATGTGTTCGGCCGTCGGACCTTGCCGGAAATGGACCTGGCCTCGGTCTCCTGCGCCATCCAGAACCTGTGGCTGGCCGCACGCGCCGAAGGCCTGGGCATGGGCTGGGTATCGCTGTTCGACCCTCAGGCCCTGGCCGAGGTGCTGGGCATGCCCGCCGGGGCCAAGCCGGTGGCGGTGCTGTGCCTGGGGCCGGTCGAGCAATTCTACGAAGCGCCCATGCTGGAACTGCAGGGCTGGGCGGCAGGCCAGCCACTCGAACAGATGCTGTACGAAAACCAGTGGGGAACATCGTTGTGAGTATCGCGTTGATGACGGTCGCCGGGGTGGCGCTCGATGCCCTCCTGGGCGAGCCGCGCAAGCACCATCCGCTGGTGGCTTTCGGCCGTCTGGCCAATCGCATCGAAACACGCTTCAACCGCGCCGGGCGTGGCTGGCGCAGCCACGGCGTCACCGCCTGGTTCCTGGCCGTGGTGCCCCTGACCCTGCTGGCCACGGTGCTGTCCTGGCTGCCGCTGGTGGGCTGGCTGGTCGAGATTTTCGCGCTGTACCTGGCGCTGGGCATGCGCAGCCTGGGTGAACACGTGATGCCCGTGGCCCAGGCGCTGCGCAGCGACGACCTGGACGCTGCGCGTCACCGAGTCGGCTACCTGGTCAGCCGCCAGACCGAAGCGCTCGACGCCGAAGCGGTGGCCCGCGCCGGTACCGAATCGGTGCTGGAAAACGGCAGTGACGCCGTGTTCGCGGCCATCTTCTGGTTCGTCGTGGCCGGCGCCCCTGGCGTCGTTCTCTACCGGCTGAGCAATACGCTGGACGCCATGTGGGGCTATCGCAACGAGCGTTTCGAGCGCTTTGGCTGGGCCGCGGCGCGGATCGACGACGTGCTCAACTACATTCCGGCGCGCCTGGTCGCGCTCACCTACGCAGTCCTGGGCAAGACCCGCCTGGCCCTGCGTTGCTGGCGGCATCAGGCGCCGCAATGGGACAGCCCCAACGCCGGCCCGGTGATGGCGGCAGGCGCCGGCGCGCTCGGTGTGCAGCTGGGTGGCCCGGCGATCTACCACGGCGAACTGCATGAGCGCGCCGTGCTGGGCGAAGGCGTGCCGGCCGATGCCGACGCCATCGAGCGCGGTTGGAACCTGGTCCGGCACGGCGTCTGGCTATGGCTGCTGGTACTGTGCCTGGGAGGCTTGATCGATGCTTGAACACGGAGGGCGCTTGCGTCAGGCAGTGCTCGATTACGGCATTGCCGAAGCGGACTGGGTCGACCTGTCCACCGGTATCGCCCCCTGGGCGTTCCCCATTCCCGACATCGCGCCCCGCGCCTGGGCCCGGCTGCCGGAAAACGACGACGGCCTGGAAGACGCTGCACGCGGCTATTACGGCTTCCAGCACGTGCTGCCGGTGCCGGGTTCGCAGGCGGCGATCCAGACACTGCCACGCCTGCGTCGCAGCGGTCGGGTAGGGGTGCTGTCGCCGTGTTACGCCGAACACGCCGAAGGCTGGCGCCAGGCTGGGCATGTGGTGCGGGAAATCAACGAGGAGGAAGTCGAACACTTCATCGACAGCCTCGACGTGCTGGTCGTGGTCAATCCGAACAACCCGACCGGGCGGTTGCTGTCCACCGAGCGGCTGCTGGCCTGGAACGCCCGGTTGAACTGTCGCGGCGGCTGGCTGGTGGTCGACGAGGCCTTCATGGACAACACGCCGCAGGGCAGTCTGGCCCGGCACGGTGTGCAGCCCGGACTGATCGTGCTGCGCTCGTTCGGCAAGTTCTTCGGCCTGGCAGGCGTGCGCCTGGGCTTCGTTCTGGGCGAGCCGCGCCTGCTGAGGTCGCTGGCCGACCTGATCGGGCCCTGGGCCGTCAGCGGTCCGACACGACGATTGGGCCAGGCGTGCCTGCTCGACAAGGCGGCACAGCGTGCCCAGATTGCCCGCTGCGCGCAGGCCAGTGAGCGCCTGCTGCGGTGCCTGCAACATCACGGCCTGGCGCCTCAGGGCGGCTGCGCGCTGTTCCAGTCGGTATCGTGCGCGCAGGCCGAGCACCTGCAGGGGTTTCTGGCCCAGCGTGGCATTCTGGTGCGGCTGTTCAAACAGGACTGCCGCCTGCGCTTCGGCCTGCCCGCCGACGAGGGTGACTGGACGCGACTCGATGCTGCCCTGAGCGACTATCGGGAGCACCTGGCATGAGCACATTGATGGTCCAGGGCACGACGTCCGATGCCGGCAAAAGCACCCTGGTCACCGCGCTGTGCCGCTGGCTGACCCGCCAGGGTGTCGCCGTGGTGCCGTTCAAGCCGCAGAACATGGCCCTCAACAGCGCGGTGACCGCCGACGGCGGCGAGATCGGTCGCGCCCAGGCCGTGCAGGCCCAGGCCGCGTACCTTGAGCCGCACACCGATATGAACCCGGTGTTGCTCAAGCCCAACAGCGACACCGGTGCCCAGGTGATCATTCACGGCCGTGCCGTGACCACCATGAACGCGGTCGCCTATCACGACTACAAGGCCATCGCCATGCAGGCGGTACTGGCGTCGCACCAGCGTTTGAGCGACACGTACGATGTGGTGATGGTCGAAGGCGCCGGGTCGCCGGCCGAGATCAACCTGCGCGCCGGCGACATCGCCAACATGGGCTTTGCCGAAGCGGTCGACTGCCCGGTGCTGCTGATCGCCGACATCAACCGTGGCGGCGTCTTCGCCCATCTGGTCGGCACCCTGGAATTGCTGTCGCCCAGTGAGCAGGCCCGAGTGCAGGGCTTCATCATCAATCGCTTTCGCGGCGACATCGCCTTGCTCCAACCTGGCCTGGATTGGCTGGAAGCCCGCACCGGCAAGCCAGTGATCGGTGTGCTGCCCTACGTCATGGACCTGCACCTGGAAGCCGAAGACGGCCTGGATCGGCGTCAGTCGGGCAAGGCCGACACCGTGCTCAAGGTGATCGTGCCGGTGCTGCCACGCATCAGCAACCACACCGATTTCGATCCGCTGCGCCTGCATCCGCAGGTCGATCTGCAGTTCATCGGCGCAGGTGACGATATCCCCCCTGCTGACCTGATCATCCTGCCCGGCTCCAAGAGCGTGCGCGCCGATCTGGCCCACCTGAGGGCCCAGGGTTGGGAAGAAGCGATCACCCGCCATCTGCGTTACGGCGGCAAGGTGCTGGGGATCTGCGGCGGACTGCAGATGCTCGGCACGCGCATCGATGACCCCTTGGGGCTCGAAGGCGCCGCCGGTTCCAGTGCAGGCCTGGGCCTGCTGGAGTTCACTACCCAATTGCATGCCGAAAAACAGCTGCGCAACGTCACTGGCCTACTGAGCCTCGAACAGGCTGCCGTCAGCGGCTACGAGATTCACGCCGGCGTCACCGTCGGCGCGGCGCTCGAGCGTCCGGCCGTGCAACTGAGTGATGGTCGGCGCGACGGCGCGATCAGCGCGGACGGGCAGATCCTGGGCACGTACCTGCATGGACTGTTCGAAGCGCCCCAGTCGTCCGTGGCACTGCTGCGCTGGGCGGGGCTCGCCGACGTGCAATCGGTGGACTACCACGCGCTGCGCGAAGCGGACATCGAGCGCCTGGCCGATCTGGTCGAGCGGCATCTGGACACCGCTCGCCTGCGTGAACTGTGTAGCCTGCCCGGCGGGAGTGACTGACATGCTGCAACTGATTCTGGGTGGCGCCCGCTCGGGCAAGAGCCGCCTGGCTGAACGCCTGGCTGCCGACAGCCAGCTCGAGGTGATCTACATTGCGACCAGCCAACCGCTGGACGGCGAGCTCGACCAACGTGTGGCTTTGCACCGTGCACGTCGTCCCGATCACTGGGGGCTGGTGGAAGAGCCCTTGGCCCTGGCGCAGGTGCTGCGCACCCAGGCGCGGGCGGATCGCTGTCTGCTGGTCGATTGCCTGACCCTGTGGTTGACCAACCTGCTCATGCTCGACGATGCACAGCGTCTGCGCGCAGAGCGCGAAGCGCTGCTTGACACCTTATCCAGCCTGCCGGGTGAGATCCTCTTCGTGAGCAACGAAACCGGCCTGGGCGTGGTGCCCTTGGGCGAGCTGACCCGGCGCTTCGTCGACGAGGCCGGCCTGCTGCACCAGGCGTTGGCCGAACGTTGCGAGCGGGTGGTGTTCACCGTGGCCGGCCTTCCCATGATACTCAAAGGACCTGCGTTATGAACTCAGCCTGGTGGCTGCAAACTGCCCGTGCACCCGATGCGGACGTTCATCGTCAGGCGCTCGAGCGTCAGCAGCAGTTGACCAAGCCGGCCGGCTCGCTGGGCGCGCTCGAGCAGGCCGCCGTGCAACTGGCGGCGCTGCAAGGTCGACTCAAACCTTCGGTCGAACAGGTTTGGATCACGGTGTTCGCTGCCGATCATGGCATCGTCGCCGAGGGTGTCTCACCCTATCCGCAGGAAGTCACCGCGCAGATGGTGCACAACTTCGTCAACGGCGGGGCGGCCATCAGCGTGTTGGCTCGTCGCCTGGCAGCGCGCCTGGAGGTCGTGGATCTGGGGACCGCCACGCCACTCAACGACCTGCCCGGCGTGCAGCATGTGCGCATCGCCGCCGGTACGCGCAATTTCATCGAAGCTTCAGCGATAAGCTTCGAGCAAGGCCTGCAGGCACTTCAGGCCGGTCGCGACAGCGTGTTGCGAGCCAAGGCCGGCGGCAGCGAACTGTTCATCGGCGGTGAAATGGGCATCGGCAACACGACGTCCGCCACCGCCCTGGCCTGCGCGTCCCTGGCGTGCGCGGTGGCCGACCTGGCAGGGCCGGGCACGGGCCTGGACGCTGCCGGTGTGGCGCACAAGGTGCAGGTCATCGAGCGGGCCCTGGAGGTTCACGCCGACCTGCCCGACGAGCCCCTGCAACGCTTGTTCTGCTTCGGCGGCTTCGAAGTCGCCGCGCTGGTCGGCGCTTACCTGGCCTGTGCCCAGGAGGGCATTGCGGTCCTGGTCGACGGCTTCATCTGCAGCGTCGCTGCGCTGGTGGCGGTGCAGTTGAATCCGTCCATTCGGCCTTGGCTGCTGTTCGCGCACAACGGCGCCGAGCCGGGCCATCGTCACGTACTCGCGGCGCTCGACGGGCAACCGTTGTTGCAGCTTGGCTTGCGTCTGGGCGAGGGCAGCGGTGCGGCACTGGCGGTGCCGCTGTTGCGCCTGGCGTGCGACCTGCACGGGCAGATGGCGACCTTCGCCGAAGCCGCCGTGGCGGACCGCCCGGCATGACCCTGCACCTGGACCTGCTGCGCCATGGCGAAACCGAGATCGGCGGCTTTCGCGGCAGCCTCGATGATGCCCTGACCGAACGCGGCTGGGCGCAGTTGCATGCGGCAGTCGCCGAGCGCTCCGGCTGGGACCGGATCGTCAGTTCGCCATTGCAGCGCTGTGCACGCTTTGCCCAAGTGCTGGCCGAACAACGCGGGCTGCCGCTGAGCATCGAGGCTGGTTTGCAAGAGCTGCACTTCGGTGCCTGGGAAGGGTTGAGCGCCGCGCAGTTGATGCAGACCGATGAAGCTGGCCTGGGCCTGTTCTGGAACGATCCCTATGGGTTCACGCCGCCCGACGGCGAGCCCATGCTGGATTTCTCCGCGCGCATCCATGCCGCGTTGAGCAGGCTGCACCTGCAGTATCCGGGCGAGCGGTTGCTGCTGGTGGTGCACGGTGGGGTCATGCGCCTGCTGCTGGCTGAAGCGCGCGGCCTGCCACGTGAACAGCTGCTCCAGGTCGAGGTCGGCCACGGTGCCTTGTTCAGCGTGACGATGGCGGCCGACGGCCGCTTGAGCTAGCGGTCCTGAGCATGCTGCCCTTCTGGATCGCCCTGCAGTTTCTCAGCAGTCTGCCAGTGCGCTTGCCTGGCATGCCCAGTGCACAGGCATCGGGCCGTTCGCTGTTGTTCTATCCGGCCGTAGGGCTGCTGTTCGGCGCGCTTCTGTGGGGCGCCAACGCTCTGCTCGCTGGGACGCCGATGCTTCTGCATGCGGCAGTGTTGCTGACGCTGTGGGTGATGCTCAGCGGCGGCCTGCACCTGGACGGGCTTGCGGACAGCGCGGATGCCTGGCTGGGTGGATTCGGCGACCGCGAACGCACCTTGCTGATCATGAAGGACCCGCGCAGCGGACCCATGGCCGTGGTCACCCTGGTGCTGGTGCTGCTGCTCAAGTTCTGCGCGCTGCTGGCCTTGCTCGAACACGGCCAGCAGGCCGCGCTGATCCTGGCTCCGGTGCTGGCGCGAGCCGCCATGCTCGGCCTGTTCATGAGCACGCCGTACGTGCGTGCCGGTGGGCTGGGCCAGGCGTTGGCCGACCACTTGCCACGCCGTGCCGGGCGTTGGGTATTGGGCGCTGTCGCGATCGCCAGTCTGGGGTTCTGTGGGGTCTGGATCAGCCTGTGGGTGCTGGTGGGCTTTTGGGCATTGCGGCGCCAGATGATCCGGCGCCTGGGTGGCACCACAGGTGATACCGCCGGTGCCATGCTCGAATTGCTTGAACTGCTGGTGCTGCTCGTCGCCGCGCTATAGACATCACCCTTCATGGCCGTGAACGGGATGCTGCCTGTCGGCGCTGAACAGGCATACAATCGGGCAGCCTATCCCTTCCTGCCCGGAGCACACAATAATGACATCGGTATGGCGTACCAGCGGCTGAGTGCTGCTCGGCGCAGCGTTGATCCTCGCCCTGTCCCTGGGCATCCGTCACGGCTTCGGCTTGTTCCTGGCGCCCATGAGCGCAGAGTTCGGCTGGGGGCGAGGCGTGTTCGCCCTGGCCATTGCCCTGCAGAACCTGATCTGGGGGCTGGCCCAGCCCTTCGCCGGCGCCTTGGCTGACCGCTTCGGCGCCGGGCGAGTGGTGGCGCTGGGTGGTGTGCTCTATGCGGTCGGCCTGGGCTGCATGGGCCTGGCCGATTCCGAGCTGAGCCTGACCCTTAGCGCAGGTCTGCTGATCGGTCTGGGGCTTTCCGGCACGTCCTTCTCGGTGATTCTGGGGGTGGTCGGGCGAGCCCTGCCAGCCGAGCACCGCAGCATGGGCATGGGCATCGCCAGCGCGGCCGGCTCGTTTGGTCAGTTCGCGATGCTGCCAGGCACCCTCGGCCTCATCAGTTGGCTGGGCTGGTCCGCAGCCTTGCTGGTGATGGGCGTGCTGGTAGCGTTCATCGTGCCGCTGGTGCGCCTGCTCAAGGACCGACCACTGCCGAGCCAAGGTCCTGAACAGACCCTGGGTCAGGCGCTGCGCGAAGCCTGCAGTCACTCGGGCTTCTGGCTGTTGGCGCTGGGCTTTTTCGTCTGTGGTTTCCAGGTGGTGTTCATCGGCGTGCACCTGCCTTCCTATCTGGTCGATCAGCACCTTCCAGCGAGCGTGGGCACCACCGTGCTCGCGCTCATCGGCCTGTTCAACATTGTCGGCACCTACACTGCCGGCTGGCTGGGCGGTCGTATGTCCAAGCCGCGCTTGCTCACCGCGTTGTACCTGCTGCGTGCCGTGGTGATCGTGCTGTTTCTGTGGTTCCCGGTGACCACCTTCAGCGCCTGTCTGTTCGGCATGGCGATGGGCTTGCTCTGGCTGTCCACGGTTCCCTTGACCAATGGCACGGTGGCGACCCTGTTCGGCGTGCGCAACCTGTCGATGCTCGGTGGGATCGTGTTTCTCTTTCACCAGTTGGGGGCGTTTCTCGGCGGCTGGCTGGGCGGTCTGGTGTACGACCAGACCGGCAGCTATGACTTGGTCTGGCAACTGTCGATTGCCCTGAGCCTGCTTGCAGGAGCGCTCAATTGGCCGGTGCGCGAGCGGCCTGTTGCACGGCTGCAAGCGCAGGGTGCGACGGCATGAACAGGTTGCGAAGTTTGCAACTGGCTGTGGCGGCCGTCCTGCTGGGGCTGCTGGGATTGGCGTGGTGGGGCTGGCAGCAGGGCGGTCTGGCCTTGCTGCAGCTGAACATGAGCCTGTGCTGAGCCTGAACATGAAAAAGCCCCGAACGTGTCGGGGCTTTTGCGGTGAACCGATCGATCAGAAACGATAGGTCACGGAAGTGCCGAAGCCATGTGCGCTGTTCTCGTACTTGGCCTGGTAGGCACCCTTGGTGGCGCTGACCAGATTGATCTTCGTGTCTTCTTCCTTCAGATAGGAATAGGCGAAGTCGAAGGTCAGATCGTCGGTCGGGCTCCAGCCAGCACCAAAGCTGAGAATGGCGCGGTCACCCGTCGGGATGCGTGGCGAGCGGTTGGTGTTGTTGGTCGGGGATTGGTCGACCGAGAAGCCTGTGCGCAGCGTCCACTGCTTGTTCAGCTTGTAGGCGGCGCCCACGGCATGGGACCAGGTGTCATGCCAGTTCTGCTCTTCGGTGATGGTGCCGATCGAGGGACGCAGCAGTGCAGGCACGCCGTCGTTCTCGACCGAAATTTCCTTCAGGCGACTCCAGCGGGTCCAGGTGCTGCCTGCGTACAGGGTCCAGTCCTGGTTGAGCTCGTGGGTGACCGAGAAGTCCACCGACTCAGGCGTGTCGATGTCCAGCGAGGCGTCGTATTTGCTGCCGTTGAACGGCCCGAAACCCGAACCTTCGACCTTGGTATGGCCATCGAGCTTGTACTTGACCTTGGAGTGGTAGGTCAGGCCCAGGCGGGTGTCGTCAGTGGCCTGCACGAGCACGCCGACGTTGAAGCCCACGGCGGTGTCGTCGCCCTTGATCTTGACTTCGCCGTCGTTACGGCCGGGTGTGGCGCGGTTCAGCGTGGCCGACGTCAGCTCGCCTTCGAGGCGGTTGATGGTCGGGCCGAAGCCGATCGAGACGCGGTCGTTGAAGGCATAGCTGATGGTGGGCTGCAGGGTGACGACGGCCACATGGCTCTTGTCAGCCCAGTAGCGGCCAGCGAAGCCGCTTTCATAGTCGGTGACCAGGCCGAACGGGGCGTAGAGGCCCAGACCGACGGTCCAGTTGTCATCCAGCGGTTTGACGTAGTAGCCCATCGGAACGCCAACGAACGGCACCATGTCGCCGTCGTTGCTGCCGCCGAAGGTCCCGCGTCCGCTGAGGTCGGTCTTGGCGACGATGGCTGCGGCGCCGACGCTGACCTGTTCACGCTTGATACGCGACATGCCGGCCGGGTTGCCATAGACGGTGCTGGCGTCTTCGGCGGATGACGAGCGCCCGGCGAAGCCGGTGCCCATGCCGCTGATGCTTTGTTCGTTGAGGGCGAAGCCGGCAGCGAAGAGTTGGCCGGATGCCAGAGTGACAGCGAGGCCGAGAGTGGTCTTGAGCATTAGTCTTTTCATTGTTTTAACTCTAGGGGGGCACTGAGGCGCAAGCTACCAACATTTTGATCGCAACGCTATAGCCTGAAACACTCCGGCTAGAGCGGTTTTGTAGGACAATCCGACCAGATTTCGCGCGCGTTCCAATTCGTTCGGCATGCTGCCTTTGCCTGTGGTGCCCGTGCTGCGGGCACGAAAGGGCTTCTGGCAGGTCAGGTCGAGCCGTCTAGACCGGTCACTTGGGGTTGTACTCGGGAAAAAAGAACTGACGTCAGAATTACGCCGGACCTGACATTCGGTTTCACAGAGGGTTCAATGCAAGACGGGTGTGCGGTAACTTGCGTTTACAGTTGGTCGTCACAAATGGCCGCAATGCCATGCGCCTAAGGTCAAATCCCGGGCAAGAAAAAGCCCCGGATGTCGGGGCTTTTCGTGCGTCGCCGCAGCGATCAGGCAACCAGTGCCTGACGCGTACGTTCGATCACGGCCTGCAGCGGTTCTGCACTGGAATACTGTTCCGGGTACAGACGCTCGCTGTGACGGGCAATGCCGTGCTCGTTGACGATGGTGAAGCTGAAGCAGCCTTTGCGCGCTGCCATGATCAGGCAGTTCATCGGAGCAAAGGCGTGGGTGAGGGTGCGGATAGCATCCTGGGTCTGGATATGAGTCATGTTGTTGTGTGTTCCTGCAATGGTCACGACTTGGAGCCGTGATCGATAAAAACGTTCCAGTGACGCGGGCCTTTTGGCCGGGCGAAGAACCTGTCTGGAACAAGACAGTCAGTGAACAGCGCCGCTTTGATATGGCTGTTGGACTGACTGGTAGGTACTTAGGAGGGCAGGCAACATTCCGGGCTGAGGTTCATGGCCCTGGAAGCAGATCCTGATCAATCGTAGGTTGGTCGGGGCAGAGTAAGTCGCTTGATGCCGGACTTGTTCGCAAGTCGGGGGGCGTTACCTGGAGACCATCATGTTGGTCGATCCCGTGTGAACAGGGTGGTCGACCTGAATTGACTTTCAGCTTGGTACTAACGGGTCGAAGACTATCGCAGCCGGCGCAGAGTACGCAAGCTCTTTTGCAAAAAAATGCACTATGACGCCGATACAGATGCAAACGAAGCGTTGAGGGCCGCCTGTGTACGAAGATGTGTCTGTAGGGCCTGCCAAGCGCTCCTGGATCATGGCTACTCGTTATCAGTCGCTTAAGTCAATGAAAAAAAACGTCTTTTCGAGTTGGTGAAAAAATCGACAGTTTGACTTCAGGCCCCATTCCATACGGGTTTGCGAGGGGCGGGGGGGTGTTGTCCACTGACTTATCCACAGCTTCTGTGGATTGTCCCGACGGCCCGCTCTAGCTCGGGATCAGCTCGCCTTGGAGCAACAACATTTGCCGTGAACGCCTAAACCCTGGCGAGATACCGCCGATAACGTGCACATGACCCTGATGCCGGTGCCCTATGTTCAACAATAAACTCAAACAGCAACTCAGCGCCCAGGCCGACGAACTGGTGGAGCTGCGCCAACTGGTCGCCGGCATGACGAATGAAATGCTCAGCCTCGACATCGATACGTCGCTGCGCATCATCGCCTGCAACGAACTGTTCGCCACCACCCTGGGCTATACCGAGGCGCAGCTGGTGGGCCGGTTGATGACCGAGCTGGTCCCCAGTTACGTGACCAAGCTGCCTTGCTACAACAACTTCCGCTCGGCGGTGGCAGCGGGTACGTCGGTGTCCGACAACTATCGTTACCTCAAGGCCGATGGCAGCCTGGTCTGGGTCAATGCCCACTGGAAACCCATCAGAAACGCGGCGGGTGTGCTCATGCACATCAAGTGCTTTGCAACCGATGTCACCCAGAGCATGGAGAAGGCCGCGGAAAACGCCTCGTTCATCGACGCCTTGCTGCGGTCCACGGCGGTCATCGAATTCGATCTGAAAGGCAACGTGCTGTCGGCCAACGATCAGTTCATGCGCGGCATGGGCTATAACCTGGCGCAGGTGCAAGGCAAACACCATCGCATGTTCTGTCACAGCGAGGATGCCAACTCCCCGAGCTACTGCGAATTCTGGGCCAGCCTCAACCGTGGCGAGTTCGTGGCCGGACGCTTCAAGCGCTTGGACAGCATGGGTCGCAACATCTGGCTGGAAGCGACCTACAACCCGGTCTACGATACCGAGGGCAAGCTCTACAAGGTGGTCAAGTTTGCCACCGTGGTCACCGATCAGGTCGAGCGCGAAGCGGAAGTCAACCAGGCGGCGCAGACCGCCTACGATATCTCGCGCAGTACCGACACCAGCGCACAGCGGGGCGCGGTGGTGGTGACCGATACGGTGCAGACCATGCGCAAGATCGCCGACGACATGCAGTCGGCGGCAAGCGGTGTGGAGGCGCTGGGCAAGCAGTCGCTGCTGATCAGTTCGATCATCCAGACCATCAGCAGCATCGCGCAGCAGACCAACCTGCTGGCCTTGAACGCTGCCATCGAAGCGGCCCGTGCCGGCGAGCAGGGGCGTGGGTTCGCGGTGGTGGCCGATGAAGTCCGGCAGTTGGCGGGGCGCACCAGCACCGCGACCGACGAGATCGCGGCGGTGGTTCAGCAGAACCAGGCGCTGGTCGATGGCACGGTACGCGACATGGCCAACAGCAGGCTGCAGGCCGAGCAGGGCGTTCAGCTGGCCGGGCAGGCCGGTGACGTGATCGTCGAAATCCAGGATGGGGCAAAAAAGGTGGTGGAGGCGGTCGCTCGATTCACCAACCTCTGACGGCCTGTACGGCGCCTTCGCGGCGGTTGTATTAGAATGGGCGACGTTCATTCAGCGAAGGTAATCGATATGACAGTCCAGACCGAAACCGCTCTGCTGGCGGGTGGCTGCTTCTGGGGCATGCAGGACCTGATTCGTCGTTATCCAGGCGTCCTGAAAACGCGGGTCGGGTACAGCGGGGGCGATGTGCCCAACGCCACCTACCGCAACCATGGCACTCACGCTGAAGCCATCGAGATCGTTTTCGATCCCAGCGTGATCAGCTACCGCCAGATCCTCGAGTTTTTCTTCCAGATCCATGACCCGTCCACTGCCAACCGCCAAGGCAACGACGTGGGCCTGAGCTACCGTTCGGCAATCTTCTACAACAGTGAAGAACAGAAGCGTGTGGCGCTGGAGACTATCGCCGATGTCGACGCCTCGGATCTGTGGCCCGGCAAGGTCGTGACCGAGCTGGCCCCGGCGGGTGATTTCTGGGAAGCCGAGCCCGAGCATCAGGACTACCTGGAGCGTATTCCCAACGGCTACACCTGTCATTTCATACGGCCGAACTGGAAACTTCCTGCGCGCGGCTGAGCGCTACACCTCAGAAGTTAGAAACATCCAGACATAATTCCCCGACCTTGGTGCGTGCCAGGGCGGGGCGTTTGCTGTCGCAAGTCCTTTTGATTTTCTCCCCTCCCACCAGAACCCGCCCCCGCTGTGCCTTTCAGGCTATGTGTCTGCGATCACTCTGCCGATTCCTACACCTGCGTCCACTGCAAGCGCGAGTCGCGCGCTTCGAGCGCTTGCGTATGTCAAGCGCGAATCCCTGTCAGGCGTGATTAATTATCGTTTACATATTTTTTACATTTGCATAGCCTTGCCGCGCTTCCGCATTCAACGCGGTTTCGCACACAAGTTTGCGAGGTTTCCTACAGCCCGCATTTGAGTCTTCGCCCGGGGGGGGGCGGACCGCCTTGTGTGGATTCCTGAGGTCATGCCATGAATCAATTTCCGTTGCGCCCCATTGCGCTCTGCATTTCCCTGTCAATCGCCGGCCTGGCCCACGCTGCTCCGGTGCCTGAAGGTTCATCGGCACAACCTGTGGGCGGGGCGTCGACAGACACAGTGTCCAATGGCGCAGCGATCGAGCTGGGCGCGACAGCCGTGTCTGCCACCAGCAGTTCCATTGCCGGCACGAGCACCACTGAGCACTCCGGTTCCTACACCACGGGCAGCATGAGCACCGCGACCAAGCTGCCGCTGTCGATCCGTGAAACACCCCAGTCTGTCAGCGTCATCACGCGCCAACGCATGGATGACCAGGGCATGAATGACCTCAATGATGTGGTCAAGTACGCGCCGGGTATCACGTTGCGCAAGTTCGGCGGCGATCGTCAGGCGTTCCAGGCGCGCGGTTTCTCCATCGACAACATCATGTACGACGGTCTGCCAACGAGCATTGGCCAGTTCACTCTGGATACCATCGCGGGGGCAGACCTGGCCCTGTATGACCGGGTCGAAGTGGTGCGCGGCGCCACCGGCCTGATGACCGGGGCTGGTAGCCCGTCGGCGACCCTGAACCTGGTGCGCAAGCGTCCCACTGCTACGCCTCAGGTCAGCATCACCACCAGTGCTGGTACATGGGATCGCTACCGAACTCAGGTGGATGCGTCGAACCGGCTCAACGCATCCGGCACCCTGCGTGGCCGCGTTGTGGCCGCCTACGAAGACGGCAACAGCTACATCGATGAGCGCGAGAAGCAGCGTCAGACGTTCTATGGGGTCTTCGAGGCCGATCTGAGCGATGCCACGACCTGGACCCTGGGCGCTTCCAAGCAGCGTGACGATGCGACTTCGGACTGGGGCAGTCTGCCGTCCGGTCCGAATGGCGAAGACCTGCACCTGTCTCGCTCCACGTTCCTGAGCAACGACTGGGCGTATTGGGATCGGGACAACGTCAGCGTATTCACCGACGTCACCCATCGCTTCGACAACGGTTGGACGGCCAAGGCTGCCGCTGCGAAGATCTGGGCGGAGTCCAACACCTTTTCCAGCTATCTGACGGCACCGCGCAATGGCGTCTACGGGCAGGCTACGGGTGCCTACGACACCACCGACGTGCAGACCAATGTGGATGCTTCCCTGGCTGGCCCCTTCCAACTCTTCGGCCGGGAGCATCAATTGACCGTCGGTGCGAGCCGCCGTCAGGAGAAGTTCGACCAGACCGGTGGCTACTGGAACAACTCCACGCCCATCGACATCTACAATTTCGATCCCGGCGTCATTGCCAAGCCGTCGCGCACTCGCAGCGACTATCGCCTCTATGAAAGCAAGAACACGGCGACGGAAAAGGGCGTCTACGCCGCGGCGCGCTTCAACCCTCTGGACCCGCTGCATATCATCGTCGGTAGCCGGGTCAGTTGGTACGACTACGATAACCGCTCGGCGATTGGCGACTACAAGGTCACTCAGGAAGTCACCCCCTACGCCGGTGTGATCTATGACCTGAACGACACCTACTCGGTCTACGCCAGCTACACCGAGATCTTCAAGCCGCAGACGCAACAGGATGTCGGTGGCTCGGTGTTGGACCCGATGACCGGTGAAAGCTACGAAATCGGTATCAAGGGTGAGTACTTCGACGGCGGCCTGAATGCGTCGGTGGCCGCGTTCGACATGACTCAGCAGAACCGTGCCTACGTGATTGCCGATCAGCCGGCCAGCTGTCGGGCGACCAACCGCACCTGTTACGAGGCGGCCGGAGAGGTACGCAGTCGCGGGCTTGACACGGAGATCAGTGGCGCCTTCTTGCCCAACTGGCAATTTTCGGCGGCCTACACCCTCGTACTCAGCCAGTACGTGAAAGACCGCACGTATGAGAAAGGCAATCTGTTTGCCCCGAACCAGCCCAAGCATCTGTTCAAGGCTGCGACGACCTATGAGTTCGAAGGCGCACTGGACAAGCTCCGTATCGGCGCCGATGTGCTCGCGCAAAGCGCTACCTATGGCCGTGTGGGCACCGGGCATGCCGAACAGGACGCCTATGCGGTCTTGGGTCTGATGGCCGGTTACCGCTTCGACGAACACTGGGACGCTCGGGTGAACTTCAACAACGTGCTGGATGAAAGGTATTGGCAAGGCATCCCCACGGCCACGGGCAGTGGCACTTATGGCGACCCGCGCAACGTCATGCTCTCATTGAAATGGTCGCTCTGAGACGGTGATCGATCGGGCAGGCGTGCAATGCGCCTGCTTTGTTCAAGTCGTGCAGACATTCACGGCTGCATTCGGTTCCCAAACGACATAAATAATCATTTACAAAAATTTCACATTTAATTACCGTGTGCCGCGACCGCAGCCGAGCGGTCATGTCCGCAAGTTCGCCGCCGTGCCATGCCGCGGCGAGTCGCTGCCCAGGATGGGCGGGCCGCCTTGCGATCCATTCCTAGGGCATCGATATCCATGACTCACTTCCCTCAGCGCTCACTTGCGCTATGCGTTTCGCTGTTCATCGCCGGCCTGGCACAGGCGGCGCCGGTTGCCATCAATCTACCTGCGCAGCCGCTGGGCGACTCACTGCAAACCCTTGGCCGAGCCAGTGGCCTGCAGGTGGTCTACGAGCCTGCTGCCGTGACGGGCAAGACCGCGCCGCAGGTGACGGGCCAGATGGAGCCAGGCGTGGCGCTGCAGCGCTTGCTGGCGGGCAGTGGGTTGGTGGGCAGTGTGCAGGGCAACGTGGTCAGCGTGACTGCTCCCACGGCCGCTTCGGCCGGTGCCGTGGAGCTCGGCGCAACCGCAGTCTCGGCGCAGGGCAATGCCCTGGAAGGGATCGCGACGACCGAGGGTACCGGTTCCTACACCACCGGCAGCATGAACACTGCGACCAAGCTGCCGCTGTCGATTCGCGAAACACCGCAGTCGGTCACGGTCGTCACGCGTCAACGCATGGACGATCAGAACATGACCGACCTCAACGACGTGGTGAAGAACACCACAGGTGTGATCGTGCAGTCCTATGGTCCGGAACGAGTCAGCTACGTGGCGCGGGGTTTCAGCGTCGACAATCTGATGTATGACGGTCTGCCGACCGATGTGTCCACCTACACCCAGGACGTGGTGACCGGCGCCGATTCGGCGATGTTCGATCGCGTGGAAGTGGTCCGTGGCGCGACCGGCTTGATGCAAGGCGCGGGCAACCCGGCGGCGGCCATCAACATGGTGCGCAAGAAGCCCACCGCAGATCTGCAGGCCAGCGTTACCGCGAGTGCCGGGACCTGGGACCGCTACCGGACCGAAGTCGATGTGTCCGGGCCCCTGAACCAGCAGGGCAGTGTGCGAGGACGTCTGGTCAGCGCCTACCAGGATGGCAACAGCTTCCAGGATTACGTCGAGCGCGAACGCGGTGTTTTCTACGGAGTGCTCGAAGCTGACGTGACCGATGCGACCACGCTGACACTGGGCGCCTCTCATCAGGATGACAACAAGGCCAACAACTGGACGGGCCTTCCGCTCAGCGCCGCGGGCACCGATCTGCACCTGTCGCGCTCGACCTACGTCGGCCCCAAGTGGGCCTATTGGGATACCGACAACACCCAGGCGTTCGCCAACCTGCAGCACGCCTTCGATAACGGCTGGAAGATCAACCTGGCGATGAACAAGATGTGGGCGCGCATCCACATGCTCGGCGCCTACAGCTATTACAGCGGTGACGAACTCTCGTTCGGTGGCGGCAATTATATCTATACCGACGACCACAGCTCCTATGACCTCTACGCCTCAGGACCTTTCCAGCTGTTCGGGCGCGAGCATGAACTGGTGGTGGGCACCGGTTACCGTGAAGAGTTGTTCGACGGTCACGGCGGCTATGGCGATGTCACCGAGCAGAAGCCCAGTTATGATCTACAGGGCTGGACGCTCAAGACCGACAACTCTCAAGTGGGCACTTACGTGACCACTCGGTGGAACCTGGCGGACGATCTCAAGCTGATCCTGGGTGGGCGTCTGGACTGGTACGACGCCGACATCGAAAGCACCGGCGGAGCCAAGAGCGACTACAAGGTCACCCGTCATGTGACCCGCTATGCGGGGCTGGTCTACGACATCGACGATACCTACTCGGTGTACACCAGTTTCACCGACATCTTCAAACCGCAAAGTGCACTGGATGCAGGCGGATCGGTCATCGCGCCCATCGTTGGCAAGAACTACGAGATCGGTGTGAAGGGCGCGTACCTGGACGGCCGACTCAATGCCGGTGCGGCGCTGTTCCTGGTCAATCAGGAAAACCGTGCGACCAACGATCTGAGCGGCCCCAGCCCTTGCCCCAGCGCGCCGACGTCCATCTACTGTTCACGTGCCTCGGGTGAAGTGCAAAGCAAGGGTATCGACCTGGACGTCAGTGGTGCGATCACCGACAACTGGAATGCCAGTGCCGGTTACACCTACACCCACGTGATCTACAAGAAGGACGACGTCAACCAAGGCAACCGCTTCTCGCCGGAAATGCCTCGGCACCTGCTCAAGCTCAACACCACCTATCGCCTGCCGCAGTTCGAGAAGTGGCGAGTGGGCGGTACGTTGACGGCGCAGACCGAAACCCATCCCGAGGGCTATTCGAACTTCGAGCAGGACAGCTATGCCCTGGTCGACCTGATGGTGGGCTACAAGGTCAGCGAAAATGTGGATACCCGCATAAACTTCAACAATGTCTTCGACCGCAGCTATTACAGTGGTGTGGGCTTTGGCAGTTTGAATTACGGCGATCCGCGCAATGCGGTCTTCACCGTGAAGTGGACGCTGTAAGGCGCGACTCACTTGGGTAGTGGCAGTGCGTGCGGCGTCGTCACTGCCCTGGCGCTTCAGGGCTTTGTCCTTTATGGAGCTGCTGTGAAAACACTCCTCATCATCGGCATCGGTGCCGGTCATCCCGAACACATTACCGTCCAGGCCGCCCGTGCGCTGGCACGGGTCGATGTGTTCTTCCTGTTGGAAAAGGGCGAGCACAAGGGCAAGCTCAATGCCCTGCGTCGCGACATTCTGGAACGTCACACAGCGCCTGGCGCGCATCGAGTGGTCGAGGTGCTTCAGCCCGAGCGTCCGGCCGACTCGGATTATCGGGCGTCGGTGGATGTTCTGAACACGCGCAAGCGTGCGGTCTTCGAGCAACTGCTGGACTACGAAGTGGCCGATGGCGAGTGCGCTGGGGTGCTGGTGTGGGGCGATCCGTCGCTGTACGACAGTACGCTGCGCATCGTCGAGGCGATTGCTGCCGACGGGGTGCGGGCGCTGGACTATAAAGTGTTTCCCGGCGTGACCAGCGTTCAGGCGCTGACGGCGGCGCACCGGATCACCCTCAACAGCATTGCCGGCGCGGTGCAGATCACCACGGGGCGGCGTCTGGCGGCGGGGATGCCGGATGGGGTCGATACGGTGGTGGTGATGCTCGATGCGCAGGACGGCTTCCTGGCCTTGCTTGGGGAGGACCTGGATATCTATTGGGGCGCTTATGTGGGGACAGTGGATGAAGTGCTGCTGAGCGGACGGCTCGATGACATGGCCGACACCATCGTTCAGGCGCGGCAGGAGGCGCGGCGTCGGCATGGGTGGATCATGGACAGTTATCTGCTCAGGCGGCGTACCTGACACTCCGCGGCGCAGCCGGACGCGGCTCGCGCCGCTGCTACAGGGGTTGTGTTGTGGGCGGTGGGTGCGAGGGGACTGTAGCAGCGGTGCAAGCCGCGTCGGCGGAAAAGGTGATCTGTCTGATACCCCGCGGCGCAGCCGGACGCGGCTCGCGCCGCTGCTACAGGGATTTTGCGTTGCGCAGGCTTGTATTACCCCTACGTCGAGGTCACCATCAGCGCACCCTGCGTTCCGCTGTGAGCCGATATGCCGACCCAGCCTCCCGAACACCCTCGCGATCCCTGCGCGCCTGACGAGCCGAACGCTCCCGATACGGCCGAGCGCTTGCAGTTGGCCCTCGACACCGGGGCGATCGTGGGCACCTGGGTGTGGGATGTCGTAGCCGACCACTTCAGTGCCGACGACCGCTTCGCTCGTACCTTCGGCCTGTCCGCCAAGGTCTGCGCACAGGGCCTGCCACTGGAAGAGGCCATGGCCAGCGTTCACCCGCAGGATCGGCCCCGGGTCGAGGCGGCCGTGTTCGAGACGCTCGGCAACGGCGGTCATTACCGCTGCGAGTACCGAGTGCTGCAAAGCGATGGGAGCTACCGCTGGATCGAAGCCAACGGCCATGTGGAATTCGACGCAGCCGGCCGGCCGCAGCGCTTTCCCGGTGTTCTGCTGGACATTCAGAAGCGCCGCGCCGCCGAGGCCGAACGCGATCGCATGACCCACCTGCTGCGCACCTTCACCGCCGCCGTGCCGGGGGTGGTCTACGCCAAGGATCGCCAGGGGCGGATGCTGGTGGCCAACCGCGGCACCAGCGAACTCATCGGCAAACCGCCCGAGCAGTACATCGGCTGCACCGACCTGGAGTTTCTGGAAGACAAGGTCCAGGCCAGGGTGATCATGGAGACCGACCGGCGCATCATGGAAGGTCGCCACACCCAGGAAGTGGAAGAAGAAGTCCGCCTTCCCGACGGCACGGCGGCGACCTGGCTGTCGCTCAAGACACCCCTGGTGGACGAGGACGGCGAAGTCATCGGCTTGATCGGCTCGTCCATCGACGTCACGGCACGCAAGAAGGCCGAGGCTGCCGTCATGGAGCTGAACCAGACCCTCGAAGAGCGCGTGCGCATCGCCATCGCCGAACGGGAAAAGGCCGAGGCGGCGCTGCATCAGGCGCAGAAGATGGAGGCCGTGGGGCAATTGACCGGCGGCATCGCCCACGACTTCAACAACCTGCTGGCGGGCCTGTCCGGAAGCCTGGAGTTGATGCACATGCGCCTCAAGCAGGGGCGTATCGATGATCTGGAACGCTACCTTAACGTGGCCCAAGGCGCGGTCAAGCGTGCCGCGTCGCTGACCCATCGCCTCCTGGCGTTCTCCCGTCGCCAGACCCTGGCGCCGGTACCGACCGACGTCAACGCGCTGATTCGTGGCCTGGAAGAACTGGTGCGGCGTTCGGTCGGACCAGCCATCGAAGTGAGTGTGCGCGATACCTCCGCGTTATGGACCGCCCTGATTGATCCGACGCAGTTGGAAAACGCCTTGCTCAACCTGTGCATCAACGCTCGCGACGCCATGCCTGCGGGTGGCCGCATCACCATCGAAACCGCGAACCAGTGGTTGCCCTACAGTGACGAATACAATCACGAGGTGCAGGCGGGCGAGTACCTGGCGCTACACGTCACCGACAACGGCTCGGGGATGACCGACGAAGTGATGGCCAAGGTGTTCGAGCCGTTCTTCACCACCAAGCCGGTCGGCGAGGGCACCGGCCTTGGCTTGTCCATGATCTACGGCTTCGCCCGGCAATCCGGCGGACTGGTGAAGATCCAGTCGCGGCCGGGTCACGGCACTACGGTCAGCCTGTACCTGCCCAGGCATTGTGCCGGCATGGATGTCGCCCCCGTCGATGCGGGTCATGCGCCCATCGACACGGGGGGTGCCGGCGAGACGGTGCTGGTGGTCGACGACGAGGCATCGGTACGCGATGCCGTGGCCGAGTTGCTGGAAAGTCTGGGCTATGTGGTCCTGCAGGCCGCAGACAGCGCTCAGGGACGCGACCTGCTGCAGTCGACGGTGCGCATCGATCTGCTGGTGACGGACGTGGGCCTGCCGGGCGGCCTGAATGGCCGGCAGATGGCGGAACTGGGGCGGGTGACTCGACCTGGACTGCCTGTGTTGTACATCACCGGCTATGCGCAGAACCTGACCCTGGACCAATGCCATCTGCAACCGTGCACCGAGGTGCTGACCAAGCCGTTCGCGCTGGAAGCGTTGAGCGAGCGGGTGCGCACCCTGATCACCCAGCGTCAGCCTTGAAACTGGTTCTGCAGACATTAAAAAGCCCCGCCATGGCGGGGCTGCACACTACCAGCAGGCTCATCGGGTCAATCTGGCATTCAGGATCGCGTCGCGCACCAGCGGACGGCAGGCTTCGACAAAAGCGATCAACTGACTGGCCGGGATCGAGCCCAATGCACTGACAGGGGTGTGGCGGATGGTGTTATATTCCTGCGCTGACATGGCGGATACCTCTCAAGGGTTTCATTCGATGTGTCACCCGAGCCGCCGGGACTCTCACCTCCCGGTGGCTCTCTTTTACTTGGTTCGCCAGGCACGCAAAAGCGTTCAATATTTAAGATGGTCAGTCGCCGTACGGTATGTTAGGCCCACGCTGATCCTCCCTTCGCCATACTCATTCAACCCTGCACGAACACCAGCGCCTTGAGGCCGCTGGCCGGATCGATATCGGCAAACTCCGGCGGATTGTCCAGACGTCGCTCCAGACGCAGACTCGGCGCCTCGCGACGCAATTCCTCGACGAGAAACTCCGGACCCAGCGCCGGATCGTTCATGCAGGCCAGTACCACACCCGACTCGCTGAGCAGTTCCGGCAGGCGACGCAGCACCCGCTGGTAATCCTTGGTCAGCAGAAAGCTGCCTTTCTGGAACGACGGCGGGTCGATGATGACCATGTCGTATGGACCGTCCCTGCAGACTCGCGCCCAGGACTTGAACAGATCGTGCCCCAGGAAACTGACCTTGCCCAGGTCGTGACCATTGAGGTGATGGTTCTCACGTCCCCGGCTCAGGGCGGGGCGCGACATGTCCAGGTTCACCACATGGACGGCGCCACCGGCGATCGCGGCCACGGAGAACCCACAGGTGTAGGCGAACAGGTTGAGCACCCGTCGGCCCTGGGCATTTTCCCGTACCCAGTCGCGGCCGTAGCGCATGTCCAGAAACAGCCCGTTGTTCTGTTTGCGCCCCAGGTCGATACGGTACTGCAGACCGTTTTCGGTCAGGATCGCCTGCTCTTGCGCCTCGCCGACCAGCCATTGCACGTCGCTGCTGGGTAGATAGCGGTGTTGCAGGGCAAGGCTGCGCGCGCCGCTGCTGGCCCACTCCGGCGAGTCGCCGAGTTGGGTCAACAGATGTTGCAAGGCGGTCAGTTGCTCGGCCGGCGGCTCCTTGAACAGCGACACCAGCACGATGCCCTGCAGCCAATCGACCGTCAGTTGCTCAAGCCCTGGCCAGCGCCGCCCGCGGCCGTGAAACAGCCGGCGGGTTTCCAGCGGTGGCTGAGTGAGGGCCTGAAGCAGGTGTTGGTGCAAGGTGGCGACGGCGTCGGCGTTCATGGTTCAAATCACGGCTGCAAAGGGCCGGCATTCTACGTCAGCTCAGGTACTTTTCGAACCAGCCCAGAGTACGCTCCCAGGCCAGGTCGGCTGCGGCCTTATCGTAGCGAGGGGTGGAATCGTTGTGAAAGCCATGGTTGGCGCCGGGGTAGATGTACGCCTCGTAGGTCTTGCCCGCCGCCTTGAGCGCCGCCTCGTAGGCCGGCCAGCCCTCGTTGATGCGTGTGTCCAGCTCGCCGAAATGCAGGAGCAGGGGGGCCTTGATCTTCGGCACATCCTTGGCATCGGCCTGGCGACCATAGAAGGGCACCGCGCAGGCGAGCTCCGGATAGGCCACCGCTGCGGCATTGGAGACGCCACCGCCATAGCAGAAGCCGGTCATGCCGACCTTGCCGGTGCTGCCCTCATGCTGCATCAGCCATGGAATTGCGGCGAAGAAGTCGTTCATCAACTTGGTCGGGTCGACTTTCTCCTGCAAGGCTCGGCCCTTGTCGTCGTTGCCGGGGTAGCCGCCGACCGAGGTCAGCCCGTCGGGCGCCAGCGCCATATAGCCAGCCTTGGCGACCCGTCGCGCGACGTCTTCGATATAGGGGTTCAGGCCACGGTTTTCGTGCACCACCACCACGCCGGGGACCTTGCCGGTCGCCTGGGCCGGCCGCACCAGATAGCCACGCACCTGGCCGTGACCGTTCGGCGACGGGTAGGTGACGTACTCGGCAATGATCTGCGGGTCGGTGAATTCCACCTGCTGGGCCAGCGCGTAGTTGGGGCTCAGGCTGGCCAGCAATGCGCCCGCGGTCAGCCCGCCGAAAGTGAACAGCGCGGCGCGGTCGAGAAACTCGCGGCGGTTGATCTTGCCGTGAGCGTAGAAGTCGTACAGCTCGAGCAGTTCGGGGGAGAAGTCTTTGGCACTGAGGCGATCCATCGGGTACTCCTGTCGCAGGACACTGGGCGGTGAGGGTTGCACTCATTAAAGCAGCGTTTTGCCACCCGGCCACCGCTTCATGCGTCAGCGCCGATGCATCAGCTTCCAGTGATCTGCAACCTGGCCCATGGTCTTGGCCTCGCCGCTCTTGAGCCAGGCCATGAAGGCGCGGTCGAAATGAAAGCTGGGGCCACAGGCCTCGGTGAGGAAGCGCCGCACGTTTTGCGTGTTGCGATAGCCTCGGTCCAACGGGGTGTAACGAGTGATAGGCGCGCTGTGCCAGTCGAAGTTCATGAATCGCTATCCTTGGCGAAAAAGGTTGGGAAGGCGTGCCTGGATGATGGCACTGCACACGACGGCCTAGTGTAGCGCCATCCTGCATCGGGCACTGTTCCTGCGCCGCGTTTTGCCTCAGAGTCCGTAAATCGCCAATAGTGCCAAACGTCGACGGAAAGATAATGAGCGAAGACCAGTGGACCCAACGCATGCAAGACAACGGCTGGCTGTGGAATCCCGCCCAGACCGGCGCCCAGGCGCCTTGCCTGATCCTGGCGCACGGTGCCGGAGCGCCCATGGACAGCCCGTTCATGAACGCCATGGCCGAGCGTCTGGCGGCCACCGGTGTCAGCGTGGTGCGCTTCGAGTTTCCCTACATGGCCCAGCGCCGTAGTGGCGGCAGCAAACGTCCGCCCAGCCCGCAGGCGAGCCTGCTGGAGAGCTGGCGACAGGCCTACGCCCTGGTGCGTCCCCTGGTGACCGGAACCCTGGCGGTGGGCGGCAAGTCCATGGGCGGGCGCATGGCCAGCTTGCTGGCCGACGAATTGGGCGCCGATGCGCTGGTGTGCCTGGGGTATCCGTTCTACCCGGCGGGCAAACCGGAGAAACCACGTGTCGAGCACCTGGCCAAGCTGCGCACGCCGACCCTGATCATTCAGGGCGAGCGCGATGCACTGGGCAACTGCGAGACGGTGGCGGGCTATGAACTGTCGGAAGAGATCGAAATGTACTGGCTGAGCGCGGCCGACCACGATCTGAAGCCGTTGAAGGCCTCGGGGTTCAGCCACGACCAGCATCTGCAGACCGCTGCCGACCGGATCGTGGCTTTTCTGTCCTGATCTGCAGGCTGGACGCGCGCGCTGCCGTGGAGGCGGCGCCGCGCATCCAGAGGCCGATCAGCGGTTGAAGCGCTCCACCAGCGAGTACTGGCTGTTGGCGGTCTTGGTCAACTCTTCGCTGAGCAATGCCGAGTTCTGCGCCTGCTCGCTGGTTTCATCGGCCAGGTGCGAGATGGTGGTGATGTTGCGACTGATCTCTTCGGCCACCGCGCTTTGCTCTTCGGTGGCTGCGGCGATCTGGGTGGTCATGTCGGTGATGTTGGCCACCGCCTCGCTGATGCCGATCAACGCGCGGTCGGCCTCCAGGACCCGGGCCACGCCATCTTCGGCCTGACGGTGACCGGCATCCATGGTCTGTACGGCGTTGTTGGCGGTCTGCTGCAGCTTGGCAATCAGCCCGTGGATCTGCCCGGTCGATTCGCTGGTGCGTTGCGCCAGTTGGCGGACTTCATCGGCGACCACGGCAAAGCCGCGACCCATTTCGCCAGCCCGCGCCGCCTCGATGGCCGCGTTGAGCGCCAAGAGGTTGGTCTGGTCGGCGATGCCCTTGATCACATCCACCACGCCGCCGATCTCGTCGCTGTCCTTGGCCAGCTGCGTCACGGTCTGCCCGGTTTCGCCCACCACCACCGACAGCCGCTGAATCGCCTCGCGGGTTTCACCAGCGATGTCGCGGCCGCGACTGGTCAGGCGATTGGCTTCCTGAGTGGCGTCGGCGGTGCGCTGTACATGGCTGGCGACCTCTTGGGTGGTGGCTGCCATCTGGTTCACCGCCGCGGCGACCTGTTCGGTTTCCAGGCGCTGACGGTCCAGGCCTTGGGAGCTCTGGTGAGCCAGGGCGTCCGACTGTCGGGCCTGACCGGTCAGGTGTTCGGCGGTGTCCTGTAGACGGGTCAGGCAGGTCTTGAGGCGCGCTTCCTGACTGAGGATGGCCATTTCCAGACGCGCCTGGGCGCCGCGGCTGTCGGTGTACATCTGCGCGATGAGCGGGTCGGACGTGGTCTGGTCCGCCAGCTTGAGCAGGCGCTTGATGCCGCGCTGCTGCCAGCTCAGGCCGATCAGGCCCAAGGGAATCGACAGGCCTGCCGCCAGGGCGAAGCCCCACGACGTATTGAGCCAGGCGCCGATCATGAAGCTGATCTGGCTGACCAGAATGAACGGCAGCCAATCCTGTACCACCGGCATCCAGCGATCGCGGCCGGGTACTGCGGATTTGCCTTTGTTCAACCGTTCATAGAGCGCCTGGGCCCGGCGTATCTGCTCGGCGGTCGGCTTGACCCGAACCGATTCGTACCCCACCACCTGCTTGTTTTCCAGCACCGGGGTGACGTAGGCATTGACCCAGTAGTAGTCGCCGTTCTCGCAACGGTTCTTGACGATACCCATCCACGGCAGACCCTGGCGCAGGGTCGCCCACATGTGCTCGAAGACCGCCGGCGGGACGTCCGGATGGCGCACGGTGTTGTGCGGCGCGCGAATCAGTTGGTCTCGGGTGAACCCGCTGATCTCCACGAACGCGTCGTTGCAGTAGGTGATCATTCCTTGGGTGTCGGTCGTAGAAATCAGGCGCTGTTGAGCAGGGAAAGTCCGTTCGCGCTGAGTGATAGGCTGATTGTTACGCATGAGTGTCCATTCATTCCGTGGGGCTTTGACAGGTTCTCGGCCAGATCGGAAAAAGGTTGAGTCAGATTTCAGCCGGTGTGTAGCCGGGGATAGCTGAACAGCAGGAAGTGCAAAAGGTTGACCGAGAAATGGGCCAGCACTGCCGCCAGCAGGCCTCCGGCCCGATAGCACAGCCCGTAGCCAAGTCCGGCAATCGATGCCAGCAATGCCCACTGCCACCCGGCGCCGACGTGGGACAGACCGAACAGCGCGGTAGGCACGAGCAGCGAGACCGTTGCAGCGGCATCGCGGTGCGCCAGCAAGTGGCTCAAACCCTGCTGCAGATAGCCGCGAAAGAAAAGCTCTTCGACGATGCACACCAGGAGCAGATTATTGGCAGCCCACACCCAAAAAACGGCTGGCCATTTGGGCACCCACGCAACGGCATCGAGTGCCCAACCACTGCCCAAAACGATCACAGGCGTTATCAGCACCAAGGCCGCGACTTTAGGCAATGATCCGCAGCCACTCTTTAGCGTCCACGGGCACGCGAGCAGCAGCCAGAAGCCGATCAGCGGCTTGTCCATGTTCAAGTGCATGGTGAAAGCCGATGCTTCAGGGTCAAGAAAGACGGCATCGAGCACTCTGGCGTTGTCGAACCCGGGCAGCCAGTGCGCGCCCAGAGCCAGTGCCAGCGCCATGAACAGGGCATGTGCGGCAATGCGCAACCGTGGAAGACGTGTGGCCAAGCCTGCAAGTAATAACAGGGAGATAGCTGCGACGGCTGGCAGGTGCAAACTGCCATGCCACGACGCCAGGCCATACCCCAAGGCCAGCAGGCTCAACCAGACCAGGCGTTCGCTCATTCCGTGCGCGCTATGGGTGTTGCGCGAAAAAAACGGGCTCACAATGCTTGGATGACGGCGTTCATGTGCGCCTGCAGGTCGGCGATCGGGTCACCGCTTTCCTCGGCCAGTACCAGCAGTTTGCCGCCTGCGGCGGTGATGGCCGCCTTGACCGCTTCGGGGGGTTGCCGATGGTCGATGACCAGGGCGACGTCGTTGTCCTTGAGCGTCGTGCTCAGGTTCTCCAGTTGCGCGGCATCCCATTGCTCGTCGGTGAGCGCCTGGGTGGCGACCGTGTCCAGGTTGAGGCCAGCGGTCAGGTAGGCGAAGCGGTCGCTGAGGCTGATCACGCTGACATTGTCGACCTTGGCCAGGCGGGCTTCGCTGTCGGCGCTGAGCTTGAGCAGTTGCTGCTTGAGCGCGGCCAGATTGGCATCGATCCGCGGCTTGGCGGCAGGTGCCAGACGCACCAGGTCGGCAGCCATGACATCGGCCATGCGCCCCATGTTGTTGCTCGACAGCCAGGGCTGGCTGTTCAGGCCACTGACGCCGGGCTGGACGGCGATACCGGGCAGTACCCCGTCCACCGGGCGCGCCGCGTCGATCTCGACGATGCGAATGTTACTGCGGCGTGCCAGCGGGTACAGCGAATCGTCGGGCCACAGCGAGCGCAGTCCGATCACCGCATCGGCGGAGCTGGCCAGGCCGGCCAGGGCTTCTGCACCGCGGCCGGTGAAATAGGCATTCTGCCGGGAGCCGGGCAGGTTGGCCGCGGCTGCACGCTGCAGCTGCACACCGCTGTCCTTGAGCAGCAACTGGCCCAGGCCGTAGGTGATCGGCAGGCTGGCGAGGACTTTCACGGGCTCGGCGGCGAAGGCGGCGGGGGCGAGCACCACACACAGGGTCAGGGCCGCTGTCAATTTGCGCAGAATAGACATTTATCCGATGTTCCCTCTGAGGCTGGGCAAGGTGCCGCGGGCGATGGCGGCGAGGGCGAAGGCCACACCTGCGACCAGAATGATGGCGGCGCCGGAGGGTACCGGCAGATCGAAGAGGATCGGCAGCAGGATCCCGCACAGCGTGCTGAGCGTGGCGATGAGCACCGAGATCCAGAAGAACCCCTTCAGCGATTGGCTCAAGAGCCGTGCCGCCGCTGCCGGTATCACCAGCAGCGCACCGACCAGGATCGCGCCGATGACCTTGACCGCCGCCACGGTGATCAGGGTCACCAGAATCACGAACAGGTAATCCAGCGCTTTCACTGCCACGCCGCGTACGGCGGCCAGTTGCGGGTTGAAGCTGGCCAGCATGATGCGGTTGTACAGCGGCAGGCTCAGGCTCAGCACCAGCGCGCCGACCACGGCGAGTACCAGCAGGTCGTTGCCGTTCACCGTCAGCACCGAACCGAACAGCACGTTCTCGAGAATGTGCACGTTGATCTTGCCGGCCAGGGTCAGCAGCAGGCTGGCGCCCAGGGCCAGGGATACCGAGAGGAATACACCGATCAGGGTATCCGGCGCCAGGCCGGTGCGGTTGCGCAGGTAGTTGAGCACGATGCCGAACAACAGGCAGTAGCCGAACAGGCTGCCGTAAGGGCCGGTGTAGGGTTCGCCGAGCAGGATGCCGATGGCCACGCCCGTCAGTGCGGCATGGCCCACCGCTTCGGAGAAGAACGCGAAGCGCTTGACCACCACCAGGGTGCCCAGGCCGCCCAGGACCGGACCGATCAGCAGGCCGGCGATCAAGGCGTTGACCACGAACCCGTAGGCCAGCGCAGCGGGCAGGTAACCGTCCGAGGCCAGGCCCTGGATGGCCAGACGAAACTGTTCGTAGTCCATCAGGCGAGGCCTCCGGCGCGGGGATGGGTGGAGAACAGCGTCAGCAGTCGGTCCGGCGTGAGTGCCTCGGCCGGTGTGGCGTCGAACAGCACGCGGCGGTTGAGTCCGGTGACCCGGTCGGCCAGACGCTTGACGGCTTCCAGGTCATGCTCGATCCACATCACAGTAATCCCAGCCTGCTGCCAGTCCAGCAGCAGACGCTCGAACACCTGGATACCCGCCTCGTCGAGGGCAGACATGGGCTCGTCGAGAATCAGCAACTGCGGCGCCGGGATCAGGCCCTGCGCCAGCAGCACGCGCTGGCGTTCACCGCCGGACAGCGCGCCCATGCGCCGTTTGCGCTTGTCCTGCATGCCCACGCGTTCAAGCGCTTCGCCAATGGCGCCGGCATAGTGCCGGGAGAGGCCGAGAAACGCCGGGCGACGCTGGCACATGGCGGCCATGAAGTCGTCGACCGTCATCGGCAGGCCGCGGTCGAATTCCAGCGCCTGCGGCACGTAGCCGATCACGCCGGCACTGCCAGGCCATTGCAGGCTGAGTTGCCCGCGGTGGGGCATCTGCCCCAGTAGGGTCTTGATCAACGAGCTCTTGCCACCGCCGTTGGGCCCGACCAGCGCATGCACGCTGCCGCTGGCCACGCGGAAGCTGACATCGTCGAGAATCTGCGTACGGCCCAGCACCAGGCCGACCTGATCGAAATCGATGGCAGGCCCGCAGCGAGCCAGAGCGAAGGGTTCGGCTGCGGTCATGCGCCGGCCTCCTGAATCGCCCGTACCACGGTGTCGAGGTTGCCGCCCATTTCCTTCTCGTACTTGTCGGCGCTGTATTGGCCATAGGAAATGTGCGAGAGCGGGTACATCTTGACGCCCGATTCGCGCTGGATGGTTTCGACGTAGGTCGAGGGGAAATCCATCTCCGAGAAGATCACCTTGACGTCCAGTGCCCGCAACTGGTCGATGGTCTTCTTCAACTGGCTGGGGCTGGGTTCGATGCCATGGGCCGGCTCGACCACGGCAGTGACTTCCAGACCGAACTCGCGCAACAGGTAGTCATAGGCCGCGTGCACCGTGGCGACCCGCAGCTCGGCGTTGGGTGCCTGGGTCAGCTTGGCCAGGGCATCGGCACGCAGCGTGCGCAGGCGCTTGCCGTAGGCACGTGCATTGGCGGTATAGAACCTGGCGTTGTCCGGATCGAGCTTGCCCAGTTCGCGGGCAATGTTGTTGACCTGAGCAATGGACGCGCTGATGGACAGAAAGGTGTGCGGGTTGACCACCTTGCCGGCGCCGCGGGCCATGGTCCCGGTGGCGGCCAGCAGTGGCACGTCGGCATTGGCCTCGATCACGGCGATGTCAGGCTTTTCGCTGGCTTCGATCATGCGGTCGGCGAAGTCGTCATGGCCGACGCCATTGAGCACCACCACGTCCAGGCTGCCGATGCGCTTGATGTCCTCGGCCCGTGGCTCGTACGCATGGGGGTTGAACCCGGCCGGGATCAACGGCACCACCTCGGCCTTGTCGCCGACGATGTTCGCCACATAACTGTAGTAGGGGTGCAGGGTGATGCCGATGCGCAGCGGTTTGCCGTCGGCGGCCCAGGCGGTGCTGTTGAGCAGGGTACCCAGGACTGCGACGGACAGGAGTCGCAGCAACGGACGGCGGGCGATAGATCGGGGCATGGAGAATCCTGGGGAAGAGGGCGTATTCAATGGCGGTGCTGGCGGGTGACACCGGTGTCGAACTGGGCGATCACCTGTTGCCAGCCGGCGGCGGCGAGCGTCTTGTCATCCATCTGCGAAGGTGTGCTGGCTGAAGAAGCGCGATTGATCCAGACATCCGCGTCGGGCCCGTTCACCCGCAGCAGGAACGAACCGGCCACCGCGGGCGCCTGGCTCAGGCCCACATAGGAGCTCTGAACCATTTCCCACGCATGACTACCCCGGCTGACCGAGCTGGCGTCCTGGGCGAAGGGTGCGAAGCCTTCGCTGGCCAACTGCGCAGGCGTCACCGGTTCGGGCTGTTCCTCGGCGAGCAGGCGCACCTCGTCCAAGGTCACCCGCAAGTCGGCGTAGATGCCCTGTTCGGCAGGCGTCAGGTCGCGCCGTGCGTCGAGCTGATGGGCCGGCACCGCCATGGGCTCGTGGCTGACACCGTGCCAGGCCACTACGCCGGCTGCGGCCAGCAGGATGAACAGGCAGAGCAGGCCGACGTAAAGGGTTTCATGACCCGCCCCGGCAGGGCGGACGATCTGGGTGACCGGCGTACTCATGGTGCTTGGATGTCGGCTTGGTCGATTTCCACGACATGGCCGGGACCGGCATCGAACAGCACATAGAATTCGGCATCAGGACGCTTGAAGGTCACCGTCGAATCGCTGCCCAGCTTGCCGGGCACCAGAATGCTTTCGTCATAGCCGACCACGTCCAGGGTCACCCCCGGCGCGCCGCTGCCATCGGAGAACCCCCCTGTGCAGCGAATCTGCTGGTCGTCGATCTGCTTGCATTCGCACATGGGGTTGTGGGCCAGGGCAACACCGCTGCAGGCGGCGGCGAGCAGCCCGAGTATGAGGGCGGGCCAGCGGGTGAATGAAACGCGGATCATGGTTGGATTCCTTGGCGGTTCTTCAGCCAAGCCACCGTTTCGGGCGACGCCTGGCTCAAGGGAATGGAGGTCTGATGCATGGAGCCGTCCCAGCCTTCCATGGTGATCCACAGCTGCGCATCGGTCTCGGTTTTGCTCGGCACCGGCAGGCCGGCGAACATGCGATAGCCGCTGCCGAAGAAGATCACGCCCGCAGCCCTCAGGCTGCGCGGCTTGCCGATGCGCAGGTAGGTGGCCTTGACCTGATCGATGCAGGACTTGCACAGGGCAGCGGTGAAGTACTTGATGTCCTGACCGCTTTCGGCGGTCGGGCCTTCGATGCGGCGCTCGGCCAGGGTCAGGCTCCAGGGCCCGACGGCGATGTCGCCGACGGTGCGTTCGCCCAGGCCGCTGTCACCGCGATCCATGGCGTTTTCGGCGAAGTAGTGCGGCATGAACCCGAGTGGAATCAGCACCAGCAACACGTTGATGTGGAAGCGCCACTTGCGCCAGAAACGCGACAGCGGCGAGGGCGAGGGCGAGGGGGCAGTGACGACTCGGCTCACAGGCTGCGCTCCGCGGTGGTATGGGCCATCGGACGCAGGTCGCCGATGGGCATCTGCGCGGCTTCCTGGCGGTTGCTGCGCTTGAACGCCTGAGCGGTCGCCAGGGCCGTGCGCTTGCTCCAGATCATCAGGCCGCTGAGCACCATCATGCTCAGCAGCAGGCCGAAGAAGGCCCAGATGAGTTTGATCCACAGGCCCCCGAAGTCACCGGTGTGCAGCGGGCGCATGGATTCGGTGACGAACTCCAGCGTGTTGCGGTCGCCCAGCAGGTGCGAGCTGATCAGTTGCCCGGTGTAGGGGTTGATGGTGGCGGTCTGGAACATCAGCGGGTACCAGCTACGGCCGCCGACTTCCATCGGGCTGTAGGCATTGAGCGGCAGGGACACGTAGCTGGCATCCAGGTCGGGCACCTGCTGCTTGACCACGGCAATCGCCTGTTCGACCGGAATCATCGGTGCCGGGGTGCCATTGGCCACCAGCGGTACGTCGGCCCGCGCGATCACCGAGGTCACCGGCGAATAACTGGAGATGCTGATCTGGTTATCGTAGAGGATGGCGCGAATCAGGAACCACACGCCGGTGATCGCGATCACGGCGATGAACCAGATCGACCAGATGCCGCTGAGGCGATGGAAATCGCCCCAGAACACCCGGGCGCCCTGGTTCAGGCGCAGGGTGGGCTTGAGGAAGCCCTTCCAGAACTTCTTGTAGACCACCAGCCCGGTGATCAGCGACACCAGCAACGGCAGCCCGAGGAACGACACCAGGTACCAGCCCCAGGAGAAACCGTTGGTGAAGGGCACCAGCCACCAGCCATGCAGGGCGCGGGTGAAGGCCGGGAAATCGAATGCCGGACTGACGCCTTGCAGCGCGCCGGTGTAGGGGTTCACGTAGACCGTGGGTGAACGGCCGTCCGGGTAGGTCACGCTGGCGTTGACCGCGAAATAGGCGCCGTCCGGGTGGGTAAGGTTGCTGACGCGCAGTTCGGGATGATCGCGCTGGATGGCGCTCATCAACTGGTCATAGTTCAACGGCTGGGCGTCATCGGACGGCTTGTTGGCGCGCATTTCCGGATTGATCAGCCACATGATTTCGGTGCTGACCACCGCCAGCGTACCGGTGACGCACACGATCAGCACGAAGAACCAGATCGGCAGGGCCAACCAGCTGTGCACCAGAAACCAGATTTTCGAGCGGGATTTCTTGGACATGGGAAAACGTTCTCGATTCACGACACCGACAGCTGGGCAGGCTGCGGTTCCAGCGAACAGGTGGCCACCGATTTGGAAGGCCGCTATTGCACTGGATAAACAAGAATGAGAACAAGAACCAAATGAATATGAGGCGCGTTTATTTGAAACCGAATGTTTCAATCAAGTAGAAGGACCCGGACGCGGCTCGCGCCGCTGCTACAGAAACTTGAGATCCCTGTAGCAGCGGCGCAAGCCGCGTCGGCGTTACACACGGTGTCGCAAATTCACCACGTACAAGCCAGGCGTGGCTCAATCACACCACCGGATTACCAATCAACTGACGCAGCACATAATGCAGGATCCCACCGGAGCGGAAATACTCCACCTCATTGAGTGTGTCGATCCGGCACAGCAGCTCCACGGTTTCTTCCTGGCCACCTTCGCGACGGATGAGCAGGTCCAGACGCATGTGGGGCTGCAGATGCGCCCCCGTCAAACCAACGATATCCAGCGTCTCCTGCCCGGTCAGCCCCAGGCTCTTGCGGCTCTGGCCGTTGGTGAATTGCAGCGGCAGCACACCCATGCCGACCAGGTTGGAGCGGTGGATGCGCTCGAAGCTCTCGGCCACCACGGCCTTGACGCCGAGCAGGTTGGTCCCCTTGGCCGCCCAGTCGCGGCTGGAACCGGTCCCGTACTCCTGACCGGCAATGACCACCAGCGGTGTTCCCGCTGCCTGGTAGCGCATTGCTGCATCGTAGATCGGCAGTTTTTCGCCCGTCGGAATGAACAGGGTATTGCCGCCTTCTTCTCCCCCGAGCATTTCGTTGCGGATACGGATGTTGGCGAACGTGCCGCGCATCATCACTTCATGGTTGCCACGGCGCGAGCCATAGGAGTTGAAGTCTCGCGGTTCCACGCCCTTTTCGCGCAGGTAACGTCCAGCGGGACTGTCGGCCTTGATGTTGCCGGCGGGGGAGATGTGGTCAGTGGTCACCGAATCCCCCAGCAATGCCAGAATGCGGGCGTCCTTCACGTCGGCGATGACCGGGGCCGGACCGGCAATGTCCTCGAAGAAAGGCGGGTGCTGGATGTAGGTCGAATCCGCCTGCCATACATAGGTGGGCTCTTGTGACACCTCGATGGCCTGCCACTGTGCATCACCAGCGAAGACTTCGGCGTACTCCTTGTGGAACATGGCCGTATCGACCTTGGCCACGGCGTCGGCGATCTCCTGCTGAGTCGGCCAGATGTCGCGCAGGTAGACCGGCTGACCATCGGTGCCGGTGCCCAGCGGTTCGCTGCTGATGTCGGTGCGCACACTGCCGGCCAGAGCATAGGCCACCACCAGTGGCGGCGAAGCCAGCCAGTTGGTCTTCACCAGCGGATGCACCCGGCCCTCGAAGTTGCGGTTGCCCGAGAGCACCGAAGCGACGGTCAGATCGGCGCTCTGGATGGCCTGCTCGATGGGCTCGTCCAGCGGCCCCGAGTTGCCGATGCAGGTGGTGCAGCCGTAACCCACCAGATCGAAGCCCAAGGTGTCCAGGTATTGGGTCAGGCCGGCTGCCTTGTAGTAGTCGGTCACCACCTTGGAGCCCGGAGCCAGCGACGTCTTGACCCAAGGCTTGGTGGTCAGGCCTTTTTCGACCGCTTTCTTGGCCACCAGCCCGGCAGCCATCATCACGCTGGGGTTGGAGGTGTTGGTGCACGAGGTAATGGCGGCGATGACCACCGCCCCGTGTTGCAGATTGTGCGTCTGGCCACGCCAAGTGTAGGGGGTGCCCTCGGTCTGGTCGGCATTGCCGACGGCCACGCCACCGCCACCTTCGCTTTCCAGGCGGCCTTCTTCCTTGCTGGTCGGCTTGAGCTGCAGGCCGATGAAATCGTTGAACGCTGCGCTGACCTTGGGCAGTGCCACGCGGTCCTGGGGACGCTTGGGACCCGCCAGGCTGGCCTCGACCTCGCCCATGTCCAGCGCCAGGGTGTCGCTGAACACTGGCTCCTGGCCGGGCAGGCGCCACATGCCCTGGGCCTTGCAGTAGGCCTCGACCAACTGCACCGTCGCTTCCGGCCGACCGGACAGGCGCAGATAGCCCAGGGTCACGTCGTCCACCGGGAAGAAGCCACAGGTCGCACCGTACTCCGGCGCCATGTTGGCAATGGTCGCGCGGTCGGCCAGGGGCAGATCGGCCAGGCCGTCACCGTAGAATTCGACGAACTTGCCGACCACGCCTTTCTTGCGCAGCATCTGCGTCACGGTCAGCACCAGGTCGGTGGCGGTGATGCCTTCCTTGAGCTTGCCGGTGAGCTTGAAGCCGATCACTTCGGGGATCAGCATCGACACTGGCTGGCCGAGCATGGCCGCTTCGGCTTCGATGCCGCCGACGCCCCAGCCCAGCACGCCCAGGCCGTTGATCATGGTGGTGTGCGAGTCGGTCCCCACCAGGGTGTCGGGGAAGGCGTAGGTGCGACCGTCCTCTTCCTTGGTCCAGACCGTGCGGCCCAGGTACTCCAGGTTGACCTGGTGGCAGATGCCGGTACCCGGTGGCACCACGCTGAAGTTGTCGAACGCGCTCTGGCCCCAGCGCAGGAACGCATAGCGCTCACCGTTGCGCTGCATTTCGATGTCGACGTTTTCCTCGAACGCCTGTTCGCTGGCATAGCGGTCGACCATCACCGAGTGGTCGATCACCAGGTCCACCGGCGACAGCGGATTGATTCGCTGCGGATCGCCACCGGCCTTGGCCACTGCGGCGCGCATGGCAGCCAGATCGACCACGGCCGGCACCCCGGTGAAGTCCTGCATCAGTACGCGCGCCGGGCGGTACTGAATCTCGCGGTCGGAGCGGCGCTCATGCAGCCAGTCGGCGAGGGCGCGCAGGTCATCACCGGTGACGGTCTTGCCGTCTTCCCAGCGCAGCAGGTTTTCCAGCAGCACCTTGAGCGACATCGGCAGTCGTTGCAGATCGCCCAGGCTCTTGGCGGCTTCGGGCAGGCTGAAGTAGTGATAGGACGTGCCGGCAACGTCCAGGGTGTTGAGGGTTTTCAGGCTATCGAGGGAAGGCATCTGTCAGCTCCTTTTCGGGCCCGCACGGCACGGGCTGAATCATCAGGTTCTTTCAGTGAGGGACTTCCGGTACATGCCGGGGGTTCCGATTTCCTTTATCATGCGCCGATTTCGGCCCCAGGCAGTGAAAGTCTCTTTATGAATACGTTGTTTATGCATTGCCGCCCCGGCTTCGAAGGCGAGGTCTGCTCGGAGATCGCTGAACACGCCGCACGGCTGGGGGTTGCCGGCTATGCCAAGGCCAAGCCGCAGACCGCCTGCGCCGAATTCATCTGCCACGAACCGGCCGGTCCGGCACGGCTGATGAGCGAGTTGCGGTTTAGTGACTTGATATTTCCCCGGCAGTGGGCGCGTGGCGACTTCGTGCAGCTGCCCGAGACCGATCGCATCAGCGTGCTGCTCGAACAGCTGTCGTCCTATCCAGTCTGCGGCAGCGTGTGGCTGGAAGTGCTCGACACCAACGATGGCAAGGAGCTGTCGAACTTCTGCAAGAAGTTCGAGGCCCCGCTGCGCAAGGCCCTGCTCGGTGCTGGCCGTCTGGTGGATGATCCCCACCTGCCGCGCCTGCTGCTCACCTTCAAGAGTGGCCGTGAAGTCTTTCTCGGGGTGGCCGAGGCGGGCAATTTCGCCATGTGGCCCATGGGCATCCCGCGGCTGAAGTTCCCCCGCGAGGCGCCCAGCCGCTCGACCCTGAAGCTGGAGGAGGCGTGGCACCACTTCATTCCCCGCGAGCAGTGGGACGAGCGCCTGCACGGCGACATGACCGGCGTGGACCTGGGCGCCGCGCCGGGTGGCTGGACCTATCAACTGGTCCGCCGCGGCATGCTGGTCACCGCCATCGACAACGGGCCGATGGCACAAAGCCTGATGGACACCGGCCTGGTCACTCATCTGATGGCCGACGGCTTCACCTACAAGCCCAGGCAGACCGTGGACTGGATGGTCTGCGACATCGTCGAGAAGCCCGCGCGCAACGCTGCCCTGCTGGAAACCTGGCTGGGCGAGAACCTCTGCCGTGAAGCGGTGGTCAATCTCAAGTTGCCGATGAAGCAGCGCTATGCCGAAGTGCGCCGGTTGCTCGACCGTATCGAGGATGGCTTCAAGGCCCGTGGTATCAAGGTCCAGATCGGCTGCAAGCAGCTGTACCATGATCGCGAGGAAGTCACCTGCCACCTGCGCCGACTCGACAGCGTCCGACGCTGACCCCCGATGTGCCGCGGCCTGGGGTCGCACTGTGCGTCGGGCCTGTGCTGCGCCGCTACACTGTCCGTCTCGACCGTCTGCCTGAATGCCCGCTTGATCTGGAGTTTTTCATGACCCAAACCCTGTCTGCCGACCACACCCTGGATGCGACTGGCCTGAGCTGTCCGGAGCCGGTGATGATGCTGCACCAGCACGTGCGCGACCTGCCTGCCGGTGGCCTGCTCAAAGTCATCGCCACCGACCCCTCGACCCGCCGCGACATTCCCAAGTTCTGCGTCTTCCTGGGCCACGAGCTGGTGCAGCAAGAGGAGGAGGGTGGTACCTACCTCTATTGGATCCGCAAGAAAAGCGACTGATCGTCCCAGCCCGGCCCGTGTGCGGCGCACATACCCAGTTGCAGGCGAGCTGGGTATAATCGCCCCCTTTTTTCCAGGTGCCTGGCCATGTTGTCTGAAATTCACGCCTTTCTCGGCTGCCCCACGCCCGATGCCTGGGTCCAGGCCGCGCTGGCCGACCAGCACACCTTGCTGATCGACCACAAGAACTGCGAATTCAAGGCAGCGTCCACGGCCCTGAGCCTGATCGCCAAGTATTGCACCCATGTTGACCTGATCAACATGATGTCGCGCCTGGCACGCGAAGAGCTGGTCCATCACGAGCAGGTTCTGCGCCTGATGAAGCGCCGCAAGATCGAGCTGCAACCGCTGTCGGCCGGTCGCTACGCCTCGGCGCTGCGCAAGCAGGTGCGCAACCACGAGCCGGTCAAGCTGGTCGACACCCTGGTGGTCGGCGCCTTCATCGAGGCGCGCAGCTGCGAGCGCTTCGCGGCGCTGGTTCCGCATCTGGACGAAGAACTGGGCACCTTCTACAACGGCCTGCTGATGAGCGAGGCACGGCACTACCAGGGCTATCTGAAACTGGCCCACCAATACGGCGATGCCGCCGACATTGCCCGCACCGTCGACAAGGTCCGTGTGGCCGAAGCCGAATTGATCGAAAGCCCCGATCCGGAATTCCGCTTCCACAGCGGTGTGCCTGCCTTCGCCTGACCGGGCCTGTGCGGCGCATTCGATGCGCCGCTTCCGACTATCCCTCCCTCAACACACTCATGATCTGCGCGTCATGCTGTCCGCGTGTTGACACGGCGCATCCTGACGTTTACGTTAACGTAAAGCATTAGGAACAGATCCACGTGAGCACTCTCTACAGCATCTCCGAAATATCCCAACTGCTGGACGTCACGCCCAGGACACTGCGCTTCTACGAGGAGCAGGGCATGGTGGCGCCCACGCGTCGGGGGCAGGAACGGGTCTACTCGGCGCGCGATCTGGTGGCCATGAAGTTGATCCTGCGGGGCAAGCGCATCGGGTTCTCCCTGGCCGAATGCAAGGAGCTCATCGACATGTACGACCCCTCGGGCAACCGCAAGCAGCTCGACCGGTTCCTGGAGAAAATCGCCGAGCGCAGGGCGCAACTGCAGCAGCAGATGCTCGACATCGAACAGATGCAGGTGGAACTCGACACCGCCGAGGAGCGTTGCCGCGTGGCCTTGCAAGTCTGATCGCGGCTAGGCATTCCCTGCGATCTTCTCGACCTTCTTGATCTCCTTGATAAATACAAAAAAAGCGAGTGATGAACATGATTTCAGTACCGGGACTGGGTTTCTTCCTAGGCGAAGACATCGACATGCTGCGCGATTCGGTGGCGGCCTTCGTGGCGCGCGAGATCACCCCGCGGGCCGCCGAAGCCGATCGCAGCGACCAGTTCCCAGCCGACCTGTGGCGCAAGTTCGGCGACATGGGCTTGCTGGGCTTGACCGTGCCTGAAGAGTGGGGCGGGACGGGCATGGGCTATCTGGCGCACATGGTTGCCATGGAGGAAATCTCCCGCGGCTCGGGCGCCATCGGTCTGTCCTACGCGGCCCATTCCAATCTCTGCGTCAACCAGATCAACCGCAACGGCAGCGCCGAGCAGAAAGCGCTTTTCCTGCCCAGGCTGATCAGCGGCGAGCACATCGGCGCCCTCGCCATGAGCGAGCCGAACGCCGGTTCCGATGTCGTCTCCATGCGCCTGCGTGCCGACCTCAGGGGCGACCGCTACGTGCTCAACGGCACCAAGATGTGGATCACCAACGGCCCGGACTGCGACGTGCTGGTGGTCTACGCCAAGACCGACATGGCGGCCGGCGCCAAGGGCATCACCGCGTTCATCGTGGAGAAAGGCGCGCCGGGCTTCAGCGTCGCGCAAAAGCTCGACAAGCTGGGCATGCGCGGTTCGCACACCGGTGAACTGGTGTTTCAGGACGTCGAGGTGCCGGTGGAGAACGTGCTCGGCCAGCCGGGGCAGGGGGTGGGCGTGCTCATGAGTGGTCTGGACTACGAGCGCGCCGTGCTCAGTGCCGGCCCGCTGGGCTTGATGCAGGCGGCCATGGACCTGGTGCTGCCCTATGTTCACGACCGGCAGCAGTTCGGCCAGAGCATCGGCGAATTCCAGCTCATCCAGGGCAAGCTCGCCGACATGTACACCACCCAGCAGGCGTGCCGCGCCTATCTCTATGCAGTCGGCCGACACCTGGACGGGCTGGGCCAGGCGCCGATCCGTCAGGTCCGCAAGGACTGCGCCGGGGTCATCCTGTATGCCGCCGAAAAAGCCACCTGGCTGGCCGGCGAGGCCATTCAGATCCTCGGCGGCAACGGCTACATCAACGAGTTTCCTGCCGGGCGCCTGTGGCGCGACGCCAAGCTCTACGAGATCGGCGCAGGCACCAGCGAGATACGCCGCATGCTGATCGGTCGTGAACTGTTCGAGCAGACGCGCTGACGTTTTCTCGCTGCCCCTCCCATCGGTGCCGTACCCGCACAGGAAATGCCCATGGCCATTCTCCACAGTCAGGTCAACACACGTTCAGCCGACTTCGTCGCCAACCGCGAGGCGATGCTCCAGCAACTCGATACGCTGCAAAGGTGCGCAGCGCAGATCCACCAGGGCGGTGGCGAAGCCGCCCAGGCGCGCCATGTCGCCCGCGGCAAACTCCTGCCGCGCCAGCGCATCGATGTGCTGCTCGATCCCGGCTCGGCGTTCCTCGAAGTCGGGCTGCTGGCCGCCCATGAGGTGTACGGCGAACAGGTCGCGGCCGCCGGACTGATCACCGGCATCGGCCGGGTGTCCGGCGTCGAATGCATGATCATCGCCAACGACGCCACGGTCAAAGGCGGCAGCTATTACCCGCTGACCGTGAAGAAGCATCTGCGCGCCCAGGAAATCGCCCAGCACAACCGCTTGCCCTGCCTGTACCTGGTCGATTCCGGCGGCGCCAACCTGCCGCGCCAGGACGAAGTGTTCCCGGACCGCGAGCACTTCGGGCGGATCTTCTTCAATCAGGCCACCCTCAGCGCCCAGGGCATCGCCCAGATCGCCGTGGTCCTGGGCTCGTGCACGGCTGGAGGCGCCTATGTGCCGGCCATGAGCGACGAAACCATCATGGTCCGCGATCAGGCAACCATCTTTCTCGCAGGTCCCCCCCTGGTCAAGGCGGCCACCGGGGAGGTGGTCAGCGCTCAGGCGCTGGGCGGCGCCGACCTGCACTGCCGGCAGTCGGGGGTCGCCGATCACTACGCGGAAAACGATCAGCATGCGCTGGCCATCGCCCGTCGCTGCGTTGCCCGTCTGAACTGGTGCAAGCAAGGGTGGCTGGCCTGCGTCGAACCCTTGCCGCCACGCCATGCGGCGGATGAACTCTACGGCCTGGTGCCCACTGACCCCAAGCAGCCCTTGCCGATCTACGAGATCATCGCGCGCATCGTCGACGACTCGGCCTTCGACGAGTTCAAGGCGCTGTTCGGGCCGACCCTGGTCTGTGGTTTCGCCCACATCCACGGCTACCCCGTGGCGATTCTGGCGAACAATGGTGTGCTGTTCGCCGAAGCTGCGCAGAAAGGCGCACATTTCATCGAACTGGCCTGCCAGCGCGGCATTCCCCTGGTGTTCCTGCAGAACATCACCGGGTTCATGGTCGGCCAGAAATACGAGGCCGGCGGCATTGCCAAGCACGGCGCCAAGCTGGTCACCGCGGTGGCCTGCGCGCAGGTGCCCAAGTTCACCGTGATCATCGGCGCCAGCTACGGCGCGGGCAATTACGGCATGTGCGGGCGCGCTTACGATCCGCGTTTCCTGTGGATGTGGCCGAACGCGAAGATCGGAGTGATGGGCGCTCAACAAGCGGCTGGCGTGTTGGTGCAGGTCAAGCAGGAGCAGGCGCAGCGCCAGGGACAGGCGTTCAGCGACGAACAGGCGCGGCAACTGGCCGAACCCCTGGTGGCGCAGTACGAGCAGCAGGCCCACGCGTTCTATTCCTCGGCGCGGTTGTGGGATGACGGGGTGATCGATCCGGCGCAGACCCGAACGGTGCTGGCACTCGGGCTTTCGGCGGCGTTGAACGCGCCGGTGGCCGAAACCCGCTTCGGCGTCTTCCGCATGTAGCCCATGCACTCATCAAGAATCGGGGAACAGGGTATGCACGAATTTTCCACGGTACAGCTGCACATCAGCGCCGACCAGGTCGCCAGCGTCTGGCTCAATCGGCCGGACAAGAACAATGCTTTCAATGCGCTCATGCTGGAGGAGCTGCAGGAAGCCTTCGATCGGATCAGCCAACAGCCGGCATTGCGCTTCATGTTCCTGCGCGGCCATGGCCGCCACTTCAGCGCGGGCGCCGATCTGTCCTGGATGCAGGCCAGCGCTCGCTTGAGCTACGCGGAAAACCTCGCTGAAGCCACGCGTTTGGGCCAGCTCATGGAGCAACTGCAGCGCCTGCCACTGCCGACGGTCGCGGTGGTGCAAGGGGCTGCGTTCGCCGGGGCGATGGGCCTGGTCAGTTGTTGCGACATGGCCATCGCCGCCGACGATGCGCTGTTCAGCCTGAGCGAAGTGCGCCTGGGTCTGGCTCCGGCGGTGATCAGTCCCTACGTGGTCCAGGCCATTGGGTCGCGCGCCGCGCGCCGCTACGCCCTGACCGCCGAGCGCTTCGATGCCCGGCGAGCCAGGGAGTTGGGGCTGCTCGATGAAGTGTATCCACCTGCCGAGCTGGAACAGGCGGTGCAGGACTGGACGCGCCGCCTGCTCGGCAACGGTCCCGAAGCCATGCGTGCCTGCAAGTCGCTGCTGCTGGAGATCGGCGATGGCCAGGCCACGGCGCCACGCCAGGCCTGTGCGCAAGCCCTGATCGCCCGCCTGCGTACCAGCACCGAGGGTCAGGAAGGCATGCAGGCCTTTTTCGAAAAACGCGCGCCCGCCTGGGCCGAGGTGTTGCCATGAAACCGTCGACCCAGACCCTCGGAACCCTGCTGATCGCCAACCGCGGCGAGATCGCCTGTCGCATCATTCGTACCGCCAGAGCCATGGGCATCCGCAGCGTAGCGATCTACAGCGAAGCCGACGCCGATGCTCGCCATGTGCACGAGGCCGATCTTGCCATCCCCCTGGGTGGCAGCAAACCTGCCGACAGTTACCTGCAGATCGACAAAGTGGTCGCTGCGGCGCTGGCCTGTGGGGCGGATGCGGTTCATCCCGGCTACGGTTTTCTCTCGGAAAACGCCGCCTTCGCCCGGCGCCTCGCGCGCGAGGGCATCCTGTTTCTCGGCCCGCCCGCCGAGGCCATCGAAGCCATGGGCAGCAAGTCTGCGGCCAAGGCCTTGATGGAACAGGCCGGGGTGCCACTGGTGCCGGGCTATCACGACAGCGCCCAGGACCTGCAGACGTTTGTCGACGCCGCCCAGCGCATTGGTTACCCGGTGCTGCTGAAGGCAGCGGCGGGCGGCGGCGGCAAAGGCATGAAGGTGGCCGAATCGGCCGCCGAGCTGGGGCCTGCCCTGGACTCCGCACGACGCGAGGCGCTGGCCGCCTTCGGCGACGGTCACATGCTGGTGGAGAAATACCTGGCGGCCCCGCGGCACGTCGAGATCCAGGTCTTCGCCGATGGTCACGGGCACTGTCTCTACCTGCATGAACGTGATTGCTCCATCCAGCGCCGGCATCAGAAAGTGCTGGAGGAGGCACCGGCGCCGGGGCTTGATGCGTCCTTGCGCCGAGCCATGGGCGAAGCCGCCGTGCGCGCCGCCCAGGCCATTGGCTACGTCGGCGCGGGCACCGTCGAATTCCTGCTCGATGGCGACGCTCGTTTCTACTTCATGGAGATGAATACCCGCTTGCAGGTCGAGCATCCGGTGACCGAAGCCATCACCGGGCTGGACCTGGTGGCCTGGCAGATCCGTGTCGCTCGCGGCGAAGCCTTGCCGCTAACTCAGGAACAGGTGCCCTTGCTTGGCCATGCCATCGAAGTGCGTCTGTACGCCGAGGACCCTGCGGGCGGCTTCCTGCCTGCCAGCGGGCAACTGGCGCTGTACCGCGAGCCGGCAGCCGGGCCCGGCCGGCGGGTGGACAGCGCGGTGCGGGAAGGCGATACCATTTCGCCGTTCTATGACCCGATGATCGCCAAACTCATCGCCTGGGGCGAAACCCGCGAAGAGGCCCGCTTGCGCCTGCTGGCCATGCTGGGCGAAACCGCGGTCGGCGGAATCAAGAGCAATCTGGCGCTGTTGCAACGCATCCTTGCCACGCCGGCCTTCGCTTCGGGCGAAGTCGACACGGGTTTCATCGAACGGCACACCGCAGCGTTGTTGCCCACACCTCCGACGTTGACCCAGGCCTTCTGGGACAGCGCCGCGCGGGCGTACCTGCGCTCGACCCCGAAGAGTGTGTGCGAGCAGGACCGGCATTCACCCTGGAGCGCACCGACGGGCTGGCGCCTGCTGGCAGCTGCGCAAGCCACGCTGGATCTGCGCTGTGGCGCGCAGACCCGATTGTGCACGGTCAGCCTGGCAGCGCCGTCCGCCGATCTGGATGAACCACGGCTGGTCGGCCGGCGTGGGGACGTCGTTTACCTGCAGTGGCAAGGCGACCCCTACGAGGTCAGCCAGGTCGACGCCCTGTCTACGGGTACCGCAGGCGCGGCGCTGGAGGGTTCGCTGGCGGCGCCCATGAACGGCAGCATCGTCCGCCTGCTGGTCGGCCCAGGTCAGGTGGTCGAGCAGGGCGATGGTCTGGTCGTGCTGGAGGCCATGAAAATGGAGCACACCGTGCGCGCCAACCGGGCCGGCGTGATCCAGGCGCTGTGCTGCGAAGAAGGCCAGATGGTCAGCGAAGGCACCGTGCTGATCGAGATGCAGGAGGCCGATCATGCTGCCTGAGCGGGTGCGGATCGTCGAAGTCGGTCCACGTGACGGCTTGCAGAACGAACAGGGCCAGGTGCGCGCCGAGGACAAGGTGGCGCTGGTCGACGCCTTGGTCGCGGCGGGCCTCAAGCATGTGGAGGTCGGCAGCTTCGTATCGCCGCGTTGGGTGCCGCAGATGGCCGACAGCGCGGCCGTTTTCGCCGCCATCGAGCGCGCTCCAGGGGTGACCTATGCCGCGCTGACGCCCAACCTGCAAGGCTTGGAAGCGGCCATCGCCGCTGGCGCGTCCGAGGTGGCGGTGTTCGCCGCCGCGTCCGAGTCCTTCTCCCAGCGCAACATCAACTGTTCCATCGCGCAGAGCCTGCAACGCTTCGAGCCGGTGCTGGCCGCCGCCGTCGCCCACGGCATCAAGGTGCGCGGCTATGTGTCCTGCGTGCTGGGCTGTCCATACGAGGGCGACATCGCGCCGGAGCGGGTGCGCGACGTGGCCGATGCCATGCTGCAGATGGGCTGCTACGAACTGTCGCTGGGCGACACCCTCGGCATCGGAACGCCTGGTGCGGCAAGGCGATTGATCGACACCGTCGCGCAGCAGGTGCCACGTGGGCAGCTGGCCGGGCACTTTCACGACACCTATGGCCAAGCGGTGGCCAATATCTACGCCTGCCTGCTGGAGGGCGTCCAGGTGTTCGACAGTTCCGTGGCTGGGCTGGGCGGTTGTCCCTATGCCCCCGGCGCCAGCGGTAATGTGGCGACCGAGGACGTCCTTTACCTGCTGCACGGGCTGGGCATTTCGACCGGTGTGGATCTGGATCGGGTCGTCCAGGCCGGCCAGGCGATCATGCTCGCGCTGGGCCGGCAGAGCGCGTCGCGCGTGGCACGCGCCCGGATCGGCGGTGCCGGAGCGCGGTAGCAAATCGCGCCCATAAAAAAGGCCATCCGCAGATGGCCTTTTTCAGGGGTACATCAAGCAGCCGGGTTGATCGGCTTCTCTGGGTACCAGGCGTCCAGCAATTCGCTGACTTCGACGCGGGTCAGTTCGTCGCGGCCCTTGAGCCACGCTTCGACGGTGCTGCGCTGCTCTTCGGTGACCGAACCACGCTTGGCCGAGCACACCAGACCGAAGTCGTCGCCGCCAACATAGTCCAGGCCGTTGGCATCCATCGCCTCGGTCAGGAATGCGTCGAGGAATGCGTCGATTGCCTCGTCACCCAAATCCTCCTTGAAGTCCAGGTTCAATTCGAAACCCAATTCCTGGAATTCGTCGACGCACAGTTTTTTGCGCAGACGACGGGAGCGGTTAGTGGCCATGAAACAATCCTCTTAGGTAATATCGCGGCGCAGTCTACCAGTTAAGCCGAGCGCCTGCCCGATTCAGTGACAAAATGAACCACTGCCGGCCTGACCCTGGCAATCACGGGTCAAGCTCGGCCAGGGTCTGCCCCAGTTCAGCCTGCAATTGCATCAGGGCCATGTGCAGGGCTTCGCGCAAGGGCCGCAGGTCGTCCTGTGCCGTGCTCGCTTCCAGTGCCTCGCACGCTTCATACACGGCCCGTGCCTGCACGATCCGAGCGGCGCCATGGATCTTGTGGGCAATGTCCACTATCCGTGGATGATCATCGTGGGCAATGGCGAGCAATTGCTGACCGTCGTCCGTGCAACTGCGCAGTACCTCTTCGAGCAGTCGCCGCGTCAATGCCCTGTTGCCCCCGGTCAGGGCTTGAAGTTGGTCGAACGTGTTCATGCGCTCAATTACACCAATGCATTGCGCTTGGCCATTTCGATAAGTTCCACCAGCGAATTGGCCTGAAGTTTCTGCATGAGACGCTTCTTGTAGGTGCTGACGGTTTTGTTGCTCAGAAACATGCCAGTGGCTATTTCCTTGTTGCTGCGGCCTTGAGCAAACAATTGCAGGACCATCAATTCACGGTCATTGATGGCCTTGAACAATTCAAGTTCTTGAAGTTGCCCATGGTCTTCGCGTGACGGGATCAACGCCTGGCTGGGAAAATAGTTATAACCGGAAAACACCGCGCGCACGGCGCTGATCAACTCGCTGAGTGCCTCCTGCTTGCAGACGAAACCGGCGGCGCCCGACTGCATGCAGCGTATGGCGAACAAGGCCGGAGCCTGCGCGGTCAATACCAGGATCTTGAAAGGCACGTTCATGCCGTGGAACCGGGTCAGGACTTCCAGCCCGTCGAGCTTGGGAATACTGATATCGAGAATCAGGAGATCGGGTTGGCACTCGCGCACCATCTGCATGGCATCCACCCCGTTGTCGCTTTCGCCGACAACGCAGTAGCCTTCGTTTTCCAGAATCATTCTGACGGCCAGCCGAATGACAGGGTGATCATCGATGATGAATACATTACGCATGCAGCCTCTCCTGAACGATCCAGTAAAAGCGCGCACCTTAGCCCAGTTGCTCAAAAGGGCATACGAACGGACCCAGCAAAGTATGATTCTAGGAAACTTCCTACAGAATTAAGCGTAACGGAATACAAAGATAGTTTGATTCGAAAGAGTCAACTATCGTTTGTATTCGTTTATTTCAATACGCTCTGCTAGAACGAGCTGGAACGCCCGGTCATTTCGCCGGCCATCTCTGCAGCATAGCTGTCGGTCATGCCCGCGATGAAGTCGATCATGCGCAGAAACGACTTGTGCAGCGGCCAATCCGGTTGCGGTGCGTTATGACCCAGCAGATCGAGAATGCGCTGGTGCTTGAACGACAGCTTACCGGTGGTGTGCTGCTCCAGCGCCGCCCCGCAGAAAGCGTTGAGCAAGACTTCGAGCGTGGTGTAGGCGCCGATCTCGTGCAGGGTCTTGCGCTTGTCCTGGAAGATCTTCTTGCGCGCCATGTCCTTGGCATCTAGCACGCAGCGCTTGGCCGGGCCATGCATGTGCTCGACCAGATCGCCACTCAGTTGGCCGGCCAACAGCGCCTCTTGCTGTTCGACGAACGCGCGTGCGGCCGCATTGGTCAGGTGCTCGATGGCCTTGCCCCGCAGGATCGCCAGCTTGCGTCGGCGCGAGTCCAGTGGCCCCAGTTGGCGGTAGGTGTCGGGGATGTCGTCGCCCACCAGATCAAGCAGCAAGGCTTCGACCTCGGCATAGTCGAGCAACTCCATTTCCAGACCGTCTTCCAGGTCGATCAGGCCATAGCAGATGTCATCCGCCGCCTCCATCAGGTACACCAGTGGGTGCCTGGCCCAGCGCTGTTCTTCGAGCAGCGGCAGGCCCAGCTTGCCGGCAATCTGCTCCAGCAGCGGCAGCTCGCTCTGATAGCAACCGAACTTGTGCTTCTTGTAGCCCAGGGCGTCGGCATGGCGCGCGGTCCAGGGATACTTGAGGTACGTGCCCAGGGTGGCATAGGTCAGCCGGGTGCCGCCGTCGAACTGGTGATACTCCAGTTGGGTGAGCACACGAAAGCCTTGGGCATTGCCCTCGAAGTTGAGGAAATCGTCGCGCTCCACTTCGCTCATCGCATCGAGCCAGCCGCGTCCTGCCGCCTGGCGGAACCAGTGGCGAATTGCGTCTTCCCCGGAATGGCCGAAGGGCGGGTTGCCGATGTCATGGGCCAGGCAGGCCGACTGCACCACCATGCCCAGGTCGCTGGGCTCGCACCATTGCGGCAATTGATCGCGCAGGGTTTCGCCCACGCGCATGCCCAGGGAGCGGCCCACACAACTGACTTCCAGCGAATGGGTCAGGCGCGTGTGGATGTGGTCGTTGCTGGAAACAGGATGCACCTGGGTCTTGCGCCCCAGTCGGCGGAAGGCACCGGAAAAGATGATGCGGTCGTGATCCTTGTGGAACGGGCTGCGGCCCAGTTCTTCAGGGCTGTGCAGGGGCTTGCCCAAGCGTTCGCGTGTAAGCAGTGTGTGCCAATCCAAGGCGATTCCTCCGGGAGCCAATCGAGCCTGCAGTGTCGGCCTGCGCAGGCCGGCTGGCAAGGCTGGCAGCGGGCCGTGAACGTATCGAAAAGTGCATTGCGGGCCTGAACGTCGAGCAAAAAAAAGCAACCCGGACGCAGTGAAGACCGCATCCGGGTTGCCTTGTGCTGCAGTGCTAGCGTCTGCGCGGAGTGCCCTGCATGGCCAGCTTGATCAGCGGCAACAGGGTGGCGCCGACTTTCGCCAGTCGAGACAGGCGACCAGGGGCACGCACCGGAGCCACCACCGGGGCACGGACGCTGTTGCCAGCCCCGCGCCCGGTCAGGAAGCCCATCAGTGTGACCCCGGCAATACCCCAGAGCGAAGCATGCTTGATGCCCATGCTGGTCTGCACCGACTGACCCAGACCGCGCAGGCGGTTGAGCGGGTTGACCAGTTGCCGCGACTCATGCCGCAGCTCCTGACGGTGCATTTCCATGCGCAGGCGAATCAACGATTTGCGCATGTCGCGTCGCGATTGCGCGCTGGTGGGTTCGGTTCGGCTCATGGCAGCAGGCGCTCCCTGTCGTTGGCCAGTTCTTCCAGTGTTCCACTGAACGGCGAGGATTCATCGAACACCGCCGCCTTGAGGCGGAAGGCGCAGAAGATCCCGGCCAGCACGTAGAACACCGCTAGGCCGACCATGCCGGCCATGCGGTAGTTGTCCCACAGCAGAATCAGGATAAGACCGGACAACGCGACCAGTGCCAACAGCGCGAAGACCAGGGCCAGCCCTGCGAAAAGCAACAGGCTGACGGTTCGTGATTTCTGCTCCTGCAACTCGATGCCGAACAGTTCGACATGACTGCGCAGCAGGCCGAGCATGGCAGCACCCAGGCGCCGGGACGTGGAGCCGGTGCTGTTGTCTGTGGTATCGGAGTCGAGGAGGGACATATCAGTGCCTTGTAGCCAGCAGGCCCAAAAGGAAACCTACACCGGCAGCGATGCCGACGGACTGCCAAGGATTTTCCTGCACGTAGCCTTCGGCCGCGACTACGGCCTCCTGGCTGCGCTCGGCTGCGGTTTCCTTGGTCTGCTGCAGGGATTCGCGAGCCTTGAGCAAGCTCTCGTTGATCTGCGCACGCAGCTCTTCAGCCTGGGTGCCGGCGATGCTCGCAGTGTGCTCGAGCAGTTTTTCGGTGTCACGGACCAGTGCTTGAAAATCCGCTTTGAGAACTTCTTGAGCTGCTTTGGTGGTCGGGGTGGCCATGTTGATCTCCATATGGGTGGCGTCTGGATGTTTCGAGTAGGGGTGATCCCGAAGGTTCAGTGCCATTACGCGGGGCTTTCTCCTGTATAGCCCATAATCACCTGCATGGGTGCAATTGACTGGTCATTGGCGGCTCGCTTATGCTGTATAAAGATACAGTATATGGATAACTCGTCACCCATGCTCAACGTCGAACAACTCAAGTACAGCGTCAACCGCATGAGCCCGGATGTGGTTCGGGAGGCGGTGCTCGAGCTGCGTCTCGACGGCCTGGTCACCGAAGGCAAGACGCCCTTCAGCAAGCTGCACTTCAACACCTGCTTCGCCGAAGTAGAAGCACTTTTCCAGCGCGCCGGTTATCACCGTCCTTTGGACGTGGTCGGCTACAACGGCTTGCTGTATGCCTTGTACGATCCCACCCGCTGGGATGCAGTGGACGTCCTGCGCTGGCTCAAGGAGTTCACCGAAGCGGCGCAGGCCGTCCACGCGCGATGACAGCCGTGTCGCCGTGGGCGATAATCGCGGTCTGAAACGATCGTGGAATCAAGGCATGTCTGCACCCAAGTTCGACCCCGCGGCTCACCAGGCCAGTACCCTGTGCCTACCCCCTGGCAACTGGGCGACCGTGCTGGACTGCCTCTGCGAACATTTCCAGGCCATCGACCGCGCCCAGTGGTTGAGCCGGATGGCCCGCGACCGGGTGCTGGATGCCGAGGGCGTGCCCATCGGTCCTGGCCACGCCTACAAGCAGGGTCTGCGCATCCACTATTTTCGTGAAGTACCGAACGAGCGGCCGATCGCTGCGCAAGAGCAGGTGCTGCACGTCGACGAACACCTGGTGGTTGCCGACAAGCCGCACTTTCTGCCAGTGACTCCGACGGGCGAATATGTCGAGCATACGCTGCTGCGTCGTTTGATCCGTCGTCTCGACAACCCGCATCTGGTGCCGCTGCACCGCATCGATCGACACACCGCCGGCCTGGTGCTGTTCTCGGCCAACCCGCAGACGCGCAGTGCCTATCAGCAATTGTTTCCCACCCGCCAGATCGAAAAGCGCTACGAAGCCATCGCACCCGCGCTGCCCCAGCTGCAATTTCCCCTCGTGCACCAAAGCCGCCTGGAACATGGCGAACCGTTCTTCCGCATGCGCGAGGCGCCGGGGCAGCGCAACAGCGAAACCCGCATCGAGGTCGCCGAAAAAGGCGAGCACCTGTGGCGCTATGTGCTCAACCCGGTGACGGGCAAGACCCATCAGTTGCGCGTACACATGACCGCACTGGGCGCCAGTATCTGCAACGATCCGTTCTACCCGCAGTTGATCGACACCGAGGTGGACGACTATGCCCGGCCCTTGAAGCTGCTGGCTCGGTCGCTGCAGTTCCAGGATCCGCTCGACGGGCGAGTGCGCAGCTTCGAAACGCGCCTGAGCCTGGCGTTCTAGAACGAAAAAAGCCCGCCGAAAGGCGGGCTTTTTCTTGCAGATGGTCGGAGAGGCAGGATTCGAACCTGCGGCCTTCTCGTCCCGAACGAGACGCGCTACCTGGCTGCGCTACACTCCGTGATCTTCAAACCTGCTGCAGAGCGCGCCTGCGGTGATGTCACCGCAAACAGCGCCCGGCCATTACAGCTCCTTGACGGTCCGCACCTGGTCCTTGTTGACCCGAGTGGTCTTGCCGTCCAGCTGCTTGAATTCGTAGAAGCCAGCGTCTTCGTCGTAGGAGGGGGTATCCACTGCCTGGATTTCACGACCGTCATTGAGGGTGATCACGGTAGGCGATGCGCAACCGGCGAGCGATGCCAGGCCCAGCGCGAGCATGAAGGCGGGAAGGATCCGGTGAGTCATTATGTTTCTCCACAAAACAAAAAAGGGTACTGGCGTATACGGGGGTGAGACGGTATTTGTGCCAGCAAAGTTCCGTTGGTCCGACCGTCACAGTCTAGCGCCTGAGAACGCTGTCAGCGACCCAGCAATTGCGGCGTGTTGAGATTGGCCAAACGTGGATCATCCTCGGCGCATTGCAGCGCCTGCGCGCCGAGCGCCAGGAGCACGCGCCGCGGACTGCGTTCGCCGGCATCCCAGGCCTGACGCATCGCGGTCAAATGGGCCTTCGGCACGATGCACAGCAGCGGTTCCCAGAACTCGCCCTGGCGGACCATCAGTGGCTGTTCCGGGTGCCTTTGCTGGGTCTGGCGCATGGCAGCGAGCAATGTGTCGTCCACGCCCGGTACGTCGCAGGGCAGCACCAGCAGCAACGGGTGCCGCGCAGCCTCCAGCCCGGCGATCATCCCGGCCATCGGTCCCGGGAAGTCGCTGCTCTGGTCGTGCACCAACCGATCGGCAAAGGCGGCGTAGTGCTCGTGGTTGCGGTTGCAGGAGATGATCAGGTCATCGGTCATTGGCCGTACACAGCGCTGCAGATGCTGGATCAACGGCTGGCCATGCCAGTCGATCAGGCCTTTGTCACGGCCCCCCATGCGTTGGCCGCGGCCACCTGCCAGGAGCAGGACAGAGCACAGGGGCGGGGTATCGGCAGCGTTCATTCGGGCGCTCGGACAGTGGCTGGGGGCTGTGATATAACACCGCCCATTCCATCAGACAACCGGACCTCGCCAATGAAAGCCAAGGCAGATGTACCCTTCGTGCCCCTCAACATTGCCGTCTTGACGGTGAGCGACACCCGCACCGTGGAAACCGACACCTCCGGTCAGTTGTTCGTCGATCGCCTCAGTGCAGCTGGCCACGGCCTCTATGCCCGGGCGCTGCTCAGGGACGACCTGTACAAGATCCGCGCCCAGGTGGCGCAGTGGATCGCCGACGACCAATGCCAGGTGGTGTTGATCACCGGCGGCACCGGCTTCACCGGCCGCGACAGCACCCCGGAAGCCGTCAGCTGCCTGCTGGACAAGCAGGTTGACGGGTTCGGCGAGCTGTTCCGGCAGATTTCCGTGGCCGACATCGGCACTTCGACCGTGCAGTCCCGCGCCCTGGCCGGGCTCGCCAACGGCACTTTGGTGTGCTGCCTGCCGGGCTCGACCAATGCCTGCCGTACCGGCTGGGACGGCATTCTTGCCGAGCAGCTGGATGTGCGTCACCGGCCCTGCAACTTCGTCGTGCACCTCAAGCAGGCCGAGCCCTGCGTCAGCCGTGGCTGAGTTGCCGGCGGCGCAGCCGCTGCTACCGATCGAGCAGGCGCTGGCGCAACTGCTGGCCATGGCCGATGCCGCGCCCATCCGCGAGCGTGAGCAGATCGCCCTGGCCCAAGGCAGCGGTCGGGTGCTCGCCGATGACCTGATCGCCACCCTCGACCTGCCTCCCTGGCCCAATAGCGCCATGGACGGCTACGCGCTGCGCCGAGACGACTGGCAGGGTCAACCCCTGCGCGTCAGCCAGCGTATCTTCGCTGGCGCCGTGCCCGAGCCGCTGGAGCCCGGCACCTGCGCACGCATCTTCACCGGCGCCCCGATGCCGGACGGCGCCGACTGCGTGGAAATGCAGGAAAACGCTCGCATCGAGGATGATGAGCGGGTGAGCTTCAACCAACCCTTGAGAGTTGGCCAGAACATCCGTCCGCAAGGGCAGGAAACCCGTATCGGCGACCGCCTGCTGACGGCGGGCAGCCGCCTGGGCGCGATCGAGCTGGGGTTGCTGGCGTCCATGGGGCAGGCCCATATCGACGTGGTTCGCCGACCACGGGTGGCGGTACTGTCGACAGGCGATGAATTGGTCGAACCGGGTCAGCCGCTGGGGCCCGGACAGATCTACAACAGCAATCGTCAGGTGCTGTGCAGTGCCTTGAGCGGGTTGGGCTGCGAAGTGGTGGACGCCGGGATTCTGCCCGACGATCTGCAACAGACACGCCAGCGCCTGGCGGCGTTGGGTGATGTGGACCTGATTCTGTCCACGGGGGGCGTCTCGGTGGGCGAAGCCGATTTTCTCGGCATCGCCCTGCGCGAGGAGGGTCAATTGGCCCTCTGGAAACTGGCGATCAAACCCGGCAAGCCGCTGACCTTCGGCCACTTTCGTGGCGTGCCGGTCATCGGCCTGCCGGGCAATCCCGCTTCTACACTGGTGACCTTCACCCTTCTGGCACGGCCTTACCTGCTGCGCCGCCTGGGTGTACCGGACGTCGCGCCGCTGCGCTTCCAGCTGCCCGCCGGGTTTGCCTGGCCTCGTGCCGGCAGCCGTCGTGAGTACCTGCGCGGGCGTGTCGAACAGGGGCGGGCGGTGATCTACCCCAATCAGAGCTCAGGCGTGCTGCTCAGCGCCGCCTGGGCCCATGGACTGGTCGAGATCGGTGAAGGCTGCACCGTGGCTGAAGGCGATCTGGTCACCTTCATCCCGTTCAGCGAGCTGTTCTAGACCTTGCTCTTGTCCGACTCCACGGCTGCCGGTGCGCGGCCGTAGATGTCGGTGAAGCGCACGATGTCGTCTTCGCCCAGATACTCGCCGCTCTGCACTTCGATCATGACCAGGTCGATCACGCCGGAGTTGACCAGGCGGTGCACGTGGCCCTGCTTGATGAAGGTCGATTCGTTGGTGTCGAGCAGGAATTCGTTGTCACCGTTGGTGACCCGAGCCATGCCGCTGACCACGATCCAGTGCTCGCTGCGGTGGTGGTGCATCTGCAACGACAGCGTGCCGCCGGGCTTGACCACGATTCGCTTGATCTTGAAGCGCTTGCCTTCCTCCAGAATTGTGTAGGTACCCCATGGACGGATGACCGTGCGGTGCAGGCGGAAGGCGTCGTGGCCCTGGCGCTTGAGTTGCTGGGCGAGCAGCTTGACGTCCTGGGTGCGGCTGCCGTCGGCGATCAACAACGCGTCCGGGGTGTCGATCACCACCAGATTGTCCACGCCGACGGCGCCGACCAGGCGACGGGGCGAGTCGATGTAGCAATTGCTCACGTCGTGCAATACGGTCTCGCCGTTGCACTGGTTGCCTTGTGCGTCGGCCGGAGTCAGCTCGCGCACCGCTTGCCACGAACCAATGTCGCTCCAGCCCATCTGGCAGGGAATCACTGCGACCTTGTCGGAGCGTTCGAGCAACGCGTAGTCGATCGAGATGTCCGGTGCCAGGGCAAAGGTGCTGCTGTCCAGCTCGACCTGCAACTCACGGTTGCCCTGCTTGGTGTCGCTGACCTGCAGGCAGGTGGTGGCGGCCAGCAGCACGTCCGGTGAGTGCTTTTCCAGCTCGCGCAGGAGCACGTCGACGCGCATGCAGAACATGCCGGCGTTCCACAGGTAGTCACCGCTGTCCAGGTAGGCTTGGGCGGTGACCTGATCCGGCTTCTCGCGGAACTGTGCTACCTGGTAGCTGCCGTCGCCCAGATCGGCACCGCGCTCGATGTAGCCAAAGCCGGTTTCCGGCGTTTGTGGCACCAGGCCGAAGGTGACCAGCCAGCCCTCGTCGGCTTTCTTGCGTGCCGCGCTGACGGCTGCCTGGAACGCGTCGATGTCGCGAATCAGATGGTCGGCCGGCAGCACCAGCAACTGCGCCGAGGCGCCGTAGTGCTTGGCCGCGTGCAGGGCAGCGCTGGCGATGGCCGGCGCAGTATTACGACCGGCAGGCTCGAGAATGAAATCGAGCAGGGCGTTGCGATCGTTCAGTTGGCGGTAGTCGTCCAGGGTGCGGAAGAACACCTCGCGGTTGGTCACGGTCAGCACCCGATCCACGCCCGGCAGTTGCGATGCACGGGTAAAGGTCTTCTGCAGCAGGCTTTCGCCGTCCGGCAGGCGCATGAAGGGCTTGGGCATGGCTTCGCGCGATACGGGCCACAGGCGGGTGCCGGAGCCCCCGGCGATGATGCAGGGAATCAGAGTCGTCATAGGTCGAGCCTCGAGTTGGAGAAGGCGGGCGGCACCTGCATGGGCAGGCGTACACGACCAGCCAGGCTGGATGCATGAAAGGGTCGATGGAAAAAAGGGCAGAACGCAGGAATCAGCGATTCGACAATGCTACCGCCAGCCGGAGACGGGCCGGACGTGCAGGAATCGGAGGGGTAACGGCCACTTCGATGATGGCCAGTTGCGTCGCAGTAAAGCCTAAACGAGAACCGTTGGCGAGTGGTAAATGCACGAATGGTTAAAAACTTTTCGTCCGGGCTTTTTTTGCTGCGGCTGTGGTCACATCAGGCAGAGTTCAACTCATTGGTCACCGGAGACATGCAGCATGAGCGAGCGCAAGGCAATCCTGATTTTGCACGGCAAACAAGCTTCCAACGAAGAGGTACGCGCTGCGGTCGAGCGCTACCGGGAGCAGGGCAATGACCTGGCCGTGCGTCTGACCTGGGAAGGCGGTGATGCCCAGCGTCTGGTCGAGGAGGCGTTGCAAGCGGGGTATACCCACATCATCGCCGGCGGTGGCGACGGCACCCTGCGCGATGTCGCCGAAGCCATGGCATTGGCCAAGACCGATGCCAGCCTGGTGTTGATGCCGCTGGGTACCGCCAACGATTTTGCCCGTGCCGCTGGGGTGCCGCTGGAACCTGCACCGGCGCTGGCGCTGCTCGCTAGCGAACCCCAGGCGATCGACCTGGGCGAAGTCGGCGGGCAGGTGTTCCTCAACATGGCCACCGGCGGTTTCGGCAGCCAGGTCACGGCCAACACCTCCGAAGACCTGAAGAAAGTGCTCGGTGGCGCGGCCTACCTGTTCACCGGTCTGTCGCGGTTCAGCGAATTGCGCGCCGCCTCCGCGTCGCTCAGCGGTCCGGACTTCCACTGGGAAGGCGACCTGTTGGCACTGGGCATCGGCAACGGTCGTCAGGCCGGCGGTGGCCACGAGCTATGCCCCGAAGCCGTTGTCGACGATGGGCTGCTGGAGATCAGCATCCTGCCGGCACCCACCGAAGTGGTAGGCACCTTGAAAAGCCTGCTCGGCGGCGGTGGGCTGGAAACCCTGTTCGTCCGTGCACGGCTGCCCTGGGTTGAAATCAACAGCAAGGAAAACCTCGACATCAACCTCGATGGCGAACCGCTGCGGGGCGAGAATCTGCGCTTCAGTGCCATGCCCAAAGCCTTGAAGGTCCATTTGCCGGCCGGATCGCCACTGCTCAGCCGCCGATTGACTCACTAAAGAGGAACGACTGCAGTCAAGATTTCGCCGTCAGCGCCGATAGCCCGGTACCTCTACTTTCACTTAGGCTTTGGAGCTTCACATGGCCGGCATTCTCGACACGGTTGACCAACGTACGCAGCTGGTGGGCGAAAACCGGCTGGAACTGCTCATGTTTCGCCTGGCTGGCAGGCAACTGTTCGCGATCAACGTGTTCAAGGTCCAGGAAGTCCTGCAGTTGCCCAAGCTGACGCTGATGCCCCAGCGCCACCCCTTCGTCTGCGGCGTGATCAACCTGCGCGGGCAGACCCTGCCGGTGATCGACCTGTCCCAGGCCATCGGCATGCGCCCTTTGGTGCCAGGGCCCGCCAGCACCATCATCGTGACCGAGTACAACCGCTCGATTCAGGCGTTCCTGGTCGGCGGTGTCGACCGCATCGTCAACATGAACTGGGAATCGATCCTGCCGCCTCCGGCCAGCGCCGGGCGCCAGCACTACCTCACTGCGATCAGCCGAGTCGACGAGCAACTGGTCGAGATCATCGACGTGGAAAAGGTGCTCGCCGAAATCGTCCCCTACAACGCCCGTGTTTCCCGGGACAAGCTCGACGATCCGATCCTGGCGCGCGCCCGGGGTCGTGAAGTGCTGCTGGTGGACGACTCCACGGTGGCTCTGGCGCAGCTGCGCGATACGTTGTCGCAGCTGGACATCAAGATGCATGTGGCCAGCGATGGCCTGAAGGCGCTGAACAAGCTCAAGGCCTGGGCCGACACCGGCGAGCGCATGACCGACAAGCTGCTCATGGTCTTCACCGATGCCGAAATGCCGGAAATGGACGGCTACCGCCTGACCACCGAGATTCGCAACGACCCACGGCTGCGCGAGCTGTACGTGGTGCTGCATACCTCATTGTCTGGCAGCTTCAACGAATCGATGGTGAAAAAGGTCGGCTGCGACAACTTCCTGTCAAAGTTTCAGCCCGACAAGCTGGTGGATGTAGTCCGCGAGCGCCTGGAGCTGGATCGACGCTGATCGCACCTCGTCAGCACTGTGCCGGTTCCGCTAGACTCGATTCTTTGTTCAAGGGAAACAGGCCATGTCGAGCCTTGCCGCGTTGTATCGTTATCCGCTCAAGTCAGCACGGGGTCAGTCCCTGCAACAGTCAGCCGTCGACGGCCTGGGGCTGTTGGGCGATCGACGCTGGATGCTGGTCGACGCGGAGCGTGGCCTGTTCCTCTCGCAACGCTCGGTGCCACGCCTGACGCAACTGCACACGCAGGTCTCTCCCGAAGGCGACTTGATGTTGAGCGCGAAGGGTTTTCCCGATCTGCATGTGCCAGTGCCCGTATCAGGTGCGTTGTCCGCCAACTTGCGCCAGATCAAGGTCTGGCACGACACCTTCGAAGTCCCTGACGCGGGCGACGCTGCCGCGCACTGGGTGAGCGATTTCCTTGGAAAACCCACTCGGCTGGTCTATATGCCCGCTGACCGCGCCCGAACGGTCAGTGCCGACTATGGCAAGAACGGCGACAAGGTGGCTTTCGCCGACGGTTTTCCGCTGCTGCTGATCGGCCAGGGTTCGCTGGACGATCTGTCTGCACGAGTCGGCCGCTCGCTGGAAATGATCCGGTTTCGCCCCAACCTGGTGGTGCAGGGCAGCCCGGCATTTGCCGAGGATGACTGGAAACGCATTCGTATCGGTGACGTGGATTTCCGCGTGCTCAAGCCGTGCGCGCGTTGCATTCTCACTACCCTGGATCCGCAGACCGGCGAGCGCAGCCCCGATCGCGAGCCGTTGGCCACACTCAAGTCCTACCGGCTTCAGGATGGCCATGCCATGTTCGGCCAGAACCTGGTCTGTGATGGCGCCGGCGTGCTCGAAGTGGGCATGCCCATCACTGTTCTGGAGTGAGCGGGCGGCAGCTGTGCAGCTGCCGCCACTGGCTCATTGGTCGTCGAAGAAGCGCTCGTGCCAATCCACCACCGGCTGCGGCGCGTTGAGCTTCTCACCGTAGATGACCGCGTAGGACAACACGTTCTGCACGTACTGGCGTGTCTCGTCGAACGGAATGGACTCCACCCAGACGTCGAAGCTCAGGTGGTTCGCACCTTTGAGCCACTGCCGCACACGGCCAGGGCCTGCGTTGTAGGCGGCCGAGGCCAGCACTCGGTTACCGTTGAACTGGCTGTGCACCTGGCTCAGGTAGGCCGCGCCCAGTTGGATGTTGGTGTCGGGGTCCAGGACTTGCTGCGGTGACGACAGCGGAATGCTGAATTTGCGCGAGGTCTCCTTGGCAGTGCCCGGCATCAGCTGCATCAGCCCCATGGCGCCGGCGCCGGAACGAGCGTCGTCCATGAACGCGCTTTCCTGACGGGTAATCGCGAACACCCAGCTGGTGTGCAGGCCGCGCACGTTGGCTTCGCGGATCAGGGTGTCGCGGTGGGCCATCGGGAAACGGATGTCCAGATCGTCCCAGTACTGTGCCTGACTGATCGTGCGAATGGCCGGGAAATACCAGCGCATGTCGTAGGCCAGCTTGGCCTGGGCGACCATCTCATCGCGATCGAAATGACGGCTGACGTGATACCACTCGCGCCGCGCATCGACGATCTGGCCGCGCGCATACAGCTCCAGCGAACGGCGGATGCCGGCGGTGTTGCGCACCTTGTTGACCAGCGCCTGGCTCATCACCAGCGGCTTGTTGTTGAGCGAGTAGGGCGCCTGCAGGCGGTCGGCCGCCAGGAATCCGTAGAAGTCACGTTCCTTGGCGACGGCCTTGTACAGTTGCGGCACCTTGGCGCTCTGCGGCTGGGCCAGCTCCAGGCTGCGTGCCTGCCAGTACTGCCAGCGGTTGGTCTGCGCCAGGTCCTTGGGCAGGCGGGTGGTCAGGTCGTAGGCGTCCTGCCAGCGGCCCAGGCGCAGCAGCAGGCGCAGGCGCCACTCGGTGACGGTGTCGTCGCGCAGCTCCGGGTCGTAGCGGGTCATCAGCTCAAGCGCGCGCGGGTCGTAGCGGCGGGCCAGGGTCAGGCCGATCTCGCGGGCGATGGCGACTTTTTCCTCGGCCGAAAAGCGCATGCTGCTGGCATAGCTGTCGAGCATGAGCATGGCCTTGTCCGGATCCTGCCGAGCCAGGCGACGCAGACCCAGCCCGACCACGTCGGACATGGCTTCGTCCACCGGCATGAAGCGCGAAGGCTGGTCGAGCAATTCGGGCTTCTGCGCGACGTCGAGCAACAGGCGACCCTGGCTTGACAGCGTGGTCAGACCCTGCACCAGGCTGGTAGCCAATGGATAGTTGCGCGCCTGGGCGGCAAGCTTGGCGCGCTGCCAGCGCTTGTTCTCGGTGAGCTGGCCTTCACTGGCCCAGCGCTGGAACAGGCCGTCACAGGCCGTGGGCAGCGTTTTGCCGGTCAGCCACAGCTTGTCGGCGTTGGCATAGCCTTCAGCGCGCAGCTGGCTGTTGCTCAACTGGTACTGGCCGTACAGGCAGTCGAGCTCCTTGAAGTTGAGCTTGGGGTCATAGTATTTGACGAACGGTGCCCACTCGCCGCGCTCGGCCAGTTGCCGCAGCCAGCGCAGTTTCATCCAGTTGGCCTGGGGCAGGTCGCCGTGCTTGGCCAGGAAGCCCTCGATTTCGGCGTTGCTCGCACTGCGCAGGCGCGGCGTGAGCTCGTCGTAGGCCAGGTAGGCCTCCAGGGGGTAATCCTGCAGCTCGGCGGCGTAGCGCATGTACGGCCCGCTGTCGCCCTTGGCCAGGGCGCGCTTGGCTTCGTCGTAGTACTGGCGCTGCGTGGCCAGGTCGGCGGCCTGGATAGTGGCAACGCTGGAAGCAGACAGGATGAGACAGGAAAACAGGCTGAACAGGCGACTGCGCATGAGACTTCCAGGCAGAGAGGACGTGACAAGTGTCGGCAGTGCCAGCACTAAAGAAGTGAGCCTAGCTTAGCCTCTAGAGCAGGCGCGATGAAAGCGTTCAGGATCATTCATTTTATTGCCGCCTTCGGTCTGCCAGGGCAAAAGTCGGTTAGAATGCGCGCCCGGTTTTTGGAGAAGCTCATGACCCTGCTCAAATTCAGCGATGTGTCCCTTGCATTCGGCGCGATGCCGTTGTTGGACAAGGTGTCCTGGCAGATCGCCCGTGGTGAGCGGGTGTGCATCATCGGCCGCAACGGCACTGGCAAATCCAGCATGCTGAAGCTGGTCAAGGGCGTGCAGAAACCCGATGACGGCGCCGTCTGGCGCGCGCCCGGGCTGAAAATCGGCGAATTGCCCCAGGAACTGCCGGTGGCCGACGAACGGACCGTGTTCGACGTGGTGGCCGAAGGCCTGGACGGCGTCGGCGCACTGCTCGCCGAATACCACCACCTGAGCCAGAACATCGTCACCGACGAAGACCTGAACAAGCTCATGCATGTCCAGCAGGACCTCGAAGCCCGTGACGGCTGGCGCTTGCAGCAGTTGGTCGACAGCACCCTGAGCCGTTTGCAGCTGCCAGCCGACAAGACCCTCAAGCAACTCTCCGGTGGCTGGCGCCGTCGCGTGCTGCTGGCCCAGGCGCTGGTGTCCGAGCCGGATCTGCTGCTGCTCGACGAACCGACCAACCACCTGGACATCGGCGCCATCGCCTGGCTCGAAGAAGCCCTCAAGGATTTCCAGGGCGCGGTACTGTTCATCACCCACGACCGTTCCTTCCTGCAGAACCTGGCCACCCGCATTCTCGAACTGGACCGCGGCGGCCTGATCGACTGGAACGGCGACTACGCCAGCTTCCTGGTGCACAAGGAAGCCATGCTGGCCGCCGAGGAAACCGCCAACGCGCTGTTCGACAAGCGCCTGGCCCAGGAAGAGGTGTGGATCCGTCAGGGCATCAAGGCCCGGCGTACCCGCAACGAAGGCCGTGTGCGTGCGCTCAAGGCGCTGCGTGTGGAGCGCGGCGAGCGTCGCGAACGCACCGGCAAGGCCAACATCCAGCTCGACACCGCCGACAAATCCGGCAAGCAGGTCATGGTGCTCGATAACGTCAGCTTTGCCCATCCGGGTGGGCCGATGCTGATCAAGGATTTCTCCATGGTCCTGCAACGCGAGGACCGTATCGGCCTGCTGGGCGCCAACGGTACCGGCAAGACCACCCTGCTCAAGCTGATGCTCGACAACCTGCAGCCCACCAGTGGTTCGGTCGACGTCGGCACGCGCCTGGACGTCGCCTACTTCGACCAATTGCGCCACCAGCTGGACCTGGAGAAGACCGTTATTGACAACGTCGCCGAAGGTCGCGACTTCATCGACATCGACGGGCAAAGCCGCCACGTGCTGAGCTACCTGGGCGACTTCCTGTTCAGCCCCCAGCGTGCCCGCACGCCGGTCAAGGCGCTGTCGGGCGGTGAGCGTGCGCGCCTGCTGCTGGCCAAGCTGTTCAGCAAGCCGGCCAACCTGCTGGTACTGGACGAACCGACCAACGACCTTGACGTCGAGACCCTCGAATTGCTCGAAGAAGTGCTGTCCGGCTTCAAGGGTACCGTGCTGATGGTCAGCCACGACCGGGCATTCCTCGACAACGTGGTCACCAGCACCCTGGTGTTCGAAGGCGAGGGCAAGGTTCGCGAATACGTGGGCGGCTATCAGGACTGGATCCGCCAGGGCGGCTCGCCCAAGCTGCTGGGCGTGACCGAGAACAAGTCGGGCAAGGCCGAGCTCAACAGCGCCGTGGTCAAGGCCCCGGAGCCCGCACCAGCCGAAGCACCGGCGCCGGCGAAGAAGAAGCTCAGCTACAAGCTGCAGCGCGAGCTGGAAGGCCTGCCGGGCCAGATCGATGCGAAGGAGCAGGAAATCGCGGCACTGGAGGCCGAGATGGCCGATGCCGGGTTCTATCAGCGACCTGCCGAGCAGACCGCCGCCGTGATAGCCAAGCTGGAAGCTTCGCAGGCCGAGCTGGAAGCCATGGTCGAGCGTTGGGCCGAGCTCGACGCCTGAGGCACGACACCGCAATCTTCAGCGAGGCCGCAGCTGCCGCTCGGCCCCGCTGATGATCCTTACTCGGCGCGCTTGACCAAGCGCACAGCCAGCACGTCGCACGGCGCACCGTGCAGCACGTCGTTGGCCGTGGAGCCCAGCAGCAGCGCCAGGCCGTGACGGCCATGGCTGCCAACCACGACCAGATCGCACTCGGACTTCTTCGCCAGGTTGTGAATTTCCTGGCGCGGCTGGCCGTAGGTCAGATGGCAGTCGCCCACCACCAGGTCCGGGTACTTGAGCTTCAGCGTTTCCAGGCGCTCCTTGGCCTGGTCGAACTGCTGCTGTTGCAATTGCGAGAGATCCATCGGCACATCCCCGCCGAATGCCATGGCCATCGGTTCTACAATGTGCACCAGCGAGAGCTTGGCGCCATTGCTGACCGCCAGTTCCCTGGCCCGTTTGATGACCGGGTCACACTCTTCGGTGAGGTCGACGGCGACCAGAATGTGTTGGTAGGGCATGAGAAGCACTCCTGACGATTGCGATAGCTTGAGTATGAACTGTTTGGGCGAGGTGCGACATGAACATCCCTCGCCGACCTATTTGAAACGCTTAGCGGGTGTACTCTTTATGACGGTGTGGATAGTCGTGTCAATCCTTGCGCTGATTCTCAGCCCCATGGTATGGCTGCGCCCCTCGCGCAGCCAGAGCGGGCGCATGGCCGTGCGCATGGAGGCCCGCCGCATGGGTCTGGCGATGCAACTGGCGCCGCAGCAATGGCCACACTGGTTGAGCGTCGAGCCACCCGACCCCTGCGCGCAATACCATCGACCACGCCGCAAGGGCCGGGTCGACAGTTGGAGCTACTGGCAAACGGAACCGGGCGTGTGGTGCAACCAATGGCGCGAAACCTGCGTCGATCCGCACCTGCTGCCGCACCTGGCGACCCTGCCGCCCGATGTCTACAAGCTCGAAGCCGGTCCGCAGATGTTGGCCCTGTACTGGGGCGAGAAGGGTGATGAAAAGGTGATTCAGGATATTGCCAAGGTCCTTCAAGCGCTGGCCTGATCCCGATCTCCAGCTATCGTCATATGCCTGCGGCAGGCTGTCGCAGGTGCGTGTTCTTCCTCATTCCAGAAATGACCGCAAAGTCGCGTTTTCAAAGGCCTTGCGCGGCATTTGACAATCGCCCGCATTTCCGTGAATGTACACGCACCCCAATCAAACGGGCGTATGAATCGAGCGTTTTTCTCTCGCGCTCCAGCACTATCCCGACTACCGCGCTGACGGGTATGCCTGGCTACAGAGAGCGGCGGCCATGTACCGCCCCCTTTTTACCCAGCGTCCGGCGTGTACTGTTCAGCTTCCATATCGTGGAGATCAGTGGATGATTTACGAAGGTAAAGCCATCTCGGTGAAGGCTCTTGAAAGCGGCATCGTCGAACTGCGGTTCGATCTCAAGGGCGAGTCCGTCAACAAGTTCAACCGCCTCACGCTCGAAGAGCTGCGCGAAGCGATCGCGGCGATCAAGGCCGACGCTTCGGTCCAGGGCGTGATCGTCAGCAGCGGCAAGGACGTCTTCATCGTCGGTGCGGACATCACCGAATTCGTCGAGAATTTCAAATTGCCCGAGGCCGAACTGGTCGCGGGCAACCTGCAGGCCAACCGTATCTTCAGCGACTTCGAAGACCTCGAGGTTCCCACGGTTGCCGCCATCAACGGCATCGCTCTGGGCGGCGGCCTGGAAATGTGCCTGGCCGCCGACTACCGGGTCATGTCCAGCGAAGCCAAGATCGGCCTGCCCGAAGTCAAGCTCGGCATCTACCCGGGTTTCGGTGGCACGGTGCGCCTGCCGCGCATCATCGGCGCCGACAATGCCATCGAGTGGATCGCCTCCGGCAAGGAAAACGGCGCCGACGATGCGCTCAAGGTGGGCGCGGTCGATGCGGTCGTGGCGGCTGACAAGCTCGAAGCTGCGGCGCTCGACCTGATCAAGCGCGCCATCAGCGGCGAGTTCGATTTCAAGGCCAAGCGCCAGCCCAAGCTGGCCAAACTCAAGCTCAACGCCATCGAGCAGATGATGGCGTTCGAAACCGCCAAGGGTTTCGTTGCCGGCCAGGCCGGGCCCAACTATCCGGCGCCGGTCGAGGCGATCAAGACCATCCAGAAGGCAGCCAGCTTCGGTCGCGAGAAAGCCCTGGAAATCGAAGCCGCCGGTTTCGCCAAGATGGCCAAGACCTCGGCTGCACAAAGCCTCATCGGTCTGTTCCTCAACGATCAGGAGCTCAAGCGCAAGGCCCGTGGCTACGACAAGGTGGCTCGCGACGTGAGCCAGGCTGCCGTGCTCGGTGCCGGCATCATGGGTGGCGGCATCGCCTATCAGTCGGCGCTCAAGGGCACGCCGATCCTGATGAAGGACATCAACGAGAAGGGCATCGAGCAGGGCCTAGCCGAAGCCTCCAAACTGCTGGGCGGCCGTGTCGAAAAAGGGCGTCTGACCGCAGCGAAGATGGCCGAAGCGCTCAACGACATTCGGCCGACGCTGTCTTACGGCGATTTCGGCCATGTCGACATCGTCGTCGAAGCCGTGGTGGAAAATCCCAAGGTCAAGCAGGCCGTACTGGCCGAGGTCGAGGCGCAGGTCAAGGACGACACCATCCTGGCGTCCAACACCTCGACCATTTCCATCAACCTGCTGGCCCAGGCGCTCAAACGCCCGGAAAACTTCGTCGGCATGCACTTCTTCAACCCGGTGCACATGATGCCGCTGGTCGAAGTGATTCGTGGCGAGAAGTCCAGTGAAGTCGCCGTCGCGACCACCGTCGCCTACGCCCGCAAGATGGGCAAGAACCCGATCGTGGTCAACGACTGCCCCGGCTTCCTGGTGAACCGGGTGCTGTTTCCGTATTTCGGCGGCTTCGCCCGCCTGGTCAGCGCCGGTGTCGATTTCGTGCGCATCGACAAGGTCATGGAAAAGTTCGGCTGGCCCATGGGCCCGGCCTACCTGATGGACGTGGTCGGCATCGACACCGGTCACCATGGCCGCGACGTGATGGCCGAAGGGTTCCCGGACCGCATGAAGGACGAGCGCCGCTCGGCCATCGACGCGCTCTATGAAGCCAACCGCCTGGGGCAGAAGAACGGCAAGGGGTTCTACGCCTACGAGACCGACAAGCGCGGCAAGCCGAAGAAGGTCGCCGATCCTGCGGTTCTGGATGTGCTCAAGCCAGTGATCTACGAACAGCGCGAAGTCAGCGACGAGGACATCGTCAACTGGATGATGATCCCGCTGTGCCTGGAAACCGTACGCTGCCTGGAAGACGGCATCGTCGAAACCGCAGCCGAGGCCGACATGGGCCTGGTCTACGGCATCGGCTTCCCTCCGTTCCGCGGCGGTGCGCTGCGTTACATCGATTCGCTGGGCGTTGCCGAATTCGTCGCCTTGGCCGACCGCTACGCCGAACTGGGTCCGCTGTACCAGCCTACCCAGAAGCTTCGTGAAATGGCGCGTGCCGGGCAGACGTTCTTCGGGCAAGTGGCCAACGTACAGAACAAGGGTGAATGACTTATGAGCTTGAATCCTAGAGACGTGGTGATCGTCGACTTCGGTCGCACCCCGATGGGCCGTTCCAAGGGCGGCATGCACCGCAACACCCGCGCCGAAGACATGTCGGCGCACCTGATCAGCAAGCTGCTGGAACGCAATGCCAAGGTCGACCCGGCCGAAGTCGAGGACGTGATCTGGGGCTGCGTCAACCAGACCCTGGAGCAGGGCTGGAACATCGCGCGCATGGCATCGCTGATGACGCAGATCCCGCACACCGCCGCCGGCCAGACCGTCAGCCGTCTGTGCGGCTCCTCGATGAGCGCGCTGCACACCGCGGCCCAGGCCATCATGACCGGCAACGGCGACGTGTTCGTGGTCGGTGGTGTCGAGCACATGGGGCACGTCGGCATGATGCACGGCGTCGATCCGAACCCGCACATGTCGCTGTACGCCGCCAAGGCATCGGGCATGATGGGTCTTACCGCCGAGATGCTCGGGAAAATGCACGGCATTACCCGCGAACAACAGGACGCCTTCGGTGTGCGCTCGCACCAGTTGGCGCACCAGGCCACGGTGCAGGGCAAGTTCAAGGATGAGATCATCCCGATGCAGGGCTGTGACGAAAACGGCTTCATCAAGGTGTTCGACTACGACGAAACCATTCGTCCCGACACCACCTTGGAAAGCCTCGCTGCGCTCAAGCCTGCGTTCAACCCCAAGGGCGGGACGGTCACGGCCGGTACCTCGTCGCAGATCACCGACGGTGCGTCGTGCATGATCGTGATGTCGGCGCAGCGCGCCCAGGATCTGGGCATCACGCCATTGGCGGTGATCCGTTCGATGGCCGTTGCCGGCGTCGACCCTGCGATCATGGGTTACGGACCGGTGCCGGCGACCCAGAAAGCGCTCAAGCGCGCAGGTCTGGGCATTGCCGACATCGACTTCATCGAGCTCAACGAAGCCTTCGCGGCACAGGCCCTGCCTGTGCTCAAGGATCTGAAAGTGCTCGACAAGATGAACGAGAAGGTTAACCTGCATGGCGGCGCCATCGCCCTGGGGCATCCTTTCGGTTGTTCAGGTGCTCGAATTTCCGGCACGCTGCTCAACGTCATGAAGCAGAACGGTGGTACGTTCGGTCTGTCTACCATGTGCGTAGGCCTGGGGCAGGGCATCACCACGGTTTTCGAACGCGTCTAGTCCAGACGCATGGAGTCGAGCGAACCGGGGCCCAGTGTCCCGGTTTTGCTTTTTTCCGGTTTACTCGAAAAGTTTTTCAACACGTATTTCAAGCGAGGCGCACCATGCAGTTACAGCCAGGGCTCTATCGTCACTACAAAGGCCCCGAGTATCGTGTCTACGGCGTCGCGCGCAGTTCCGAGGACGAGCAGGAAGTCGTGTTCTATCAGGCGCTTTACGGCGAATACGGCCTCTGGGTTCGACCGCTGAGCATGTTTCTGGAGTCGGTCGAGGTTGACGGCGAGAGCGTCCCGCGCTTTGCTTTGATCGAAGCCGAACCCAGCCTGTTTTCAGTTCCGCAGGCGCCGACCGCTTGAACCCCGGCGCTTGACCTCAGGTTCTCACCACTATATATAGCGGGGCCTCGCAAGGCGCCGCATGCCTTTCATTTCAAGAATTCAGGAATTTTCCGATCCATGGGCAAATCGCTGGTCATTGTGGAATCCCCGGCTAAGGCCAAGACCATCAACAAGTATCTGGGTGACCAGTACGTGGTGAAGTCGAGTATCGGCCATATCCGAGACTTGCCCACCAGCGGTTCGGCGAGCGCCAGCAAGGAGCCGGCCGCCAAGCGCGGCAAGGCCGCCGCCAGCGACGCGCCGGCGCTTTCGCCCAAGGAAAAGGCCCGCAAGCAATTGGTGACGCGCATGGGCGTGGATCCGGACCAGGGCTGGAAGGCCAAGTACGAGATTCTTCCCGGCAAGGAAAAGGTCATCGAGGAGCTGCGCCGGTTGGCCAAGGATGCCGACACCATCTATCTGGCGACGGACTTGGACCGCGAGGGGGAAGCCATTGCCTGGCACCTGCGCGAAGCCATCGGTGGTGACGACAGCCGCTACAAGCGCGTGGTGTTCAACGAGATCACCAAGAAAGCCATCCAGGAGGCGTTCTCGCGTCCTGGCGAGCTGGACATCGACCGCGTCAATGCGCAGCAGGCGCGACGTTTCCTAGACCGCGTGGTCGGCTACATGGTCTCGCCCCTGCTGTGGCAGAAGATCGCCCGTGGGCTGTCGGCAGGCCGCGTGCAGTCGGTGGCGGTGAAGCTGGTCGTCGAGCGTGAACGCGAGATCCGTGCGTTCAACCCCGAAGAGTACTGGGAAGTGCACGCCGACCTGGCGTCGGCCAAGGCCGCCAAGGTGCGTTTCGAAGTGGCCCGCGAGAACGGCGAGGCCTTCAAGCCCTTGAACGAAGCGCAGGCCATGGCCGCGCTGGCCAAGCTCAAGGACGCCAGCTACAGCATCGTCAAGCGCGAGGACAAGCCGACCAGCAGCAAGCCTTCGGCCCCCTTCATCACCTCGACCTTGCAGCAGGCCGCAAGCAACCGCCTGGGCTACGGCGTGAAGAAGACCATGATGATGGCGCAGCGCTTGTACGAGGCCGGCTACATCACCTACATGCGTACCGACTCCACCAACCTGTCGGTGGACGCCGTGCAGATGGCGCGTGCCTACATCGAGAGCGAGTTCGGCAAGAAGTATCTGCCCGAAGCGCCGATGGTCTACGGCAGCAAGGAAGGCGCCCAGGAGGCGCACGAAGCCATTCGCCCCTCGGATGTGAACACCCATCCCAGCAAGCTGGCCGGCATGGAGCGTGACGCCGAGCGTCTGTACGAATTGATCTGGCGTCAGTTCCTGGCTTGCCAGATGCCGCCTGCCCAGTACCTGTCCACCACGGTCACCGTGGCGGCCGGCGATTTCGAGCTGCGCGCCAAGGGCCGCATCCTCAAGTTCGACGGTTACACCCGTGTGCTGCCGCAGATGAGCAAGCCGGGCGACGACGACGTGCTGCCGGACATGAACCAGGGCGAACAGCTCAAGCTGTTGCACCTAGACCCGACCCAGCACTTCACCAAGCCGCCTGCGCGCTATTCCGAAGCCAGCCTGGTGAAAGAGATGGAGAAACGCGGCATCGGTCGACCTTCGACCTACGCGGCGATCATCTCCACCATCCAGGACCGCGGCTACGTGGCGCTGCACAACCGTCGCTTCTACTCGGAAAAGATGGGTGACATCGTCACCGAGCGCTTGTCCGAGAGCTTCTCCAACCTGATGGACTACGGCTTCACCGCCGGCATGGAAGAGAACCTCGATGACGTGGCTCACGGTGAGCGCGACTGGAAGAACGTGCTCGACGAGTTCTACGGCGACTTCAAGGGCAAGCTCGATGTCGCAGGTGCTGCCGACAGCGGCATGCGCGCCAACCTGCCGACCCTGACCAACATCGCCTGCCGCGAGTGCGGCCGCCCGATGATGATTCGCACCGCTTCCACTGGGGTGTTCCTGGGCTGTTCGGGCTATGCGTTGCCGCCCAAGGAGCGCTGCAAGTCGACCATCAACCTGATTCCGGGCGATGAGATCGCGGCCGACGACGAGGGTGAGTCCGAGTCGCAGATCCTGCGCGGCAAGCATCGCTGCCCGATCTGTGCAACGGCCATGGATGCCTATCTGGTCGACGAGAAGCGCAAGCTGCACATCTGCGGCAACAACCCCGACTGCCCAGGCTACGAGATCGAAGAGGGCAACTACCGCATCAAGGGCTACGAAGGCCCGAGCCTGGAATGCGACAAGTGCGGCAGCGAGATGCAACTCAAGACCGGCCGTTTCGGCAAGTTCTTCGGTTGCACCAATCCCGAATGCAAGAACACCCGCAAGCTGCTCAAGAGCGGCGAAGCGGCGCCGCCGAAAATGGACGCGGTGAAGATGCCCGAGCTCAAGTGCGAAAAGGTCAATGACACCTACGTGCTGCGCGACGGCGCTTCGGGTCTGTTCCTGGCCGCCAGCCAGTTCCCCAAGAACCGTGAGACCCGCGCGCCGCTGGTACTGGAGATCATTCCGCACAAGGACGAGATCGATCCCAAGTACAGCTTCCTGTTCGATGCGCCGATCAAGGACCCGGACGGACGCCCGACCGTGATCCGCTACAGCCGCAAGACCAAGGAGCAGTACGTGCAGAGCGAGGTCGAGGGCAAGCCGACCGGTTGGAAGGCTTTCTACGACGGCAAGACCTGGAAGGTCGAAGACAAGCGCTGAGTCGCTGGTTGCAAAGAGGCCGCACCGTCCGCCAGGACCGTGCGGCCTTTTTCATTTGTGGCTTGCACTGGCTCTGCGGGTTCCCGACACTGTAGGCGATCAGTGTTCATTGCGGAGACCGCCACCATGGCCTATGAGCTCTACACCCGTACCAACCAGAAAATCTATTTTGCCGGGCTGGCGCTGGAAGCCATGGGCAAGGCCGAGCAGGGCCAGGCGATCAACGCCCAGGCGCAGTTGCAGGCGCAGCGCGAGTCGGCGTTGTTCCACCTCTACGGTGCCTTGCTGGGGCTGTGCCATGAGATCGCCGGTTACTACCGCCTGCCACAGGCCGGCACGGCCCGCGCCGAAACCCTGCTGACGCCGCAAGCGTTGGATGGCACGTCGATTCCCGAACTTGGTGAACTGGTGGAGCTGGCCCAGCATCCGCATACCTGGCTGGCGCAGTTGCTTGCCGCCCATGGCGCGCTGTTCGTACCGCCAAGGGCGCCCAAGAAGCCCAAGGGAGATGTGACCCAGCCGTTGATACAGGCGGTCAATCTGGACGAGGTGGAAGAGCCGGAGCTGAGTCGCGAGGTGCTTGAAAGCTGGCGTCAGCAGCTCAGGGGCTTGACCGTTCGCTTCAGGGAAGGGTTGAGTGAGTGCTGATTCAGCGTGGCGCTGCTACAATGCTCGCCTTTCGTGGAGAACATGTCCTTATGCCTACGTCCTTTCTTGAGATTGTCGAGCTGCCTGACGGCCGCATCGAGTTGCGTCGTGCCGAGGACGAAGGTTCGCTGGTGACGCTGAATTTTTCCGAAGATGCCAAGGCATTTCTGCAGGGCCAGCACGTGGAAGTGGCCAAGGCCATGCTCAGTGTCGGCGTACAGATGGCCGGCAAACTGGTGGAAGGTGAAATCGACAAGGACGACGGGCCGCGCGTCCTGCACTGATGCTGCCGCTCAGCGAGCGCCTCGCGCTTGCCTGGGCGGACAGTACCCAGTGTGTTTCTTGGCTATCCCAATCGAATGTTCAAGCTCTGCGCGCCGCCTTGGCGTGCGGCCGTGATCAATTGTTGCCTGGCCACGGCCGGCAACGGATTGAGCCAGCTCACCACAGTATGACTACGACCCAGACGCAGCGCTTCGCACGCCAGTTGCTGTGCGCTCTGCGTGCCCCGCGGCTGCAATAGCAGTATCCGTTCGCGATTGAGCCCGGCATCGCGCAGCCAGGCCTGGGTCAGGCTCGCCGGTGGCGCGATCAAGGTCATCCAGCGCGCGTCCTGCTCCTCGCTCAGTTCGCGCAGCATGGGGGCCAGCAGGTTCAGGCAGTTCCCCGCAGCACCGCGCAGCGACATCTCGCTGAATACATCCGGGTCGGCAACGGTCCAGGGCGACTCGACGGCCTCCTTGAATCGCGGCGCCACCGGTGCAGACATGAAAGCTTCGAACAGCGACATCTGTGCTTGTTGGGATGAAAGGGGAAACTGCATGACGCCTCCTTATCGACGAATGACGCCGACGCTCAGACCTTCAATGACCAGATCCTGATCCTTGAGGTTGACTTCAATGGGTGCGAAGTCGGGGTTTTCCGCAACCAAGAAAACCTTGTTGCCCTCGCGCTGGAACCGCTTGACCGTCACTTCATCGCCGATACGGGCCACGACGATCTGGCCATTGCGCACTTCACGGCAGGTGTGCACGGCGAGCAGGTCGCCGTCGAGGATGCCGACATCGCGCATGCTCATGCCCTGTACCCGCAACAGATAATCGGCGCGTGGATGAAAGAAGCCCGGGTTGATCTTGCAGGACTCCTCGATGTGTTCCTGCGCCAGAATGGGCGCGCCCGCTGCAACGCGGCCGACCACTGGAAGACTGGAATCGTCGTTGCGTGCCTCGGAGCCGGGAATACGAATGCCGCGTGAGGCGCCCGGGGTCATTTCGATCGCGCCTTTGCGCGCCAGGGCCTTGAGGTGTTCCTCAGCGGCGTTGGGGGATTTGAAACCCAGTTCCTGGGCGATTTCTGCACGGGTAGGTGGGAAGCCATTGTCGTCAAGGCAGCGCTTGATGAAGGCGAGAATTTCAGCTTGGCGTGGCGTCAATTTCAACATTGGGATGGCTCTGTCTTTTTGTACAGTGACTGGGATTATATACAGTGCATTGCCCTTGGCAACACCGTTTTCTTGGGGTTCGAAAGGTAGATGATCGCATGCTGCGCTAAGGCGATGAATTTGTGTGCTTTAATACGTGGCTGCATGGCTACAAACCGCCCGCACAGGCTTGACAATCAGCCCGTTTGAAACGTATGTTTCAAACAAGTGTTTGTCAGGCGGAGTTGCCATGGCCCAGTCGGAAACCGTTGAACGCATTCTCGATGCCGCGGAACAGCTTTTTGCGGAAAAAGGCTTCGCGGAAACCTCGCTGCGCCTGATCACCAGCAAGGCCGGGGTCAATCTGGCGGCGGTGAACTACCATTTCGGCTCTAAGAAGGCGCTTATCCAGGCGGTGTTCTCGCGATTCCTCGGGCCTTTCTGTGCCAGCCTCGACCGCGAGCTGGAGCGGCGTCAGGCCAGTGCCACGCCCAAGGCCAGCCTCGAGGAGCTCCTCGAGATTCTCGTCGAGCAGGCCTTGGTGGTGCAACCGCGCAGTGGCAACGACCTTTCCATCTTCATGCGCCTGCTGGGCCTGGCCTTCAGCCAGAGTCAGGGTCACTTGCGTCGTTACCTGGAAGACATGTACGGCAAGGTGTTCCGCCGCTACATGCTCCTGGTCAACGAAGCGGCGCCGCGCATTCCGCCCATCGAGCTGTTCTGGCGCGTGCATTTCATGCTCGGCGCCGCCGCGTTCAGCATGTCCGGGATCAAGGCGCTGCGTGCCATCGCCGAAACCGACTTTGGCGTGGACACCTCGATCGAGCAGGTCATGCGTCTGATGGTGCCATTCCTCGCGGCGGGCATGCGCGCGCAGAGTGCGGTGACCGACCCGACCATGGCTGCGGCTCAGTTGCGCCCGCGCAGCAAGAGCACTCCGGCCGCCGTGAAGGCCTGAGGCCTGCACGGCCAACCTCCCGATCCCCCTCTACAAGGAAACCTCATGAGCGCTCGTCTGCAAGGCTCCCTGATGGTCGACGTCGCCGGCACCTGGCTTACCGCCGAGGACCGGCAGTTGTTGCGCCAACCCGAAGTCGCCGGACTGATCATCTTCGCGCGCAACATCGAGCATCCACGCCAGGTGCGCGAGCTGACCGCGGCCATCCGCGCCGTACGGCCGGAGCTGATCCTGGCCGTGGATCAGGAGGGTGGGCGTGTGCAACGTTTGCGTCAGGGCTTCGTGCGGCTACCGGCCATGCGCGAGCTGGCGCGTCATGCCGATGCGATCGGTCTGGCCGAGCATTGTGGTTGGTTGATGGCCGCCGAAGTGTTGGCTGTGGGCCTGGACTTGAGCTTCGCGCCGGTATTGGACCTCGATCATGGCCACAGCGCCGTGGTCGGTACCCGTGCCTTCGAGGGTGATCCCGAGCGCGCGACGGCGCTCGCCGGGGCGTTCATCCGAGGCATGAATGCCGCGGGCATGGCAGCGTGCGGCAAGCATTTTCCCGGCCATGGCTGGGCCGAAGCCGACTCCCACGTGGCGATTCCCACCGACGAGCGTTCTCTGGAGCAGATTCGCGCGTGCGATCTGGTGCCCTTCGCGCGGTTGGCCGGCCAGCTGGCGGCGGTCATGCCGGCCCACGTCATCTACCCGCAGGTCGACGGCAACCCGGCAGGCTTCTCGCGTCGCTGGCTGCAGGACATTCTGCGCGGCGAACTCGGCTTCGAGGGAGTGATTTTCAGCGACGACCTGTCGATGGCCGGCGCTCACGTCGTGGGTGACGCTGCCAGTCGGATCGAGGCGGCCCTGAGCGCGGGCTGCGATATGGGCCTGGTGTGCAACGACCGCGCTGCGGCCGAACTGGCCTTGAGCGCTGCCCAGCGCATGGGCGTGCAGCCTTCGCCACGCATCGCCGCCATGCGCGGCCGGGCCTTCGCCAATGTCGAGTACCGTCAGCATCCGCGCTGGCAACAAGCGACTGCTGCACTGCGCGCGGCGGCATTGATCGACTGAACGCGGTTATTGGCCGGCCAGCAGGCGCACGGGCTGGCCGGCATGCCAGGCCAGTATGTCTTCGATCATCTGAGTGAAGAACAGCCGGTAGTTGTTGCCGGTAACGTAGCCGATGTGGGGCGTCGCCAGCACGTTGGGCAGCGTGCGGAACGGATGATCTTGCGGCAGCGGCTCTTCGTCGAACACATCCAGTGCCGCGCCAGCGAGGCGACCCTCGCGCAGGGCTTGGATCAGCGCGGTCTCGTCGATGATCGGGCCGCGTGAAGTGTTCACCAGCCGCGCGCCCGGCTTCATCCACGTCAACGCCTGTGCATCGACCAGCCCACGGCTGCGCTCGCCGAGCACCAGATGCACGCTGAGCACGTCGGCCTGTTCGAACAGCTGCTGTTTGTCGACGTACTCCACGCCTACTTCGGCGGCGCGTTGCGGTGTGAGGTTCTGGCTCCAGGCGATCACGCGCATACCGAACGCCTGGCCGAAGCGCGCCACTTTCTCACCGATGCTACCCAGGCCCAGCAAGCCCAGGGTGCTGCCATGCAGATCGCCACCCAGGCCGATTTGCCAGCCACCGCTGCGCAGCGACTGGGCTTCGCCGAGCAGGTCACGGGTCAAAGCCATCAGCAGGGCCCAGGTCAGCTCCGGCGCCGCATGCTTGTAGCTGTCGGTACCGGCGACCTGAATGCCCAGTCGCGCCGCAGCCTGCAGGTCAATGGCGGCGTTGCGCATACCGCCGGTCACCAGCAGTTTGAGCTGCGGCAACTGCTGGAGCAGGGCTGCGTCGAAGCAGGTGCGTTCACGCATCACGCAGATGACGGTATAGGCCGCCAGACGCTCGGCCAGAACGCGGCCGTCGGCTGGGTAATCGTGGATGAAGTCGAGCTGGCCGACGGCCTGCAGCGGGGTCCAGTCGACCACGTTTTCAGCCACCGATTGCCAATCGTCGATGACGGCTATTCGCATGGGCATTGCCTCTTGTCAGAGCGGTTTCTGGGGAGCGTCCAGCCAGTCGAGCAGAGCCTTGTGGAAGCGCGCCGGCTCTTCCATCTGCGGTGCATGGCCCAAGCCTGCGAACTCCACCAGGGTGCTGTGGGGGATCATCTGGCTGGCCTGCTTGCCCAGCACGGCGTACTTGCCCAGCCGTGCCTTGACCTCGGGCGGTGCGACATCGCTGCCGATGGCCGTGGTGTCGGCGTCGCCGATCAGCAGCAGGGTCGGCACCTTCAGGTCCTTGAACTCGTAGACCACCGGCTGGGTGAAGATCATGTCGTAGATCAGCGCCGAGTTCCATGCCACCAAGGTATGCCCCGGGCCTTTGTTCAGGCCGGCGAGCATGTCCACCCAGCGATCGTATTCCGGCTTCCAGCGACCGCCATAGTAGGTGGTGCGCTCGTAGTTGCGGATACCCTCGGCGGTGACCTTGGACTCGCGCTCGAACCACTGGTCGACACTGCGATAGGGCACGCCCAGGGCTTTCCAGTCTTCCAGGCCGATCGGGTTGACCATGGCCAGGCGCTCGGTGTCCTCGGGAAACATCAAGGCGTAGCGGGTCGCCAGCATGCCGCCGGTGGAGTGGCCCATGATCACCGCTTCCTTGACCCCGATGCGGGTCAGCAGGTCATGGGTGTTGTTGGCCAGTTGCTGGAAACTGTATTGGTAGTGTTCCGGCTTGCTAGAGGTGCAAAAGCCGATCTGGTCCGGTGCGACCACTCGGTAGCCGGCATCGCTGAGCGTCTTGATCGAGCTTTCCCAAGTGGCGGCGCAGAAGTTCTTGCCATGCATCAGCACCACGGTGCGGCCGTTGGCCTTGCCATTGGCGGCAACGTCCAGGTAGCCCATCTGCAGGCTTTTGCCTTGGGACTCGAAGGCGTAATGTTGCAGCGTGTACGGATAGTCGAAGCCCTGCAGTTCGGGACCGTAGGCGGGCGAGGATTCGGCGGCCAGCAGGGGCTGGGCGAAGACACTGGCGAGCGCCAGCAGGGACAGGCGAAGCATGGAGACCTCCTGGAATGGACGGTGGCGCAGGATGGACGTACGGTTGCAGGGTGTTGCCGGCCAGCACCGTAGCACCTATTGGAGGCCGACATGGCCCGGTGGTGCCCGGCTGCGACGAGAAATGTCCCGCATCAGGTTTCAGAATGCTACAAACACGACGCACGATCATGGCCGGGGAGCCGTCCATGGATCGCTACAACAATAACCATCGAGGCAGACAATGCCTCCACCTGGAGATAGGCCATGGCTTTTGAAACCATCCTTTTGGAAACCCGAGGTCGCGTGGGTTTGATCACGCTCAACCGCCCGCAGGCGCTGAACGCTCTCAACGCTCAGTTGATCGACGAGCTGAATCAGGCTCTGGATGCTCTGGAGCGCGATCGCGAGATCGGCTGCATCGTTCTCACCGGCTCGGCCAAGGCGTTCGCCGCCGGTGCCGACATCAAGGAAATGGCCGAACTGCGCTATCCGCAGATCTACCTCGACGATCTGTTTCACGAGAGCGACCGGGTCGCCAACCGACGCAAGCCGATCATCGCTGCCGTGGCCGGTTTCGCCTTGGGCGGTGGGTGCGAACTGGCGTTGATGTGCGATTTCATCCTGGCCGCCGACAACGCCAAGTTCGGCCAGCCCGAAATCAAGCTGGGCGTGCTGCCGGGCATGGGCGGCACGCAGCGCCTGACCCATGCGGTGGGCAAGGCCAAGGCCATGGAGCTGTGCCTGACCGGGCGCCTGATGGGCGCCGAAGAGGCCGAACGCGCAGGGCTGGTGGCCCGCATCGTCGCCGCCGACCGGTTGTTGGATGAAGCCATGGAGGTTGCCGCTCAGATCGCAGCGAAATCGTTGCCGATCGCGATGATGGTCAAGGAAAGCGTCAATCGTGCGTTCGAGGTGAGCTTGGCAGAAGGGGTTCGTTTCGAGCGTCGGGTGTTCCACGCCGCCTTCGCCAGCGAAGATCAGAAAGAGGGGATGGCGGCGTTCATCGCCAAGCGCGAGCCGCAGTTCAAGGGAAATTGATCGAAACAGGGCTGGTCCATAGCCAGCCCCGTCGCTATGCGGTGATTACAGCGCAGTTACAGTAGATAGTTGCGCAGCTCGCGGGCGATCAGCATGCGCTGGATCTCGCTGGAGCCTTCGTAGATCTGGGTGATGCGCGCATCGCGGTAATACTTCTCCACCGGATAATCTTCCAGATAGCCATAGCCACCGTGTATCTGCACGGCGCTGGAGCAGACCCGCTCGGCCATTTCCGAGGCGAAGAGCTTCGCCTGGGAGGCTTCGGACAGGCAGGGCAGGCCTGCACTGCGCAGGCGTGCGGCATGCAGCACCAGCAGTCTCGCGGCGTTGACCTGCACCTGCATGTCGGCCAGCAGGTTGGCCACGCTTTGGTGCTCGATGATCGGCTTGCCGAACTGAACCCGCTCGCGGGCGTAGCCCAATGCCGCTTCGAACGCCGCGCGTGCGATGCCCAGTGCCTGGGCGGCGATGCCGATACGGCCGCCTTCCAGGTTGGACAGCGCGATGTTCAGGCCCTTGCCGCGCTCGCCAAGCAGGTTGTCGGCAGGGACGCGACACTGGCTCAAGGTGATGGCGCAGGTGTCGGAGGCGCGGATACCGAGCTTGTGCTCGCTGCGGTCGACGGTAAACCCGGGCGTGTCGGTGGGCACCAGAAAGGCGGACAGGCCCTTCTTGCCCAGTTCCGGGTCGGTGACCGCGAAGACGATGGCGAGCCTGGCCCGACGACCGTTGGTGACGAACTGCTTGGCACCGTCGATGACCCAGTGCTCGCCCTCGAGCACGGCGCGGGTACGCAGGTTGTTCGCCTCGGAGCCCGCCTGGGGTTCGGTCAGGCAGAAGCAGCCGATGGCCTCGCCGCTGGCCAGCGCTGCCAGCCAGGTGTCCTGCTGGGCCGGGCTGCCATAGTTGAGCAAGGGGCCGCAGCCCACAGAGTTGTGCACGCTCATCAACGCCCCCAGCGCACCATCGGCGGCGGAGATTTCTTCCACCGCCAGGGCGTAGGCGACGTAGTCGGTGTAACTGCCGCCCCATTGCTCGGGCACCACCATGCCCAGTAGCCCAAGGGCGCCCATCTGCGCCACCAGGGCGTCATCGATCCAGCCGGCCTGTTCCCAGGCACGGGAATGGGGGGCAACTTCGGCGCGGGCGAAGTCGCGCGCCATGTCACGGATCATGATCTGTTCTTCGCTCAGTTCCAGGTCTTGCATGGCAGACTCCGGCCTCAGAGGCCTTGGAAGAAGGGCTCGATGCGCGCAGGCGTGAGCCGGTCTAGCGTCGGTGGGTTCCAACGCGGGTTCTTGTCTTTGTCGATCAGTAAAGCACGGACGCCTTCGATCAGGTCGCCCTGTTCGAACCACTGGCGATTGAGGTGCAGCTCCAAGGCGAAGCAGTCGTCCAGGCTGAGGTGGCGACCGCGGCGCAGCAGTTCGAGGGTCACCGCCATCGCCACTGGCGAGCGGGTGCGCATCAGCTGCGCGGTGTTCTGCGCCCACTGCTGACTGTCGGCGACGTTCACGTTTTCCAGTTGCTCGACCAGGCTGGTCAAGTCGTCCTGACTGAAGAAGTGATCGATGGCCGGCCGCAGCCGGTGCAGCGGGGCGTCGGGCAGGCTTTGCACGCCGAGGCGAGCGAGGACGCCCTGCAGGTCCTTGAGAGGGTTGTCGCCCCATTGCAGTCTGTCCAGGCGCTCATCGAGCAGGGTCAACCGGTCGCTTTCCAGGTACCAGTCCGCCAGACCGCAATAGAGTGCATCGGCGGCCGCGATCTGGACCCCGGTGACGCCCAGGTAGGTGCCGATTTCACCGGGGATGCGGCTCAGGAAATAGGTGGCGCCCACATCGGGGAAATAGCCGATGGCCACTTCGGGCATGCCCAGCTTGCTGCGCTCGGTGACGACGCGCAGTTCGGCCGCCTGAGCCAGGCCCATGCCACCGCCCAGGGTGTAGCCGTCGAGCAGGGCCAGCACGGGCTTGCGATACTGATGCAGGCACTGGTCCAGGGCGTATTCTTCGTCGAAGAAGACCTCATGCAGGGCTTCATGGCCGCGATAGCTGAGGTAGAGGTTGCGAATGTCGCCGCCGGCGCAGAAGCCGCGGTCGCCAGCGCCGCGCAGCACCACGGCATGGATGTGCGGGTCCAGCGCCCAGGCGTCGAGATAGCCGCGTAGGGCGCGGATCATGTCGAGGGTGAGTGCATTCAGACCGGCGGGGCGGTTGAGGGTCAAGTGGCCGATGTGGTTACGGACTTCGCCGAGTACCTGGTCATCGAGCCCCAGGGAAGACCGCTGGGGAGGTGGAAAGACCTGAGTTGTCATCGCTGAATCCCTGCTTGTTATTGATTTCCTGAGATAAATAAGCGGACCAGGTGATCGTGACAGGCAAGTTTGCAGCTTTCAATGCAGATTAATGCAGGTAATGCCTGCAAATTTGCACGGGTGATGGACGCTGGCCGGCACCCAGTAGACCCAGCCATCGTAACGGGGTTCGGTGTGGTTTCAGGACCTGAAGCGATGAAGCCGGACGCGGCTTGCGCCGCTGCTACAGGGACGCGGCGCTCGCGTCGGCGGTGGATGCGGTGGGTCAGGGGTACCGAGGTGAGGCCGGACGCGGCTTGCGCCGCTGCTACAGGGAACGCGGTGCTTGCGCTGGCGGTGGTTGCGGTGGGTCTGGGGCACCGCGGTGAAGCCGGACGCGGCTTGCGCCGTTCCTGTAGCAGCGGCGCGAGCCGCGTCGGCGGTGGATGCGGTGGATCAGGGGCACCGCGGTGAGGCCGGACGCGGCTTGCACCGCTGCTACAGGGAACGCGGCGCTCGCGTCGGCGGTGGGTGCGGTGGTTCAGGCGACGGCTTCGACGACTTTCCCCTGTTTCTCGTAGAGGAAACTGAGCACCGCCAGGCGGTACTGGTTGTAGCGCGGGTCGTCGGCCAGGGCCAGGCGGCTGCGGGGGCGGGGCAGGTCGATGGTGAGGATTTCGCCGATGGTCGCCGCCGGGCCGTTGGTCATCATCACGATGCGATCGGACAGCAGCACCGCCTCGTCGACATCGTGAGTGATCATCATCACCGTGTTGTGCAGCTCGCTCTGGATGCGCATCACCTCATCCTGCAAGTGGGCGCGGGTCAGCGCGTCCAGCGCGCCGAACGGTTCGTCGAGCAACAACACCTTGGGCTGCATCGCCAGCGCGCGGGCGATGCCCACACGCTGCTTCATGCCGCCGGAAATCTCGCTCGGGCGCTTGTGCAGCGCGTGGGTCATGTTGACCATTTCCAGGTTGTGCAGGGTCCAGGCATGGCGCTCGCTCTTGCTCTTGCTGTGCTTGAAGACCTTGTCCACGCCCAGGGCCACATTTTCATAAACGGTCAGCCAGGGCAGCAGCGAATGGTTCTGAAACACCAAACTGCGGTCCGGCCCCGGCTGGCGCACTTCCTTGCCGTCGAGAATCACCGCACCGTTGCTCGATTCGATGAGCCCGGCGACGATGTTCAGCACCGTCGACTTGCCGCAGCCCGAGTGGCCGATGATGGAAATGTACTCGCCGCGTGCGACGTTCAGGTTGATCCCGCGCAGCACCTGGCTGGTGACACCGTCGCGCTCGAAGTGCTTGTCGACGTTTTCGATACTCAAGTAATGGCTCATGTTGCCTCCTCAGCTTTGCGAAGTGCCGCGGGTGACCAGGCGTCCGACCATCGCCACCAGGCGATCGAGGCAGAAGCCGACGATGCCCACGTAGGCCAGGGCGAGAATGATGTCGCTGATGCGCGAGGCGTTCCAGGCGTCCCAGATGAAGAACCCGATGCCGACACCGCCAATCAGCATTTCCGCGGCGATGATCGCCAGCCACGACAGGCCGACGCCGATGCGCAGGCCGGAAAAGATATAGGGCGCAGCTGCCGGCAGCATGATCTTGCTGAAGTACTCGACGCCGTTGAGCCGCAGCACCTTGGCCACGTTGCGGTAGTCCTCGGGAATGTTGCGCACGCCCACCGAGGTGTTGATGATGATCGGCCAGATGGCGGTGATGAAGATCACGAAGATCGCCGAAGGGTAGCTGTCCTTGAAACCGGCCAGCGACAGCGGCAGCCAGGCCAGCGGCGGTACCGTACGCAGGATCTGGAACAACGGATCGAGCCCGCGCATGGCCCAGGTCGACTGTCCCACCAGCACGCCCAGGCTGATCCCCACCACCACGGCCAGGGCATAGCCGTAGGCAACCCGCGATAGGCTGGCCAGCAGCTGCCAGGCCATGCCCTTGTCATTGCCGCCGTTGTCGTAGAACGGATCGACGATCAGCTCCCAGGTATCACTGATCACCTGAGTGGGCGGCGGCAGCGCCGCGCCCTTGCCGCTGCACACCAGTTGCCAGACCAGCAACAGCAGGGCGCCGATCACCACCGGGGGCAGGCACTGCTGCAACACGAAGCGGCGGGCGTTCTTCAGCAGTTTCGCCATCACCGGCGGCTTGACCTGGGCCTTGGCGACGGCCTGGGCGGCGCTGTGCAGCTTCTTCACTTCAGCATTCATGGTGACCTCCGGTGAGTGCGGGAAACATCAGGCCAGGGCCTTGATGGACAGGCTGTCGAGATAGGCCTGCGGGTTCTGAGGATCGAAGGTCTTGCCGTCGAAGAAGGTCTCGACACCGCGCGAGTCGGAATCGGGGATCTGCGCCGCCGGCACGTTCAATTCCCCGGCGGCCAGGCGCCAGATATCGGAGCGATTGACCTTGGCGATCAAGGCCTGGCTGTCGAAGTCCTTGGGCAGGTAGCCCCAACGCTTGTTCTCGGTGAGGAACCACAGGTCGTGGCTCTTGAACGGGTAGGAGGCGAAGTCGTCCCAGTAGCGCATGATGTGCGGGCTGTCCTTGACCACCTTGCCGGTGCCGTAGTCGAAGTTGCCTTTCATGCGCTCGATGATGTCCGCCACCGGCGCGTTGATCCAGCGACGCTTGGCGCAGATCTCTGCCACTTCGTCCTTGTTCTCCGGCCGCTCGCAGAACATCTGCGCTTCCATCACGGCCTTGAGCAGGGCTTTGGTCGCGTTGGGGTGCTTGTCCACGTAGTCGGCGCGCAGGGCCAGGGCCTTCTCCGGATGCTTGTTCCAGATCTCTCCCGTGGTGTTGGCCGTGTAGCCGACTTTCTGATTGATCAGCTGGGCGTTCCACGGTTCGCAGACGCAGAAGCTGTCCATGCTGCCGACCTTCATGTTGGCGACCATCTGCGGCGGGGGCACGACGATGGTGGACAGGTCCTTGTTCGGGTCGATGCCACCTGCGGCCAGCCAGTAGCGCAACCACAAATCGTGGGTGCCGCCGGGGAAGGTCATCGCGGCATTGACGGTCTTGCCGCTGGCACGCTTGCTGGCCAGCGCCGCCTTGAACGGTGCGGAATCCAGGCCCAGCTTGAGGTCGGCATGTTCGTTGCCCACCGAGATGCACTGGCCGGACAGGTTAAGCCGCGCGAGGATGTACATGGGCACTGGCTGGTTGTTGGGCGTGACCTTGCCAGCAGCGATCAGGTAGGGCATGGGTGTGAGGATGTGTGCGCCGTCGATGCCGTTGGCGGCCGAACCCAGCACCAGATTGTCCCGCGTTGTACCCCAGGACGACTGTTTGAGCACTTCCACCCCGGTCATGCCGTGCTTGGCGAAGAATCCTTTCTCGTCGGCGACGAACAGCGGCGCGGCATCGGTCAGCGCGATGAAGCCCAGCTTGGCCGTGGTGGTTTCCAGACCGTCGCTGCCCGCTGCCCAGACCGCCGAGGACAGCCCGGGTGGCAGCAGTCCAAGGGCTGCACCGGCACCGGCCACGGTCAACGACTGCTTGAGAAAGTGCCGACGCTTGGCGTCGTGCGGGTGTGCTTTGAAAGGCGTGTCATCCATCGCTGATTCCCCTGCTGCTGGCGGCCAAAAAAATGCAAAAAAAAACGGCGGTCACGCGCTCCGGGCAATGCTGCCGGAACGCGTGGACGCCGTTGTCCAGGATTCGAATAGTCGACCGCAGTTGGCTGCGGTCCTGTGTGTCTCAAAGCAGATTGCGTGCCAAGGCGTCGAGAGCCGCACGGGACGCAGTGGTCCTCGCGCAATGGAGCGTCCGTGTGCACGGATGCGGAGCATGCCACCGGCAGGGTGCGCAAATAGGGCGCAGTCTGTGCCTCAACCTTTGCCAGCGACGGCCAATACGTTCTGCGCCATGTCGACCATGCGCAGCCCTCGCGACATCGCCGATTGCCGCAGTCGGGTGTACGCCTCGCTTTCGCTGAGGGCATATTCATTCATCAACAATTGCTTGGCCCGTTCCACCAGCTTGCGTTCATTGAGCGCCTGGCGGGCCTCGTCCAGTTGCAGGTTGGCATCCTGCAGACGGTGGGTCTGGGCCTGCAGCAGGTCCAGCAGCGAGCGGCCCATCTGCGGTCCGTGACCGTCGGGCGCAGGGCTGTCGAGATCGCTGGCATGCACGCTGAACAGCCGGGCATCGCCGCAGCCCATGGTTTCCAGACTGGCCAGGCGTTGCAACAGCACGCGGTGGTTGTCGAGGTCGGCATTGGCCAGCTTGATGCTGCTCTGACAACTGGCCAACAGTTGCTCGGCAAGTTGCTTCTCCACCTCGTGCATCTGATCGATGCGCTGGCTGTGCAGCTCGAACCAGAGCTGCGACAGGCCCGGGTCCACCGGATGTTGCGCCGAGGTGCGCATGCCGACTTCGCGCAGGCGCAACAACTGTGTGGTGAGTTCGCTGCGCTGCAGCTCGGCCCAGCGCTGACCGGCCAGCGGGTCGGCAAATTCGCTGAAGGTCTGGAAGCAGCGCTCCTGGCTTTGCGTCAGGTGCAGGATGCGCTCCTGCACACTGGCGTCGAAAAAACCCGCCGAGAAGCCGGCCACGCCGGTGGCCCTCTCCTGACCCGCCAGCTCCTTGCCCTGCATGAAGTTGAACAGCGCCACCAGCACCCGGGTGATGTCCGGATCGATGGCCGTGTCGGCCGCCTCGAAGACCACGGCCATGAGTCCACCAATCAGGCGAGTCAGCGCCGCCGTGGCCACGCTGGGTGCGAGCAGGCGTTCGCGAATGCGCCGCCGCAGGCCGGGCAATTCGTCGAAACCGTGCAGGACGTAGGCAACGCGGTTGAACAGGCGGGCGCGGTCGGCCGCGCTGGCTGCATTGAGGTCCACGGCCTGCAAGCGCTGGAGTACGTCGTGCTCCAGTGCCTTAGCCTGCTCGGTGTGCAGGTCCAGTTGCCGGCGGTGGGTTTCCACCTGGCTGCCCAGATAGAGGTTGGTGTAGCCACGCTCACGCTGCAGGGCATGCACCAGGCGGCTGATCAGCGTCACCAGTTCACAGGTGTCGGCCAGCCCGCGCAGGCCTTCGAGCTCGCTGCGGCGAGCGGCCAGCATGAAACGCAGGGCAGGGGGCATAGGACGATCAGGCAGGGCGCGATCAGGCATGGCGGGCTCGCAACTTCGGTGAGGGACGGCACGGTTGCATGCAAATCCCGGTCCCGACGTTGCGCCCGCCGCGTGCATTGCCACGTATGCCGACGGCTGTGTAACTGCTATAACGCCCAGGCCCAACAATAAAAAAGGAGTCAGCGATGTCCCCCATTCGTCTCGGCGTGGTCGGCTACGGCAAGATTGCCCAGGATCAGCACGTCCCCGCCTTGCGCAATGACCCATCCTTCGAGCTGGTCGCCGTGGCCACCCTCGGCGAGCCATGCCCCGGCGTCACGCATTTCGGCAGCCTGCACGAGTTGCTCGAACAGGCCGCGGATATCCAGGCGCTGGCGTTCTGCACACCGCCTCAGGGTCGCTATGCGCAGGTCCGCGAAGCGCTGCTGGCCGGCAAGCACGTGCTGGTGGAAAAACCGCCCTGCGCCAGCCTCGGCGAGGCCATGGCCCTGGTCGAACTGGCCGCCGAGCAGGGTGTGACCTGCCTGTTCGCCTGGCATTCACGCTTCGCCGCAGGGGTCGAAAGCGCCCGCGCCTGGCTGGCGGGTAAACGCCTGCAGTCGGTCACGGTGCAGTGGAAGGAAGACGTGCGCAAGTGGCACCCGGGCCAGCAGTGGATCTGGCAGGCCGGCGGCCTCGGCGTGTTCGATCCGGGCATCAACGCCCTGTCGATCATCAGCCACGTGCTGCCTGAAGCCCTGTTCGTCACCCAGGCCAGCCTGCGCTTTCCCGGCAATCGCCAGGCGCCGATCGCGGCTGACCTGAGCATGAGCGACGCGAACGGCCTGCAGGTGAGCGCCGCCTTCGACTGGGACCACGGTCATGACGAGCTCTGGCAGATCGAAGTACATTGCGACGAAGGATGCCTGCGCCTGACCCACGGCGGCGCGCAGCTGCTCATCGACGATGTGCCGCAGACGCTCGAAACGGTGGGTGAATACCCGCTGCTCTACCGGCACTTCGCGCGATTGATCGAGGCCGGGAACAGTGACACCGATCTGCAGCCGTTGCGGCTGGTGGCCGACGGGTTTCTGCTCGGGGAGCGCGCAACGGTCGCCGATTTCGTCGACTGAAAACGCCGTTCAGGCAACTATCGGCGTTTGGCCGGTGGGCTCGGCAGCGGCGCGAGCAGGGCGTCGATATCGTTGTCCTGCAGGCGCCAGTCGCCGGTTTCCCGTGCATCGAGAATGCCGGCCGCCAAGGCTGACTTTTCCTGCTGCAGGTGCTGGATCTTCTCTTCCACGGTGCCGCGGGTGATCAGCTTGTAGACGAACACCGGTTTTTCCTGGCCGATGCGGTAGGCGCGGTCGGTGGCCTGGTTTTCCGCGGCCGGGTTCCACCACGGGTCGTAGTGGATCACCGTGTCCGCTGCGGTCAGGTTCAAGCCCACGCCGCCGGCCTTGAGGCTGATCAGGAAGATCTGCAGCCTGCCGTCCTGAAAGTCCCTGACCGGTGCCCGGCGATCGCGCGTGGTACCGGTGAGCAATGCGTAGGGGATGCCTCGCTGCTGCAGCTCCTGTTCGATCAGGCCCAGCATGGAGGTGAACTGGGAGAACAGCAGGATGCGCCGACCGCTGCCCAGCAGTTCGTCGAGCAATCGCAGCAGGCTGGCCAGCTTGCCCGAACTGTGGCCCGGTGGCGGTGCTGCAACGCTGTTGACCAGGCGCAGGTCACAGCACACCTGACGCAGCTTGAGCAGCGCTTCGAGGATGATGATCTGACTGCGCGCCACGCCCTTGCGGTCGATTTCGGCGCGTACCTTTTTATCCATGGCCAGGCGCACGGTCTCGTACACGTCGCGCTGCGCCTCGTTGAGTTCGACCCAGTGGACGATCTCGCTCTTGGCCGGCAATTCGGTGGCCACCTGCTCCTTGGTGCGGCGCAGCAGGAATGGCTTGATCCGCGCGTTCAGGTGCTGCAGGCGCGTCTCGTCGCCCTGTCGCTCGATCGGCAGACGGTAGTCGCGGCTGAACTGCTTGCTGTCGCCCAGCCAGCCCGGCATCAGGAAATGAAACAGCGACCAGAGTTCGCCCAGATGATTTTCCAGGGGCGTGCCGCTCAGGCACAGGCGTTGCCGCGCGCTCAGCTGACGTGCCGCCTGCGCGGCCTTGCTGCCGGGGGTCTTGATGTACTGGGCTTCGTCGAGCACCAGTACGTGCAGCGGCACCTGTTCGAGGACTTCGATGTCCTTGGGCAGCAGGGCATAGGTGGTCAGCAGCACGTCGTACTCGGCCAGATGCGCGAAGTGTTTCTTGCGGGTGGCGCCGTGCAGGGCCAGGACCTTGAGTGCGGGCGCGAAGCGTGCGGCTTCGTCCTGCCAGTTCGGCACCAGGCTGGTGGGCATCACCACCATGGCCGGGCGATCCAGACGCCCGGCCTGTTTTTCGATCAGCAGATGGGCGAGGGTCTGCAGGGTCTTGCCCAGGCCCATGTCGTCGGCGAGGATGCCGCCCACTTCCAGTTGCCGCAGCGCCTGCATCCAGCTCACGCCTTCCAGCTGGTACGGACGCAGCGTGGCGTTCAAACCGTCGGGCGCGGCCACCGGACAGTGGCGGATGTCGCGCAGGCGTTCGGCAAAATGACGTACCCGCTCGCCACCTTGCCAGTCCAGAGGCAACGTCCGCAGCCCTTCGAGGCGCGTGGCGTCGGCGGTGGCCAGGCGTATCGAGGTGTCGCCCGGTTCGCGCAGGTAGAAATCCCCCAGCGTTGCCAGCACCGGTTTCAAGCGGCCATAGGGCAGGGCGACCTGCACGGTTCGCTGAACGCCGTCTTGCACCGTATGCACGGGCACCAGGATCTGTTCGTCGTCGCGACGTCGCGCCAGGTGGCTCGGGTTGAGCAGTTCCGGGTGGCTGCGCAGCAGGTTGAGCAGGATCGGCAGCAGGCTCAGCGGTTCGCCGTCGACCACGATGCCCAGTTCCAGATCGAACCAGTCGCGCTCTGGGCCTTCCTCGATGGTGGCGTACCAGCGCTCGACCGGCGTCAGGTCGAAGGCGAACGCCTCGGCGTATTCGATTTCCCAACCTTGCTCGCGCAAGCCCGGAAGCTCGTTGAGGATGAAGCGCAGCCAGGCAGCATCGCTGGGCAGCTCGAAGATCTCGCCGGCGCTTTCCGGCAGCGCCTTGCTCTGCCGGGTCGCCAGCTTGAAGCCGATGCCCTGCAACTGCTCGCGCAGGGCTCGCTCGGCGGCCGGCTGGCGCAGGATTCGAGCGTTCTGGTTCTGCCACTGGCGCGCGACGCTGGTGGGGCGCGGCCCGCTGACGTATTCGCCGGCGTAGCCGTAGGCCAGCGCTGCACGATGCTGCACGTAACGCTGCATCTTGCCGTTGCGCGGTTCGAAAGCGCTGAACTCGACGCTGCCCAGCCACAGCCGTGGCCGCGGTTGCAGCGTATCGATCACGCGCTCATCGGGCATATCAACCGGCTTTTGGCGTCAGGCGCTCGAACAGCGCTTCGATGACGTTGAAGCGCTCCTCGGCGCGCTCCATCGGCACCATGAATTTGAACAGCGTGGCGCCTTCGAACTTGTAGCGCTTGGGCTGGCTCTGGATCAGCTTGATCAGGGTCAGCGGATCGACCGGCGTGCTCGGGCCGAATTCGATGCGCCCACCCTGCGGACCACCATCGACCTTGGTGATACCCAACTGCTCGGCTTGAAGCTTGAGCAGGGTCAGGCGCACCAGGTTCTTGGTCGGTTCGGGCAACAGGCCGAAGCGGTCGATCATTTCCACCTGCAGGTCCTTGAGACCGTCCTCGTCCACCGCCGAGGCGATGCGCTTGTAGAGGATCAGGCGAGCGTGCACATCGGGCAGGTAGTCCTCGGGAATCAGAGCGGGCAGGCGCAGGTTGATCTCCGGGCCGCCGCCCAGGGGCTGGTCCAGGTTGGGTTGCTCGCCCTTGCGGATCGACTTGACCGCACGTTCGAGCATTTCCATGTACAGGGTGAAACCGACCGCCTGGATCTGCCCGCTCTGGCCTTCGCCAAGCAGCTCGCCAGCACCGCGGATTTCCAGGTCGTTGGTGGCCAGGACGAAACCGGCACCCAGGTCCTGGGTATTGGCGATCGCCTCCAGACGCTTTTCGGCGTCCGGAGTGATCTGCTGGCGCGGCGGGGTCAACAGGTAGGCGTAGGCCTGGTGGTGGCTGCGGCCGACGCGCCCGCGCAGCTGGTGCAACTGGGCCAGACCGAACTTGTCGGCGCGCTCGATGATGATGGTGTTGGCGCTGGGCACGTCGATGCCGGTCTCGATGATGGTCGAGGCGATCAGTACGTTGAAGCGCTTGTGATAGAAGTCGCTCATCACCTGTTCCAGCTCGCGCTCGCGCATCTGCCCATGGCCGATGCCGATGCGCGCCTCGGGAACCAGTTCGGCGAGGTCGGCGGCGCATTTCTCGATGGTTTTCACATCGTTGTGCAGGTAGTACACCTGGCCGCCGCGCAACAGCTCGCGCAGCAGCGCTTCCTTCACGGTGCTCTTGTTCTGCTCCATGACGAAGGTGCGCACCGACAGGCGCCGCGCCGGTGGCGTGGCGATGATCGACAGGTCGCGCATGCCGGCCACGGCCATGTTCAGCGTGCGCGGAATCGGCGTGGCGGTCAGGGTCAAAATGTCGACTTCACTGCGCAGGGCCTTGAGCGCCTCTTTCTGACGCACCCCGAAGCGGTGTTCTTCGTCGATGATCACCAGGCCCAGGTTCTTGATCTTGACGTCGTCCTGCAGCAGCTTGTGGGTACCGATGACGATGTCGATCTTGCCTTCGGCCAGTTGCTCGACGGCGGCACCCACTTCCTTGGCCGACTTGAAGCGGCTCATCACTTCGACCGTCACCGGCCAATCGGCGAAACGGTCGCGGAAGCTGTTGTAGTGCTGCTGGGCGAGCAGGGTGGTCGGCACCAGGATGGCCACCTGGCGGCCGCCGTGCACGGCGATGAACGCCGCGCGCATGGCCACTTCGGTCTTGCCGAAGCCGACGTCGCCGCACACCAGGCGGTCCATGGGCTTGGGCGCGAGCATGTCGTGGCGCACGGCCTCGATGGCCGACTGCTGGTCCGGGGTTTCTTCGAAAGCGAAGCCGGCGCTGAACGTGGCGTAGTCCAGAGCCGGGTCGGCGAACGCATAGCCTTCGCGCGCCGCGCGGCGGGCATAGATGTCGAGCAACTCGGCGGCCACGTCGCGCACCTGCTCGGCGGCCTTGCGCTTGGCTTTCTGCCAGGCCTCTGAACCGAGCCGGTGCAGCGGGGCCAGGGCGTCGTCGCTTCCGGTGTAGCGGGCGATCAGGTGCAGATTGGCCACCGGCACGTAGAGCTTGGCGTTCTCGGCGTATTCCAGGGTGAGGAATTCGGCGACCTGATTGTCGATCTCCAGCGTCGCCAGCCCCAGGTAGCGGCCCACACCGTGGTCGATGTGCACTACCGGCGCGCCTTCGCGCAGCTCGGTGAGGTTCTTGATGACGTTGTCATTGGCCGCGTCGGCGCGCTTGTCGCGACGACGGCGCTGCATCACGCGCTGGCCGAACAGCGGACTCTCCGCGATCAGGGCCAGGGCCGGGTCGAGAATCTGCAGGCCTTCGTCGAGCGGCGCGATGGTGATCGCCAGACGTTCCTTGCCCTCGGCGAACTCGTTCCAGCCGTCCACCGTGCGAGGGCGGACCTTGAGCCGCTCCAGCAGCTCCAGCAGCACTTCACGGCGACCGGCGGATTCGGCGGTGAACAGCACCCGCCCCGGAAATTGGTCGAGGAATCCGGCCAGCGCGGCGAGGGGCTGGGTGGCCTTGGCCTCGATGGCCAGGTCCGGCAGCGCCGCTGCGGCGAAACGTTCACGGCCCGGCCCCGGCTCCAGGTCATCCTGGCTGACGATGATGCGTGGCCAGGTCTTGAGCTGGGCGAAGCAGTCTTCCACCGGCATGAACAGTTCGGCAGGCGGCAGCAACGGACGCGCAGGATCGACCCGACGCTCCTCGTAACGGTTGCGCACGTCGCTCCAGAAATGCTCGGCGGCCTGTTCGATACCCGGCAGCGAGAACACCTGGGTGTCCTGGGGCAGATAGTCGAACAGGGTCGAGGTTTCTTCGAAGAACAGCGGCAGGTAGTACTCGATACCGGCAGGGGTGATGCCGCTGCTCAGGTCCTGAAAGATCGGGCAGCGACGGAAATCGACGTCGAAACGTTCGCGAAAGCGTGCCTTGAAGCGGGTCACCGCTTCCTTCTGCAGGGGGAATTCGCGGGCCGGCAGCAGGCGGATCGACTCGACCTTGTCGATGGAACGCTGGGTCTCCGGGTCGAAGGTGCGCAGCGTCTCGATCTCGTCGTCGAACAGGTCGATCCGATAGGGCAGCTTGCTGCCCATGGGGAACAGGTCGATCAGGGCGCCGCGCACGGCAAATTCACCGTGCTCGTACACCGTGTCGACGTAGCGGTAGCCGCTGGCCTCCAGACGCGTGCGCATCTGCTCTACGTCCAGGCGTTGCCCCACGTCCAGCACCAGGCTGCTGCCCAGCAGGAACTGGGTCGGCGCCAGCCGATGTAGGGCAGTGGTGATGGGCACTACCAAAACCCCGTGCGCCAGCTCGGGCAGGCGGTAGAGGGCGGCGATACGCTGGGAGATGATGTCCTGGTGCGGCGAGAACAGGTCGTACGGCAGGGTCTCCCAGTCGGGGAAATGCAACACCGGCAACTGCGGGGCGAAGAAACGCAGTTCCTGCTCCAGCCGGTCGGCGCTTTGGCTGTCGGCAGTGAGCAGAAGCGTGAAGCGCTTGGCGGCATTGGCCGCTTCGGCGATCGCCAGGCTCAGGGCGGCCCCGGGCAGGTTGCCCCAGGCGTGTTTGCCTGCCGAGGCAGGGAGTTGCGGAAGGCGCAGAACAGGCACGGGAGGTTGAGCTCCAAGCGTTGCGGCGGAAAACGAGGATTGTACCGGGGCGACGGTGGGCTGTCAGGTGCTGTGATGGGGTTGTGCCATTGCGGCGGCTCGAGCGGGCGGTGATGGCCGCGTCACGGTGCTTCGCACTGCCTCTTGTCAGAAAACCGCCGGGTATGAGCTACCTCGTTGGCGCGCCTCGGTTTTTTTGACGGTCCTATTCGCCAAACTTCACGACGTCGATAAGCGCAGATTGCTCCGGCCGCGCGGCGAAGTCATAATGTAGCCCGTTTTCTCAGCCCCTACATGTGGAAGGTTACCGTGACTCAGAAGCCCGACCAGTGTCTTGGTGAATGGATCGATCGTGAAGCACTCGCCGAAGCGATGATTCCTTTGATCGGCCAGCTCTACCGCAATAACAACGTAGTCACCTCCATCTACGGCCGCAGCCTGATCAACCGTTCGGTGATCGAGCTGCTCAAGGCGCACCGCTTCGCTCGCCATCGCCAGTCCGATTCCTCGGAGCTGTCGGTGCACGAGACGTTCCCGCTGATCAAGGCGATGAGCGAACTCAAGCTGGGCGCTGCCTCCGTGGATCTGGGCAAGCTCGCGGTCAAGTTCAAGGATAGCGGCAACGGGCGCAGCGCCGAACAGTTCGTGCGTGAAGAGCTGGCGGACGTGGTCGGCAAGCAGAACCAGGGCGAGCGTACCGGTACCGACGTGGTGCTGTACGGTTTCGGCCGCATCGGTCGCCTGCTGGCGCGCATCCTGGTCGAGAAGGCGGGTGCCGGCGACGGCCTGCGTCTGCGTGCGATCGTCGTGCGCAAAGGCGCCGACAACGATCTGGTCAAGCGTGCCAGCCTGCTGCGTCGCGACTCGGTGCACGGCTCCTTCGACGGCATCATCCATGTCGACGAAGCGAACAGCACCCTGACCGTCAATGGCAACCTGATCCAGGTCATCTACGCCAAGAACCCGAGCGAAGTCGACTACACCCAGTACGGCATCAAGAATGCCCTGCTGGTCGACAACACCGGCGTCTGGCGCGATGCCGACGGCCTTGGCCAGCACCTGGCCTGCCCAGGCATCGACCGCGTGGTGCTGACCGCACCGGGCAAGGGCAAGCTCAAGAACATCGTGCATGGCATCAACCATGGCACGATCACTGCCGATGACAAGATCGTGTCGGCGGCGTCCTGCACCACCAACGCCATCGTACCGGTGCTCAAGGCGGTCAACGACAAGTTCGGCATCGTCAACGGCCACGTTGAAACCGTTCACTCGTACACCAACGACCAGAACCTGATCGACAACTTCCACAAGGGCGACCGTCGCGGCCGTTCGGCGGCGTTGAACATGGTCATCACCGAGACCGGCGCTGCCACCGCTGCCGCCAAGGCGCTGCCCGAACTGGCCGGCAAGCTGACTGGCAACGCCATTCGCGTGCCGACGCCGAACGTCTCCATGGCCATTCTCAACCTGAACCTCGAGAAGGCCAGCACCCGCGAAGAGATGAACGAGTACCTGCGCTACATGGCGCTGCACTCGGACCTGTCCCGGCAGATCGATTTCGTCAACTCCCAGGAAGTGGTATCGACCGACTTCGTCGGCTCGCGCTATGCCGGTGTGGTCGACGCCGAGGCCACCATCTGCAACGACAACCGCGTCGTGTTGTACGTCTGGTACGACAACGAATTCGGCTACAGCTGCCAGGTGGTCCGTGTGATGGAAGACATGGCGGGCGTCAACCCTCCAGCTTTTCCACACTGAGCCTGAGCGCTGAATGAAAAACGCCCCGACTGGTTCGGGGCGTTTTTTTTGCGTGGGGTGTCAGGTATGGCCTCTTCGCGGGCAGAGCCCGCTCCCACAGGGGGGGTTACTTAAATACAGGCTCTTGTGGGAGCGGGGCGGGCGGCGAGCCATCTGCCCGCGAAAGCCGCACCGCGGTATCAGGCCTGCGCCGCCAAAGCCGTACGCTGCGCATGCCGGTCGCCGCGAAACAGCACCAGGGTCGCTACCAGCCCCAACACCGCCGCGCCACTGAGCCAGATGCCCGGTGCCGCCTTGTTGTCCAGCGCGTGAATCAGGTAGGTGCACGCCACAGGGGTGAACCCGCCGAACGTCGCCGTGGCCAGGCTATAGGCCAGCGAAAACCCGGTGGTGCGCACGTCCAGGGGCATGATCTCGGTCAGCGCCACGACCATGGCACCGTTGTACGAGCCATACAGGAACGACAGCCACAGCTCGACCGTCAGCAGACGGCCAAAGCTGGGATCCGCCACCAGCCACGACAAGGTCGGGTAGGCCGTCAGAATCGCCAGCACCGTGGCCGCGAGCAGCAAAGGTTTACGCCCGATGCGGTCCGACAGTGCGCCCATGATCGGCAGCCAGATGAAGTTGGAAAGGCCCACGGCCATGGTCACCAGCAGCGCATCCATGTCCGACAGGTGCAGCTCGTTCTTGCCGAACGTCGGCGTGTAGGCGGTGATCAGGTAGAACGAAACGGTGGTCATCACCACCAGCGCCATGCCCGCCAGGACCAGGCGGAAATTCTGCGCCACCGAATGCACGACTTGCTTGAGCGTGGGTCGATGGGTGCGCGCTTCGAACTCGGGCGTCTCTTCAAGCGAACGACGAATGAAGAAAATCACCGGTACGATCATGCAGCCCACCAGGAACGGCACCCGCCAGCCCCATTCACCCATTTGTTGCGCATCGAGGAAGTGGTTGAGCAGCACTCCGAGCAGGCCGGCGAAGACCACGGCGACCTGCTGGCTGGCCGACTGCCAGCTGACGAAGAAACCCTTGCGCCCCGGCGTGGCAATCTCGGCCAGGTACACCGACACACCGCCCAACTCCACGCCTGCCGAGAAGCCCTGCAACAGTCGCCCGAGCAGCACCAGCAGCGGCGCCGCGACGCCCAAGGTCGCATAGCCAGGTACGCAGGCAATCAATACCGTGCCCAAAGCCATCAAGGCCAAGGTCACGATCAGCCCTTTGCGCCGTCCGTGCCGATCGATGTACGCACCCAGAAAGATGGCCCCCAGGGGGCGCATGAGAAAGCCGGCACCGAAGGTGGCCAGCGACAGCATCAGCGAAGCGAAGGCACTGTCGGTCGGAAAGAACGTCTTGGCGATGGCCGTGGCGTAGAAGCCATAGACCATGAAATCGAACATTTCCAGAAAATTGCCGCTGACAACGCGAAAGATCGCCTTGCCTTTACCCACCTCAGACGTCATGGCTGTGCTCACTTTACTTGATCTTATAGGTGACCCATGGCAATAGACGCGTCGAGCTTTCGGGCACAACGGTCCAACGCCGGGAACATATCTTGTAACAATATGTTCCAGATCAACCTCAGGTAAAGTGAATTCGTACGCCAACCAGGCAGTGACGCAGGCCTTCGACGCTCAGGCCGGACGCCAGCTGACACCATTGATACCGAATTTTTCGGCCGATGGCTGACTGGTCTTTTTTACATGCTCACGGCCGAATCGACCGATGCGGCCGACCCCTGCATCGCAGCTTGCCCAATGCCAAGCCTCGCTGCTGTCCATTTTCTCGGCTCGGATGATGAACGACTTGGGGTCGCCGTGCAGGGTGTAATCGATGACGAACAGTTTTGCGTTGTTCATGGGGCCGAAGATCTTCCTTGTGAGGTGCGTCTCAATGAGTTTCGGAGTCCGGCCCGTCTGAAAAATTCAGTCGGATTGGCGCAACCACGCCAATCCCCTGAAGCGTGTAGCGCTCATCCCAGCCCAGATTGGCGCGCCAGCGCGGTCGCCAGGCTGGGCGCCAGTGGCAGAGCTGGCAACAGGGTCGCCTGATAGGCGTGGTAGAGGTCGGGTTTGCCCGGCCAGATGGTCTGCGCCGGTTGATTGCCCGTATCGAGTTCATGGTGCCAGCTGCCATGCTCGCGATCGATCAGGTAGAGGTCGATGTAGTCCCAGAACTCACGGTACCAGCGCTCATGGCTGGCATCGCCAGTACGCTGGTACAGCGCTGCAGCGGCAGCCACCGCTTCGGCCAGCGTCCAGTGCAGGCGCTGCGCGACCACCGGCCGTTGTTGCCAGTCCACCGTGTAGACGATTCCCGGCTGGCCATCCACCGCCCAGCCGACCCGACAGGCTGCGGCGAACAGATGCTGGGCGTCTTCGGCCAGCCAGCTGGGGTTGGCCAGACCGATGCGGTGCCGTGCGGCTTCCAGGTGCAGGAGCAGCCGCGCCCACTCGAAGGCATGCCCTGGCGTCTGTCCGTAGGGACGGAACTCGTCCCCGGGGCGGTCATGGTTGTAGTCGGGTAGCGCTTGCCAGTGGGCGTCGAAATGTTCGACTGGCAGATAGTTGGTGGCTGCCGCGTGCTGGTGAATCAGCCGCTCGCTGATCGCCAGTGCGCGATCCAGCCACTTGGCGTCGTTGCAGACGTCGGCCAGGGCCAGGCAGGCCTCCACCCCGTGCATGTTGCTGTTGCCACCCCGGTAGTCTTCCTGGTCGCTCCAGTCCTGAGCGAAGGATTCCACGAATGCCTGCTCGGCCTCGCACCAGAAGCGCCGCTCCAGAACGTCGACCGCGTCGGCCAGCAACGCCGCAGCGCCTGGTCGTCCGGCCGCTACGGCCGAGCTCGCCGCCAGCGCCACGAATGCATGCAGATAGGCTTGCTTGCGCGACGTGGAGGCCGGCCTGGCGCTGGCATGCCAGCCACCGTGCCGTGCATCGCGCAATGGACCCTGCAACGCGCGGATGCCATGGTCGACCATGGCCGCACTGCCAGGGATGCCCTGCAGGCAGGCCAGGGCAAAGCTATGGGTCATGCGGGCGGTCTGTATGGTCAATGCACCGCTGGCCAGCACCGGTCGGCCCCGGTTGTCGAGGTCCGCAAAGCCGTCTTCGATGCGCGCCGCCTTGGCGAACTCCAGCAATCGCTGGCCTTGCCGGGCCAGCCAGTGCCGGTGGGCGGGAAGGGTCAACCAACTGTTCGCGGCAGGAGTGAGGGTCTCCATCGGTACGAATGCCTCGCTAGGGGATGCAGGAAGCATCCAGCATAGCGGGGCGCAATGGCGCTTGGGTGGCGCCGACCCTCAGAGTCGGGCTTGTGGCCGATTCGGCCTATTGATAGGACTCGTCATCCTCGTCATCTTCTTCCTGAAGCGGCACCGTGGCATCTTCAGTGGTCACCGAGCCTGGGTCCTCGCTGCCTGGATCGTTGATGAAGGGCACACCATTGGGGCCTTTTTCTTCTTTGCCTTCGGTTTCAGGTGTCATGGTCATTCTCCTGTTGGCGACCTGCAGACGGTCGACTCAGGCATTGGACGCTCGGGCGCGCACGATGTTCATGCTGAGCATTGCCAGCACCGCTATCAGTGCCACTACGGCGCTGAAGAACTCGGCAGAATGATGCAGTCCGAACACGGGAATGCTCACGCCCACCGCGATCACCGGCACCGACATGGACAGGTAATAGACGATGAACAGCGCCGAGGTGACCCCGGCCTTCTGGCCGACGGGCGCGGCATTGGCCACCGCGCCCATGCCGGCCCGAAAGGTCAGGCCTTGGCCGATTCCGCTCAGGGCGCCGCCGAGCACCAGCAGCCAGAGCTGGGCGCTGGCGATACTCAGGCCCAGACAGGCGACACCGAGGATCAGCACCGTGCAGCCAACGGTCATCTGCGCGGCTTCGCGAATCCGCCTGACCCAGGCCTGGCCGACGATGGAGCCAGCGAACAGCACCAGAATCACTGCACCGATCACCAGGCCTCCCGCGTGCCCCATGACCTGACGCATGATCGCCGGTACCAGCGAGGTGAACAATCCGGTCACGCTGAACCCGGCAAGGCCGGCGATGGCGGCGGGTACGAACGGGCCGCGCACTGCTGCCGGCAGGCTCGGGCGCTGGAATCCCAGGCGTGGTTTGGCGGGTCGTTGCACCGTCTCGCCGACGGCCAGGATGGCTGCCGTAGCCGCCAGCAGCAGGACCAGGTGCACGACGAAGGCCAGGTGCACCGGCCAAGGCAGAAACTGTGACGTGAAACCGGCCAGCAGCGGGCCCAGCCCCAGGCCAAGCATGTTGGCCGCCGTGGCGACCAATGTTGCGCTGTTCCGCCAGCGCTTGGGCGCCGCTTCGATCACTGCCACCGTACCGGTACCGGTCATGATCCCGGCCGAAAAGCCCGAGATCAGCCGAGCGATCAGCAATCCGCCAATGGAGTCGGTGCACAGGAAAATCACCGCGCTGATCGCGCCCATGGCCAAGCCTGCCAGCAGCATCGGTCGCCGACCCAATTGATCGGACCAGCTGCCGACGGCCAGCAATGCACTGATCACCCCGGCCGCATAGATGGCGAAAATCAACGTGACCCAGGTCGCACCGAAGCCCAGATGCTGTTGATACAGTGCGTACAGCGGCGTCGGCAGGGTGGTGCCGACCATGGTGATCAGAAAGGCCACGGCGATCAGCCAGAAGCTCGTTTGGTGGGACGGTTGATCAGGTGCGCCGGTGGCAGCGTGGGGAGGAGTACGGGTCATGGATTTCGGCCAGATCGGGGAAGGCGGTCGGGAAACCTAGCAAACTGTGGCCGTCAGGTATACGTCTGCAAACGCACGTCCGCGGATTGACCTCAAGGGTGCTTGAAGTGCGCACCCCGGCGCAGTCTGATTGGCCCCTCCGGTTCCTTGTCGGGATTCAGCCGGTCATCGCCCTGGGTCAGGTCGATGATCTCGGCGGCCGCCAGGGCCCGAGCCACCCGGCGAACCTCCGGCATCAGCGCGCGCCACGCGGGCTCGTCCTGCTCCAGCGAGCGCGCCACTTCCGAAGGGCAGATGGACGTGCCCACGGCGCGTTGTTCGAGCAGGTGCAGAACGCGGCTGGCAATGACGTCGTCAGGGTGGGTCATGGGGGCGTTCTTCCTTGCAGGCGACAGGCTGAAGATGAAAACAACTTCAGCCATGTTACCTGCAACACTCCCGACTGGACATATCGAGCCGCGATCGGTATCGCCTCAGGCGCTGGCGGGTTCGTCCGGGGTGAATTCCTTCTCCATGTGCCGTTCGATCTGCTCCAGCGACTTGCCGCGCGTTTCCGGGACGCACATCGCGACGAAGATCAGCGACATGACGTTGATCGCGGCGAACAGCATGAAGGTATAGGGGCCGAAGCCAGCCAGGGCGATGGGGAACAGGAACGCCACCGACGCGTTGCACAGCCATTGGAAGCACACCGCCGTACCGGTCATCATGCCGCGCAGATGGGAGGGAAACAGCTCGGACATCAGCAGCCAGTAGACCGGGGCGATGAAAGTCTGCATGAACAGCAGGAACATCAGGATACAGGCCAGCGCCAGGTAGCTTTGCAGCAGCGAGGAGGGCAGCATGGTCAGCACGCCACACAGCAGCACCTGCGCCAGGACCACGAAGCACAGCCCGGTCATCAACATCGGCCGACGGCCATGGCGACCGACCAGCCAGATGCCGATCAAGGTAGCGATCACCGAAGCGACACCGTTGCCGATGGTCGCGGTAAGCGCCGCGTTGGTGCCCAGTCCCGTGGACTTGAGAATCACCGGGGTGAAGTACATGAACGCGTTGACGCCTGTGAGCTGGGCCACGAAGCCCAGGCCCATGCCCACCAGCAGCAACCGACGCAGCCAGGGTTCGGCCCAGATCGAGGACCAGCTCACGTCAGCACGTTCCTCGTCGTTCTGAGCCTGGATCTCCTTCATTTCCTTGTCGACCTGCTTCTTGCTCGAGCGGATCTTTTCCAGCACCTCGCGGGCTTCTTCCATACGTCCCTTGCTGGCGAGCCAGCGTGGCGAAGTCGGAACGAAGTGCATGCCGATCCACAGCAAGGCCGCCGGGATCACCGCGATGGCGAGCATCCAGCGCCACACGTCAGGGGTGTGGGCAAAATGCGCCAGCAAGGCATTGGAGATATAGGCCACCAGTTGCCCGGTGACGATCATCAGTTCGTTCTGGCTGACCAGTCGGGCTCGCTTGTTGGGCCCGGCTATCTCGGCAATGAACATCGGCACGATCGCCGATGCACCCCCCACCGCGAGACCGAGCACGAATCGAGTGGCGACCATGATGGCCACGGTTGGGGCGAGGGCCGAGCCCAGGGCGCCGATCATGAACAGGATGGCCAGGCCCTTGAGCGCGGTCAGGCGGCCGTATTTGTCGGCCAGATGACCGGCGAACAACGAGCCAAACGCCGCACCGAGGATCAACGAGGACGCTACCAGGCCCTCGGTGAACGGAGTGAGCCCCAGACCGCCCTGGTCCGGCCCTTGGGTCATGAAGGGCAGGGCGCCGGAAATCACCCCGGTGTCGTAGCCGAAGGCCAGAGCGCCCATGGTGGCGATGATCGCTACGCGCACCACGATCTGGCCAGGGCTAGTACGGGTGGCGTCATTTTCTTCGCCCGCTGGCGAAGTGTCAGGTGCGGTGGTGTTGGAACTGGACAAGGCTCATTCCTTTCATTGCTCGCAGGCAATAGGTCGTGATGCGTCACGCAGGATCGCGCACGAAAAGAGCAAGGCAAGTGTCAGCGTTCGGTGGTGCGATGCCAGGCATGGAGGGGGACGGTCCCAAGGGCCGTCGGTGCCAGCGGATATTATGATTATGTCGAACTGCTTGGAGCTTGAAGTCTTCGAACCGCGTTCGAAGTCATTGCCTGTGCGCTTTTCGCGACCATCTGCCGGTGTGGCGCTGGGCTGTGAGTCTTATGAACGAAATGGTTACAAAAAGTTTTGTGGGATTTGTAATTAAATCAGGTCGATACGCCACGACGAGGCAATGCACCGGCGCTCTGTTAGCATAGGGGTTCCAATAGCAGGAGAAATCAGTGAGCCGCAAGAATCTGAGCCGCACCCCGGAGCAAATCGCGATGGCCCGCCACGCCGGTGCCCTGGCCGCTGACGTATTGCGCATGATCGCCCCGCACGTGCAGGCAGGCGTCACCACGCAATACCTGGACGAGCTGTGCAACGCCTACATCGTGAACGAGCTGAAGGTGATCCCGGCCAACGTTGGCTACCACGGCTTCACCAAGACGGCGTGCATCTCGGTCAACCAGGTGGTCTGCCACGGGGTGCCCAGCGACAAGGTCGTGCTGGCCGACGGCGACATCGTCAATATCGATGTGGCGGTCATCAAGGATGGTTGGTTCGGCGACACCAGTCGCATGTACTACGTGGGTGAGCCAAGCCCATTGGCCAAGCGTCTGGTGGAAACCACCCATGAAGCGATGCTGGCCGGTATAGAAGTGGTCAAGCCAGGCGCCACCCTGGGCGACATCGGTCACGCAATCCAGAGCGTCGCGCACCGCGAAGGCTTCAGCGTCGTGCGCGAGTACTGCGGGCATGGTATCGGCCAGATCTATCACGACGAACCGCAGGTGCTGCACTATGGCCGCAAGGGCGAGGGGATGCGTTTAACCCAGGGCATGATCTTCACCATCGAGCCCATGATCAACGCAGGCAAGGCGGGCACCCGCCAATTGGCCGATGGCTGGACGGTGGTTACGCGTGACCAGTCGTTGTCCGCGCAATGGGAACACATGGTAGCGGTCACGGCTGATGGGTACGAGATCCTGACGCTGTAGCAAAGCAAGCAATCGCTCAAAGCGGCTTGAGGGGCTCCAGCGGCACCAGCTCGCGAACCTTCGCGACCACTTGGTTGATATCGAATGGCTTGTCGTAGACGGCAGCGAAAAGATCGGGCGTGGCACGCCCGACGCTGCCTTGCGCGCCACTCATCAACAGGATGGGCACGGTGCAAAACGATTCGTTACCGCGAATTCTTTGCGCCAGCTCAAGGCCGTTCATGCCTGGCATCATGAAGTCGGTAATGACCAGCGCGGGACGCTCGCGATCAAGGATCTCCAATGCACGCTTGCCATTGCCAGCCGTCACGGCCATGTAGCCTTCGTCTTCAAGAGCGTAACCAAGGATGTCGGCGATGAGATACTCATCGTCGACGATCAGGATAGTGGCCATGTCAGTTCGACCCCGGCAACATCACGGATTCGATATCGTGGAGGCGCTACCTGATAACACTGCCTCTGCATTTTTGAACGCCTTTCTCAGGTCGATTCCATGACCATGGATGACCAGCTCCAATAGCGAAGGATCATAAAAACTGTCTCTGACCTTAAGAATGGAAATCAACCGCTTTAGTTCAGACTCATGTTCGACAAATCGCGTCAGCAGGATGTTGTCGACGATGCTGGAAAGATCGGGAGCCGGCGAGGTGATCTCCGGGCCGAACAGGCCGCGGATTTCCCACGTGGCGAATACGGTCACGCCGCGGGTGCGGAGCTCGCTCATCAGGGTGCTGAAGAACTCGGTCAGGCGTACGGTACTGGTCGCCGTGCGAGCCATCCCGCCCAGGCTGTCGATCAGCACACGCTTGATGCCGTGAATCTCGACCTGATGCAGCAGGCGCGCACCCAGCCCGTCGAGCAGGCCTTCGGTGGTCGGCTGCCAGCACACGTGCAGGGCGCCGCTGGCCTGCAGGGCCTCGAAGTCGTGGCCCAGTGACCGCGCCTTCACTTGCAGGCGGCGCTCGGATTCGTACATGCCGAACAGCAGTCCGGGTTCCTCAGGGGTCGAGGCCGCCAGGAAGTTGATACCCAGGCTGGTCTTGCCGATACCCGAGGGGCCCATGACCAGGGTCACCGAGGAACGCGGCAGCCCGCCACCGATCAGGTTGTCCAGGTCAGGAATGCCGCTGGGCACTCGGCTCAGATCGGTGAGGTCGGGACAGGAAGGGCGGCTGTACAGGCTTTCCAGGCGAGGATAGACCACCAACCCGTCGTCGGTGATCTCGCACTCGTGCAGGCCGGACAGCGCGCCGCTGCCACGGGTCTTGCGCAACTGGATGCGGCGCACCGAGCGGGTGTTGAACAGTTCTTCACCCAGCTCGATGACGCCATCGACCATGGTGTGTTCGGGGCTGCCGTCGTCCAGACGCGAACTGGTCAGGAACAGCACGGTGCACCCGGCGAACGCCGCATGGCCTTGCAACTCGGAGATGAATTTTTTGGTGTCGATCTGCGAATCGGCCTTGGAGCGGGCGTTCAGCACACCGTCGACGATCAGGATGGTTGCTTTCTGCCGACTGATTTCGCGGCGCAGCAGCTTGACCACTTCATCCAGCCCTTCGTTTTCCAGCGTGTCGAAAGCACTGACGAACTGGATTTCGTTGCCTATCTTCGAGGCATCGAAAAAACTCAGGGTAGACAGGTATTGGAACAGTCGCTCATGGGACTCGGCGAGCAGTGTGGCAACCAGCACGCGGCCGCCCTGACGCACGTGATTGAAGCCCAACTGATTGGCCAGGATCGTCTTGCCTGAGCCGGGACGGCCTTGCACGATGTAGGACGCACCGGCCACCAGCCCACCCTTGAGCAACAAATCGAGCCCTTCAATCCCGCTAGCGAGGCGCTTTAGCTGTTCCAATATCCGATCTGCCTGTATGGGTTATGCGCGATCTGTCCTGTCTGGATGACAAGGACCGATCCTTCAAATGCTGGGGATTCTATACCTTTTTGACCGGGCCGGTGCATCCGAACCGATACCCTGTAGCAGCGGCGCGAGCCGCGTCCGGCAACACCGCGAAGCTCCAGGCACACCGCACGCACCGCCGACGCGGCTCGCGCCGCTGCTAGAGGGATCGCGGCACGGGGTTGATCCACACCGCCGACAGCACCGCGCCTTCCCTGACTCGCCGCATCCGCCGCTAAACCGGTTTTCGTCGACGCTCGTAATGTTCGAGCAGCGGCTGGGTACTGATGCCGTGCACCAGAATGCTCAATGCCACCACCGACAGCGTCAGGCTGATGCAGACCTGCTCGACCGACTCGGGCAGTTCGTGGGCGAGGGCATAGCACAGGTAATAGATCGACCCGATCCCGCGGATGCCGAACCAGCCCAGCAACGCGCGCTGATGCCCGTCGAGCAACCGTCGGCTCACCAGCAGCCACACGCTCAATGGCCGAATCACGCAGAACAGCGCGGCCGCCAGGCCCACCGCTCGCCAATCCCAATAGGCGGACAAGGTCGCCCCCAGAATGGTGATCAGCAGTACCTCCATGGACCGTTCCACCAGATTGCCGAACACCAGGATGTCGCCCATCATCACCCCTGCGGCCAGCTGCCCGTCTTCCAGATCGTTGGGGTGGGTGACGGTCCCTTCTTCGGGAGCCATGTCACGGTGCCCGCTGATCGGCTTGGCCAGGTGCTCCGAAGGCACCTCGGAGTTCGACGTACGTACTTCTGCCTGCCGCAGCCCCAGCCCTGCGGCGAACACCGCGAGAAAGCCGAAAGCGCCCACCGAAGCGGCCGCGAAGTACGACAGGGCGATCAATGCCAGCGCCAGAAAATCGTTCGGCGAGTTGGTGCTGTCGGCATGGCGCACGCGCAGGTAGATCATCAAGTGACCGATCGCCCGGCCCATCCCGTAACCGATCAGCAATCCGACCGGCACGCCCCACACCAGATTTTCCAGGGCCCACTGGCTCAGCCAGTGGCTGTCGAGGCTGCCATGATGCAGCATCAGCAAGCTCAGGATCACAAAAGGAAAGGCCGTGCCGTCGTTGAGCCCGGCCTCGCCCGACAGCCCGAAGCGCACGCGGTCGAAGTCCTGCGCGCTGTTCACCTGGACCATGGACGCCAACACCGGATCGGTCGGCGCCAGCATCGCCCCGAGCAGCATGCTCACCCCCCACGACAAGCCCAGGGCATAGTGCGCTACCAGGCAAACGCCCAGAATCGAAACGATCATCACCGGGCCCGACAGCATATAAGCTGCGCGCCAGGCACTGCGGCCCAATCCCAGTCGCAGTTTGATGCCGGTGCTGAACAGCGAAAACAACACCGCCGCCTCCGCCAGGCGTTCGAGCCAGGAGGCGGTGTCCTTGAAATCGGTGGTGAACAGGCCCAGCCCTATGGGACCGATGGCCACGCCGAATGCCAGGCACACCGCCGAGGTGGTCACTGGCAGCCAGCGCAGGTAAGACGCCGTCAGCGCCAGCATCAACAGCAGGACGCCCAGCACGGCCATCCACAAGATAAAGCTCATCCGGCCTCTTCGGGCTCGCACCCCTGAAATAGCTACAAAATGTAACCGATGCAGCTTCGACTGTTGGTAGGCCTATTAGTTGAGTGGCAAAACGTCGCAGATAGCCAGCCACCGGGTTATCAAAAGACGGCGCTCGGCCTCATGGAGTGTCGGAAAAACCGTAGCTCTTTTTGACGCGATCCAAGATCCCCGCACGATTGGACCCATTCACCGTCTTCATTTGTCCCATGAGGTTTTCGCCGGTTTTGCTCACGAGCACATCCTTGTGGGTTTTGGCGATCTCTTCCAGCTCTTCAGCACCATGCACCACGCCCGCCACCGTCCACGCCGCAGACAGGATCTTGAGGCCAACCTTGGCCACGGGATGAGGTACTACCGCGGCGGCTCCATCCAGGCCCGCTTTGACCGTGGCGCCTAACGACACATTCGTGATCAGTTTGTCTTGCGCCAGTTCTTTCAAATCGCCCAGTGACGCGTCCACTTCTGCAGCTTTGGTGTCGGAAAGCGTTGCCACTTCGGCAGCCCCTTTCACGGCTTTCTGGGTGTTTTTGATGGTGGCTTTGATGCTGTGAGCAGCGCCATTGACCGCGTCCGTAGCTACCGCGCCCGACAGAGGTGCTTTATTGATCTGGGAGAGGTCGCCGGTCTGGCTGAACTCGACCACAGTAGCGACGCTTTCAGCGCCCTTGAGGACTGCATTGGCCCCCGGCAGTTGACCATGCGCCAGATGATCCGCCGTTTGCGCGCGGCCCTTTGCATTGTTCAGAATCTGTTGCCCTGGACTGAATTCGTTCTTCATCCGCTGGATCTTGCCGATCACCTTGTCTGCCCGCCGGTCACCCATAGAGCCGCTCGTCGAAGCGTCGCCAGGCTGTGCTGGCGCCTGGGACTGTCGGTCGTTGTGCTTATAAGCCTCGTAGCCGATCCCGGCTGCACCGATCCCGCCTTTCACGACGATCCGCAGCATACGACCGTCGTCGTCCACTGCTGACAGCGGTGAGTTGCGGACCATTGCGTACAGGTTCAGACCATCCACAGCACCCGCCGGGTCGGCGCTGAGCCAGCGTCCGGTCCATGGCTGGTAATAGCGGTAGCCATAATAGTAGAGGCCGGTGTTGTCGCGTTCCTTGCCCGAGTAGCGCAGAGTCTTGTAACTGGCCTCGGTCTGATTGCGGCAGGCCCACACAGAGGTGGTACCGAACGGGAAGAATTCCTCGCGGCTGATGACACAGCCGTCGCCATCGATTTCCAAGCCATGACTGCCCAGCAGGTCAGTGTAGCTGTAGCGCAACTGATCGTTGGCCAGACCCTCTGGGCTGCCCTGAGGCCAGTGCAGCACGCGAACATGCTCGGTCACATTGATGCAGTGCAAAGCATGGCTGTCGTGCTGCTGCAACTCCAGACCCGGTAAATAGCGAGTACTGCCATGAGCATGAGTCTTGCGCAGCCGTTGGTGATGCTGGCCGTAAAGGTAATGCTCGCTACCTGCTGCGTCTCGCGTGACACTGCCCAGTTGCATGCGACTGTTCCAGGCAGCGCGTTGAGCGCCGTCCACCGCTCGCTGCTGGCCAGCGGCATCGAAGTGGTTATCGATCAATGCGGGGTCGTCGCAAAGGTCGCTCAGGACGGTCCGGTTGCTCCGCGCGGAGGCTGTAAGCCTGATCGTGTAGCCGGTGCTGGTAGCCGGGACGGTGTGCCGAATGGTCAGCAGGTTACCGGACTGGTCGTATGTGTAGCGGCGTTGATAGAGGGTGTAGGCATGGGTGTCGACAGGCAGCGCATGGAGCGGGCTATCAGGTTGGCCGAGTGCAGCCATTTGACGCCCGCTGGCCAGTATCAGCTGCGATAGCGAGTCGTACTGGTAGTCCTGTTGTGGCTCTATTTTCTGGTTGCGCCAGAATCGCGTCTGCTCGGCATGGTCGCGTACCTGGGTCACCAATCCGACAGGATCGTACTGGTAACGCAAATCCTGCAACACCCGACGGTCGTGCAGGCGGGTGGTTTTCCTGCCGACCAGCCGCAGGGTGTCGGGTGCGTAGGTATGGTGGGTGACCAACCCGTTGGCATCATGCTCCATCAGCCTCTGGCCGTTGGCGTCGTAGCTGACATCCAGAACCACAGGCGTTTCGGTGCTGCCCATGGGGGTGACCCAGCTGGCCCGATGCTGTCCACAGCGATCGAAACCATGGCGTTGACGATGCCCCTTGGCATCCTCACTGGCCACGATCGCGCCGCAAGTATCGACAATCACCGAACTGCTCGAACATTCTGGCTCCAGGCTTCTTGCCCATGCCAAGGGGTCTTCACCAGACCAGTCGCTTTCCTCATGGCCTTGCAGCAGCTGCAAGCACTCGCTGGTGATTGAGCCGAGCAAGCTACGGCTCTGGACAACATTCTTGCCGGCGCCGTCGAAACGTGTGTGACAGTGCCCGGCAAGGTTGCGCTCTCGCTCCCATGGCTGGCCATCAGCCCATTGCCAGCGCTCGGCTGTCCGCGTGGCTCCGTCGGTTCCCAGCGCTGTGATCGACAAGAGTCGCCCAGGCAGTGGCGCAGCCTCGTAGTGCCGGCTCTGCTCGACACCATTGGCGAGCCATGTCACAGCCTCTCGCCCGCAGGCGTCGTGCAAGGTCACAGTGGTGCCGGCGTCGACACTACGGCTGCGCAGGCAGCGACCTCCCAGGCTGTAACGTTGTTGCAGATTGGGCTCGATGTCGGGTTGCTCGGACCGGGCCGCATGCAGGCGAGGGTCTATGCTACAGACACGCTGCCCACCGGCGTTGTAATCATGGCGGGTAATACGTGCCTGCGCGAAACCGGGTTGATCTCTGTGGTACACGACATCGCGCCGCGCAAGTGCACGGCCGTCGACAACGTGCAGCCTGGGGGTTGCAGTATGAAGGGCAAGGGCTTCGTGGTTAGTCATGGCAATTTTTATGGGCTCGGCCCGAGGATGAATGAATGACTGACTTTGTATCGTGATGCGGAGCTGTCTCGCACCTGCAGGGCGGTGTTGTGGCGAGCGCTACAGATGCTTGGGTGGAAGCATCTCCACGAGATTGACAAAGGACTGATGCATGGCCATAGTTTCCAGTACGCAAACGTTTGCGAATAACCGCGAACCGTTGCTCGAAAACAATCATAAGATCGGAGTAACCCCATGAAGCTGCCCTTCGCTGGACGCCTGCTCGCTGTCTCCCTGATGGCTGCCATCGGCGCCATCGCCCCGCTGCAATCCTCCTTCGCCGACACCCAGAAACCCAAGGTCGCGCTGGTCATGAAGTCCCTGGCCAACGAATTCTTCCTGACCATGGAAGACGGCGCCAAGAGCTACCAGAAAGAACACGCCGCCGATTTCGATCTGGTGTCCAACGGCATCAAGGACGAGTCCGACACCGCCAATCAGATTCGCATCGTCGAGCAGATGATCGTGGCCAAGGTCGATGCACTGGTCATCGCCCCGGCAGACTCCAAGGCCCTGGTGCCGATCATCAAGAAGGCCATGGATGCCGGCATCAAAGTCGTCAACATCGACAACCAGCTGGATGCCGGCGTACTCAAAAGCAAAGGTATCCAGGTGCCGTTCGTGGGTCCCGACAACCGCAAGGGCGCCAAGCTGGTCGGCGACTACCTGGCCAAGCAACTCACTGCAGGCGACCAGGTCGGCATCATCGAAGGCGTACCGACCACCACCAACGCGCAGATGCGCACGGCCGGCTTCAAGGACGCCATGGAAGCGGCGCAGATGAAGATCGTCTCCGTGCAGTCGGGCAACTGGGAAATCGACAAGGGCAATGCCGTCGCTTCCGCCATGCTCAATGAATACCCCGACCTCAAGGCCCTGCTGGCCGGCAATGACAGCATGGCGCTCGGTGCGGTCTCTGCGGTGCGTGCCGCAGGCAAGGCGGGCAAGGTCCAGGTGGTGGGCTACGACAACATCAATGCCATCAAGCCAATGCTCAAGGACGGTCGCGTACTGGCCACGGCCGACCAGTTCGCCGCCCGCCAGGCGGTGTTCGGCATCCAGAGTGCATTGGGCATGATCAAGGGCGACAAGCTCGACGTCGACGCCAACGGCGTGATCCAGACCCCGGTCGAGCTCGTCACCAAGCCTTGATGCAGAGCGTCTCGCGGCAGGCCTGGGCATTGCCTCGGCCTGCTGTCGGCAGGCGCGTCTGGAGAACCCTATGACATCCAATGTTGTACTGTCGGTCAGTGGCATCGGCAAGACCTATGCCCAGCCCGTGCTGTGGGACATCGACCTTGAGCTGCACCGCGGCGAAGTGCTGGCCCTGACCGGCGAGAACGGCGCGGGCAAGAGCACCCTGTCGAAGATAATCGGTGGCCTGGAAGCGCCAACCACCGGCCAGATGCAGTTCCAGGGCCAGGCCTGGCTGCCCGGCAGCCGTACCGCAGCCGAGCGTGGCGGGGTGCGCATGGTCATGCAGGAGCTCAACCTGTTGCCGACGCTGACCGTTGCGGAAAACCTGTTTCTTCACGATCTGCCCAGCCGCGGTGGCTGGATCGATCGTCGGCGCCTGCGCGAGCAGGCTCGCCAGGCCATGGCCCAGGTGGGCCTCGACGCCATCGACCCGGATACGTTGGTGAGCGACCTGGGCATCGGTCATCAGCAAATGGTCGAGATTGCCCGCAACCTGATCGGCGACTGCCGGGTGCTGGTCCTCGACGAACCCACCGCGATGCTCACCGCGCGCGAGGTCGACATGCTGTTCGCGCAGATTCTTCGGTTGCGCGAACGCGGCGTGTCGATCATCTATATTTCCCATCGCCTCGAAGAACTGGCCCAGGTCGCGCAACGCATCGCCGTGCTGCGCGACGGGCGCCTGGTGTGTGTCGAGCCGATGGCGCGCTACGACAGTGAGCAACTGGTCAACCTCATGGTGGGCCGCGAACTGGGCGAACGCATCGACCTGGGTGAGCGACGCATTGGCGCGCCCATGTTCCAGGTGCAAGGCATGAGCCGTGGCGACAGGGTCAAGGACGTGTCCTTCGAGGTGCGTGAGGGCGAGATCTTCGGCATTTCCGGATTGATCGGGGCAGGGCGCACCGAACTGCTGCGGCTGATCTTCGGCGCCGACGCCAGCGATGCCGGTACCGTTGCGATTGGCCAGCCACCCAGGCCAGTCACCATCCGCAGTCCCGCCGATGCCGTGGCCCATGGCATCGCCTTGATCACCGAAGACCGCAAGGGCGAAGGCCTGCTGCTGTCGCAATCGATCAGCGCCAATATCGCCTTGGGCAACATGCCGGCGATTTCCGCCGCGGGTGTCGTCGACAACCAGGCCGAACGGGCCTTGGCCCAGCGCCAGATCGAGGCCATGCGCATCCGCAGCTCCAGCCCGGCACAAACCGTGGCCGAGCTCTCGGGCGGCAACCAGCAGAAAGTGGTGATCGGCCGCTGGCTGGAGCGCGACTGCAACGTGCTGCTGTTCGACGAGCCGACTCGTGGCATCGACGTCGGTGCCAAGTTCGACATCTATGCCCTGCTGGGCGAACTGACCCGCCAGGGCAAGGCGCTGGTCGTGGTCTCCAGCGACCTGCGCGAGCTGATGCTGATCTGCGACCGCATCGCGGTGCTCTCGGCCGGCCGTCTGATCGACACTTTCGAGCGCGAACACTGGAGCCAGGATGAACTGCTGGCCGCCGCGTTCGCCGGTTATCAAAAACGCGATGCGCTGCTGGCCGAGCCTGCAGCAAGGATCCCTGCATGAAAACTTCAACACTGCCCAAAGCCACGCCTGGCGCCAAACCCAGCGGCACCTACCTGGGCCTGGGGACCTACCTGGGCCTGGCCGGCGCCTTGCTGGCCATGATCGTGCTGTTTTCCGTGCTCAGCAGCCACTTTCTCTCGTACAGCACCTTCAGCACCATCGCCAACCAGATCCCCGACCTGATGGTTCTGGCCGTTGGCATGACCTTCGTGTTGATCATCGGCGGCATCGACCTGTCGGTAGGCTCGGTGCTGGCACTGGCTGCTTCGGCAGTCAGCGTGGCGATCCTCGGCTGGGGCTGGAGTGTATTGCCCGCCGCGCTGTTGGGCATGGGCTGCGCGGCGCTCGCCGGCACCATAACCGGTTCGATCACCGTGGCCTGGCGCATCCCGTCGTTCATCGTCTCCCTGGGCGTGCTGGAGATGGCCCGCGGGGTGGCCTACCAGATGACCGATTCGCGTACCGCCTACATCGGTGACGCCTTCGCCTGGCTGTCCGACCCTGTGGCCTTCGGCATCGCGCCCTCGTTCCTGATCGCGCTGGGGGTGATCGTCATCGCCCACCTGACCCTGACCCGCACGGTCTTCGGCCGCTACCTGATCGGCATCGGCACCAACGAAGAAGCGGTGCGCCTGGCGGGGATCAATCCCAAGCCCTACAAGGTGCTGGTCTTCTCCCTCATGGGTCTGCTGGCGGGCGTGGCGGCGCTGTTCCAGATTTCCCGCCTCGAGGCGGCCGATCCCAACGCCGGGGCCGGTCTGGAACTGCAGGTGATCGCTGCAGTGGTCATCGGTGGGACCAGCCTGATGGGCGGGCGCGGGTCGGTCATCAGCACCTTCTTCGGCGTGCTGATCATTTCCGTGCTCGCCGCCGGTCTGGCGCAGATCGGTGCCAGCGAACCGACCAAGCGCATCATCACCGGCGCCGTGATCGTCATCGCCGTGGTCCTGGACACCTACCGCAGTCAACGCGCGCGCAAGCGGAGCTAGCATGGCGACCATCAAGGATGTGGCGGCGCGGGCGGGGATTTCCTACACCACGGTCTCTCATGTGGTGAACAACAGCCGCCCGGTCAGCGCGCACGTGCGGCGCAAGGTCGAGTCGGCGATCGCCGAACTCAACTATGTACCCAGCGCCGTGGCCCGCTCATTGAAGGCGCGCAGCACGGCGACCATCGGCTTGCTGGTGCCCAACAGCGTCAACCCGTATTTTGCCGAACTGGCGCGGGGTATCGAGGACTGCTGCGAGCGCAATGGCTACTGCGTGATCCTGTGCAACTCCGACGACGATCCGCAGAAGCAGCGCAACTACCTGCGTGTGCTGCTGGAAAAGCGCGTCGACGGCATCGTGTTCGCGTCCGTCGGTGGCGATGCCGCGCTGACCGATATGCTGGCGGCGGTGCGCACGCCCATGGTCATCGTCGACCGCGGCTTGCACGAGGTGACGGCCGATCTGGTGTGCATCGACCACGAGCAGGGCGGCTACCTGGCCACCCTGCACCTGCTGGAACTGGGCCATCGCGCCATTGCCTGCATCAGCGGGCCTGCGCATACCCATGTGGCGCAATTGCGGATGGACGGCTACCATCGCGCGCTCGCCGAGTACGGTCTACAGCCGGCGAAAGGTCATGTCCTGCACAGCGACTTCACCAGCCCGGGCGGCTACCGGGCGACGGTTCAACTGCTGGCGGGCGAGCGGCCCACGGCGATTTTCGCCGCCAACGACATGATCGGTCTGGGCGTTCTGCGCGCTGCCGCCGAACAGGGTATCCGCGTGCCCGAGCAGCTATCGGTCATCGGCTTCGACGACATCCAGCTCAGCCGCTACGTCTACCCGGCACTGACCACCGTGGGCCAGCGTATCGGCGAGCTGGGCGAGAGCGCCGCCGAGCGGCTCCTGGCCCGGATCGCTGGCGCTGCCGGCACAGCCGCCACGCAACACATCATCGCGCCACAGATCGTGGTGCGCGAGTCCACGGCGCGATACGCCGGTCTTCCCCATGAATTGCGCTGAGAGTGGCAAACGATGCAAGCGAACGTATTGATAATAGGCAGTCTGAACATGGACCTGGTGGCACAGGCCGAACGTTTGCCGCGCGCGGGAGAAACGCTGCTGGGCCAGTCCTTCGCGACGGTTCCGGGCGGCAAGGGCGCCAATCAGGCGGTCGCGGCAGCGCGCCTGGGTGGCCAGGTCGCAATGATCGGCTGTGTGGGCGCCGACGCCTATGGTCAGGCATTGCGACAGGCGCTGGTCGATGAGGGCATCGATTGCCAGGGCGTGCGGGAGGCCGAGGACGTGGCGACCGGGATCGCCATGATCGTGGTCGATGCCAGCAGCCAGAATGCGATCGTCATCGTGGCAGGTGGCAATGGCCAACTCGAATCCACCGACATCGAGCGCTTCGATAGCCTTCTGCAGGCCGCCGACGTGGTGGTATGCCAGCTGGAAATTCCCTACCCGGTCGTTGCTTTCGCCCTGCAACGCGCTCACGAAGCGGGAAAGACCGTCATTCTCAACCCCGCGCCGGTGACCGGACCCTTGCCGTCGCAGTGGCTGGGCTGGATCGACTACCTGATCCCCAACGAAACCGAAGCGCAGGCCATGACCGGGCTTGCGGTGAACTCGGCTGCCGAGGCGGAGCAGGCCGCCAGCCTTCTACGCGAGGCCGGTGCAGGCAAGATCATCGTCACCCTGGGCGAGCGCGGCGTCTTGTTTGCCGATGGCGTGCAGTCCCGGCACTCTCCTGGCCGCAAGGTGCAGGCGGTGGATACCACGGCGGCGGGCGACACCTTCGTTGGTGGCTTTGCCGCCGCCCTGGCCCGTGGCCTGGACGAGTCCCAGGCCATTACCTTCGGTCAGGCCGCTGCCGCGCTGTCGGTCACCCGCGCCGGTGCGCAGCCTTCCATTCCAACCCTGGCGCAGGTCGAGCAGGTGCTATCGTGAAAAAGACTGCATTGCTGAACATTTCCCTGTCACAGTTGGTCGCCTCTCTGGGCCATGGCGACATCGTCGTGATCGGCGATGCGGGCCTGCCGGTGCCACCGGGCGTGCCTTTGATCGACCTGGCCCTCACACCGGGCATTCCCGGCTTCGTTAGCACACTGGAGGTGCTGCTCAGCGAAATGCAGGTGGAAAGCCACGTGATCGCCGAGGAGATGCTTCAGGTACTGCCCCCGGCATCGACCCGGATCCAGCAGCTGCATGATCAAGGCGCACTGGGCGTGCGCCAGATGGTCAGCCATGCGCGGTTCAAGGAGTTGTCGAAAAGCGCCCGCGCCATCGTGCGGACCGGCGAATGCCAGCCCTACAGCAACATTGCGCTGATGGCAGGCGTTACTTTCTAAATTCATCAATGAGCACAAGGAGTGTGATATGCAACGTTTTTTCCTGACCCTGATCCGAGGATTTTCGCTGATGGCCTTGCTGACCAGCGCCACCGCCATGGCGGCCGACAAGATCGATCTGATCATCGATACCGATCCGGGTGCCGATGACTTCGTCGCCTTGCTGCTGGCCCTGTCCTCACCTGAGCAGATCAACGTTCGTGCGCTCACTACCGTGGCCGGTAACGTACGCCTGGACAAGACCTCGCGCAACGCACGACTGGCCCGTGAATGGGCTGGCCGTGAGGACGTGCCAGTGTATGCCGGCGCGCCCAAGCCGCTGGTCCGCGAGCCCATCTATGCCGCCAATGTGCACGGCGAGGAAGGCGTGCCGGGTATTGTCGTCCATGAGCCGGCCAAGGGCCTTGCCGAAGGCAGTGCGGTGCAATACCTGATCGACACCCTCAGTCATGCCGAACCCCACAGCATCACCCTGGCCATGCTGGGGCCACAGACCAACCTGGCGCTGGCGTTGATCCAGGCCCCTGGCATTACCCAGGGCATCAAGGAAGTGATCGTCATGGGCGGCGCCCACTTCAATGGCGGCAACATCACGCCGGCAGCGGAATTCAACCTGTTCGCCGACCCGCACGCCGCTCAGGTCGTGCTGGCGAGCGGGGTGAAGCTCACCTACGTGCCGCTCGACGTCACCCACAAGATCCTCACCAGTCCGGCACGTCTGCAGCAACTGGCTGCGTTGTCGAACAAGGCCGGGCCGAGGGTGGTGGATATCCTGCAGGCGTACGTCAAGGCCGATATGGAGCATTACGGGTTGCCAGGCGGCCCGGTGCACGATGCCAGCGTGATTGCCTACCTGTTGGCGCCGGAGCTGTTCAGCGGTCGTCAAGTCAATCTGACCATCGACAGCCGCGAAGGCCCCACCTTCGGTCAGACCGTGGCCGACTGGTACGGCACCCTCAAGCAACCCACGAATGTATTCTGGGTAAACGACGGCAACGCGCAGGGGTTCTTTGATCTGCTGACGCAACGGCTGCAGCGTCTGCCTTGATCTGTCGAGCCCGATGAGAGCTCGGGCTGGCTATAAGCTGGTTGGATTCTTGAGTGGATGAGCCACGCTGTTGACCGACGCTGCCGCGTGTTCGTGGGCGTAGCGCTCGAACACCTGCAGGACGAAGCTGCGCGCCGCGTCGGTGCCCAGTGCCTTGACCAGCACGTCGACCCCGATGATCGCCAGTTCTTCAGGCGTGCCGGGACTGAAAGAGCTCTGGCCCTGGGGCCACTGGATCTTGATGTCCGCCTTGATCGATACGTTTGCCATGTTGCTCTCGCCAACGGTCATAAGCGAACGACGTTCGCTCCACGTGATCCAGTAAAGCATTTTCGTCCACGCTTTACACCGGCCCTTGGGCAGATGGCCGGCCTCGTGCCAAACTTGGGGCCAATCTTCTGCATGGAGGCTCATGTGCACATCGATCTCAAGCAGCCTGACTCGCTGACTCCCGAGGCGGTCCGCGCACTCATTGCGTCGGGAAATCCAGCCGTCCATAACCAGCTACGCGTCACCCGCGACGGTATCGCTTTCCTTTCCACCCAAGCGATCGGTGGCATGGACGTGCAGGGACTGTGTTTTCGCCTCGAGACCTGGTCTGCCGGATCGGGCTACGTGGGTCCGGCTGCCGCCGAGGACGCCGAATGGATCCAGCAGATCCATACCGCGTTGCAGACTCACTGGCCTGTGCCCCGATCTGATTACATCGATCTGTACTGAATGCGATGTCACCACACATCCCGTGACGAATTCGCAGGCACTCGTTTACGGTGCCCTGGGGCAGACTGGCCCAGTGTGCAACCAATCCAGTTGCAGGCGGTCGCACAACCTTGACTATTCGAAAACCTACTGGAAAAAGAGGAGGCTGCATGCCTTTCCCGCGCAAGACCCTGTTGATCCTGATGGCCGCCCTGGCTGCCAGCGGCTGCTCTACCTCAGAAACGTCGACCCAGTCGTCTGCCGCCGCTGCACCGGCATTCGACGGACGCTGCAACGCCGATGGCGCACGCTACACCGTCGGCAAGCCAGCTTCCGCCGACCTGCTCGAAGAGGCCAGGGTCAAGGCAGGCGCCCAGGTTGCTCGGATACTGCGTCCCCATGACATGGTCACCCTGGAGTACCGTTCCGACCGTCTCAATCTGAACGCCGACGACAGCGGTCAGATCACTCGCGTCAACTGCGGCTGAACGCGACAAGAATCGCAGGCGAAAAAAAACCCGTCACATGGACGGGTTTTTTCAGCTGCCGAGATTACTCTGGGCGAACTTGAGCAGCTTGCATGCCCTTTTGGCCTTTCTCAGCCACGAACGAAACGGTCTGGCCTTCTTTCAGGCTTTTGAAACCGTCGGATTCGATAGCTTTGAAGTGTACGAACAGGTCGTCACCGCCACCTTGAGGAGTGATGAAGCCGAAGCCTTTCTCATCGTTGAACCATTTTACGGTGCCGGACTGGCGATTAGACATGGTGAATCTCCAAGAAACATAATATTCAGTAGTGCTGTGCTGCTCAGGCCAACTGGGCACACGGTCCCTATCATAGTCCAAAAGCTGGACTGTGAACCCCCTTTGATTGGGGCAGGAAGCCAAGGTTGTCGCCTTTTTGACCTGTCCGAAGCGGCTAAACCCCTTATTTTGTTAGGGTTTGCACCTGAAAATTCTTTTAAAAAAAACCGCATTCCGTCGCAAATAAATTGATCGTCTGCTGTTGTCAGGCCTGAAGAACCCCCGAAGTGCTCTTCAGGTGAGGTAACCACGTTACTGGTTTTTGCAAACCAGCACTTCCTTCATCAGCTTCTGGCGCAGCGCCATCGGTGGTTCGACCTGCTTGTTGGTCAACTGGTCGATCTCGGCTTGGGTGAACTTGTCCTCGATCACTTTTGCACCACAGCTGCAGTGTGCCTGTGCCTTGGCAGCATCAACGCCTTGCTGCACGGCTGCAGCCTGACATTGAGCGGTGTATTCGGCCTTGGCGTCGGCGGACAGCGCGGCAGCCTGGGCCGCGAATGGAAGCATCAGGGCCAGGCAGGCACTCAGGGGAAGAAGTCGTTTGAGACCCATAATGGATAGCTCCTTGTTTTCAGGCGGTTTGGACTCACCACATCTGAGGGGTGGAAAGGGCCGCAAGTTCAGCCACCCGTTGAGTTGCCACATCGCACGCATGACGCACCAATTCGACGCGCCTTGTGTGCTAGGATGTTCGGCCCTGTACTCGGCACTGCCCTGTTCGGCAGTGCGAAGCGCGGGATTCACCTTTTTCGATTGCTCCAGTCACTCTGGTTCGTATTCCGGTCGGCCGCAAGGCTCCTGCCAACGTAAGGCGGGCATACCGGGCGAATCGCGTACTGGCTCATCCCAACCCATGTGACCTTTGGTAGGGGTCACCACTAGGAGAGGAGGCGCCATGCCCACCATCACTCTTCCCGACGGCAGTCAGCGTTCGTTCGATCACCCGGTTTCCGTTGCCGAGGTCGCCGCATCCATCGGCGCCGGCCTGGCCAAGGCCACCGTGGCCGGCAAGGTCAACGGCCAACTGGTCGACGCCTGTGACCTGATCACCGCCGACGCCACCTTGCAGATCATCACGCCCAAGGACGAAGAGGGGCTGGAAATCATCCGTCACTCCTGCGCCCACCTGGTCGGTCATGCCGTCAAGCAGCTGTACCCAACCGCGCGGATGGTGATCGGCCCGGTCATCGAAGAAGGCTTCTATTACGACATCGCCTACGAGCGGCCCTTCACGCCGGACGACATGGCGGCGATCGAGCAGCGCATGCAGCAGTTGATCGACACCGAGTACGACGTGATCAAGAAAGTCACGCCGCGTGCCGAAGTCATCGACGTGTTCACCGCTCGCGGCGAAGACTACAAGCTGCGTCTGGTCGAAGATATGCCGGATGAACAGGCCATGGGCCTGTACTATCACGAAGAATACGTCGACATGTGCCGCGGTCCGCACGTGCCGAACACCCGTTTTCTCAAGTCCTTCAAGCTGACCAAACTGTCCGGTGCCTACTGGCGCGGCGATGCCAAGAACGAGCAGTTGCAGCGCGTGTATGGTACTGCCTGGGCAGACAAGAAGCAGCTGGCCGCCTACGTCAAGCGTATCGAGGAAGCCGAGAAGCGCGATCACCGCAAGATCGGCAAGCGCCTGGGGCTGTTCCATCTTCAGGAAGAAGCGCCGGGCATGGTCTTCTGGCACCCCAACGGCTGGACCGTCTACCAGGTGCTTGAACAGTACATGCGCAAGATCCAGCGCGAGAACGGCTACCTGGAAATCAAGACGCCGCAGGTGGTCGATCGCAGCCTGTGGGAGAAATCCGGGCACTGGGCCAACTACGCCGAGAACATGTTCACCACCGAGTCGGAAAATCGCGACTACGCCATCAAACCGATGAACTGCCCCTGCCACGTGCAGGTGTTCAACCAGGGCCTGAAAAGCTATCGCGAGCTGCCGCTGCGCCTGGCCGAGTTCGGCGCCTGCCACCGCAACGAGCCTTCCGGCGCGCTGCACGGCATCATGCGCGTGCGCGGCTTCGTTCAGGACGACGCGCACATCTTCTGTACCGAAGAGCAGATGCAATCCGAATCGGCAGCTTTCATCAAGCTGACCATGGACGTCTATGCCGATTTCGGCTTCAAGGATATCCAGCTCAAGCTGTCCACGCGTCCCGAGAAGCGAGTCGGCTCCGACGAGCTGTGGGATCGCGCCGAGTCGGCCTTGGCCGCAGCGCTCGATGCCGCTGGCCTGCCTTATGACCTGCAGCCGGGCGAGGGCGCCTTCTACGGTCCCAAGATCGAGTTTTCGCTGAAGGATTGTCTGGGTCGCGTCTGGCAATGCGGTACACTGCAGCTCGATTTCAACCTGCCGATCCGTCTGAGTGCCGAATACGTCACCGAAGACAACGGACGCAAGCATCCCGTGATGCTGCACCGCGCGATCCTGGGTTCGTTCGAGCGATTCGTCGGTATCCTGATCGAGCACTACGAGGGCGCATTCCCGGCTTGGCTGGCTCCCGTGCAGGCTGTGGTGATGAATATCACTGATAAACAAGCGGATTTCGTGCAGCTCGTCGAAAAAAATCTGACGGAAAGCGGGTTTCGTGCCAAGTCCGACTTGAGAAATGAAAAGATCGGCTTTAAAATCCGTGAGCATACTTTGCTCAAGGTTCCTTATCTCCTGGTCATCGGGGACAAGGAAGTTGAAACGCAAACTGTCGCTGTGCGTACCCGTGAAGGTGCTGACCTGGGCTCCATGCCCATCGCCCAATTCACCGAGTACCTGGCACAAGCGGTATCCCGGCGTGGTCGCCCAGATTCGGAGTAATTATTATTAAGCGTGAAATGAGACAAGATAAACGAGCTGCACCGAAAGCCCCGATCAACGAGAATATCTCGGCACGCGAGGTTCGGTTAATTGGCGCTGACGGCGAGCAGATTGGCATCGTCTCTATCGATGAAGCGCTTCGTATCGCTGAAGAAGCGAAGCTGGACCTGGTGGAAATCTCCGCCGATGCCATCCCGCCCGTATGCCGGGTGATGGACTACGGCAAATCGATCTTCGAGAAGAAGAAACAGGTTGCCGCGGCGAAGAAGAACCAGAAACAGGTTCAGGTAAAAGAAATCAAGTTTCGTCCAGGGACGGAAGAAGGGGATTACCAGGTAAAACTCCGCAACCTGGTACGTTTCCTGAGTGATGGGGACAGGGCCAAGGTATCCTTGCGATTCCGCGGCCGTGAGATGGCGCATCAGGAGCTGGGCATGGAGCTGTTGAAGCGGGTCGAAGGCGACCTGCTTGAATACGGCTCCGTTGAACAGCATCCGAAGATGGAAGGACGCCAGCTGATCATGGTCATCGCCCCCAAGAAAAAGAAGTAACCACCAGGGCACGGCAGGCCTTGCGGTTATGTTTATCAATTGAATGTGGAGTACCCGAACATGCCAAAGATGAAAACCAAGAGTGGTGCAGCGAAGCGGTTTTTGAAAACCGCCAACGGCATCAAGCACAAGCACGCTTTCAAGAGCCACATCCTGACCAAAATGTCGACCAAGCGTAAGCGTCAATTGCGCGGTAGCAGCTTGCTGCACCCGTCTGACGTGGCAAAAGTCGAGCGCATGCTGCGCCTTCGTTAATTTCGGTCAAAGATAGAGGACTAACTCATGGCTCGTGTTAAGCGTGGCGTCATTGCCCGTAAGCGTCACAAGAAAATTCTGAAACTGGCTAAAGGCTACTACGGCGCTCGTTCGCGCGTATTCCGTGTTGCCAAGCAAGCGGTCATCAAGGCAGGCCAATACGCCTACCGCGACCGTCGTCAGAAAAAACGTCAGTTCCGCGCCCTGTGGATCGCTCGTATCAATGCTGGTGCTCGTGTCAACGGTCTGTCCTACAGCCGTTTCATCGCCGGCCTGAAAAAAGCGTCCATCGAGATCGACCGCAAGGTTCTGGCTGATCTGGCAGTGAACGAAAAAGCGGCGTTTGCTGCGATTGTCGAGAAAGCTAAAGCCTCGCTGGCCTAAGTACCCCGACAATCACCTTGGCCCGCCGTCGGCGGGTTGGGGTGTTAAACGTCATGAATAGGGGAAGAGCCTTCAAGCTCTTCCCCTATTTCGTATCTGGAGTCTGTACATGGAAAACCTGGATGCGCTGGTCTCTCAAGCTTTGGAGGCCGTGCAACACGCTGAAGACATCAATGCCCTGGAGCAGATCCGGGTTCAATTCCTTGGCAAGAAAGGCGAACTGACTCAGGTGATGAAGACCCTGGGCAACCTGCCTGCCGATGAGCGTCCTAAAGTGGGTGCGCTGATCAACGAAGCCAAGGAGCGTGTCACAGATGTCCTCAATGCGCGCAAGACGGCTTTCGAAGAAGCCGAGCTGAGCGCCAAGCTCGCTGCCGAGCAGATCGACGTCACCCTGCCTGGTCGTGGCCAGACAACTGGCGGCCTGCATCCGGTCACCCGGACGCTGGAGCGTATCGAGCAGTTTTTCACCCATATCGGCTACGGCATCGCCGAAGGTCCCGAGGTGGAAGACGACTATCACAACTTCGAAGCGCTCAACATCCCAGGTCATCACCCGGCCCGTGCGATGCATGACACCTTCTATTTCAATGCCAACATGTTGCTGCGCACCCACACCTCTCCGGTGCAGGCGCGGACCATGGAGTCGCAACAGCCGCCGATTCGGGTCGTCTGCCCGGGCCGGGTCTATCGTTGCGACTCGGATATCACCCACTCGCCGATGTTCCATCAGGTCGAGGGGTTGCTGATCGACCGCGACATCAACTTCGCGGACTTGAAAGGCACCATCGAGGAATTCCTGCGGGTGTTCTTCGAAAAAGAGCTGGCGGTTCGTTTCCGTCCCTCGTTCTTCCCCTTCACCGAACCTTCGGCTGAAGTCGATATTCAATGCGTGATGTGCAGTGGCAAGGGCTGCCGGGTCTGCAAGCAGACCGGCTGGTTGGAAGTGCTGGGCTGCGGCATGGTGCACCCCAACGTGCTGCGCATGTCGGGTATCGACCCCGAAGAGTTCCAGGGTTTTGCTTTCGGCATGGGTGCGGAGCGTCTCGCCATGCTGCGTTACGGCGTCAATGATTTGCGCCTGTTCTTCGACAACGACTTGCGGTTCCTCGCGCAATTTCGCTAGCCGTAACGAATCTTTCAGGAGAGCAGGATGAAATTCAGTGAACAATGGCTGCGTGGCTGGGTAAGCCCGCAGGCTTCGCGAGACGAGCTGGTTGCGCGTCTGTCGATGGCAGGTCTGGAAGTGGACAGCGTAACCCTGGCCGCAGGCGAGTTCAGCGGTGTGGTGGTAGGCGAGGTGCTGGCCACCGAGCAGCACCCGGACGCCGACAAGCTGCGCGTGTGCCAGGTCAGCGATGGCAATGAAACATTTCAGGTGGTCTGTGGTGCGCCGAACGTGCGCCCCGGCCTGAAGATTCCATTCGCCAAGATCGGTGCGCAATTGCCCGGTGACTTCAAGATCAAGAAAGCCAAACTGCGCGGCGTCGAGTCCAACGGCATGCTGTGCTCGCAGTCCGAGCTGCAGGTTGGCGAGGGTAATGACGGCTTGATGGAGCTGCCAGCCGATGCGCCGACTGGCGAGGATTTTCGGGTGTACCTGGGGCTGGACGATGCCAGTATCGAGGTCGACCTGACCCCCAACCGGGGTGACTGTCTGTCGCTGGCAGGTCTGGCCCGTGAAGTGGGTGCGCTGTATGCCGCGCCGGTTACTCGCCCGGTCATCGCCGCCGTTGCTCCGGTCAACGACGACGTGCGTCCGGTGGAGGTGCTTGCGCCGGCAGCTTGCCCGCGTTTTCTCGGCCGTGTAGTGCGCAATGTGGATCTGTCCAAGGCCACTCCGCTGTGGATGGTCGAGCGCCTGCGTCGCAGCGAAGTGCGCAGCATCGATGCCGCGGTGGACATCACCAACTACGTGATGATCGAGCTGGGCCAGCCGATGCATGCGTACGACCTGGCCGAAATTGACGGCGGCATCCGAGTACGCATGGCCGAGGAGGGCGAGAAGATCACCCTGCTCGACGGTCAGGAAGTCGCCCTGCGCAGCGATACCCTGGTCATTGCCGACCACGCGCGCTTGCTGGGCATCGCTGGCGTCATGGGCGGCGAGAACAGCGGCGTGACCGCCAAGACCCGCGATGTGTTTCTCGAGGCCGCGTTCTTCGAACCGATCTCGGTGGCAGGCAAGGCGCGTTCGTATGGGCTGCACACCGACGCTTCCCATCGATTCGAACGCGGTGTCGATTCGAACCTCGCCCGTGAAGCGATGGAGCGCGCGACCGCGTTGCTGCTGGACATCGCCGGCGGCGAACCGGGCCCGATCATCGAAAGCGTCAGCCCGGAACACCTGCCACAGATCGCCCCGATCACCTTGCGTGCCGAGCGGGTCAGCCAGATGCTGGGGCTGGAGCTGGGCAGCAGCGAGATCGAAGCGCTGCTGACCGGTTTGGGTCTGGGCGTCAAGGCCAGTGGGGAAGGGCAGTGGTCGGTGGAAGTGCCGAGTCATCGCTTCGACATCAGCCTGGAAGTCGATCTGATCGAGGAGCTGGCGAGGCTCTACGGTTACAACCGTCTGCCGGTACGCTACCCACAGGCGCGTCTGGCGCCGCAGGCCAACCCGGAAGCTCGTTCCGACCTGCCAGCCCTGCGTCGCCTGCTGGTCGCCCGTGGCTATCAGGAAGCGATCACCTACAGCTTCATCGATCCCAAGCTGTTCGAGCTGTTCAGCCCAGGCGTGGAGCCGCTGTTGCTGGCCAACCCGATCTCGACCGACATGGCAGCGATGCGCTCGTCCTTGTGGCCAGGTCTGGTCAAGGCCCTGCAGCACAACCTCAATCGCCAGCAGGACCGTGTGCGCCTGTTCGAAAGCGGCCTGCGCTTCGTTGGCCAACTGCAGGGTTTGAAGCAGGAGCCCATGCTGGCTGGCGTCGTCTGCGGCAGTCGCCTGCCCGAAGGCTGGGCCCAGGGTCGCGAAACCGTGGACTTTTTCGACGTCAAGGCTGATGTGGAAGCCGTGCTGGGCTTCGCCGGTGCGCTGGACGCCTTCACCTTCGTTCCGGGTCAGCATCCGGCGCTGCATCCAGGCCAGACCGCCCGTATCGAGCGCGATGGTCAGGAAGTAGGCTACCTGGGTGCCTTGCATCCGGAGCTGGTGAAGTCGTTGGGTCTGGACCGCGCCGTCTTCGTGTTCGAGCTGGTGCTAGCCGAAGTTTCCGAAGGTCGTCTGCCGAAATTCCAGGAGCTGTCGCGTTTCCCCGAAGTGCGTCGTGACCTGGCATTGCTGGCCGATCGTGATGTGGCTGCCAGTGCAGTAATGGAGGTCATTCGCGAGAACGCCGGGGAATGGCTCACCGACCTCAGGCTGTTTGACGTCTACCAGGGTAAAGGCATTGATCCTCATAGAAAAAGCCTTGCTGTTGGCTTGACCTGGCAGCATCCATCGCGCACTCTTAATGACGATGAGGTGAATACCACGACACAAGCCATCCTCACCTCGCTCGAACAAAGGTTGAACGCCACGTTAAGGAAGTAGCGCATGGGGGCTTTGACGAAAGCTGAAATGGCGGAACGTCTTTATGAAGAGTTGGGCCTGAACAAGCGGGAGGCCAAGGAATTGGTCGAGCTGTTCTTCGAAGAAATCAGGCACGCTCTTGAAGACAACGAGCAGGTCAAATTGTCGGGTTTCGGCAATTTCGACCTTCGGGACAAACGCCAGCGGCCTGGCCGCAATCCGAAAACCGGTGAAGAAATCCCGATCACGGCTCGCCGCGTGGTCACCTTTCGTCCAGGGCAGAAACTGAAAGCCCGAGTTGAGGCCTATGCTGGAACCAAGTCATAACGACGAACTTCCGCCCATTCCCGGCAAGCGCTACTTCACCATCGGTGAAGTCAGCGACTTGTGTGCCGTCAAGCCTCACGTGCTGCGGTACTGGGAGCAGGAATTTCCTCAGCTCAACCCCGTGAAGCGTCGCGGAAACCGTCGGTATTACCAGCGCCAGGACGTGCTGATGATCCGCCAGATCCGCGCGCTGCTGTATGACCAGGGTTTCACCATTGGCGGTGCGCGTCTGCGTCTGTCCGGTGACGAGGCCAAGGATGACACCACGCAGTACAAGCAATTGATTCGCCAGACCATCTCCGAGCTCGAAGATGTCTTGAGTGTCCTGAAGAAGTGAATTTTTGGAAAAAAATACTTCCATAATTCAAATGCTTAAGGTATATTTCTCGACGTTCTCAGAGGTTCTGGAACAGCTTTACGCTCGGTCGGGGCGTAGCGCAGCCCGGTAGCGCACTTGCATGGGGTGCAAGGGGTCGAGTGTTCGAATCACTCCGTCCCGACCATTTATTTCAATGACTTAGGCCATTTCCGCAAGGGGTGGCCTTTTTCATGTGCGTGACTTTTGCGTGACTTCTCGTTTTCTCATGCCTGCCTCCTGGTCAGAATGGTGAGCACCGGCCCGCGCGAGTCGGTTGCAGATACTTTGTTCGCGGCATCTATCAGCTGGCCCAACTCGGCGCCCGAGTAGTGACTGGTGATGCTGCCGTTCTTGTGGCCCAATAGAGCCTTGCGATCCTCTTCGGTTACGCCTGCGGCACGAAGCCGGCGGCCGAACGAATGCTTGAGGTCGTGGATCCTGATCGAGGCGTACCCAGGGTGAGCGGGGCGAAGGTTTTTCTCCTGCCAGAGTTTCGCCGCTCTCACCCGTGCCTTCTTCCATGCGGAGTCGTTCATCCGGTGCATGGCGCTATCGTTGTATGGGAACACCCATTCCCGGTTGATGCCGCGCTGCTGCTCCACAATCGACTTCGCCACGTTGTTCAGCACAACCAATCGCTCGTCCCCATTCTTCACTCCCGACCGTGCGTGCCGGCCGCCGAAGTCTGCGGGTATCAGAAACACGCTCGTGCCAAGTTCCGGCACGCTTATCTCCCAATCCCACCTCAACTTGCAGACCTCTTGCTCTCGACAGCCAGTGTTCACCTTGAACAGGGCCATCTTGTGCAAGTGGTCGGGCAACTCTCCGAACAGAATCGATTGCTCGTCCCATGACATGGGGTAGGGCTTTCGACTCGACCGCTTCTCCTCGAGCTTCGCGATCATCGGCACGCTGTCCAGCCATGGCCGCCGCTCGTCATCTCGCCACTTCCTGGCACACATCGAAAGAACCCGAATCGCCCGCTCAAGCGCTATGTTGATGGTGCGATTGCTGACCCCCTTCTTCACCTTGCCGTCCGGCTCAACATGGCCGGTCTTGCGGTCCTTGATGAATTGCTCAAGGGCCTGGTCGTCAATGTGCGTCAGCGGCATGGCGCCGATGTATGGGTCTAGCTGCTCCAGGCATAGCGCCGTCAGATGAATCGACGGCTGATCCTTGTGCTCAAGCAGGTATCGCGTAGCGGCATCGCGGAAAGTGCGCACCTGGCGCACCCCGTATACCTTCTGCTGCCGGATCTGCTCCAGCCGGTGGATCAGGTAGCGCTCGGCTTCCGCCCGGTCACCAGTGCCAGTGCTCTCGTAAAGTCGTTCTCCGTTGATTTTCTTGTCGATATGCCAGAGGCCTTTCCTTTGGGAGAGGCCGGTGATCGTTTTTCGCGCCATTGTGTTTCTCCAACTTGGCGCTCGCTGCGGGGCGATTGTTGCCCTGAAGCGCCGGTTTTATCAATCGCCTTTGCCTCGACGTATGCGGTTGCCCACGCGTCCAGGTCGAGCCGGTCAAAGCCGACTCCCCGCTCACCGATCGGGAATTCCCGGACATGAGGTCGAACTGTCTTATCGAATTCGGCCCGGCACATGCCCAGATAGCTGGCAGCATCGCGGGCACGGATGAAGCGCGGCGGGAAAGATGCCTGCGCTGCTGTAGCGTTTGCCATGGGTGTGCTCCGTGCCGCGCTTGGCGGCAGAAGGGGTTAATCCCAGTCCTGGCTGAGTGCCGGGCGGGTAGCGGGAATGGTTTCGAGGGTGTGCAGGTTCAGCAGGGTGAAGTAGCCGCGATCTGGCATCCAGCCGGCGGTGTCGATGTGGTAGACGTTGCCCAATACCGCCGGCCGCTTCATCGGCGTGTGGCCTACCACTACCGCGCGTATGTCCGCGACGGTGGCGGTGTCGTAATTCTCGACCCGGCTGCGCGACCACATGCACGTGTTCTGAACCAGCTTCAGTCGTTTGTTGCTCTCCGGTGCCTCCAGCTCCTTTCGCATCTCGGCCCACGTATCAAAAACGCAGTCGGCATGCACGATGCCGATCAGTCCACCGGCCGTCTCGACCTCAATGGCGACCGGAAGCTCGCGGAACTGGACGGCAAACTCCCGCTGCTCATCCCAGGCCAAGCCGGCAAACCAGGCGCCGCCGTTGTAGACCCAGTTGTCCACGTCGCAGGTATCAAAGCGGCACACGTAGTCGTCGTGGTTGCCACGCACCGGGTGAAACCATGGTTTGGCCAACCACTGAAGTACGTCGCGGCACTCGGGGCCGCGGTCAATCAGGTCGCCGACACTGAAGAGACGGTCCACAGCGGGATCAAAGCCGGCCGCATCCAGGGCAGATTGCAGTCGCGTGAAGTGGCCGTGAATATCACCCACGGTGAAATCACGGCCAGCAGAGTTCGCGGCGAAGCGCTTCACGCGCACCACCTCAATGTTTTCGAGCATGCGTAATCCTCGCCCGCCGGTCACCGGCAGGCTGCATAGATGGGAGGGAAGGGGTTAGCGTTGTTCGAGAGTGGTGCTCACGGCTTCGACGATGATCGGGCCGATGATTTTTGTGGTCGCTATGTGGTCTTTGAAGACCTTGTTCAGGCGACCAATCGCGGCCTCGCGTGCCTGGTCGTGGACTTGACCGGTTGTACAGTCCGGCCCCCAGCTTCCGAGACTCGATAGCTCCAGGGTGACCGTCACCTTTGCGCCGGTGCTCGTTCTCGCGCGTTGTTTGCTCATGGCGTCACCACTCGGCGAGCCCACCAGCAGACCGGGCCGTCATCGGTATCGTGGATGGCCAGGCAGAACCAGTGATCCCCATCAGGTCGATCTGGCTCCCAGTAGCTGCAGTCCGGGTCGCCTGCTTCGAAGTAGCGCTCGGATATCGCTTCGTCGCTGTGGTATTCCAGGCTGACCATTTTCACCTGCAGGTCCTGCTCAGCGATCCAGGCTTTGCAGCGCTCACCATCCCCCTCATCGAAGTCGGGCAAGTCTGGGTGCTGGAAAAAGCCGTTCTCATCGCGCCTGACTGGCCAGTGCTTGATGAGCGGCAGCCGGTCAACTCGCTCAATCTCTGCAAGGAGGAGTGCTGCGGCTTTCACCAGATCTCTCCGGCGGTCATCGCTGAGCTTGAACGTTCCGATGCCCCATGGCCAAAGAGTTGTCTGGCTCTTAGGTTGCCCAGCGCAGGTGGCGTAGGCAGCGGCGGCATCGGCCATCTCGCTCTTGATATATCCATCATCGCGATAGAGCGAGTAGTCCTCGCTGGACACTTGTCGCTGCCGCTCCGCGATGACGTCGCGTACGGCGCGATTGAGCTTCAGTGCATTTTCTTCAGGCATGACTTCGTCCTCACCGCTACAGCGGCTGACTTTGAATTGAAGGGGAAGGGGTTACTTGGCGATGACGTCGGCGCTTGCGATGTAGCGGCCCAGGGGGCTGGCGATGATGCAGCCGAAGGCGAACCACATGGCCAGGACGATTAGGGCGGTGAGGACGGTCACGATTGCTGCTCCTGGTCCGCGGGGCCGGCGCTGGACATTGCCTTGTCGATAGCCTGGTCACAGGTGTCTGGGGATGATCCTCCGAGCGCCCAGCATCGAGTCTGGTACACATCGTCCGATCTCACTGCGATCCAGAAGGGTTCGCTTCCATCCAGCGGTCGATCACGAAGCCAGCGATAGCGCGCGGCATCCTTCTCCGTTTCGGCCAGGCGTTCCTGAAGCACATGCAGTTCATTGTGCAGCTGCGTGAATGCCAGCTCGACGCAGGTCGAGACATGGCCCTCTCCTACGTGTTCTGCCCACTCGCGCTCCCGAACCATTTCCGCCATGCTTGCGCACCGCTCAAGCTCCTTTTGCAAATCAACGTCGGAACGAAGTGCGTCATCAACCCGGGCGACGATCGCGTCGAAGTCGATCTTTTCGTTCAGCTTCATAGCCAGCGCGTGGCACTGGTTGGATGTCAGAACCGGACAGCCGGGGATCTCCATATGGGCGCGAACAACGTCGGCCATTTCAAGTTTCAGCTTGTGCATTTCCCTTCCTCGCTTGTGCATACCGCTGCTGGCGCTTCTTGGAGCAGTAGCGGTGGTTAGAGATGCATCTCGACCTGGGATTCGCGCTGCCAGATCGGTGAGCTGTTGTGGGCTTCAATGCGGTCCGCGATCACGCAGGCGCGCTGGCCGGCAGTGGGTGGGGCGTACATACCAAAGCGGCTGATACTGCCGCCGTTCACTGCGGCATTTGTGGAGTCAGCTGAAGCGAAGGGCAGGTGCTGGAAGATGGCCGGGTCGAGCATGCGCAGCCCGTGCAGGCGGCAGGCCGGCCGTCCTTGGTCGTCGCAGATGGCGTCCATGGCCGCGGCCATTCGCTTCCACCACGCTGCTGTGCCGGGCGAGCGCCATTGCCCTGAACTGCCGAAGGCCACCATCGGCCACTCGCTGGCGAGCCGTTGCAAGCGCTCGAGCGATTCATGCAGATGCCATACTGGCACGCCGCGCAGCGCCCTTGGCCACGCTGCGAGCAACGCATCGTTCGCCGCTTCATCCCCATCGATCACATCGGGGATCAAAGCCCAGTCGAAGCCTGGGTGCCGATGCCAGTCCTCAACCCAGCGGGTATAGCCGTCCACGTCGAGCGTCCCGCCCTTGTTCCAGATGCTGAAGGCACCGTTGTCGAAAACGAACGATTGGCAAACCTCAGCGACTATGCCCACGTCGTCCTGGCGTGGGAAGGGCACCAGTGCGTGACGACCAGCAAGGAACCTGGCCCCATCCTGCCGCGTGCCCCCGACCGGGGTACCGTGGTAGTGGATCATCCGCCCAGCCTCACCGTTTCGATCTCGACGCCTTGGTGCACAGCCTTGATGGTTTGGTCACCACCCAGGCGCTCTGCCAGGTCATCGGCGATGCGCTCGTGATAGCCGGATTTGATCAGCGCCGTAGCGGTCCGGATGTGCTCGACCATCACCACGGCCAAAGAGCGAATTTCCAGGCTGTAGATGATCGTGTCTCCGTCCGACGGGCAGGTGGCCGCGAACGTATGCCGATAGATATTCATGGATACTCCAGACAGCCGCCCGCCTGCCGAGGCGTTCAGCGTGATAGGTGAATGAGGGAGAGGGTTAGGCGGCTGCGGCGTTGTCGGCGGGGGACTTCGGTGTGTAGGTCAGCGTGCCGTCGAGGATTGCAGCTTTGATGGCCTCGTATTCCCAGCAATAAATCTGCGCTTCGACATAGATCCTGAGCGGAGGATAGTCGTGGCCTTTGCGATCAATGAATGCCTGAGCTGCTTCGTGAGTGAAATGGCTGTTCACGATCTCCCAACGCCTGGCATATCCAAGAACGCTGACATCCTCAACCGATTCCATGAGCTCCCACTGATCCGATTCGCACATTTCCAGTAGCGGGATATCGGCGAGGTACGCGTCGCTGAAATCGGCGCGCTCTTCTTCGTCCAAACAGTCCCAGTATTCTTGCGGACTGGCCCATTCGCAGTCCTCTTGGCAGATCACCTTGCCGTCGGCGTAGTCAGGATCGAGGCCGTAGGTCGTGCGATGCTGCTGAACGGTGAACAGGGCGGCAGCGGTGCAATGGTCATTCACGCGCGGCCCGTCGCAGTCAAACCGCAGACGAGCAACAAAGTCGGCCCAGGTGGCGGGGTCCAGCTTGGCGCCGGTGGCCAGGCTCGGGGCTGGCTTCATTTCGATATCGGTGCTCATGGCAATCTCCATTGCAGGCGCCACCCTCCGTATGCGGAAGGAGGCAAGACTGGTTAAAATGAGTGTTTTGGTCTGGATGGCACAGACATGGACACAAAGACGAATGAGGCAAAGCCCCTGAGCTACAAAGGGCATACAGTCAGAGCCTTCGCTCACTGGACGAGTGGATCTGGGGAGTCGCATCCGTTGCGCATCATCAATGTGGTTGTTGGTATGAAGACCAAGGTTATCTATGGGCCTTGGGAGTCCAATGAGGCTGCCATCGAGGCAGTGCTGAAAGCAGCCGGCGACATTCTCGACTCTTGACCTCTCGCCATATCCCGCCCTCCGATATCTCGGTGAGTGGCAAATAGGGGTGGGGTGGGCTATAGGTATTGACCGGCATGGGGCCGGATTACGGAGGGTACTTTGAACAGCAAAAGTGATAGCAGAAGGGTAGTGCGGGCTGGAATAACCGAGGTTGGCATTGAACTCGATTACGAAGGAGAAATACCAGTTTCAGCTCTCTTAGTAGCCGACGCCGGTAATAGCCAGGTTCTTGGCATAGTGAAGTCGGTTAGCGGTCCCTGGGCCGATGAAGATGAGGCTTTCGCCGACCTCGAACCCAAAGCAAAGGATTGGGCCCAGCAGCTCGACGGGGGTCGGTAGACGTTCATTTATTCAAGAACCAACTAGGTGTTTACTGAGTAGTGATATGAAGATGCATAGCCTTGGGTGAAACAATTTCATCCCCCGGATCCTGCTGAATCATTAGCAGGCTTTTACGCTCGAAAGCCAGCGCCACAGAATGCGAAGGTACGTATTTGTGGCGCGGAGGTAGCTGAAGCATTTCCAAGGCCCGTTCAGGCCCTATGCGGTGAAGATGATGAATCATCAGGGTCAGCGCCTCGCCCTGCTCCTCGATGCCCGCCCACTGCATCAGCTCGGCCAGTGCCTGCTTGGTGCCTTGCCGAACCTTCAGCCGCAGATCCTCTTCCTGCAGCCTGGCTGCTTTGTCGTGCCGGCGTTGGTCCCGCTCTTTCTGTGTCATACCCATCACAAGGCTCCGTCAGTCCGCTGGGCGGGATGTGAAATTGTTCTACCCGGCGACGCCAGGCTTTCTGCTTGATCATCCCTTCCTCGGCTTCGTCGTGCGCAGGGGGAAGTCGATGGCGTACTGGTCGACGATGCGGGAGAGGACTTTCTGAGTGATGCCGATCTGTTCGGCCGCATTGCGTCGTGTGCATCCGCTGGGAAGCAGAGCTTTGATCTTCGCGACGATCGCCAGCTCGTCTTCGATCTTGGTGCGGGTGCCGAAGCGGATCTTGTAGTCAGTCGAGATCCGCCGGATGCGGCCACGGCGCACGCCCAGCGCTTCGGCAATCTCAACTTGGCCCATGCCCTGGTTGCACATCTCGCGCACCTGGGGAGCGAGCTTGGCATCGAGAGCGCGCTCCGCCTCGTGGCTTCGGGCGAAGACCATCTTGTTCTCCGAGGCAATCCGGCTCAGGCGGTGCTGAGACACGCCCAAAGCCTTTGCCGCCTCGACCAGGCCTACGGCCAGGTAGGCAACCAGCTTCGCGGCGATACCGTCCTCGAACGCTTTCTTGCGAGCTTTGTTCGCCGCCCTGATAGCAGCGTTTCGCTTCGGGGCCGGGGAAGGTGTCACGTCCGCTGGGCGATCAAAACGCACAGAGGTGGACTGGATGCTTTCGCTGTTGAATGGAGTCGGGTTGAACAGGCTGCGGCTGATGGGTACAACCTCAACCACTCGCGCTGCTTCGTAGTCCGCCATCGCCCGAGCAAGCCAGGCGCGTTCGGTGTCCTTCTGTTGGATGCTGCTGAGCTCGAGGCTGATCATGCTGCCACCTGCTCCAGGGTCACCCCCGGCATGCTGAATTCTGAGCCCTCGGCGTCAACCAAGTCGTCGAGGGCTTGCCAGTTGACTGTCAGGACCGCAATAGGGACTTCGCCGGCGGCCACGGCTTTCACCAGCGCTTCAAGGTCGGTCACCCGCGCTTCAAGCTTGGTAGGCTTCGGCGCCACTTTCGGCGAGCCGGCGACCTGGCGCACTGCCGCAGGCTTTGTGGCCTGTGACACTGGAGCTTCTACCGGCTCAGGCTTCACCTCTGCGGCCATGGCCGCAGCGGCCTGCTCGTCAGCGATACGCTGCAACTCCTGCTGGCGGATCTGCTCGCGTTGAACCTCGAGCTTCTTGGCCTCTGCGGTTTCGTGCTCGTTGATCCGCACCTTGATGACCGACACCAGGTCATCGTTATCCTTGAGCACCAGCTGCTGGGCGTCGTTGAACAGGAAAGCGTGATCCTTGGCTAGGCTGCGCAGGCTGTCTAGGTTTGCGCGGATTCCGTCGCCGATCTGGCTGGCTTCGATCTTTGCCCGGGCCAGTTCCGAGTCGGCGGCATCGCGCAGGCTGCTGATGGTCTTCTTGCCCTTGATGGCTCCGGCGAAGTCCGCCTTGACGACAGGCATGCGCACCTTGCCGCCGAACGAAATGTTGATCTTGTCCAGATGGTCCTGCAGAGCCTTGGCCGCGCTGATCACGATCTCGTCGCGAATGGCTACCTTGCGCGCCTTCACCAACTTGTCCAGTTCCAGGCGCTTCGCCCTGGCTTGCGCGCTGATCTCGTCGATAGCGCGGAAGAGGGCGTCGATGCTTTCGGTCTGGCTCAGGGCGTGCTGCTTGGCTGCTGCAAGTCGATCCTCGACATCACCACACCACTTCACCGTTTTTTCAGCATCAGCGAAATGCTGGTCCGTTTGAAGGTCGGTGTTGATGCCATCAAACACGGCTAGCGAGTGCGCTTTGAACTGCTCGAGGTTGCTCGCGGTGACCATGCCGGTGACTTCGATTCGCAGCGCAGGCAGGCTTTCTGGTGATACTCCAACGGATACGGCAGCGGCAGGCTCGGATTCGAAAGCGGCGAGGTCTACCTCGAATTGTTTCCAGCCTTCCACTAATTGCTCAGCGCGGCCCGGCACTGGGCGGTACTCCATCGATACGAAATTCTCTTCCGTCCCGTCGGAGCAAACGAAGATCACCATCTCAGCACCGCTTACAAGAAGCTGCTGCTCCAGCTGCCAATAATAGTGAGGCTCTAGCTGGCCTGCGCGCACCTGGGCGACCAAGGATGCGTTCCAGAGCTTATGTTCGAAGAGGATCTCACCAAGCATCGTTGCGCCGTCCATAGACGCGAGCAGGTTGCCGCTGGTGCCCACGATCGGGAACAGGTCTTCGCCTATGCGACCTTCGACGATTGGCCGGGCCAGCGCCTCGGTGGCATGACCGCGGTCGAAGATTCGCTGCTGCTGGGCGGTCACTTCAGGCACGATGCCGGTTTTCTTCATGCTCAGCAGTTCGGTGCGGGTTTGGTACTTCGAAGCGCCCATCATGGCCGGGGCTTCAGAAGCAGTTCGGTGCTGGGCGCGCAGAGCATGCCATTCAGCTGAGCCCTGAGCTACGTTATGAATTTTCATGCGGCTTCACCTTCGATGGGTTTGAGCTGGTTGATGGCGTCGATCTGCTCTTGGGTGAGCGTGTACTTGCTGCTCACAGTTGCAATCAGGTGTTCCGGAGATGAGCGACCAGCCTCGACTGCAGCCCGCCATTTCGGCAGGTTTTCCTGCAGCTTGGCGTCTGGGTAGGTTTCAAGCGGTTCGGCCTCTATAGGCTGCTCAGGTTGACGTTGCGAAGCGACTTCGCGAGGCCCTTCCTCGAAGACCTTGCCTTCCATCTCGTCGGCAGTTGGTACCGACCCGACCTCGGGGAAAGCCTTGCGAAGTGCTTGTGCTTCTGCACATTTCGCAAGCTGGGCGTATGAGCGCTTTTTCCACATCGCATTCGGCGCTGCGGAGTCTTTGCTTGCGGTGGCGTAGTTCTCAAGCCAGCGCTCGTTGGCGGTGTACTCTGCCACCAAACCATTGCTCATCTGCCGTTTGACCGTAATGCGGCACCACTCCGGAAACGTCACGTCGACATTGCCTAGCTTGAGGCTGACAGGCGGACCATATTCCGGCTCGCTGATACCTGCGTACTGGCCGGTGCGTGCTGCCTGAATGCGATACAGGCCAACACCGGGCATTACGGTGTCCACCATCTTCCCGGCTGCTTTGCTCCAGATCGGAACGATGTGCACTGGCTTCAACATCGGATCAAGTTGAGCTGCTTTGCAGTAGGCAAGCACCATCACGACAGAGTTGCGAGCCGCGCCTGGGTAAAGGCTGCCGCTGAGAACCTCTACCAGAGCGTCCTCGGACATGGCCGGCATGTGCTCGGCTTGTTTTATTAGTGCGGACACGGTTGCTCCTTGCGCCATACCGTCACCGGGGCGCTGCGATTGGATAGGGAAGGGGCTAATGCTTCAGGCGAATGGCGTTTCTGCCCAAGGCGCTGGAGGCGGCATATCGAAGGGAAGCGGGGTGTAGCTGTTCCCATAAAGGACCGCTTGAAAAAGCGCGATCCGGTGATCTTTTGGCATGATGTTCAGCAGTTTGGCTATCGAGGTAGCTGCCAAGAAGCGCCTGTAGAACTGATCGCTGAATGTGATGATCAGGTTCAGGTCGCCGTGAGAGAAGGACTGAAACGTGAGTTCATCCTCTCCCAAGTACTCGCTGATATCGCCGCAGTCGCTGCCGTCGTTATCAAAGCTGTGCTCGACAAGTCTTGGCTTTAGGTGGCTTTCAAAGAGATCTTTGTCGGTCAGAACAAGCACGTCCTGATCCGTGTTGGTGGGCGGCGGGTTGCAGGTAATGCGACTGCCTACAAGTTGGTGGTTCAAGCAGGCGCCTTTCAGAACCTCAAGTTTGGTTTCCAGGTTCACGTCCGCACCTCATAGCTCAACGTCCACTCACCACACAGGCAAGCCCGGCGGCTCCACGCCTGCGGGTTCGAGATGTGAGCACGTTCGGCTGCTTGCATGGCATCCCACATGGTCGCGCCCTTGAAGACCATCAACACCCGATCGTCTGGAATGGCCATGTGAGCGGGCAGCTCTTCGATTTGTTCGTCGGCCAGGGATTTAACCAGTGCAGTACTCATGCTGCCTCCTTGCGCTGCCCGCAGACCTTGCGGAGGCGAACGCAGTAGTAATGGAAGTCCTCGACGTCAATGGCCTGCTCTTCGAGCGCCTGGACGATCTTGCGCTCGACGTAGCCCTCGTAATGGGGAGGCGCCGATGGGTGCTGCAGGTCGTCCAGCATCGTGGACAGCTTCGAATGGACGCTCAAAATCCGCACTCCTCTGATTCGCGCTGCCACTGCTGATCAAGCTCGACGGCGCGCTCTGCGTGTGGCCGGAGCAGGTCCATGGCGATCACCTTCAGCGTGGTACGGCTACCCATCAGGTACTCAGCGTTGGCCCGGCCATCGAAGCGCGTGCCCCACACCAGATTGGCGATCACCAGTCGGGCGAAGGCGTCGCGCTGGTCTTCGCCGGCGATCTGCCGGTCGACCAGGTGCACCTGCACAGCAGTAGCAAGCTCGTCAGGAGTGACCTGGCCCTTGTCAGCCTTGCGGTAACCCCACTCGACGGTCTGGCCGTCCATGAGGCGCTCAGCGCTGGCTTCCAACCATTCAGTTTCGGCCAGGTCTTCGTTGACCGGCGCGGGAAGGCGGTTGTCGTATTCCGCCTGGGCGATCTGAAGTGCGTTCATGCGCGAATACTCCTGATCAGCTGCCGCGCCAAGTTATGAGCGTGCGCAGCATCAGACAGGCACTGCTGGGCGTACTTGAAATCGCAAGCGACCAAGAAGCTTCGCGCTCGGGCGGTGTGGCTGAATGCGACGTCAAAGCACTGCTGGACCGCCGACCGTGGCCAAGCTTGGCGTGAGCGGCGGCGCGGAAGTTTCTCCAATCGTTTGGCCATGGTGGGGTCCTCGGTGGGTTAGTCGGTGTAGGCGATGTACTTGAAGTGGCCGTTGCCGAAACGCTCGAACCGGCCACCGAAGGTGCCAGTTACCTCTCGCTCAACCTCTTCGCGGCTTATGCTTTCGGGGTATACGCCTTCCTTGATCATTGAGGCGTTGGTATGCGGGGCATAGCGCCAACTGACCTTCGTGTTATCCAGCGGGGCATTCCTAAGTCGCTCCCATTCTTCGGCCTGCGCTTTCCAAAAATCCTTTTCCTTCTGGCTTAATGGCTGTGGCTCGGGAGCTGGTTCTTCCGACTCTTCCCATCCGCAAGCCTCGCAGTAGCCGCGTGGCGCGGTGCATGCCCCGCAGGGGGGATTGATGTGACAACTGCAGTTCACAACCTTGTGCTCGCCGATAACGCCCGCGCAGCCTTCACGACCGCAGGCTTCACCTTCGCAATATCCAGGTTCCATGAGTGATCCTCTGACCGCATTGGTCGGATGCCAGGCAACAGGGACCAAGCTGGGCGTGAAGAGCCAGCCTGGCACCCGCCGATGCGGTCGTATGGGTTGGGGGAGGGTTGATGCAGGGGTCCGCGTTGCGCGGTGCAGAATCGTCCGCATCGGTCCTGCGCATTCGCCATCTAGTGGCACCGGAGGCAAGCCCTACCCGGGATCAATGCGCAGGCCGATGGGCACTCTTGCGAATGCCAACGGGTGGGTCAGGCTGGTGTTCTCGGTGTGTACTTGAACCTATGCCAGTTGTCTCGCAGCTCAATTGACTCGTAGCTGCTACGTCGCTCAGCAAAGCCCAATTCAACTGCCAGCGCATGCAGTTCGTGCCCTCGTTTTATCTGCTCCATGCCAATCCAGTCGGCATCTGCGTTTCGCTTCTCTGCTTGCTTGGGCGTTAGATCCAGGTAGCTCACAGCGCTGAGCTTGGCTTGTCGCTTGCGGTCAACCTTCATGCTGCGCAGCAAGGCGATCATCGCGTCTATGCGCTTTTCATCATCCATCTCACTTCCTCCGTTCACTTACCAAAACGCCCGGTCGCCCAGGCGCTTCAGTAAATCGTTCGGTTTCCGCTGGCACCGCATAGCGGGTCATTCACTCGGTTTGAGCCTTTCGCTCTAGTCAGCCGTCGAGGTGCGCCTCGCGTTGGTAGCCTTTCGGGGCTATCTGATCTCCGGTCGCCGTAGAGGCGGTGCCGTCTTTGTTCGTGTTGCGCGGATTGTTAAAGAGCGGCGAGGGCTCTTCAGTCCTCTCCAGTCCGCATCTGCGTCCTGTTGGAGAGAACATTACAATCAAGAATTGTAGTCTGCAAGCTAAAGTTGTAATTATTTCACGCAGACACAAAAAAACCGCCCGAAGGCGGTTTTCTGTGGGGCGGGGCAGTCAGAAGATAAAAACCGGGTGATTGACCCGACCTGATGCTACTGCTTCGTGGGCGCCGGGGCTTGCAGGAAGCTTTGCTGAGCCTGGATTTGCTGAAGAAGCTGTCTGGTCTCGGTAGTCTGCTGCTTCGCCTCTTGCACGAGCGCTGCAGTCTCGCGCCCTGAATCAAATGCTGCAAACGAAAGCCCCACCACAGCGATGATCGTGCCAACCATGACAGCGGTGGCAGCCCAAATATTGGCTTTGACATTTTTTATGGGCTGAATTTCTAGCCTAAAATCGCTGACAACCTGGCGCATGTCGCTTTGAAAATCGGCAACACGGCGATCCATCCGCGCTTCAACAGCGGATAGCTTCGCATCGAGTTCGTCACGGCTTATGTCATTCATATCACGAGTATCGGTTTTTTTCCTCGTGCTGTCATCTCTCGTGAATTTCGGAGCGTTGGTCTCATCCACAACGACGGGCACGAAAGTCATACCGGCTCACCCGGATCTTCTTCATTGCTGTCAATCCAAGCCTTCAGAGCCTTCGCTCTGTGCACGCGCAAATAGCCGCAGTCGTTACAGGTAAGATGGAGATCGTAAGACCTAATGCCATTTTGCTGATTAGTTGAAAGGGTGAGGTAGCACAGGGTTTTGTCTTCCTCCTGAATGGCTATGCCCCAGTTATTGTTTTTACACATGGGACAATGACCGGCAGGTGTTACGGTCGTGAAAAAACGAACGGCATCTCTAAAGTTTATGATCATTCATGCCTGCCTTGGTGCGCCTGGATTTCATTCTTGTCACAGCCGTGGTTGGCCGCTCAATAGCGTCCTAGAACCTTACTTGGCGCTAGAATATTGCCCACGTAGTGGATGCGGTCGATCTCCTTGCGCGGGATGGTCCGGCGCTCGCCGTAGGCCGAGTTGACCGACATGAGGCTGACCGCCTCGTCGTTCTCGAACAGCAGCTCCTTGACCATGCTCTGCCCGTCGGTTGTGGTCACCATCACATACTCACCTGGGACCAGGCGGTGGTTGGGCTCGCATACGGCAACCCAGCCATCGCGGATCGCCGGCGACATCGAATCACCCTTCAAGCGAAGGGCATAGGCATCCTCATCACGGGAGTATGTCTCTACAAATCCTTCTGCAAGCTCCAGATTGATCCAGTAGCCGCCCTGGCCAAGCTGTGCGGTGCCCACGATATCGATCCTTCGAATGGGTGATGTGATGGGAGGACCTTCTTCCACATTAGCCCAGCCAATATGCGGAACGCTGGACTCGCCTATCAAGTAGGAAGAGGTGACGTTCAACGCCTCGGCGATCGCTTTCAGTCGCTGTTGGCGAGGAGTGTTCTTGTTCGCCTCCCACGCTTGCACGGATTGCGGGGATACACCTAGCTTCCGGGCTAGCTCAGATTGGTTCATCCCTTTGTTCTCGCGGGATGCAGCGATTCGTTCGCCAGTAGTTTTCATGTGCCGAAGGATACAACCGGCAGTTGTAGTGTTCACTGCAATTTTGCCTTGTAGGTTTTCGGGCTTTGTTGTAACTTTGGGTTGTAATTCTTCCGACAGAGGCAGACATGACCCAGAACGCAGCCGTGCGTGCAGCTGAAGCAGCAGGAAGCCAATCCGCTCTTGCCCGCGTTCTCGGCTGCACGCCTCAGAACATTCAGCGGTGGTGTGCAACCGGCCGTATTCCAGCAGAGCGCGTACTTACCGTAGAGAGAGCCACCGGCATTTCCCGCCACGAACTACGCCCAGACCTTTATCCGAGCGAGTCGCTTTCTGCGGCTTAAGCGGAAGCGCTTCGCCTGGAGCTAAGGGAAACCGTGGTCCGTTCGAAGCCTTGAGCAGCATCCCGATCAAGACCGTCCCTGACCATATCGGCAAGAGATTCAAACGCCGGCCAAAGCCGAAGCTGAGACGAAAGGGGAAGGGTGGTTGCCAAGGCAGCCACAAAGCAGCGAAGGGCGGCTACCTCGCCCTGCAGTTCAGATGAGTCGGTCATGGATACGTTCTTGATCAGTTGATGGACCCATTTTCGACGTGTTGGCACTGCGCCACCACTGAAACAGTAACGAGGTTTTACGCATGGAAAACTTTCTGCGCGCCACCCAGGCCGCTGTTCTGGATAACGAAGCGAAGACGCTTGCCGCGAAGATGGGCTTGGGCCATGTCAGCCTGCTGCAGCGCGCCAACCCAGACAACGACGCCCACCACCTGACCATCGAGCACCTGTTCGGCATTTTGCTGCACAGCGGTGACATGCGCCCGCTGGAAACCCTGGCAGGTGAGTTCGGCTTTGAGCTGGTGGCCAAGCAAGCGCCCAAGCCTCAGGAACTTACCAAATCAATGATCAGCGTTGGCAAGGAGTTCGCCGACCTGACCATCGCTGTTCATTCGGCACTGGAAGATGGCCATGTCTGCCAGTTCGACAAATCGACGATCCGCCGCGAGATCTCGCATATTCGGGAGAGCCTGGACGTGATGGATGCGTCGGTAAGAGCTGCCTGAATTTCAGGCACAAAAAAGCCGGGATTGCGGCCCGGCTTAATGCTGTAACGAGTGAGGTAAGTATGCACACACAAATGCAGATGAGCAATACCCATCCCGCGCCACAAAACGCAGGCTCGGGAAATGTGGCGCGCACGATGTCTTCGCGCGAGATCGCCACTGTTACGGCGAAACGCCACAACAACGTGAAGCGCGACATTGTCGCGATGCTGGTTGAGCTGAAAGAAGATGTGCTCAGTTTTGAGCATATCTATCTGGACGGCCAAAACCGTGAGCAGGTCGAGTACCGCCTTGACCGTGAGCTGACCGACACACTGCTGACGGGCTACAGTGCCAAGCTGCGTCGTGCTGTGATCCGCCGCTGGGCCGAGCTTGAGCAGCAGGAAGGAGCCCGCCAGGTCGTCAACGCCAATGGCACCAAGGTCATCGGCGAGCTGGCGATTCTCGAATGCTTCACGCGCCTGCTTAAGCCTGCGCCATCAAGCCAGATGCTGATGCTCACCAAGATCGCCGAGAACAACGGCCTAAACCCGAAGTTCTTGCCCGGCTATGCCATCGACGCCGCACCTGATGCCACTGCCGGCGGTTCCATGCCTACCAAAGCGGTCACGGCGCTGATCAAGGATCACGGCCTGCCCACTACGGCCGCCACCTTCAATCACGCCTTGGCCGCTGCCGGCTTCCTCAAAACCATGCAGCGCAAAAACTCCCGTCAGCAAACCGTCCACTTCTGGTCGATCACTGATAAGGGCCTGCGCTACGGCAAGAACCTCACCAGCCCCCAATCACCCCGCGAGACGCAACCTCACTGGTACGTGGATCGCTTCCTTGAGCTTGCCGATCTGATCGGCAAAGGACGTCCGTAATGGCCGGAGACTGGATCAAATTCGAAATCACCACTATGGACAAGCCCGAGGTAGCGCAGATAGCAGACCTGGCCGATATTGATCCCGATGCGGTGGTGGGAAAGCTCATGCGCATTTGGGCATGGTTCGACCAACAAACCGAAAAAGGTAACGCTCCTAGCGTTAGCAAAAAGTTACTCGACCGTGCCGTGGGCGTTACCGGATTCTGCGATCACATGAAATCGGTTGGCTGGATGGAAGAGTGCGACGGCCGAATCAGCCTGCCTCACTTTGATCGACACAACGGCAAGACCGCCAAGAACCGGGCTTTGACGGCCAAAAGGGTCGCCTCTCACAAAACCAAAGGTAACGCTGGCAGCGTTACTAATGCGTTACCTAAAGAAGAGAAGAGAAGAGAAGATCAAAACCCTCTCTCTGCGCACGAAGCTGTCGACCCCCGCATGCCCAGCGAAATGACCCTCGACTGGGCGCCTGATCAAAAGCTGCTCAAGACCTATGCCGTGCACTCGGGTGTGGCCTTGAACCTGTTCACCGAAGAGGCGCGCCGCGCTTTCACTGCTCATTACGAGCCGCGCGGCCAGGTGAATACCCAGGCCGAATGGGTGCAGATGCTGGTCAAGTGGGTGCTGAACGACCGCAACCGCGCCGCCGCCTCGAACATCCGGCCGTTCCCGGCCCGCCAGAGCAACGAACCTGACTTCGACGACACCTCATGGGCTGACGGTCTTGTGGTGAAGACATGAAGTCCGTGAACCAGCTGATGGCAGCAGCCACTAATCTGCCGGCGGTCGAGCCCACCCAGGCGATCCCTGTCTCTCCGGAAACTACCGAGGTCGTCAACGCGCTGTTCCGCAAGCTGCGCGGGATCTTTCCGGCCTGGCGCCAGGCGTGGCCATCGACCGAAGCGCTGAACGCGGCCAAGGAAGAGTGGATCAAGGGTTTCGCCGCCGAGGGTATCCGCTCGCTCGAGCAGATCGAGTTCGGCATCCAGAACTGCCGCAAGACCAAGAAGCCATTCGCCCCGAGCGTCGGCGAGTTCATTGCCCTGTGCAAGCCGAGCCCGGAAGACTTCGGCATGCCGCCAGTGGCTGACGCATGGATCGAAGCGCTGATGGGCACCTACAGCCATGAAGCGGTCCACTTGGCAGCCAAGGCCACCGGCCTGTTCGATCTGCGCGGCGCCAAGCAGGACGACAAGGGGCTGCGCCAGCGCTTCGACCGCAACTACGAAGTGATCCTACGCCGCGCCCAAGACGGCCAGCCACTCGACGGCAAGATCCTGACCGGCATCGGCCACGACAGCCAGAAGAGCGAGCTTGAGCTGGCCAACGAGCGAGCAGATCGGCAGGCGCAGGCGCGGATTATTCAGCAGGGCATACCAGCAGACGGCGCTTCGGCGCGTGCGTTGCTGATGGCGAAATTTGGGAAGAGGGCTTCGTGATGGCTAAGCCGCATTGGGTTGATGCGCCAGAGTGGGCGCAATGGCTTGCCCAGGATGAAGACGGGGAGTGGTATTGGTTTCAAGACGAGCCGGAGGCTATGGGCTGCAAGGAATGGATAACGCTCACCGGTGGAAATTTCGAGTGGGCCAGAACAACTCCTTGCCATGGGCATTGGTTCAAAACCCTGGAGGCCCGCCCATGACCAAGCGCAGCTGGCAAGTAACCGTCCTGGGCTACAACCCATTTCGCATGGGCGGAGAACCGATGGATTACGCCGAGGCCCTGGCCACGGCTCGCAGTATCTGGCCTATGGCGGAGGTGAAGTGATGGGCAACGACAAGATGCGTGATGAGTTCGAGCGCGCAGTGCAGCGAGATTGGCCGTCCGCATCTCTGCTGAGAGTCAATCAGGTTGGCGCACCCACAAATGGGTTTTATCGCGATGACCGAGTTCAACATGCCTGGTGGGGCTGGCTGTCATCACGAGCGTCTCTGGTGGTGGATCTGCCGAGCGAATACGACTGCTGCGGCGGCACGACGTCCTATGAAATTCGTGAAATGGCGATCGAGGCCGTTGAGGCCGCTGGCCTGCAGGTGACGCCATGAGCGATGAAAATCTGCGGATGGACGCCTATTACTACAGCTTCAACGAGACTGGCCAGACTGAGGTCGACCTGATCCTGTCGGCCATAGCATGCGCCGGTAAGTCCTTCCACCATACCGATCAATGGAACGATGAAGACTCGCCCTGGCCCGGGCATACCGGTAATTCGCCGATCGAATGGATCTGCAATGCAGCATTCAGCGCTGCCCAGGAAATGGCGCGCCTCAAGGCCGAGGTCGAGGCTCTGCGCAAGGATGCTGCCCGCCTGGATCGTCTGGAGATGGAATGCGAGGCCTACGGTACGGATGTCCACGAGGGTAACCGATGGGTAATCGATGGTCCGTTCGCAACGCTTCGTGACGCCATCGATGCCGGCATGGGCAAGGAGTGCGGCCATGACTGAGATCATCATGCGCAGCCGCGCTGACACCAGCCGGCTCAATGGCTTCCTCGACGGCACCGACTTCACCAAACCCAAGAAGATCGTGATCAAGGACCTGGACCGCAGTGGCGAGCAGAACAAGCTGCTCCACGCGCGTCTCACCGACATTGCGAGCCAGGTCGAGCACGCAGGCAAGAAATGGGACGTGCTCATCTGGAAGCGCCTTCTGACTGCTGCCTGGCTGCGCGAGTCGGGCGACAAGCCCCAGATGATCCCTGCGGTCGACGGTCATGGCTTTGACGTGATCTACGAGCGCACCAGCAAGCTGACCGTGAAGCAGTGCGCCGAGCTTCTGGACTGGGTTGAGGCGTTCGGCGGCGAGCATCAGGTGCGGTGGACGGCCAAGGATCATTGGGGAGGTCGGTACTGATGCGCACCGCCATCAAAGAACGCCGCAAGAAGACCTGCGCCAATCCGGCCTGCGCAATCCAGTTCATACCGGCCCAGATCGGGCAGAAGGTTTGTGGGTGGGCGTGCGGCCTGGCCATCGCACCGGCGAATCAGGATCGGGCACGCAAGGCCATTGAGCAGCGCGAGCGCCGCGAGATCAAGGTTCGGAAGGAGAAGCTGAAGAGCAGGGCAGATCACCTCAAGGACACGCAACAGGCCTTCAATGCGTGGATTCGCGAGCGAGACGCAGGGCAGCCCTGCATCAGCTGCGGCACCACGGCGGACGTGCAGTACTGTGCAGGCCATTACCGCACAACTGCTGCGGCTCCAGAGCTCAGATTTGAGCCATTGAACGTACATCTTCAGTGCAACCGCAACTGCAACATGGGCCAGTCCGGGAATCTGCTGGGATACCGGCCTCGCCTGATCGAGAAGATCGGCCTTGAGGCAGTGGAGTGGCTGGAAGGCCCACATGAGCCGAAGAAGTACATGATCGACGAATTGAAAGCGCTCACAGCCACCTACCGGGCCAAGACCCGCGAGCTCAAGGGGAAAGCAGCATGAACATCAACTCAGCACGCCAGGCCTGGCATGACTGCACCTACAACCCTGCTCCCGGCCAGACCTCAGATGTCGTCCAGCTGGGTGTGGTAGTGCAGAAGACCGAGCGCGGGCCAACAGCCAATAACGCGATGCACAGTGCGCTGGCAGGCCACATCCAATCCGCAATCGCCCGGCTTCACCCGCAGGTTCGCTTGTTCGGAGAGTTCATGTACGCCGCCAACCGGGATGACGATATCCGCGAGGCAGCAGAGAGCCTGGTCTTCGGCATGGTCGTTTCGAAGTCCAAGCGCATGACCGCGGCGAAGCGCGAAAAGCTCGAGTACGTGGTCAAGGGCGTGATGCGCCGGTACCGCTACATGCACCAAGGCGGTCAGTCGGCCAACGAAGATCCGCTGAGCAAGCCTGAGGGGTTTCGTTCGTGGCTGATGGCCGAGTACGGCGTCCGCCTCGAATCCTTCAACTGGGACCGGGATTGGGAGTCGGTTGTGAGGCTGACATTCGACTGCTGCGAAGACTTGGATCGGCTTGCACTGAGCCCAGTTGCCGCAGTGATTTACCAGATGAAAGAGGCCGCTTGACTTCCCGTGCGGCTGGCGGCATCATTTCGCCATAGTTAATATTTTGCCTCTGGCAAACACAGCGAGCCCGGACGAACCTCCGGGCTTTTTTGTGCCTACGATTTACCCAATCCCTCGGAACCTCTGATCGCCATGTTCAGCGAGGGCCTCAATAGTACCGGAGCAAAGATGGACCCAACCGACCTCGGCCCAGGCACAGCTACCTGGCTGGGCGGCACGGGCACCGTATTGCTGGGTGGATTCCTGTGGTTGCGCAAATTCCTGTCCAAGGACGCAACCGACAGGGCCATGGACAACGCCGACATCGGCACCGTCCGCCGCCTGAATGAACTGCTCGATTCCGAACGCGAGGCCCGCAAGGCTTCAGATGCTCGTGCCGATCAGTTTGCCAAAGAACGTAACGAACTCGCTGCCGCAGTTGGCCGTATGGAAGGGAAGATAGAAGCCCTCACTGGCCAGGTCGCCCAACTCACAGACAAGGTAACCAGTCAGAGCGCCGAGATTGCGCGGCTGCGTGCCCAGCTCGGAGGCGCCAACTGATGGACAGATGCGCAATGGAATTCATCGCCCGCCGATGGTGGAGGCGCGTAGAGGTATGGGTGATTGCGGTGCTGTTGGTTGCTGGGGGCTTGGTCCTCGGATTCCAGGCAGCTCAGTGGTCGCTTGCCAGCTCTTACGTCGCCCAGGTCGCCCAGGTTCGTCACGCGTATGACGAGGCACTGAAGCAGCGTGACCTTCGCTTGACCAAGTTGGCCAACAGCGCCACAGAGGCAGCCCAGAAGGTCGAGCAGGCCGCCAGCAGTGCTACCCAGGCAGCTGACACCGCCAGCAAGGCCGTCGACAAGGCGACCGAAGCGGTGGATCGGGCGAATCAGTAGGCCGGCCAATGCTCTAAAAAATGACTTGCCGGTCGTCCTGAACGGATCAGCGAAATGAACTCGTTTTCGGCCTTAGCATCTCAGCAATATTCACCTGATGCTGAGTTATTGCCATGAATAAACACACCGATCTTGAGTCCGATAGCGATATGGATTTTGCAGCTGACCTGGAGTGTCTAGGTACGCTTTTGGTCATCATGATTGTCTTGGCGGCGACCTGGGTACTGCTGTAATCCATCATCGCGCCACAGATTCAGCACAGCCATTTTGTGGCGCGGAGAAAATCATGAAGCTGATACTCAAGCGGGTAGAGCCGAGCATTGAAACAACATCGCTCGAAGATATCGGTAGACGCAGGGAGATTGGCAGCACCATCAGGGCACGCCCATTTGCACTTCACACCGAGGATGGGCAGGTTCTTCCCTGCCAATCCAGCACGACCATCGTCAGCCTGCCGTGCAGCGCCGTGGAGCTCACCGTGAAGTTCATCATCGACGGCAAGAAGCTGCGTCTTGAAGGCGACCCTGCGGGGGAGTGATCCATGGCCGCATCCAGCATCACCGTCACCATCAGAATCGCCTGGTGGGTGAATCCCTACATCAGCGCGGTGAACGCGTTCGCGGCAATGGCTGGCATGACGCCTGACGTGGACAAGGTGGTCGCCACTGCAATGCGTGGCGTTAAGTTCAGATTTCCATAGTTACAGGTAGCCCAATGACAACCAAGCAACCCGACTGGGAGGCGATTGAACGTGCCTACCGGGCCGGGTCGCTTTCGGTTCGAGCCATCGCCGAAGAGAACAGCATCTCTCACGTAGCGATCGCCAAGCGAGCCAAGAAGGAAGGATGGGCTCGCGACCTCACCGACAAGGTGCGTGCTGCTGCCAAGCGCAAGGTTACCGATGCGGTTACCACAAAGGGTTACCAAGACCCACTGGTAACCGAAGCTGAGATAATTGATGAGGCATCCGACAAGGTTGCTGCCGTCGTGCTGGCTCACCGGATCGACTTGGCTCAGTGGCGTGGCATTGCAAACAAGCTCAGCGCCGCGCTGCAAGAGATCGAAGTGACCGAAGACAACCTCGGCGACTTCTCCCGCTCGCTCAATGCTGGCGTCGACGCCCAGCTCAAGGTCATCAAGGGCGAACGCCAGGCCTATAACCTCGACACCGAGGAGGGCGACAAGACAGTTGATACCTTGGCCTCTCTGATGGACGAGCTATCGAAGGAAGCCTGACATGAAGCCCGAGCATCTGAAGCTGCTCCGGGACAAGCGCTGGCGACTGAACAACCTCTACTTCATCACGGACAAGCAGGGCAAGAAGGTCCGCTTCCGGATGACGGACGAGCAGGTCGAGTACTTCGAGGGTATCCACACTCGCAACATCATCCTCAAGGCTCGACAGCTCGGCTTCACCACTGAGTGCTGCATCATCCAGCTGGATGCAGCACTGTTTGAGTCTGCGAAGTGCGCCCTGATTGCTCACACCCTGAACGACGCCAAGCGCTTGTTCCGGGAGAAGGTGAAGTACGCCTACGACAACCTGCCGAACGAGATCAAGGCAGCGAACCCGGCCAGCAACGACGCTGCCGGCGAGCTGGTGTTCAGCAAGGGCGGATCGATCTACGTCAGCACCTCGTTCCGGGGCGGCACACTGCGCTACCTGCACGTTTCCGAGTTCGGGAAGATCTGCGCCAAGTATCCGCACAAAGCGCGCGAGATAGTCACTGGTGCGTTCGAGGCGGTGGCCGCTGAATGCTTTGTCACGATCGAGTCGACCGCAGAGGGTAGGGCGGGCTACTTCTTCGATTACAGCCAGGCTGCCGAGAAGCAGCACCTTTCCGGCGTCCCGCTGGGTCAGCTGGATTGGAAGTTTTTCTTCTTCAGCTGGTGGAAGAATCAGGGCTACTGGCTCGACCCTTCTACCGCGATCATCCCGGACCGGCTGACCAAGTATTTCGACGAGCTTTGCGCCAAGCACGGCATTGTCACCAACCCCGGTCAGCGCGCCTGGTACGCAGCCAAAGAGCGGACGCTGGGCGACGACATGAAACGGGAATACCCGTCGATACCGGCCGAGGCGTTCCAGCAGTCGATCGAGGGCGCGTATTACGCCCAGCAGTTCAACAAGCTCTACACCGATCAGCGCATCGGTGTGATCCCGGACAACCGACACCTGCCGGTGATGACCTTCTGGGACATCGGTGTGAGCGACTCCACGGCTATCTGGTTCGTGCGCAAGGTGGGCGAGCAGTACCACCTCATCGACTACTACGAGAACAGCGGCGAGGGCCTGCGGCACTACATGAAGGTGCTGAAGGACAAGGGGTACACCTACTCCGAGCACTGGGGGCCGCACGACATCGACAACCGCGAGTTTGGCAGCGATGCCAAGACCCGGCGGGAACTGGCCCGCGAGGGCTATGAGATCGACGGCCAGAAATACAGCATGACGTTCCAGGTGGTGCCGAAGATCGGCATCAACGACGGTATCGAGCAGGTCCGCGAGATCCTTCCCCACTGCGCGTTCGACGAATCCAAATGCGAGGAGGGTATCGCGTGCCTGGAAAACTACCGCAAGGAGTGGGACGACAAGCGTGGCTGCTGGAAAGACAAACCGCTTCACGACTGGACCTCGCACGGCTCTGACGCCTTCCGGTACTTCGCTGTCGCCAAGAGCGCCCGCAAGCCGGTCAAATCAATCAAGATGGGATTCGCACGCTGATGCCAGACGTCCAATTCAAACGCACCGAATACGACGGCGCCCAATCGCGTTGGCGCTTGGTGCGTGACGTCTGCAAGGGCTCCGAAACTGTAAAGCACCGCGGCGATTTGTACCTGCCCCGACCAAACCCGGGCGATACATCGGACGACAACAAGGCGCGGTACCTGAGCTACATCGCTCGTTCCGTGTTCTACAACGCCACCGGCCGCACGAAGAACAGCCTTGTGGGTGCAGTCTTCCGCACCTGGCCGACATTGACTGTTCCGGCCGCGCTCGACTACGTCGCAAAGGACGTGGATGGCCAGGGCGTGAGCATCTACCAGCAGTCCCAAGCCGTCATTGGCCATCTGCTGGAGGTTGGCCGTCACGGCCTGCTGGTTGACTACCCCACGGTTGAATCAGGCGCTGTGAGCGTCGCTGACAGCGTTGCCAGCGGTATCCGGCCAACCGTTGCCAGCTACGTCGCTGAGTCGATCATCAACTGGAAGGCTCGCAAGGTTGGCGGTCAGTACCTGCTGAGCCTGGTCGTGCTCAAGGAAGTGGTCGACAAAGAAACCGAGGATGGTTTCGGCGTTGAGGCGAAAGACCAATACCGGGTTCTGCGCCTGACTGATGAGGGCGTCTATCAGCAGGAGCTTTGGGACGAAGAGGGTGGCTGGACTGCGGCGACCGAGGTGCAAACCCCGCTCGATGGTGCAGGTCAACCATGGCGGGTAATTCCGTTCATCTTCGTGGGCAGCGAGAACAACGATTCCAGCATTGACGACGCGCCGCTGTACGACATGGCCGAGATCAACATCGGCCACTACCGCAACAGCGCCGACTACGAGGAGGCCAGCTACTTGGTCGGTCAGCCTCAGCCGTGGATGGCGGGCCTGGACGAGCAGTGGCGGGATCACCTGGAAGAGACTGGGATCTACCTCGGTGCGCGTGCGCCGTGGTTGCTACCTGCCAATGGCACATGCGGCATGCTGCAGGCTCAACCCAACACACTGGCCAAGGAGGCCATGGACGCCAAGGAAAGCCAGATGGTTGCCCTGGGCGCCCGGCTGATCGAACGCGGCAGCGCAGTGAAGACTGCCACGCAGGCCGACAACGAAAGCGCCGCTGAGCACAGCGTGCTGTCGCTGGTCGTCAGCAACGTAAGCGAGGCTTACACCCAGTGCCTGGCCTGGATGCAGCAGTTCATGCGCCTGTCCGGTGAGGCTGAGTACAAGCTCAACCAGGACTTCAGCCAGATCACCCTGGACGCGACCATCCTCTCTGCGCTGTTCAATGCTGTGCAGGGCGGGCGCCTACCGGCTGCCGACTTCTGGCAGTACCTGCGCGATCGCGGCGTGATCAACCCAGAGAAGACCGACGACCAGATCCGTGGCGAGCTTGAGGCTGAAACGGCAAGCCTGGGCCTGGATGATGAGGAAGACGAAGATGACGGAGCAGCAGCAGGCAATACTTGATGCCACGATCCGCAACGCCGTCTTTCTGGAGCGATTGAAAGCCTCGGAAGTGGAGAAGTTTGCCCCATTCCTCAAGGAGATCGACCGATCGCTACGCCAGCGGCTCAATCGTGGTGACCTGAGCACTTACACGATTGAGCGGCTCAATAGGCTGCTGGACGAGGTAGGCGCTCTGCTCTTGGGTATCTTCGGCCGATTCACGGATCAGCTGACGCTTGACCTGGTGGACCTTGCCAATTATGAGGCCCAGTTCGAGGCGACCAATCTGACCAAGGCAGCACCTATCACCGTGAGCGTCGAAGCAGTGGTGCCCACGGCGGCTGCAATCAGGTCAGCGATCCTCACCAACCCTCTGAGCATTCGTGGGGCAGATGGCGGCAAGCTTCTGGAGCCCTTCATCAAGGATTGGACCACTGCCGAGCGCAACCGGGTAACCGGTGCGATCCGGCAGGGATTCTTCGAAGGGCAGACCAACAGCCAGATCATTCAGCGCCTTCGCGGCACCAAGGCGCTGAAGTATTCAGATGGAATCCTGGCTGTCACAGACCGCAACGCGACGACGGTGGTGCGCACATCCATCCAGCACGTTGCCACCCAGGCGCGCATGGAGACGGCCAAGGCCAACACCGACATCGTGACCAGGATCGAGCTGGTGGCCACACTCGACAGCAAGACCAGTCAGATCTGCAGGACGCTAGACGGCAAGACGTTCCCGGTGGATTCGGGGCCTCGGCCGCCATTCCATCCGAACTGCCGAACCACCTTCGTTATGGTGACCAGGCTCAGCGAGTTGTTCGCTCAAGGCGCCACGCGCGCTTCGAAAGGCGCTGACGGGCCAGGCCAGGTCAGTGCTGACCTCACCTACTACGAGTGGCTCAAGAAGCAGCCTGCAGCATTCCAGGATCAGGCCATCGGCAAGGCCCGCGGCGCCCTGTTCCGCAATGGCGGCTTGACCACCGAACGATTCTCCGAGCTCCAGCTCGACCGCAACTTCAAACCGCTGAACCTCGAGCAGATGAAGGCCCTAGAGCCTTTGGCGTTCGAGCGCGCAGGCATCTGACCCGCTGGCTGAGCCGGCACACCAGTCCCAGGGGGACAAACATGAAATATCTGATCGACAAGGCCGCCTACGACGCTTTGGAGCCATCCCTGCAAGCCTTCTACAAGGCCCAGGGTGAAAACTACGTGCTGGTGATCGAAGGGCTGCCTGCCCCCGAAGACACCGCGGGCTTGAAAGCCAAGGTCGACGAGTTGTTGCGGGAGAAGAAGGACGAGAAGACCAAGCGCGAGCAGGCCGAGGAAGCTGCCCGCCTGGCCGCCGAGGAAGCCGCTCGCAAGAACGGCGATACCGAAGCGCTGGAGCGCAGCTGGAACGAGAAGCACACCAAGGCACTGGGCGAGAAGGACACAGCCCTCTCCGCTGCTCAGGCGCAGATCCACGCGCTGACTGTGGGCGCCACTGCTGCCCGCCTGGCCGGTGAGCTTGCTGTGCATGGCTCTTCCGCCGTCCTGCAGCAGCTGATCGAGCCACGCCTGAGCATGGAGATCCGCGACGGCAAGCCTGTCGTGATCGTGCTCGACATCGATCGCCGCCCATCTGCGCTGACGGTCGACGAATTCAAGGAACAACTGTTCAACGATGCCGCTCTGGCGCCGTTGATTGCAGCAAGCAGGGCTACTGGCGGCGGGGCCGGCGGTGGCAAAAGCGGCGGGGCCGCGAAAACGTGGGACCAAATGAGCGGCATGGAGCGCGTTGAGCTCCGCCGAACCAACCCCGCCGAGCACGCGCGCCTGAGCGCCGCGGCCAAGGCAAAGTAAAGGACATCAGCAATGCCAACCATCCTCTCCGATGTGATCTTCCGCGACGAATTGCGGGATTACATCAACGTGAACACCTCCGAGCGCACCGCGTTCTTCCAGTCCGGCATCCTCGCGATGAACTCGGATATGGCCCAGCTTCTGGCCAGTCCATCGAACACCTTCACCATTCCGTGGTGGGTCGATCTGGACGCCTCGATCGAGTCGAACTACTCGAACGACGTGTACACCGACATCGCGGTGCCGCTGTCGGTCACCAGCGCCTCCATGCAGGCGCGCGCCGCCTACCTCAACGAAGGCTGGAACGCGATGAACTTGGTGAAGAACATCACCAAGCAGGATCCGCTGGAATTCGTGGCAGGCCGTCTGACCAGCTACTGGCAGCGTGTCGCCCAGCGCCGCACCATCGCTACCAGCATCGGCATCTACAACGACAACGTAGCGTCCAACGGTGGCGACATGGTCGTTGATGCAGGCGGCACCATCAACGCTGCTTCCATCATCCGCGCCAAGGCCACCATGGGTGACTACTCCGGCCAATTGGGCGGTCTGAGCGTCATTGCAATGCACTCGGCGGTGCAGACCGAACTGCAGATCCTCAACCTGATCGACTTCACCCCGCTGGCCGACCAGATCCCCGAGTTCGGTCGCTTCCAGGGCATGCGCGTCGTGGTAGACGACTCGATGCCAGTGATCGGCACCGGTGCAACTGCCAAGTACCTCTCCGTCATCTTCGGCCCTGGCGCAATCGGCTACGAAGAGCAGCAGCCTGAAGGCGAAGACGGCCTGGAATACGAGCGCGCCCCGGACCGCGGCAATGGTGGCGGTACCGAAACCCTGTGGAGCCGTCGCAACTTCGTTGTGCACCCGCTGGGCTTCTCGTTCACTGGCAGCACCATCACCGGCACCCCTACCACCAGCCGTCCAATCTCGGCGAACTGGTCGGACCTGGCGCTGGCGACCAATTGGGAGCGCAAGTTCGACCGCAAGCAGGTCCCTCTGGCGTTCGTAACCTCCACCGTATCGGCCTGACCGACAGCTGGCCCCGCCCGGGGCCGGCAGCTCTGAAGGAGAAAGATCATGGCAGTTGAAAAAGACAAGCACATCGACCCGAACGTAAAAGCGCGCTGGGGCTACGGTGGTTCCGAAGGTAATATCACCGTCGGCCCGCAAACCGTTGGCGAAACCGGTGGTGTGGATTCGGTCCGCACTGATTCGGACGAAACCGCGGCGCGCAACAACGGCGGCGGCAAGAACACCGAGGCCGCCAAGGCCGGGAAAACCACGAAGGAATAATCCATGCTCATCATCGAGGACGGTACCGGCAAGCCAAATGCCGACAGCTACTCAACGGCGGAGGAACTGGTCAGCTACGCCATGATGTATGGCGTGACCATTCCGGCCGATGAGGTGGCGCAGGAGGCGCTGCTGCGCCGGGCCGCCTTGGCGATGAATGGCATGAAGTGGAAAGGACGCCGAACAAACCCGGATCAGGCCTTGGCCTGGCCCCGGAAGGACGTGATCGTCGATACCGAGATCAAGCCTTCCAACTACATTCCTGCACGTATCCAGTACGGGCAGATGGCGCTTGCCGCCGAGATCCATGCCGATGACGTTGACCCGGTTGATTCGCGCAAGGGCGCGGTCACCCTGGAGCGTGTCGAAGGCGCTGTGACGCGTGAGTACGCCGCGATCAGCAGCACCAGCAGCAGACTGTTGCCGGCGGCGCCAGACCGGCCCAGCCGCTCGCAGTTCGCTGATTACCTACTCAAGCGGGGGCTCTTCGCCGTCCGCGCCTGATATAATGGTCGGGCGGCTAGGTTGATCCCCGAAGAGCCGGCCCCTAACCGGCCTGCCGCACCTCCAAGTTAGGGTTCGTACTGTAGGGGTATGAAATGGCAGAAGCAGATAAGGTCTGCAGCGAAAGCGGCTGCGCCAGAAAGCATTACGGCCGCGGATTGTGCGGACTGCACTATCAACGGCAACGGAAGTCCGGCAGCACCACTGCAAATGGCACTGAGCGCGGCGCGCCAAAACGGATGCTGGATGCAGCATGTGATTCGAAATCTGAACTTTGTCTGATTTGGAAATTTTCCGTAGGCGGCCACGGCTATGGCCAAATCAATATCGGCGGGGCGCCCAGGCTTGTTCATCGCATTGTCTGCGAGAAATTACACGGTCCGGCACCTTCGTGCGAGTTCGAAGCAGCCCACTCTTGCGGCAATCCGCTCTGCATAAACCCACAGCACCTTGCTTGGGCTACACCAGTTGCCAACCAGTCGGATAAGTACAAACACCAAACAGATAACAAAACAGTCCAGAACTGGCAGCGCAAGCTGACCACACAAGATGTTGTCGAGATTCGGGAAAACGTGCTTGGGTTAACTATCAAGCAGGCTGCTGCGCACTATGGTGTATCGCTGAGCAGCATTATTCGAGTCCGTGCGCTAAAGCAGAACGCTGACGTGATCTAAATATAAGGAGCAGACGTGGCCATTTTCTACGACGAGATGGCCGCAGTGGCTCTCGACCTGATCACTGAGTTCGGCCAGCCGGTGATCATCCTGGACGTAACGCCGGGTGAGTATGACCCCGAAACAAGCCAGAACGGCCCAGACACGGTCGTGGAGCGCACCGCGCAAGGCATCCTGCTCGACTTCACCGGTTACGAGTTCCAGACCAACAGCCTGATCCAGTTCGGCGACAAGAAGCTGAAGATCGCCGCGCAGGGCCTTGGATCGGCGCCCGGCCTTCTGAGCAAGGTCGCGGCCCAAGGCCGAACCTGGTCGATCATCCCGCCGGTGAAAGAGATCAACCCGGCCGGCACGCCGATCCTGTACGAGCTGCAGGTGCGCTCATGAGCAAGTACGCGGGCAAGCAGGGCAGCTTCGGACTGCAGCTGGCCGAGTTTGCAGAAAAAGCCAATGCGGCGATCAATGCCTCAGTACGCGAAGTGGCCATAGAGATCGGCAACTCGCTGATCCGCATGTCTCCAGTGGATACCGGCCGATTCAGGGCCAACTGGCACGCCTCTTTGGACTTCATTGAGCCATACACCTTTGACGATCTCGACCCAAGCGGGCGCGAGACGATCGAATCGCTTGTGGCCGCATTCAACGACTTTCGGCCAGGTCAGCAGATCTACATCGTGAACAATCTGCCCTACGCCATCCCGCTCGAGTACGGCCACTCTGCTCAGGCGCCCGGAGGGATGGTGCGGATCACTCTGGCCCGATTCCAGCGGATCGTCGACGAAGCCATCAGGAACAACCAGGTATGACTCACGCGACGATACGCAAGATCTACGAGGCTCGACTCCAGGCTTGGGCCGCCGCTCGGGTACCGGCACTGCGCATCGCCTATCAGGGCGACAAGTTCGAACCCCAAGCCGGCGAGACCTACCTGGCAGCCTTCACTCTGCCGGCCAGCGTCGATAGCCAGGACCTGCAAGGCGCGCACCGGCTCTACCTCGGCATATTCCAGGTGAGCATCGTCACACCGGCAGGCAAGGGTGCAGGCTCAGCCGAGGCGATCGCTGACGAGCTGGCAGCGCTGTTCCCGCTGAACCTGCGCCTGACGCGTGATGGGATGACAGTCATGGTCTACACGCCCGTTGAGCCAGGCCCAGGCATCAGCGAGGACGCCACCTACACCGTCCCGGTCTCCTTCCGATACCGCTCAGACACCATCTAAATTCGCCCGTTGGGCAAACACCAGAACCCGCCATGTGCGGGTTTTGTCATTTCTGCATAGAGGGAAACACAATGGCATTTCGTCTGCCCAACGGCGCAACCATGGAAATCGCAGCCACTTTCAGCGCTCTGGCGCTGGTCACTGCGATCAGCAACGCAAACCCGGCCGTGGCCACTTCGAACGCTCACAGCTTCGAGGATGGCGACATCGTTGTCGTTACCTCCGGCTGGTCGCGCCTCAACGAGCGTGCGGTGCGCGTCGACAATTCGCTGACCAACACCTTCGCGCTTGAAGGCGTCAACACCCTCAACACCCAGGTCTACACCGCCGGCGGCGGCGCTGGCAGTGCGCGCTCCGTCGACAGCTGGGTGCAGATCCCGCAGATCACCGATGTGGCATCCACCGGTGGCGAGCAACAGTTCCTCACTGTCGGCTTCCTGGAAGACGACGAGGACAAGCAGATCCCCACCAACAAGAACCCGATCAGCATGACGCTGACGGTCGCCGACGACCCGACCCTGCCATATGTGCCCGTGGTCGAAGCCGCCGACGAGGACAAGGAAGCCCGCGTCCTGCGACTGAACCTGCCGGATGGCTCCTCGATCCTCTACAACGCCTTCGTGTCGATCACCTCGACCCCAACTCTGGGCCGAAATGCGCTGATGACTCGCACCATCACCATCTCGCTGACCAGCCGTATCGCCCGCTACATGGCCGCGTAAGGACAGATCATGCCCAGCTTCAAGATCGCTCAACCGACCACGTTCACCGTGAAGGTGCCTATCCCGCAGGTCGGCCTCCAGCCTGCGATGGTGGGGATGACGTTCAAACACCGCAACCGCGAGGAAATCGCCGAGCTGTACGACCAGTGGGACAAGCAGGTCGAGCAGCTTCGCAAGAGCTTCGAAGGCAAGGAGCCGACTCTCGCCGAGGTCACCGCCGCCGAGATCGACAACAGCGCGCGACAGGTGAAGGACCTGGTCGTCTCCTGGGGCTTCGACGATGAGTTCAGCGACGAGAACATCCGTGAACTGGTCAAGAGCTGCATGGGCGTGTCCGACGCCATCGTGCAAGCCTATGGCGACGCCTACACCAAGGCCCGCCTGGGAAACTGAAAGCGGCCGCACGTATGCTTTACGAAGCCGGGCCCAGCGCTGCCGAGGTTGGCGCGTTCGGCCTGACGCTCGACCAGATACCCCAGGAAGAGTGTTACGTGTGGCCGGAGAACTGGCCAAGCTTCTGCGTGTTCGAGTCAATGACCACGCAGTGGCGCAGCGGGCCGGGCGGCGCGACGGGGCTGGACTACGTGTCCATACCGGTTGTGATGCGCCTGGTGGGGGTCGAGAAGAAGCGCCGGCCCATGGTGTTCGAGGATGTGCGCGTCATGGAGGCTGCTGCGTTGGGTGTGATGGCTGATGAGCGGGACCGGTCGGCATAGTTGGCTATCCGTACAGATGCTAGAATCATCGCATCATGAACGGAGGTATCAACGTGACGGAACCGTCGAGCCCATTGCTTTCCATTGGATTGCTGCTGTTGGCGTTCTTCGCCTATTTTCTGCCTGCAATGATTGCCTCCAAGCGCAATCATCCTAATGCGCCGGGCATATTCCTTCTGGACCTGTTCTTGGGCTGGACATTCATCGGTTGGCTCGCAGCGCTGATCTGGTCGGTGTCCGCTATCCGTGAGAAGGATTCGGTACCCTCGACCGTGGCTGGTGAGGACAAGTACCAGACACTGGAGCGGCTGGCCGCCCTGAAAGAAAAGGGCGCGCTAACTGAGCAGGAGTACCAGCTGGAGAAATCCAAGCTGCTGAGCTGAAACGAATACCCAACTGAACCCGCTCCGGCGGGTTTTTTTATGCCCGGAGAAAACATGAACATCGCTGAACTTGGCATCAGAATCGACACGACTGGTGCCGACAAGGCGACCGCTGACCTCGACAAGTTGACAGCTGCGGGTGACCGTGCAGAGCAGTCCACGACTGGGCTGATGGGCGAGATCAATGCGCTGGAGAAGTCCCTTTCGCAAGGGGCGAAGTCTACGCAGGAGCTGGCCAAGCAGCGCGATAGCCTGGCGCGCCTCACCAAGGCTGGCGCCTACAATGAATCCGAGTTCGCAAGGATCACCAAAGACCTGGACAAGCAGCAGGTCGCCCTGGTCAAGTCGACGCTGGACGAGCAAAAAGCCCTAAACAGCCTCCTCGCAGCGATTGATCCGGCTCAAGCGAAGCTGTCAAAGCTCGACAGTCAAGTGCAAAGCCTGGGCAAGGCATTCGACCAGGGTAAATTGACACAGCAGCAGTACAATGCGGCGTTGTCGAAGATCGACTCCCAGCACTCCGAACTCGACAAGGGCGCATCAGCCATGTCGCGCCTGGGGCTCAATACTAGGCAGGCGCAAGAGAACGTCGTTCAGCTCGGCAATGCCCTCTCGACTGGCGATGTGGGTAGCGGTCTGCGCGCCATTACCCAACTCGGCGCTGAGGCGAAGGTTTCGGCGGCAAGCATTGCTTCAATCGCTGTACCTGCTGGTATCGCAGCGGCTGCCATCGGCACAGTAGTCTACGCCTGGATTGACGGTCAGCGCGAAGCGTCCGCATTCAATCGAGCGTTATCGGTAGGAAACAATGCAGCAGGTCTGACTGCTGATGGCCTGCAGGCAGTTGCTCGCCGCGCCGCTGACGTCACACAGAACTTCAGCGCCTCCCGCGATGCTGCGCTTGCCCTGGCCGAAAGCGGAAAGGTCAGCGCTGACCAGATGCAAAACCTGACAGAGGCGTCTGCCGCGATCGCTACCTTTACCGGTAAGGGAGCAGATGAGGTAGCGAAGGGTTTCGCCTCCATGGGGCGCTCGGCAAGTACCGCGGCCGAGAACATCAGTCAGCAGTACGGCCTGATCACTTACGAGCAGTACCAGTCCATCAAGGCCATCGAAGACAACGGCAGTGCGCAGGAAGCGCTTGACGCACTCAGCGCCACACTGAACGAAAACGCTCAGAGCCGGCTGAAGCGCTACCGCGAATCGCTTTCTGACATTGAGCGCGTATGGGACGACATCAAAGAGGCAACCAAGCGGGCCTATGCAGAGGTGCGCGGCGAGATATTCCCTGACGCCACCAAGCAGCTGGAGCTGGTGCGCCGGCAGATCAAGTTTATCCAGGACAATCCGCTCACGTCGGCGATCCCATCCTTTTTCACCAACGGCCTGAAATCCCGTGATGAGGTATTGGCTGGATACGAAGCTCAGGCGGCAGCCCTGGAAGGGCAGATCAAGCTGACTGGGGAGCAGACGAAAGAGCAATCGGAGCTGGACAAAGCCAATCAGCGGCTGATTGATCTTCAGAAAGGCCTCGATGCACAGATGGACAACGTCAGCCCGCTGGCGCGCCGCACGAAGGCGATCAAGGACCTCAGGACGCAGTTCTTCGAACTGTATGAGGCATCTGAAAGGACGGGCACGAAAAGCCCACTGCTCGACGGAGTGGACTTCGACGGCAAGAACTTCTCCGGCGGAGCCTATGACAGCCTCCTGAAAGGAATCAATGATCGCATCAAAGACAAGCGCACTCCCAAGGCAAAGGCTTACACGGAGGATGCAGGCACGAAGGCGCTGGACAATGCCAAACAGCAATATGCCGTCCTGCTACAGCAAGAATCTGCTATCGACAAGCAGTCGCTCAGCTCTGAGAAAATCGGAGCTCAGGCCCAAGCTCTGATCAAATTTGAGCAGCAGCTAGCCGACATCAAGGAAAAGAAAACACTGACTGCCGAGCAGAAATCTTTGCTGGCGAATCAGGAGCTCATCCGCGCCCAGCTCAAGAGAAACGCCGATCTTGAGGCTAGCATCACAAAGCAGCAGAAGGGTATTGAGGCAGTAAAACAGGCCGAGAAGGATCGTATCGAGCTGCTCAAGCTGACCGGTCAGGCGTTGGCAGCGAACGCTGCTGAGTCCGGCATCCTAGAAGCCGAGCAGCGCTTGAAGTACGAGCGCGAGGGTAACGTCGAAGCCTTGAAGCGCCTGGAAACTTTGAAGAAGATCCGCGACGTTAATCTGCGTGCCTCTCAAAAGACTGACACAGTCGAAGGCGTCAGCAAGGCACCTGAGGCCGCTGGACTCGATGCTGTTGTCGGTGGTGCGGCGAGCGAAATAACGAGGCTCGACAAGGCGGCCAAGGAACTGGACGACTGGCGCCAGAAAGAGCTTGAGAAGCAGAAGGCCTATTTCGACCTTAAGGAACTCAACGAGGATAAGTACTTCGAGCGAGTTTCAAATATCAACAAGCAGTCCCAAGATAACCAGTCCAAGATCGAAGACGCGCGGAACAAGGCTTCCCTCGAGAACGCCTCGGAGTTCTTCGGCACGCTGGCCACCCTGACCCAGTCCGAGAACAAGAAGCTGGCCGCGATCGGTAAAGCTGCGGCAGTTGCCCAGGCCACCGTTGACGGTTTCCTCGCTGCGCAAAAGGCACTTGCTGCGTTCCCGCCCCCGTTCAACTTCGTCGCTGCTGCAGCGGTAGGTGTGGCCACCGCGGCCAACATCGCCTCCATCGCAGGGGTCGGCTTCATGGATGGCGGCTACACCGGCAACGGTCGCCGCGACGAGGTGGCCGGCCCTGTGCACCGCGGCGAATACGTCTTCGACGCACAGGCCACATCGCGCATTGGTGTCGGCAACCTTGAGGCGCTGCGCAGCGGCAACATCACTGCCAGCGCGGCGCCGATCGTGGCAGCCAGCCGCGCGCCGGTGTCCTCTGGGGCAGGTAACCCGATCCAGATCACCCAGCACAACAGCTACCCAGGTATCAGCAGTGCAAGCGAGGCCAAAAAGAGCAGCGCTCAGGCATCGAGGGATACCGTGCGGGCCATTGACAGAGCAAGGAGACACACCTGATGGCACAGTTCCTCGAAGAAAGGCTGCCGGCCACGATCAGCTATGGGGGCAGCTTTTCCGAGGATCATGCGGTGTCCACGGTTGAGACAGTCGGCGGCGATGAGTATCGAAGCCTGAGGCATCCGTTCGTGCGGTTGTCCTACGATATCTCGTACGCGCGGAACATCGGCTTCGTGCGGGACAAGGTGCTGAACCTCTACGCGCGCGCCAATGGCATGTACCGCGGCTTTCGGGTGAAGGACTTCAAGGACTTCACCACGAACGCCTACATCCTGGCACCGACGGCGCTGGATCAGCCGATGCAGTTGGTGACGCCCGGCGTTTACCAGCTGATGCGCTGGTATGGCAGCCCGACAGATCCGCAGGCGGCGCGGCGGAGGCTGCGCAAACCGGTCGCCGGGACGGTTAAGATCGCGTTCGGCGGTCAGGTCATTCCGAATGATCAGGTGACCATCGATTACACCACCGGTCTCGTCAGGCTTCCAGGCCTGGTCAGGTCCAGCATCACAGCGATCACAAAGGCTGCGCAGGCGGTGGTCACGGCTCCGGCGCATAGCTTCACCACAGGCCAATCGGTCGCGCTGTACGGTGTGCAGGGCATGACGCAGATCAACGGCCGCCGGGCAATTGTGACGCGCACCACCACCAACACCCTGACCCTGGACCTCGACAGTTCGTCATTCAGCGATTACGCCAGCGGCGGCCAGATCCAGAACCTGCCCCTGGATGGCGAGCAAATGACGGCGGGGTGTGAGTTCGACATCCCGTGTCGCTTCAATTCAGACATCTCGACCGGCTTCCCCGGCCACGGAGTGCTCACCTCCGACGGCATCCAGATCATCGAAATATTCAACCCGTAAGGCTTCCCTGATGAAAGCACACGTTGCCGACTGGCAGACGCGGGTTTACTGCGTCCGCATCGTGCCCGAGGGTGCTCCACCGGTGCGCATTGCCGGGTACCCGATCCCGCTGATCATGGGCAATGGTGCCGAATACCTGACCGAGAACGGCTACGAGTTTTCGGGCCTAGGCTCGGAGAGCGGCCTGGCTGCGGCGAGCGTCGACCTGGAAGGGATCCTATCGGCCGGCGCTATCAGCCGGGCCGATCTGACCTCGGGCGTCTACGACAATGCCCGCGTCTACCTGTTTGCTACCAGCTGGGCCGCGCCGGTCGAGGATGAAGAGCCGCTGAGCCTGATGTTCTGGGGCAAGACGACCATCACCGACGACAACAGCTACAAGGCCGAGCTGATGGGCGTGATCGATCTGCTGTCGCAGGAGACGGCGCGCACCTACGGGAACATGTGCGACTACACGTTCCTGGACCGCAGCCTGGACGGGACGGTGCTGCGCTCGTTCCGCAGTCGCTGCACCGGGCCGCGCGCCGCGCCGGACGGGCCGGTGTTCGAGAACCTGCTGGTCACCGGCACTGCTACGGCGGTGGCCTCCCAATACGTATTCACCGACGCCGCGCGCACCGAGCCCGACGACTACTTCGGCAACGGGGCCATACGGTTCCTGACCGGCCTGAACGCCGGGCTTAAGCCTCTGGAGATCAAGAGCTACGCCGCCGGCGTGATCGAGGTGCATGAGGCGTTCTCCTACCTCCCGCAGGTGGGCGACCAGTACGAAATGCTCCCCGGCTGCCGCAAGCGCCTCACCGAGGACTGCGCGGGCAAGTGGGGTAATGGCAAGAACTTCGGCGGCTTCGATGACGTGCCGACACCGTCGCAGTACACGCAGGTAGGGAGGAACTGATGGATATCGTGGATTACGCGCAGGAGTGCGCGCGCACGCCCTTCAGGCACCAGGGCCGGGTGAAGGGGCTGGGCATGGACTGCGCGGGCCTGCTGGCCTACTGCCTGGACCGTGCCGGGCTTCCCTACAAGGACGAGAACGGCTACGGCCGCAACCCCTTCGACGGGACGCTGGAACGCGCGCTGGATGATCAGCCCTCGCTCGATCGCATTCCCACCGGTGAGGCCCAGCGCGGCGACGTGCTGCTGATGCGCCTGCTCCGGTCCCCGCAACACATCGCAATCCACGCCGGCGATATCGACGGCCATCCCTATGTCATCCATGCCAGCGAGCAGCACGGCGGGGTCGTCACTCACCGCCTTGATGAGGTGTGGGGCGCCCGGGTCATGCGTGCGTACCGAGTGAGGCCATCTGAATGAGCACAAGCGCACTGCTGGGCGGCCGTGGCTCCATCCTGTTCAAAGCGTTCAATACCACATTCCTCGGCGTGCCCGGTTGGCTGGACCGAAAGTTTGCCGCGCCTGAGACCGAAGGCCCGCGCCTGGGCGACCTGTCGGTGCAAACCTCCACCTACGGCGCCGAGATCGGCCACGTGCACGGCACAATCGCGCTGGCGGGCAACCTGATCTGGCTTGAGAACAACAAGCTCAAGGAGACGGTGCACAAGAAGAAGTCCGGCGGCAAGGGCGGGGCCAGCACCACGCCGACGCGTACCTTCAGCTACTCGGCGACCTTCATCATCGCCATCTGCGAAGGGCCTATCGATGGCATCGCGCGGATCTGGTGCGGTGACAAGCTGATCTACAACGCGGCCAGTTCCGACATTGGCACCATCATCGCCAGCAACAAATCGGCCAAGGGCTTTCGGATCTACTACGGCACCGATGACCAGCTGCCGAATCCGCGTTACGAGGCAGCCAAGGGCGTCGGCAAAGCCTCTGCATTCCGTGGCCTGGCCTACGTCGTCTTCGAAGATTTCCAGCTGGCCGACTATGGCAACACGCTGCAGGCTGCCGAGTTCAAGTTCGAGATCGTGCAGGTTTCAAGCTACAGGGACGAGCGAGAAGTTAATCACTCCGAAATCCCGATCAAATTTAAGTCAGGTTCAGCGGATGGCGCGGGCTACCCCTATCTGGCATCGGCTGACGGGGTGCTAAACGTCACTACCGGGAAGGGTGGACAATACACATTCGGGCTCGACGGAGATTTCCTTGGTCCTATAGGGTCAGGAAAGGTTTTACCAGAATTTCCCCCAGGGGGACCATACCCTTGCGGTTTCGTAGGTACAGACCTTGTCACGTTGAATGACGCCCTCATCGGCTCCCTGACTATCGGGCAGAAGGTATTCCTGACGCCACGAAAGTATCAAGATTTCCTTCCCCAGAATCATTATCTCGTCGGCATGGCGTTCACTGATGATGCAGAAACGCTGATGGTCTTCACGGACTCTCGACCTGGTTCGGAACAGGCCCATTCGGCTGACACGTTTTTCGTGCTAGACAATGGCGGGCAGATCCAGAAACAGGGGAAAGTTAGCGCCACCGGGCTCAATAGTCAGACAATAGGGTTCGGTCCTGCAGCTCGAGCCAGCTATGTGTGCAATTCCTTGGAAAATGAAGGCGAGTACCTCTGGACCGCAAGTGGGCTGCGTGCCGGCAACCTGATCCTGTATAGGATTGCAGATGAGCTATCGCTCGTGGGCTCTATCCCTGGCACGGTCTATTCGGACTTCGCGTACCCATCGATGCTTGCCAAGGACGGGATGGCCTATGTCGTTGCCGGCGACCGTATCAACGTGTTCACTCGTCTCGGCCAGCTCCTGTCCGAGCCGCCCGCACTTGAGCAGGTCCTATCGGCCGAGGTTCTGCGCTCAGGCCTACTGAATCAAGATGACATTGATGTCTCGATGCTTGACTCTTCAGTCAAGGGATACGCTGTACAGGGCGGAACCATCCGGTCGGCTATAGAGCCACTGCAGCGCGCGTATCGTTTCGACGTGGTGCAGTCCGGGTATGTGGCCCGATTTCTCCCGCGCGGAGGTGAGCCCGTCGCAACAATACCGTACCTGTCCCTGATCTCCGAAGGGGGCAACTCGTCGGATGTGTTGCTTGAAGAGCGCGAGATGTACACCGAGCTGCCAGTGCGCACCACAGTGAAATACATCGATGCGCCGCGGGAATACTCTGTATCGAATCAGACTTTCGAGCGCCTGAGTGCGAAGGCGGTTGGCAAGCAGGACCTGGAAGTGCCGATCGTGCTGACGGCAACCGAGGCGCTGCAACTGGCCGAGATCATGACGTTGCTGCCCTGGCTGGAGCGTTCGTCGTTCAGCTTCAAGCTTCCGCCGATCTATCAGCCCTTGGAGCCGGGTGACGTTATTATCATACCGGCGCCGTGGGCGACCATGGAGCTGCGCCTGGACAAGGTCGACTATGGACAGGACGGCACGCTGCAATGCGAGGGCATGCCGAATAGATCGACGCTGTACACCAGCAAGGCCATTGCCAACGAGCCACCGGAGCCGATCAGCACCATACCGGTCTCTGGGCCGACCTTGTTCGTGCCGATGGACATACCGGTCATATCGGAGAACCAGCAGAACTCGCCGAGCTTCATCGGCGCTGTAGTTGGCTACACGCCTGGCTGGAACGGCGCGCTGCTGGTGCAGAGTCAGGATGACGGCCAGACCTGGTCGGACCTGCAAGGCTTTGTCGGGCCAAGCACCATCGGTATCGCTTCCAACACGCTTCCGGCCAGTGCCTCGACAGTGATGGACGAGCGCGTGCTTTCGGTGCGTATGATCGCCGGGCAACTGGAGAGCATCACTCGCGACCAGATGCTGGTGGGCCGGCATTACGTGGCCTACGGCGTGGACGGCCGATGGGAGATTGTACGCTTCCAAAGCGCTGAACTGCAGGCCGATGGCACTTACAACGTCAGTCGCTTCGTGCGGGGCGAGCGAGGTACCGAGTGGGCCACAGGCCTGCACCAGGCCAATGACTACTTCATCCTGCTGGACGACCCCGACAACATCAGCATCGGCATGTCGACTGAATCGCTGATGGCCGACCGTACGTACCGCGCGATCACCAACGGTTCCGACCTGGACAGTGCCAGCGACGTGGACTTCACGTATCGGGGTGTCAACCTCGAACCGCTGAGCCCGGTCTACCCGGCGGCGCGGCGCGATGCCGATGGGGCAGTTACGCTCACGGTGCAGCGCCGCAGCCGGCTGTCATCGTCGTGGTGGGCAAACGGTATGGAGGCACCCGTGGGCGAGACCACACTGACCCTGGAGGCGGACGTCATGTCAGGCGGATCCGTCAAACGAACCCTGACCAGCACCACCGGCGTGTTCACCTACAGCGCCGCCGAGCAGACCGCCGACTTTGGCGCCGTACAGGCCTCGATCAACTTTCGTGTCTACCAACTCTCGACCGTTGTCGGTCGGGGCTACCCCCTTGAGGTCTCCGTATGACAGCAACCAACAAGCTCGGGCTTGAGCTGCTGCAGAATGCTGCCGCAAACCAGACCCTGGCCAACACCACCTTTGCTCTCTTGAACCAGCTGGTGCAGGCCGGAGTGGCGGACAAGGATCTGGCCGCGCCGCCTGCGTCGCCTGCCGATGAATCACTTTACATCGTGGGTGCGTCGGCCACCGGCGCCTGGGCGGGCCGAGATGGCCAACTGGCCTACTGGCTGATCACAGCTGGCGCCTGGCAGTTCATCGAGCCAAGGGAAGGCTTCTTCCTGCATGTGAACGATGAGGACGTTTTCTACAAGTTCACCGGAGCGGCCTGGGAAGTTTTCTCTGGCGGATCGGGCGGAGGTGGGGACTTCAAGAAAGACGGCTCGGTTCAGATGACCGGTGCGATTGAATACGCCAATGAGGTCTCGGTCACTAACGCGTTCAGCGGTAATGTGTGGGATATGGGTGCTGCGAATAGCAACTTCGTATCCGCCACGTTCTACAGTCCGAACCCCGTCATCACCATGCTCAGCAGTTCACCGCTTCCTCAAAACGGTTCATTCCGGCAAGTACGATTTGAAAACGATGGAACACTGAAGCATGACCCCGCATTCCTGATACTGCCCACCGGCGCCGATATTGCAGTTCGCGCAGGCGATACAGCGATTTTCCGTTATCGAGGGCAGAGCGAAAACAAATGGGAATGCTCTTTTTACCAGCGCGCGGATGGAACGCCTCTCAAATCTGGAGCTGGCTTCACCGAAGCCCAGGTGCGCGCAACGCCGCTCACCGGTCTCCCTGCAACAACCGGCGACGTCACCGAAACCGACAGCGTACTGTCCGGTATCGGCAAGCTCCAGGCGTCTAAGGTCGCCAAGGAGAGCGGCAAGATCCTGTCGACCAACGACTTCACGACCAATGAGAAGAACAAGCTGGCGGGTATCGCGGAGGGCGCTCAGGTCAACTCTGTCACTTCGGTTGCTGGGCGCACTGGCGATGTAAATTTGGCGAAAGGGGATGTAGGCCTCGGCAACGTCACCAACACCGCCGACGCCGATAAGCCAGTTAGCACAGCTCAGCAGACAGCGCTGAATGCCAAAGTCAGTAAAGCTGGTGCCGAATCAATTGATGGGGTCAAAACGTTCAGTAGCAGTCCCATTGTGCCTACACCTGCTGCTTCGGATACCTCGGCCAGTGTCGCGAATATGTCCTCCCTACGATCGGCGATGGCTCTATTTGGGATTGGAACGGTCAACGGACCCGCTATATCCGACGCCAATAGTGCAAACAACGGAGGGCTATTCAGCTTACCTTCCAATGCTTCCAATAACCCAACGGCTACTCCTTCGGCATTGCTGGTGGTGCCCTTCGATAGCGGCGGCTGCTTACAAATCTGCGCTTCTCTAACGTCAGGACAGAGGCTTCTTTGGCGTACAGAAGCAGGTGGCAGCTTTTCAGCTTGGCAGGAGGTTGCTCGGATCACATCTCCAACATTCATGGAGGCAATGAATGTTCTTTCAACCACGGGTAATGCCGGACTCCGTTTTGGCCGACAGAACGGAGCCGCATCAACTCCATACTTTGATTTTATAAGCGGCGGGGCAAATATAGGTTATGACTTCCGTCTGATTGCAACAGGAGGAAGCCCTTCTAACACTACCGTTGGTACTGGATTGCTAAGCATGTTGGGCGCAGGCCTAAATATCGGTACGCAATCGCAAAACGGTTCTGACAGGCTAACCGTAGCAGGCTCTGCTTCGTTTACCGGCGCCGTCAAGCTCGGAACCTTTACGCTAACCACATTGCCATCCGCGAGCGCGTTTAGCGGCTGTGTGATTTTAGTCTCGAACGCTACAGGGGGGCCGAAGTACTGCCACTCAAATGGCAGCGCCTGGCAAATACTCAACACTACGACGACTGTGAGCTGATAATGCCCGTATACAACGAAGACACCTTCAACTATGAAATCCTCCTGCGCTTCGGCGACACCGGCCCGAACAAAGGTCTGCTGACCGGCGCATCCAGAACCACCATCACGCAGACCACAAAGGATGGTGTGCCGATCGCCACGAACATCAATGCGCCCGAGCAGCTGGCGCTGATCGCGGGCGAGGAAGGCGAACTGCTCTCCACGGTCCTGGGCGAGGTCAACGCTGAAACCATCGTGCTGAACGGCCAATTGCAGGCCAGCTTGGCCGACCTCAATGCCATCGCAGCGCAGCAGCTGGAGCAGTTGACCCAGGTGCGCGGCGAACTCAGCGCCAAGGTGGCGGATCTGACCACCGCCCAGCAGACCATTGCAGACCTGCAGGCGCAGCTTGCCCAAGGCCGCACCACCGAGGAAGCGCGGGTCGAGGTTGCGGCCGAGCCCGACCCGGCAGCCTGACCCATCGCGCCATCCGATGCCCGCCCCGTGCGGGCTTTTTTTCGCCTGGAGAAAAGCATGAAGACCTCATCGAAGGGCATCGCCCTGATCAAATCCGCCGAAGGGCTTCGCCTCAAGGCCTACCCAGACCCCGGCACCGGCGGCCTTCCCTGGACGATCGGTTACGGCAGCACTTCGGGCGTCACCCGGAACATGGTCATCACCGGAGCTCAGGCCGAGGAGATGCTCGCGGAAGATCTGGTGCGGTTCGAGTGCATCGTGGAGCGCGCGGTGCGCGTGCCGCTCAACCAAGGCCAGTTCGATGCGCTGGTGTCGTTCACCTACAACGTCGGGGAGGGCAATTTCACCAAGTCGACGCTGCTACGCAAGCTGAATGCCGGTGATACCGCTGGCGCCGCCGGGCAGTTCTCCCGCTGGGTCCATGCAGGCGGCAAGGTGCTGCCGGGCCTGGTCAAGCGCCGTGCCGCTGAGCGGGCCATGTTTCTGGGTGTCGCGTGACGCGGGGCAAAGCGCTGGCCTATCTGGCTGCTGTGCTGGCGCTCATGGGCCTGTGCGGCGCTGCGCTGTACGCCGCCTACAGCCACGGCGTCACGGTGACCAACGCCGCGCGGGACGCTGAATGGTCGCAGGCCGTGGCCACCCAGCAGGCCGAACTTGCGCAGGCGGTGCAGACCGCTCGCGCCGAAGAACAACGCCTCCAGCGCGAGGCCAACCAGGTAGGAATCAATGCGAGAGAAAAGAACGCTGCTGCCGATGCTGATGGTGTCAGCCTTGATGCTGCTGGCGACCGGCTGCACGTCGAGGCCGGAAAGCTTGCCGCCAGCGTCGGCACCTGCTCCAGTGGTACCGGCGCTGCCGATCGAGGCGCGTCAGCCACCCGCGCCGCCCTGGTGCTCTCCCAACTGCTCGATCGCGCTGATGCGAGAGCGGGAGAACTGGCAAAGGCTTATGACCGAGCCCGAATAGCGGGGCAGGCGTGCGAGCGTGTATATGACAAAATTAGCAGTTACCGTTAATATCTAAAGCGACCTAAGCCAGGAAATAACACTTAGGTATGAAGGGCTAGCTGAGAGCTGGATTATGTTGCTTATCGTACTCGAAAGATTTGAGCTGTTTTGAAGGTAATCTTTAAGCTTTGATGTTTTTATTAAATTTACTTTTTCTTCATCAGATCTTTCGCCTTTCGATTTTAAGAGCGACAGTGCATCAATCAAAGCATCCGGCGGTGTGTCTTTAGGTAGAGCAATGTGTTCGAAAAGTGACACAGGCTCACGCTCTTGATATCCAATCTCCCTAGCCGATATTCTTCCTCCGTCGAAAACAACCTCAGTGCCATGCGAAACAGATATTCCAATGTTTGCGCCATCAATGACAACGTTAGTGAACTTTGCAGGCATGGTTAAATCCTTTTAAAGTTTAATTTAATTAAGCTTATTTAATTTCAGTATCAATCGGCTGGATCAGCGCGAGTTCTCTCCACAATTCACAGTAGATCAAGCCAAGGGAATTTGCTCTGACCGCCCGTCAGCTTGCAGTAGGGGTTGCGCAGGAATGGTTGGGTTGAGTCGACGAGCTGCTGCCACCCATCACAGCTTCTGCAGCGGATGTGCGGGAAGGGGTCATCGTGCACAGATCGGAACTTGGTCCAGGTGTCTACGTCACTGGGCTTGGGTGTCAGATTCAGCCATCCCGGCGTGTCGATATCCGCCTCCGTTCTTCTGGAGTAATGATAGTCGCCAGAGCCGTTCCTCGTTGCAGGATTGCAAAGCCCGGCTGGCTGGTGCAAGAATACTGTTCATCTGTACAGTGTTCGAGCCATGCCATGGAAAGCCCATTCCAATCCGAAGCCCTCAACATCTCCCTTGATGACCTGCTGTGCATCCGCGCGCCCGGAACTTATCTGGTTCGCGTGGCCGGGGACAGCATGACCCGCGCGGGGATCTTCGATGGTGATCTGCTGATCGTCGACAAGGGTGCAGAAGTGAAGCAGGGCCAGGTGGTGATCGGCGTGGTGAACCAAGAGCCGATGGTGAAGCGCCTGGATTATGTCCGGGGCATGCCCGTGCTGAGGTCTGAAGGTACGGGCCACCACCGCTTCATCATGGAAGGCGACGAGTTCACCGTTTGGGGCGTCGTCACCCACAGCGTACGCCAGCATGGCGTCGAACCATGAGGTGCCAGGTCACCCGCAGGATGCTACAGGGGAAGCCGATTGATGCGGCCGAGGTACGGGCGCTTCCGCCGGCGGTTGGCGATCTGCGGATCAACGACGAGATGTGCCAGGCCCTGGGCCGGACATCGAAGACGGCCAGTGTCCGAGGGGTGAATTCAATCGGGCCGAGTGAGCTGCCGCTGCTGCATGAGGCGGTGCTGTCATGGATGGCGCCGAACGGGTTCGTTCTGAGCGGCCTGGAGGAAGAGGGAGGTTGCCTCTATGCGCAGTCTTGGTGGTGCAGGAATTTGGGATAGAGTTGGGCAGAACGCCCGAGGAAGGATGCGTGAGGTGCTGCGTGACTTTTGCGTGACTCTCATGAAACCCTGTGAGCACCTATGAGCATTCGGTTGCAGCGAGCGCCAAGGAAAAGTGCCTATTTACAGGGGTTTAGAGCTGTCTGCACGCATGGGGTGCAAGGGGTCGAGTGTTCGAATCACTCCGTCCCGACCATTTATTCCTGAGTAAAATCAGACAATTAAGCCACTTCCTGAAAGTGGCTTTTTTGTGCCTGCGTAAAAAAATGCGCAAAACTATCTCGCAATACCGCTGATATCCAAGTCTGCTTGGACCTCCGACCAGACCACGTCCGCATGGTTTCACTTGCAGGTACGCGTCATCTCTTCGCTGGCGTGGCCGGCGATCTTCTGTCCGTCCTCTCCGGCGAGCTTGTACAGGTGTAGCGACAGAGCAGGGATCTCACTAAAGCCTGGCACTTCCTCTTCCTGCCATTTTCAAAACCTGTTCACCGGAATCTTCAAGCTGCACAACCCGCTCTCATCCGCAGGCGGAAGATTCCCGGCCCGGATGTTCACCTGTATCGCCGGCAACAACAGCGCAGGAACCGACAGGGTGGCATCACGCGCTGTGCGCATGCGCACGAACGACGCCAGATCCGCAGCGTCGCTGACGTGGATGTTCTTCTCCCGCTGCTCGGCCACGGTGGTTGTCCAGCACGCCTCTCTGCCAGCGGGAGGGTAGTCGTGGCACATGTACAGTCGGGTGTGTAGGGGCAGGCTCAGCAGGCGTTTGATCGATCCGTACATTTGTTCGGCATCCCCGCCCGGAAAGTCGCATCGGGCGGTGCCCACATCAGGCATGAACAGCGTATCGCCGACGAGGACATGTGAGTCGTCGACCTGATAGGCGATGTCCGCCGGCGTGTGTCCAGGTACATGCAGAACTTTCACCGGGATCGCGCCGATGTGAAACGTCTCGTCGGCCTCGAACAGCCTGTCGAACTGCGAACCATCGGGCAGGAAACTGGGTTCGAGGTTGTAGATGTCGCGAAACACTTTCTGCACCGCAGTGATCTGCGCACCGATGCCGATCTGGCCGCCAAGTGCATCCCTGAGGTAGGCACTGGCGGAGAGATGATCCGCATGCGCGTGGGTTTCCAGCAGCCACTGCACCTGCAGCCGGTGCTCGTTCACGAACGCGATGATACGGTCTGCGTTGTCGGTGTGGATGCGTCCGGCCTTGGCATCGTAATCCAGCACCGGGTCGACAATCGCGCAAGGTCCTCCCGGAGCCTCGAAAACGACATAGCTCACGGTTGCCGTGGCGGTGTCGTAGAAACCTTCGATCTGCGCAGCCATTGGCAGCCTCCTTCAATGCACGTCATTACACTATATTGAAAGATATACTATCCAATCGTAGACTGTCGATCTTCCACCGTCGGGGCTTGCCATGTCTGCTCAATTGTCTGCCGAGGAAATCGGTCTGCTGCGCGATTCAGCCTCCAAGGCGTGTGCCTTGCTCAAGGCGTTGGCCAATGAGGACCGTCTGTTGTTGCTGTGCCAACTGACGCAGGGCGAGCGCAACGTGGGAGAGTTGGAGGCATTGTCCGGGATCAGGCAGCCGACGTTGTCGCAGCAGTTGGGCGTGCTGCGTGACGAGGGCATGGTCAACACGCGCAGGATGGGTAAGTACATCTACTACTCGTTGGCCAGCTTCGAAGTGGTCTCGTTGATGCAGACGCTGTCGGGCCTGTACTGCGGCCAGGCGCTCAAGAAGTAAGCCTCTGCACCCTCATACAGCGTACATGCCTGGAGTTTGCAATGGAGCAAGTGGTAAAGCGTATAGATGCAGGGTTCTCGGTGGCGGGCCAGCTCGAGCCGGGTGATCTGCCGCAGGTGCGGGCGCAAGGCTTCGCCAGCGTGATCTGCAATCGTCCGGATCAAGAGGGTGGGGCGGAGCAACCCGATCATCTGGCCATGGAGCGCACGGCCCTCGCTTCAGGGTTGGAATTTCACTATCTGCCTGTGGCCAGCTCCGGTGCAACCGATGCGCAGGGTCAAGCGCTGAAGGCACTGCTGGGGCGGCTGCCCAAGCCCATTCTTGCCTACTGCCGTACCGGCAATCGATCCGCCAGACTCTACGAGCTGGCAACCAAGGGCAGCCCTGAAACCCGGCAGTACGAGGTCGTGATCATGGGCGGTGGTTCTGCCGGCATCGCTGCCGCGGCCAGTCTGCTCAAGCGGGATGCGTCGCTACGCGTTGCGATCGTCGAGCCCGCCAGCGAGCATTACTACCAGCCCGCCTGGACGCTCGTGGGCGGGGGCGCCTACAACATCGATGACACCTTGCGTCCAATGGCCAGCGTCATTCCCCAGGGCGCGCACTGGATCAAGGCGTCGGTATCGGCCTTCGCGCCCGGCCGTCAGCGTGTGTTGCTCAGCGATGGTACCGAGCTGGGTTACCAGCAGCTCATCGTCTGCCCCGGCCTGCAGCTGGCCTGGGAGAAAATCGAGGGTCTCGAAGACACCCTTGGCAAGCATGGGGTGACCTCGAACTACCGACACGACCTGGCGCCCTACACCTGGGAACTGGTGCGCGCTCTGCGCAGCGGGAACGTCTTGTTCAGCCAGCCAGCGATGCCGATCAAATGCGCAGGCGCACCGCAGAAGGCGATGTACCTGTCCTGCGATCACTGGCGCAAGGAGGGCGTGCTGAAGTCGATTTCCGTGGAATTCAACCTGGCGGGGCCTGCGTTGTTCGGGGTTGCCACATTCGTCGCCCCGCTGATGAAGTACGTCGAAGCGTACGGCGCAGCACTGGCCTTTCAGTCCAATCTGGTCAAGGTCGATGGTCCCGGCAAGACCGCCTGGTTCGATGTCACGGACGCGCACGGCAATGTGACCCGTGTGCAGAAGCGTTTCGATGTCCTGCACGTCGTGCCACCCCAACAAGCGCCGGATGTGATTCGTCGCAGCGAACTGGCCGACAAGGCAGGCTGGTTCGAGGTCGACCCGGCGACCTTGCAGCATCCGCGCTATCCGGAAATCTTCGCCGCAGGCGATGTCTGCGGCACCAGCAACGCCAAGACTGCTGCGGCAGCCCGCAAGCAGGTTGTGGTGGTTGCAGAAAACCTCATTGCATTGCGCAAGGGCCTTGAACTGCCTCGTCGTTACGACGGTTACGGTTCGTGTCCGCTTACCGTCGAGAAGGGCAAGGTCATATTGGCCGAATTCGGCTACGGCGGGAAACTGCTGCCGACGTTTCCCATGGACCCGACCATACCGCGTAGGTCGGCGTGGTTCCTCAAGGCGCGGTTGCTGCCATGGTTCTATTGGAACGGCATGCTCAAGGGGCGCGAGTGGTTCACCGACTGCGCCTCGAAGTGAGCGGATGCTGACGTTCCTGCTGGGGGCCTGCGTGGGCCTGGTGCTGGGGCTCACCGGCGCAGGTGGTGGCATCCTGGCGATTCCGGCGCTGACTCTGGGGCTGGGTTGGTCGGTGACCCAGGCCACGCCCGTCGCCTTGCTTGCGGTCGGCAGCGCGGCGCTGATCGGCGCGATGCAGGGGCTGCGCCAAGGCCTGGTGCGCTACAAGGCGGCAGCCACCATGGCCGCCGTAGGCTGGTTGGTTGCGCCGCTGGGACTTTACGCCGCCGCGCGAGTCCCTGGCACAGTGCTGATGATCTTGTTCGCCGCAGTCATGCTGGTGGTGGCTTGTCGGATGTACCTGCAGGCCAGGGCAGACAGCGAAGCGCAAGGCACGTTGCAGCGTAACTGCATGCTCGATCCTGCCACGGGCCGACTCGACTGGAATGCCCGCTGCCTGGCCACCCTCGCCTCGATTGGCGCAGCGTCGGGATTTCTGACCGGCCTGTTGGGCGTGGGGGGAGGATTTCTCATCGTCCCCGCCTTTCGAAAGTTCAGCGATGTGCGCATGCACGGTGTGGTCGCCACCTCGTTGATGGTCGTCACGCTGGTCTCGCTGGGCACCTTGGGCCATCTGTTCAGCCAGGGGGTTACGTTTTCATCGGCAGGCGCCTTGTTCACCGTATCGGCACTGGTCGGGATGATTGGTGGTCGCCTTGCGGCGCCGAACCTGCCTGCACGGCTTTTGCAGCAAATGTTTTCTGTGCTCTGCGTCTGCGTGAGCCTGCTGATGCTGGGCAAGGCTTTCCTTGCCATTGGATGAGCGGTCCAGACAGCTAATGCTGCAGTGCTGCCCGAAGGATGCCGCTCGTGCGGGCATGCGCCGGTGCATCATCCGACCCCTGCATGCTTGAAGGAAAAATCCCACAACGCAGGGTTCCCATTTCCCGCAGCCCTCGTTATGCTTCCGCCTACTACTGGATATGCATACAGCTTCAGGGGGCGGTATGGTGGGGCACGTGGAGGCGGCGCACGAGGAGCGCCAAGGATTGACAGGGATGGAGCGCCTGAGCTTGCGCGTGTCCGAAATGATCAATCATCCGATCGCCCAACTTCAGCGATGGGTGACTATTGCCAGGCTGGACAGCGATGGCGACAGGGAATGGCACGAGGTGCTGGGCATACTGGCGGATACCGACGAACTGGAGTTGTCGCACAATGATGACGGTAGCGTAACGGTCCGGTGGGAGGAGCCCGAGAAGAAAGGCCGGCCGGGCGTGGATGAATGGGAGCAGGATAGCCAGGTGGAAACGGATCCCTGGGCCTCCGACTCCAGATCGGCGCCATTCTGAATGTGAATGTACAGATAGCGCCTGCCTTTATTGAGCTTCAGCCGCCCGTCAAACGGGCTGCCCATTCCACACGTACAACACCCGGGCCAGGATGTGCGTATCGTCTACGCGGATTTCTTCCGGGTCGTGATGCTCGTTGTCCGAGATCATCTTGAACCGATCCTTGCCTTTCTTCTGAAGACGCTTCACATAGAGCATCTCATCGTGGGAGAAAAGGTAGATGCCGTCGCCGGTGAACTCGCGAATCGTCACATCCACCAGCAGGGGATCGCGATCCTTGATCGTCGGCGCCATCGACTGGCCCCAGCCGGTGATCATCTTCAGATGAAAGTGCTCCTTGAACCTGACCCCCATCTCGCGAAGGTGCTGCGGGCTGACCCTGATGTCCTGGAGCATTTCCGGGTATTCATGGGGAATCTGCCCGCCACCCATGGCGGCGCGCACGTCGTAATGGGCAATCCACACCTCATCCCCGATCTGGCCAGGGCGCGAGAAATCGACCGTGATGACGTTGTCTCCATGCTCGGCAGTGGCAAGAATCCTTTGCTTCAAGCCTTCCGGCAGTTTGGAAGCGCGCGCCAGCATGTCCTTCACCAGCGCTATGGCCGAAGCCGGCTCGGCCTGTGCTGCCGAGTCCTGGGTCGCGGCAGCATCCAGTGGCGCATAGCCTCTCAATTGATCGGTGCTGATCCGAAAGTGATCGGCGATCGGCCGCACCTGGGTGTCGGTCGGGTTCTTGATTCCCTTGGGGCCGTTGGGCTTGAGTATTCGCGAGATCGTGGGCTGACCGACCTTCGTCAGGGCTGAAAGCCTGGCCTGGTTCAGTCCTTCGCGAGCCATCAGCTCGGCCAGAATTTTATCGATAGTTTTATGCATGAGTGCAATCCTCGCTTCAGGCGGTGCATACATCAAGGATGCACTCTGTTTACAAGTATGCACCAGTGCATTATTGTGTGCATATATTTACAGGGAGAGTCAGTAAATGGCCCGTATCCGCACCGTCAAACCCGAGTTCTGGTCGAGCGAGCAGGTCATGTCCTGCCGCCCATTGGCCCGTCTGCTGTTCATTGGTCTTTGGAATTTCTGCGACGACGGCGGCAACCATCCGCTGTCACCCAGGACGATCAAGGCGCTCGTGTTTCCCGGCGATGACATGACCAGCGATGAGGTCAGCGAACTGTTGGGCGAGCTGGAAGGCGCCCATCTGACGCGTCGCTACACCGTCGAGGGCAAGCAGTACTTGCATGTCATGGGCTGGAAGCATCAGAAGATCGAGAAAAAGAACTTCAGGCATCCGCCTTTTCCCGCGGCGCTCTACGACGAATCGTCGAGCGGTCGTCGACCGCTCGACGCCGGAAGGGAAGGGAATGGAACAGGAGAAGATCAACACAACTCGCTCGGCGCGGGCGTTGAACATCCCCCTGAATCAGTCGATCCCACAGCGGCTTGCCAGATGAGCCTCGAGTGGAAGCCCGACCCGCGCTTGCTGGCCGCCTTCGCCAAACGCATGGGTCTGGCCGAGGCGCTGTTCACGCATGAGGCCATCGGTGCGTTCGTCTGTCACTACGCCGCCTCTGGCCGTTTCGAGACGCCGCTGGCCTGGGTGAGTCTGCTGGTGAAGTGGATCAAGCGCGATGCGGCCACCGGCGCGAGCGTCCATCCGTTCCCGTTGCGCAAGGCCAGCGAGCCTGATTTCGATGACACTTCGTGGGCCGAAGGGCTGATGGTGAAGGCATGAAATCAGTGAATCAGTTGCTGGCATCCGCTCACAATCTGCCTGCGGTCGAGACGGTCCAGGCTGTGCCGGTTTCGGCCGAAACCACCGCAGTCGTCAATGCACTGTTTCGCAAGCTGCGCGGAATCTTCCCGGCCTGGCGCCAGGCGTGGCCATCGACCGAGGCACTGAACGCGGCGAAGGAAGAGTGGATCCAGGGGTTCGCGGCGCAGGGTATCCGTTCGCTGGAGCAGATCGAGTTCGGTATCCAGAACTGCCGCAAGGCGCAGAAGCCGTTCGCACCAAGCGTGGGTGAGTTCATCGCCATGTGCAGGCCAGGCCCCGAATGCCTGGGCATGCCGTCGGCGATGGAGGCGTGGATCGAAGTGCTGATGGGCACTTACAGCCATGAGGGCGTCCATCTGGCGGCCAGGGCCACCGGTTTGTTCGATCTGCGTGGGGCCAGGCCGGACGATAAAGGCCTGCGCCAGCGCTTCGACCGTCACTATGCGGTCATCCTGCTGCGCGCGCAGGCGGGCCGCCCCATGGAAGCCGTGATCCAGATTGACCAGGAGCGGCGCAAGACCAAGCTGCAGCGTGCTGATGAACACGCCGATCGTCAGGTGCAGGCGAGGATGATTCAGCAGGGTATTCCAGCGGACGGTACTCAGGCCCGCGAGCTGCTGATGGCGACAGTGGGCAAGCGGAGCATTTCGTAATGACTGACTGCGGCGAATTCAAGGAGAGCACAGCATGATGCAACTCAACAACGCCCGGTCAGCCTGGCACGACGCTTTGTATAGCCCATGGGACCGCCAAGGTGCGCACTTCGAACAGATCGGCCGTCTGGGCTGCTCGGTGCAAAAGACCGCGAAGTCGATCAACAGCCGGCACGCGATGCACCAGTCGATCTCGGCGCGGATCCAGCAGGCGATCGCAACACTGCCGGGTTATCTGCAGGCCTTTGGCAACCATCTGTACAGTCCGCTCAGCGATATCGATGAGCAAGAAGAGGCGCAGGAGCGCGTGCTGCACATCGCTTATGCCGCCGGCCCGAAGATGACGGCGCGCAAGTTGGAGAAGGCGCGGTATGTGGCTCAAGTGGTGCTGTTGCGCTACAAGCGTCTGAACCAGGGCGGGCAGGGGGAGGGGATCGACCCTCTACCAACAGTGGAGAAGATGCGCGAGTACATTCTGGAAACTTCAGGGGTGCGACTGGTGGGTGATCAGTGGGCCAGGGACTGGGGAAGTTTCGTCGATCGCTGTTTCGATGCCTGCAGCCAACTGGATAAGGCTGCGTTGACGCCCGTTGCAAAAACAATCGCTGCCATGAAAGAAGTTGCTTGATCTTTTGTCGGCGCTCAGGCATCATTTTCCCATCTTGAGCATTTCGTCTTCATAACCTTGCTCCAAGAAAATCACTTTAAAGACCCGACCTAGCGTCGGGTTTTTTTATGCCTGACAGAAACCTGAGAGCCCCGAACATTTCGGGGCTTTCGCGTTTCTGCACTTCGCAAAAATGAAGCGTTGCGTTCGCGGGCGCCGTAACTCGCAAAGGACCCGCCTGCACGCTTGCCACCTCCAATGGCCCAGCCGCGGCGTGCAACGTAGCTGAAATCAAAGGACTTAGCAGATGTTGAAAGACTGCCGATGCGGTAAATGCAAACGACTGCTTGCCCGCATGGGCGAGTTCACTGAGCTCCAGATCAAATGTACCCGCTGCGGGACGTTGAATCATGTGAAGGCCACGAGCCTCGAGCGATCGCCTGTGAGCGACACGAAAGCGGAATCCTCCGCATCAAACTCAACTCAAAGGTGACTTCACATGGCAACTTCCCCAATCGATCTTCACTGGTCCCTGACCACCCCCGAAGCTGACGGCGACTCGGCCAAGACCTACACGCCCTCGCAAGTAGCGGCTATCACCGGCAACAAGTACTTCGAGATCACCGACAGCTACCTGCGGTTCACGGCGCCGGTCAATGGTTTCACCACCGCACGATCCACCAAGACCCGTAGCGAGTTCCGGGAATACAAGCCCGGCACCAATCAGGAGTGGAACTGGGAAGCTACCGGCGGCACCCATGCCATGGGTGCGTCGCTGGTCGTCAACAGTGTTCCCGACAAGGTAGACACGCGAGAAGGCTCGGTATACATCGGCCAGATCCATGTCGACAATGGCGAGAGCCCGCTTTTCAAATTCACCTACGAAAAAGAGCGCGCGCCTGCGACGACTTACAAGGTGGTGGCCTCCTTCCGCGCAGACCCGGCCAAGGATCCTGTCAACAGTGATCTGTTCAAAGGCATCGCGAAGGGTGCCCGGATCCAGTACTACGTCAAAGTCAGTTCGACCGGGGAACTCACCGCCTATGTTCAAGTGGGCGAGGTGCGCGAGAACTTTGCCGGGGATCTGGCGCTGTGGCTGCAACAGAGCACGGCGCCGCTGTTCTACTTCAAGGCCGGTGTCTACAACAACTCCACTGCTACCAGCACCGTGGAGGACGCCAACCAATCCGAAGCGCTGTTTTATAAACTGACCACTACCCACGCCTGACGGTCTTGGAGGTCGCGGATGCTGCTGCCATAACGAAGGCATCCGCGACATCCTTGCGCAACAGCAAGCGTCACACCCTATTTCAGCGAGGCCGGGAGACAACGTGTCTCGACCGGCTCGCAACCCCATCAAACGCTTTTTTGGAAAGAGCGTTTGTATCCCACTTCAAACTTACCGGAGCACTTATGGACCCTAACGACCTCGGCCCGGGCACAGCCGCGTGGCTGGGCGGGACGGGCACCGTATTGCTGGGCGGATTTCTCTGGCTGCGCAAGTTCCTGTCCAGGGATGCCACCGATAGGGCAATGGACAAAGCCGATATCGATACCGTCCGCCGGCTCACGGAATTGCTCGACGCCGAACGCATGGCCCGCAGGGAATCCGACGCCCGCGCCGATCAATTCGCCAAGGAACGCAATGCACTTGCCGCTGCAGTGGGCCGCATGGAAGGCAAGATAGAGGCCCTCACCGGGCAGGTCGCTCAGCTCACGGACAAGGTCACTACGCAAAGTGCCGAGATCGCTCGACTGCGATCACAGCTCGGTGGCTCGGTTTGATGGACACAAGCGCAATGGCGCGTATCGCACCTCACCGCTCACATCTCCTATCCCGCCGCGTGCGGGTTTTTTTTCGTCTGGAGGAACACATGAAGACATCCGCAAAAGGCATCGCTTTGATCAAGTCCGCTGAGGGTTTGAGACTTGAGGCGTATCCGGACCCTGGCACTGGCGGGCCGCCCTGGACGATCGGATACGGCAGTACATCGGGCGTTACCCCTGACAGTGTCATCACCGAGGCCCAGGCTGAGCGAATGCTGGGCGAGGATCTCGTTCGATTCGAGCGGGCTGTGGAGCGGCAGGTGATCGTGCCACTCGACCAAGGGCAATTCGATGCACTGGTGTCGTTCACGTACAACGTCGGCGAAGCCAGCTTTGCCGAATCGACCCTGCTGCATCGGTTGAATGCGGGCGATGCCGCTGGCGCAGCCGAGCAGTTCAGCCGGTGGGTGAGTGCCGGCGGGAAGGTCCTGCCTGGCCTGGTCAGGCGTCGCGCCGCCGAGCGAGCGCTGTTTCTGGGCGTTACGTGATGTCAGGGGTAGCGCAAGTCCGGCTCGTCATCGTGCTGGGGCTGGGCGCCACCGCGCTGTATGGCGCCTACCGCCATGGGGTGACGGCCACCCATGCTGCCAGAGACGCACAGTGGGCGCAGGCCGTGGCCGCCCAGCAGGTCGAACAGGTGCGAGCCGTCCAGGCCGCTCGCGACGATGAGCAACGCTTCCAGCGCGAAGCCAATCAGGTAGGAATCGATGCAAGAAAGGAAATCGCTGCTGCCAATGCCGATGCTGTTGGTCTCGATGCTTCTGGTGACCGCTTGCGCATCCAGGCCGGAACGCTTGCCGCCAACGCTGGTACCTGCGCCAGCACTGCCGGCGCTGCCGACCGAGGCCCGTCAGCCGCCCGCGCCGCCCTGGTGCTCTCCCAATTGCTCGAGCGCGCTGATGCGCGAGCGGGAGACTTGGCGAAGGCTTATGACCGCGCCCGAATAGCCGGTCAGGCGTGCGAGCATGCTTATGATGTGATCAGCGGGCAGCGCGGCGGTCGAGCCCATGATGGCGCCGCTGCGCACGCTCATGAGTGAAGGCACTCCTGGCGCCAACTGCCGGGTACGCAGAACGGCCGGTTCTTCAAATCCCCACCAGGCTCAACACCGCCCGAGCAAACTCATCCGGTGCCTCCTGCGGGACGTTGTGGCCCACGCCTTCGAGAATCGTCCGACGAACAGGGCCGCTGAATCGTCGTAGCGCCTGCTGCTCATCCTGAACCGGAGTGACACCGTCGCTGGCCCCGGCCAGGATGACCGTCGGCACGGCGATGACCGGTTGCTTCGCCAGTCTCTGTTCGATGGCGGCGTACTGCGGATCGCCGTCGACCAGTCCGAAGCGATGGCGATAGGAGTGCGTGACCACGTCGACGAAGTCGGGGGTGTGGAACGACTGCGCCGAGGCCGAAAACACCTCATCGGTGAATGCCCAGGTCGGCGACCATAGGTGCCACAGCAGCTTGCAGAAGGCATCCCGATTGGCTTCAAGGCCGGCGTAGCCACGGGCGCCGTGCAGGTAGTACTGATACCACAAGCGATGCTCGGCTTCCGGGGCGGCGGGGCGGGTCGCATGGGCAATGTCCTGGATGTTGTAGCCCGGCTCGCAACTGACCAGTCCCGCGACGCGCTCGGGCCATAGGGCGGACACCACACATGCGGCGCGGCCGCCCCAGTCGTAGCCGGCAAGTACAGCCTGTGGAATGTTCAAAGCATCCAACAATGCCAGCAGGTCCGCCCCCAAGGCCGCCTGCTCACCCGAGCGAGGCGTGTTGGCAGCGATAAACTGCGTGCCGCCGTATCCGCGCAGGTAGGGGACGATGCATCGGCAACCGGCAGCGGTGATCCGTTCGGCCACCGCGTCGTAGGCGCGGATGTCGTAGGGGAAGCCATGCAACAGCACGACCGCGGGCCCATCGGCTGGGCCAAGGTCCCGGTAGGAGACGTTGAGCACGCCTGCTTGAATCATTTTCACGGGCTCATCCTCCTGTGGGTGATGAGGCTGTGACAACGGCGGGACCAGCGCATCACCGTCCTGAATAGCGATGCAGGCACGAAGTCAGCGCCACGGCGAGGATGCTCACCACAGTTCCTGCTGAGTGATCGCCTGCCGAGCTGCTTCCCGATACCCCAGCAATACGTCGTAATCCTCCAGGGCGGTTTCCTCGACCGTCACGATGCCCAGCACCTCGGCCACCTCGGGCAAATTGGCCAGGGCGGCGTTCATCGCCGCTCTGATCGATTCCGGCTCCGGGCCCTGAAAGCCGGTGATGAACGGCAGGGTCGGCGCATCGGCGGTACGGGCCAGCACGCGCACGCCCGCCACCTCGCTCGGTGCATGCCGAGCCAGGTAGGCGAACGTCACGCTGTCGACGGCAGCCAGGTCGGCTTGATCCAGCGCCACGTGGGCGATGCTCTGGCGATGGCTGCCGGTCGCTTCGAGGTGCTTGAAGAATCGACCGTCGCGCACATGGGCAATGAGCGCGTGGCGCAACAGGTTCATGCCGCTGTTGGAGTCGATGCTGTTGTAGGCACCGCGGCAATTGAAGAACTCGGGGAGGGTCAGGCGTGAGTCATCATGGCGAACGATCAACAGGCTGCAGTGCTGTCCCGTCGATGCGTGGGGCAGCTTGAAACAAGGTCGGCCCACAACGCGGACTCGTTTCTTGAGCTCTGTGACCAGCGGGAAACCGCAGGTTTGCGCGAGCACCAGTTGCGGATGCAGCCAGAGCTCTTGCAGGGAGCCCTGCCAGTTGTCCCGTCGTTGAATACCCAGCAACTGCAGGGTTTCTTCCAGCCAGCGCTGGTAGGCGCCCCCGACGGCGGTGGGTGCGGGGTACATCGACAGTTCGGCGATCACTTCACGACTCATGTTCAGGCGCTGGCGCTGCGCGGGTGCAGGGGGCTGTCCACGGGGCGCACGGCATAGTTGCGGAACAGTTCGCTGTAGCCATTGACCAGAAAATGCCCACTGCGTTGCAGCCAATCGGCCCGCCGCTCGCGGTAGACCCGGGGCAGGTAGTACCAAGGCAACCCCGGCAGGTCATGATGAACCAGGTGCAGATTGAGATTGAGGAACAGCCAGCGCCACGGCCAGCCCGCTTCGTTGAGCACCGAGCGCTGCTCGGGGGCATCGGCGGGACGATGTTCGTAATAGGAACGGACCATGGACAACGCAAGTGCAAGCACGCTGGCCAGCAGGTAGTCGATCACGGGCACGCCGTGACGGGTGATGAACCAGAACAGTACCGCCACGCACGCCAGGTGGGTCGTCCACATCAGCCAGGCCTGCCTGTCACCGCGCACCAGCCGTGCGCACTGATCCTTGGCCAGCCCGGCCAGCGCCAGCGCCGGGCCCACGCTCAGACGGCCGAGCAGGGTTTTGTTCAGCCAATGCAGCGCTCGCCCCAGCCCGGCGCTGCCCGACCAGGTCTGGGCATCGAGGTAGCGGCTTTCAGGGTCGTGCTGCGGCACGGTGATGGTTTCATCACGGTGATGGGCCAGATGGCTGTCGCGATACAGCGTGTAGGGGTACCAGATGGCCAGCGGCGCGTAGCCCAGCAACTTGTTCACGGTGCGCCAGCGTGTGGGATGCCCGTGGAGCAGTTCATGCTGCAGCGACATCCACAGCGTGATGAGGGGGATCAACAGCAGCAGGGTCAGCAGACGCCCGATGGAAGGGGTCAGAGTGATCACCGTCCACCAGCCGCCGGTGATACCCAGCAGCAACAGCCACGTAGGCCACTCGCTGCGCGCGGTCCAGGTGGCCTGCAATTGCAGGATGGAGTGTCGGTGGTGGGCATCCAGGTAGTTAGGCATATGAAGTCACGCAACTGCTGATCGTTATGGGACCGACAGTAGCACTGACGCTTATGTCTGGATAATCACCAAAGGCTCTCTAGAAAGCACTGAATGGAATAAATGATGAGTGCAGAGAATGGGCGTCGAAGTTACGCGGCTTTGCCCATTCTCAATGCTGCACCTTTCAAGTCCTGGATCGACAGTGCCAGAGCACCTGCCTGGTTTTCGATCAGCAGCACGTCGTCGATCAGGTGGTCTATGTTGCGGCTGCGCAGGAAGAGGGCGTGTCCGCTGAGCATCTGATACAGCATCTCCAACTGGAGTGCGGCGTCTTGTACGTCAGCTTGCATTTCCTTGAGGTGGGTGGCGGCCATGAGCTGCTCCAAAGGCTCTATCGTTGTTTTGGCGTCCTGGCCAATCGATGAGCACGGCGTTCTGATAGGGTTGTAACCAGTCTATCGGCCATGCCCCACTGAACTTCAATAGTATTTGTCGATGCTGGCGATAGGCTTCGCGCTTGATGGATCGCCTGGGATAGGCCAGCATCGAGGAACCGGGCCATCGCGATGGCTATTCCCGTCAATGGAGGAATGTACCTGTGAGTGACGTCAGATACCGCCGCCTGGGCCGTCATGGTCTTCAGGTTTCCGAAATCACCCTGGGCACCATGATGTTCGGCGGCCAGACCGACGACGCCACTGCCAAGCGCATCGTCGACGATGCGCTGGAGCAGGGCATCAACGCCATCGACACGGCGAACAACTACAACGATGGCGCCTCGGAAATCACAGTGGGCAAGCTGATCGCCGGGCAGCGTTCGCGCTGGGTGTTGTCGAGCAAGTTCGTCAATCCCAACCCGGGCGTCCAGGGGCCGAATGGACGCGGGGCATCGCGGCACAGTGTGGTCGAGTCGGTGGAAGGCAGCCTGCGTCGTTTGCAGACCGACTATCTGGATCTGTATTACGTGCACCGCGAAGACCCGTTCACCCCGGTCGAGGAAACGGTGCGTGCCTTGGCCGATCTGATACGTGCCGGCAAGATTCGGGGCTACGGGTTGTCGAACCACAGCAGCTGGAAGCTTGCCGAATTCTGCCGTGTTGCAGACCTGCTGAACGTCGAGCGGCCCACCGTCAGCCAGCCGTTGTACAACCTGGCCAATCGGCAGATCGAGAGCGAGCATCTGCCAGCGGCCGAGCATTACGGTATCGGTGTGGTTTCCTATAGCCCATTGGCGCGCGGCGTGCTGACCGCCAAGTACGAGCCCGGCGCCGAGCCCGGCAGCGACACGCGGGCCGGACGCAGTGATCCGCGGCTGCACCAGACCGAATGGCGTCCCGAGTCGCTCGACCTGGCCCAGCGAATCAAGGATCACGCCCAGGCGCGAGGGATTACCTCGGGGCAGTTTGCCTTGGCGTGGGTGCTGAACAATCGGTTGATCAGCTCGACGATCGCCGGCCCGCGCACCGAGGAACAATGGCGGGACTATGTGCCAGCGTTGCAGTACCGGTTCACCGAGGAAGACGAGGCGTTCGTCGATGGCCTGGTCGTGGCAGGCCACAGCTCGACGCCCGGGTACACCGACCCCAGCTACCCGGTGACGGGTCGCCGGGTTCAGTTCTGAGCCGCGACGCAGGCGATCGAAGGCCCGGGAACGGCAGTCGCTATCGTGCTGCCTGCCTGCGGATACCCATATAGGTAGCCCTGAGCATAGTGGCAGCCGTTTTCCGCCAGCCATTTGGGCAGGTAGGGTTGGTGGAAATCCTCGATGCCCTCGGCCGTCACCTTCATGTTCAGGCTGCGTGCCATCCCCAGGATGGCCTCGACCATGGGCAGATGGTCGATGTTTCCGGCTTCGAAGAAGGAACGGTCGATCTTGATCTTGTCGATGGACAGCCGCGTCAGATGATACAGGCCAGAGTAGCCGATCCCGAAGTCATCCAACGCGACGCTGATGCCATGCCCGTGCAGTTTGCTGAGGTTGCGCTGGGCTGCTTCCAGGTTGCCCACCAGCGCTTCTTCGGTGATCTCGACTTCGAATCGCTCGAACGGGAAGTTCTCCTGTTTGAGTTGATCGAAGAGGTGATCCGGAAACAGCTCGTCGGTGATCATCGTCGCACTGACGTTCAGCGACAGATGCAGGTGGTCATCCCAGCGGCTGGCCGCTCGACAGGCTTGCCTGACCAGCGAGCGCGTCATCGCCGGAATCAGCCCCAGACGCTCCAGGATCGGTATGAAATCCCCGGGCATGCCGGTGCTGCCATCGGGCTTGAGCCAGCGTGCAAGGACCTCGAAACCCACGATCTGCTGTGAGGGCAGGGTGACGATGGGCTGGAAGAACGGCACGATTTCTTCTCGGTCGACCGCTTGCTTGAGCGCCAGATCCAGATCGGCTTGAGCGCGCATCAGCCGCTCGTAATCGTTGTCGTAGAAATTGAACGTCGAGCGACCGGTGTTTTTTCCCCGGTACATGGCGGTGTCTGCGCAATGCAACAGGGACGAGGCTTCCCTGGCGTCCATCCATGAACGGGAAATGCCGATGGTCGCGCCCAGGCGCCCGCGCAGCGTAGCTTCGAGTACCGGCTCGCTCAGCCAGCGCACCGTCAGCTCGGCGATTTCGCTGAGTTCGCTTTCTTCCCGGTGGCCCTGGAACATCAGGCAGAATTCGTCCCCGCCCAGGCGCGCGGCCGTGCCCGCGTGGATTGCGGCAATGCCCTGCAGTCGATGAGCGATCTCCACCAACACGCTGTCTCCCGCCGAGTGACCGTGCTGATCGTTGATGGCCTTGAAATGGTCCAGGTCGATCAGCAAGATCGCCACGGGCCGACTTTCGTCCAAATGTTTATGCAGGACGTCCATGAATACGCGTCGATTGATCAGCCCACTGAGGGCGTCGTACTTGGCCAGGGTCTCGGTCTGCGCCTGGATGATTTGCAGGCGCCGATAGCTCGATTGCGTATTGACCACCAGGCGCTTGAGCACAACGGTGGGGAGGATCAGGGACAGCATCGAAAAGCCCGAGGCCGTCAGGACGAAGCGCCAGCGTTCGGCGTCTTCGAAATCACCGTCGTAGGGCAGGTTCAGCCAATGCATGACGGAGGCTTCGAGGTGGAATTCCCAGAGCATGGAAAGACCCACCACGGTAAGCAGACTGAGCAGCAGAAGCGTGGGCAGGCGGCACGGATTTCGGCGGTGTAGATCGGTCATGGTGGCCTCGCAGGGCCAGGTGGAGGATGGAGTGATGTCAGACAGCCATTATTCCATAAGTGTTCCCACCGCTGATCGGCATTCGTGTGCATTTGGTCGCCGTAAACCTGGCCGGGTGTGTGCGATGGGCTAAGCGACGAACGTCATTCAAGCTTCGAGGGTGCGCGCCGATAGACCGCTCATAACGCCCATGACCTTATGCAAGGCGCCTACTCCGCGGCGCTTTCGGTCGAACTGACAGGATTTTCGTATGACGTGGCTGCGCGATGCAAAGTTATCCACCAAAATGCTCGTAGCCTTCGGGCTGTGCGCCTTCATCACGCTGGCCGTGGGCGTGCTAGGCGCACGCGGGATCAGTCAGCTGTCAGACAGCCTGAAAAACGTGTTTGCCAACAACCTTGTGTCTGTCTCCAAAACAGCCGAAGCCAAGAGCAAGGCGATTGCGCAACTCAAGGATCTCTACGCTCTGATAGCCGCCCACGCGGAAAATGACTCGCAGAGCGTCAAGGACACCATCCGCCAGGCCATGACCACCAATCAGGCGGACAGCGAGAAGGCCTTCGCGATCTATCGCAAGACGCCGCTGGCGGACGACGAGCGTGCCGCTGGCGACCAGATGGAACGCGACTGGCCGATCTATCAGGCGCAGATCCAGAAAGTGCTGACCGTTCTCGATTCCGGTAACGTCCAGGGAGCGCGCGCGCTCATGTCCGGCGAGATCCAGCAGGCCTATCGTACGGTCATGGACGAGTTGACCATCATGGTCGAGTCGAACAACCGGCAGATCGCCGAAGGCGCACGCGACGCCGAAGAGCAGGAACAGGCGGCAATCACCGTGCTGTACATCGGCATCGCCTTGGCCTTTCTGGCTGCCCTGGCACTGGGGCTGTTCATCAGCCGCTTGATCAGCCGGCCCATCGCCACGGCAGTGGCCAGCGCCCAGTTGATCGCCAAGGGTGACCTGACCCACAGCATCGGCAGCGCGGCGCGCGACGAGACCGGGCAGTTGCTCACGGCGCTGGGCGAGATGCAGGAAGGCCTCAAGGCGACCATTCACCAGATCGCTGACGCGTCGAATCAGCTCGCTTCGGCTGCGGAAGAACTGAATGCGGTCACCGAAGACGGCAGTCGCGGGCTGCTGCGCCAGAACGACGAGATTCAGCAGGCGGCCACGGCCGTGACCGAGATGACTTCGGCGGTGGAAGAAGTTGCACGCAATGCCATTTCCACCTCCGAAGCTTCGAAGACCGCCAGCAGCCAGGCCACAGACGGTCTTGTGCAGGCGCGCAATGCCGTGGATGCGGTGAACAACGCCACGGTCGAGATCCAGTCGTCGACCACCATCGTCGAAGACCTGGCGGTGCAGGTGCGCGATATCGGCAAGGTGCTCGATGTGATCCGCGGGATCGCCGAGCAGACCAACCTGTTGGCCCTCAACGCGGCCATCGAAGCGGCCCGTGCCGGCGAGCAGGGACGCGGTTTTGCCGTGGTTGCCGACGAAGTCCGGGCCCTGGCTGCACGGACCCAGTCTTCGACGGGCGAGATCGAAAGCATGATCGGGGCGGTACGTTCGCGTGCGGATCAGGCGGTGGCGGCCATGGGCAAGAGTCAGGGGCTGGTGGGCGATACCCAAGTGCTGGCCAAGGCCACCGGCGAGGCGTTGCAATCCATCGCCACCGGGATCGCGCAGATCAATGACCGCAACCTAGTGATCGCCAGCGCCTGCGAAGAGCAGGCCAATGTGGCCCGTGAAGTGGACCGCAACCTGATCAACATTCAGGATCTGTCCACGCAGACCGCGGCCGGTGCCCATCAGACCAGCGCATCGACCCAGGATCTGTCGCGCCTGGCCACCTCGTTCAACGATCTGGTGAGCCGCTTCCGTCTGTAAAATGTTCGAAATGGTTCAACGGGCTCGGCAAATGATCACGGCAACCCGTACAATACAGATGGGACGCATTCGCGTCTTTCATCCAGTACGGAGTTACATGCGTGGTCAAGTCGTTGAATCGGGCCCCTTCGTGGGTGCTGTTGTGCTCAGTCCTGCCTGGCCTCGCCATCGCAGCCACAGAGTTGCCTTCCAGTGTCATCCAGGCCACCGGCGAAGCTGACGGCGCCGACAGCTACACCCAGGCCCGTGGGGAAACGGCGAGCAAGAGCGCCACGCAGAATCGCGACGAAGCGCAAACCGTCAATGCGGTCACCGCCAGGACGCTGGACGACTACCAGGTCAAGGATCTCAACGACGCCATGCGCTTCGTCAGCGGCGTCACCCAGACCAACACCCTGGGCGGCACCAAGGATGCGCTGATCAAGCGCGGCTTTGGCAGCAACGACGACAACTCCATCCTGCGCGACGGTATCCGCTCGGCCATCGGCCGCAACCTGGGCGCGACCACCGATCATGTCGAGGTGCTCAAGGGCCCGGCGTCGCTGATGTATGGCGCACTGGAACCGGGCGGGGTCATCAACGTCGTCAGCAAGCAGCCCCAGTTCACCCGCAGCACGACCCTCAGCGCCTCGGGCTTCAGCGAGGGCGGCGGTTCGCTGTCGATGGACACCACCGGCCCGCTGGGTGACACCGACCTGGCCTACCGACTGGTGGCCGAGCGCAGTCATGAGGATTACTGGCGCAATTACGGAACCGACGAACATACGCTGATCGCGCCGTCGATCACCTGGGTCGGCGAACGCGCCAGTGCTTCGCTGGCCTACACCTACAACGACTATGCCAGTCCCTTCGATCGCGGCACCGTGTTCGTCGGCGGCCGACCGGCCGACATCAGCTACCGTGACCGCCTCGACGAGCACTGGGCCAAGACGGTCGGCATCAGCCAGAGCACCACCGCCAAGTTCGAGTACCAGTTGAGCGATGCCTGGCGCAGCCGCCTGACCTACGGCTGGACCGAGGACCGTTACAGCCTCGCCATCGCCCAACCCAATACCCTCAACGGCAATACGCTGCGACGCATCGCCAACGGCGGCCATTACGACTACGAAAGCCGCTATACCGCGCTGGATCTGATCGGCGATCAGCAGCTGTTCGGCCAGCGCCATGAAATCGTGGTGGGCCTGGACAACGAGTCGCTGGACAAATACCGCGGCAAGACCTACCGCAACGCCAACACCGCCGCCGGCAACATCGACATCCGCAACCCCGTTTATGGCCGTCTGGCCGAACCGACCACGGTCAGTGCGGCGCAGAGCAATGCCGAGAACAATCTGGTCACCACCTCGCTGTACTTCAAGGACAACTGGCACTTGAACGACCGCTGGATCCTGGTGTTCGGTGGCCGTCAGGCCCATTGGGACCAGTACAGCGACCAGGGTCTGGGCCGCTCGTACGCACCCGGTGCGGACTCCAATGGCGATGAATTCATTCCGTTCGGCGGGATCGTCTATCAGCCCAGTGACACAGTGGCGCTGTATGCCAACTACAGCCGCTCTTTCGTGCCCAACGACGCCGACGACGCGGGTAACAGCTTCAAGCCGACCGAGGGTCGCAGCTATGAGGCGGGGATCAAGTACACCCCGACCGCGGCGCTGAACGTGAACCTGGCGGTCTATGACATCGAGAAGAAGAACCTGGTCAACAGCGTGCTGCAGAGCAATGGCGACAGCCTCGACGAAGCCGTCGGCAAAGCCCGCTCACGGGGTATCGAGCTGGATGTGACCGGCGAGATCGCGCAGAACTGGAGCATGATCGGCACCTACGCCTACAGCCATACCGAAGTGCTGAAGAACGCCGAGGCGCCCGAGCAGGAGGGCAATCGTCTGCCCAATGCACCGATGCACACGGCCAGCCTGTACCTGACCCACCATCTGGCCTTGCCGGCACAGACCGGTCAATGGCATGTGGGCGCTGGTGCGCGCTACGTGGGCGAGCGGGCGGGAGACAACGCCAACAGCTTCTGGATGGACAGCTACACCCTGGCAGACGCTTTCGTGCGATGGGATCTGCCGACTCAGGGCTACGAGACGCGTCTGCAGTTGAACATCGATAACCTGTTCAACAAGGAGTACTACCCGGCCACTACCGGCAGCAGCACCCTGCAGGTGGAAGAGGGTGCGCTGCGCACGGCGCGGCTGACGGCCAGCGTGAAGTTCTGAAGGACGCCTTTCAGGTAGCCCTCACAGCAACCACAACGCGGCGATGAGGGCCGGGGGCATGACCACGGCGCCCAGCTTGAGAAAGGCCCAGGCGCTGATCTGCACCCCTTCGCGGCGTATCGCGATCAACCACAGCAAGGTCGCCAGGGAGCCGGTGACCGACAGGTTGGGGCCCAGGTCCACGCCGACCACCAGCGCGCCGGTGACATTGGGCGGCAGATGGCCCAGCTCGTTGATGGATCCGCTGAGCAGGCCGACCGGCAGGTTGTTGCCGATATTGCAGGCTATGGCGACCAGTATTCCAGCCCACCAATGAGCCTGTTCCGGCGCCTGCTTCGCCGCCTGCTCCAGCCAACTGGCCAAGTGTGCGGTCACGCCGGTCTGGCCGATGCCCTCCACCAGCACGAACAGTCCGGCCACCAATGGCAGCACGCCCCAGGCCACGCCCTTGCAGACCGGCCAGGGATTGCTGCGCTGGTACAGGTGCACCAGCGCAAGGGTGGCGAAGGCCGCCAGGAAGGTCGGCAAGCCCAGGGCTTCGTCCAGCGCCGATACGGTCAGCAGTACCACGGCCGTGACGCCCAGCCCGGCGGCTGTAAGCCGTGCGCCCATACTCAGGTGGGGCAGTTCTTCGATCAGTTCCAGGCGCTGCTGCAAATGCCGCCGCTGGGTCAGGCGCAGGACCAGGTAGGTCATGCCGATGGCCGCCAGCGACGGCAGGCTGAACATGGCCAGCCACGCCAGCAACGGTGGCATGTGCTCGCCGAATATCACCAGGTTGGCCGGGTTGGAAATCGGCAGCACGAAACTGGCAGCATTGGCGATGAACGCACAGACGAACAGATACGGCAGCGGGTTGACCTTGGCTGCCCGTGTGGCTGCATACACCGCTGGCGTCAGCACCACGGCCGTGGCGTCGTTGGACAGAAAGATGGTCACCAGCGTGCCCACCGCGAACACCAGATCGAACAGACGCTGCGCGCTGCCACGGGCCTGGCGGGCGGCAACGGTCGCCAGCCAGTCGAACAATCCCTCGCGCCTGGCCAGTTCGGCCAGCAGCATCATGCCCACCAAGAATAGATAGACATCGGTGCCCTTGAGCACTGCGGCCAGAGCCGCCGACCAGGCGATCAGGCCAGCGGCAACCAGCCCGATCGCTGCCGCCAGTGCCCAGACGTATTCGGGAATCCGCAGGGGGCGGGTGATGATGCCCAAGGTGGCGAGGAGGCTGATGCCCCAGATGATCAGACTGGCGTGGGGCAAGGTACGGCTTCCTCTTCGGTGTCGCGGCGCAGGGTTTCCGGCATGGCGGTGAGCAGCAGGAGGAAGGCCGCGCCGGCGACCCCGGCCAGGGTGAGGAAGGCTGCGCTGTAACCGGCTACCTGCACGACGAAACCGGCCAGACCGTTACTCAGTGCGGCACCCAGGCCGAATGCGGTGGTCAGCGCGCCCAGGCTGACATTGAAGCGCCCGGTGCCGTGGGTGAGGTCTTTTACGACCAGTGGAAACAGTGCGCCGAACAGGCCGGCACCGATGCCGTCGAGCAATTGCACGCCGACCAGCCAGTAAGGGTCATTGGAAAACGTATAGAGCACGCCGCGAATCGGCAGAATCAGGAAACCTGCCAGCAGCAACGGCTTGCGGCCCCATTGATCGGCCCGCGCACCCACCAGCAGGGCGGCAGGGACCATCACCAGTTGCGCGGCGACGATGCAGGCCGAGGTCAGCGGCGTGGCCATGCTCAGGTCGATCTGTGAAAGCTTCTGACTGACCAGCGGCAGCATGGCCGCATTGGCCAGGTGGAACAGCGCACAACTGACCGCGAATACCAGCAGCGCGCGGTTGCCGAGCAGCACTTTGAAACCTGAGGGTTGATCGTGTCCGTCCTGGTGATGTGCTTCCAGCCCGCGCGCGACGTCGTGATCGATGGCGTCCGCTTTCACGCAGCTCACCGCCACCACGCTGGCCAGCGCCATGGCGGCCATGAGATAGAACACCGCGACCGGCCCGAACAGGTAGGCAAAACCACCCGCGAGCAAGGCCGCGAAAGCGTTGCCGGCATGGTTGAAGGTTTCGTTGCGCCCGGTACGGCGGGTGAACGCCTTCGGGCCGGTGATGCCCAGGGAAATGGCGGCGATGGCCGGTGCAAACACCGAGCCTGCGATGGCGCCCAGTGCCTGGGTGGCGGCGACCAGGCCGAACGAGGTGATGAACGGCAGGACCACGCAGCTGGCAGTGACCAGCAGGGCGGCGGCCACGACCACCGCGCGCTTGCGTCGGGTCCTGTCGATCAGCGCGCCCGCCGGTGTCTGGGTCAGCAGCGCCGCCAGCCCCGCCAGGGTCATCACCAGGCCGATGCTGCCAGGATCCCATTTGTGCACGGCCAGCAGGTAGATCGCCAGATACGGCCCGAGCCCGTCACGGACATCGGCCAGGAAGAAATTCAGGCCGTCGAGAGACAGCGCGTTACGCCGCGAGGGGGCAGATGTGGCCAAGGCAGTGGTCTCGGATGAGGGCAGGCAGGTACAGAACTGAGTGGGCGAAACGGGCGTAAGTTCCAGATGCAGCGGCGCGAGCGCGTGAAGATTTTTCTAGCCGACTCGAGGCCTCAGAAAGATCGCCACCACGGCCGGTAGGGCGAAGGCAAAAAGGGCGCCTGTGACCCCGACGGCATCCAGGGTTGCACCGAACAGCGGTGCTCCGGTTGTCTGCCCCAGCGCCAGGCACAGGAACGCGAATCCCAGGCCCAGGTCCGGTCGATCCGGGAGCAGGGCGATGCCCTGGATCAGGTAGGTGCCCGAAGACATGATATAGGCAGCCCCGAATACGCCCATCGCCACGAAGCCGAAGACCAGGCTGTATCCGCTGGCCGCCAGGGTCAGGATCGCCGCAACGATACCCAGCAGCGAAAAGGCGTGGACCCGTGCCGTACCGAAACGCTCGATCAGTACACCGGTGGCCGCGCCGCTGACACCGGCAGTCCCCAGAGTGATCCACGCCCAGGCGATGCCGGTGTCGCTCAGGCCAAAGGTACCGCGAATGTCGGCGCCGAACGTCCAGATGGCGGTGCTCGACAGGCCCATGGCGAAGGCGCTGGCGCAGAGCACTGCCAGCCCGGGGCGATGAAGGATCTTCAGCGAGAAGCCCGCAGTGGTTTCGCTGCTCCGCGCCTTCCGCAGGGCGAACCACAGCCACAGCGTGACTGCGGCGCCGATCAGGGCGAACAGGGCATACAGCTCACGCCATGCGCTCACCGTCATGGCCGCTGCCGCGCCCGAGAAGACGATGCCAGCGGCCGTGCCGGCGTTGATCGCGGCATTCGCTCTCGCCCGGCCTTCATCGGCGAAGTGCGCGGCGACCGCGCTCGCCAGCGGTGGAGACGTCAAGCCGGTGCTCAGCCCCGCCAATGCAACGCCTGCACCCATCATCCAGGCCGACGAGGCGACCACGATGCACGCCATGCCAGCCGTGGCGGTCAGGCCGGCGAAGGCGGCGAGGGTGCGTGGGGTGAAGCTCGCACTGCAGACGAAGGTCAGGACGATACCGACGCAGTAAGCGGCAAAGGCACCGCTGCCGATCCAGCCAGCGGCGGTCGCTTCCAGCGCCAGCTCCGCGCGGATCTGCGGCAGCAACAGACCATAGGCGAAGCGCGCCAGCCCATATGAAAGCGCGGTGAGGGCGAAAGCGGCCGCGACCAGATTGAGGCCGCGCTTCATGACCGAGCGGCTTTGGCACACGCCATCAGGGTTAGCGCCGCCTGTTTGGCCGCTTCGATCACTGCCGTGCCTGCTACCGTGGCGGCGGCCGTGGCCCCCTCGAACAGCAGCCAGACCTGCAAGGCCAGCGCGGCCTCTTCACAGCCGAGATCGGTGTGCACGCGCGCGGCAATCTCGGCATGGAACTGCGCTTTCTGCTGCTGCACCAAGGCGACGATGGCCTCGTTGGCCTGGGCGTATTCGCTGCGCGCGCGCAGCAGCATGCACCCGCTGGCGCCCCGGACGTTCACCCAATGCGCCAGCGTATCGAACAGGGATGCGATCGCCCCGCCGTCTGCACGCTCGCTGGCCAGTTGGGCCATGAATTGCCGATGGCGGTCTTCAAGCACGGCCATCACCAGACCGTCACGGGAGCCGAAGTGCTTGTAGAGGGTTCGCGTCGAAGCGCCGGAGGGCGCGAGGACCTGATCGATGCCAACGCCACGCAGGCCTTGGGTTTCGAAGGTACGGGTGGCACTGGCGAGAATTTCGGTTCGTTTGTCCATGAATCGAGTGTAAAGCGATCGTTTTACCTGTCAAGCGCGTGATACAGTTGCAGGCTTCATAAGTTTGATAGCATTTCGCTATTATTTTTCCGTGAAATTGCAATTGGTTTCCGGATCGGTGGCGCCGTAAAGTCCGCCACGTCGGCGTGATCGCAGTTCAGCATCGCGCACCTATTGAGTCCTTGCCTGGACTACTGCCGAGCCTCCCATGAAAAGACCCTTGTCCCTGGCCACGCGCATAGCCCTGAGCTTCGCAGCCATTCTCGCCTTGCTGATCATGATCACTGCCATCGGCATTCAACGGGTCGCCTTCATCGACTCGACATTGAGTGACGTCAGCGAAAACGCCGCCAAGATCCAGCGCTACGCCATCAATTTCCGCGGCAGTGTGCACAACCGGGCCATCGCGATTCGTGATGCGGTGCTGGTGGACAACGACCGTGACCTGGAAAAACACCTGGCGGAAGTGGCCACTCTGGAAAAGGCTTACATCGATTCGGCCGCACCGATGGATCAGCTCTACGACAAGGCCTCCGTGACGCCCCAGGAGCGCGAGTTGTTGGGTGCGATCAAGAGCATCGAGCGCCAGACGCTGGACTCCAGCCGCACCCTGATCGACCTGCGCCGCTCCGGTGATATCCAGGGCGCGCAGGCCTTGCTGCTGCGTCAGACCTCGGCCGACTACAGCGAATGGCTCAAACGCATCAATGCGCTGATCGATTACGAGGAGGCCTCGATCAAGTCCAAGCTAGGCGCAGTGCAGGCCACAGCCAGTCAGTTCAGCACGCTGATGCTGGTGGCGACCGGCATCGCGCTGTTGCTGAGCATCGTGCTGTCGATCGTGATCATTCGCTTCGTCAAGTCGACGCTGGGCGCCGAGCCGGCCGAGGTCGCCCTGGCGATCGAGCAACTGGCGGCGGGCAACCTCAACCAGACCATCGTCACCCAACACCCCGGCAGCGTCATGGGCGTGTTGAAGACCGCGCTGGGCCACTTGGCCGAGACCATCGAGCAGGTGCGCACTGCAGCGCGGGAGGTCAATCACTCCTCTGCACAGCTGTCCGCCACCTCGACGTCCAACGACGCGCACATCCGCCTGCAGACCCGCGAGGCAGAGCAGGTGGCCACGGCCATCACCCAGATGGCCGCGACCGTGAGTGAAGTGTCCGGCTACGCCGCCCAGGCGGCGGATGCGTCACGGCTGGCGGATGTCGAAGTGGAAAGCGGCAACCGGCTGGTGGCCAGCACCACCCAGGCCATCGAGCAACTGGCGGCGACCTTGGAACAGACCACCGACACCGTCGACCAGGTCTCGCGCCACAGCGAAAAGATCGAGTCGGTCATCGATGTGATCAATTCGATCGCCGCGCAGACCAACCTGCTGGCCCTCAATGCCGCGATCGAAGCCGCTCGCGCCGGCGAGCATGGCCGTGGCTTCGCGGTGGTCGCCGACGAAGTGCGTTCGCTGGCCAACCGCACCCAGCAGTCCACCGAAGAAATCCGCGAGATGATCAGCACCTTGCAGTCGGGCACCGAAGCCGCCGCGCAGACCATGCGCAGCAGCTGTGAACTGGTCGGGCAGACCGTCACCCAGACCCGCAGTGCCCAGGACGCCCTGGCCAAGATCAGCGAGCAGGTGGGCGCGATCAACCTGATGAACGCGCAGATCGCCAGTGCTTCGCTGCAACAGAGCGCGGTGGCCGACGATGTTTCGCAGAACATCACACGGATCCACGGCTCGACGGTGCAGTCGGCCACCGGCTCGCAACAGGTCGCCACCGCCAGTACCGAGCTGGCACGTCTGGCCGATCGACTGTCGCAGAAGGTGGCGTTCTTCGGCGCGGTCTAGGCGGACGAAGGGCAGTGGAACGGTTTGCGCAAAGCCGTATACAGTTTGGGGAAAGGCTGCCGATACATCGTATGCAGCCTCGTTTCGAGTGATTCCCCTTGCGACTGACCATCGGGCAACGACCACAGTGATGACCCATTTCGCTCCAACTTTGCCAGACAACGAGCGTGAGCGCGTTCGGCGTGTTGCCGACCTGTGCTACCGCGACGCGGTCGACGACGAGGTGCTGGACCGGATCGTTGCCCTGGCCGTGGAGGTGTTCGACACGCCGATCGCGCTCATCTCCATTCTCGAAGAACAGCAGCAATGGTTTCGTGCGAAGGTCGGCATCAGCGCAACTTCCACGTCGCGAGACGTATCGTTCTGCGGCCACACCATTCTGGTCGATGACTTCTTCGAAATTCCGGACACCCACCTCGATCCACGCTTCCAGCACAACGAACTGGTCACCGGCGCACCGGGCATTCGCTATTACGCCGGCGTTCCGTTGCTGACCCACGACGGTCTCGCCTTGGGCAGCCTGTGCGTCATCGACCAGAAACCGCGCCCGCCGATGTCGGCTGCTCAGCTGGCCAGCCTGCATCATCTGTCTCAGATGGTAGTGCTGCGGCTGCACGACCTGCGTGCCGCGTCGTTCATCGACCGGCCCACGCGCCTGATGAACCGCATCCGCCTGGAAGAAGACATTCATCGCCACCTCAGCCAGCGCGAAGAGCCGCTGCTGATCGCGGTGGATTTCCTCTCGCCCGGCTTCGTCAACGATATCGTCAAGGCACTGGGCTATTCGTTTTCCCAGCACCTGGTCAGTGAAATCAGCCGCCGGGTGGCCAGCCTGATCGGGCCTGAGTGCGTGCTCTATCGAATCGGCCTCACGCGCTTCGCGTTCATCAAGCCGCGGGACGAGTGCCTGTCGACCTTGTACGAAAAGTTTTCCACGGCCTTCGCCCTGCCGGTCGAGCACGACGGCATCCCCATTCGCGCCCAGATCGGCATGGGCGCGCTGGAACTCGACCGCCATACCATCGACGATCGCGACTGGGTCCGCCTGGTGGTCAGCGCTGCCGATTACGCACGCGACCGGGGCATCGGCTGGGCCAGGTACCAGGCCGAACTGGACATCGCCCAGCAGCGTGCCTTCGTGTTGCTCAGTTCCCTGTCCTATGCTCTGGAAGAATCCGAGCAACTGGGACTGGTGTTCCAGCCGCGCATCGATTTTGCCAGTGGACGCTGCTGCGCGGTCGAGGCGTTGCTGCGCTGGACCCATCCGACCCTGGGCCCGGTCGGGCCGGACGAGTTCGTGCCGCTCGCGGAAAAGACCGATCTGATCCGCCTGTTGAGTGTCTGGGTGGTCGAGGCAGCCATCCAGCAGACGCGGCAGTGGCAGGATGCCGGGTATGACTTCAAGGTGGCGATCAACGTCAGCCCCTGTGACCTCGAGGGGCCGGCCTTCACCGACCGGCTGATCCAGGCACTCATACGCCATGGTGTCGAGGCCACGACGCTGGAGATCGAGTTCACCGAGGGCGCGCTGATCAAAAATCCCGCGGAATGCCGTAATCAGCTGACGCGTCTGCGGGCCTTGGGTGTCGAGATTTCCATCGATGACTTCGGCACCGGGTACAGCAACTGGACCTACCTGCGCGAATTGCCGGCCACCTCGGTGAAGCTGGACCGTTCGCTGATCAAGGACATCCAGAACGAGGAGCGGGATCGACGCCTGGTCATCACGCTCATCGACCTGGCCCAGCGCCTGGGCTACAAGGTCGTGGCCGAAGGTATCGAAAACCAGGCCAACTTCGACGCGGTGAAAAGCTGGGGTTGCGATGAGGGGCAGGGGTACTTCATCGCCATGCCGATGCCCGCCGAAGAGCTGGTCACGTGGATCCAGAATCAGGCCATTGTTGGCAAAGCCGTCCATTGCGACCCACCAAGCGTTCATTAAGTGGCAGAATCTGCGCCACTTGATTCCAATGGAGACCCCCATGCTTCGTGCATTCGAACGCAGGCTCGACCCTTTTCCACCTGACGAAGTGCCACCACCGCCAACCGGTCTGGCGCGCTTTCTATGGGCCTGCACCCGCGGTGCTCGGGGCTACATCATCGCCTTCGCCGTCCTCAGCGCCGCCGTGTCGATCTACGAAGCCTGGCTGTTTTCCTTCCTGGGCCAGGTCGTCGACCTGCTCACCACCTGGCAGCAGGGCGGCGAGGCTGCCGCCCAGGAAAGCCGGGTGCTGTGGGGCATGGGGCTGGTCATGGTCGGCAGCATCGCCTTGGTCGCGCTACGTACCATGGTTCAGCACCAGATTCTGGCGATCAACCTGCCGCTCAGGCTGCGCTGGGACTTTCACCGGTTGATGCTGCGGCAAAGCCTGTCGTTCTTCTCCGACGAGTTTTCCGGACGGGTCACCACCAAGGTGATGCAGACGGCATTGGCCGTGCGCGACGTGCTGTTCACCCTGATCGAGATCCTGCCCGGCATCGGCGTGTATTTCATCGCGATCATCGCGCTGGCCGGCGGCTTCGCGCCCAAGCTCATGCTGCCGTTCGTGGCCTGGCTCATTCTGTTCGGCCTGGCGATGTGGTACTTCGTGCCACGCCTGGGCAAGGTCGGCCAGGAGCAGGCCCATGCGCGTTCGTCGATGACCGGACGCATCTCCGATGCCTACACCAACATCGCCACGGTCAAGCTGTTTTCCCATTCCAATCGCGAGGCGCATTTCGCCCGCGCGGCCATGGAAGACTTCAAGAACACCGGCTTTCGCCAGATGCGTCTGGTCAGCCAGTTCGAGATCGTCAACCAGGCGCTGGTGGTCGGTCTGCTCATGGCAGCCGGTGGCTATGCCCTGTGGCTCTGGCACCTGGGCGAGATCGGCACCGGCGCCGTGGCGGCGATCACGGCCATGGCCCTGCGCATCAACGGCATGTCGCACTGGATCATGTGGCAGATGACCTCGCTGTTCGAAAACATCGGCACCCTGCAGGATGGCATGGGCACCCTGACCCGGGGCGCCAAGGTGCAGGACGCGGCCAATGCCGGCGAACTCAGCACCACAGGCGGTGCAGTGACGTTCGACAACGTCAGTTTCAACTACAACGGGGAACGCCAGGTGCTCGACGGTCTGAGCCTGAATATCCGCGCGGGCGAGAAGATCGGCCTGGTAGGGCGTTCGGGGGCGGGCAAGTCGACGCTGATCAACCTGCTGCTGCGCTTCTACGATGTCGACAGCGGCGAGATCCGCATCGATGGGCAGAACATCGCCCACGTGACCCAGGACAGCCTGCGCAGCGCCATCGGCATGGTCACTCAGGACACCTCGCTGCTGCACCGTTCCATTCGCGACAACATCGCCTATGGCCGTCCCGATGCGACCGACGAGCAAGTGCGCAGCGCCGCGGCGAGCGCTCAGGCCGACGAATTCATCAGCCAATTGAGCGACCGTCAGGGCCACAGTGGCTACGACACCCTGGTGGGCGAACGCGGCATCAAGCTCTCCGGTGGCCAGCGCCAGCGCGTGGCGATCGCGCGGGTGATGCTCAAGAATGCGCCCATCCTGTTGCTTGACGAAGCCACCAGCGCGCTGGATTCGGAAGTCGAAGTGGCGATCCAGGAAAGCCTGGACCACATGATGCAGGGCAAGACCGTGATCGCCATCGCGCATCGCCTGTCGACCATCGCGGCCATGGATCGCCTTATCGTCATGGATCAAGGGCGGATTCTGGAGCAGGGCACCCACGCCGAATTGCTGGCCAAAAACGGCATCTATGCCCGGTTGTGGCAGCACCAGAGCGGTGGTTTCCTGGGTGAGGATCAACTGGTGCCCGACGGCGTGAACCAGGGCTGAGTGGCAACGGATGTTCACCGGCCGGTGACCCGCGGCTGGTAATTGCCGGGGGTATGCCTCTAGTCTTGGTGCAAATTCCAAGGCATATCGAGGCTGCCCCATGACTGCTCTGAGCGGAATCCGCGTCATCGAAATCGGAACCCTCATCGCTGCACCGTTCGCTGCGCGCCTGCTCGGCGAGTTCGGTGCCGAGGTGATCAAGATCGAAACCCTGGGGCAGGGCGATCCCCTTCGCAAGTGGCGCAAACTCCACGAAGGCACCTCGTTGTGGTGGTACCTGCAATCGCGCAACAAGAAATCCCTGGCACTGAACCTCAAGTCCGCCGAGGGTATCGAGATCGTCAAGCAACTGGCCGAAGGCGCCGATGTGTTGATCGAGAACCTGCGCCCCGGCGCTTTGGAAAAGTTGGGCCTGGGCTGGGATGTGCTGCACGCGCTCAATCCCAAGCTGACCCTGGTGCGTATTTCCGGCTATGGCCAGTCCGGCCCGTATCGTGACCGCCCGGGTTTCGGCGCGATCGGCGAGGCCATGGGCGGTATTCGCTACACCACCGGGAATCCGGACTCACCACCGGCGCGGGTGGGTGTCAGCCTGGGCGACTCGCTGGCGTCCATGCATGCGGTGATGGGCGCGCTGATGTCGTTGCTGAGGGTCAAGACCGGCCAGGGTGACGGCCAGGTGGTCGATGTGTCGCTGGCCGAAAGCGTCTTCAATGTCATGGAAAGCCTGGTGCCGGAGTACGCCATGCTCGGCCACGTGCGCGAGCGCAGCGGTGGCGCCTTGCCCGGCATCGCGCCGTCCAACACCTACCCGACCGCCGATGGCGGGTATGTCGTGATCGCGGGCAACAGCGATCCCATTTTCAAGCGGCTGATGACCGCCATCGGTCGAGGCGATCTGGGCGACGACCCTGCGTTTGCCCACAACGACGGCCGCGCCGCGCAGAGCGATCTGCTCGATGGTGCCATCAGCGCGTGGAGCACTCAGCGTCCCATCGATGAAGTGCTGCGCGTGCTGGAAGCGGCAGAGGTGCCTGCCGGGCGCATCTACTCGGTCGCCGACATCGTCGCCGACCCGCACTATCAGGCACGGGGCATGATTCTCGACGCGCAACTGCCCGGTGGGGTGGAAACGAAAATGCCCGGCGTGGTGCCCAAACTGTCTGAAACTCCCGGTGTGATCAACTGGCAGGGGCCGAGCCTGGGACAACACACCCGGGACGTACTGACCGAGATGGGCTTGAGCGAGAGCGCCATCCAGCGCTTGAAGGATGAGGGGATCGTGCAATGATCAGCGATTACTCGCAACGTCTCATCGTTCAGGAGGTGGCGCCGCGTGACGGGTTGCAGATCGAACCGATGTGGGTCGCCACCCAAGACAAGATCGCCTTGATCGACCAGCTCTCGCTCGCCGGCTTCAGCCGTATAGAGGCTGGCTCCTTCGTTTCGCCCAAGGCCGTGCCAGCCTTGCGCGATGGTGAGCAGGTGTTCGGCGGCATCGTACGCCAGCCGGGCGTCACCTACGTGGCATTGATCCCGAACCTCAAGGGTGCGCAGCGTGCCCTCGCAGCCAAGGCCGACGAGCTCAACCTGGTGTTGTCGGCCAGCCAGAGCCATAACCTCGCCAACATGCGCATGAGTCGGGAGCAGTCCCTGGCGGGCTTCGCCGAGGTGGTCGAGCTGGCTCGCGGCACGTCGGTCAGCCTTAACGGTACCGTTGCCACGACCTTCGGCTGCCCGTTCGAAGGGCACATCGATGAAACGGTTGTCATGGGCCTGGTCGATGCCTACCAACGGCTGGGCCTGCAAGGCGTGACCCTGGCCGACACCACCGGCATGGCCAATCCGCGCCAGGTGTATGGACTGGTCCGGCGGGTGTTGGAGCAACTGCCCGCCGATGCGCTGACGCTGCATTTTCACAACACCCGCGGGCTGGGGCTGAGCAACGTGCTGGCAGCCTATGAAGCCGGTGCCCGGCGCTTCGATGCATCGCTGGGTGGCTTGGGCGGATGCCCGTTCGCACCCGGCGCGTCGGGCAACATCTGCACCGAAGACCTGGTGAACCTGTGCGAGGAAATGGGCATTCCCACTGGCATCGATCTGCCTCGTCTGCTCGAGCTGTCCCGCACCTTGCCGGCACTGTTGGGGCATGAGATGCCGGGGCAGGTGGCGAAGGCGGGGCGTAATCGGGACCTTCATCCGTTGCCGTCGGGACTCGACTGAGCAGCGCGGCTGCATCGATGACGGTATCTGCGGACTGGTGACCTGGGTTCACCCCCTCGTCGGAGCGCTTGGTGACGTGAAGAGATTGCCGCGGTGCATCACCCTGAGACATGCCGGCGTATCTGCTCGACCACGGCGGCCTCGACCTCACCTTCGCCTGCGGTTTCGGCAAAAGCAGCACAGCTCACCGATCGCTCGTCCATGAGGCCCCTGTACACCGCGAGGACGCTGCCGGGCCCGCATCCGGTGTGTCCCGCCAGTACCAGCCCCCCAGCCACGGGCCCACGCATCAGCCCCAGCGCATAACCTGGCGCCAGCCATGGTCGACCGGGTATCGGCCCGCCCAGTGTCGTGGTGTCCTGCATGGTCTGGAGCAACTCAGCAGGCAGCAGATCACCCCCCAACAGACCATCGAGCAGCAGCGCCGCCTGCGAGAGCGGGCCGATCAGCAAGCCGTGATACACCCAGCCCGGATCATAGCAGGCAAGGCTGGCGCAGGATTGCCCGAGCTCTGACCCGGACGCCGCGAAATGTACCGTGTCAGCGATGGTCAGCGGCTGTAGCACACGCGTGCGGACGGCGTCGGCCAGCGAAAGGTCGCTGGCGCGCTCGATCAGCCGAGCCACCTGCCAGTAGCCGACGTTGGAGTAGCGCCAGCCTTCGCCAGGGGGGTACCGCAGACGCTCGGCCTGCAATCGTTCGAGCATTTCCTTTGCAGGCCACGCAGCCTCGTGACGCGCAACGGCGGCATGGTAGTCGGCCAGCTCGCCATAGTCTGCGAGCCCTGCCTCGTGTCGCAGCAGTTGGCGCAAGGTGTAGGGGGCGTCGGCGAGCGAGTCGTCCAGACGCAGCCGTCCGTCACGTACCAGAGTCAGCGCCGTGGCCGCCAGCACCGTCTTGGTGAAGCTCCACCATGGCACCGCAGGTTCAGTCTGATGAGGAGGTTGCAGCCGTTGGCCGTTGACGATGAGGACGATCTGCATGAGTGGCTCGCAAGGCAAACGAATGAACGGAGATGCAGGCAGCTGGCACCTTGCTCCCGCGCGTCCTATGGTAGACCAGACTCAAGCGCAATGACTTCCCCATTTCACTGGAGACTCCCATGCAAACCACGGGCAACACGATCCTGATCACCGGTGGCGGCAGCGGCATCGGTCGCGCCTTGGCCGAAGCCTTTCTGGCCCGAGGCAACGAGGTAATCATCGCAGGACGCCGAGAAGCGCTGCTCAAACAGGTAGTCGCGGCCAATCCGGGCTTGCACTACACCGTACTCGACACCAGCGATGCGCAGGACCGGCAACAGGTTGTCGAACAACTGATCGAACGCCATCCGGCCCTCAACACTGTCATTCACTCGGCCGGCATCATGCGCGGCGAGTCACTGCGCGCAGGTCCCACCGAACTCGACGCCACGGTCGCTACCAACCTGTTGGGCCCCATTCACCTGGATGGCCTGCTGCTGCCGCACTTTCTCACTCGACCCCATGCCGCCATCGTGACGGTCTCCTCTGGACTGGCGTTCGTTCCGTTGGCCCTGACGCCCAGCTACTGCGCAACCAAGGCGGCGGTCCATTCCTACAGTCAGTCGCTGCGCTACCAACTCAAGGACACCGCCGTGAAGGTTCACGAACTGGTGCCGCCGTACGTCCGGACCGAACTGATGGGCCAGCGCCAAGCCAACGACCCCCACGCGATGCCGCTGGCGGAGTTCATCGACGAAGTCATGGCGATTTTCGAACGCTCGCCTGATGCCGAGGAGATTCTGGTCGAGCGCGTCAAGCCGTTGCGTTTCGCCGAAGCCAATGGCTGCTATGGACCGTTCTTCACGAACTTCAACGACCAGATGGCTGCGGCGCGGGCGGGGGAGTAGGTCCAAAGAGGGTTGTACCGATGTTTCGGATTCATCCATCCGGCGCGGGTGATAGGGGAACGGTTTGCTCGATTGGCTTGCATCACATTCGGTACTGGCCGATAATCGCTTCCAACAACTAATCCTCGTGACTGGCGTGGTTTGGCCATCTGGTTGGAGGAGGAAAAAGCCGGCGCGAGCCGGTTTTTTCGTTTCTGGAGTATGGCAAATGCAGCTACCGCCCCAGCCGGAGCCTCTGCGCACTCGCATTTACATTGATGGATACAACTTTTACTACGGATGTCTGCGGGGCACCCCTTACAAGTGGCTGGATCTGCTGCCTCTCTTTGAAAGACATATCCTCCCGTCGGCACTGGTGAAGGATGAAGAGGGCCGGATCAGACAATCGATCCTGCTTGAATCCCCTTCGATAAAGTTCTTTACCGCGAAAATCGTCGAGTCAGTCGCTCGCGCGGCCGATTCCGTTTCGTCGCAAGCGCGTTATCACACTGCGTTGAGAAAGCTATATGAAACGCGTGTCGAGTTGGTCGAAGGTTACTACGCGGTCAACAAGATGAAGGTGAAGGTCGTCGATCCTGATTGCCCGAACCGTGCTCCACGCGAGTGCCGGGAGGTACAGGCCTGGAAAGTCGAAGAAAAGCAAAGTGACGTGAACCTCGCTCTGCAAGCCTATCATGACGCCATTACTGGCCAGATTGACCACGCCGTCATCGTCACCAACGACACCGATATCGCTCCAGCGCTGCAAATGATCAGAGCCCATACCACCGTGCTGATCGGTGTAGTCGTACCAACCATCGACCAGCGCCGCCCTCCCAATACCGATCTGGTGAAGCTTGCCCACTGGAAACGGGAGCATATCAATCCTCAAGAGCTGGCAACTTGCCAATTACCCCGTGTCATTCCGGGGAGAAAGGCGACCATAAAGCCTGAATCCTGGTATGCCCAACCTGAGTTGCTCAAAGCGATTCTGGACTTGGCTGCCCCTGTACGCGGAAGCAAGGCAGCCGTATTCAAATGGATGGAGCAAGTGAACCCCTATCTGGGCGATCAACGCCCGATCGATATGATCGACTCTCACTCGGGTGCGAATCAGGTACTCGAATACATTCGAAACTATCTCGCGCAAACTTCATCCAGACCCGATGACATGCATACCTCATAGGCATGACGTTGGACTCTTCTGAACGTCTCGAGTCTTGGTTTCCATCGTTATCGGCCATGACGCCGATACAACGCACGCTTGTCGCCTTGGCCCCTTCAAACCTCAGGCAACTTGGCTATCACCTTGATCTCGAAATCGAAGCCATACAACCACGTCACCCCCACGCAGGTGATGTTCGGGAAAGGCCCCTGGCCCCAGTATTCAGGCACCACTTCCCAGATGGTTTCGAACCGGGATTGCGGATCGACGATGAACACCGTCACGTCCACCACATCGTCGAAGGTGCACTGCGCCGCGTGCAGCACGGCGTTGAGGTTCTGGAAGGCCAGGCGTACCTGGTCTCGCAGGTCCGGTTCGGGTGAGCCGTCTTCGCGGCTGCCGACCTGGCCTGACACGAACAGCAGCCCATTGCTGCGAACGGCGGGTGAATAGCGGTTGCGTTCATAGAGAGCCTGGCGGCCGACTGGAAAAACGACGTTACGTTGAGTCATGGGATTGCCTCCGTAAGCGGGCCGGGCGACCCGTTATCTATCGAAAGGAAACAGTAGAGTCTTGCCCTGGCGGGATAAACGAGCAAGTCTGACTAGGACTGTTTGCGTTTTCCAAACAATGGCTCCTGAAAACGAGGTACCGATGGACCGTTTCGATGCCATGCAGGCGTTCGCGCGAGTGGTGGAGACGGGCAGTTTTACCCAGGCGGCGCACACCCTGCACATGAGCAAGACCACGGTGACCCAGCTGGTGCAGCAGCTCGAAGCGCGTCTGCGGGTGAAGCTGCTCAACCGCACCACGCGCCGGGTCAACGTCACCGCCGACGGGGCCGCCTACTACGACAGGGTGGTGCGTCTGCTGGCCGATCTGGACGACGCCGAGACCGGTCTGTCCAGTGCCGCCACCGTGCCGCGCGGCAGGCTGCGGGTCGACGTGCCCAGTCCCTTCGCCAGCCATGTGCTGATGCCGGCCCTGCCCGAGTTTCATCGCCGCTACCCGGATATCCAGATCGACATGGGCGTCAGCGACCGTATGGTCGACATCATCGGCGAGAACGTGGACTGTGTCGTACGCGGTGGTGAACTGACCGATCAATCGCTGATGGCGCGCCGCCTGGGCGACCTGCAACTGGGGGTCTATGCAGCGCCCGGCTATTTGCGCCGACTCGGCACGCCCCAGCATCCCGGCGATCTGGAAGCGTCCGATCACCGCGTGATCGGTTTTCTCTGGGCGCGGACGGGCAGGGCGCTGGCCTACACCCTGCAGCGCGACGGCGAGCGCGTGACCGTACGCGGCCAAGCGGTGCTTTCGGTCGACGACGGCAATGCCTATCTGGCTGCCGGGCTGGCCGGCATGGGTGTCTTGTGGCTGCCGGAGTACATGGCCAGCGCACCCGTGGCGCGCGGCGAGCTTGTGCCGTTGTTCCAGGACTGGCAACTGGAGTCCATGCCGATGTACATCGCCTATCCGCCCAATCGACACATCAGCTTGAAACTTCGGGTGTTCATCGAGTGGGTGGTGGAACTGATGCCGTTCGAAGGAGCGGCGAGCGGGTAATACAAAGCCTGGGCGGTCAACCGATGATGACGGTGCCTGCGGCGATGATCGTACACGCCAGCACCTTGCGCACGGTCAGGCTCTCGCCCAGGAATAACCAGCCGATCAAGGCTGCAAACAGCACGCTGGTCTCGCGCAGCGCCGAGACCATGCCCATGGGCGCATCGGTCATCGCCTGGATGACGATGCCGTAGGCCAGCAGCGACACCAGGCCACCGGCGGCAGCCGTCGCCATTCCGGGACGATAGGCAAACAGGCTGCGCGCTCCGCGCCGACCGATATACACCATCGGCATCAGCACCCCCCACAGCACACACATCCACACGGTATAGGCCATGGGGGCGCCGGACAGGCGCGCACCGATGCCGTCGGTGACGCTGTAGGCCGCGATGAACGCGCCAGTGCCCAGGGCGTACGGCAAGCTGGGAACGGCCAGTTTGCCCTTGCTGAAGGCCAGCAGAATGATCCCGCCCGAGACCAGGCAGATGCCGGCCAAGGCACTGGCCTGGATGTGCTCGCCGGCGAATATCGCTGCACCCAGCGCGATCAGGATCGGCGACGAGCCGCGGGCAACCGGATAGGTCTGCCCGAGGTCGCCCATCCGGTAGCTGCGCACCAGAAACAGGTTGTAGCCCACGTGCAGCACGCCCGAGAGCACGGCATAGGGCCAGCTTGCCTGGGCGGGGACAGGCATGAACAAGGCCAGCACGATGCAGGTCGCGGCCACGGCCAGGCACATGACGGTCATCGACCACAGCCGATCCGCGCCACCGCGCAGGAGGGCGTTCCAACCGGCATGCAACAGGGCGGCGAATAATACGAGGGAGACAGTGGAGATGGGCATTGCGGCATTCTAGGCCAGCAAGCAGGAGGCAGGACAGCGAAGTTTGCTTGTCGTCGATATCACATCAGTAGCGTGTAAGGAGGCCCCGTAGTTCAGGCGAACTGCGGGGCCAGCCATTGCGATCAGAGCGATCGCAGGGGTGCATCAGACAGTGACGTGCAGACGAACGTCGACGTTGCCGCGGGTCGCATTGGAGTACGGGCAGACCTGGTGGGCCGCTTCGACCAGCGCTTCGGCGTCGGCCTGTTCCAGACCTGGCAGGTGGATGTGCAGATCGATGTCCAGACCGAAACCGCCGGGGATCTGGCCGATGCCCACTTTGGCCGTGATCGAGGTGTCGGCCGGCACGCTGCGCTTGCTCTGCCCGGCGACGAATTTCAGGGCGCCGATGAAGCAGGCCGAGTAGCCCGCCGCGAACAGCTGTTCCGGGTTGGTCGCTGCACCGCCGGCACCGCCCAGTTCTTTCGGCGTTGCCAGTGCCACGTCGAGGATCTTGTCACTGGAGACAGCACGGCCATCACGGCCACCGGTGGCAGTTGCGGTTGCGGTATAGAGAACGTTCATGGATTTATCTCTTCAGGACTGGATTGAGTTGCCGCCAGCTTTACCCGTGCGGGCTGGGCAGCTGGGGTTAATTTATCGCGCTAATGCTTAGTGCGCAAGGTAATATTTCGAGGTTTTTCATGTGCATTGGCAACGCGTTGATCAGACGGGATTTTTTATCGATCTGGCTGAGTCAGACTCGCCTGAAGCTGGCTGCGAAGTGTCAGAAGCTCCCCTTGCAGGGCTTCCAGCTTTTGCTGAGCGATGCCGCACGCCGCCAGAATGCAGGCTGGAATGTTCTCGGCTTTCTCGCGAAGCGCCTTGCCGGCATCGGTCAGCAAAAGCCGGACGACCCGTTCATCGTCCCTGCTGCGGGTGCGCCTGATCAAACCTTCAACCTCGAGCCGCTTGAGCAGGGGCGTCATCGAGCCCGGATCGGTGAGCAGCCTGGCGCTGAGGTCCGACACGGTCAGTCCGTCTTCCTCCCACAGCACCAGCATGGCCAGGTACTGGGGATAGGTCAGGCGGAGGGCCTGAAGCAGCGGTTTGTACACCTTGGTCATCATCAGCGACGTGGAATGCAGGGAAAAGCACAGCTGGTTGGCCAGCAACAGGTGGCTGCGCGCTGCGACGGGTGCAATGGGAAGGCTGTCATCGACGCTCATGGAATCATCCTGAACTGCAAATGAGCCTAAGTTAGCGTCGATATATTTAGCGCGCAATAAGATCGTATCCTGCCCTGTCAACCGCCGATCGTATCGCCGTCAAGGCAGCGGTCCCATGGGCTCCAGCTCCCGGATCAGATCGATCAGCAGCCTGAGCCCGACGGGCACCTGTCGGAAGCTCGAGTAGTAGATGTGGAAGCCAGGATCGGTGTGGGTCCAGTCCTTCAGGACCTCTTGTACGGTACCGTCCTCGATGTACCGGGCGATGACCCGTTCAGGTACGTACATCAGACCTGCGCCGCGGGTCACCAATGCAACGCCGACGCGGGTTTCATCGATGGTGATCGCGCCGGGTACCTGCACCTCGAGTTTCTGGCCGTCCTTGACGAACTCCCAGTCATACAATCGCGCATTGCCGAGGCGGATCTTCAGGCACCGATGCTCTTTCAACTGCTCGGGATGGGTAGGCACACCGAAACGCTCGAGATAGCCGGGTGTGCCCACCACGCTCCAGCGCACGTCCGGGGACAGTCGCTGCGCGATCATGTCGCTGGGTACCGTGCCGCCGAAACGGATGCCTGCGTCGTGGCCCTCGCCAATCACATCGATCATCCGGTTGGTGACGGTCAGGTCCACTTCGATGTCGGGATAGCGCTCCACGAATACCGGCAGGACAGGGCCAAGCAGTAATTTCGCGCCATCGCTGAGGACGTTCAAACGAATGCGACCCGCGGGCTCGTCGCGCAAACGGTTGAGGGTCTCCAGGGCGTTGCTGATGTCGGTCAGTGGGTGGCTGACCAGCCCCTGCAACTCTTCGCCGGCGGCGGTAAGGGTCACGCTGCGGGTGGTGCGATTGAGCAGGCGAACGCCCAGGCGTGCCTCCAGGCCTTTCATGGCGTGGCTGAGCGCCGAAGCGCTGATGCCGACCTCGACGCTCGCACGGCTGAAGCTCTGGTGCTTGGCAATGGCCAGGAAATAGATGATGTCAGCCAGGTTCGCACGACTCAGTTGCATGGATCACCCGCTAGCGGAGCACTTGAAAGGGCAATCATACAGAAGCGGGTAACTGATCGATGAGCTTGTCCAGCGTGATCGGATAATCCCGAACCCGCACCCCAGTGGCGTTGTAGATGGCATTGGCAATGGCTGCGGCCGCACCGGAGATGCCCAACTCACCCACCCCCTTGGCTTTCAACGGCGTCGCGTACGGGTCGACTTCATCGAGAAAGATGACCTCCTGATGGGGAATGTCGGCGTGCACGGGAACCTCGTAACCCGCCAGGTCGTGATTCACGAAGAAACCCAGGCGATGGTCCACCACCATGTCCTCCATCAACGCCGCGCCGGCGCCCATGGTCATGCCGCCGATGATCTGGCTTCGTGCCGTTTTCGGATTCAAGATACGGCCGGCGGCGCACACCGCCAGTTGGCGGCGGATGCGAATCTCGCCGGTGGCTGCATTCACCCCGACCTCGACGAAGTGCGCACCGAACGTCTGCTGGGAGAAGCGTTTGGCCAGATCGCCATATTCCATCAGATCCTCAGCCTCGATATCGCCGTGCGCCGCAGCGCTGGCCAGCGCAAAGCTGGCGTCGGCGTCGCGCACCTGGCCGTCGACGAACTCGGCCGTCACCGGGTCCAGGCCGAGTTTCTGCGCAACGGCTTCGCGCAGCTTCACACAGGCGGCATAAACACCCGCAGTGGAGGAGGCCGCCCCCCATTGGCCGCCCGAACCCGCAGACTCGGGGAATCGCGAGTCTCCAAGACGGACCTCGACGCGATCGATATCCACACCCATCATTTCAGCGGCGGTCTGGGCGATGATGGTGTACGTGCCGGTGCCGATGTCCGTCATGTCGGTTTCCACGGTGACCCGACCTTGTCGGTCGACCCGTACGCGAGCGGCGGATTTGCTCGTCGGCGCGCCCCGGATGGCCGAGGCCACCCCCATGCCGATGAACCAGTCGTGCTCCAGAACCTGAGCGGGCGCCGGGCGCCGTCTGCTCCACCCGAAGCGCTCGGCTCCGAGAGTCAGGCACTCGATCAACTGACGCCTGGAAAAGGGTCGGGTGGGTTGTTCGGGATCGACCTGCGTATCGTTCACGACCCGAAACCGGACGGGGTCCATGTTCAGCTTGGCGGCCGTTTCATCCATGGCGATTTCCAGCGCCATCATGCCCGGCGCCTCACCGGGCGCGCGCATGGCGTTGCCCTCGGCCAGATCCAGGACGGCCAGTTTCAGGCGCGTCAGACGATTCGCGCCTGCGTACAACGAGCGGGTCGCCGCCGTCGCCGGTTCGGTACGGCCTCCGCGCAGATTGCCCGACCAGCTCTCGTGGCCTATGGCAGTGATGCTGCCATTGCTGTCCGTACCGATGCGTATACGCTGCAGGGTGGCCGGGCGATGGGTCAGATTGTTGAACATCAGCGGCCGGGGCAGGGCGACCTTGACCGGGCGCCGCGCCTCTCTGGCCGCGAGCGACGCCAGCACCGCGTCACACAGGATCGTACCCTTGCCGCCGAAACCGCCGCCGATGTAGGGCGAGATCAAATGGACCTGCTCCTTGGCGATGCCGAGCGTCTTGGCCAAGTCGCGAACGCCCCAGTTCATCTGCTGGATCGAGGTCCAGAGGGTCAGCTGATCGCCTTGCCATCGAGCGATGGTGGCATGGGGTTCCATCATGGCGTGAGCTTGATCCGGGGTGCTGTAGGTTTCGTCGAGTTGCACCGCCGCGCGTTGGAACGCGCCGTCGAAATCGCCGACGTCGGTTTGCGCGGGGGGACCGAAGGCGGCGGGCGGCGGCGTTTGCGCCGCGTCTTTCTGCGCTTTCAAGTCGAACTGTCCGGCCTCCCGAACGTAATAGATGCGCAGCAGTGCAGACGCCGCGCGAGCCTGTTCGAAGGTTTCGGCCACCACGATGGCCACGGCCTGGTGGTAATGATCCACCTGGGGGCCGCCCAGCGCCCGGCTGACATAGAACTCGCCCTTGTCCAGCTTGCCGGCATTTTCATGCGTGACGATAGCGATCACGCCCGATGCCAGCCTGGCTTGCTCCGAGTCGATCGACGAAATGCGCCCCTTGCTGATCGCCGCCCCGACCACGTAACCATAGGCAGGATGGGTGACCGCCGCATTCTGCTCATAGGCGTAGGTGGCGGTGCCAGTGGTCTTGAGCTTGCCATCGATGCGGTCTTTGGGCTGGCCGATGACATTGAGCTGATCGATCGGATTGGTCGTCGCGGGCGTATCGAATTTCATGGGCAATCTTCCTGTTCGGTTCGCCGGTCGGCCAGCGCGACATGCAATGGGCGGCGTTACGACGACGCTTGAGCCAGTGCCAGACCCAGCGTGCGTTCGGCGAGTTTCACCTTGAATGCGTTTTGCGCCGTGGGGCGGGCGTCGCCGAGCAGGCGGGCGCTTACTGCGGCCGCGCCTTGAGGCAGCAACGCGTCTGCGGCGACGTCGTGCCACGGCTTGTAGGCGACGCCTCCGAGCGCGATCCGTCCCGTTCGATCCGGCTGCACCACTGCCGCCACCGAGACCAGGGCAAAGGCGTACGAAGCGCGGTCACGGACCTTGTAGTAGATGTGCCTGCCGCCTGCCGGTTTGGGCAGGATGACCGCCGTGATCAATTCGCCTGGGCTCAAGGCGTACTCCAGGTGAGGCGTATCGCCGGGTGCCTTGTAGAGCTGCGCGAGCGGAAACGTGCAGGTCTGGCCGCTGGCGTTCAGGGTTTCGACAGCGGCATCCAGTGCCTGCATGGCCACCGCCATGTCGCTGGGATGGCTGGCGATGCAGGCATCGCTGACACCGATCACGGCCTGCTGACGACTCATGCCGCCCAGCGCTGAGCAACCGGTACCAGGGCGGCGTTTGTTGCAGGGCTGGTTGGTGTCGTAGAAGTACGAGCAGCGCGTTCGCTGCAGCAGATTGCCCGCCGTGGTCGCCTTGTTCCGCAGCTGCCCGGATGCGCCCGACACCAGGGCCCTGGAGAGCACGGCATAGTCGCGCCTGACTTCGGGCGCGGCAGCCAGGTCGGTGTTGCGCACCAGCGCGCCGATGCGCAAACCACCCTCGCGCGTGGCCCCGAGGGTATCGAAGGCCAGACCGTTGACGTCGATCAGGTGCTGTGGGGTTTCGATCTCCAGCTTCATCAAATCCAGCAGATTGGTGCCCCCGGCAATGAAGCGCGCTGCGGGGTTGGCCGCTGCTGCCGCGACGGCGTGCTCGGGCGACGTCGCACGTTCGTAGGTAAATGACCTCATGCGGTTTCCCCCGTCGCAACCTCGGCAATGGCATCGATGATGTTGGAGTAGGCGCCGCAGCGGCAGATGTTGCCGCTCATGCGTTCACGCAGTTCGGCTGGGGTCTGCACCACCGGCGCGATCAGGTCCTGGGTGACGTGACTGGGAATGCCGGCCTTCAATTCGGCCAGCACCGCCACCGCCGAGCAGATCTGTCCAGGCGTGCAGTAGCCGCATTGATAGCCGTCATGCTTGATGAAGGCGGCCTGCATTGGGTGCAGTCGCTCCGGCGTGCCCAGGCCTTCGATGGTGGTGATGCTGTCGCCTTCATGCATGACCGCAAGGCTCAGGCATGCATTGATCCGGCGTCCCTCCACCAACACGGTGCAGGCGCCGCATTGGCCATGGTCGCAGCCTTTCTTGGTCCCGGTGAGTTTCAGGCGCTCGCGCAACACATCCAGCAACGTGGTTCGGTTGTCCACCTCAAGGGTCTGCCGGCGACCGTTCAACGTGAAGGTCACAGAAGAACTCGCCGGTGCCTGCGCGGCTGTCTTGCCGGGCTCGACGGCGTTCACGGGCGCAGCCGACAAGGCCATCGACACGGCCGAGCCTGCTGTTCCCACCAATACCTGTCGGCGAGACAGCCTGAGGCCGTCTTTGGGCTGCAGATGATCCAAATCACTCTCTCCTTCAGCAATGCTCGTCGGCACGAACAACAATGACCCGCGCAAAGGACACGTCGGATTGAGGCAGGTGAATCCAGCAGCTGCTGAAGCAGATCCCCTACACCCTTCAAGGTTAAGGCATCAGGCGAGTGGCGATAACGTCGATGGGCGGGATGAAGCAGTGAATGGCGCTCAGTAATGGCGTGGAGAGAAAATCACAGAGGCCGACGTTAATCGCACCGCTATCGCAGGCTGATCCGAACAGCGCTCAGGCAGTGTGACCTGTGCTCAGGCTGTCCCACAGTCCCATCATCTGATCGACCGCTGCGTCCAGGGTGGCACCTGTCACACCGTCGCGAGCCAGGGTCGACAGGCCCAGCAGAAAACTGTCGAACGCGGTGGCAAGCACTTCAGGGATCACGGTTTTCGGGAGTTCACCGTTGCTGATTCCGCGCTCGACGCAGGTGCGCAGGCCGACCCGGTTGGCATTTCTGGCGTTCACCAACGGCTTGGAGATGATTTTGCTCTCGGCCGAACAGGCGCTCATCAGACCCAATGCGACCAGGCATCCGGTTGGGTGACCGGCCTCGGACTGCATGCTGGCCGAGCGGCGCAGGGTCAGTTCGATGGCCGTCCTGGGAGGCAGGGCGGGATCGAACAGACTTTCCGTGACGCGGCCGTGGGTACTGAGATAGCGCTCCACGACCTCATGGAACAGCGCCTGCTTGGAGCCGAAGGCGGCGTAGAAACTGGGCGCGGTGATACCCCCGCCAATGCTGGCCTTGAGCTGGCTGAGCGAGGTGGCGTCGTAGCCATGCTCCCAGAACAGGTGCATCGCCTGAGTGATTGCCTCGTCGCGGTCGAACGTACGAGGGCGTCCCATCTGAGCCATATCGGATCTCCTTCGGTGGTACATAGATACTAAACGATACATAAATGGTTGACCACGACGAGCAGCTTCTTTAGATTTATACCGATCGATATATAAATCCATAGGAGCACACCGGATGACCACGGATGAAGCACAGCGCGACACACTCCCGCTCGGCGCTTTACTGGCCCTGGCGATGACCGGTTTCATCTGCATCGTCACCGAGACGCTGCCCGCTGGCCTGCTCCCGCAGATCGGCAGTGGCCTAGGCATCTCGCCGTCGTTGGCGGGCCAGATGGTGACCGTCTATGCCTTGGGATCGTTGCTGGCGGCCATCCCGTTGACCATCGCGACGCAGAGCTGGCGGCGCAGAACCGTCCTGCTGCTGACGATCGCAGGATTTCTGTTGTTCAATTCCATCACGGCCTGGTCGTCCCATTACATACTGACCTTGGTCGCCAGGTTCTTTGCCGGCGTGTCGGCGGGTCTGGCCTGGAGCTTGATTGCCGGGTATGCGCGACGCATGGTCGTGCCGCAATTACAGGGCCGGGCGTTGGCCGTGGCGATGATCGGCACGCCGATTGCCCTGTCGCTGGGCGTGCCCCTGGGTACCTGGCTGGGCGGCTTCATGGGCTGGCGGATGGCGTTTGCGTTGATGTCCGTCTTGACGCTGGTGCTGATCGGCTGGGTGCTGGTCAAGGTGCCGGACTATCCAGGGCAGTCCTCGACCCAGCGGCTGGCGTTGCACGAGGTCTTTTTCACCCCAGGGGTGCGACCGGTGCTGGGCGTGGTGTTCACCTGGATGCTGGCGCACAACATCCTCTACACCTACATCGCACCTTTCGTAGCCAAGGCGGGGCTGGCCAACGATGTCGATCTGGTCCTGCTGGCCTTCGGCATCGCCGCGCTGGCGGGCATCTGGGTGACGGGGCGTCTGGTCGACCGTCATCTGCGCATAGCGGTCCTCTTCAGTCTGGCCAGCTTTGCCGCCGTTGCGGTATTTCTCGGCCTGTTCATGACCTCGGCGATCGCGATTTACCTGGGTGTGGTGATCTGGGGGCTGACGTTCGGCGGCGCCGCCACCCTGTTGCAGACGGCACTGGCCGACTCTGCAGGCAGGGGCGCCGACGTGGCCCTGTCGATGAATGTCGTGGTCTGGAACAGCGCGATCGCAGGTGGTGGGTTACTGGGGGGCGTCTTGCTGGGCCATTGGGGCGTGGGTACGTTTCCCTGGGTATTGCTGGCCTTGACGCTCATCGGCCTGGGCATTGCCTACCAGGCGCGAGTGCATGGATTTGCCGGAGGAGGTCGGGTTTCCGCGCAAGTGGTCAGCGGTCACTGAAGGTAGGCGGGCAGGGGCCCTGCCTCAAGCTCGCCCTTGCCCCTGCCGATCCCTGAAGCGTTGATCAGTGTTTCAGGGCGGTGCTCACCGACTGGGCAATCGGTGTCGTGGGACGCCCCAGCAGTTGGCTCAACTGCCGACTGTTGTCGTACAGGTCACCTTTGGCTGCGCAGGCGTCCGAGTCGGCCAGCATCGCCGCTAACTCGACAGGCAGGCCGACACTGACCAGCGCCTCCTGGTACTGCGCTTGCGGCAGGTCATTGTAGACGACGGCTTTGCCTGACTGTTGCGCCACTTCGGCAGCCAGCTCGGCCAGGGTGTAGCTGTCGTCGCCGGCCAGTTCGTAGACCTTGCCGGCCTGGTCGTCGCGGCTCAGCACCGCCGCTGCGGCCTCGGCGTAGTCCGCACGAGCTGCCGAGGAAATTCGACCGTCCCTCGCGCTGCCCAGAATCGCGCCGTGTTCGACAGCCGGTGCAATGCCGGCAGCGTAATTCTCGTTGTACCAACCATTGCGCAGGATGACGTGGGGCAGGCCAGACTCGGCCAGTGCCTGTTCGGTATCGCGATGTTCCGAGGCCAGGCCGAGCGTCGATGTGTCGGCATGCAGCAGGCTGGTGTAGGCCAGCAATTTCACGCCTGCCGACCGGGCGGCTTCGATGACGGCGCGGTGCTGTGCACGGCGTTGCCCGACTTCACTGGATGAGATCAGCAACAGACGCTCTACCCCTGTCAGCGCGCTGAGCAACGTGTCGGGTTCGTTGTAGTCCGCTGCCCGCACGTCGATGCCTTTGGCGGCCAGGTCGCGCGCCTTGGCCGGGTCACGCACCAACGCGATCAGGGTTGCGGGTTTCTGGCTTTTCAGCAATGCATCGATGACCAGGCGGCCCAATTGGCCCGTTGCACCGGTAATGGCGATCATGAAAGCACCTCGATTCTCGTTGAAGAAAATCCGATGCTAGAATAGAAGCTTACGAAAAGTAAGTACGTACGAAAAGGTAAGTGCCATGACTCATGCTGAAAGCGATTCGCACCGGTTTGCCGAGAAGCTGCGTCGCGGCGAAGTGTTGCAGGCGGACTGTCCTTCGCGGGAGATCCTCCAGCACATGACCAGTCGCTGGGGCGTGCTGGTGCTGGTGGTGCTGCTGGGAGGCACCCATCGCTTCAGCGAGCTGCGGCGCAAGATCGGCGGCGTCAGCGAGAAGATGCTCGCCCAGACGCTGCAACGGCTCGAAGGCGACGGACTGGTGCAGCGTCTGGCGCTGCCGGTGGTACCACCGTACGTCGAGTACAGCCTGACGCCGCTGGGCACTCAGGCCGCTGCGAAGCTGGAAACGGTGGTGGATTGGATCGAGGACAACCTGCCCCAGATCATGGACTTCAAAAGAGGGCGCGAAGCGCAGGACCAGAACTCGGCATGATGGAACGTGCGCTATCGATCCGCGATGTCGACTTCCAGATCGGTCAGCAACCCGGCCATCGCCGCCGTGATCTGCTCCTCGTTGCGTTTGTAGTAGGTCCATTTGCCCACTTTGCTGGCTTCGACGAAACCTTGGTCGAGCAAGGCTTTGAGGCAGATGGAGGTGGCCGGCTGCGACAGCCCGGCCTTGTCCTGAATCAGGCTGGCGCAGACGCCGTGCACACTGAAATCGTACAGCTGGCTGTAGCCTGCGAACGATCGATGAGGATCCTTGAGCCAGGTCAGGACGGCTCGCCGCGTAGGGCTCGATAGAACTTTCAATGCCTCGTTCAACGCCGTCATGTGAATGCCTGACCCTGTGGATGGGCGAGGGTGAACCCGCCCGGAAGCGGCTATTCTAAGGGGTCATGAACGGATAGTCGATGTAACCCCGTTCTCCACCGCCATAAAGCGTTGCGTGGTCGACCGGATTGAGGGGTGCGCCGTGCGCGAAGCGCTTCGGCAAATCCGGGTTGGCGATGAACGTGCGCCCGAATCCGAACAGATCGCCATGACCGTCAGCGAGCACCCGTTCCGCTTTTTCCCGAGTGTAGCAGCCGGAATACATGATCGGATTGTCGAAGGTTTCGCGCAGTGCCTGGCGGAAGCTCACCGGCAACTCCGGAGCGTTGTCCCAGTCGGCTTCGGCAATGGACAGGTAACCGATCCCCAGCGAATTCAACATGGCCGCCGCCTGAACGTAGGTGGCATGAGGATCGCTTTCCACCAGGCCCAGGTAGACACGGGCCTCTTCGGTGGTTTCGAACAGCGGTGCGAAACGCACGCCGACACGTTCCCGGCCAAACACGGAGATCACCGCTTCGGTCACTTCACGCAGAAAACGCAGACGGTTCTCCAGAGTGCCGCCGTATTCGTCGGTGCGCTGGTTGGTGTGTTCGGACAGGAACTGATTGAGCAGGTAACCGTTGGCCGAATGCAGTTCGACGCCGTCGAAGCCTGCTTCCTTCGCGTTCACGGCGGCCACGCGGTACAACTCCACCAGCGCTTTGACCTCTGCCGTGGACAGTGCGCGAGGCAGGCTGGGGTCTGCCAGCTCGCCCGTTTCAGGACCGGTCTCGATGAACACTTTCACCGCCGTTGCGGCAATGGCGGAGGGCGCGACGGGTGGCTGGTCGTCAGGTTGCAGGCTGTTATGGGACACCCGCCCGACGTGCCAGAGCTGGCAGAAGATCACGCCGCCTTCTTCATGAACGGCGCGGGTCACCTGTCGCCAGCCGGCAATCTGCTCCTGGCTGTAGATGCCAGGCGTCCAGGCATAACCCTGGCCGCGTGGTTCTATCTGCGTGCCTTCGGTGATCATGAACCCGGCACTGGCGCGCTGCCGGTAATAGGTGCTCATCAAGGCATTGGGAACGTCGCCCGGCTGGCTGCTCCGGGACCGCGTCAGAGGGGGCAGGGCAATGCGGTTCTTGAGCGTCAGGCCACCGAGTGTGAGAGGGGTGAACAAGCTGGCGTCGGTCATGGTGATTCCGTAGGGCTACTGAAAGTGGCCATACATTAACACATTCGAATGTGTTTATGTGAATCAGCCCATCCAGCCAACTGCCGTCTTTGGAATCACCTCCGATTCATCCAGTTTGGACGCGAACATGCTGACCGCCTCCACGGCATCGCTGGTACCGGTGCGGATCTGCAGAATGACCAGGCCGGCCTGTTCCGCCAGCAAGACACCGCGCTGCGCACCTTCGTGGGTGGCGTTGATGCTGGTCACCGCATCCCGGGTCTCGGCCAGAATCTTGCCGATCATCTCGGCGATCTCGCTGGTCGACCGACTGGTGCGCCCCGCCAGTTGCCTGACTTCGTCGGCCACGACGGCAAAGCCGCGACCCTGGTCGCCGGCGCGCGCCGCTTCGATGGCTGCGTTGAGGGCCAGCAGGTTGGTCTGGTCAGCGATGCTGCGGATGGTGTTGACGATCGCCGTGATCTGCTCCGAGCGATCACCCAGTTGGCCCACGAGGCGCGCAGAGGACTCGATATGGTCGGCGATCAGGCGCATTTCCACCGCCGTCTGCTGAATGACTTCGGCGCCCTGCTCGGCGACTTTCTCGGTTTCGGCCGAGATATGGTAGGCGCGCGAAGCGCTGCGCGAGTCTTCCTCGAACTTCTCCACGCGCTCGGTGATGTCGCTGGCGAACTTGACGATCTTGGTCAGGGTGCCGTCCGCATCGAAGACGGGGTTGTAGGTCGCTTCGAGCCACAGCGTCCTTCCATGCTTGCCGATGCGCTTGAACTGCCCGCTGAAAAACTCACCGGAATTGAGCCGCTTCCAGAACTCGCTGTATTCGCTACTGGCGACCAGATCCGGTTCACAGAACATTCGGTGTTGTTTCCCTTTCAGGTCAGCCTGGGCATAGCCCATGGTGTTGAGGAAGTTCTGATTGGCCTGAAGAATATTACCGTTGAGGTCGAACTCGATGACCGCCATCGCCCGATCCAGCGCGTTGAGCTTGCTGTTGGCCTCGGCATCCTGCAGCACCTTTTGCGTGACATCCAGTGCGAACTTGACGACCTTGCAGACTTTTCCCTGCTCATCCAGCACCGGACTGTAACTGGCCTCCAGCCACACCTTTCGGCCGTCCGCACCGACCCGCTGGAAGGTGCCGGAAACGAACTCCCCGGCTCGAAGACGGCCCCAGAACTCGTTATACGCCGAGCTGCGAACTAACGCGGTCGGACAAAGATCCGAATGCGCCACGCCGAGAATCTGCTCGGCGCGATAGCCCATGATCCTCAAGAAGTTATCGTTGGCACGAATGACTTTGCCATCCAGACCCAACTCGACGATTGCCATCGAGCGGTCCAGAGCATTCACCAATCCTTGGTGTTTGATGATTTCAGCGTCCTGGGATTGCAACTTACGTTTCAGCGCTGAATTGAACACGTTGTTACCCTCGGATTGGATGTATCCCTCTTCCAAGGGTATCGACCGCTAATCGCAAAGCTCAATCAACGTTTAGTAAATAGTTGGGAAAGCCGATGAGTAACCACTTTTATTTCCGCAGCGTGGAGTTGAGTCGACAGCGGCGTCACGCCGGCAACGGCCCATAGGCTCGATAGGATTCGATCAGCGTGTCGTACAGCGAGATGTCCGCCCGGCTTCGGGCGATGAGTTGTGCACCGGCCACGGCCGAAAAAATGGCCCTTGCCCGCGCCTCGCTGTCGCACGCGTCGCATACCTGCGCGGCGACCAGCTGGCGGCTCAGCCAGGCGATGTTGACCTGTGCAAATGCCTGGATCTCCTCGGCCATCGCAGGGGGAAGATTATCGGTCTCGGCCCCCACGAAGCTGCCCAGGCACAGCCGGTTCTCCGCCTCGAGCGAGCGCCGAAAGATCTCCGGGAAGCGTTGCAGTGCCTGTAGAGGGTTCGGGGTTTGCTCGCAGATGACTTCCAGTGCCGCCGCTCCGTCTTCCCAGTACCGTCGAGCCACGGCAATGCCCAGGTCGGCCTTGCTGGGGAAGTGGTAATAGATGCTGGCTGGCTTGATACCCACGGCACTCGCCAGGTCGCGGTAATTCAGGCCGTTGTAGCCCTGTGACTGGGCAATGTTGCGGGCAGCCAGAAGTATGGCCTCGCGGGCATTGATGCTCATTGTCGTGCCTTGTGTGCGTCAGACGTGTTCTCGGGGAAGCCGGTCATCTTAAAACAAAAGGGACCGGCATGACTCACACCGCGACCGCCAAGGGTTGGCGGTCGCGGTTATCGATACCCCTTGCGCCACCTCACGCAGCAGGCGAATCCAGCTCCGGGATGCCGCTGCTGCGATCCGCGTAGGCCGCCTTGAAGGCCGGGCGTTGCTGCCAGCGCTGCCAGTAGGCGTCCAGATGTTCGAAACGCTCGTCGAGCGGGGTGGCGTTGACCGGGAACTTGGAGAAAGCGATGGCAGTGGCCAGGGTGATATCGGCGAACGTCGGCTCGGCGCCGCCCAGCAGCCATTCACGGCCATCGGCCAGATGACGGTTTACCAGGGCCGCATGGGCCAGCGCTTCTTTGCGGCAATGCTCGCCCCATGCTTCATTCTTGGTCAGTTCGAGTTTGAACCCCAGACCGGTGTGCAACACATGGAACGCGGTGACGATGCGATAGAGGATGTGCACCCAGATGCGGTTGTCCCACATGGTGTCCAGACCCTGTTCCAGCGCGCTGTCGCCCATGATCTTGCGGCCTGGATAAGTCTGGTCCAGATAACGCGCGATGGCCGCCGTTTCGGCCAGGTAGCTGCCATCGGCCAGTTGCAGCGTCGGCGTTTCGCCCCATGGGTTCATGTTCAGGTGGCGCCAGCCGCGCTGCTGTCCACCCGGAGCCATGTCGTAGATGACCTCGTCGAACTGATCGGCGATGCCCTTCTCGTGCATGAACAACCGCAGCCGTTGCGGATTGGGGAAAGCGGAGGGGGAGGTGAAGAGCTGCAGTTTGGTGGTCATGGGCGGGTCCTTGGGAAATTAGCCTACCTAACGTTTGTTAGGTGTGCTCACCATAGACTTTCCAAGAGTTACGGTCAATAGATCACCTGACATTCGTTAGGTGGTCTAGTGGCCGTAAGATCTGTAGCTCAAGATGACAATCTCGGACCGTCGCTGGTGCCTCTCAGAGCAAGGAAGACCACTGTCAGTCGCGCGCTCACACCAAGGGCGGTGCCCGATAGGATGATGTTCATGACGGATTGGATCTTCCCGCGTCTCCAATCAGCGGCAGCCTGGCAAGCATGTTCTTGAGCGCCAAGGCATCCCAGGGAAGATGCTCGGTAATGCCCAGCCCCACCACATCAGTGATCTTGGCAATATCCCTCAGCACGTCCAGTACCTGTTCGATACTTAGCTGACCTTGCGCCACCCCCTCAAACGATTTTTCTGGGGCATGGGGATTGGCAAACAGAAGCGAGCGGAACAGTCTTGGGTCCAGCACATCCAGATCCAGATGAATGGCCAAGTGCTTTGCACCCGTCGATTTGAACCAATCAAGAACGGCGCTGCTTCCTTGCTGAGTGATCTGGGCTGGACTCACATTCTGCAAACCCAGACGATCGATTTCGGAAGCCTCCCAATCGGTAGGATCATGCATTCCCACATACAGGATGTTTTGCGGCTTCAGCGGGCGGGCTACTGCTTGGACGAAGTCCGGATCGCCATTGCCGAGCAGCATGCCAAGGGCCATGGCATGCGCATTGTTGAATTGCTCTGGCGTCATGATATCGGGATGAGCATCTACCCAGAGAATGGCAAGGTCGCCTTGGTAGCGTTCGTTCAAATAAGCAAATGGAGCCAAGTCAACGAGGCAGTCTCCACCGAGTATGACCAAGCGGTCCGCAGAGTGTCGGCTCAATAGTGTTTGCGCGCTGTTCAGCTGTTTCAACAACGCGCGGCGCCCAACGATCCCCAACTCTTCGAGCGGTGCCCCTGCAGAGGGAGGCTCTACGGGAACATGTTCTGTGGGGCCTGAGTGCTCGGGCGCCAACCAGGCAAGCAACTCTGCACCCAAGTGATACGGCGCATTGTTGCCACCTTGCCACTGGGGAAAAATCAAGCGCAGCGTTTTACCTTCGCTAAAAGACATGGATATTGGACTCTCGATGAACATTGAGTAGGCATGGGTGCGACTTTCCCTGGTTTGAGTCGGATACTGGCAGGGCCAGCCTCTGCGTCCAGAAATATGGAAGTCTCGAACTTCATAACCAGCGTTGTGTCGGCAGTCTATTTGCTTGTCCAGTGCAGATATACCGGGCTATGGTTGACGCTTTGTTGCATGGATCGAGCGAATGGACCGGATCATCGCCGCCAAGGTTTTTTTGGAGGCTGTCAAGCGAAGCAGCATTTCCGGCGCCGCAGAGCACTTGGGAATGTCGCGCGCGATGGCTTCACGATACGTAGGTTCGATCGAGGAATGGGCCCAGGCACGTCTGCTGCATCGAACCACTCGCAAACTCAGCCTGACACCGGCGGGTGAGTTGACGCTTCCGATCTGCGAGGAACTCATCAGACTCAGCGAAACGGTGTCTGCCGTGGGTACTGCGTCGCACTGCACACCGAAAGGGCTCGTTCGGGTGACTGCATCGTCCATCTTTGCAGAACATTGCCTGACCGATATCTTGATGAAGTTTCTGCAGCTGAACCCGCAGGTTTCTGTTGACCTGCAGGTCGTGGATCGCATGACGAACCTGGCGCAGGACGGTATCGATCTGGCTATCCGAGTGACCAACGATCTGGATCCCACTCTGATCGCGACCAGGCTGGGAAGTGTTCACTCCTACATCTGCGCCAGTCCTGAATATTTGGGTCGGTGCGGAACACCTGATGCTATTGAAGACCTGACGGCCCATAACTGCCTGACCTACGCCCACCTTGGGCGGAGCGAATGGAAGTTCAAGCAAGCTACGGGCACGGTCTTGGTCCCGGTCACGGGCAGTTTCACGACCAACGAGGCCGCGATCGTGGTGCGGGCTGCGCTGAGCGGAACGGGCATTGCCATGCTACCTGGTTTTGCCGTTGCGCAAGAGATTGCAGACGGACGTCTTGTACGCCTCTTTCCCGACACCGAGTTGTCACCGCTAGGCATCCATGCGGTTTACCTTTCCAGACATCGGATGCCTAGCGCACTGAAAGCGTTGATAGCTTTTTTGAAGACTGCCCTGAACAACGAAGGCCTCACCCCGCCTGAAAGGGACTGAACGCTTCCTAACCTTCATTGGCGAATCCATTCAATAAACCTTGCGATAGTTCAAAGGCGACGAAGGAAGACCATGCCGGTCTTCCTGCCGCATTGATGAGCCCCGTTCATTTATGCATGCAGCTTGCGACGACTAATCGAACGGGCAGGTAACCGGTAGATTGGAAGCCCTTGCACGAACCCCAAAAGGACGCTCGATGAAAACACTCGCGATCGCAGCGCTCTCATTGTCCTTGTCAGCTTTCGAAAGTGAAGGAGCTCAGCCCATGAATGTCACCGTCACGCCTGCAGGTTCCCAGCCGTCTGCCGTCGGACCCGCTGAATACTTTACCGGGAAGGTCCGCGTCGATGCGCCGTTCAAAGGCAGCGACGGCGCGCGCATCGGCGGCGCCACCGTGACCTTCGATCCGGGTGCGCGTACGGCCTGGCACACTCATCCACTGGGGCAGACGCTGATCGTGACCGCAGGCGCGGGCTACGTGCAGCAGGAGGGTCAGGTCCGGCAATCGATTCGTCCCGGCGACACCGTGTGGATTCCTCCCAAGGTCAAGCACTGGCACGGCGCAACGCCGGATACCGGCATGAGCCACATTGCCATTGCCGAAGCCCTGGACGGCAATGTCGTGGAGTGGTTGGAGCAGGTCACCGACGAGGACTACGGAAAGGCGCAGTGAAGGGGCGGACCGGCGTTCGTCGCCAACCTGTCTCCGTTTACCGAATGGCTGCTGACTGCATCCTCGGCTTGCGATAAAATCGATGCCAAAGTGCCACCCCGCCTGACCTGAAGTCCTTGGCGGATCACCGGCACTGCCAAGCTCTGATAGGGCACATCGATTGCAGCGCCGGAGAGCCTTGGAATGCCACTCAGTCGTCGTGAGTTGGGAGAAACGTTTGCACGCCGCATCTACGGGCCCCGTTCCATCGGCTGCCTGTTGAGTGCAACGTTCATCGGTACGGTGCTGGGGGTCGACCCCTACACGCCGATGTGGGTGTGGGCTGCGATGCTGACCAACCTCATGGTCTGGCCGACCCTTGCCTACCTGCTCGCACGCAGAGCCGCAGACCCGTTCGCGGTCGAACTGCGCAGCCTCGCGCTGGATGGCTTGTTCGCCGGCGGCTGGGCGGGGCTGATGGCGCTGAACCTGCTGCCATCCGTGCTGCTGCTGTCCATGGTCGCCATGAACGCGATGGCAGCGGGCGGATGGCGCCTGTTGCGGATCACCGTCGGGTTGCAGGGGATGGGGCTGTTTCTGGCCCTGGGTCAGAGGAGCTTCGAGTTGTCGTTGGCGACCAGCGCGCTGCAGCAACTGGCCTGCCTGCCCATGCTGATCATCTATCCGCTGATCGTGGCCCGCGCCAGCTACGCCGTGTCAGTGCAACTGGCGGTGCACAAGAAAGCCTTCAAGCTCATCAGCAAGCTGGACGGCATGACCCGCCTGCTGCATCACGCTTCGTGGATGGAAAAGCTGGTAGAGATCTTTCCTCGATGCCGACGAGGTGAGGTCATCGCGATGGTGGCGTTGATAGACATCGACAACTTCAAGCGCATCAACGACGAGCACGGCCATCTGATGGGCGACGCGATCATCGGCCGCCTGGCCAATCTGTTGCGCTCGGGACTGGGCGCATCGGCTGCCCCCGGGCGCTATGGGGGCGATGAATTCTGTCTGCTGCTGTTCGATATGAGCCTGGGTGAAGCCACTCAGCGGTTGGACGACATCCGCAGGCAGTTTTCCGACTGGGTCGATGCGACCGTGCCCATCGAGGTGACGCTGAGTATCGGCCTGGTGCCGTACTCCCATCAATACGCCAGCGAGCGCGACTGGATCAAGGCCACCGATGAGGCGCTGTACCGCGCCAAGCGCAGTGGCAAGAACCAGTTGTGTGTGCAGCATTCCGAAGCCGGCGGGTCGACAGCCGGCGCATGACGGCGCAAACCGGCATCACTGCTGTCCCGCCGCTGGCCTGAACGAGCACAGTCCTCATGACGTTCGAGTCATGGCCTGATCCGGTTGAGCGTGTTGTGGAGGCAAGCCACCAGGTTCGCCCTCCGCTTCCTGATTCACACCAAGGAAGCGCAGAACCAGGCGTGCCTGGCCGCGATGCAGATGGCCGCCGTCCTGGGTGCTGCAGCCTTTCTCGCGCGCCGCTCGGCAAAGGGGTGTCGAGTGGGGCGAGTTGATGATATCGACGACCAACATGTCGGGCTCGAGCCGTTCCGGGTCGACGGGCAGGGGGTCGTTTGCGCCCATGCCCAGAGGTGTTGCGTTGATCACGATATGGTGACCGCGCGGGTCGGGTGGGCCCACACGGGTGGCGCAGCCCGTTTCTGTCGCCACGGACTCGGCCAGGCTCCGAGCTCGCTGCTCGTCGGCATCGCACACCGTGAGTGACCGGGCGCCCGCGCCTGCGACAGCGAAGGCAATCGCGCGGCCGGCGCCGCCCGCGCCCACTAACAATATGCTCTTGCCCGCAGGCTCGTGACCTTCCTGTTGCATGCCCAGAACACAGCCCAGGCCGTCGAACACCGCACCGACCCAGCGTCCATCGCTTTCGCATCGGACCACGTTGATTGCACCTACCTGGCGAGCCGTTGGGTGAAGCTCGTCGACCAGGGCCAACATGCTTTGCTTGTGTGGCATGGTGACGAGCAGACCTGCCAGGTTGTTCAGAGCTCTGGCGCCGATCACGAAGTTGCTCAAGCCATCGGGCGTTACCTCAAACGGAATGCAGACCGCGTCTTCGCCCTGGTCCATGAACACGGGATTGAGCAGCTGTGGAGATTTGGCGGCGGCCAACCGATGGCCGACCAATCCGTAGAGTCGAGTGGAGCCTTTGATGTGTGTGGCCATGATTACCCAATGTCCGGTGATGATAGGCGCGGTGTCGAAAGCGTTGCTGCACACTCAGGTCACGGCATCGATCTGCCAGGGTACGAACTCGTTCTGCCCGTACCCGTGCTGCTCGCTCATGCTGCGCTCGCCTGACGCAATACGCAGCATCGCGTCGAATATCGCCGCGCCGCAGGCTTCGATGGTCAGTTTGTCTTCGGCGATCTCGCCGCAATTGATGTCCATGTCCTCGCGCTGTCGAGCCCACAGGGCGCTGTTGGTCGCCAGCTTGATCGAAGGCGCAGGCGCACATCCATAGGCCGAACCGCGGCCCGTGGTGAAGGCGATCAGGTTGGCCCCGCCGGCCACTTGCCCCGTGGCCGAGACCGGGTCGTAGCCAGGGGTGTCCATGAACACCAGGCCATGGGCCTTCACGGTTTGCGCGTACTCGTAGACGTCCGTCAGGTTGCTGGAGCCGGCCTTCGCCACCGCCCCCAGCGACTTCTCCAGGATGGTGGTCAAGCCGCCTGCCTTGTTGCCCGCCGAGGGGTTGTTGTTCAATTCGGCGCCCATGCGCGCGCAGTAGTGCTCCCACCAGTGGATTCGCGCGATCAGCTTTTCGCCCACCTCGCGGCTGACGGCTCGACGGGTGAGCAGGTGCTCGGCGCCGTAGATTTCCGGCGTTTCGGAAAGAATCGCGGTGCCCCCGCAGGCCACCAGCCGATCCACCGCGTTGCCCAGCGCGGGATTGGCCGTGATGCCCGAGTAGCCATCCGACCCGCCGCACTGCAGCCCCACGGTGAGGTGCTGCACGCCGACCGGCTCGCGTCGGACCCGATCGGCTTCGCCGAGCACTGCCTGGACCTGGGCGATCCCCTTGGCAATCGATTTGGACGTGCCGCCGGTATCCTGGATGCTGAATGTGCGCAGGGTGTCACTGCGCGAGAGGCCTTGAGTGCTGAGCAAGGCGTCGATCTGATTGGTCTCGCAGCCCAGGCCGATGACCAGGACTGCTGCGAAGTTGGGATGGGTCGCGTAGCCGGCCAGCGTCCGCCGCAGCAGGCTCAGGCCATCGCCCGAGGCATCGACCGCACAACCGGCCGAGTGGGTCAGTGCCACGACGCCGTCCACGTTCGGATAGCCCTGCAGGGCAGCAGGGTTGATGTCCCTGCGGAAATGGTCGGCGATGGCGCGGGCCACCGTGGCCGAGCAATTCACCGACGTGAGAATGCCGATGTAATTGCGCGTCGCCACGCGTCCATCGCCGCGTACGATGCCCATGAAGGTGGGCGCTTGTTGTGGCGCCGGCTCGGCCTTCACGTCGACACTGAATGCGTAGTCACGCGAAAACTCACCCATGGCCAGGTTGTGCACATGGACATGGTCGCCCGGCTCTATGACTTGCGTGGCGAAACCGATGATCTGGCCGTAACGCTTCACCGGTTCACCGATGTCGATGCGACGGCAGGCCACCTTGTGACCTGGCACGATCGATTGGCGCACGGTGACGCCTTCCTGTTCGAGTAGCTCGCCGGCCTCCAGAGGCCTTCTTGCGATCAACACGTCGTCCAGTGGATTCAGGCGCAGCACTGGGGCTGCGCCGGTTTTCATGATCAGATCCATTGCATCCTCACGGGCTGCCGGGTTATGCGCGGTCACCAGTCTCGGCGCCGCATTCTTGTGCTGGCACTATAGGAGCGGGCGAAAGGGCTGCCTAATGAGAGCTTTCGATTGCTCGATAACTTTCTCTCATCGGTATCGTCGGCCCATTCACGCAGCACCCGTTGCCGCTCGTCTTTGGCTGGCGAAGGTCAGAAGTGTGTCGATGAAGCTCTGTGTCGGCTCCGATACCTGCTCGTCCTTGCGGGTGATCACCCCGTAGTCCTGGGACTCGACCTTGAACGGTGTCTTGAGCACCCTCAACTGCCCGCTTTGCACCTGCGACTGAACCATCGACTCCGGCAGCATGGCCAGCATCGGGCCGGACTGGAGCAGCTGCAGGAAGGTCTGCATCGAAATGGTCTCTACCGTATTGGTGGGCGAGGCGATATCGAACAGGGCGAATGCCCGTTCCATGCGCCTGCGGATGGGGGTGTTGAACGGATACATCACCCAGGGCCACTCGGTCAGGGCCGCGCAAGGTACTTCGTCGAGCTGGCACAGTGGGTGCGCGCTGTTGGCGACCAGGCAGAACGGCTCAGGTCCCAATGGTGTGAAGTCGAAAGACTGGCAATCGTCGTGGGTGAAGCGCGCGATGATCAGATCGAGTTTTTTCTGGTCGAGCATTTCCAGCAACTGGTTGCTCGTCTGTTCGATGACTTCGATGGCAAGCAGTGGGCGCCTGTTCTTGATGCTGGCGATAGCCTCGGGCAGCACCACCGAAGTCGCCGCGAAGATGGTACCGATCTTCAAGTGGCCATGGCCGCCTTTGCGCAGCTTGTTGACTTGGTCCACGAACGACTCCGTGTCCTCCAAAGTGATGCGTGCGTAACGGGCGACGAATACGCCCAGCTCGGTCAGCACCAGATTGCGCGTCTGTCGCTCGAACAGTGCAAACCCCAGCAGATCCTCCAGGTCGCGGAGCAGTTTGCTGATGGCTGGCTGCGTGACATTCATCTGTTGCGCAGTGGTGTGCATGTTTCGAGTTTTGGCCAGGCTGTTGACCAGGACCAGGTGCTTGATCTTCAGCCACCGGCTGACACTGGCAAACGTGATGGAATCGCTTTGCATTTGAATGGGCCTTTGCGCGTCGATAACGAAACAGCATCGATGGGTGAGATTGAGTCATTGGGATTTTCGAAGCCCGTCCGGTACTTTCAAGGCTCCGATAGCCGACTGAAATGGAACCTGCGATGGGACTTTTGAAACTGACGCGCCAGAACACGCTGCCGGTGGATGGCGTAGCCGGCACACTGATTGGCCGCGCCTGGGTCCCAGGTGCTATCGCAGGACCCTCGCCGATCGTGATTCGTCATGAAGGCGTGTTCGATCTTTCCGACAGCTTTTCCACGATGAGCGACCTGTTGGAGCACCGTTCGCCGGTGTCGGCAGTTCGTCTGACGCCGGGCCGGTACATCGGTACCGTCGAGGCGTTGCTGGCCAATACCGGCAACCATGCCGATCCGAACGAGCCGTCGCTGCTGCCGCCGGCCGATTTCCAGGTGATCAAGGCCGCAGGTGTGACCTTCGCATCCAGCATGATCGAGCGAGTGATCGAGGAGCAGGCGCGAGGTGACGCGGCCAAGGCCGAAAGCGTGAGGCGGCTGGTTCAGGAGGCGATAGGCGACAACTTGCGCGCCATCGAACCTGGCTCGCCTGCGGCGATGCGTCTGAAAGCCGTGCTCATCGAGCAGGGGATGTGGTCGCAGTATCTGGAGGTGGGGATTGGCCCTGATGCGGAAATCTTCACCAAGGCCCCGGTGATGGCTGCTGTCGGCAGTGGCAGCGAAATCGGCATCCATCGCAAATCCGAATGGAACAATCCGGAACCGGAAATCGTGCTCGCGGTGAACAGTCAGGGGCTGGTGCATGGCGTGACCTTGGGCAACGACGTCAACTTGCGTGATTTCGAGGGTCGCAGTGCGCTGCTGTTGAGCAAGGCCAAGGACAACAATGCGTCCTGCGCCATCGGTCCGTTCATTCGGTTGTTCGACGAGACATTCAGCCTCGACGACGTGCGCAATTGTGTAGTCGATCTGCACGTTCAAGGTGAGGACGGCTTCACCCTGGAAGGCAGCAGCTCCATGGCGTTGATCAGCCGCGATCCCCTGGAACTCGTGGCCCAGACGCTGAACGGTGAACATCAATACCCTGATGGCTTCATGCTGTTTCTGGGCACTCTCTTTGCGCCCACCCAGGATCGTGAAGCCCCTGGCAGCGGCTTCACCCACAAGCAGGGCGACGAGGTCAGCATCGGCAGCGCGCTGCTGGGCAGCCTGCGCAACACGGTGACCTATAGCCATGAGGCTGCCCCATGGACCTACGGCCTGCGGGCGGTGATGCACAACCTCGCGGCGCGAGGCTTGCTGTAGGCGAGATCGGATTCTCTGGTACATGCATGGAATATCCGCAGCGGTTTGACTTATCCAACGAGGACTGCATACTGTTGGAACACTGTTCCGTTAAGGGCAATGTTGATCAAATCCACCGTGATGTCAAAGATAAGTCGAGAAAAATATGAGAGTCGTCAAAGGTGCCGTCGACCGTTGTCTTGAAGCCATCGAGCTGCTGGCGCGTGAAGCCCGCTGGATGCGTATGTCCGACATCGCTGCCGACCTGGGCCTGGAAAAGGGACCGGCTCACCGCGTGCTTGCGCAATTGGTCGAGCAAGGCTGGGCGGAGCAGGACGAGGCAACGTCGCAATATCGCCTGACCCTGAAACTGGCGTTGCTGGGCCAGCGTTACCTGCACGGCATCGGCTTGCCCGAGCGCGTTCAGCCGATCATCGAGCAGGTTGCCAGGCAGTGCCAGGAACTGGTGCGACTCACCGTCGTCAGCGAAGGCAGCCTGTCCTGGCTATCGTCGGCCCAAGGCGCGGCGCCGGGGTTGGTCTATTCGCCCGCCATGGATCACCCGATCAATCTGTACGCGACGGCCAACGGCAAGGCTTGGCTGGCGTCGATGCCCGATGAACAGGCCGTCGAACACGCGCTGCGCAGTGGACTGGGGAGCGCCGAAGCGAATCCTGGCCAGGGGCCCAAAGCGCTCAACACCATAGAATCGCTGCTCAGCGACCTGAAGCTGACACGCGAGCGCGGGTATGGTCTGGTCGTTGAAGAGGCCGAGGCCGGGGTGTGGGCGATCGCGGTGCCGGTCAGGCTCATTCCCGGTGGGTCGGTGGTGGGCACCATGAGCATCGCAGGCCCGGTCATGCGCATGCAGCCGGAGCGCTACGAAGAGCTGCATGCGCTGCTCGAAGACGCCGCTCACAAGGTGGGCACGGTGTGGCCGCGGCAGAACGATGTGCACTCGGTGCGGCCATGAACGAGCAACCTTGCGCCCGCAGTGAAGCAGCTTGCAGTGAAACAAAGAGTGCGCTGGACACCGCAGCCGCTGCCCTGGTCCAAGCCCGCCGCGAAGGTATCCGCCTGGCAGCGCTGCCGGCGTCTGGCCGGCCCACCAGCCTGGCCGAAGGCTTCGCCATTCAGCAGCGCGTCGGGCCATTGGCCGGCAAGACCGTGGGCGGATGGAAATGTGCATTGCCGCCCACGGGCAAGTGGATCGTGGCGCCCCTCTACAGCGACAGCATCGTCAGAGGCGAGCGTTATGGGGTACCCGCCGATACCCAGCAGGCGCGGATCGAGCCGGAGCTTGCCTGCATCCTGACCCGCGATCTGCCGGTAAGGAGCGAACCCTACACCGCCGAACACATCATCGCTGCCATCGGCGATACCCACTTGGCCTTGGAGGTGATCGGCTGCCGATACACCGATCCGCAATCGCTGCCGTTCGAGCAATTGCTGGCCGACGGCCTGTTCAACCACGGATTGGTCCTTGGACCGCGGACGACGTTGTCCTGTGCAAGGTTGCCCGCCGAACTGGACATTTCCGTGCACGGCGCCGCCCAGCCAATCGAAATCAACGGGCGACACCCGGACGCCGACCCCATTCTGCCCATCGTCTGGCTGGCCAATTTTCTGTCTGCACAGGGCATAGGCCTGCGGGCCGGCCAGGTGATCATCACCGGATCCTATGCCGGTGTGCTCGATGTACCCGTCAATGAGCCGCTGCACATTCGGTTCGGCCGTGCAGGCTCCATGTCTGTCCATTTCTCAATGCTCAAGGAGTAATACATGCGCTTAGTTCGTTTCGGTTCACCGGGGCAGGAACTACCAGGCATTCTGGATTCGAAGGGAGAGGTCCGCGACCTTTCGGGCATCGTCGATGACATCGACGCGTCAGCCCTCAGCCCGGATGTACTGCAGAAGTTGCGCGGCGTCGACATTGAAAAATTGCCATTGGTGGCGCCCGGCACTCGCCTGGGTCCCTGCGTGGGCAGTGTGCCGAACCTGATCTGCATCGGCCTGAACTACTCCGATCACGCCGCAGAAACCAACACGCCCATCCCGAGCCAGCCAGTGGTGTTCAACAAGCACACCGGCTCCATCAGCGGGCCCAACGATCCGGTCATCCTGCCGACCGGCGCCGAAAAGCTCGATTGGGAAGTGGAGCTGGCCATCGTCATCGGCACACCTGCCTGGCAGATCCCGGAGTCGCAGGCGCTGGATCATATCGCCGGTTACTGCCTGGCCAACGATGTGTCGGAACGGGCCTACCAGCTCGAATACGAAGGTCAGTGGGCCAAGGGCAAAAGCGGTTTTTCCTTCGCGCCGCTGGGGCCATGGCTGGTCACCCGTGACGAGATCGCCGACCCACAGACGCTGGACCTCTGGCTAGACGTCAACGGCAAGCGACTGCAGACCGGCAACACCCGCACCATGATTTTCAGCGTAGCCCACATTGTTGCGTACCTGAGCCGTTTCATGCCGCTGATGCCTGGCGACGTGATCATCACCGGTACGCCACCGGGGGTCGGCCTGGGGCAGAAGCCACCCGTGTTCCTCAAGGCAGGTGACACGATGCGCGTCGGCGGCCAGGGGCTGGGCGAGCAAACTCAGGCGGTTGTGCCTTACGTGGCTGAAATGGGTGCTGCCTGGGTAGCCGGTCGCCATCCGAACGTTGACTGACTACTACCCGAGGAGAACACCATGAGTTTTGCAGGAACAGGTGTAGTCGCGATCTGGCACGATCTTCTGCCTGAAGCGCGGGATGAGTTCTATGAATGGCACAACCGCGAGCACATGCCCGAGCGTGCCGGTATTCCAGGCTTTCTGCGCGGGCGTCGCTACATCGCGCTGAATGCGGGGCCGACCTACTTCAACCTTTACGAGGCTGACAGCGTGCAGGTTCTGGGCGGACAGGACTACCTGTCGCGACTCAATACGCCGACGCCCTGGACGCAGCAGTCGGTGAAATCCTATCGCAACGTCGCACGCTCGATCTGCGATGTGACGTACACCAGTGGCGTGGGGCAGGGCGCCTATCTACTGACTGTCCGCTTCGACGTTGAACAGGAGCAGCACAAGCCCGTCTCCGATGCGTTGCGTCAACGGGTCCTGGCCCCGCTGGCCGACAGGCAGGGCATCACGGGCGTGCATTTGTGCGTGGCTGACGAGGCGGTCAGCAAGGTCGAAACCGCCGAGAAAAAGGCCCGCGCCGAAGGCACCCAGATTCCAGCCTGGATCGTCATGATCGAAGGCTGTGCTGCCGACTATGTCGAGGCCGCGGGCGATGCCTTCATGGTCGAGCTGCACCGGTTGCTGGAAGGGCAGTCCAGCACCCCGGAAGCGACCCTTTACCAGTTGGAGTACACCCGCTGCAAAACCCCGAGCGCTGCGGGGTAAGACGTTAGCGCTTCCAGCATGGCCACTTTGATGCTGGACGCTCACCCCCGGGACGTGACCACCTCCCTGGACACTGGCACCGCCGACATCGCCTTGGTTCAGCCGACGTAGAAGGCCAGGTAGAATGTCGTTGGTGTATTCGCCCAGCTTGGGCGCCACTTCCCCTGTGGCCGACTGCACCGCGGCTCGGCGCTTGCTCTCGCTGGCTTCGTCCAGGGCCAGAGAGAGCAAGCGCATGGGTGGCTATGGCCTACGGCTGGATAAACCCATGAGCCCTGTTCACCAAGTCCGACTTGCCGACGCTCAGAGCGCTGCCTGCGGGTTGCGCCCCAATACCCGATGGTACTCCGCACGCGCGGTGTGCTCGGTGAACTCGCCGGACCACTTCGACACCACCACCGTGGCCACACTGTTGCCTATGGTGTTGCAGGTGGCGATCGCCATGGACATGAACCGGTACACCCCGAACAGCAACGCCAGTCCTTCCACTGGCAGCGAACCGATGGCGGTGACCGTGGCGGCGAAGACCACGAAGCTGCCACCAGACACCGCCGCGGCACCTTTCGACGTCACCAGCATGATGGCGACAATGCCCAATTGCTGTTCCCAGCTCAGAGGTACGCCATAGGCGTTGGCGATGAACAGCACGCACAGCGACATGTAGATGGAGGTGCCATCCAGGTTGAAGGCGTAACCGGTCGGCAGCACCAGTCCCACACTCTGCTTGGAGCAACCGAACTTCTCGAGCTTCTGCAGCAGCCGAGGCAGGGCACTCTCGGAAGAAGCGGTGCCGAGTACGATGAAGACTTCATCCTTGATGTACTTGAGGAAGCGCCACAGGCTGAACCCCGAGATTCGGCAGACGATGCCGAGCACAACGAAGATGAAGAAAGCGATGCAGACGTAGAACATCAGCACCAGGTTGGCGAGGGACATCAGGACCGCTGCGCCGTTGCTGCCTACGGCATAGGCCACCGAGCCGAAGGCACCCAAAGGGGCGAACTTCATGATCAGGTTGATGAACTCGAAGAAGCATTCGGAAATGCGGCTCAGTCCATCTTCGATGACGCTGCGACGTTCAGGCTTGAGCGCCAGCAGGGCAAAGCCGAACAAAACCGAGATGACCAGTACCTGCAGCAACTGCCCACCTGCGAAGGCACCGACGAAGTTGTCGGGGAAGATGCCGTAGATGAAGTCCAGGGTCGAGGCCGGCGCGTGACCTTTGGCGACTGCCGCAGTCGCTGCGGCGGCAGTGGCGCTGCTCGGATGCGCATCGTGCATGCCCGAGCCGATGTTCAGCAGATTGCCCCAGAGCAAGCCAATGGCCAGGGCGATGGTGGAGACGATTTCGAAGTAGATCAGCGCGCGCAGGCCGACCTTGCCGACCCGCTTTATATCACCCGCCGAAGCGATGCCGTGGACCACGGTGAAAAACACCAGAGGGGCAACGGCGGTCTTGATCAACTTGAGGAAGATATCCCCGAGAATCTTGAACTTGGCTGCCAGTTCCGGCGCCAGGAAGCCGAAGGCAATGCCCAGCACCATGGCGGCGATGACCTGGAAGGTCAGGTCCTTGTATAACGGCTTTTTGTTGAGGGTCGTCATGTCTGCAGTCTCGTTGTTGTTATAGGCGAGCAATAGGCAGAAGGGCTCGATCGCGGCGAGCCTTCGAACAATCAGCGTTTGACGCTGCCCTCGCGGGCCAGGGCGATATCCACCATCTGCGGTGCCAGGCCCAGATAGTTGGCCGGATCGGTCAGTCGCTTGAGTTCTTCCATATCGAGTTCAGCGGTGGCTTCGCCCTGGGCAAGCAACGCGTCGAGCAGGCTGGTGCCTTCATCGTTGGCCAGGCGGCAGGCGGCATAGACCACGTCGTGCGCAACCTGACGACCCAGCGCCGGCGCAAGGCCCATCATCACGGCTTCGGCCACGATCAGCCCTTGGGTCATGTCGAGGTTCTTGCGCATGCGCTCGGGACGTACTTCCAGACCCGCCAACATGAACTTGGCCTGGGCCAGCGACGCGGCGCTCAAGGCGAAGGCTTCGGGAATGGCGATCCATTCGGCTTGCCATGGACCGGTGGAGCGTTCGAAGTCCTGAATCATGGCGTCGAGCATCAGCCCGGCCTGCTGACGCACGCCTTTGGCGGCCGCATACATCAGTTCGCAGGAAATGGGATTACGCTTCTGCGGCATGGTGCTGCTGGCGCCGCGTCCTTTCACGAAAGGTTCGTACGCCTCGCCCAGTTCGCTGGTCATCATCATCATGACGTCCAGTGCGACCTTGCCCAGGGACGCGGTGACCAGGCCGAGGAAATTCAGGGTTTCGGCCAGGCCGTCCCGGGCAACGTGCCAGGTGGCTTGCGGAACCCCGAGGTTCAATTCCGCCATGAGCGCTTCCTGCACCTCAAGACCTTTGTCGCCCAGGGACGCCAGGGTTCCGGCGGCACCTGCGAATTGGCCGATTTCCACCCGCGGACGCAGTTCGACCAGACGCTCGGCGTGGCGATCGAACATGCTCAACCACACGGCACATTTGTAGCCAAAGGTGATCGGCAGGGCGTGCTGCAGGTGGGTGCGACCGGCCATGGGGGTGTCGCGGTAGCGCCTGGCGAGGTCGGCGAGCAAGCCCCGCACCGCTTTGATATCACGCTCGATCAGCAGCAGCGCGGCGCGGACTTGCAGTACGACGGCGGTGTCCATGATGTCCTGGGTGGTCGCCCCCCAATGAACGTAGCGACCTGAATCGCCGCAGGTTTTCGATAGTTGCTCGACCAGCGGGAGAATCGGATACCCGACGATTTCGGTCTCATGCTGCATGAGCGCCAGGTCGAGGGATGCATAGGTGGCGCTTTCGGCAATGCGTTCGGCGGCCTCGCCGGGAATGACGCCACAGCGTGCCTGCGCGCGCGCCAGTGCCACTTCCACTTCGATGTAGCGTTCGATCAGCGCTTGGTCGGAGAACACGGCACGCATTTCCGCTGTGCCGAACATGTCACGAAAGAGAGCGGAATCAAAGACGGTGCTGGACATGAGAAGATCCTGTTATGTTTGTTATTAACCATACATATTAATATGTACGTACATAATAATTGCGCGCGCACTGGTAGACTGTCAACTCGTTGATCGCTTGAGACTGATGGAAGGTATGAGCCAGACGCGCTATGAGGTCGTTGCGAAGGACTTGAGGGAAGGGATTTCCAGCGGTCGATTTCCGGTGGGCACCTTGCTGCCCACCGAGCTGGAGCTGTGTGACCTCTATGCGGTGAGTCGGCACACCGTGCGCGCGGCGATTACCCAGCTGCAGAATCAGGGCCTGGTGTCACGCCGCAAGCGAGTCGGCACACGGGTCGAGTCGGCCACACCCATCGGTGGATACTCGCAGTCGCTGGCCTCGGTATCGGATCTGGTGCACCTGGCCGAAACCCAAGTGCGCAGCATTCAGAACGTCCTGCATTTCGTGGCCGACATCGCGCAGGCCAAGCGCTTGGGCCTTGAGCCTGGGGAGCATTACTTTCGGGTATCCAGCCTGCGCGTCGATCAGGAAAACCCGCGCGCGCCGCTGTGCTGGACCGATGTATACGCTCAGGACATCTATTCGGAAGTGATCGAACTGGCCAACCAGCATCCCGACGAGCTGATCGCCGCCCTGATCGAACGGCATTTCGGCCGGTACATTGATGTGGTGGATCAGCAGGTGCGTGCGGTGCTGCTCTCGGTCGAGATTGCCAAAAGCCTCAACGCGGACGTCGGTTCACCCGGCCTGAACATTCTGCGGCAATACCGCGACAAGGACGGGGCGGTGATGGTGGTTTCGGAAACCACCCATCCCCAGGACCGCTTCACTCTGGTGTCACAGATGCGCCGGGACAAGCTCTAGCCCTTGCTATCCCAGGTGGCCTACAGCACACCGAGGCGAGAGGGACTGATGAACCTTATGCCAGCGAGAACTCGGGAAGCACATGTTCCTGAAGCTCCGCAATCACCTCCAATGCCGGACGTCGAGTCGGCTTGAGGTTCAGGGCGACGTGGTTGATGCCGGCATCGCGTTGCTGCGCGAAGAACTGCTTCAAGGCATGGCGGCCGCCGCGCAGGACTCGGCCGGTCTGCAGTGGGGCGTCGGCGTTGCTGTCCAGATCGAACATCGCACCGTAGCCGAAGGGCACGAAGCCGCGCGATTCGGTCATTTCGCGCCAGTGCGGCACCACTTCCGGCATGCGTTGGGCGTCGCCGTGCCAGATCCAGGCGTCGACGTGTTCGGCCAGCCACTCCAGGCTCTGCCCGGCGCGACCTATGGCGATGAGCGGGATGCGCGAGGCTGCCGGCTTGGGTACCAGGTCGATGTCCCCGCGCAAATGGCCGAAATGCTCGGTCTTCAGGCGTGGGAATGACACCGAGGTCAACGTCTTGATCAAGGCCACGGCTTCGCGATAGCGCTCGACACGGGTGCCGAAGTCGACGCCGAAGGCCGGGTATTCGGTGGGTCGGTCACCGGAGGCCATGCCGGCCAGAAAGCGTCCGCCCAGCAATTGGTCGGCGGTGGTGATCTGCTTGGCGGTGATCACCGGTTCACGCAGGGGCGTGACGAATCCGGCGGTGCCGATCGCGATGCGCTGGGTGAGGGCGGCCAGCCAGCCGGCGTACACCAGCGGATCGAGGACCTGGCCGGTGTCGCCGAACGAGGGGTCGTAGAACGGCACGTCGCGCAGCCACAGGGCTGCGGCGTCGCTGCGGTCCAGACTCTGCACGATCTCGGCTTGGTCCGACAGGCTCGGGAACGGGCTGTCGGGATAGCCGCAGGCCGGGGCGATGAAGCCGATGCTCAACTGGTCCTGTTGGAAGGTACGGCTGAACGCGTCATGGTCAGCCAGATCGTGCGATCGAGTGTCCTGATTTCGTACATTCATGGTGTCTGTCCAAGATTCAAGAGATGACATCAGTCTAACGGTCAGCCTGACGTCTGTTTCCGACCTTTTGGATCGACACTGGTGAAAAACATTCCTCAATCGCACGTGGACTCAGTAGCCGCTGCCCGCCTGGCCGCCGGTGACGATGGCGATTCCCGAGCTGGTGCCCAGACGGGTGGCGCCGGCCTGGATCATCGCCCGGGCGGTGGCGACGTCACGCACGCCGCCCGACGCCTTGACGCCGATGTCCGGGCCAACCACCCGGCGCATCAGGGCGACGTCTTCGAGCGTGGCGCCGCTGCGGCTGAAACCCGTGGAGGTTTTCACGAACGCCACGCCCAGCTCGCGACAGATCTCGCAGGCGCGCATCTTCTGCGCGTCGTCGAGCAGGCAGGTTTCCAGGATGACCTTGAGCGTTACCTCGCCGCAGGCCTGCAGCACCGCAGCGATATCGTCCCGGACGTCGGTGTACAGCCCTTCCTTGAGCCAGCCGATGTTCAGCACCATGTCGATTTCCTGTGCGCCGGCGGCGATGGTCAGCACGGTTTCCGCCGCCTTGGCGGCGCTCAGGCCGGCACCCAGCGGGAAGCCCACCACGGCGCAGACCTTGACGGCGGATCCCGCCAGATGCCGGGCCGCGACGGGCACCTGGCTGGAATTCACGCACACGGAGTAGAAACCGTGCTCACGGGCCTCCGCGCAAAGCGTGGCAATCTGTTCGCGGCTGGCATCGGCCGCCAGCAAGGTGTGATCGATGGTCTGCGCCAGTGCGGTGGGGTCGAGTGAAGTCATGAAGCGATTCCTGTCATCAGTGGAAACACGGGGCCTTGGCCCACACGTTATAAAATTAACAATTGGTGTTACTTTGTTCGCGGTATCAACCGTATCTACCTCACCAACGGATTGCCTGGATGCCCGTGGACGTCAAGAAAACCAACCGAATCAAACAGATCCAACAGGTCCTGCAAGATCAGAAAGCCGTGCATCTGCGCGAGATGGCGGCCTTGCTCGACGTGTCCGAAATGACCCTGCGCCGCGACCTGAGCCGGCATCCGGAACAGTTGCGGTTGCTGGGCGGCTACATCACGCGCGCCCACGACGACCCGGAGCCGGGGGATTACCGGGTCAGCGAGCAGGACACCCGGCATGTCGAGGAAAAGCGCCGGATCGGCAAGCTGGCAGCCGCCTTCATTCAGCCGGGCGACACGGTGTTCTTCGATTGCGGTACGACGGTGCCCTTCGTGGTCGACTTCATTCCCGACGATCTCGAGTTCACCGCGGTGTGCAACTCGCTGAACGTGTTGCTCAAGCTGCAGCAGAAAACCCGTTGCAACATCGTCCTGTGCGGCGGCGTTTTCCACCGCAAGAACCAGGTGTTCGAGAGCCAGGCCGAAGCCAGCATTCTCGACAGCGTACGGCTCACCTGGGCATTCGTTTCCGCGGCCGGTGTCAGCCTGGAGTGCGGCGTCACCTGCTTCAATTTCCACGAGGTGGAGGTCAAGCAGAAGGTCATGCGTCAGGCGCGGCAGTGCCTGCTGCTGGCCGATCACTCCAAGTTCGACGCCGTGCGCACGGCGCATTTCGGCGCGTTGAGCGACTTCCAGTGTGTGGTCAGCGACAAGAAAATCCCCCGCGCCTACCGCGAGGCGATCCAGGCCGGCGGTGCTCAACTGGTGGTGTAGACAGGTCACGTCGGCAACGCTCGCCGTTCCGTGGCGCTGAGAAAACCGGTGCGCAGGCTGAACTCGGCACGCGCACCGGGTGCCAGGCTGCGCACGTTGCCCTTGGCCAGTTCGGCGCGGTACCCCTCCGGTTCGCAGGTGGCGGGCAAGACGAACGCGGCGACCTGTTGATCCGCGTTGTGCAGGATCCAGCGCGCGGCATGCTCGAACTGCTGCGGGCTGTAGCCGGTGTAGAAGGCCGCGCCGTCAGGGTGTTCCAGAAAGAAATGCGCCTGCCCCTCGGCATCGCTGCGTACTTCATCGAAGAAGCAGACGATTTCCGGGTCGTACAGGGCAGGGGAGTCGAGCACTTCCAGGGCTTGCGGATCCTGGCTCAGCTGCGCCATGTAGTCGCTCCAGGCTGGCGTCGGCCGTACGTGGGCCGGCACGCTGCTGCGCACTCGGGTGCGCTTGCAGCCCAGCGGCTGGCTCAGCCGCGCGCCTTCGACATAGGCATAGTTCATGTGCGCCATGTACATCAGGTCCATGGCCTTGCCCGCCAGGTTGACCACGTCCATGCCGATCTCGAACACGCCACTGGCCGGGCGCAGGGTGACGCTGGGACTGGCCCGGTAGTGGTCGCCGAAACCCTGCACGTACTCGCAGGTACCGCCCAGGCGCAGGTAGGCGCCATGCTCGTCCTCACCGCTTTCCAGCCAGGCCTCGTCCATCGGCGCGCAGGGCATCTCGCCGTGCAGCGCATGCGTGTCTTCCGGGCCTGGGCAACCGTTGCGCAGCAGGCCGCTGTGGAACATGAAACAGCCATAGGTGCCGATGATGGTGTCGCTGGGGCGGGGCTGGCTGAACATGTTGCGCATGGTCAGGTCGTGGCCATCGAACTCGGCCGACCAGATCATCTGACCCTGCCAGGGCAGTATCACCAGCTTGCCGCGGCTGTTCTCCAGCGACACTGCCTTGACCCCGCTGGGGTAGGTCCAGGCGTGTACGGTGAACTGACGCGACTCGAGCAGGGTTCGACGGTTGCTGTCCCACAGTTGCGGGTACAGCGGCAGGCGCAGGCATTCGGCACTCATTGCGCCACCGCCGCGGCCGAGCCGCTCAGGGCCGGTTGTGGCTGGCGCATGCAGCGCACCGCGTACAGCACGATCGCCACGAAGCACAGCAGCGGCACCGTGTAGGCGATCTGCATGTTGCCGTTGTTGGCGTCGCTGAGCAGTCCCTGAAAGATCGGGATCACGCCACCGCCGACGATGCTCATCACCAGCAGCGAACCACCGACACCCGTGTCTTCGCCGAGCCCGTCGATGGTCAGGCCATAGATGGTCGGCCAGCAAGGACCGAGGAAGACGCTGACACCCACGGCTGCGTACACCGCGGTGATGTTGGGTACGAAGATGGTGTAGGCCAGCAACAGGATGCACAGCACGCCGTACAGAGCCAGCACCTTGGCGGGGTGCATCTTGCGCATCAGCACGTTGGCGATCATCTTGCCGACGAAGTAGGCGGCAAAGGTGATCAGCAGGAACCATGAGGCGCTGCGTTCGTTCATGCCGCCCATCTGCATGGCCAGGCGAATGGTGAAGCTCCAGACGCCCACCTGAGCGCCGACGTAGAGGAACTGCGCCAGCACGCCGAAACAGAAGCGCGGGTTGCGGCGCAGGCGGCCCAGGCTTTCACCCAGGCTGGCCCGGGGTTCGCTGCCGGTGCGGTTGCCCTTGCAGGCGGGAAAGCGGGTGATGGCGATCAGGATGAACATCAGAATGAGCACCGCGATCATCCATTTGTACGGCAGCAAGGTCGACTGGATCATCTGCAACTGTTGCACGGCCGCTTCGCTGGCACTCATCTGCGCCAGTTGCTCGTGGCTGGCGTCGGTGTCCTTGAACATCACGAAGCTGCCCACGTACACCCCGGTCATGGCTCCGAACGGGTGAAAGGTCTGGGAGATGTTCAGGCGTCGCGTGCCGGTTTCCCGCGGACCCATCAGGGTCGAATAGGTGTTGCAGGCGGTCTCGAGAAACGACAGGCCGGCGGCGATGACGAACAGCGCGATCAGAAACATGCCGTACTTGGCGGTGGACGCGGCAGGGAAGAACAGCGCGCAGCCGAACAGGTACAGCATCAGGCCGACCAGGATCGTGGTCTTGTAGCTGAAACGGCGCACCACCAGGGCTGCCGGTATGGCGACGAAGAAGTAGCCCAGGTAGAACGCCGACTGGACGAAGGCCGACTGGAAGTCGCTGAGCAGGAAGGCCTTCTTGAAGTGGGCGATCAACACGTCGTTCATGCCGGCCGCGGCAGCCCACAGGGCGAAGATCAGACACAGCAGGATGAAGGCGAACCATGGCGTACGGTTCAGGTAGAACCCGTCCGGGGTTTGTTGCAGCGCAGGTTTGTTCATTATTGTTCTCCGCGAGAGTGCTGGTGAGGTGTCAGCGAGCCGATGCATCCAGAAAGCGTGCAAACGTTTCTGCGTCCGGGTAGGAAGACTGCGTGCCGAGGCCGGTGACCGAGCAGGCGGAGTAGGCCACCGCCTGTTGCATCGCCTGACGGATATCGGCGTCCCGGCTCCAGTGCCTTGCGAAGCAGCCGATGAAGGCGTCGCCCGCGCCACTGGTGTCGCGCGCCTCGACCTTGACGCCCGGGACCTGCCACTCGCCTTCGGCGCCCACGTACAGGGCGCCTTGTTCACCCAAGGTGACGATGACGTGGCGTACACCCTTGGCCACCAGGGTCCGCGCGGCATGCGCAGCGTCCGCGGCAGAATTCACCTGCAGCCCGCTGATGAGCGCCAGTTCGCTTTCGTTGGGAATCAGGAAGTCCAGCAGCGCCAAGTGGTCGTTGCTCAGGCCGGCCAGGGCAGGGGCGGGGTTGAGCAACACTGGAATGGCGTGGCGTCGAGCGAACTCGATGGCGTGGTACACGCTCGCCAGTTCGATTTCCAGTTGCAGCACGATCAGGGCGCAATCACGCAATTGCGCCTCGGCGCGATCGATGTCGGCCGGATGCAGATGGGCATTGGCGCCTTTGACGATCAGGATGCTGTTGTGGGAGTTCTCCTGAACGAAGATCGGCGCCACACCGCTGGACACGCCCGGTACCCGCTCGACGAAACGCGAGTCGATGCCCAGCCGTTGGAAATTGGCCAGGGTGGTATCGGCGAAGCCGTCGTCGCCGACCTTGCTCAGCATCAGGACGTCGGCACCCAGCAAGGCCGCCGCCGCGGCCTGGTTGGCCCCCTTGCCGCCGCAGCCCATGGCGAAACGCGGTGCTTCGAGGGTTTCGCCCTGGGCGGGCATGCGCTCGATGTAGGTGATCAGGTCGACCATGTTGCTGCCGATGACTGCGATCTTGCTCATTGTTGTTGTGACCTCGCCAGCGCCGACGGACCCACCGTCGGCTGTTATTTATGTTATTTAAATAACATTTTCTGTGAGTATTCAATCTTTATTTTTTCGAGCCCCGCAGTGATGTCGCCGCGACATTACTCAAGTCATGAAGTTCAAAAGCTGTACAAATAAATATATTTGTACAAATTCTCGTAAAGTTATCCGAAACCCAACCGATACGGACGTTTGAGCACAGAACACCTGTGCTCGGCCAAGGGGCCGGACAGAGCCCCGGCGTCCGAGAAAGGGACCGTTCTCACCTCACGCTTAACCACGAACCGTCCCATTCCGGGCTGTGAGAACCCTATGAACATCCTTGCTCCTGCCGTAACGCTCGCCAACCGATTGCGCTTCAAGACCAAATTCGCGGTGCTCGCCATCATCGTTCTGGTTCCGCTGCTCCTGCTCGGTACCCGCTTCATCGTTCAGCTCAATGACAGCCTGGCGGTCATACGCTCGGAGCAGACCGGCCAGCGCTACCTGCTGGATGTGACGCCGATCCTGCGCCTGTCCATGATGCAGCGCGCGTTGACCAACCGCCTGCTCAGCGGCGATCAGACCGCACAGGCCGATGTGCTGGCCAATCAGGCAAAGATCGAAGACGCCTTCTCGAAACTGGCCACCACTGACCGCCAGTTCAACGACGCTCTGCAGACCGGCGATCGCGTCGAACGCCTGCATGCCTCGGCCACGCGCTTGATGTCGCTGGCCAAGCCCGGCGTCGATCCTGGGGGCATGTTCGATCAATGGAACGACCAACTGACCGAGACCCTGAATTTCGTCTACTACGTCTCCGCGACGTCGGGCATGGTGCTGGATGAGGATTACGCATCGCTGTTCATGATCGACCTGAGCACGCTGCGTCTGCCTCGCCAGATCAACATCGTCGGGCAATTGCGCGGCTTGGCCAGCGGGCTGCGTGAGGGGCAGCCGTTGAGCCCCGCGACGCGTGGCGTGATCAAGTCGATGCTCAAGACCGAATTGCTCATCCACAAGGAGCTTCAGCAAAGCCTGGAGCTGCTGCGTCGCCGAGAGCCCGCCCTGGCCGATCGCATTCAGGCACCTATCGACAGTGCGTTCATGAGCCTGACCGGCTTCCGTGCGGACCTGGAAGCGGTCACGTCCTCTACCAGTGACACGCTGGTCAACGTGCAGAACGTGCCCGCCAAAGGCAACTCGGTCGTGGCTGAGCTGTACAAGGCACAGGACACGCTGCAGGAAGAACTGCTCAACCGCCTGGCCCAGCGGGCTCAGGAAAAGACCTCGGAGCGGCTGTTCATTCTTGGCATGTTCGCCGTCGTCGGCCTGCTGCTGGCGTACGTGTTCTGCGGTATCTACAGTGCCATGCGCCGTAGCATCGAGGATGTGTTGCAGGCCACCCGGCTCATCGGCCAAGGTGACTTGAGCGCACGCGTCCAGGTGCGTGGCAAGGACGAAATGGCCGACGTGGGCAACAGCCTGAACCACATGGTGCGGGCCTTCGGCAGCTCGCTGACCCAGGTCGAGCGCAGCTCGCAGTCGGTTTCCGATGCCGCCGCGCGCATGGGCGTTTCCATCGATCGGGCCAAGCAATCGATGAACACTCAGCAAAGCGAGACCGAACAGGTCGCCACGGCCATCAACGAGATGACCACCAGCGTGGCCGACGTCGCACAGAACACCGAAGGGGCGGCCCACGCTGCCGAACACGCCAGTCAGTCTTCCCAGGCCGGGCTGGCGAAGATGCATGAAACCAAAGTCACCATCGAGGCCCTGGCCGATGAGGTGGAGCGCAGCGCGCAGAAGGTCTCGGCGCTTGCCCAGCACAGCCAGCAGATTGGCGGAGTGATCGAGGTAATCCGCAACATCGCCGACCAGACCAACCTGCTGGCCTTGAACGCTGCCATCGAAGCCGCCCGTGCCGGAGAGCAGGGGCGTGGCTTTGCGGTGGTCGCCGACGAGGTGCGGACCCTGGCTTCACGCACGCAGAACTCCACCGAAGAAATCCGCCGAATCATTCAGGAACTGCAGTCGGCCACCTCTGCGGCCGTCGAGCAGATGAAGGCCGGCAAGCAGCGTGCCCAGGAATGTTTGCAGTCGGCCGATGCCGCTTCGACCAGCCTGGATGCCATCAGCGATGGCGTCGAACAGATCGTCGGCATGAACACTCAGATAGCCAGCGCGGCGGTGCAGCAACACGCGGTGTCGGAGGACATCAACCGCAACGTGACCCAGATCCGCAATGGCAGCCTGGCGCTCATGGAGGGTATCGAAGACAACGCCGTGACGGCGGAAGAACTCACCTTGCTGGCGACCGAGCTGCGCACGGTGGTCTCGCGGTTCAAGGTGTAAGGAGGAGAGGTGAGCGGTGCCGATCCGCGCCAACCGGCGGATCGGCATACCGAAGTCTAGTGCGATGAGCCGCTTGAGGACGTCAGTGTCGTGGCCAGCTTGGCGGCTGCATCCAGGGCGGCGTTGAAGTTGGCCTCGGCGGTTGCGGCATCGCCGAGGGTGCCTTCCGATTCGACGGTATCGATGGCCGGAATCCCTACCATGCGGGCCCAGGTCCGCAGAAAGGCCACCTGATGGTCGAAGTCTTCGGTCGGGTAATCCTCGCCAAGCGCCACCCCGCGGGTGGCCAGCACCACCACTTTCTTGCCCTTGAGCAGGCCGACCATGCCCTTGTCGTCGAAGTCGAACAGCACGCCACGCTGCGACACTGAGTCGATCAGGTGCTTGAGGCGGTAGGGCACACCGAAGTTCCACATCGGCACGCTGAACACGATCACATCCGCGCGGTGGAAACGCTCGCCCAAGGCATGTATCTGTTTCCAGACGGCCGCCTGCTCGGCGGTCATTTCCACACCCTCCAGGTCCGCGTATTTGGCTTTCAACGCGGGGCCGTCGAACGGCAACAGGTCGGTGGTCCAGACATCCAGCACGTCGACGGTCGTGCCGGGCTCAACCGAAGCAGCCGTTTCGAGGTAGCGGTCGGCCAGTTTCAGGGAGGCCGAACGCTCCCCGCGAGGAGAGCTGGCAATATGAAGAATATGCATACACGGGGTTCCTGAGTAAGGGGCTGCGCAAGGTTTCAATTTAGTCCTGCATGCAAGCGCCGATGTTCAATTCTGCAGCGCGTAGCGGCGACAGTGTTCCAGATAGCCTTGCTCGTGGCTGCCTACCAGATGCACCACGCTGGACCAAAGCCAGGAAGGCGCATCCAGGGTGTTGGAACGGTTGGTTTGCAGCTCGCGGATCCAGGCGGCTCTGGTCGAAAGGTCCATCTGCCGGGCATGGGCCGTGCCGACCACGCTAGCCAGGTAACTGGCCGCACGCATGGCTTCGGTTTCGCTCAACTGATCGAGCTCGAGCTTCATGTCCTGAGGCAGCAGTTCGCGAATGAAGAAGCCATGGTCGAGCATGCGCGTGGCCAGCATGCGATTGCCCAGACCCGGTGACAGGTGCCGGGCGCCTTCGACCACGCGCTTGCCGTTGTCCCGCGGCATGCCTGCGCGAACGGTGCGCGGCGCTGCGGCCGCCACGGCTTCCTTGATGTCGAGCAGGCACAACTCCTGATCGTCATCGTCGCCCACGCCCAGCAGCACGGCGTAGCGCTTGAGCCCCAAAGAGCTGCAACCCTTGACCCAGTACGCCGAGTCCAGCAGTTCGACACTGTCGCTGCCCGATCGCCCTTTCAACGACGTGACCAAGGCATGAATCTCATCGGTGGCGCACAGCGTCTTGATGGCGCTGCGCTCGGTCTTGGACAAGGCCCAGAAATGCTTGCCCAATGGAATCGTCGGGCGCATGTCCTCGATGCGTTCCTGAGCCAGGTGCTTCCAGGTGCGCTGCACGGCGCTGCGCATGCCGGCCTTCACCTGAGCGGGGCGTTGCGGTTCTTCGTCGTGGTTGTTCTCGAAGGCCTGTTCATAACCCACCATCATTTCTTCCAGCATGCGCGCCGTGGCCACGCCCGGCAGGTCCGAGCCGCGTGCGGCGGTCGCCAGCGACAAACCAAGCCGCACCAGATCGTGCACCGGGTTGCCGATGACGGTCTGGTCCAGGTCGCGGATGTGGATATCGATGCGGCCCTTCGAATCACCGGTCGGGCCGAGATTGCCGGCATGGCAGTCGCCGCAGATCCACACCGGCGGGCCACTGGGCAAGCGTCGGCCCGACTGCGACTGCAGCCAGTCATAGAATTGCACCGTGCTGCCCCGCACATAGGCATGGGCGGATCGCGCCATCTTCAAGTTACGCAGTTGCTCGAGCGGTTCCAGGCGTGCGGAGGGGCGGGGCGTCTTCATGGCATAGTCTTTTAGGGAAAGACGTTGGAGTAGGAAGATAGGCCGCGTGTTTCAAAATGTTTCTACGTTTTTTCAGAGCAATGGCTGTGTCCCTTGCCTACACCCCATCCATCGCCCTGATCAACCATGAGCGAATTGATCGACCAACCCCAGACGTGGAATTCGGGTGTCGGGCGCTAGCAGCGCGCCGGGTGCGATCACCGCATTCGTGCCGATCTTGCAGCCGTCGCCGACCAGGGCGCCGAACTTGTTCACGCCCGTCTCGATGACGGCATCGCCGTGGCGAATGCGGATGTTCGCCCCGTCCAGTTCATTGCGGTAATTGGCGATGATCGCGCCGGCCTCGATGTTCACTCGCTCGCCGATCACCGAGTCGCCGACGAAATTGAAATGGGCCAGCTTGCTGCCATCCAGCATGAAGGTGCTCTTGAGCTCGCAGCTGGGGCCCACGATGCACTGCCTGCCCAAGTAAACGCCGCCACGCAGGTACGCACCCGCAGCGACGAAGGCGCCTTCACCGATGATGATGGCGCCTTTGAGTACCGCGCCTTCTTCCACCACTGCGTTTTCGTGAACGGCGCAGTTTCCGTGACGCCGATAACCCTCGCCAAGACGATCGAGCAACGTCAGAACCAGGTTTTCGCAATCCTGGGCCAGTTGCCATGGGGTCGATCGTGGCAGGCCCAGCGAGTGCCAGCGAGCGATGAAGGTGTGGATTTCGAACGTGTTCATGGACAACCTGCTTGGGTACTGGAAATCGCGTGTTCCGCCCCGGCGCTCACCGAGGCTCCGAAGGCGGCCGCTTGCGCGCCGCACGATCCGTATCAGGAAGCGCACAGCTGTCGCCACGGCAGCGCGCGCTGCCGTCGGGGTGGGGCAGCCATGCCAGGTGCGGGCGCCAGCGGCAGAACAGGCGATAGCCCACGTTCAACAGCGGCCGGGCCCAGCGCCACGACAACGGCGCCGCCCAGATGCCCAGGCCTGCGGCTCGCCAGCTCCAGAGTGTGGCGTCCAGGCCGGTGACCCATGTTCCGTCGGCGAAGCGGGCATGCAGCAGCGACTCCATGTGCACACGGGTAAACCCCAGGGATGGAGCATCGAACGCCGGATCGCTGATGTCGACGAAACGCAGGCGATCGGGTGAGGCGCGAGCGCTCAGGACCTTGATCTCGTGAGCGCACAGGGGGCAGTCACCGTCGAAGTAGAGTGTCAGCGGCCAGTGGGTGTTCTCGTGCATCGATGAGGGTTCCGTATGGGTAGGGGCAAGCGGCACCTGAAAACAGGGCAATGTTCTTCACGCTATATAGACACCACGTTCAGCCATTCCCGCCATTTTTAACGCAGTTGCTGCCCTGCGGCGAGCTCAACGACACAGCCTGTCTTTCGACTTGTTGCAGACTTGGAGATCTCGCAGAATGGAAGGACTGCTGGCGGATGGATACGCAGGGCGCGCAAACCGTGGCAGTCGCCGCGTGCGCCAATCGGTATGCCGCTCGCTCATCTGCGCTATCACTACGACGGCGCCGCCGCGTATTGGCCTGGCCCGCGCGACGTTGATCGTCGATGCAAAGCATCCGAACGACGGTTGCGAGGTGACGGGCATCTAACCGATCTGCCTAGTCACGCGACGTACGACCCAAGGCCTTGCCCATGTCCTGATCCCGGGCATGCCGCCAGTCGCGGTCGGCCTTGCTGTCGGTGCCGATGCGGCGCTGGAAATCGCTGGCGACGCTGGCCTGACATTGGCGAAAGCCGTCGTCCCAGCCGGTGGCGTACTGGCGATCCGCGAGGTAGGTGGGGACGTTCTTGCGAAATTCCCCCAGCGCCTGCGCCGCGTTGCGGCCACTGCTGCAGCCGTCCTCGAAGCCGTTGGCGAAGGGCGCGGGATAGCCTTCGGCCAACAGTCGCTCGCGTGTCGTCTGGCACGCGCTCAGCAGGGCGGCAGCCATTGCCAGAGCCAGCAGCAGGCTCGTCTGTTTGAACGGCTGGCGTCTGGCGCTCATTTCAGCGATCTCCGGGGACCATCGTGGCCTGGCTGCGGGTGATCCGGGACGCCGCAGGGCGATAGAGAATCCAGCGGTAACACAGCACGCAGATCATCCAATCGATCAGCAGGGTCCAGATGTTGTGGGAGAGAAAATGGGCGCCCTGCGCCATGCGGCCCAGGGAAAAGATCGCGCCCAATCCCAGCGCCACGGCGAGGGCGATGCGCGCAGTGCGTGGGCGACGGTCGCGCCAGAAGAAGAAAAGCGCGAGCAACGAGAAGCCGCTCGAGGCGTGTCCGCCCGGCCAGCACAAACCGGGTTTTTCGGTCTCGGCGCGTGGGCTGAGCAGGGGCGTGTAGGTTTCCTGGCCGCCGAACTCCTTCAAGCTCCACGGACAATGCACTGCGGTGAGCACCTTGAGTGGCATCACCACCGCAGTCGTCAGGGCCATCGCCAGCACCACGTAGCCCAAAGGCCGGCGCCATTGCCGCCACTTCGGGCTGCACAGACTGACGATGAATCCGGCCAGCGCGAGTACGGCGAAGGCGATCACGGCCTGTTTGGCGCGGTCGTGCAGGATGTTTTCCAGCCAGTAACTTTGCCGTCCGATGAAGCCGCTGCCGGGTACGTAGAACAGTTGTGCAAGCGCGAAGTCCAGTGCCGGCGGATATAGCCACAGCATCACTGCCATGAGGGCGAGTGGCACACCCAGGGCGAAACGAAAGTCAAAAGGCCGGGACGCACGGGAAGGTATTTCGATAGCCATGAACGGCTCCGATCGGTGGGTAGACAATCAATGAGGGCGGTAGGCACGAAGTCGCGCAAGCGTTGCTCAGCCAGAGGTTCTGCCTGCAGCGTGCTGTGCTGGCGACGATAGATTTCCGGCCTTCAGTGATGGGTGAAGAAGATGTGAAAAATGCGTTAGGTGCGCAGCGTTCAGCAAGTGACTGCGACTGATGATCAATGCGCGGGAGATGCACACTTCGGGTTTTTTTCCAGCAAGCTTTTCCTCGCAAATCTTTCACGAAAGTTTGAGTTATTCGAGATTACAGTCCGCGCTGTCGATACCCGGCGCATTGCGCACGGCCCGCCTATCTGCTGACAGTAGACTCGCATGTTCAAGATAAAACCTGTTCGTCCGGAATTAGTCACACTGGCTGCAAGCCTGTTTCTCTTGATTGCTTTCAACACACCACTTTGGCAACACCTGGCGTCCATCACGGGCGGCGAAGGCGCCGGCACGCAACTGGCCTGGGCGTTTGGGGTGTTGCTGTTGTGCGTCTTCAACTTCGTGTTGACGATGCTGGCCTTTCCCAAGCTGTTGAAACCTCTGCTGATGGTGTTGTTTCTGGTCAGCGCCTGTGTGGCGTATTTCATGGGGCAGTACGGAATCGTGGTCGACGCGGGCATGTTCCGCAATCTTGTCGAAACCAATGTCACCGAAGTGGAAGGCCTGCTGTCGCCCCTGCTGTGGGTCTACCTCTTTGGGCTGGGCGTGCTGCCGTGTGTGCTGTTGTGGAAGACACCTATTGCTTACCGCAAACCCCACCGCGAGCTGCTCCACAAAGTGCTCATCGGCACCGGCTGTGCTGGCATCATCACCGGCGTCGCATTGCTGGACTATCAGGGGCTGTCCTCACTGTTGCGCAATCACCACGAGTTGCGCCTGATGGTGGTGCCCAGCAACTACATCGGCGCCTCGATCGGTTATGCCCGCGAGCAGGTGTCGACCGTCCAGCATCCTTTCGTGCCCTTGGGTGAGGATGCGGTGCGTGCGGTAAACGTGGCCAACCACCCCACTAAATCACTGACCGTACTGGTGGTGGGCGAAAGCGCCCGGGCCGATAACTTCGGTATCCTCGGCTATGGGCGCGATACCACACCGCAACTGGCCGCTGAGCAGGGTCTGGTGTCGTTCACCGACGTGCACTCCTGCGGCACCGAAACCGCCGTGTCGGTGCCCTGCATGTTTTCCAACATGGGCCGCAAGCAGTACAAACCAGCCGTCGCAAAAAATCAGGAAGGGTTGCTGGACGTGCTCAAACGTGCCGGCCTGGACGTGGTGTGGTGGGATAACCAGTCCGGCTGCAAGGGCACCTGCGACCGGGTCACCCAGCTGGATGTCAGCCACGGCAAGGACCCGGCTCTGTGCGCAGACAGCGAATGCAGGGACGAAATCCTGCTGCAGGGTTTGCAGGCCTTCATCGATCACCTTTCCAACGACACCGTGTTGGTCCTGCACCAGATGGGCAGTCACGGGCCTGAATATTTCAAGCGCTATCCGCAAGCCTTCGAGCAGTTCACTCCGGTGTGCAAGAGCAACGCGCTGGACGCCTGCAGCCGGGAAAGTATCGTCAATGCCTACGACAATACCGTGCTGTACACCGATCACGTTCTGGCGCGGCTGATCGATACCCTGCGCAACAACCAGGACCGTGTGGCCACCGCCATGATCTATCTCTCCGATCACGGCGAGTCTCTCGGCGAGTACAACGTGTTCCTGCATGGCACGCCCTACATGTTGGCACCTGACCAGCAGAAACACGTCCCGCTGCTGGTATGGTTCTCCGACAGTTACCAACGTGCGCTTGCCGTCGACAGTCATTGTTTGCAGCGCACACGCAACGATCCGCTGAGTCAGGACAATCTCTTTCACTCGATGCTAGGCTTGTTGAATGTTCAGACGCGGGTCTACAACAGCGCGCTGGACATGTTTGCCGGCTGCAGAGGGGTGAGCGGCAATGCGCTTGTGGCCACGAAACAAATGCCGGTCCAGCGTTGAGTGGGTAGTTGTGTTTCGTACTCGTGCCTTACATAAAAAGAGAGTCCCATGCGCATACTGGTCATCGAAGATCATGCCGATATCCTCGCCAACGTCTCGGAATACTTCGTGCTCAAGGGGTGTGAAGTGACTGGCGCACTGGATGGCGTGACCGGGCTTCACCTGGCGATGACCGGTAATTATGACGCCATCATTCTCGATGTGATGCTACCCGGCATGGACGGCAACCAGGTCTGTCACAAGCTGCGTTCGGTCTCCCGGCGGCACACGCCCATTCTGATGCTGACTGCCCGTGACGAGCTGGAAGACCGGCTGACGGGATTTCGCGTCGGCGCCGACGACTACATCGTCAAGCCGTTCGCCTTGTCCGAGCTGTTCGCCCGCGTCGAGACAGTGAGTCGCCGCTCGGCCGGGATGAGGAAAAACGTGCTCGAAGTCCATGACCTGAGCTTCGATCTGGATTCACTGGAGGTGAGGCGGGCGGGCAGGTTGCTCAAGCTCAACCCCACCACCCTCGTGCTGCTGGAGCTGTTGATGCGCAAGAGCCCCGCCATCGTGAAGCGCCGCGAGCTGGAACTGGCGCTGTGGGGTGAGGAAACGCCCGATTCGGATAGCCTGCGAACCGGCATCTACATGCTGCGCCGAACCATCGACAAATCGTTCGAGGTGCCGTTGCTGCATACCGTGCACAGCATGGGTTACAGGCTGCAGGCACCGTCGGACGTGAGCCCAGCGACCGCCCAGCCCTGAGCTCGGGCATCGAGACAGGGCAATAACGCGCCTCAGGCCAGCTGCAGTGTCTTCATGACCTGTGCGACTCGCTGGGTCGATGGCCCGTCGAGCCCCTTGAGCGGCAGCGGCAGGCAGTTCGCTGCGGCATGGCCGAGGATTTCGGCGGCCGTGGCAATGACCCTCAGACTGCCGTACTCGCGAAACATAGAGTTCGAACACTTCATCCGCACGTAGCGCCTGATAGCTCACCGGTGGCAGTAGCAGCGCCGACGCGCCGGCAGCCTGGGCATCTTCGGCCAGCAGCACGTCCCGCGTGGCGACCGCGCCGATGCCGACGATCACAGGCACGTCACCTGCCGCGGCGACGGCCAGTTGGGCGGCGAGGCCCCGCTCCTCGCGGTTGAGATAGGCGTAGCTGCCTGTCGATCCCAAGGCGCCGATGGAATCGACCTCGGCCGAGACCAGGTTTTCGATCAGGCCGACGAAGGCGTTTTCGTCCACCTTGCCATCGCGCAACGGGGTCAATGGGAACGCGCTGAGACCTGCGAACATGCAAGAGCTCCTCGGTATTGAAAGTGGCGGCTGGGGATACTTCAAAGCGTGACGGTACTATAAGGTATCCGAACCGATAACATCTTCGGCGGCTACGCGGTGGTGTTTCCCACAGCGCCGATGGTGCGCGCCTATCAAAAGGCGCGCCGCTGGATCGAGGGCGCCTTGGCGATGGTGTTTGCCGGAGCAGGCTTGAGGCTTCTGTTTAGCAGAGCGTGAGGTGGTGGTGGTGGTGGTGGTGGTGGTGGGTGTGTCGTGTCATCTGGCGCTGGCCTGATTGATCGCACACGCCGTGACGCGGCTTGCACCGCTGCTACAGGAGCGTGGTGGCAGCGCTATCGGAGTACCGGCAATCGCACGGTAAACACGGTGTGCAGATCGCTGGAAGTAACCTGCAACTGCCCGCCATGGGACTCGGCGATCTGCGAGCAGATGTAGAGACCCAAACCCAGTCCTTCGTTTTGCCGGTCGTTGTCGGCGCGGGTAAACGGCTTGAACAGCAGATCCATCCGGTCGGGATGGATGGGCAGGCCTTCGTTGCAAAACGACAGCACCAAGCTGTCTTGCTCGATACGTCCATCGATGCTGATCGGTCCGCCGGGTGCGCCGTGGTGTACGGCGTTCGACAGCAGGTTGGAGACCAACTGGCTGATGCGTCCGAAATCGCACTGAACGGGTTCGGCATCGGTGTAGTGATAGCTGACATCGGCCAGCGGGTGGGCATGGCGGATTTCGGCGATGACCGGGATCAACGCTTCGAACAGGTTGTCGACGCGGTTCAGGTTGATCACGAAGCGGCTGCCCAGGCGGCAGCGGGTGAAGTCCAGCACGTCGTCGATCAACGCCGACATGCGCTTGGCGCTGCTCTGGATCGCGGCCACGAGGGTCTTGGAGCGCTTGTCGGTGACCTGTCGGTCCAGCAGATCGGCACTCATCCGCACGGCGCTGATCGGCGTGCGCAGGTCGTGCCCCAGTACCGCCACGAATTGCTCGCGCAAGCGCCCGGTTTCCTCGGATTCACCCAGTTCCGATTGGCTGTCGTGCAGTCGCGCGTGAAGTTCCAGATGGCTGGCCAGCAGTTGCGCGAACAGTTCGAGGGTGTCGATCACGCTGGCATTTTCGACCGCGACCGGTTCCGGGTCGAGTCCGCAGAGGGTCCCTACGAACACGCCCGCTGAGGTGATGATGGGCACCGAGATATGGCTTTTGAATGTTTCCAGGCCCGGTTGGGTTTCCGGCTCGTAGCGCCCGTCGGCCAAGTCTTGCATGCCTTCACCATAGGCCAGTGACTGGCGACGCTGGCGGACTTCGTTGCACAACGTCTGCGCAAGTGGCCGCTGATCGCCCGGCCGTATGTCCAGATGAGCCGAGTCGTCCACTGCGTAGGCGACCCAGCGCGTGGCGGTGACCCTGGCCACTGCCGCAAATCTCAGACCGGTCGCCTCTTTGACCAGGCGCAGAATGACGGGGATGACGGTCATTTCGGCAGGTGGTGGGAGCGAACCTTCGTAATCGGCGTTGGACATGCGCGGACCCATATTCGTTGAAGCGGGCGATTATACATAGGTTGCCCTTGAATGGCTGTACAGGCATACAGCAGGCCCGTACTCGCGCTTGCTTACATTTACCCAGGCCCCTCTAGCTCAAGTGTTTGCGCCGCAGGCCGATGACTCAAGGCATCAACCCCTGATCGCAATGGAATCCTGCATGATCATTCGACGCCTGAACCTCGCCCCCCGCGCTATTGCATTCTTCTCGGCCATTGTCGTGGTCGTGATACTCCTTGGTTGCCTTTCCATCGTCCAGATGAACAAGCTCTACGAGGCCGAGCAGGACGTCGAGACGAACTGGATGCTGGGTATCCGCGACGCGGGCCAGATGAACAGTGGGCTCTTGAGGTTGCGGCTCGAAAGCATGCGTGGCGCGACCACCACCGATACCGCGCTTCGTGAACAGACGATCGCTGCGTTTCCCGGCTATCGCCGTGCTTTTCAGGAAACCATCAAGCACTACGAAAGCACCGTTGCCAGCGACGATGACCGCAAACTTTACGACTCCATACGTTCCGATGCGGCTGCGTATGACCAACTGCTGGGCCAGCTCGAACCCATGCTGCGCGCTGCCGACACCACGGCGGCAACCGGCCTGATCAACACGGCCATTCGCCCGCTGACCAACACCCTGGAAGGCAAGGTCAACGAGCTCATGGCGCTGAACGACCGCGGTGCCACCGACGCCGGGGATGCGGCGCTCGCGACCTTCGAGTCGGGCCGTGCCTGGGTCATTGGGCTGATGGCTGCGGCCGTGCTGGCGACCATCCTGCTTGCGGCGCTGTTGATCCGCAGCATCACCCAGCCCATCCAGGAAGCCGTGCAGATCGCCCAGCGCATCGCGCGCAAGGACCTGACCGAACAGATCGTCGTGGTTGGCCAGGACGAAGCCGCCAGCATGCTCACGGCGCTGGCGCGGATGCAGGCCAACCTGCGGCAGACGATCGCGCACATTTCCGACAGCTCGAGTCAATTGGCCGCCGCCTCGGAAGAGATGAGCGCGGTGACCGAGGAATCCAGCCGGGGGCTGGTGCGCCAGAACGATGAGGTCAATCAGGCGGCCAGTGCGGTCACCCAGATGAGCTCGGCGGTCGACGAGGTGGCGCGCAACGCGGCCGAAGCCGCCGACGCCTCGGCCACCACCCAATCGCTGGCGAGGGATGGTCTGGGCAAGGTCGAACAGACCCTGACCGCTATCCAGGCGCTGGCGACCAACGTGGGCAGCACCAGCACTCAGGTCAAACAGCTGTCGGCTCGGGCGCGTGAGATCAACACGGTGGTCGAGGTGATCCGCGCCATTGCCGAACAAACCAACCTGCTCGCACTGAACGCTGCCATCGAAGCGGCTCGCGCTGGTGAGCAGGGTCGTGGCTTTGCCGTGGTTGCCGATGAAGTGCGCGCTCTGGCTCACCGTACGCAGCAGTCGACTCAGGAAATCGAGAAGATGATCGGCTCGATGCAGACCGATTCGGTGCAGGCCGTCCAGGCCATGGAGCAGAGCCAGCAGATGGCCAGCGATTCGTCGGCCGTGGCGCAGCACGCCAGTACCTCGATCAGCCAGATATCCGAATCGATCAACCTGATCAGCGAACGCAACACCGTGATCGCGACCGCCGCCGAAGAGCAGGCTCAGGTGGCGCGGGAGATCGACCGCAACATCACCAGCATTCGGGACCTTTCGATGCAGAGTGCTGCGGGTGCCACCCAGACGGCGACCGCCAGTGGCGAAGTGTCGCGGCTGGCGGTCGGTCTGACGGCATTGGTGGGTGAGTTCGCCATCTGACCTTAGCCAGGCGGCGCGGCACCGAGCTCAGCGGTTGTTGCGCAGGATCGAGAAGTTCAGCGCGGCCGCCACGCACAGCCAGGCCAGATAGGGGAACAGGATCAGCCCGGTGATCAGGTCCAGGCGGATGGCCAGAACCACCATGGCGGCGGTCACCAGCCACAGCAATACGATGATCACCAGACCGGCGAGCAGGCGGTGGGCGCCGAAAAACACCGGTGTCCACAAGGTGTTGAGGGCGATCTGCGCGGCCCAGAGTGCCAGGACCGTCTCGCTGCCGGTCAGTTGGGTCAGGCGGTAGCCGGCCCAGGCCAGCAGCAGGTAGATGACCGTCCAGGCTACGGGGAATGCCCAGTTCGGCGGGGTGAAACGAGGTTTGACCAACGAGGCGTACCACTGGCCGGGTTTGAAGATGATGCCGGTGCTGGCCGCAGCGGCGCAGGCCAGGAGGAAGATGAAGAAAACCATGGTGAGTCCCTGTTCAATGACGAAAGTGCGGTGGCGAAAGGTCGCTATCAAGCTGACGCCTGAATGAGGAAAAAGTTTGCGCACCCTGCTGGCGGGTTCAGTCCCGCGAGCTTTTCACCAGCTGGGCGAACGCATCGGCGGCGACGCTGCGATAGCCGTTCTTGCGCCGTAGCAAGGCCGCCGTGCGCCTGGGCAGCATCGGTCTGGTGCGGAGCTCGTAGAGGTCATGCTGCTCGCGCACGATGGCATCGGGCAGGATGGTCACCATGCGCCCTTGCTTGATCACCTTGAGCAATATGGCGATCGAATTTGCTTCCAGAGCAATGTTGGGCGTGAAGCGCTGTTTGCGGCACCAGGCATCCACCGAGATGCGCGTGGCAAAGGCTGGGGCCAGCAGTGCGAAGCGCAGCGTCTGCAGATCGGCCAGGGTCAGCGCCTTGTTCTGCAGGCCGGGGTCCAGCGCCGAGCCTGCCGTGACCAGGCACAGCTTCTCCTCGAACAGCGGCTGCGCATCGATATCGGCGCCGTGCTCGCCGGTGAAGCCGATGGCTACGTCGAGCAGGTCACGGGCCAGGGCGTCGAGGATCTGTTCCAGCGACATTTCCGTGAGGCTGATCGCCACCCCTGGGTAGCGTGCCGAGAAGCGGTCGATCAGCGGCGCTACCAGGTATTCGCTGAAGGTCGGCGTGACGCCCAGGCGCAGTTGGCCGCGCGACAGGTCGCTGACGTCCATCACCGCGCGCCGACCCGCCTCCAGCTCTCGCAGCGAGCGCCGCGCATGTTCCAGGTACACGCGACCGGCATCGGTGGGGACGATGCTGCGGCCACTGCGGCCACTGCGGTCGAACAAGGGCACGCCCATACTCAGTTCCAGTTGCTTTATCTGTTGCGACAACGCAGGTTGGGACACATGCAGTGCCTCGGCGGCGCGGGTGAAATTACCGTGATCGGCAACGGCCAGCAGGTAGCGGATATGACGTAGCAGCACGGCTTCACCATAAGTTGGAATTATGGAAATGATCTGAAATGAGTCTTGGCCATTATGGTGGGTTTTGTTGATTCTGTGCTTCCAAGCGTTACACCTGACCTTGCGTTCCCATCCGGAGAATCGACCATGTCCCAGAGCAACGTTTCCAAGGCACCACGTCAGACCCTGACCGAGCGCGTCCTGCAGGCCAAGACCGCGAACAACCTGACCTGGGCGGGCCTGGCCGAAGGCACCGGGTTGAGCACGGTGTATGTGACCGCCGCACTGTTGGGCCAGCATCCATTGCCTCAGGCAGTGGCCGAAGTGGTGGCCGAACGCCTGGGGCTGGACGCCGAAGCGGTGGTCGAGTTGCAGACCATACCCCTGCGCGGCAATGCCGAAGACGTGTCGAACGATCCAACGATCTATCGCTTTCATGAAATGGTCCAGGTCTACGGCACGACCCTGAAGGCGCTGGTCCACGAGCAATTCGGCGATGGCATCATCAGCGCGATCAATTTCAAGCTCGACATCAAGAAAGTCGAAGATCCGGAAGGCGGATCGCGCGCCGTGATCACGCTGGACGGCAAATTCCTGCCTTATAAACCTTTCTAGGAACATCGACATGAGCGAAGAGAAACGCCTGCCACTGCCGCCGTTCACCCTCGAAACCGCGATCCAGAAGGTGCGTGGCGCCGAGGATGGCTGGAACTCCCGCGATGCCGCCAAGGTGGCGCTGGCGTATACCCAGGACACCTACTGGCGTAACCGCAGCGAGTTCATCGAAGGGCGCGCCCAGGCCCAGGCGTTTCTCGAACGCAAATGGCGCAAAGAGCTGGACTATCGCCTGATCAAGGAACTGTGGGCCTTCGCCGACAACCGCATCGCCGTGCGCTACGCCTATGAGTGGCACGACGATTCGGGCAACTGGTTTCGTTCATACGGCAACGAGAACTGGGAGTTTGCCGCCAACGGGCTCATGCAACGGCGCTTCGCCTGCATCAACGACCTGCCCATTGCCGAGTCCGAGCGCAAATACCACTGGCCCCTGGGCCGCCGCCCCGACGATCACCCAGGCTTGAGTGATCTGGGGCTTTGAGGAGGAGATGACGGGCAGCAATCAGGGCAGCGAGCGCTGCCGATGCAGCTTCATCAAGGCAAATACCAGCAACGCACCAAAGCCCAGGCACACCGCTTCCACGCTCGCCCGTTGCCAGTCGCCGACGCGTGCGTAGTGCCACAACGCCTGGCCCGTGGTCCATTGGTTGAGCAGCGGCAGGCACAGACACAGCAGCGCGGTCAGGCCCAGTTGCTCGGTCCATGCCCGCAGGCGTGGCCGACACAGCGCGTGCAGCAAGGTAGCCGCCCAGATCAGCACAAAGGCGCGTATCTCCCATTGGGCACGGCCCGGCAATTCGAGCGGCAGCAGGCGGTTGGCGTAGAAGTAACCACAGCACGCCATCCCGATGCCGACGCTGCATGCCACGTTGAAAGCTTCGACGCAGTGGTAGAAGCGTCGCGTGGCGCCGCCAAATTCGTGCTGGCCCTTGATCCGTCGCTTGATCGAGAACAGCAACGTACCCGCCACCATCATCGATGTGCCCAGCAGGCCGCTGGCGAAGTACACCCAGCGCAGTGCCCAGCTGCCGAAGTCGGCGAAGTGCAGGGACCGCACCACGCCTTCGATCCGAGTGCCGAGGGACACGCTGGTCGGGTCTGGCCGCCGGACCTGCAACACGCCGCCGCTGGCCGCGTCGAACAGCACGCTGGCCTGGGGCGTGAACAGGTGGTCCGCAGGCTGCCCGAGGTCCGCACGGCCGATGATGCGTACGCTCGCATTGGCAGCGCCGGGCGCGTTTACCAGCAGCATCTGCGCCGGTTGCCCGGTGAGCGTGCGGGCCTGGTCCAGAAGCGCTGCCCAGCCCGGCGCAGCGCCGGTCGGCTGCGCCACGGAGCGGACCACGGTCGGTTCGGCGGCGAGCTCGGCGGTGAAGCGTGCATAGGCGCCATCGTCCGAACCGTACACCGCTTGCACGGGCCAGGGCATGTAGCTGCTGGCGAAGATGCACAGCCCGGTGTAGGCGATCATCAGCAGGAACGGCAGCGTCAGTACGGCCGCGGCGTTGTGCGCATCGAGCCAGGCGCGCGGGCCGGTACCGGGCCGGAAGGTAAAGAAGTCGGCGAAGAGGCGCCGGTGGATGATCACGCCGGAGACCAGCGCCACCAGAAAGCCGACGGTCAGTGCGCCGACGATCCAGAACCCCAGCACCGGCAGTTGCAGCATGTAGTGGAACGACATGAAATGCCGGCCCCCTTCGGTGTGGCGCAGCGCCGCCGGCGGTAACGGTGTGCCGGTCGCAGGATCAAGGGCGATCTGCCGGGTGCCGCTGCCGTCCCGCCAGAGCAGTCTCACCGCTTCACCCGGATGCGCGGGCAACTGCACCCGCCACAGCCGTGCGCCCGAGGCATGTGTGGCGAGGTAGCGTTGCGCCTGGGATGCGGCCAGCCCTTCGTTCACCCAAGCGCCAGCGTCGGACGTGGCGATTGGCTGCGCCTCCATCCAGCGCGTGATGGGTTCGCGGAACACGCTCAGCGAGCCGGTGAGGAAGATCACGCACAGCACCCAGCCGCACACCAGGCCACACCAGGTGTGCAGCCAGGCCATCGACCGGCGCAGCGAGCCCTTCACTGCAATGCGTCCCGCACCGATGCGATCAGAAATCGCCTCGCAAGGTCAGCATGTAGCTGCGCGGCTCGCCGAACACGTTCGAACGGTCCACCGCCACGGCGGTGGTGTAGTAGCGCTTGTCGAACAGGTTTTCGGCGTTGAGTTGCACCCGCCAGTGATCGTCCAGTTTCCAGGCCACGCGGGCATCCCAGATGGCGTAGCCCTGGCTGCCGAAGTCCAGCCCCGTGGTGGAAGACGCCTTGTAGTAGGACTGCGCCGAAACACCGCCGCCCACGGTCAGCCGGTCCCAGGTTCCGGGCGGGTTGTAGCTGGTCTGCAGGCGCAGCATGTGCTTGGGCGTTTCGTAGGCGACTTCGACGTCCTCGGTGTTGTTGCGCAGCAGATTGAAGGTATACCCACCGAACACTTGCCAGCCCGGCAGGATCTCGCCGCTGGCCTCCAGGTCGATGCCCTTGCTGCGCTTGATGGTGCCATTGACGTAGCAGGTGCCCTCGGAGTCGTTGCTGGTGCAGTTGGTGTTGGCCAGGTCCACCAGGGCGACGTCGGTCTGCTTGATGTAGAACAACGCCATCGACAGGTTCAGGCGGTTGTCGAACAGGGCGCCTTTGATGCCGGTCTCGTAGTTGTCACCCTCGGACGGGGAGAGCGGTGTGCCGCGGGTGTCGACGTAGTTGCCCTGAGCGTTGAAGATTTCCGCGTAGCTGGCGTACCACGACCAGTCATCGTTGATGTCGTAGATCAGCCCGGCGTAGGGCGTGACCTTGCGCGTCACCTTGGACTCGTAGGGCAGGGCGGCGCCGCGCTTGATGTCGTAGGTGTAGTCGTACCAGCTCGCGCGTCCGCCGAGCACCAGGCTCAGCGGCTCGCTCAGGCGCAGCCGGGAGTTGGCGTACAGGCCCGCACGCTCTTCGGTCATGTCGATGTCCGTGGTCCACGCCGGCCGGACGGGCTTGGCGATGGCGTGGTGATCCACGTCGAAGATATTCAGCGGCTGGTTGCGCAGGCTGGCGGTGGCCTGCTGGGTATTGGCTTCCTGGCGCGACCAGGTGCCGCCGACGGTGATGTCGTGGGTCAGGCCGAAGGCATCGAAGTTGCCGCTGACATGGCTGTCCAGGCCGGTGCTGGTCACTTCGTCCTGGCGGAACAGCGCCGCCTGGAACACCGAGCCGGTATTGGTCACCGGGCTGATGGCGCGCCGCGCGTAGGCGATCTGCTGATCGAAGCTGCCTTGGGACACGGTCACCGAGGTGGTGCTCGACCAACGCTCGTTGAAGCGATGTTCGATTTCGGCGAACGCCTCGCTCATCTCGCTTTCGTGCCGGTTCCAGTCCTGCACCAGGGAGGTGGAGCGGGAGATGTCCAGCGCATTGCCGTTGCTGTAGCGCGGCAGGCCGTAGATCGAATAGCCGTTGATGACGTTCTGCTGGTGGCGCAGGCTCAGGCTCACCGTGGTGTCGGGATCCAGATCGGCCTCGACGATGCCGTACACCAGCGGCGTGCGCGTGTTGCGCTCGTCCAGGTAGGAACCGTTGTCTTCGTAGGCGGTGACCAGCCGTCCGCGTACGTTGCCGGCATCGTTGAGCTTGCCGCTGGCGTCCAGGTCCATGCGGTAACGGTCCCAGGATCCGGCACTGGCCTGAACCGTAAGGCGCGGTTCGGCGGTCGGGCGTTTGCGCACCAGATTCACCGCGCCGCCGGGCTCGCCGGCACCCACCAACAGACCGCTCGCGCCGCGCAGGACCTCGACGCGATCGTAGATGGCGGTGTCGGGCTTCATCCAGCCGGTGATCTGGTAACCCTGACCGGGAACGCCGTCGACCAGAAAGCTTTCGGCCAGCAGGGAGAAACCGCGCGAGGTGTACACGTGGCCGCCGAAGTTGCGGTACTGGAAGGTGATTCCCGGGGTCTGTTCGAGCACTTTGTCCAGGCTGGTGAGCTTCTTGTCGTCCATCAATTGACGGGTCACCACGCTGACGGTCTGCGGGGTTTCCTTGAGGCTCAGATTGAGCTTGGCGGCGGTACTGCTGCTGCCGGTGGTGTAGGAGCCGGTGCCATCGGTGGTGCTGCCCAGATCGTTCATGGCATTGACGGTGGTGGCGCCCAGGGCCATGGCCGGTTCATCTCGGGCGGGCAGTTTCTGCAGCACCAGGGTGCGCTCGTCCAGCAGTTGCCAGGTGAAGCCGCTGCCGCGCAGCAGGATTTCCATGGCCTGGCCGAGGGTGTACCGGCCCTTCAAGGCAGGAGCACGCAGGCTGGCCACGTCCGCCGAGTTGAAGATCAACCGCACGTTGGCCTGGTCCGCCAACCGGGTCAATGCCTGGTCCAGCGACTGCTCGACCGATTGCAGGTCCAGCGCCGTGCTGGCTTCGGCCGCTTGTGCCGAAAGTGAAAGCGTCGGCAAGCCGGTCGTCATGGCCAGCATCAGCGCCAGGGTCAGGGTGCGACCAGCGGCGGGAGCGAAGTGCGGAAAACGTGCCTGCATCTGAAACGTCCGTTATCGAATGGAGATGAAATGCCCGAGAATCAGGGTTCTCTCTCCAACGACGACCGAGCAGGGCAAACCTTGCCGCCCAGATTGAAATTATTTTCATTATCATCCGCCATTCTGATGATAAGGGTTCTCAATTGGGATAGGATGCGGCCCTCAACCGCCGGGGCCGTGCGAATGTCCGTGTCACCCAATTCCAACCCTTTGCTGATGGTCTTTCAGGAGCACTATGCCGACCTGCTGGCCTTTCTGGCGCGGCGCCTGGGGAATGTGGAGAAGGCGGCCGACGTGGCCCAGGACACCTACGTACGCCTGGCCGGGTTGGCAGACACGGCGCAGATTCTCGAACCTCGCGCATTCGTGTTCCGCGTCGCGGGCAACCTGGCCATCGACCGCCTGCGCCAGGAACGGCGCTATTGCGCGTGGCAGGTCGAGGAGCCGGACGAGGAGCCCTGTGATCCCATCGCCTCGCCGGAGCGCACGTTCCTGGCTGCAGAGGCCATCGAGCAACTCGACCATGCCCTGCAGCATTTGCCCAGCAACGCCCGCCTGGCGTTGCTGCTCAGCCGTCTGGAAGGCCTGACCCACGCCCAGATCGCCCTGCGTCTCGGGGTCTCGGAAAGCTCGGTGGGCAAGTACCTGGTGCTTGCCATGCGCCATTGCCGCGATTGGCTTCGTCAGTCGGAGTGCCTCTAGAATGCACGCTACCGACTCCCTTCCGGCGGCGCCTGCGAGCCCCTCACCATGACCGAACCCTTGAACCGCGCCCCTTGCGCCACTGACCTGGAAGACCAGGCCATCGAGCAGTGGGTGCACCTGACGTCCGGCCAGGCCAGTGATGCCGATCGCCAGGCTTTCGTCCGCTGGCGTGGGCAAAGCGCGGACCACGAGGCCGCAGCGCGGCTGGCCGAAACGATGTGGCAGGCATTGCCACAGACTCACACAGCGCAAACCTTCGTCGCCCCACCCAGGCGCGAGCGACGGCCGCTGCGCTGGGCGGCATTGGCCGCCGGGCTGGGCGCGCTGGCGTTGACCGGCTTGAGCGAGCCGGCCAAGGTCTATTTCGCCGACTACGCCACGGCGGTCGGTGAACGCCGGGCGTTGACCCTGGAAGACGGCAGCCAGGTCTGGTTGAACAGCGGCTCTGCCTTGTCGGTGAACTACTCGGCGGCGCGGCGCGAGATCAGCCTGCTCAAGGGCGAGGCGTTGTTCGAAGTCAGCAAGGACGCCATGCGGCCGTTCGTGGTTCAGGCCTTAGACGGCAGCGTGCAGGCGGTGGGCACTCGTTTCGATGTCGATCGCCAGGGTGAACAGGTGCGTGTGGGGGTAACGGAAGGAGAAGTGAGGGTTTCGTCCGGCGGCGCCGTGGTGCCGTTGAAGGCCGCTCAGCGCCTGGCCTACACCGCTGGCGCGATACCGTTGGCGACAGGCGTTCTGGACCTTGGTACGGCGTCGGCGTGGCAGCGCGGCAAGCTGATCTTCAATCGGCAGCCGCTGGCCGAGGTATTCGCTGACATCGAACGTTACTTGCCCGGCTCGCTGGTCATCGCCGGTCGCCTGCCCAGCACAGCGGTGAGCGGTGTGTTCAACCTCGACGATGTTCCCGGCATGCTCGACGTGCTTGCCCGCACTCAGCCGGTACGGATCTATCGAATGCCTTGGCTGACCGTGGTGGTGGTGAATCAGACGCGTGCGTGAACGGAGTTGAAAACAGGATAGGCGGGGGAGGAGGGGCAGGGGAATACAGAGGGAACGCTAGGGCGCGGGGCCCTAGCAGACAGCAAATGTCACTTTTTCTTCTTCGCAGGCTTTTCAGCTTTTTCAACTTTGTCGGACTTCTTGGCTTTCTCAGCCTTTTCCGGCTTGCTGTCAGCTTTCTTTGCGGTTTTCTTCGGCTCGGCGTCTTTCTTCTTGTCTTTTTTCTCCTTGTCGGAGGACTTTGAAAGCGCTGAGGCTGCGGCAGATTTCTTTTCCGGTGACGACTTTTTGTCCTTCAATTCCTTGCTGGCTTTCGAAGCGTCACTTTTGGTTTTCTTTTCGTCTTTAGCCACGTTGACCACCTCTCGGAGAGTGCCGATATTGACACAATGCCTGTGGGAATATTCACAGGCTGATCATTAGGTGAATGGTCGGAAAGGCAGTTCAAAATTTTTTTGCAATCTGCGCAGGTGCGCTGACAATCCTGCCGCGATCGTCAGCGCACACGGGCTCAGCAGGGTTGGGCCACCGCGTTGTTGCTGACCTTTCGACCCAACACCAGCACCGTGGCAAAACCTGCGCCGACCAAGGCTGTGGCCAGGCTCAGCAGCACCGAGCTGCCCAGCTGGTCGACGATCTGCCCGCCGAAGAACGAACCCAGCGCGATGATTACCTGAAACAGCGCGACGAACAGCGGCATGCCGCGCTCGACGTCCTTGGGTGCGACCACGAACATCCAGATGCTGGAGCAGGCCGGGAACGCGCCGAAGGCAAAGCCCCACAGAGCGATCAGCATCGCGGCGCCGACAAGGCCGGTGGCGAAATGCGGGAACAGGGCGGTGCTGGTGCCGATCATCAGCGCCACCAGCAGCAAGGTGTAGCGTACGTTGCGGTTGGCGGCGAAGCCGGCGAACACGTTGCCCAGCACCCCGGCCATGCCGTAGAGCAGCAACAGCGAGCCGATGGTCGGCCCGTCGAATCCGGCACTTTGCTTGAAGAACGGTGCGACATAGGTGTACGCGGCAAAGTGCGCCAGACCGATCAGCAGCACCGCAATCAAACCCACCCGCGCCTGGGGATTGGTGAACAGGGCCGGCAGGTCGCTGACCCGAATGGCGCGGTCCGGGTGCAGCGGTGGCAACAGGAAGATCTGCGCCAGCAGCACCGGCACGCCCACCAGCGCGGTGACCAGAAAGGTCATGCGCCAGCCCATCAAGCCGCTGAGCCAGGTGCCCACGGGCACGCCCAGCACCGTGGCCAGGGTCACGCCCATCATGATGATCGACGTAGCCTTGGCCACGCCGACACCCCTGGGTGCCAGGCGACCGCTCAACGCAATGGCGGTGGCCCAGAAGCCGCCGATGCTGACTCCCAGCAATACCCGCCCGAACAACAGCACGTTGAAGTCATTGGCGAAGGAGACGATGCAGTTGGCGATGATCATGATCAGCGTCAGGCCGGTCAGCAGGTATCGGCGGTCCATGGCGCCGATGCCCACCGACAGCAACGGCGCGGCCAGGGCGGCCATGATGCCGGGCAGGGTGACCATCAGGCCAGCCTGTCCGGCACTGATGCCCAGGTCGCTGGCGACATCGTTGAGCACGCCCACGGGCAGAAATTCGCTGGTCACCAGGGCGAAGGCGCCCACGGCTACCGAAAGAATCGCCAGCCACTGCTGCTTGACGCTCTGCGAATTGGGTTCGGAAAGGCCTGGGGCGGCCTGATGGGGACTTGGCATGGGAATGGATTCCAAGGAGACAGTCGCCTGTGAGCAGGCGGGGATAACGGGGGGATTGGCGGCGAGTATAAGGCAGGGTTGCGACCATCACCGAGGCGCGAGCCTCGATAGTCATCATCAGCACGATCGATTCAGCAGGGCAGGCAGCGAGCTCTTTGGTCGCGAAGAGGCCTGCCTACACGCGTTCATTTATCCAGCCGCACGATCCGTCCGAAGATCCAGCACATCATTCTCCCCACGAACCGAGCGCCTGGCCCCAGCCCAGTCAGTCCCGTCCATTACGCTCCAAAGACCGATCACGTTTGCCCTGGCGATACTGCCAGTGGCTGTGCGCAATGTGTCCAGCGGTACTTACCACGATCAGCGCGACAATGACGTACAACGCGATCAATCCAGTGCTTTCGTGGGAAAACATAATGGTCAACTCCTGTCAGTTCATGATGTTTGCCCCTGGAGTCTAGGGCGGAAAAGCGAGGTCGAGGATGAACATATCTTCACTGCAAAGCACCAATGCCGCGCGGCCCAATGCCCGCAGGGGTTGGAGCTGAAACCTTTCATCTGATCTGTGGATCACTGACCCTCCCAGCGTCGAAACAGCGCGCTGGCGTTCACGCCGCCGAAACCGAAGCCATTGGAAAGCGCGTGGGTCATTGCCGTCTTGCGGGCGGTCGGGCCCACCAGGTCGAGCCCTTCGGCCGCTTCGTCCGGCGTTTGCAGATTCAGCGTCGGCGGCGCTATCTGGTCGCGCAAGGCCAGCACGGTGAAGATGGCCTCGATCCCGCCAGCGGCGCCGAGCAGGTGGCCGGTGGCTGATTTGGTCGAGGTGATGGCCAGTCCGCTACGGGTGCCGAACAGGGCACGAATGGCCGCCAGCTCACCTTTGTCGCCGACCGGGGTGGAGGTGGCATGGGCATTGATGTGCTGGACGTCTTGCGCATCGATACCGCCCTGGCGCAAGGCCTGTTCCATGGCGCGGCGAGCACCGCTGCCGTCTTCCGGACCTGCCGTCAGGTGGTAGGCGTCGGCACTGGTGCCGTAACCGATCAATTCTGCCAGTGGTGTCGCGCCGCGGGCCAGGGCGTGTTCCAAGGACTCGATGACCAGCAAACCTGCACCTTCGGACATCACGAACCCGTCGCGATCCCCGTCGAAGGGGCGGCTGGCCTGTTCAGGGCGGTCGTTGAAGCCGGTGGACAGGGCACGGGCGGCGGCGAAACAGCCGAGGGTGACCCGGTCGATGGCCGCCTCGGTGCCACCGCAGATAGCGATGTCCGCTTCACCGCTGCGGATCAGCCGCGCGGCATCGCCGATGGCTTGCACGCCCGCGGCGCAGGCGGTGACCGGCGCACCCAGGGGGCCCTTGAAGCCGTTATGGATGGAGACGTGTCCGGCGGCCATGTTGGCCAGGAACGACGGGGCGGTGAACGGCGACAATCGCCGCGGACTGCGTTCATCCGTGGTGCGCACGGCCCCTGCAAGCGCGCCGAAGCCGCCCACACCCGAGCCGATTACCGTAGCGGTGCGCTGTTGCTGAACCTCGTCGGTGGGATGCCATTGCGCCTGGGTCAGCGCTTCATGGGCGGCGACCAGCGCGAACTCGATGAAGCGATCCATTTTCTTGCGTTCCTTGGCCGGTATCAGCGCCTCCGGGTTGTAGCCGGCCACAGGGTCCGCTTCCAGCGTGGGCACCTGCCCAGCCACGGCAACGCCCGTGCCTTCACCAATGTGCGCGGGCAGCGCGCCGATGCCCGACGTGCCCGCCAGCAATCGGCGCCACACTTCGTAGACGCCGCAGCCCAGCGGGGTGACCAGACCGGTTCCGGTGACGACGATGCGTTTCTGGCCATCTCGATTGTTCATGGGTGTCTCTCCAGGTCTTTCGTTGAATGATGGGCTGCCTCGGCATCCGCACGGATGCGGAACCAGATGGAATACATGGCAGGCAGGAAGATCAGGGTCATCAGCGTGCCGCCGAACGTGCCGCCGATGAGGGTGTAGGCCAAGGTGCCCCAGAACACCGAATGGGTCAGCGGAATGAACGCCAGGATCGCCGCCAGCGCCGTCAGCAGCACCGGCCGGGCGCGTTGCACAGTGGCTTCGACCACGGCATCGAAGGGCGCCAGGCCATTCTTCTCATTGAGGTGGATCTGTCCGATAAGGATCAGCGTGTTGCGCATCAGAATCCCGGACAGCGCGATCAGACCGACCAGGGCATTGATGCCGAAGGGTTGGTTGAACAGCAGCAGCGTGGGCACCACACCGATCAGGCCTAAGGGAGCAGTGAGGAAGACCATGGCCATGGCGGACATCGAGCGTGTCTGCACGATGATGATCAGCAGGGTGATGGCGATCATGATCGGGAACAGCGGCGCGAGGGCGGCGGTGGCCTTGGCCGACTCTTCGATCGATCCCGCCTGCTCGATGCGGTAGCCGTCGGGAAGCGCCGCCATGATCGGTTGCAGCGCCTTCGTCAATTGCGTGGAGACATCCGGCGGCTGCAGGTCCTCGGCGATGTCGCCGCGCACGGTCAGGGTCGGTACGCGATCGCGGCGTCGCAGGATGGGATCTTCCATGCGCACCTCGACGGACCCGATCTGCGCCAACGGTATGCGCTGGCCGTTCGCGCCGGCCAGGGTCAGGTTTTCGATCTTCGCCGGGTCGAGACGCACCGGCCCTGCGGCGCGGGCCACCACCTGCACCGAACGGATGTCTTCACGCACGGCAGTGACCGGCACGCCTGAAAGCAGGAACTGCAACTGTTCGGCCACGGCGGCCGAACTCAGGCCCAGCGCCTGCAACCGGTCCTGATTCAGGGAAAAATGCAGGGCAGGAACTCGCGGCCCCCAGTCCTGATTGACGGTGTGCATCATCACGCTGGCCTGCATGAGCGCCTCGACCTTGCCGGCGATGTCCCGCAAGACCTGCGGGTCCGGCCCCATGATGCGGTAGGCGACGGGGTAGGGTGAATAAGGCCCGAAGACCAACTGCGTGACCCGTACCCGCGCCTCGGGCGCCAGACCGTTCGCCACCGCTTCGCGGATTCTCAGCTTCAGGGCATCCCGTGCGGCTTGGCTGTCGGCGAGCACGACGATCTTGGCGAAGGAGGGATCGGGAAGCTCGGGCGCCATGGCCAGATAGAACCGCGGCGAACCCTGGCCGATGTAGGCGGTGACGATTTTGGCCGCGTCATCCTTGCGCAGCCAGGCTTCGATCTTGGCCGTGGCCGCGCTGGTCTGCTCGATGGCCGTGCCATAGGGCATCTGCACCTCGATCAGCACTTCCGGGCGATCGGAGGTCGGGAAGAACTGCTTCTTGACCAGGCCCATGCCGACGATGGCCAGCGCGAAGGCCAGTATCACGATGCCTGCCACCGGCCATTTCCAGCGGATGATCCAGCTCAGGCACATGCGAAAGCGGTTGTAGTGACGGGTGTCGTAGATCGCCGCATGACCGCCTTCGACGGCCTTGATCGTCGGCAGCATCTTCACCCCCAGATACGGCGTGAACACCACCGCCACGATCCAGGAAGCGATCAGCGCGATGCCGACGATCCAGAACATGTTGCTGGTGTATTCACCGGCCGTGGACTGCGCGAAGCCATTGGGCATGAAGCCCACGGCGGTCACCAGGGTGCCGGCCAGCATGGGTGCGGCGGTGTGGCTCCAGGCATAGGCCGACGCCTTGATGCGGTCGTAGCCTTCCTCCATTTTCACCACCATCATCTCGATGGCGATGATCGCATCGTCCACCAGCAATCCCAGGGCGAGGATCAACGAACCCAGGGTGATGCGGTCGAAGTGCTTGCCGGTGGCCTCCATCACCACGAACACCATGGCCAGGGTCAGCGGTACCGCCGCGGCGACCACCACGCCGACGCGCCAGCCCATGCTCAGGAAGCACACCACCATCACCACCAGCAGGGCGACGAAGAACTTGATCATGAACTCGTCCACCGCCGAACCGATGTTCACCGATTGATCGGTGACCTGGGCGAAGGTCATGCCCAGCGGCATGGCCGCGTTGATCCGCGCCGTCTCGGCGGCCAGCGCCTTGCCCAGATCCAGGCCGTTCCAGCCATCGCGCATGACCACGCCCAGGATCAGCGCCGCTTCGCCCTGATGGCGCACCATGAAGGTTGCCGGATCTTCGTAGCCACGCTCCACGGTCGCCACATCCGCCAACTTGAGCGTGCGTCCGCCAGCGTTCACCGGGGTGTTGCGAATGGCGTCCAGGGTCTGGAAGGCACCGTCGAGCCGCACCACGACCTGGGGGCCTCGGGTGTCGATCGAGCCGGCCGGGGTCAGCCGGTTCTGGTCGTTCAGGCTGGCGAAAAGGTCCTGGGGTGACAGACCCAGGGTCGCCAGGCGCTCATGGGAAAAAGACACGAAGATCCGTTCGGACTGTTCGCCGATGATGTTGACCTTCTTCACCCCGGGCACATGCAGCAGCCGTTGCCGCAGGGATTCGGCTTCACGCACCAGCAGGCGTTGCGGCTCGCCGCGCGCCTTGAGGGCGAACAAGGCGAAGGTGACGTCGGCGAACTCGTCGTTGACCAGCGGCCCGACCACGCCTGCCGGCAAGGTGCTCGCCGCGTCGCCGAGCTTTTTCCGGGCCTGGTAGAACTGCTGCTCGACCTGGGCCGGTGGCGTCTTGTCCTGCAGCGATAGAAGGGTGAAGGCCAGGCCTGGGCGGGTATAGGTTTCGCTGCGGTCGTACCATTGCAGCTCCTGAAGACGCTTCTCCAGGGGCTCGGCGACCAGGTCCTGCATCTCCTGTGCGGTCGCACCGGGCCAGGCCGTGACCACGGTCAGCTGCTTGACGGTGAACGGCGGATCCTCGGCACGCCCCAGCTTGAAGAACGACAGGGTGCCGGCGACGGCGACCAGAAGGATCAGGAACAGCGTAACCGACCGTTCCCGCACGGCCAGGGCCGAGAGGTTGAAGCGGCTACCGCTCATGGCTGGTCCCCGGTCTGGGCGCGCAGATCCTGCGGCGCCACCAGCACCTCTTGCCCCTCGTGCAGCAGGTGAGGGCCCAGGGCAACCAAGCGTTCGCCTGGGTGCAGACCACGCACCGTGGCCATGGCGTCGCTCAGGCCAATGACCTGAACCGCCCGCCACACGACCTTGGAAGGCTCGCCTTCGACGGTCCACACACCCGGCCCGGTGCCTGGGTCATGAATGGCGGCGATGGGCACGCTCAGGGCGTCGGCTACGGAAGGGTTCGATGCGATGGACAGGGTCACGGTCGAACCCAACGGTGCATTGGCCTGCTCGCCGCCCAACACATACCGGGCTTCGAAGGTGCGAGTCAGTGGGTCTGCAGTGTCGGCCAGCTGCCGCAGCGTGGCGATGCCGCCATTGCCGGAGGCGCCGAACAGAGTAGCCTGTGCCGAACTGCCCAGCGCTGGCCGCAGCGTCTCGGGCAGTTGCACCACCGCTTCGCGAAGCCCTGCCTTGGCCAGCCTCACCACCGCTTGCCCGGCGCTCACCACCTGACCCGGTTCGGCCAGGGTGGCCACCACCACACCGTCGGAATCGGCGCTCAGGGTGGCATAGCTCTGCTCGTTACGGCTCACGGCGGCCTGGGCCTGAAGCGCTACCAGATCGGCGCGGGCGGTGTCGGCCAACGACTTGAAGCGGTCGTAGTTGGCGGCGGAAATGGCACCGCTGGCGACCAGTTGGCGGTTTCGTCGCTCATCGTTCGCGGTCTGCGTAGCCAATGCCTGGGCGGCGGCGACTGCCTGATCGCGGGCGTTGGACTGCAGCGCCAGATCAGCCGGATCGAGGCGCATCAGGCGCTGTCCGCGGCTCACCGCCTGGCCGGTATCGACGAAGCGCTCCATCACCTTGCCACTCACCCGAAAGCCCAGATCGCTTTGCACGCGCGCCGTGACCACGCCGGTGAAGGCGCGATGACCCTCTGGCGCAGGACCTGCCTCGACCACCCTGACCTTGGGCGGCTGGGTGCGCGGGTCGGCAACGCTCGGCGGACGGTCGCAGGCCGTGAGAAGCACAGGGAGCAGGCAGATACCGAGCGCGGAGGCGCGAAGCCGAGACATGGGATTCCTTACGGGCACGAGCGGAAAGGAACCCGATTTTGATACGAGTGACTAATTCAGTCAATGGTCACTTATGGCGCCGACAGACTCCTCAATATCAGCGCGGGGAGCTGCTGCGCTGCGGTGGCGGCGGTCTCCAGGTTGTATTGCAGTTGCACGGGGCTGATATAGGGAAGCATCACCAGAAACACCGCATGACTGGCTTCTTCCAGTGGCGTCTTGCTCTCGAATTCCCCGCTGTCCCGGCCCTCGCGCAGGATCTGCTCGATCAACCGGTGCAGGCGTTCGCCGTGGGCCGCCGCCGAGGGCCAGTGATCACGGGCCGCAACGGCAGCGATGTCATACAGCTTGCGATCGTGGAAGAACAGTTCAGCGCCGGCTTCCACCAAGGCTTTGAACAGACGGCTCAGCTTGTCGGACGGGCCGCTGGCTTCGTCCATCGCCTGGTCGACGACGGCCATGATCATGGCCAGCCGACTGGCGCAGATACTCTCGCCGATGGCCTGTTTGGATTCGAAGAACTTGTAGATGTAGGCCTTGGAAAAGCCGATGGCCTTGGCCAGGTCGGACACCGTGGTTTTTTCGTAACCGTAGTGACCGAAATGCTGCATGGCGGCCTCGACGATCTGATCGCGAACGCTGTGATCGGACGGGCCTCGTGAGGGGAACGTGGGGGGCTGACGGGTCATGGTTGCGGGTGGGCTCTTGGGCGTGGATCGACACAGCGTGACTGTAACGGGTTATGGTCACAAGTTCATTCTCGGGTGATCCGGCCCCGAGGCTCCGGTCAGCCCGCCGGCAGCACGATGTACTCATTGCGCTGCTCGACGCCCCGATGAGGGCCTTCGACCAGATGCACGTAGCGGCCACCCACCTGCTCGATCGGTACGCAATCATCCACATCCAGGACCGCGTCGGTATGGGGCTGGCGCCACTGCTCCAGGTACAGGCGCCGGGCACGGTTTCTGGCATCGCGTGCGTTTTGCGCCACCACCAGCACGTAGTGGTGCGCTTCGCCGAACGAGCGCGCCTCGTACCCGCCCAGATTGATTACATATAGACGCGGCATGCCCGCGGCGGGCGCCAGCGGGCTGAATTCGACCTTCCATTGCTCCACGCCGTCCACAGCCATCCAGGCGTCGATGTGCAAGCCTTTCTGAGTACCGAACCAGTCGGCGCGCAATTGCGGGTAGCTGGCCTCCAGGCTGTCGGCGACCGCGCAGGCGATGTCGTGCACCTCGATGCGCGTCCTGGGGTGCTTGCCGCCAAGTAAAACGATGTAAAGCATGGGTGGGATCCTTGGAGGGTGGGGGCTGGTAAGATCCAGGCCTTTTCACGAATTCGAAAGGTCTTTTATGACACCCCTCTGCAAGCCTTTGCTCACTGCTGCGTTGCTGTCGCTCTGCGCAGGTCAGGCCACCCTGGCTTCGGCCGAAGGTCCCACTTCGGCGTCCGACTACAGCTCGGCGTACACCACCTGCATGGACAGCAACAGTTCCACCACCGGCATGGTCAACTGCGCCGCCGACGAGACGAAGCGGCAGGACGCACGCTTGAATGCCAACTACCAGGCCGGCATGAAAACCCTGGACGGCACCAAGCGCACGGCGATGCGCGATGCGCAGCGGCTGTGGATCCAGTTTCGCGACGCCGACTGCGCCGTCGAGGCGGGCCTGACCGGCGGTACGCTCGACCGGATCAACGCTCAGATGTGCCTGTTGAAGGCCACCAAGGTCCGCGCCGATACGCTGGCAGTGCGGTTTCAGCCGCAGGACCTGTAATAGCGCCGTTACTTCAGGTGCTCGTCCAGAAACTCACGGATCACCGGGATGATCTCCCGCCCGTGGGTTTCCAGAGCGAAGTGCCCGGTGTCGTAGAACCGGATGTCCGCCTTGGGCAGGTCACGCTTCCAGGCCTCGGCGCCCGCCGGAAGGAAGAACGGATCGTGCTTGCCCCACACTGCCAGCAGAGGCGGCTGGTACTGGCGGAAATACGCCTGGAACTTGGGATACATCGCCACGTTGGAGGCGTAGTCCAGCACCAGATCGAGCTGGATGTCGGCATTGCCGGGGCGTGAGATCTGCAGGCCTTCCAGTGTGTAGCCGTCCGGCGACACCACACTGGGGTCGCTGACACCTTCCAGATACTGCCATTTGATCGACGCCGGTGTCGGGAAGTCCTGCAGGGCGTCGCGATGCGCCCGCGTAGGCTCGCGCCAGTACGTCTGAATCGGCGCCCATCCGGCGCCCAGACCTTCCTCATAGGCGTTGCCATTCTGCGAAATGATTGCGCTCACGCGTTCCGGATGAGCCACGGCGAGGCGCCAGCCCACCGGCGCGCCGTAGTCATGGACCATCAGCGCGTAACGCTCCAGCTTCAGCTGTTCGGTGAACTGGCCGATGGTTTGCGCCAGTTGGCTGAAGGTATAGGCGTACTGCCCCCGGGCGGGCGCTTCGGTGAAGCCGAACGCGGGCAGGTCCGGGGCGATGACGTGGTAGCGGTCGGCCAATTGCGGGATCAAGTCGCGGAACATGAACGACGAGGCGGCGAAGCCGTGCAGCAGCAACACGGTAGGCGCGCTGGGGTTGCCCGCCTCGCGATAGAACACCTTCACATCGCCGACCTGCTCGTGGCGGTAGTGGACGGTGTGGTCGGCTTGGGCTGCGTGGGTACCGCCGATGAGCAACGAAGCGGCAAGCGCGGCAGCGGCTGTGGATGTGGGCGTAGTCATGATGCCTCCTCATGTAACCTTATATGTGTGTATTTGAAGGTTACGAACTAATTTGGTAACCTGTCAAACAAATTTCATGAGTTACAGGTCATCATGAGCTCGACCCGCACCGCGTCCGATACGCTTTTTGTGGCGGACAATATCGCCCTGGATTTCCTCAATACCGAGTACGGTGTCGGCGAGCAACGCCAGGACTGCCTGCGCAACGACGAGGATGTGCTGACGTGGCTTGAGTCGGCAGGGCTGCTCGCCGCGCCGGATCGCCCCGAGGTTTTCGATGGACTATTGGCTCAGGCCCACGCCCTGCGCAGCAATGCCAGGGCGGTGCTGGAGGCAGCAATGGCGGGGGTGGAAGCCGATCCCTCGGTGGTCAATCAGGTATTGGAAGCAGGGCGTCCGGTCAGCTATTTGCGCTGGGAGGATCCAGCCCAGGCTTTTCGTGTCGCCACTCGGCCCAGGGATGCAGGTCCGGCCAGCCTGCTGTGGCCGGTGGCCGATGCACTGGTCAGCCTAGTCACGGGGGACAAGTTCGAGTTTGTACGTCAATGCGAGGCTCACGACTGCATATTGCTGTTCCATGACCTGAGCAAGTCGCACCGACGGCGCTGGTGCAGCATGGCGACCTGCGGCAATCGCATGAAGGTGGCGGCCTTTCGCGCCCGGAAGAAACCTGAATAGGCCCGTTTCAGGATCTGCCGAACACCGGAAAACTCAGGGCGAAACGAATGCGTCCGGGCTGCGGCTGGCTGACGCTGGCCTCACCGGCATGCAGTTGCATGATCGCCGCGACGATGGCCAGGCCCAGGCCGTTGGAGTCCGAGTTGTGCTGACGCGACGCGTCGCCGCGATAGAACCGGTCGAACAGGTGGGTCAGCGTTGCCGGGTCCAGGGCAGGGCCCTGATTCTCCACGTTGATCACGCACTGTGTCGTCGTCGACGCCACGTCGATCTGCACCTCGCTGTGCGGGTCGGCATAGCGGATGGCGTTGGCCACCAGGTTGCTCAAGGCCCGACGCAGCAGCAGCGGATCGGCGTTCAGGGTGGCGTCGCCTGCAATCGACAGACGAATCCTGCGCTCTTCGGCAAGCCCCTCGAAATACTCGGTCACCCGTTCCAGTTCGTCGTGCACCTGCAGCGGCTGACGCTGCACCACGGCCTGGGTGTCTTCGGCGCGCGCCAGGAACAGGATGCTTTCGACGATGCGTGAAATCCGCTCCAGCTCCTCAAGGTTCGATGCCAGCAGCGCCTGGTACTCGTCGGCGCTGCGGACTTGGCGCAGGGCGACCTGGCAGTGGCCCATCAGCGAGCCTACCGGGGTGCGGATCTCGTGGGCCAGGTCGGCCGAGAACTGGGTCAGCCGTTGGTAGCCCTCGGCCAGGCGATCGAGCATGGCGTTGTAGGCGTCGCTCAGTTGCTGGAGTTCGACAGGCGTGTTGTCACTGCTCATGCGGCTGTGCAGGCGGGCAGGGGAGATGTCGGTGGCGTGCGCGGCCATCTCACGCAGGGGCCGCAGGCCGCGCCGCAGCAGGACGAAGCCGAGCAGGGCGGTGAGCAGAAAGGCCATGCCCACGGCCAGGTAGATGCGCTGGCGGAACTCGCCGAGCATGGCCATTTCCTTGACCATGATGTGCGCGGCGGTGAGCTTCACCTCGCGCCCGCCGGACGTGGTCAATACGCTCGCGGCGCGCAGCGGTATGCCGGACGGCGCCGTACCGGTGCGCAGGTCGGAAGCGGTGGGCACGGCGTCTTGGGCCACCTCGGGCAAAGGCGGCAGGGTCGCGCGCAGCGGATTGACCTGGATCACCGGCGGCTGACCGGCCTCGGCGATGACGAAGATGTCGTCTTCGCTGCCGAGCATGTTCTGGAAGATCTGCGGGCTGCTCGAAAGCTTGTCCAGGGTCAGATCGTAGTGCAGCAGTTTGCGAAAGTGATCGAGCCGTCCGAGCACGGAGTTGTCGCTGCGCGCAAGCACGGATGTCTTCATCGACTCGTACAAGTACCAGCCGGCCCCTGCCACGGTGAGCATCGCCACCAGGGAAAAGGCCAGGGTCGAGCGCAGGGTCAGGGATGCTGGGCGTCGGCGTCGCAAGCGCGCACCTCGCAGACATAGCCGATGCCGCGCACGGTGTGGATGAGCTTGACCGGGTACGGCTGGTCGATCTTGCTGCGCAGACGCTTGACCGCGACGTCGACCACATTGGTGTCGCTGTCGAAATTCATGTCCCACACCTCCGAAGCGATCTGGGTTCGCGACAGGACGTCCCCTTCGCGGCGCAGCAGCAGGTGGAGCAGGGCGAACTCCTTGTTCGTCAGTGTGATCACCTCCTGCTGCCGGGTCACTCGACGGCGCAGCAGGTCCAGTTCGAGGTCAGCCAGATGGAATCGATCGGCTTCCCGGGCGCTGCCGCGACGCAGGATGGTGCGGATGCGCAGCAGCAGTTCGGTGAAGGAAAAGGGTTTGACCAGGTAGTCGTCGGCGCCCAGTTCCAGACCGCGAATGCGGTCCTGCAACTGGTCGCGGGCGGTCAGGAACAGCACCGGCACGGCATGCCGGGCGCGCAATACTTCCATGATCTGGAAACCGTCGATGCCGGGCAGCATCACGTCGAGCACCAGCAGATCATAGGGGTTTTCCAGGGCCAGGTGCAAACCGTCGGCGCCGTGCTGCGCCCAGTCGACGTTGTAGCCGGACTCGCCAAGGCCCTTTTTCAGGTACTCGCCGGTCTTGATGTCGTCTTCGATCAACAGGATGTGCATCGATCAGGCTCGCTGGGGCGTTGACGGTTCGAGATTCAGACTGCGGCGAACGGCGTTCGCGTGGTGCAGTCTAAACGAGCGGCACGGCGCTGTCGGTTACATTCCTGTCATCGATAGCGTCGCTGCGTGAATGACAGAAATGTCATCGCCCGGTCATGCACGCGTACCCATCGAGGGCCGAGGATGCATGCACACCTACCGCAAGGAGTCGTACCGATGAAGATCAAAACTGCCCTGTCGACCACCCTCGGCACGTTGCTGCTCAGTGCCGCCGTGATGGCGTCGGCTGCGGACATGCCAGTCGTGAAACCAATGCGGGGCACGGTCGATGGCGTCGACAACAACACCTTGTCCTTCACCACCCGCAGCGGTGCGCATCAGACCATCGGCCTGACCGACAAGACCGGCATCCGTCTGGTGTCCAAGGCCAACATCGATTCGATCAAGGCCGACAGCTTCATCGGCTCGGCCGCCACGCCCCAGGCGGACGGGACCCTGAAGGCCCTGGAAGTGACGGTCTTCGAGCCTAGCCTCAAGGGCAGCGGCGAAGGGCACTACGGCTGGGAAAACGCCGACGGCACCACCGGCACCATGACCAACGGCACCGTGGGCAAGCTGGCCCAGACCAACGGCCGCACCATGACCGTGAACTACAAAGGCGGCGAGAAGCAGGTGGTGGTGCCTGAAGACGTACCGATCGCCTACGTCGAAGCGGGCAAGGCGGAGCAATTGGTCAAGGGCGCCAAGATCGTCGTCTTCCCAGCCGATGACGGCAAGACCGCACGCGGTGTGGCCGTAGGCAAGGACGGCTTCCAGCCGCCGATGTAAGCAGCGGGCATGCTCTCCCCATAGGTGCCAGGCCCCTGAGTGAGCCGGTTCCCTGTGGGGAAGATCTCTGTGAGGAGGGTCTCTGTAAGGAGGATCTCTGTGAGGAGGGTCTCTGTAAGGAGGATCTCTCTGAGGAGGACCTCTGTGAGAAGCACCTCTGTGAGGAGGACGTCTGTGGGAGCGGGCTCTGCCCGCGAAGCAGGCGCCGCGGTGCTTCAGCCATACCGCGGCGCCTGCTTCGCGGGCAGAGCCCGCTCCCACAAGGGACAGTGCTCCCACAAGGGACAGTGCTCCCACAAGGGACAGTGCTCCCACAAGGGACAGTGCTCCCACAAGGGACAGTGCTCCCACAAGGGACAGTGCTCCCACAAGGGACAGTGCTCCCACAAGGGACAGTGCTCCCACAAGGGACAGTGCTCCCACAAGGGACAGTGCTCCCACAAGGGACAGTGCTCCCACAAAGGACAGTGCTCCCACAAGGGACAGTGCTCCCACAAAGGACAGTGCTCCCACAAGGGACAGTGCTTCCACAAGGGACAGTGCTCCCACAAGGGACAGTGCTTCCACCAGGGGCAGTGCTCCCACAAGGGACAGTGCTCACACAAGGGCAGGGTTCCCACAAGGGGGGTGCTCCCACAATGGCAGGGCTCCCACATGGGCGGTGCTGCCACCAGGGGCAGTGATTTTTAAACAGGGGGGGCTTTCCATGGCCGTGCAACGCATACATTCACTCACGGTACGTCTCACCCACTGGATCAATGCCTTTGGCATGACCTGCATGTTCATGAGTGGATGGGGCATCTACAACGCCTCCCCCCTGTTCGCCTTCCGCTTCCCGCCCTCATTCACGTTGGGCGGGTGGCTGGGCGGCGCACTGGCCTGGCACTATGCGGTGATGTGGCTGCTGGTGATCAACGGCCTCATCTACGTGCTCTACGGATTGGGCAGCCGCCACTTCAAGCGCGACCTGCTACCGGTTACCCCCAGCGCGGTCAAGCGTGATCTGCGCGACGCCCTGCGCCTGCGACTGGTCCACGAAAAGGGCGTCTACAACGCCGTGCAGCGCCTGATGTACTGGCTGGTGCTGGCGGCTGGCGTGCTGATCCTGGTTTCGGGCGTCGCCATCTGGAAGCCCATCCAGTTCCAGGAACTGGTCGCTCTGCTGGGCGGCTATGACTTCGCTCGCTACGTGCACTTCGCGGCGATGTCGGCCATCGGCGCGTTCGTGATCGTGCACCTGGTCCTGGTGCTGCTGGTGCCCAAGACCCTACCACCGATGATCACCGGCGGCGTACGACCGCTGAACACCGGGAAGACCGACCATGAATGAACCCAAACCCCGACGCAGCGCCCCGATCAGACTCGAGCCTGCCCAGCGCACTCAGCTGGAAAACCTCCAGCGCCGGCACTTCCTGCGTGGCGGCCTGACCGTCGGCGCCATGGCGATGCTCAGCGGCTGCAACCTCCAGGACGGCGACCAGGTCGACAAAGTGCTGTGGGCCATGTCGCGCTGGAACGATCGCGTGCAGGCCTGGCTGTTCAGCGGCCAGCGGCTGGCACCCACCTACAGCAAGGCGCAGATGACCCAGCCGTTCCCGTTCAACGCGTTCTACGGCGAAGACGACATTCCCGATATCGACGTACCCGGCTATTCCCTCGCCGTGTCCGGCCTGGTCCGCGACAAGGCCCCCTGGACCCTGGAAGGCCTGCGCAAGCTGCCTCAGCGCACCGACATCACTCGCCTGATCTGCGTCGAAGGCTGGAGCGCCATTGGCCAGTGGGGTGGGGTGCCGCTGAAAACGTTCCTGGAACACATCGGCGCCGACACCACCGCCAAGTTCGTCGGCTTCAAGTGCGCCGACCGCTACTACTCCAGCCTGGACATGCCCACCGCGCTGCACCCGCAGACGCTGCTCGCCCTGGATTACGCTGAGGTCGCTCTGCCGCCCGAATACGGCTATCCGTTGCGCGTTCGGGTGCCGACCAAACTGGGCTTCAAGAACCCCAAGCACATCGTCGAAATCTTCGTCAGCAACGACTACCCCGGCGGCTACTGGGAAGATCAGGGCTACAACTGGTTCAGCGGCATCTGAAGGCGCTCAGCAGGCGCACGACGTGACCGTTGTCGTCGCCGCGGGTTGCTCATCCGCTTGTGCAAGCGGGAGACCTTCGTCGAGCCAACCGGTGATGCCGCCGATCATCTCCTTGACCGAGTGGCCAAGACCGGCCAATCGCGCCGCTGCGCGGTGTACGCCATTGCAATGCGGACCGGCGCAATAGACGACGAACAGGCTGTTGGCCGGAAACGCGGCAAGGCGCTCGGGCGTGATCGTGCGGGTTGGCAGGTTGATCGCGCCTGGCACGTGGCCGGCGGCGAATGCAGTGGCATTGCGAACAACCACCAGGACATAGTCCACTTGGCCCGCCTGCTGGCTGTGGTAGACATCGGAGCAATCGGTTTCAAAGCGCAGCCGCTGGCTGAAGTGGGCCAGGGCTTGCTCGGCGCTGGCCGCCGGGTGTTCAGTGATCAGGCTTGACATTGGGTGACTCCGTTCAAGTTTGTGTGACGTCACTTTAAGGGGGGGAGACCCTGAGCTACAGTGGCGCACTCGACATCAACCGGTAGTTTTCCGCCAATGCAAGACGCTCCAGGGCTGGTGGCCATCTTGGCCTACGATGGTCTGTGCACTTTCGAATTCGGCATTGCCATCGAGGTATTCGCCTTGCCCAGGCCGGAATTCGATTTCGCCTGGTACGCGCATCGCATCGTTGCCGTCGATCCGGGGCCGCTGCGTGCGACGGGCGGTTTTGTAGTCGGCGCCGACGCCGGGCTGGAAGTGCTGGCCCAGGCGCGTACCATCATCGTCCCCGGATGGCGCAGTCGCGATGAACCGCCGCCCCAGTCCCTGCTTGTGGAGCTGCGCCGGGCCCACGCGCGGGGTGCGCGCCTGCTGTCGATCTGCTCCGGTGTCTTCGTGCTGGCCGCAGCTGGGTTGCTGGATGGCAAGCGGGCCACCACCCATTGGCGCTACAGCGACGAGTTGGCGCGGCGGTTTCCGGGCATCGCTGTCGATTCCTCGGTGCTCTATGTGGACAGCGGGCAGGTGATCACCTCGGCAGGCAGTGCGGCGGGCATCGATGCTTGCCTGCATCTGGTCGAGCGGGATTTTGGCGCTCACGTTTCCAATACCGTGGCGCGTCGGCTGGTCATGGCGCCACAGCGCGGTGGTGGGCAGGCGCAGTTCATTGCCGCGCCGGTCGCCCTGGCCCCGCGGCACGACTTGGCCGTGGTCCTGGATTGGGTTCGCGAACATCTGGGTGAACCGTTGACGGTTCCTCAGATGGCCGCCAGGGCGCTGATGAGCGAACGCACGTTTTTACGGCGCTTCAATGACGCGACCGGCATGACGCCCAAAGCCTGGCTGCAGCACGAACGAATGGCCAGAGCCCGTTCGTTGCTCGAAACCAGTGGGCTCGACACCGAACAGATAGCTCAACGTTGTGGGTTCACCTCCGCGGAAAGTTTCCGGGTAGCGTTTCGCAGGACCGTTGGCCTGGCGCCGTCCTTCTACCGCGACAGCTTCGGAGCACGGCATCGGTAACGCGGCGCCCCCGGACGCGCCGCTCCTGTAGCAGCGGCGCGAGCCGCGTCGGTGGTCGACGCGGTTCGCCTGGAACAACATGGTGCCCCCGGACGCGGCTTGCGCCGCTGCTACAGGGATCGCAGTGGATGGGGGCGTGCCTTGGGGTCAGGGAGTCTGGCTGTGGCTGTGCCCATGGCGCTGCAATGTTACCCAGATGATCACGGCCAGGATGCCGATCAATGTCGCGGCGCACGTCAGTACCAGACTGTGCGAGGTGCTGAACGCCGCTCGACCGGCCGCGACCAGATCGGCTGCCTGTTGACCTTCCAGGGTCTTCGCTGCACTCATGGTTTCGCCGATCGACTGCCGGGCGCTCTCGGCGAGTTCCGGCGGCAACCCATCGGGCAACCGGATCGAGCGGATGTAGCCGCTGCCCAGCACGAGGCCGAAGCCGGTGATCCCCAGGCCCGTACCCAAGTCATAGCTGGTGGCTTCCAGTGCGCCGGCCGAGCCCGCCTTGTGCGGCGGGGTGCTGCTCATGATCGCCACCGAGGACGCCGTCAGGCCGATGCTCAGGGACAGGCCGAGGACCACCAGCAGCCCGATCACCGCCCATCCGCTCTGGTGCAGGTCAGCCATGGCCAAGCCCGCCAGGCTCGCGCTGGCGGCGCCCAGTGACAGACTGCCGACCCAGCGCAGGCCGATGGCGCGCAGCAGCAACCCCGCCATGGGCCCGCCGATCGCCGAGGCGATCATCAAAGGCAACAGGAACATCCCAGCCTGCAACGGCGTCTGTCCGAGGACGAATTGCAGCTCCTGCGCCAGCATCAATTCCACTCCCGCCAAGGCACCCATCACCACCAGCGCCATGACCACTCCGGCGCTGATCGCCGGCGAGCGGAACAGACTCAGGTCCAGCATCGGTCGCGCGGCATGCAACTGTTTGTGCCCGAACCAGCCCAGCATGCCCAGGCCCAAAACTGCCGACACCATGGTGAGCGACGCCGAACTGCCAGGCTTGAACCCCGACTTGAGCGCATAGACCGAGGCCATGATACCGAGCATGAGAATCAAGGCTTGGCCAATGGTCCAGTTGCCGTCACCGGTGATCGAGGTGCGGGGTACGTGCCTGAGCACCAGCGGCATCACGATCATCATCACTGGTACGTTGACCAGAAACACCGCGCCCCACCAGAAATGCTCCAGCAAAGCGCCGCCCGCCAGGGGCCCGATGGCCGCGCCTGCCGAACCGGTCGCGCCCCATATACCCAACGCCAGTGCCCGCTCGCGCTCGTCGTCGAAGGTCTGGCGGAGGATAGCCAAGGTGCAGGGAATGATCATTGCCGAGCCGAACGCCATGAACGCCCGCGCGGCAATCAACGCCGCGACGTTGGGCGAGAAGGCGGCCAGTACCGAACCCAGGCTGAAGATGCACAGCCCGGTGATCAGCAGTTGCCGATGGCCGATCCGGTCGGCGAGGGTGCCCATGGGAATCAGCAGGCTGGCCATGAGCAGCGGATAGATGTCGATGATCCACAGCACTTCGGTGCCGGTGGCCTGCAAGGCCAAGGTCAGTGACGGGATCGCCACGTGCAGGATGGTCACGTCCAGCACCACCGGCAGAAACACCATCATGACCGCGACCAGCACCCACCAACGTTTTACAGATTCAGACGATGACACAGGACTTCCTTGTGTTAACCAATGGGCCACTGCAGCAGCCAAACGGGTGCTGATACCAGCATGTCAGCCAACGCGAAGCAAGGGGCGCGACTGGGCACTGTGCAATGACCAGGCAGCCTGCAAGTCGGTTTACTGGCGTTTATCCAGAACGACACGGATGGGTGTGAAGCCATTTCTTAACAAACCTGTTTCGTGCGTGTTGCACATGGTGATCTTGCCTAATCATTGCGGCCCTCGCCAACCGTGGGCTGCACCTGAGCCACACACGAAGTTGTTACTGTTTCGCCAATGAACCGTCGCGCCTCGACGGACTTTCGACTTGCATTGCCGGGCAAATGTTTATTGGCGCCAATAAAAACAACACCATGGGGCTGCAGATATTTGGCGCCATCATTACAGAATATCTAAATTGTTGATTTATAACGTTTTTATAAAAAATAGCTCGGGTTGTTATTTATTTGGAGGCGGGTAATAGCACTCAGCTTGCACTGCCGGAGTTTCGACACCTAGTATCACCTCGCCTTACCGATGCCGCCCCAGAGTCGGCACTGACAAAGAGCGACCGAACAGGACGCACACGATCGCCAATGCCATGGGTACACCACAGTTGCAGCGCCTCACCGTGCTGGGCAGGACGTGTACCTGATTTATTTTGCGCCAATGCCACGCTTATACGATGTCCGCACTGAACCTTGCTGCAATAGCTTGTCCAAGGTCAGCTCCTCCGGATGTACCGTCGGGCGTTGCACTGGTTGTTATTGCTTACCAAAGACTCTGGAGATTTGCATGAAAGCGATTGTCACCGGTGTAACCGGCCAGGATGGGGCGTATCTGACGCAGCTCTTGTTGGAAAAAGGCTATACCGTCTACGGGACCTACCGACGCACCAGTTCGGTGAACTTCTGGCGTCTGGAAGAGCTCGGTGTCGCGACCCATGCCAACCTGCATTTGGTCGAGTATGACCTCACCGACCTGTCGGCCAGCATTCGCCTGCTGCAGAACACCGAGGCGACCGAGGTCTACAACCTTGCGGCGCAGAGCTTTGTCGGCGTGTCCTTCGAGCAGCCGTTGACCACGGCCGAGATCACCGGGGTAGGGGTGGTCAACCTGCTTGAAGCGATCCGCATCGTCAACCCGAAGATCCGCTTCTATCAGGCGTCCACCTCCGAGATGTTCGGCAAGGTGCAGGCGATTCCGCAGATCGAGAGCACGCCGTTCTACCCGCGCAGCCCGTACGGCGTCGCCAAGCTGTACGCCCACTGGATGACCATCAATTACCGCGAGTCTTACGGCATCTTCGCGACCAGCGGAATCCTGTTCAACCACGAGTCGCCTCTTCGCGGCCGTGAGTTCGTGACCCGCAAGATCACCGACAGCGTAGCCAAGATCAAGCTGGGCAAGCTCGACGTGCTCGAACTGGGCAACCTCGACGCCAAGCGCGACTGGGGTTTCGCCAAGGAATACGTGGAAGGCATGTGGCGCATGCTGCAAGCCGATGAGCCGGACACTTTCGTGCTGGCCACCAACCGTACCGAAACCGTGCGCGACTTCGTCAGCATGGCGTTCAAGGCTGTCGACATCAGCCTGGACTGGTCGGGCAAGGACGATTCGGAATGCGGCACCTGCCGCGCGACCGGCAAGGTGCTGGTCAAGGTCAACCCGATGTTCCACCGTCCGGCCGAAGTCGATCTGTTGATCGGTGACCCGGCCAAGGCGCGTGAAGTGCTGGGTTGGCAGCCGCAGACCAGCCTCGAAGAGCTGTGCCGGATGATGGTCGAGGCCGATCTGCGACGCAATGAAATCGGCTTTTCTTTCTAGGCGCCTCTGGCGTCTACCCGAATTACGCAGTGGGAATGGATATGAATAAACAACAGTGGATGGCATGCCTGGCGCTGGCGCCCTGGCCCTTGAGCGCTTGGGCGTTGGAACCGGCAAAGGTCGAGTTGGGCCCCGTGAACTTCACTCCGACACTGGAGATAAGCGAACGCTACGACGACAACTTTCGCGCCGTGGATCGCAATGAGGACGCGTCGTGGATCACCTCGGTCAAGCCGACCCTGTTGTTTACCCGCGAAACCCGCAACACCGGCTACAAGTTCCAGTACTCGGCCGACAGCCAGACCTATCTGGACCACGCCGACGCCAGCCACATCGACCACGATGCCGAGCTGAGTGGCATCTGGGCTTTCGATTCGCGCAATCGCCTCGACGCTACGCTCGATTACAAGCGCGGCGAAGAAACCGTCGACTCCGCCGATGAGCGTGAGAACGACAAGTACACCCGTCAGGGCGGTCGCTTGAAGTACACCTTCGGCGCCCTCAGCGCCATGAACCAGATCGAGCTGGGTGGCGGCTACCGTCAGCAGCGCTATCGCAACGCCGATGGTATCAACGACGACAAGGAATACGACGCCACCAGCGTCAGCGGTACCTGGTTCCATCGCCTGGGCGGCAGCACCCGCGCCCTGGTTCAACTGGACCACGTCGACTACGACTACCTGGACTTCGACCGCCGTAACAGCAAGGGCAACCGCGTGCTGTTCGGTATCGACCGTGACGTCACCGCCAAGCTCAGCGGTACCGCCCGCGCCGGTTACGAGCGCAAGGATTTCGAAAGCTCGCAGAGCAACGACTACGGCAGCGGCACTTGGGAAGTGGGCATGGACTACAAGCCACGCACCTATTCCACCATCTCGGTGAACATGCGCCGCGCCTTCGACGAAGGCGACGACGGTGCCAACACCGTGCACGTGACCAGCAGCCGCCTGGGCTGGCGCCACAGCTGGTCGTCGTTCTTCGCCACCGACGTCAACTATCGCCACGCACAGCGCGAGTACCTGGGCACGGGCGGTCGCGACGACACCCAGAACGCCGCAGGTGCCGAGATCATCTACACCGCCAGCCGTTGGGCCGAGGTTTCCCTGGGCTACAACCGCGTGGACAACAACTCGAACGTGGACAGCGAAGACTACGTTCGCAACATCTACCTGCTCAGCCTCAAGCTGTCCCTGTGAACCTGACCCAAAGGGGAGAAGCCACCATGTTCAAGCAAGCATTGATCGTCGTACTGGCACTGTTCAGCCTGGGAGCCCAGGCCGATGCCTACAAACTCGCTTCGGGCGACGTCATCCGGGTCTCCGTCCTGGGTGAACCTGACCTGACCAACGAGGAAGTCCACCTCAACGATTCCGGGACCTTCTCGTACCCCTTTCTGGGCAACGTGAAAGCGCTCGGCAAGACCACAGACGAGATCGAGCGGGTCATCACCAAGGGCCTGAGCGGTGATTACCTCAAGGATCCGAAAGTGACCGTGAGCGTCGTCGAATACCGTCCTTTCTACATCGGCGGTGAAGTCAAGGCGCCGGGCGGGTATCCCTACAAGCCGGGCCTGACCATGGACCGCGCCATCGCTCTGGCGGGCGGTCTGACCGAGCGTGCTTCGGTCAACCGCATCAACATCAACCGCGGCGGCAGCGCCAAGCCGGCCCAGTTGGCAACACCGGTAGAACCGGGCGACACCATCACTATTGATCAGGGGTTCTTCTAAGATGAGCCAGATTGCCGTAAGAAACAGCCAGGGCATGGCCCCATGGCAGGCCTCGCCCGCGCCGGAAGATCGCGACGCACTGGACTCGCGTAAACTGTGGCGCACGCTGTGGCGTCGCCGCGGCATGATCCTCGGCGTCTTCGCCGTGGGCACTGCTGCCGCCGTGATCTACGCGCTGAACATGACGCCGACCTACCGCTCCGTTGCCACTTTGGTGATCGAGCCCAGTGGCAACCAGGTCATCACGTTCCAGCAGACGCCGGACCGTCCCGATCCCAACAGCGACTACCTGCAGACCCAGATGGGCCTGATCCAGAGCCGCGAAGTGGCCGAGCGCGCCGTGCGTGAGCTGGACCTGTCGCACCATGAAGAACTGGACCCACGGCAGAAGGCTTCGCGTCTGTCCAAGATCAAGGCGCAACTGTCCAACTGGCATGCCGACTGGTTCCCGCAGAGCTGGCACCAGGAGCTGAACTACACCGACGAGCAGGCCTTCAACAGCGCGGTGATGGAATTGCGTCAGCGCACCAGCGTGACGGTCGTGGGCAAGAGCCATCTGGTCAGCATCGGCGTGACCATGGCCGACGCCGAAACCGGCGCGGCTACCGCCAACGCCCTGGCTCAGGGCTACCTCGCCAGCCGCCAGTCTTCGCAGCAGCAGGAGTCGCTGAACGCCAGCCGCTGGATGAACACCCGCATGGTGGAGCTGCGTACCCAACTGCAGCAGGCTGAAAGCAAGCTGCAGGCCTACCGCGATGGCCAGGGCCTGGTCGACGTCGGCGGCGTTGCCACCATCACCGCCAACGAGCTGGCTCGTACCAGCGATCGTCTGGTCGATGCGCGCCGTGAACGTGCCGATGCCCAGAGCCAGTACCGTCAGGTGCAGGGTCTGTTGGCCCGCGGCGGCAACCTGGACCTGTCCAGCGTGCCTGCGGTCATCAACAACCCGGTGATCCAGCAGTTCCAGGCCGTCGCCGCCACCGCCCAGGCGCGTGTCGACGAATACAGCCAGCGCTACGGCGACAAGCACCCGCAGATGGTTGCCGCCCGTTCGGAACTGCAAGCCGCCCAGGCCAGCCTGCGCAGCCAGGTGAGCCAGGTCGTCGCCGGCCTGCAGCACAACTATCAGTTGGCGCAGGACAACGAGAACGCATTGCGCTCCTCGTTCAACAGCAACAAGCAGGAAATCCAGGACATCTCCCGCAAGGAGTTCGCCCTGCGTGAACTGCAGCGTGACGTCGACAGCAACCGCGATGTGTACAACACCTTCATGACCAAGCTGCGCGAAACCATGGCGACCGCCGACCTGGTCTCGGGCAATGCCCGCGTGGTCGATCCGGCCATCGCACCGCTGTTCCCGACCACGCCACGCAAGGCCATCCTGGTGGTCCTGGCTGCACTGCTGTCGCTGATTGCCGGTTGCGCCATTGCCCTGCTGCGTGAAGCCTGGAACAACAGCTTCAAGAACAGCGCCGACGTCGAACGCAATCTGCACCTGCCGGTGCTCAGCGTGGTGCCGATGCTCAAGCGCCGCAACCGTTCGCGCATCCATCGCCAGTTCGAGCGCAACGACGACGCGGCTTTCGCCGAAGCCGTACGGACCCTGCGCACCGGCGTGATGCTCAACGACGACGATGTCCGTCGCAAGACCCTGGTACTGACTTCGACCACGCCGGGCGAAGGCAAGACCACCCTGGCCATCAACCTGGCCGGTGCCATGGCTCGCGTCGAACGCGTGCTGCTGGTGGAAGCCGACCTGCGCCGTCCGAAAGTGGCCAGCAACCTGGGCCTGGACGCTCACCACATCGGCCTGGCGGAGTTGCTGGCCGGCAAGGCGGGCGTCGATGACTGCCTGCAGAGCATCGGTAGCCTGGACGTGATCTGCGCTGGTGAAATGCCCTACAACCCGCAGGAACTGCTGGCCAGCACGCGCATGCAGACCTTCCTGGAGTGGGCACGTCACCGCTACGACCGCGTGATCCTCGACACCCCGGCTAGCCAGTCGGTGAGCGATGCGGCACTGCTGTGCGGCATGGCCGATTCGGTGATCTACGTGATCAAGTCCGAGGCCACGAGCATGCCGCTGGTGCGCAAGAGCATCGGTCAGCTGTTGCAGACCGGCGCGCCGATCACCGGCGTGGTGCTCAACCAGGTCTCACGTCCGGAGCCCGGTCAGCGTCGCGACCACTACTACGATTACCTGCCGGCAGCCCCGGCCCAATAAACCTTTCCGACCTTGCAGCCGCGCCGCTCACCCCTTGGGGCGAGCAGTGCGCCCGGCTGGCCGCGTTACGGAAAATGCCAATCCACGCCGCATTTGTCTGCTGAGGAAACTTCCATGATTGCGCCTCGCTTGCACCCGATGGTAAACCGCCGGGGCCTGACGTTCTGGACCATGTGGCTCGCGGGTGCCGCTCTGGCATGCGCGCTCACATTCAGTGTGCTCTACGCACACTTCAATGAATTCCCGCCGCAGTACCGCGTGCTGATGATGATCGGGGTGCTTGCCTCGGTTCCGGTCTACAGCTTCCTGCACGTCTACCACAAGCGCCTGAACTACCTCAGCGGCCTGCTGCGCCTGCTCGGCGGCTGGCTGACCCTGGTCGCCGCGCTGGCCGTGGTCATCTACCTCAGCGGCAGCCCGCAGAGCCTGGCGCCAGGCATGGCCGTCAAGCTGATCATCTACGGCTTCCTGGCCCAGGCGGCGACGTTCATTCCCTTGCGCTTCCTGCTCAACCGCCATAACCAGCGGCTCAAGAACGAACGCAAGGCAGTGATCATCGGCGCTGGGGAACTGGCCGGCAAGCTGGCTCGTCAGCTCAAGCCGCGCGTTCCGGTGCTGGGCGTGATCGCACCCGACGCCGAAGTCGATGCCGACTGGGTGCCGGTGCCGGGTGTACCGCACCTGGGTGGTTTCGACGAACTGCGCGACATCGTCCAGCGCGAACAGGTGCGCCGGGTGTACATCGCCTTGCCACTGGATCGCATGGTGCAGATCGAATCGATCTACGTCGACCTGCTCGACCTGGCCGTGGACGTGGTCTGGGTGCCGGACTTCGGCAGCATGATGCTGCTCAACCAGTCGATCTCGCAGATCGAACAGTTCCCGGCCATCTACCTCAACGAAACCCCATTGAGTTCGCACCCGGCCGCCGCCATGGCCAAGGATCTGATCGACCGCAGCCTGGCACTGCTGGCGATCGTGGTCCTGGCACCGGTGCTGATCACCTGCGCGGTGGCGGTGAAGCTGTCCTCGCCGGGCCCGGTGTTCTTCCGCCAGGGGCGCGACGGTTGCAACGGCACCGTGATCCACGTCTTCAAGTTCCGCTCGATGCGCATGCACGACGACCAGGAAGTCAAGCAGGCCACCCGCAACGACTCGCGAGTGACCCGCGTGGGGGCATTCCTGCGTCGCTCGTCGCTGGACGAACTGCCACAACTGATCAACGTGTTGCGTGGCGAAATGGCCCTGGTCGGTCCGCGTCCCCACGCGATCGCCCACAACCATTACTACTGCGACAAGCTGATGGCCTACATGGCGCGTCATCGCATCAAGCCGGGCATCACCGGTCTGGCCCAGGTCAGCGGTTTCCGTGGCGAAACCGACACGCTCGACAAGATGCAGGGGCGCCTGGAGCGTGACCTGGCCTATATCAATCACTGGTCGTTGTGGCTGGACATCAAGATCCTGATCAAGACCCCGTTCACCTTGTTCTCACGGAACATCTATTGAGCCCGGAGGCTGGGATGGAACACGACTTGAGCCAGGGGCCGGCAGCGGCCCCCGGCCTGATCCAGCAACTGCGCCAGAACCGCATGGTGCGAAACCTGGCGACAGCGCTCGGCGGCTCGGCCGGCGCGCAGCTGATCAACCTGGCGCTGATCCCGGTGATCATGCGGATCTACGGCCCCGAAGCATTCGGGGTGGTGGGTACCTTCCTCAGCCTGACGATCATCCTGATTCCGGCCTGCAGCCTGACCTGGTCAATGGCCATCGTCCTGCCGCAACGCCATCGCGACGCCAGCGGCCTGGCCAAGCTGGCGACCGTGGTTGCCTTGCTGGTGTCGCTGCTGGTGGCGGTCGTGCTGTTGTTCTGGGGGCCGATGCTGGCCGAGCGCTGGAACCTGGAACTGCTCACGCCGTACCTGATGCTGCTGCCGCTGGTGATGTTCAGCTCGGCGGTCCTCGAAGTGCTCCAGCAGTGGCTGTATCGCCATGGCCGCTACCGCCTGACCGCCCGCGCGGCCACCAGCCATGCCCTGGTCTACAACGGCATGCGCAGTGTCGGCGGCCTGTTCAACAACAGCGCGACCATGCTGGTGGTCACCAGCGCGCTGTACTACGTGGTGCACAGCCTGCTGATCCTGATCGGCATGGCCATGAGCAAGCCAGCGCCGGCCGACGCGACCGAGGCTGACGAGGCCCCGCGCAAGACCCTGCGCCAACTGGCCAGCGAATACCGCGACTTCCCCCTTTTCCGTGCCCCGCAGGTGTTGATCAACGCGCTGTCGGTGCACATGCCCACACTGGTATTGGCCTCGCTCTTCGGCGCCATACCGGCAGGCTATTTCGCCCTGTGCCTGCAAGTGCTGGCCATGCCCAGCAACTTCATCGGCAAAGCCATGGGCAGCGTTTTCTACCCGCGCATCGCCGCTGCCGTGCACGCTCGTGAGGCGGTGGTCGGCCTGCTGCTCAAGGGCGTGGGCGCGATGACCGCGATCGGCGCGTCGGGCTTCCTGATCCTGGTCATCGCCGGGCCGTGGCTGTTCACCCTGGCCTTCGGCGCCCAGTGGCACGAAGCGGGCGAATACGCGCGCTGGCTGGCCCTGGCGGAACTGGCCCGGTTCGCAGCGATGCCGTGCGAAGTCGCGATCCCGGCGTTGCGCCTGCAGGCCTACTTCCTGGGCTTCGAAGTCTTCGCCACCTCCTTGCGCTTCGGCGCCGTGGCCATCGGCGCCCTGTGGGGCGGCTCGGCCCTGGCGGTGGTGATCGCTATCGCGGCAGCAAACATTTTCATCTATCTGGCGATGATGTCGATCGTCGTATTCAAGGCGCGTGCCTGGCAGAACCGCCAGAGTGGCACTCTACAGGAGGCTCAAGCATGACCCGATCCAACAACGACGTGTGCGCGATCATCCTCAACTGGAATGGCGCCGATACCACCATCGACTGCATCCGTGCCCTGGACGCCCATTGCCGCGTCCCGGTGGTGGTGATCGACAACGATTCCAAGGACGACAGCGTGTCGCGCCTCAAGCAGTTTCTCAACGACTCGACCGGCCCGGACGTTCAGGTGATCGACGAGCGCGCAGCCGGCAGTTATGACACACCCCACGAGCGGGTGTTGATCATCAATGAAGGCAACCACGGCTACGCCGGCGGCAACAACGTGGGCATCGACTACGCCGTGCGCGCAGGGTATCGCTACATCTGGCTGCTCAACAACGACGTCACCGTCGAGTCCGGCGCTCTGGAAGCATTGCGGGACACGCTGGAACAGTCACCCAAATGCGGCTTTTCGGCCTCCGTGCTGGTGTACTCCGATCGCCCCCAGGTGGTCCAGTGCGTCGGCGGCGGCACCCTGTTCCCCTGGCTGGGCAAGACCAAGCTGATGGGCAAGAACATGGACCGCGCGCAGTTGGCTACCGCCGGCTTGCCCGAGCCCGACTACCTGATGGGTGCGAGCCTGATGGTACGCCGCGAGGTGATCGAAGAGGTCGGCATGATGGACCACCGCTACTTCATGTACTCCGAAGAAGTGGACTGGGAACGTCGTGCCGCCGCAGTGGGCTGGCACGGCCGCGTGGCCCTCAACAGCTTCGCTCGCCACGGCGACAGCGGCAGCACCAAAGGGCGCAGCCACATGTTTCATTATTACCGCAACCGTGCGGCGATCATGTACAACAAGCGCTTCCATTCGACCGCGTGCACCTTTGTCTCGGCGGTCGCCCTGGGCGCGATCACCGTATTGCAGAACCGCGGCAGTGCCAAGAACATCAAGTTCGGCATCAAGGGCATCACCGAGGGCTTGGCGTTCAAATGGCGCTGAGTGATCTATCGTCCACGAGGTAACGGACATGCTCCAGGCTTTGTTCAATCCACGCACGTTGCTGTGCCTGCTGGTGGTGGTCAACTCCGGCTTTCTTTTCCTGACCGACAACAAGCTGGCAGGCTTGCCATACCTGCGCGAGCTGTACCTGGCTGGCGTGGTTGGCGCGGCCGTGCTGCTGCTGGCCATGTGGCAACGCCCGTGGCAGTCGCGGGCCAGTATGTGGATCCTGTTCATGGGCGTGGCCCTGCCGGTGATGTCGGCACTGTTCTCCTGGTATCACTTCGAGCAGCCACTGTTCTACGGCCTGCTCGAAGAGCGCCGCAACTTCCTGTACCTGCTGTTCTTTCCGGCGTTGTACCTGATGCTCAAGGCGCAGCCGACCCAGGAGCAGCTCGAGCGCTGCTTCCTGATCGGCGGACTGGCGTGTGTGGCGGTCGGCTTTCTCTACTACTTCAAGATCGTCCCGGAAAACGCTGCGGTCGCCTTCAACGTCGACGAGAAGGACTACGGCCTCAACCCGCTGCGTCCGGACCGCTTCAGCATCGGCGGCTCCTATGTCTCGTTGTGCGCCATGATGCTGATGTACCGCCTGCGCCGCCGTATCGAGCTGGTACCGGTGCTGTTGCTGGGCCTGTTCGCCGCCTACCTGTGGCTGGTGTTGCAGACGCGTAACACCATGCTGGTGTGGACCCTGGCCGCGTTGTGGATCTTCCGCGCGCACCTGCATGTGCTGGTCAAACTGGGCCTGGCGATCATCGTCGTGGGCGGGGTCGCCTACATGGTGATGCCAGCGCCGTTCGAAGCTCAGTACGAGCGGCTGATGGCCCTGGTGCAGGAAGCGACCGAGCCGGGTGGGGTGCGTGCCGATACCACCGCGATCATCCTGCGCGATACGGCCGCGAACTGGTACGTGGGGATGGGCGCACTGTCGCTGCAGTGGCAGGGTGGTTTCTCGCGCCTGTACAGCTCTTACTTCTACCTGTCCGACGTGGGTGTGCTGGGCGTGATGTACCGCTACGGCTTCATCATGCCGCTGATCATTCTGGTGTATTTCGTCGGATTCTGGAGAATCAGTCGCCAGTGCCGGAACAAAGGTGACCTGCTTGCTGCCTTTGTTCTCGACATGTGCTTCAACCTGATCAATCTGTTCCTGTCGCCGGCCATGATGTATGACGGCAACATCGCAGCGCTCGCGGTTGCGGCATTCGTGTATTACGGGCAGGTGAGGGTGCCGGCTTCGCAACCGGCCGATCGTCCGCTGGGACGACCGGCCGATACTGCGGGCCTGGCAGTTACGTCGGGCCGATAGCCTTGCACTTCGGCTCTTTGAGGTACCTGCCCATGACTGTCCATTGAGGACGAGGCTGGCCGTTGATCGGCTCGACTGCCATGAAGTAACCACCCCAGTAGGGGCCGCTCGACCAGTAGGTCAGGGGCATGCACTGCAGGGCCAGGTACTTGTGCAGACGTTCGGCCGCGTCCAGCCAACGTGGGTCGTTGTCAGGGATGCCGAACTCGCCGATGTGGCCTTTCTTGCCGTTGCGCTTGAGCCACTCGACGAAGGGTTTGACCCGGTTCACGGCGATATCCGGATTCCATGTGCCGGAAATTCGATTCTTGTAGTTACCACTGCCGTCAGGATCGAGGTAGATATGCGCGGAAAAGATCAGCTTGTTGGACGGGTCCTTGAGCTTGAGCAGATCGTTGTTGTAGTTCGGCCAGCGCTCGGCACTGGCCCACGAACGACCTTCGACGTAGATCGGACGGTTCTTGTCGATCGCCCGAATGGCATCGATGCCCGCCTGAGCGGCCGTCGGCCAGATGGCATCGGATTCGTCGTGGGGCTCGTTCATCAGGTCGTAGCCGGCCAGGGCGCTGTAACCGCTCCAGCGCCGCGCTATCTGACTCATGAGGTTCTTGTAGTGATCCACCGTGACATCCTTGGTCCCGATGATCTTGCCGCGGTAGCGCCCGTAGTTGTGCACGTCCAGGATCACTTGCATGTTCGCTTGCGCGGCCTGCACCAGCATCTTGTCGATCAGCTTGGCGTAGACCGGGTCAAGCGGACCCCCCAGCGTAGGCTGCAGTCGCTCCCATTTGAACGGGAAGCGCACGCTTTGAACGCCACGACGCTTCCAGTTGGCAAAGAAGCCTTCGCGCGGGAAGAAATAGTGCGTACCTTCCACGCCCGGAAACACATTTTCGGAGAACTCGGCCCCCGACACGTTGACCTGTGTCATCGGCACATCCGCGAACGCAGCGCCAGAGCCCAACAGCAACGCCATCGTCGCACTCAACAGTGCGCGACGGGGACGTAACGGGTCGGGCCTGAGCACGAAAGGTACAGCGCGCTCGAACTCTGCACGTGAAAACAACCTTTTGATGTTCATCGGCTAAGCCTATGGATAGAAGACAATCAATTACATGCTTTAGACGAACAAGCCGAATCGTCCAAGCTCCCGCAGCCTTTCTACGGCGCTGCATCAACGCATTCTAGAACTGATAGGACGGCCTGGATGAAAGTTTTTGGGATAGATTTCTACAAAGGTGACCAAAGGGACCTGATCCGTGCCGTCAAGGGCGACGTGAACAAGCCTTTTGGTTACGTGGTCACCGCCAACGTCAACCATGTTGTACTGCTCGAAGACAGTCCGCAATTCCGCAATGCCTACGATGGGGCCGCTTATCGGATCTGCGACAGCCGGGTACTCATGCCGGTGCTGCGCAAGTTCGACGCAGGCGTGCCCGAGGCGATTCCCGGCAGCACCCTGACCGTGTCGATGATGGACGAAGCCCAGCGCGAAGGCTGGACCGTGACGGTCGTGGGCTCCACCCCCGATGTGGTGGAAATACTGACCCAGCGCTATCCGGCGGTGACGTTCCTGCACTACAACCCGCCGATGGGCTTCATCGACAACCCCACGGAGGTGGAAGCCACCTTGCAGTTCGTCGAGCAGCATCGGGCGCAGCTGTTGATCATGTCGGTCGGCTCGCCACGCCAGGAACTGCTGTGCAAGCTGATCGCCGACCGCGGTCGCACCCACGGCGTGGGCCTGTGCACCGGTGCGGCGTTGAACTTTCTGTCGGGCAAGGTTCAGCGTGCGCCGATGTGGGTGCAGAAGCTCTCATTGGAATGGCTGCACCGTATTCTGAGCGAGCCGAGCCGCCTGGCCGGACGCTATTGGAACGACGGACGGCGCATCCTGCCGATCATCCTGCGCCAGCGTTCGCAGCAGCGGCAATATGCGCAGCAGCGCGACAAGCCCTGAACGCCGTAGACCTTGAAAGCAACAAAGCCACCCTCGGGTGGCTTTGTCGTTCTGGCGTCCTGGCGAACGGGATCAGCGCTTGCCCATGGAGCGGCGGGTGCCGTTCGGGGCGCGGCCTGGGGTCTTGTCATGGTTTGACTTGCCCGCGCCGGGGTAGCTGGCCGCTTGCTTGGTCGCGAACGCGCCGGGCTTGAACGGGAATGTGAAGGCCGGGATCGCTGCCTGGCCATCGACTTCGGCGTCCTGAACGATCGGCTCGGCATCGGGATGTTGATTGGCAGGCATGGTGACTCCGGGGCAGCACGTTTAAAGGGAGCGGCAGTATACCCGAGCCTCCCTTGCAACGCTTGGTGCTGCGTGTGAACCCAGGCCCGCTGCTAGGCCGGGCAGGCGGTGTGGCCGTTGTCCAGGCCCTGCTTGAGGTTGCGTGAAAGCAGGCTGGCCTTGCCGTCGTGCCAGGTCAGGGTGAGCACGTAGACCGAATCGAAATCGTCGGATTTCCAGTCATCGGTGATGTTCATCTTCTGTCCCACCGCTCGGCCAGCCACCTCATTGATCAACTCGGGCAGGTAGCCATGCGACCAGGCGGTGTAGATGACCGCATTGTGGTACTTGTCGCGCATCAGTTCCCGGGCCAGATCCTGGGTGTCGTTGGCGCCGTAGTCGATGTTCACCGGCAGGCCGAGCTTGATGGCGCTGGGGCTGATGGTCATGAGTGGGCGCAGGTAGCTGTAGGATTCGTCGTTCTCGCCTTCCTCGACATGTCGGCCGGGGTCGGCAGCGAACACGTAATCGGCGTTGCCGAACCGCTCTGGCAGCAACTCGGCCAGGTTCAGTGCACGGTTGAGCCCCTGGCAGTTGAGCTGGCCAAGACCACCTGCAGGTTTCTCGGCGTGACGCAGAAATACCAGGGTCTGCGTGCCATCGACCGACTCGGCGCGGCTGTCGCTGATTTCCAGGGCGAGGAAGGAGCAGGTACCCGCCAGCAGCAGGGCAGGCAAGGCGTAGGAGTAGCGTTTCAACTGTCGGACACAGTTGCTCAGGATTTTCATAGGAAGGGTCTTCAACTCTCTTGGGTTAGCTGACACGCCCGACGGCCGCGCGCTGGCGCCTGGGTTCTCCCTGTCTTTGTTTTTCCTGCCCATTATCCAGTGGCAGGGACGACTCTCTGAGTGTCATGTTGCCCGTTTGTTCACGGTTCGCGCTGATCAAAGTAATAGCATTTTGTTTCAAATTGACGGTGGCTCGCTGGCGCGCAAGCCTGCGCTGAGGACGCCGGCCAGGGCCTCGCGAGTGTCGAACAGCGCTTCACGGAAGAACGCATGCTGCGCCTCGACCCGCCATACCGGCCCCACCAGTGCCAGCGCGTACTGACCTTGCGAGGTCTGCAGGGCCACGGCCATGGCGCCCACACCCATCATGTGCTCATTAGCGTCGCAGGCATAACCCCGCTCGCGGACCTCGGCCAGTTGTTCGAGCAACCGTGGCAAGTCGGGCGTGCTCGGGGTCAGCGGTTCCAGCACCGGGCCGAGCAGTTGCACCACGGCCTCGTCGCTCATCTTGGCCAGCAATGCCTTGCCGCCCGAGGTCGCGTAGACACTGAGGAAGCTGCCGGAGGAGGGCGCTACTCGCAAGGGCTGCGGCGACACCACCGAATGCAGCAGCATCAGGTGGGTACCGTTGCGGTTGACCAGCACTGCCGTCTCTCCGGTGCGCTCGGTCAGTGCCTCCATATAAGGACGCACCTGGGTGATCAGGTCGACATGACTGTTCGACGCCAGGCGCATCAATGCCGGGCCAAGGCACACCCCACCGGCGCCTTGGACCTTGAGCAGCTCCTCATGGGCCAGCGCGTCGACCAGCCGTTGCACCGTGGAGCGGGGCAGGTCGATGCGCTTGGCGATCGCGCCCAGGCTCAGGCCGTCCGGCTCGCTTTCCAGGCAGCGCAGGATCGCCGCTGCCCGAGAGATGACTTGTATGCCGCTACGGTCGTTGTCGTTGCTCATGCAATTTGCCTTTTGTATCGCTGTTCGGTACAGTGTATCGCAATTATTGGTTCATCGTCATTTGCAGCAAGCAGGTTCCATTCGTGTCCCCACCTTCACCTCCGGTTCCGGCGCCGTTCGGCTGGCGCCTGGCCATCGGGCTGGTCGGCGTGCTGATCGCCGCCCTGACCTCCGGCATCAACGACCGCGTCACCGACATCACCCTGGCTGACCTGCTGGGAATCTATGGCTTCGGCCACGACGAAGGCACATGGATCAGCTCTGCCTACGCGGCGGCCGAGGTGTCGGCGATGCTGCTGGCGCCCTGGTTGGCCGTGACCTTTTCGCTGCGGCGCTTCGCCATTGTGGTGACCGTGGCCTTTGCCGGCTTCGGCGCACTGTGCCCGTTCGCTCCCAACCTGGAAAGCCTGCTGCTGTTGCGTGTGCTTCAGGGTGTGGCCGGAGGCGCGCTGCCACCACTGCTGATGACCGCCGCACTGCGCTTCCTGCCATGGCATATCAAATTGTACGGGCTGTCGGCCTACGCGCTCACCGCGACCTTCGGACCGAACCTGGCCATGCCCCTCGCCGCGCTGTGGACCGAGGGCAGCGACTGGCGCATGGTGTTCTGGCAGATCATCCCGGCGTGCCTGATCGGTGCCGCGTGCATCGCCTACGGTCTGCCGCAGGACCCACTGCGGCTGGAGCGCTTCAAGCAGGCCGACTGGCGCGGTGCATTGCTGGGCACGGCCGGCCTGAGCATGCTGATCATCGGCCTGACCCAGGGCGAACGGCTGGACTGGCTGGAGTCGCCCTTGATTGCCTTGCTGCTGATCGGCGCCGGGATGTGCCTGCCGCTGTTTCTGCTCAACGAATGGTTTCACCCGCTGCCACTGTTCAAGCTGCAGTTGCTGGGGCGGCGCAATTTCGCCTTCGGCATCACCACGCTGTGCCTGTTCCTGTTCGTCGGCATGGCCGGCAGCGCGATTCCGGCGGGGTACCTGACTCACATTCAGGGCTATCGGCCGTTGCAGACCATGCCCACCGCGTTGTGCATTGCCATCCCGCAGTTGCTCATCGCGCCGCTGGTCGCGTTCGTGATCAACCGCAACTGGGTCGACTCGCGCTACGTGATGGCCGCCGGTTTCGGTCTGCTGACCCTGGCGCTGCTGGGTGGCTCGCAGCTCACCGGCGAATGGATTCGCGACGACTTCTACCTGTTGCAGGCGCTGCACACCTTCGGCCAGCCGATGGTGGTGGTGCCGCTGCTGATGATCGCCACCGGGGTCATCCATCCGCTGGAGGGGCCGTTCGCCTCGTCCATGGTCAATACCCTGCGCGGCTTGTCGTCGGTGGTCGCCGGCGTGGTGCTGGAAAACTTCGTCACCGCCCGTGAGCACCTGCATTCCAACACCTTGCTCGATCAGGTCGGCAACAGCTACCAGAGCCTCTTGCCGCTGTACGGCGAGCCGGCTGCCGAACTGGCCGGTCGCGTTCGCGCCCAGGCCTTCGTGCTCAGCTACAGCGACGCGTTCCTGGCGCTGCTGGCCTTCATCGCCGTGCTGCTGGTGGTGTTGCTGACCCTGCCCAAACGCGCCTATCCACCGCAACCCCCGGTACCGTCATGAAATCTGTCATCAAACATCGCACCGCTGTCTTTCTCATCGTTGCTGCCATCCTCGTCTGCGCCGCCTATGGGCTCTACCAGGTGCTGCACCGCAGCGGCGTACAGAGCACGGATGACGCCTACATCCGCGCCGATTCGGTGCTGGTGGCGCCGCGGGTGGCCGGGGTGGTCACCGAGGTGCTGGTGCAGGACAACCAGTCGGTCAAGGCCGGGCAGCTGCTGGCGCGCCTGGACCCGCGCGACTACACGGCCTCGGTGGCGGCGGCCCGGGCCAACGTCGATGCCGCGCAGGCGCAGGTGAAGAACCTGCGCGCCAGCATCGAGCGGCAGGCGGCGGTGATCGACCAGGCCAGCGCGGCCACGCGCGCCACCGCCGCTTCCCTGAAGTTCGCCCAGGCCAATGCCCAGCGTTACCGCAACCTGTCCCAGGCTGGCGCCGGCACTCAGGAAGAGCGGCAGAAGGCCGAGGCCGAGTTGCAGGGCTGGGAAGCCTCGCGTGACCGTGATGGCGCTTCACGGGTCGCCGCCCAGCGCACCCTGGATGTGCTCAAGGCCGAACTGGAAGTGGCCGAGGCGGCGGTGGACAAGGATCGCTCGGCGCTGGAACAGGCCGAGCTGAACCTGTCCTACACGCAAATCCTGGCACCGGCCGACGGCATGATCGGTCAGCGCTCGGTGCGTGTCGGTGCCTATGTCGCCCCCGGTCGACCCCTGCTGGCCGTGGTGCCGCTGCATCAGGCGTTCGTGGTGGCCAACTTCCGCGAGACGCAACTGGCGCACATGCACGCCAATCAGCGCGTAGACATTCATGTCGACAGCATTCCCGACCAGGTCTTTCGCGGCCACATCGACAGCGTCGCGCCGGCCACGGGTCTGTCGTTCGCGCAGATCAGCCCGGACAACGCCACCGGCAACTTCACCAAGGTGGTCCAGCGCATTCCGGTCAAGGTGGTGTTCGAAACCGATCAGCCCCATCTGGACCGGCTGCGCGTCGGCCTGTCGGTGGTCGCGTCGGTCGATACCACCCAGGAGCCATGAGATGAGACGTGCATTGCTTGCCCTGACCTTGAGCAGCCTGGCCGCGTGCAGCGTCGGGCCGGACTTCCAACGCCCGGCAGCGGCGCTGCCTGCGCAGTGGCAGGACAGCGCCGGTACCCGCGCCGACGCCGCGCTGGACAGCGCCTGGTGGCAGCAGTTGGGCGACCCGCAATTGACCGCGCTGGTGACCCGCGCTGCCAAGGCCAACCTGGACATCCGTTCGGCGGCCATCCGCGTGCAGCAAAGCCAGGCCCTGCGCCAGGTCAGCGGCAGCGAGCAGTTGCCGGGGCTCAGCGCGCGCGGTGGCTACCAGCGCGAGCGCAACAGCGCCGAAGGCCTCAACGACCCGTCAGGGCAGAGCGGTCGAGCACCGTTCGAGCTGTGGAGCGGGGCGCTCGACGCCAGCTGGGAGGTCGACCTGTGGGGGCACGTCCAGCGCAGCGTCGAGATGGCCGAGGCCGATGTCCAGTTCAGCCAGGCTCAGCGCGACGCGGTCGGCCTGAGCATCGCCGCGCGCACGGCCACCGACTACATCCGCCTGCGTGGCGTGCAGGCGCGCCTGGCCGTGGCGCGGGAGAACCTGGAGATCGCCCGGCAGAGCCAGCGCCTGACCCAGACCCGCTACGAGAACGGCGTCACCACCAACCTGGACACCGCCAACGCCGCCGCCCTGGTGGCAACCATCGAAGCCTCGCTGCCCGTGCTGCAGGCGCAGCAGGACCGCTTGATCAATGCGCTGAGCTACCTGCTGGCCGAACCGCCGCGCGCCCTGGCCGACGAACTGCGCACCCCGCGCGCCATTCCCGACCCGGCGCCGGACGTACCCATGGGTCTGCCCTCGGAATTGGCCCAGCGCCGGCCCGACATCCAGCGCAGCGAGGCAGCATTGCATCGGGCCACGGCCGCCATTGGCGTGGCCAAGGCCGACTTCTATCCACGGGTGAGCCTGGGCGCCAGCTTCGGCTTTCAGGCCCTGAATGGCTCCGACCTGGGCGGCTGGGATTCACGCAGTTGGTCGTTCGGCCCCAGCCTGTACCTGCCGATCTTCCAGGGCGGACGGCTGACCGGCACACTGGAGCTGCGCGAACATCAGCAGCAGGAAGCGGCGCTGGACTACCAACGGGTGGTGCTGGCCGCCTGGCACGAGGTCGACGACGCCATGAGCGACTACGCCGCCGAACAGCAGCACCATGCTGCGTTGAGCGAGGCGGTGCGGCAGAACACGGTGGCCCTGGGTACCGCCCGCGACCGCTACAATCAGGGCGCGACCGACTTCATCAATGTGCTCGGTGTACAGCGTGCGCTGCTGGCCACACAAAGCCAGCTGGTGGACAGTGCCACTGCCGCGGCGATCGACCGCGTGCGTTTGTATCGGGCCCTCGGCGGCGGCTGGCCGAAAGACGCCTGAAGAAGCCGCGATACGCCCGGCAAGCCGTGCTAGGGTAAGGTCTGTCAGCCAACAGGAGCCTGCCCATGCCCGACCACGTCCCGCTCAAGCTCAGCAATCCGCCCGGCCTGTTCGACCCGGCGCCCTATGGTTACTCCCATGTGGCCGAGGTCGCCGGTGGCAGCAAGTTGTTGTTCATCGCCGGGCAAGGCGGTGAAAGCCTGGACAGCAGCATTTCCGCGGACTTTCAGTTGCAGGCCGGGCAGGCCCTGGCCAACCTGCGCACCGCCCTCGGTGCAGCCGGTGCCGACTACGCCCACGTCGCCAAGCTGACCGTATTGATCGTCGACCACGACCATGAGCGCCTGGCCATCTGGAGCGACACCCTGCGCGAGGCGTGGGGCGATGCCATGACGCCAGCCTGCACCTTGATCCCGGTGCCACGCCTGGCCCTGGACGGCATGCTCATCGAAGTCGATGCGGTGGCGGTGATGCCGCAATGAGCGAATTGATCAGCGCACTGCGCGACATCGTCGGCGCCAGCCATGTGCTCACCGACTCGGCCGAGACCGAACGCTTTCGTCAGGGTTTCCGCTTCGGCAGCGGCAACGCGCTGGCCGTGGTCCGCCCCGGCTCGCTGCTGGAGCAGTGGCAGGTGGTCAAGGCCTGCGTGGCGGCCGATGTGATCGTCATCATGCAGGCGGCCAACACCGGCCTGACCGGAGGTTCCACCCCCGACGGCGGTTACGACCGTGAAGTGGTGATCATCAGCACCTTGCGCATGCGCACGGTGCACGTGATCGAGGAGGGCCGTCAGGTCATCTGCTTCCCCGGCTCGACCCTCGATCAGCTGGAGAAGGTCCTCAAACCCTTGGGCCGCGAGCCCCATTCGGTGATCGGTTCCTCGTGCATCGGCGCGTCGGTGTTCGGCGGCGTCTGCAACAATTCGGGCGGCTCGCTCGTGCGTCGCGGACCGGCCTACACGCAGATGGCGGTGTACGCCCAGCTCGGCGCCGATGGCACCTTGCAACTGGTCAACCACCTGGGCGTCGAACTGGGCGATACGCCCGAGCAGATCCTCGGCACTCTGGACGCCCAGCACTACACCGCCGCCGATATCAAGGCCGACGCCGGGCTGGGCTCCGATCATGGCTACGCCGCCTATGTGCGCGAGGTCGACGCGCCCACGCCCGCTCGGTTCAATGCCGACCACCAGCGCCTGTACGAGGCCAGCGGCAGTGCCGGCAAGCTGGCGGTGTTCGCCGTACGCCTGGACACCTTCGCCGCCGAGCGCGACACCGCGGTGTTCTACATCGGCAGCAACGACACCGCCGACCTCACCCAGATCCGCCGGCACATGCTCGAACGGTTCGACGAGCTGCCGATCGCCGGCGAGTACATGCACCGCGACGCCTACGACGTGGCCGCCGAATACGGCAAGGACACGTTTCTGATGATCCACCACCTGGGCACCCAGCGCCTGCCCAAGTTGTTCGCCTTGAAGAGCCGCGCCGACACTTTTCTCAAGCGCTTTCCCTGGCTGCGTGCCAACCTCGCCGACCGTGTCCTGCAACTGGTGGCGCGTTGCTTTCCCGAGCACCTGCCGCCGCGCATTCGCGAGTTCCGCCAGCGCTATGAACACTACCTGATGCTAAAGGTGTCCGCCGGTTCGGTGGCGCCGACCCAGAAGCTGCTGGAAGAGCTGTTCGCCGGACGTGACGGTGATTTCTTCCGGTGCACCGCGGAGGAGGGCAGCAAGGCCTTCCTGCATCGCTTCGCTGCCGCCGGTGCCGCGGTGCGCTACCGCGCCGTGCACGATCGGGAGGTGGAGGACATCGTGGCGCTGGACATCGCCCTGGCGCGCAATGATCGCCAGTGGTTCGAGACGCTGCCCGCCGACATCGATCGGCAGATGATCGTCAAACTCTACTACGGGCATTTCTTCTGTCACGTGTTCCACCAGGACTACATCCTGCGCAAGGGCAGCGATTGTCTGGCGGTGGAGCATCGCATGTGGGCCCTGCTCGACGAACGCGGCGCAGAGTATCCGGCCGAGCACAACGTCGGCCATCTGTACCCGGCCAAGCCGGCGCTCAAGGCCTTCTATCAGCAACTGGACCCATGCAACGCCTTCAATCCGGGTGTCGGGCAGACTTCAAAGTGCCGCCATTGGCATGAATGACCGTGGGAGCGGTCCGTGGCATACCCTTCGCGGGTTCGCGGGCCTCACGATCATGACCGCCTGTGGGAGCGGGTCTCTGCAGGTTCGCGGGCCTCACGCTCATGACCGACTGTGGGAGCGGGTCTCCGCGGGTTCGCTGGCCTCACGCTCATGACCGCCTGTGGGAGCGGGTCTCTGCCCGCGAAGAGGCCGGTGCGATCTTCGTCGAACCTTCAGATTGATAACCTCAGCGCCCGCACCTCTGGTTGATCTGCCACCGGGCGCCTTTTGTTCACCGCCAGCTCGCCCATCTTGATCAGCCGCGTGCGGGTCACGTTGCGGCTCAGGCCGAGCAGGTTGGCGGTGTGCACCTGGTTGCAATGGCTGAACCGATAGGCCGAACGCAGCAGAGCATCCTCGACCTTCTCGTGCAGATCGCCCACCTGCTCGTCGAACAGCCGTTGGAACAGCCGATCCAGTGACGCCTCCACCGAATCGTCCACTACCGGACTGTCCTCGGCGCGCTCGATGCGCATGTTCGATAGGCGCAGGTCATCGCGCTCGATCACGCCGTTGCGGCAGATCAGCAAGGTGTGATGAATGACGTTTTCCAGTTCGCGAATATTGCCCGGCCAGCTGTAGTGGCGCAGCTTGTGCTCGGCGTCGGCCGACAATGTGGCGCGTTCGTAGCCCAGGCGTTTGCAATACACCTCGAGGAAATGCCGGGTCAGCGGAATGATATCGCCAGGCCGTTCGCGCAGCGGCACCAGTTCCAGACTGACTACATCCAGGCGGTAATACAGGTCTTCGCGGAAATGACCGGCATTGATCGCCTTCTCCAGTAAGACATTGGTTGCCGCCAGTACCCGCACATTGATTGGAATGCTCTTGCGCGAACCCAGGCGTACCACTTCGCGCTCCTGAAGTACGCGCAGCAGCTTGACCTGAATGGGCATCGGCAGGTCGCCGATTTCGTCGAGAAACAAGGTCCCGCCATTGGCTTCCTCGAACCACCCGGCCTTGGCCGCCAGGGCACCGGTGAACGCGCCTTTTTCGTGGCCGAACAGTTCGGCTTCCACCAGCGACTCGGAAAAGGCCCCGCAGTTGACGGCCACGAACGGCTTGTTGCGTCTTGCGCTGAGGTTATGGATATGGCGGGCGACCAACTCCTTGCCGGTGCCGGTTTCACCAATGATCAACACACTGGCATCGCTGGGTGCGACCTGTTCGAGATGGGCCAGCAACGCCTTGGATTTCGGGTCTTCGAACACTTGGGCGGTGGCACGGATGGAGGTGGCGAGGGCTGGCGATGGGGGAAGTGTCAAAAGCTGCATGGCGGCGCCTTTCAAAGGTGCGGAAGAAAAAATCTACGGGCCGGGAAACACGGAATGAGGGCGATACTAATGGATATAAAAAACGATCGTTAAATACCTTATGAGCATTAGCTTATGTCGTGTCGCGAAACGGGCGTGCGCAAGACGCCGCCATTGAACGGCTACCGGCCAGGCAGGGAAAAAACTCCAACTCGATCATTTGATTGAAAAAAATCGTCTTTCCTCGATCTGTTCGGTGTTGCCTGGGCAACAGTGGAGTTGGCCCGCTGTTCAGCGGCCGACAGCTGGTCGAAATGAGCCAACCCTTCATCGCGCCTTATGCCGGATTCAAAGCTTGGAATAACAAACAATTACTTTTCGAACTAGCGGAGTTTGAACATCATTCGCCCGCCGAAGAGGCCGATTGGACTCGCTTCTTCACGATCATCCGTCAACAGGAGCAACTGATGAACAACCTCAAGGCCGCCCTGGAGGTGCGGTGGCATCCGGTACCCGGCGAATTGCTCGACCTGGGCCGGGTGTTCCGCGAACCCTTGGGCGAGCTGCGCCTGCAACGTGCGCCCAAGCGCATCCTCGGTCGCCGCGAGGCGGCATTGCTGGGCGTGTTCGCGCTGGTGCTGCATGGTGCGGTGATCTACTGGATCAGTCAGACGCCAACACCGGTACTGCCGACAGTGCCGCCAGAAATTCCACCCATGACGATCGAATTTTCCCAGCCTGCGCCACCGCCGGTGGTAGAGACGCCACCGCCGCCGCCCGAGCCGGTCGCGCCGGTTGTCGAACCGCCACCGCCTGTCGAGGATGAACTGGCAGCCAAGCCAGCACCAGCACCGCCGCTCAAGCCAAAGCCTCAGCCGGTGGTCAAGAAGCCGGTGCCCAAGCCGGTGGCCAAACCGGTCGTGCAACCGCCTGCGCCGCCGCAACCCGTGGCCGCACCGACGGCGCCCACGCCGCCTGCACCTGCGGCACCACCTGCGCCGCAACCGCTGACACCGGCTTCGGCCAATGCCGGCTACCTGCACAATCCGGCACCCGAATATCCCGCCCTGGCCATGCGTCGCAACTGGGAAGGGACCGTGCTGTTGCGGGTTCACGTGCTGGCCAGCGGCAAGCCCAGCGAAATCCAGGTACAGACCAGCAGCGGTCGCAGTCAGCTCGATGATGCCGCACTGGCAGCAGTGAAACGCTGGAGCTTCGTTCCGGCCAAACGGGGTGCCGACCCGGTCGACGGCTGGGTCAGCGTACCGATCGATTTCAAATTGCGCTGATCGACTTTTTTGCTGCATGAAGCGGGCTACCTGACAAAAGGCGCATCGCACCACCCAACGCCTTGCTACAGAGAGCCTCACCATGAATCTTCTGACAGAATCTCCCTTCACCTCCGTCGAGCACTCGGTCATCTGGCTGCTCATCCTGTTTTCCGTTGCCACCTGGGGGCTGGCATTGCTCAAAGGCCTGCAGTTCGCTCGGCTCAAAGGGCAGGATCGCAAGTTTCACCAGCAGTTCTGGGCGGCATCGAGCCTGGATTCGGCCGCCCATCTGGCCCAGGAACAGCCCGGTGCAGCGGCCCGGGTCGCGCAGTCGGGGTACGCGGCCATCCAGGTCAACGAACAGGCGCAAACCGACCTGAGCCAGTCGATCAATCATCAGGATCGCCTCGAACGCGCCCTGCGCCAGCAGATCGTGCGGGAGCGGCGCTCGTTGGAAACGGGCCTGGCGGTGCTGGCCAGTATCGGCAGTACCTCGCCGTTCATCGGCCTGTTCGGGACGGTCTGGGGGATCATGTCGGCGCTCAAGGGCATCAGCGCGGCCGGCTCGGCCAGCCTGGAGACAGTGGCAGGCCCCATAGGCGCGGCGCTGGTGGCCACTGGCGTGGGGATCGCCGTCGCGGTGCCGGCGGTGCTGGTCTACAACTATTTCTTGCGTCGACTGAAACTGACCGCCGCCGACCTCGACGATTTCGCCCACGATTTCTACAGCCTGGCGCAGAAGCATTCCTTCCGCGTGCTGCAACATCCGGCCCTGTCTCGCAGCGGTGCTGCGGCTTCGGGCCACAAAGTGAAGGAGGCATCCTGACATGGCCTTTTCCACTCAAGACACGGACGAGGTGCTCAGCGAAATCAACGTGACGCCTTTGGTAGACGTCATGCTGGTGCTGCTGGTGGTGTTCATCGTCACCGCGCCGTTGCTGACCAATTCGATCCCGATCAACCTGCCCAAGACCGAAGCAGTGGCGCCTGCCGAGCAGAAGGACCCGCTGGTGGTGAGCATCGACGGGCAAGGCAAGCTGTTCATCAACAAGGACGAAATCCAGCCGGACCTGCTCCAGACCAACCTGCAGACCGCCAGGCAGAAAGACCCCGATGTGCGCGTACAACTGCAGGCCGACGACGGCGTCAACTATGGCGAAGTGGCCAGAGCCATGGCCTCCATCGAAAAGGCAGGCATCACCAAACTGGCGGTGATCACCGCCAAGTAGCAGCCGATTTGATGTGGGAGCAGGCTCTGCCCGCGAAGGCGGCGATGCGGAGCCACTTCGCGGGCAGAGACCCGCTCCCACAAATTCACTCTCACAAATTCACTCCCACAAAATTCACTCCCACACTGTGGGAGCGGGCTCTGCCCGCGAAGGCGGCGATGCCGAGTCACTTCGCGGGCAGAGACCCGCTCCCACAAATTCACTCCCACAAAACTCACTCCCACACTGTGGGAGCGGGCTCTGCCCGCGAAGGCTTCACCGCACACTACCTGAAACACTGCGGTGTTCTTGACGCAAGCAGCCCGCGACCATACGTGGACGCCGATCCAATGTGGCAGCATGGAACCCACCCCTGTGCAAGGCAGTCCAGATCTGCACCACGCACACAGGGAACCACGCCGTGAAAGTAGGCATCATTTCCGACACCCATGGCCTGCTGCGGCCCGAGGCCGTGGCAGCGCTGCAGGGTTGTGAACGGATCATTCATGCCGGCGACATCGGCAAGGGTGACATCGTCCAGCACCTGGCTGCCATCGCGCCGGTGCAGGTCGTTTCGGGCAACAACGATGTCGGCATGCCATGGGCCGATTCGGTGGCGGACGTGCTGCATTTCGACCTCGAAGGCTGGCCCACCTTGCTCATCCACGACATGGCCGACGTACCCGCCGCATTGCGCAGCGACACCCGCCTGGTCATTACTGGCCATTCGCACAAGCCGCTGATCCAATGGCGCGGCGAGTGCCTGTACATCAACCCCGGCAGCGCCGGCCGCCGCCGCTTCAAACTGCCGGTCACCCTGGTCGTGCTCGACGTGCAGCCCCACGCCCTGAAACCGCAACTGATCGACCTGCTGCCCTGAACCGAACGCTCAACGCACCAGCGAATCCGAGCCGATCTCGGCAATGGATTTGGCCCCGGTCAACACCATGGCCACGCGCATTTCCTTTTCGATCAGATTCAGCAGATTGCTCACGCCCGCACCGCCAGCTACCGCCAGGGCATAAATGAAGGCGCGGCCCAACAGCACCGTATCGGCACCCAGCGCGATCATGCGCACCACATCCAGCCCGCTGCGGATACCCGAGTCGGCCAGTATCGCCAGATCGCCCTTCACCGCATCGGCGATCGCCGGCAAGGCTCGGGCGCTGGACAGCACGCCGTCGAGCTGGCGTCCGCCGTGGTTGGAGACGACGATGCCATCGGCACCGAAACTCACGGCATCGCGGGCGTCCTCGGGGTCGAGAATGCCCTTGATGATCATCGGCCCATCCCAGAATTCGCGGATCCACTCCAGGTCCTTCCAGGAAATCGACGGATCGAAATTGCTGCCCAGCCAGCCGATGTAGTCGGCGAGCCCGGTGGGGTTGCCACGGTAGGTAGAGATGTTGCCCAAATCATGCGGACGGCCATGCAGGCCCACATCCCAGGCCCAGGCCGGGTGCGTCACCGCTTGCCACATGCGCCGCATCGGCCCGTTGGCGCCGCTCATGCCCGAATGCGCGTCCCGGTAGCGTGCCCCGGGCACCGGCATGTCGACGGTGAAAACCAGCGTCTTCACCCCGGCGGCGCGGGCGCGCTCCAGGGCGTTCTTCATGAAACCGCGATCCTTGAGCACGTACAGCTGAAACCACATCGGCCGGGAAATGGCTGGGGCGACTTCCTCGATCGGGCAGACCGACACCGTTGACAGCGTGAACGGAATACCCTTGGCATCCGCTGCCTTGGCCGCCTGCACTTCGCCACGACGGGCAAACATGCCACACAGACCGATCGGCGCGAGCGCCACCGGCATGGCCAGGGTTTCACCGAACAACTGCGTTTCCAGACTCAACTCGGACATGTTGCGCAGCACGCGCTGACGCAGGGCGATATCGGCCAGGTCGCTGACGTTGCGCCTGAGCGTGTGTTCAGCGTAAGCGCCCCCGTCGATGTAGTGGAACAGGAAGGGCGGCAGGCGACGTTGCGCGGCGGCGCGGTAGTCGGTGGAAGCGGAAATGATCATGGGCGCGTCATCTCCCGCACAAGAAGGGCAGGCTGGGCCAAAGGTGTCATTGGCATGGTTCGGGTTCCCCGATTGTTGTTGGAGGTCTGCCAGCAGTGAATTTGAATTGGTATGACCAATTTACAATCCGTTGGCTACAGATTAAGAGCGGCGCAGGGCGTCTGTCAATTTGGCCGCCTGCGGGGACGTTCGGCGAGAGGAATAGACACCGCAGTGGTCTATCGGCTACCTACCTGAACACCAGGCCTTCACACCCATGAACACCCCTCGCATCGGCTTCGCCTGCCAATACCGACATTCGATTCGCGCCCTGACCCTGGCCGAACTGAAGCTCATCGAAGGCGCCTACAACCCACGCACCACCACCCTGCGCTGGATGAACAGCGTCGCCACCCAAGTGGCCCACGAGAAACTTCAGGAAGTGATCACCCACAACCTGCAAGCGCAGTTGCAATTGCTCGATTACGTGGCGCAGCTGCCCGAAGCCCTGCGCATGCTGCGCCTGAGCAGCGACCTGCTGCCGTTCTACAGCCATCCGCAGGTGGCAGCGTTCTACCAAAAGCCCGAACGTCAGGCCTGGCTGGCAGAGCGTTTTGCGCAGATGGGCGATCGCGCGCGCAGTGCCGGCATCCGCCTGTCTTTCCACCCTGGTCAGTTCTGCGTGCTGGGCTCGGACAAACCCCCGGTGGTGGAAAACAGCCTGGCGGAATTCGAGTACCACGCCGACATGATCCGCATGATGGGCTACGGCCTGCAGTTCCAGGATTTCAAGTGCAACGTGCACATCGCCGGTCGCCTCGGTGCAGAAGGCATCCGCGCCATCTGGCCGCGTTTGTCGGAGGTGGCGCGCCGCTGCATCACCTTCGAGAACGAGGAGAAAACCTACGGCGTCGACGACTGCCTGCAACTGGCCGACCTGGCACCGGTGGTGCTGGATATCCACCACTGCTGGATCAACGAGAACGACTACATCGCCGTGGACGATCCCCGCGTGGATCGCATCATCGACAGCTGGCGCGGCGTGCGGCCGGTCATGCATTACTCCCAGCCCCAGGAGCGTCTTCAGGAGCTGGGCTTCACCGCCGAGCAGAAGCTGGAGATGGAGGCGCTGCTGCAGGTGGTCTCCAAGCGTGACCTCTATGGCCACAGCGAACTGATGTGGAACCACTGGACCAACCGCTACGCCCTGCAGTTTCACGAGCACTTCGACATCATGTTCGAAGCCAAGCACAAGAATCAGGCGACGCTGGCGTTCTACCAGAGTTACATGCTGTAACCACTGCGCACCCCCCAGGAGGCCGAACCCAGAGCGGTGGCATGGGTCTGCATTGATGACTATCGACGCCTGCACACTCGAGGAATCCTTGCATGACGCCCACGCCGGTTACCGCTGTTTCCCTGCTGCACGCCCGTGGACCACGCCGATGACGGATCGAGCGACCCACTCACTGGCCTTCGACCATTTCGAACTCGACGACGAGCAGCGCCGCGAAGCGCTGTTCACCTTGGCCAACGGAGTGATCTCGTGGCGCGCATGTTCGCCCGAAGCCTGCGCCGTGCCGCGTCCAGAGGGGCATTACCCCGGCCTCTACCGTGCAGGCTGGTACGACGATGCCGCGCGCCAGGTCAACGGCACCACCACCCATATTGCGGCCTTGGTCAATCTGCCCGACCCCTTTGGCCTGACCTTTTCGCTGAACGAGCAGCCATGGTTCGAGCTTGCCGAAGACACCTTGCGCAGCTATTACCAGCACGTCGACATGCAGCGCGGTGTACTGACCCGTCGGCTGTCGTTCCTGCTGGGCGGAACACCGGTCGAGCTGGTAGAGACCCGCTTCGTCAGCCTGGCCAATGCGCAACTGGCGGTGCTGCGCTGGGAGCTGCACGCGCAGAAACCGCTGACCGGCCTGCGCGTACGTGCGACGCTGGACAACAGCCGCGGCAACTACCTGATCGAGCGCGACCGCGACTACGAAGGCCGACGCCTGCGCAGCCATCGCTGGGAGCACCTGCCCGACGGCCGGGCAGGGGTGGTGGCGACCCTTGAGGACCCTTCGCGTAAGGTAGCGGTGGCCGTGCAGACCGTAGCACCGTGCCAGTGGCAGGGTCAGGTGGTGGACGATCGCCTGGTGCAGGAGGGTACGGTGGAGTGGCCCGAGCAAGGCCCGCTGGTGCTGGAAAAGCGCGTGATCGTGCAGGTCGATGACGAATTCCATGGCCTGTCCAGCAGCATGGCGGCATTGCCCGATGCCCCCTATGCAGCGTTACTGACCGCCCACGAACAGGCATGGCAAGACACCTGGGAATACGGACGCATCCGCGTGGCCGATCCGGCTGTGGATCATCCGCTGCAGTTCGCCGGATGGCATATCCAGCAAACGGTTTCGCCTTTGAGCATCGGCCGTGACCTGGGCTTTCCAGCGCGCGGCTGGCAGGAAGGCTATTTCGGCCAGGTGTTCTGGGACGAATTGTTCGCCTTTCCACTGTTCGCCACGCACCGTCCGGAACTGGCCAGTTCACTGCTCGACTACCGCCACACACGCCTGCCGGCCGCGCGGCGTCGGGCGGCCCGATTGGGCTACGGCGGTGCCATGTTTCCCTGGCGCAGCGCCCACGACGGCGAAGAGCAGACCCAGCCGTTCCAGTACTACCCGCTTTCCGGCCACTGGGTGCCCGACCCCACGCACTTGCAGCGCCACATCGGCTCAGCCGTGGCCTACGACGCCTGGACGCTCTACCTGGCGACCGGCGACGAGCAGCAACTGGCCGGCAAGATCGGCGATCTGATCATCGAAGTCGCGCGTTACTGGGCCAGCGTGGCTCGCTATGACGAGTCTCGGCAACGCTATGTCATCGAAGGTGTGATCGGTCCCGACGAGTACCACAACGCCTATCCCCATGCCGAACAACCGGGCCTGGACAACAACGCCTACACCAACCTGATGGCCGTCTGGACCCTGTGCCGCGCGCTGGACGTGCTACAGCGGTTGCCCACCATCCTGCGCGAGGACCTCGTCGAGCGCCTGGCGCTGCGCCCTGACGAGGCATCGCACTGGGAGCATGTCAGCCGCAACATGTTCCTGCCGTTCACCGCCGATGGCGTGCTCGACCAGTTCGAAGGCTTCGACAGGCTGCAGCCCGCGCCGGACGAGTGGAAGCGCGAAGACAATCCGCGCCTGGACTGGATGCTCGAAGCCCGGGGCGATCACTGCGACCACTATCAGGTGAGCAAGCAGGCCGACACCCTGATGCTGTTCTACCTGCTGTCACAGGATCAGTTGCAGGCGCTATTCGACCGTTTGCGTTACCCATTCGACAGCGACATCGCGCGGCGGACCATGGACTATCACCTGGGCCACGTCTTCCACGAATCCAGCCTGTCGAAAACCGTCTGCGCCGGTGCGCTGGCCCACACCGACAGCGACGCTTCGTGGACGTACTACCAGCATTGCCTGCGCACCGACCTGGACGCCAAGTCCGACAGCGGAGTCCGCGAGGGCGTGCACCTGGCGGCAATGTCCGGCGCGCTGGACGTGGTGCAGCGGCATTACCTGGGCGTGTGTCCGGCGGTGGAAGGGTTGCGGGTGTTTCCGGCGCCACCGCCTGGCTTGGGCGACGTCAGTCTCGCCGTGCAGTTTCATGGGCAATGGGTAGACGTGACGCGGGTCGATGAAGTGATCACCGTGCACCTGCGTGCGCTGTCGACCCAGGCGATCACCTTGATTCACGCGCTGGGCACGGAACAGCTCGAACCCGGTTCGTCGGTCAACGTCATCGGCTGAGTTCAGTGCGCGGCGAGTACGGCTTCAGGACGCCTCATCGATCGGCGCAATCAGCTCGGCACCCTGATTGCGCACATTGCCAACCGCCTTGCCCACCGCGTGCCATCGAAAGTCGGCCACCGGCCGGCCTTCGTGCTGGGCGATCTCGATACTGCGCTCGCCACTCAGGTCGGCTTCCAGCCACTCCTGTGCCTGCTCCGGCGCCAGCACCACCGGGCGGCGGTCGTGGATGTCGACCATGCCTTCATTGCTGGCATCGGTGATGATCACGAAACCATCGCCTTCACCGGGCTCAAGCCCCGGCGTGACCTGAGCGAGGGCGGCGAAGAACATCGGCTTGTCGTCCGCAAGATGAATGAACCAGGGTTGTTTCTTCTTCGGGTCACCGGCGTCCTTGACCCACTCATACCAACCATTGGCCGGTATCAGCACGCGCCCGTTGGGCCACAGCTGCTTGAAGAACTTTCCGGTCGCGACCGTCTCGACCCGCGCGTTGATTGGGGCAGGGCGCTTGCCCTGGGCCCAGAACGGCGCCCAGCCCCACTTCACCGAATCGATCGACAGGCCCTGCTCGGTGCCCTGCAACACCATGGCCCGCTGCGTTGGCGCGATGTTGTAGCGCGCCTGCGGCTGCGGGTCGACATAACTGATGACCTGCTGACGCGGAGCCAATTCGCGCAGATAGACGTCCATCGCTTCATACATCGAGTAGCGACCACACATGGTGTTCTCCGTCAGATTGTCGCTGTCTCTTGTTGACCTCCAAGGTCGTACAAAGTTAACTGTATATTCGTACAGTATCAATACCAGGCAATCCCATGATCACTATTCTTGGCCCGCTCGCTCCGGGCAGCACCGCGCATCCGCTGTATTCATTCAAGGTCCCGGCCGGTTTTCCTTCGCCCGCCGCCGACCATATGGAGCAGCGCATTTCGCTGGATGAACTGCTGGAGATCCGCGCACCGCACATCTACCTGGTGCGCATCCAGGGCGACAGTATGCAGGGTGCGGGGATCTTCTGCGGCGACCTGGTGATCGTGGACCGCTCGATCGAGGCCGAACATGGCCATGTCGTTATCGCCGCGGTGAACAGCGAACCCATGTGCAAGCGCCTGCACAAGCGCGGTCGCGAGGTGATCCTCAAGTCGGCCAATCGCGAGTACCCGCCGCGCTACATCATGGAAGGCGACGAGCTGTTGATCTGGGGCGTGGTGACCTTCAGCGTACGTGCCCATGAAAAGGAATGAACCGGTCTTCGCGCTAATCGACTGCAACAGCTTCTACGCCAGTTGCGAACGGGTGTTTCGCCCGGATCTGGCCAGGACGCCGATCGTGGTGCTGTCCAACAACGATGGCTGCGTGATTGCCCGATCGGCCGAGGCCAAGGCGCTGGTGAAGATGGCGTCGCCGTATTTCCAGATCAAGGACTTGCTGCGCCAGCACGGCATCGTGGCCTTTTCCTCCAACTACGCGCTGTACGGCGACATCAGCGAACGGGTGATGTGCATCATCGAGTCCATGGTGCCCGCGCTGGAGGTCTACAGCATCGACGAAGCGTTCGCCGACCTCACCGGCATGCACCAGGACCTGGATGCACTGGGCCGCGACATTCGCGAACAGGTCTACCGGCGCACCGGCATACCGGTAGGGGTTGGGATTGCCGGCACCAAGACCTTGGCCAAACTGGCCAACCATGCCGCGAAGAAATGGCACAAACAGCTGGGCGGGGTGCTGGACCTGCGCGAAGCCGGTCGCCGTGATCGCCTGTTGAAGGTCACCCCGGTGAGCGACGTCTGGGGCATCGGCCGCAAGATGAGCGCACACCTGCAGGGCATGAACATCGCCACCGCCTGGGACCTGAGCTGCGCTGATCCTGCGCTATTGCGCAGCCGATTCAGCGTGGTGATCGAAAAGACCGCCCGCGAACTGGGCGGCACACCGTGCTTGGCGCTCGAAGACCCCGATCCACCCAAGCAGGAAATCTGCTGCAGCCGAATGTTCGGCAAGCGCCTGACCGAGATCGCCCCGATCCGCGAGGCGGTGGCCAGCTATGTGATGCGGGCCTCGGAGAAGCTGCGCGCGCAACGTTCGTTGTGTCGGCAACTGCGTGTGAGCATCCGCACCGGCATGCTCAACCCATTGGAAGCCAAGTACGCCAATGGCGTGGTGGTGCAACTGCCGTACCCCACCGACGATGTACGCCTGTTGACCAAGGCAGCGGTGCAGGGCCTGGAATTCATCTTTCGCAGCGGCTTCACCTACAGCAAGGCCGAAATACTCCTGCTGGGCCTGTGCCAGCGCGGCGAGTTCACCGACGACTTGTTCGCCAGCGCCCAACCGGCCACCGCCGAACGCCTGATGCAGGTGCTCGACGCGGTCAACGGTCGCTGGGGCAGGGGGACTTTGCGTCCGGCGGCAGTGCCGACCAACCCGGACTGGGGCATGCCACGGGAGATGATGAGCCAGAGCTATACGACGCAGATCGAGCAGTTGTGGACGGTCAGGGGGTGAGTGTTCCGCCGTCGGGGCTGAGCATGGGCACATCCTCATCGGCACGATGAACAGCGAACCCATGTGCAGGCAACAACACCAACGTTGACCCACAACCAGGGACGAAAGGTGACGTGTCATGCCGGGATTAGACAACGACCGGTTGTGGCTATTTATTCCTGCGATCCACACAGCTCCAGATCAAGTGCTCTCGATGTGGAGTGCTGAATCATGTAAGGGCCTTGAGCTCCGAGCTATCGCCTTTGAGCGACATTCAAGCGAAATCATATCTGACGGTGGATGGCAATTTGACGGGTATTGCACGTTGAAGCCAGATGCATATGATGCAGACCATAGCAACCGAACGTACATGCAGGAAAAGCTCACCGATTTCCTTAGGTTTTGGGGCGATAGATTTGGGTGCAATAACTATCTGATCGTCATAGAAGGCAGTCAGAAAATCAGCTTCAGTGGTCGAAAATAAGGAGTCCTATGCGCCAAGGTATCTTCATCGGTGCTGCATTGCTAGCAGCATTAGCTGGCTGTGATGATAGCGGCGATATGTTTTGCCCTGACAAAGGTCAGGATTTTTTTGATCAGTCCGTCAAGGCTTACTTCACAAAACACCCACCTGTAGAAGGCATTGAGAACGTCAAAGTTCTGTCAGGTGCCACTTACGACACTGCGACCAATTGGTGGGTGGTCCCTGTAGACGTAGGCGAGGATAAGTGGAACGCGCTATTGAGCTGTGACGGGCATTTGGAGCTGTCTGGTCGATAGTCATTCTAAACCATGGTGTTTGATGGTACCCGCCTGAGAGTGCCTGTACTTGGATTTTAGTGCGGTATCTGCTGTGGCCAGCTTCTAGCCTTTATGGGTGGAGTCTCCTTGGAAACCCATGCAGGCCGCACTATATTCACGATCAACGCGCTGGCAAGAATGAGGGCAAAGCCAATGATTGTGCTGGCTGAAGGTTTTTCACCAAAATAGGTCATGGCCAACACGACAGAAATGACAGGTGAAAATAAAGTCACGTAGCTTGCGTATTCGGCGCCCTGAAGTTTTATCAGGTAGAACCAGATATAAAAAACGATCGCGCCCCCAACGATGCCCATAAACAAAATCGCCGCAGCAGCAGATAACGATAAGCTTCCAGGAAACGCCATGATTTCGGTGGGCCAATCTAGAAATAGCGGGGACACCAGGAAGGTGCAAAAGCAACCGAAGGCGACCTGCCAGAATACCTTCACCCGAAAATCTATATCAGTCTTCAATCGCTGGGCGATGAGGGAGCCGATCGACCAGGAGAGGGCGCTTGACAGGACGATCAAGTGGCTTGAAGAAAATTCAAGTTTTCCGATAATCAACCAGATGCCTATTGAGCAGAACGTCAGTGAAGCAATGGAAAAACCATCGAGTTTACGATTGAGTATCATCGCAAAAAAAGAGGTAAAGCAAGGCATTGTATAGATTAGGGAAGTGGAGTCGAAAATGCTTAGGTGCTCCAATGCTATGTTGTTTAAAACCGGAACGAGAAAAACGTTTGGAATTGCGATAATGAAAAGCTTTAGATAAAGCATGGCGTCTAAGGTGGTGCTGAGGGCATTCACAGGTTTCCAAAATACGGCGTAGAGGAAAAGAACACTGATAAAAGCGCATGCCAATCGGAATGGCCAAGCGCCCAAGGCCTGAACACCAATCTTTGAAACCGGCAAGCCAGCGCCCCAGATCAGCGCCATGACAGCTATAAGGAACACGCTTTTTTGAAAGGGCGACATTATCTGATTAACCACAACGAGCAATGAGGGCGATCCGGTTTTGAGCCGGGGGCGCCGTTACCATTGAAGAAAGCTGCTGAATTTTCTGCTGCGTTGGTGTTTATAGGGTACGGGCCAGCGGTTCGTTTTTTTGTTTTGCATCGAGTTGTTTCTCCAGGCTCCAGAGTCGGTTCTCGATTTTTACTAAATCTTTGATTTGACGAGGAAGTCCTGTCAAGTTCAGTCATTGCACAGCAGTAGCATGAGTTCGCGATAGCTCGCTCGATGCTCAGCAATGAGCATGGGTTGAAGCTTGTGCTACACACGCTGAACGCTGACACCCAGCCGTGCCGCAAGCCTTGCCAGATTGGCTCGGTCCAGGCCAAGGCTTCTGGCGGCCGCAGTGACATTGCCTCGATGCTGGATCAATGCGCCTTCCAGAAGCTCTCTCTTGTAATCATCCACGGCGGCCTTGTAGTCGACAGGCGCAGACCGAGTGGGGTCAGGCGACTCAGGGAGTTCTGCTTTGAGTGTTGTCGTCGCAGCCGGCAGGTCGAAGTCGTCTGCCATCAGGACGAGCATGTCTTTACGGGCTGAACCTGAAACTCGCTTTTTCGCCTTCAGCACGGCCCTGGCGATCTGGTGTTCCAACTCGCGAACATTGCCGGGCCACACGTAGTGACCGAGCGCCTGTTTGGCGGGGGCAGCGAACCTGACCGGAGGCAGTGCCATGCGGTACCGGTTTTCCTCGGCGAACGCGCCGGCCAATAGAAGAATATCCTCCTTGCGCTCTCGCAGCGGCGGCACGCGCAGCGGATACACCGTCAGGCGATGATAGAGGTCGGCGCGAAAGCGGCCGGTTCGAACCTCTTCAGCCAGGTCTCGGTTGCTCGCGGCCAGCAGCCGGATATCGACCACATGGGAGCGGTCGGACCCTACGCGCTGTATATCACCGCCTTGCAGCACCCGAAGCAGCTTGGCCTGCACCGACAGCGGCAGTTCGCCGATCTCGTCGAGGAACAGCGTGCCCCCACTGGCCATCTCGAATTTGCCCAGGCGATTCTCGACGGCGCCTGAGAACGCGCCTTTGACATGCCCGAACAGTTCGCTTTCGACAAGGTGTTCCGGCAAGGCGGCGCAGTTGACGCTGATCATCGGCTTGTCGGCGCGGTGAGAGTGGCTGTGGAGCCGACGCGCCACCAGTTCTTTGCCGACGCCTGTTTCACCGGTGATGAGAACGGTCAGTTCACTGGGCGCCACCAGGTCGATTTCCCCCAGCAACTGTTTGAATGCCTCGCTGGTGCCGATCATCCGCTGAGGCCCGCCCTGGTGGGCCAGTCGGTAGGCATCGGCGCGCTTGCGTTCACCCTCGAGAGCGCGCATCAGTTGGTCGAAATGCCCGGCGGCGACCACTGTCGCGGCGGCCAAACGCGCGAACGTTTCCACCGTCTGCAGATCGTCTGCGGAGAATTGACCCACCTTCAACGCGTCCAGGGTCAGGACACCCCAAATCTTTTCGTTGATGCGCAGGGCGCAACCCATGCAGTCGTGCACCGGCAACGTGCTGGCGCCGATAAGGCCGTCGTAGGGGTCTGGATAAGGGCAGTCGGGCGGAAAAAGTATCGCGCCCGGTGCCTCGATGATGGCTTTCAAGCGCGGGTGGCTGTCCACCGGGTACCGTCGGGCCATGGCATCGACCGCAAGTCCATGGGCGGCCTCGGGGATCAGCACGTGATCTTCAAGACGCAGGATAGCGACGGCATCGGTCGGCACCAGCTCCCGTAGCGCATCGAGTACACGCTGGTAACGATGTTCTGCGCTGATCTCGGCCGTGAGGTCACCCAGCAGGGGTAGAAGCGCCCGGAGCGCGCGTGATGACTGAGTCGAAATGACCTTATCTTTCATGGTTGAGTCTTTTTAACCGAGTCGAAACGACTCTTGAAAACCAGTGGTAGCCTGATTTCATTGGGTTTTTTTGATGGCATGACGGTTGCTTTGACGATATCACTAATCGGCATCCGGAGTTCACATGCTCACTCAAGCTCAGCGCGACATCATCAAGGCAACCATCCCGCTCCTGGAAACGGGGGGTGAGGCATTGGCGACCCATTTCTACACCATCATGCTGGACGGTCATCCAGAGGTTAGACCGTTGTTCAACCAGGCGCATCAGGCGAGCGGATCGCAACCTCGGGCGCTGGCCAACGGCGTGCTGATGTATGCCCGCAATATCGACCGCCTGGAAAACCTGGGACCGTTGGCAAGCCAGATCGTCAACAAGCACGTCGCGCTGCAAATCCTTCCGGAGCACTACCCGATCGTGGGTGCCTGCCTGTTGCGCGCGATTCGTGAAGTGCTGGGTGAAGACATCGCCACCGATGAAGTGATAGCCGCGTGGGGGGCAGCCTATCAACAGCTCGCCGACCTGCTGATCGGTGCCGAAGAACAGGTGTACGAAAGCGTTGCCGCAGCACCGGGCGGGTGGCGCGGTGGGCGCTTGTTCCGGGTCGCCTGCAAAGTGCCTGAAAGCAGTGAGATCACGTCGTTCTACCTGGAGCCGGTCGATGGCAAACCGGTCATCGCGCACAAACCGGGGCAATACATCAGCCTGCGTCTGAACATCGAGGGGACCGAGTACCGTCGCAGTTACTCGCTGTCGGCGCCATCCTCAGGGGTGGGACTGCGCATCAGTGTGAAGCGCGAGCCCACTGGCGTGGCCTCCAATTATCTGCACGATCAGGTCATCGCCGGATCGGTGCTCGAGCTGTTTCCACCCTCGGGCAACTTCACGCTGGCTGAAGGTACCAAGCCATTGGTGCTGATCAGCGGCGGGGTGGGTATCACGCCGACGATCGCCATGGCCGAGACCGCGCTGCAGGCAGGTGAGCGTCCAGTCGTCTTCATCCACTACGCAAGAAATGCCCAGGCTCAAGCGTTCAAGGACTTGCTTTGCGAGTGGTCGCAACGCTTTCCGCAATTCAAGGCCTACATCGTATATAACCAAGCCAGTGCCGACTCAGGAGCACAGCCCGATGCTGTCGGCATGCCTTCGATAGAGCAGCTGCAACAATGGATGCCCGCAGACCGAGACGTCGAAGCCTATTTTCTGGGCCCCAAGCCGTTCATGGCGTTCATGAAGCGCAGCCTGCATGAAATGGGCGTGCCGGACGGCCAGGCGCATTATGAGTTTTTCGGACCAGCAGAAAAGCTGGCCTAGTACTGGTCAGGTCAGGTTGGATCGCGAACCCGCACGACCAATCGAGAGGAGGGATAAGAAATGCCAAAACCCGACAGGCTGTCCGAGTGGGGAATAACGCACCCTATCATTCAAGCGCCCATGGTAGGTGTCTCGACGCCGCAATTGGCAGCGGCCGTTTCCAACGCTGGCGCGTTGGGCTCCATCGGTCTGGGCGCCAGTACGCCAGAGCAGGGGCGGGAGCTCATTCGGCAGACCAGGGCGCTGACCGGCAACCCCTTTAACGTCAATATGTTTTGCCATCGCCCTGCGGTGTTCGATCACGCCAGAAACGAGGCGTGGCTGAAGCATCTTGTGAGTTTTTTTGCCGAGTTCGAGAGTGTGCCGCCAACGGTCCTGAAGGAAATCTACAAAAGCTTTGTCGACGACCGCGCGATGCTTGAAATGCTCGTCGAAGAGAAGCCCGCTGTCGTCAGCTTTCATTTTGGCGCGCCGCCTGCGCAGTGGATCGAAGAACTCAAGTCGGCGGGCATCTACACCATGGGTTGTGCAACCACGTTGTCCGAAGCCCGGCAGCTTGAGCAGGCCGGGGCTCAGGTGATCGTTGCGCAGGGCTATGAAGCCGGCGGGCATCGCGGCGTGTTCGATGATGCGTTCGGTAAAGACCAGCAGATGGGGCTGTTTGCGTTGTTGCGCATTATCGTCGCAGCGGTGGATCTGCCAGTCATCGCTGCAGGCGGGATCATGGAAGGGGCTGGAATCAATGCAGCGATGATGCTTGGCGCCAGCGCCTGTCAGTTGGGAACGGCGTTCATCCTGTGCCCGGAGTCCTGTGCAACGCCAGCGCATCGAGAAGCGTTGAAAGGTCCTAAGGCCCATCAGACCCGGGTGACCAGCTACCTGTCCGGCCGCCCGGCCCGGGGCATTGAGAATCGCCTGTACCTGGAGTCCGGGGCCGACAGGATTCCTCTGCCAGCCGAGTATCCGCTGGCCTACGACGCTGCCAAAGCCTTGCATGGGGCGGCCAGCGCCAAGGGCTGCCACGACTTTGCTGCACAGTGGGCGGGGCAGGGTGCACCGCTGGCCAGGGAGCTACCTGCACAGAGGCTTGTGCAGGTGCTTGTCGAAGAAATGCAGGCCGCCTCTCGCTTTAGTCACTCATGAAAAAACCGGGCAAGTGCCCGGTGCTTTCATTGACGCTTCAAGGCTATCGGAACGCCGGCACCACCTCATTGATGAACAGCTCCAGCGATTTCTTCTTTTCGGCATGGGGCAGGCTGTTGTCGCACCAGAAGCTGAACTCGTCGACGCCCAACTCCTGGTAATGCTTGATGCGCGCGATAACCTGCTCGGGTGTGCCGATCATGGTGTTCTTGCGGATGTTCTCCAGTTCGAACTCCGGGCGCTCGGCGAACTTGGATTCCGGGCTGGGTTCCAGGAAACCGTTGACCGGAGTGGTCTTGTTGCCGAACCAGGCATCGAAGGTGCGGTAGAACCGCGAGATCGCCGTAGCGCCGACCTTCCAGCCTTCGGGGTCGTCGTTACCGTGAACATGGGTGTGACGCAGCACCATCAATTGCGGGCGCGGTACGGTCGGGTTGTTGGCCAGGGCCGCTTCGAACTTGTTCTTCAGATCGACCACTTCCTCGTCGCCCTTCATCAGCGGCGTGACCATGACGTTGCAACCATTGGCGACCGCGAAGTTGTGCGAGTCGGGGTCGCGCGCAGCGATCCACATCGGTGGCGTCCTGACCGGCTTCGGCACGCTGGTGGAGGTGGGAAATTTCCAGATATCGCCGTCATGGGCGTAGTCGCCTTCCCACAACTTGCGCACCACCGGCACCATCTCGCGCAGTGCGTTACCGCCGCTGCTGGCGGGCATGCCACCGGCCATGCGATCGAACTCTACCTGGTAGGCGCCGCGAGCCAGACCGACTTCCATGCGTCCGTTGCTGATCACGTCCAGCAGGGCGCATTCACCAGCAACTCGCAGCGGGTGCCAGAACGGCGCGATGATGGTGCCGGCGCCCAGGTGAATGGTCGTGGTCTTGCCGGCCAGGTAGGCCAGCAGCGGCATGGGGCTGGGGGAAATGGTGTACTCCATGGCGTGGTGTTCGCCGATCCACACCGTGCTGAACCCGCCTTCTTCGGCCATCAGGGTCAGCTCGGTCAGGTCTTCGAAAAGCTGGCGGTGGCTGGTCTTCTCGTCCCAGCGCTCCATGTGCACGAACAGCGAAAATTTCATCTTGCCTACCTCGGATCTGTTGGCGGTGGTTCGTCCCGGCCAGGGGCGTGCCGTGGCCCGGACAGTCAATGGCGTGGGATATGTCAGGCGAACGTGGGCAGGGCACCCATTTTTCCGCGGCAATAGACCAACGGGGTTTGCGGGGCGCTGGGCACCAGCAGATTCTTGACCGCGCCGACCATGATCGCGTGATCGCCGCCTTCGTATTCCCGCCACAGTTCGCACTCGATGACCGCGATGGCGTTGTCGAGGACCGGATTGCCCAGCGCGCTCAGGCTCCATGCGATGCCATCGGCCTTGTTCTTGCCCTTGCTGGCGAAGGCGTAGGCTTCGGCTTGCTGGTCGCTGGAGAGCAGATGGATGGCGAAGCGCTTGCTGCGAATCAGATGAGGATAGGAGTCGGCCTTGTAGTTGGGGCAGAACAACACGAGGGCCGGATCGATGGACAGCGAACTGAAGGCGCTGGCGGTCATGCCCACGAGCTGGCCTTGATCGTCCAGCGTGGTGATCACGGTCACGCCAGAGGGGAACGAGCCCATGACTTGTTTGTAGATTTCGGCATCGATCATCAAAGGTACCTCGGGTTTGTTCGAATATTTATTGGTCTGATGGTATACCAAAGAATTGTTTGTGCAACCCTCAATTTCAGAGCTTCGCCGCGGTCCGGGTGGTCTTTTGAAACAGGTTAGGGTCAGACGCTCGCTTGCGTTTTCTTGGTATACCGTAATATGGTTTGTCTATCAGAAACGGGTTGCGCCTGATGACCCGGATTCCTACAAGAACAACAACAGACTCGAGTGAAAACCTATGTCCGAGCGTTCATCGCAAGACCCATTGATCGAGAGCCATACCGTCGAGCAGGTCCCCCACGCCGAGCGCCATGGGCGGGCTCGGGACCTCTTCACGCTGTGGTTCAGCACCAACATCGCGCCGTTGCCGATCGTCACCGGCGCCATGGTGGTCCAGGTCTTCCACCTCAATCTCGTCTGGGGGTTGCTGGCCATCGTGTTGGGGCATTGCCTGGGGGGTGTGGTCATTGCCCTGTCCTCGGCGCAGGGGCCAAGGCTGGGTATACCGCAGATGGTCCAGAGTCGAGGGCAATTCGGTCGGTTCGGCGCGCTGTTGATCGTGTTCTTCGCTGCGTTGATCTACGTTGGTTTCTTCATCTCCAACATCGTGCTGGCCGGGAAATCGATCCACGCCATGGTCGAGCCGATTTCATTGCCTCTGGGCAGCCTCATCGGCGCCCTGGCCGCGACCGCCATCGGCGTGCTCGGCTACCGCTTCATTCACACCTTGAACCGGATCGGCACCTGGGTCATGGGCGGCGCGCTGCTCGCCGGCTTCGCCTTCGTGTTCAGTCAGCCGCTGCCGGTCGATTTCCTGACCCGAGGCGGATTCACCCTGGCAGGATTCATCGCCACGGTGTCGCTGGGGGTGATCTGGCAGGTCAGTTTTTCGCCTTATGTATCGGACTACTCCCGCTACCTGCCCAGCGATATCGGCATCGCCAAGCCGTTCTGGGCCACCTACGCCGGTGCCACGCTGGGCACCATCCTGTCGTTCAGCTTCGGCGCCGTAGTGGTGCTGGCAACCCCGCCAGGCACCGAAGCGATGACTGCGGTTGAGCAGGCGACCGGCGTGCTGGGCCCCGTGCTGATGTTGCTGTTCCTGCTCAACATCATCAGCCACAACGCGCTGAACCTGTACGGTGCGGTACTGGCCATCGTCACCGCCGTGCAGACGTTCATCGCCCACTGGACGCCGAGTGTGAAGGTGCGCATCGTGCTGTCGGCGCTGGTGTTGAGCGGGTGCTGTGTGGTGGCGGTGGGCGCGTCGGGCGACTTCATCCAAGACTTCATCGGCTTGATCCTGGCGCTGCTGCTGGTACTGGTGCCGTGGGCCTGCATCAACCTGATCGACTTCTACCTGATCAAGTACGGCGACTACGACATCGAGTCGATCTTTGCAGCCGATGGCGGCCAGTACGGCCGCTTCAATTGGCACGCGATCATCGCCTACGCCTGTGGCATCGCTGTGCAGTTGCCATTCGCCAACACCGCGTTGTATGTCGGTCCCTATGCCCATCTGGTCGAAGGCGCGGACCTGTCCTGGCTGGTGGGCATCGTGGTCACCGGTCCGCTGTTCTACTGCCTGGCGACCCGTAAGCAGCAACGTGCCGAACGACTGCGGGCCGGATACGCCAAGTAGCGCTGGCTACCCGGCGATCAGTTGCAAAAAGGCCCCGATCGTTCGGGGCCTTTTGCGTTGCGGCGATTGCTGGGTGTGTCGACAGATCAGTGTGCGCCGGCCGCCTTGTTCAGATCGCCTTCTTCCCAGTGCGTGTACACGCAAGCGTCTGCCGCTGCCCAGCGCACCTGGACCTGCTCACCGGCCTGCAGGGGCATACCGGCCGCTGACAAGGCTTTGACCGTCATCGCCGTACCGCCGCGGGTGACAACGCTGCAGGTCTGGCTTTCACCCAGGAACAGGGTCTCGGTGACGGTGGCCGGAATCTGGTTCCAGCCTGGCAATAGCGGTTGCTCTGCCGCCTGGGCAACGCTCAAGGCCTGGGCCTTCTCCGGACGTACCATCAGCAGCACCTGCTGCCCGACATTGGCGCCGGGGGTCAGGCGCATGCCCAGGCTGGCGCCTTCGAAGGTGGCGGAACCGTTGCTGGTGGTGGTCAGCTTGAGAAAGTTGGAATTGCCCAGGAACGACGCGACGAAGGCATTGGGCGGGTTCTGGTAGAGGTCGTAGCCGCTGCCCAGTCCGACGATCTTGCCGTGGCTGAAGATGGCGATGCGTTGCGACAGGCGCATAGCTTCTTCCTGGTCATGGGTCACGTAGACGATGGTGATGCCCAGGCGTCGGTGCAACTGCCGCAGTTCGTCCTGCAGGTCTTCGCGCAGCTTCTTGTCCAAGGCGCCCAGCGGCTCATCCATCAGGAGGATGCGCGGCTCGTAGACCAGCGCACGGGCGATGGCCACCCGTTGCTGCTGGCCACCGGACAGCTGCGCCGGGCGGCGGTGGGCGAAGGCCTCCAGTTGCACCAGCTTGAGCATCGCATCGACCTTGCGGTCGCGTTCGGCGCGGCTCAGTTTGCGGATGTCCAATGGGAAAGCAATATTGTCGCGCACCGACAGGTGCGGAAACAGCGAGTAGCGCTGGAACACCATGCCGATCCCGCGCTTGTGCGGCGGCACGTTCACCAGTGACTGGCCGCCGACCAGAATTTCTCCGGAGCTGGGCGTCTCGAACCCGGCCAGCATCGACAGCGTGGTGCTCTTGCCCGAGCCGCTGGAGCCGAGGAAGGTCAGAAACTCACCGTCCTTGATGTCCAGGTCGATATTGTCGACGGCGGCGAAGTCGCCATAGTGACGGTTCAAGCCGCGCAGGCTGACCAGGGTGTCGCCGGCCTGCACGGCCTGTTGTTGTTTGATCACTGCACTCATGTCCAGCTCCTAGGCGTTGACGGGGTTACGGCGACGAATGATTTCGGCGACCACCATGACCAGCACCGACAGGGCGATCAGCAGCGTCGAGGCGACGGCGATCACCGGCGTCAGGTCCTGGCGCAGGGTGGTCCACATTTTCACGGGCAGGGTCTGCAGGGTCGGGCTGGCCATCATCACGCTGAGCACCACCTCGTCCCACGAGACCAGGAACGCGAACAGGCCACCGGCCACCATGCCCGGCCGAATCGCCGGGAAGGTGACCTTGAAGATCGCCTGCAGGCGCGACGCGCCGCAGATCACCGCGGCATCCTCGATGGACTGGTCGAACAGTTTCAGCGAGTTGATGATCGAGATGATGGTGAAGGGCAGGGCGACGATCACGTGGCTGACCACGAAGGAGAACAGCGTGCCGGTGTAGCCCAGCTTGAGGAACAGCGCGTACACGGCCACGGCGATGATCACCAGCGGCACGATCATCGGCAGGGTGAACAACGCATACAGCAGCTCGCGCCCCGGAAATTTGCCGCGCACCAGTGCAAAGGCCGTGGGCAGGCCCAGCAGCACGGCGAAGACAGTGGTGAGCGCTGCGACTTTCAGACTCGACCAGGCCGCCGCCATCCACTCCGGGTTGGCGAAGAACTGCAGGTACCATTTGGTAGTCCAGCCCGGAGGTGGAAACACCAGCCATTGGGACGAGCCGAACGACAGCAGCACGATGAAGACGATCGGCAGCAGCAGGAACAGGCCGATCGCAGCTGTGGTGAGGTACAGGCCGACGCGCAGGCGCCGGCTCATGGCATTGGGGGTAAGAAGCATGATGACTTACCTCGAATTGCTGGCGCCAACCGGGGATTCCGGTTGCAGCTTCAGGTAGAAATAGAACAGCACCAGGGTGATCAGCACCAATAGCGCCGCAGCGGCACTGGCCAGGCCCCAATTGAGGAACGATTGCACCTGTTGCACGATGAACTCGGGCAGCATCATGTTCTGTGCCCCCCCAGCAGGGCCGGGGTGACGTAGTAACCCAGCGACATGACGAACACCATCAAGGCGCCGGAGAACAGCCCCGAGCGGCACAGCGGCAGGAACACCCGAAAGAAGTTAGTCCAGGGGCTGGCGCCGCAGATGGCACCGGCCTGCAGCACCATGGGGTCGATCGCTTGCATGGTCGCCTGCAGCGGCAGCACGATGAACGGGATCATGATGTAGCTCATGCCGATCACCACGCCGGTGAGGTTGTGCACCATCTCCAGCGGCTGGTCGATGATGCCCAGCGCCATGAGCAGCTTGTTGACCACCCCCGACGCCTGGAGCAATACCAGCCAGGAATAGGTGCGCGCCAGCAGGCTGGTCCACATCGACAGCAGCACGATGCTGAAGATCCAGCGGCCCCAGCCGCGCGGAACCAGGGTGATCACCCACGCAAGGGGAAAGCCCAGCAACACGCTGAACAGGGTCACCAGCCCGGCCACCGAGAAGGTGTTGAACAACACCCTGGCGTAGGCCGAGTTGGCGAACAGCTCACGGTAGTTGTCCAGCCCCGGCGTCGGTTCCAGCACGCCGCGCACCAGCAGGCCGATGAGTGGAGCGAAGAAGAACAGGCCAAGGAACAACAGCGCCGGCAGCAGGTTGCCCGAACCCCGCCAGCGCTGAATCAGGCTCGCTCGTGGCTGGACCGCATGCAGTGCACCGGGGCCGCCGGCGGCGCCCCCGGTGCTGCCCAGAGCGGAGGGCGAGGACAGCTTCACTTGACCAGCCATTCGTTCCACCGTGTCGCGATAGAGGGACCATTCTTGGCCCAGTAGGCGAAGTCCAGAGTGATCTGGTCGTCGACGTGCGCGGTCGACAGGTTGGGTGCCAGGACGGAGTCGAGGCGCTGCACGCTTTCGGTGTTGACCGGCGCGTAGGCCGTCAGGTTGGAAAAGTCGGCCTGGCCCTTGGCGCTGGTGGCGTTGGCCACGAAGCGCATGGCAGCCTCCTTGTTCTTCGAACCCTTGGGCACGACGAGGAAGTCGGCCATGGCCAGGTTCTGCTTCCAGCTCACACCCACGGGGGCGCCGTCTTGTTGCAGGGCGTAAACACGACCGTTCCAGAACTGACCCATGGCGACTTCACCGGACGCCAGCAATTGCTGGGACTGCGCGCCGCCGCCCCACCAGACGATGTCCTTCTTGATCGAGTCGAGCTTCTTGAAGGCCCGGTCCAGGTCCAGCGGATAGAGCTTGTCGGCAGCGACGCCGTCGGCCAGCAGGGCGATCTCCAGCACGCCTGGGCTGGGCCACTTGTACAGCGCGCGTTTGCCGGGGTAGGTCTTGGTGTCGAACAGCGCGGTCCAGTCCTGCGGCTTGCCGGCGGCGACCTTGCCTTCGTTGAAGCCCAGTACGAAGGAGAAGTAGAACGAGCCCACGCCGTAGTCCGAGACGAAGCGCGGGTCGAGCTTGCTGCGGTCGATGACCTTGAAGTCCATGGGTTCGAGCAGACCCTCGCTGGCCGCGCGCAGCGCGAAGTCGGCTTCCACGTCGACCACGTCCCACTGCACGTTGCCGCTCTCGACCATGGCCTTGAGTTTGCCGTAGTCGGTCGGGCCGTCCATGACCACCGCCGTGCCGCTGCTCTTGCTGAACGGATCGGCCCACGACGACTTCTGCGCGTCCTGGGTAGTGCCGCCCCAACTGACGAAACTCAGTGTCCCGGCCGCCACGGCAGTGCCTGCCGTGAATGCCAGGGTCGCCGCAGCCAACGCCGCTATCGCACGTTTCTTGAATACCATCGTGTACGCCCTCTTTTGTCATTGTTTGAGCGGGCTGTTTCCACACCCGCGTATCGGGAGCAGTCAGGTCGTGAAGACCTGGTGGATCGATTGCCTCAGGGGCCGTTGCCGTTCAAGGCTCAGCCCTCAGTGGTTGTCGCGTGAAACGGTATGCTTTCGACCACTTCCAGGTCGTAGCCGGTCAGGCCTGCGTACTTGAGCGGCGGGCCCAGGTGGCGCAGTTTGCCGACGCCCAGGTCCTGCAGGATCTGCGCGCCGGTGCCGACTTCCGAATAGATGCGGGTCTGGGTGCGTGAATAGGGGCGCACCGGCTGGGTCAGGTGCGGGACGCGCTCCAGCAGGGCCTGGGACGATTCATGATTGGCCAGCACTACCACCACACCCGCGCCATGCTCGGCGACTTTTTCCAGCGCGGCCCACAGCGTCCAGTTGGCCGGGCCGGTGTACTCGGCGCCGACCAGGTCGCGCAGCGGATCGATGACGTGCACGCGCACCAGCGTCGGTTCATCGCGGCGGATGTCGCCCATGACCATGGCCATGTGCACGCCGCCCTGAATGCGGTCTTCGTAGCTGACCAGGCGGAACGTACCGTGCACCGTAGGCAGTTCGCGTTCGCCCATGCGGGTGACCGTGTGTTCGTTGCTCAGGCGGTAGTGGATGAGGTCGGCGATGGTGCCGATCTTGATGCCATGGCGAGCGGCGAACAGTTCCAGGTCCGGACGGCGGGCCATGGTGCCGTCATCCTTCATGACTTCGACGATCACCGAGGCGGGCGTGAAACCGGCCAGGCGGGCCAGGTCGCAGCCGGCCTCGGTATGCCCCGCGCGGGTCAGCACACCGCCTTCACGGGCGCGCAGGGGGAAGATGTGGCCTGGCTGCACCAGGTCGGCGGCGCCGGCCCGTGGCGCTACCGCAGCGGCGACCGTACGGGCGCGATCGGCGGCGGAAATGCCGGTGGTGACGCCACTGGCCGCTTCGATGGACACCGTGAACGCCGTGCCGAAACCGCTGCCGTTGCTGGGGACCATCTGCTCCAGGCCCAGCCGCTGGCAGCGTTCGTCGGTGAGGGTGAGGCAGATCAGGCCCCGGGCTTCGCGGGCCATGAAGCTGATCGCTTCGGCCGTGCAGCAGTCGGCGGCAAGCAGCAGGTCGCCTTCGTTTTCGCGGTCCTCGTCGTCCACCAGCAACACCATCTTGCCTTGGCGAAAGTCCTCGATGATTTCTTCGATGCTGTTGAACGCCATGCCTGCACTCTCTTTTACGGGCTCTTTCTTTACGGGCTCTTTGATACGCACTTGGATACGGATCCGGGCTGACCGATCGTGGCTGACTGGTTGGGATAATCAGCTGAATCGTGGTATACCATAATACGCAAACAATCCCCCTGTCGAGGTGAAAATGAAGGCTTATTGGATTGCTCATGTGGACGTCACCGATCCGGCGCAATACGGGCTCTACACCCAGCGCGCACCCGCGGTTTTCGCCCAGTACGGCGGCCGCCTGCTGGCTAGAGGCGGCCGTTCGCAGGCCATGGAAGGCCGGGCCACGCCGCAGCGCAGCGTGGTCATCGAGTTCGATTCGTACGCCCAGGCGCAGGCCTGCTACCAGTCCAGCGAATACCAGGCCGCAGCCAGCCTGCGCGCAGGTGCTGCCAGGGCCGAGGTGATCATCGTGGAGGGGTGCGAGGCGATCGTCGGCTAGCGCATGAAGTGAATGCGACCGGTGTCGTCATTGCCCATGTAGATGCCGTAGGTACCGGTCGCGCGTTCCTGAATGTAGCGTTCCAGGATCTGCCGGATGGCGGGGTAGTAGATGCTGTCCCAGGGAATGTCCGCCGGCGCGAAGAACTGCCGCGCGGCGGTTTCCGGACCGAAGTCGTCCGTCACCTCCAGGGCCATGGCGCGGAAGATGATGTACACCTCGCTGATGCGCGGCACGCTGAAGATCGAATACGGGGAGATGATCTCGGCGCGCACGCCGGCTTCTTCCCACAGCTCGCGCAGGGCACCTTCCTCGGTGGTCTCGCCGCTTTCCATGAAGCCGGCGGGCAGGGTCCAGGTGCCGGGTCGCGGCGGAATGGCACGCTGACACAACAGGTACTTGCCATCGGCTTCGACGATGCAGCCGGTGATGACTTTCGGGTTGACGTAATGCACGTGCCCGCAACCGGCGCAGAAGGTCCGCTCATGGGTATCGCCCGCCGGAATGCCCAGGCTCAGGCCGCCGGCACCGCAATGTGGGCAGAACCGGGGAGTGGCCATGTCAGCGTCCGATACGGGGTTCGTCGAGGGCGATGGGCGCAGCGATGTCGCGGACCTTGTGGTCGTCGTTGCGTTGCTGGCGCAACGACTCCAAAGCCACCTTGGCCGCAGCGCGCACGTGATCGACCGAGGCCTGGTGCGCCGCCATCGGGTCGCCACTCTTGATCGCGGCAACGATGCGCTCCATCTCGTCGCTGCTGACGCCGCGGCGGTTTTCCTGCGACACCGAGGTGGCCCGCAGGTAGCTGATGCGCGCCTGCAACTGACGCAGCTGGGTCGCGGCGACCTGATTGCCGGAGCCTTCGAGCAGCACGTCGTAGAAGCCCTGGACGGAGTTGAGCACGTCCGACAGCGCGCGTTCCTCAAGGGCCTTGCGGTTGACCGCCAGCGCCTTTTCCAGGGCGCGGATGTCCTTGGCCTTGGCATTGAGGGTGAACAGCTGGACGATCAGGCCCTCGAGCACGCAGCGCAGTTCATAGATGTCGCGGGCGTCTTCCAGGGTGATGATCGCCACGCGCGGGCCCTTGGCGTCGGCGAACTCCACCAGGCCTTCGGATTCGAGATGGCGCAGGGCTTCACGCACCGAGGTGCGGCTCACGCCCAGGCGCTCGCACAGGTCGCGTTCCACCAGGCGGTCGCCGGGCAGAAGCTGGAAATTCATGATGGCGCTGCGCAACTTGTCGAGCACGATTTCGCGCAGGGTGACGGGGTTGCGATTGACCTTGAAGCTGTCGTCGAGGGGCAGGCGTTTCATCGGGTCCGCTCTGTTGAAAAGGCAAAAAAACAGCGGCGAGTCTAACACGCCACCCGGCGCTGCCGACCCGCGACCGGTGATTTGCCCAGGTCCGGTCGACAGGAGCGCTCAGCGCAGGGTCGGTCAGCCCAGGCTCGGCATCGCACCCAGTTTGCCGCGATGGTAGAGCATGGGGGCCAACGGCTCGCTGGGCAGGATCAGGTTCTTCACCGCGCCGACGATGATGGCGTGGTCGCCACCGTCGTATTCACGCCACAGTTCGCACTCGATGATCGCCGTGGCGTTTTCCAGCAGCGGGTTGCCCAGTTCGCTGAGATGCCAGGCGATGGCGCGGGCCTTTTCCTTGCCCTTGCTGGCGAACGCGTAGGCCTCCGCCTGCTGGTCGGCAGACAGCAGGTGAATGGCGAAGCGCTTGCTGTCGCGCAGGATCGGGTAGGTGTCCGACTGGTAGTTGGGGCAGAACAATACCAGCGCCGGGTCGATCGACAGCGCGCTGAAGGCGCTGGCGGTGATGCCGGCGATGCCACCTTCCGGGTCCAGCGTGGTGACCACCGTCACCCCGGAGGGGAAGGAGGCCATCACTTCTTTGTAGATGCCGGGCTCTATCATTTCAAATTACCTCAACGCATCACGAATGGGTCGGGCATGGGGGCCTGGGACAGGTTGATCCATACCGTTTTGAGTTCTGTGTAGGCCAGCACCGAATCGATCCCGCTTTCACGGCCATAGCCGCTGTTCTTGAAGCCACCGATCGGTGCCATGGCCGATACCGCGCGGTAGGTGTTGACCCAGATGATGCCGGAGCGCACGTCGCGGGCCAGGCGATGGGCACGGCCCAGGTCACGGGTCCAGATGCCGGCCGCGAGGCCGAATTGCGAGTCGTTGGCCATGGCCAGCGCCTGGGCTTCAGTGGAGAATCGAATCACCGACGCCACCGGACCGAACACTTCTTCCTGCATGATTTTCATCGAATGGCTGTCGCACTCGAACAGCGTCGGTTGGTAGTACCAGCCGTCGCTGTCGGTCTGCGCACGCTGGCCGCCCATGCGCAGGGTAGCGCCTTCTTGCACGGCTTGCGCGACCAGATTTTCCACCACGGCCAATTGCTGAGCGGTGGCCATCGGGCCCATCTCGCTCGCTTCGTCTTGCGGGTTGCCGATCTTGATGCGTCGGGCGCGTTCTACCAGGCGCTCGACGAACTCGTCGTAGATCTCGTCCTGCACCAGCAGGCGCGAGCCGGCCACGCAGCTTTGCCCGGAGGCAGCGTAGATGCCGGCCACCACGCCATTGATGGCACTGTCCAGGTCGGCATCGGCGAAAATGATGTTCGGCGACTTGCCGCCCAGTTCCAGCGACAGCTTGGCGAAGTTCTCGGCGCTGCTGCGCACCACATGCCGCGCGGTGGCGGCACCGCCGGTGAAGGCGATCTTGCGCACCAGTGGGTGGCGGGTGAGGGCGGCGCCGGTGCTCGGCCCATAGCCGGTGACGACGTTGACCACGCCCGGCGGAATGCCGGCTTCGAGGGCCAGGCGGGCCAGTTCGAGCAAGGTCGCGCTGGCGTGTTCGGATGGCTTGAGGACGATGGTATTGCCGGCGGCCAGCGCCGGCGCTAGCTTGATCGCCGTCAGGTACAGCGGGCTGTTCCAGGGAATGATCCCGGCGACCACGCCGATGGGTTCGTGCACGGTGTAGGCGAACAGGTCGGGCTTGTCGAGCGGCAGCGTACCGCCTTCCAGCTTGTCGGCCAGGCCTGCGGTGTAGTGGAAAAATTCAGGCAGGTAGCCCACCTGACCGCGGGTTTCGCGAATCAGCTTGCCGTTGTCACGGCTCTCCAGCTGGGCCAGCGCCTCTTTGTTGTCGGCAATCAGGTCGCCCAGCCGGCGCAGCAGCTTGCCCCGCGCCGTGGCGGTCAGCCCGCGCCAGGCCGGCGATTCGAATGCCCGCTGTGCGGCCTGCACGGCGCGGTCGACGTCGGCCTCGTCGGCGTCGGGCAGCAGCGCCCAGGGTTGCGCGAGCGCCGGGTTGTGACTTTCGAAGGTCTTGCCGGACAGCGCATCGACCCACTGGCCGCCGATGCACATCTGAAAGCGTGAAAGGGTCATGCGACGATCCCCTGTGCCTGATTGTCCAGGCGCTGGGCCCGGGTAAGAAATTTCAACAACGTCTGGTTGACCAGCCGAGGCGATTCCACGGGCATCATGTGCCGTTGTTCGGAGAGTATCGCCACTTCGGCGTGGGGGATGCGCTCGGCCATTTCACGGGCCATCTGCGGCGTGGAGCCCGGATCGAGTTCGCCCGTTGCAATCAGCGCCGGCGCCTGGATGCGACCCAGTTCCTCGGCTCCGTACATGTCCTGGGTAGCGAAAAGCTCGTAGGTGGTCAGGTAGCCCTGGGGATCGTTGCCGGCCAGCGTCTCGCGCAGCGCCGCGATCTGCGCCGGGTTGGCCGCCTGATACTCGCGGCTGAACCAGCGCGACAGCGCGGCCTCGGCGTTGGCATCGGGGCCGTGCTCGGCGGCTTGCCCGGTGCGCGCTATCACACCGGCGCGTTGTTCGGCGCTGCGGTTGAACACGCTGTTGAGCACTACCAGGGCCTGTAGCCGCTCGGGATAGTGCAAGGCAAACGCCCGTGCCACCAGCCCACCCATCGAGAACCCGATGACCGTTGCCGCTGGCAACTGCAAGTGATCCAGCAATTCGAGCAACTGGTCGGCATAACCCAGCAGCGCCGTGCCAGGCGCGGGCTGCGCGCTGGCGCCATGCCCCAGCATGTCGTAGACGATGACCCGATAGTGCGGCATCAGCCCGACGAACTGGCCTCCCCACATTTCCTTGTTCAAGCCCACGCCATGGATGAACACCACGGGCGGGCCGTCACCGGCGGCAAGGTAACTGGTACCGGCCGCAGTGCGTTCAGCGGTAAGCCGAATCATGGAGCGCTCCTGAGTCAGGTGGATCACTGGGCCTTTTCGGCGGCCAGTTCTTCCAGGTCGATGTAGCGGTTGCCGATGCGCGGATGCAGGCGCCCGCCGTTGGCGCAGCCCAGGACCACGACGATTTCGTCGGCGCGCGGCGCGTCCTCGATCTGCATTTCCAACGTGACGTAATGGGAACGCAGGCCCTCGTCGTCCTTGTGCATCATCGGGATCTGGATCGAGGTGCCGGGCCCGCCACGCTTGTTGGTGAAGCTCAGGTAGCTCTTGGCTTGCACCGCCTCGCGGTAGTGGTTGCCGAAACGCAGGGTATGGATCACGGCCGAAGCGTGCTCGATCTCGCCATCGGCACCGACCACCGCAGCCTTGCCGTAAGCCTCGATCTTGTCGGCACCACCGATGCTGGCCACCAGACGCTCGACCATCAAAGCCCCGAGGTCCGAGCAGTTGGCCTTGATCTCCGGCTTCAAGTCATCCACGAAGCCGCGGCCCAACCAGGGGTTCTTGATGACGACCGCGAGGCCGACCATGGTCACCGGAGTGTCGGTGGCCTTGCCGCCTTCGATGCGGGTCTCTTCGGAGTAGGTGACGATTTTGCGGATCTCGAAGCTCATGCCTGTTTCCTTCTTGGAGAGTGTGTATCTGGTATTATGGTATACCAAGAACAGGCTTCGGCAAGTGTTTTTTATCGACGGGCGCTATCGCCCTGTAGCAGCGGCGCAAGCCGCGTCCAGCTTTACCGCGATCCTGCAAGTACACCGCATATACCGCCGACGCGGCTCGCGCCGCTGCTACAGGGGGCGAAATGTTGCCGATATGAATGCAGGGTTTGCATGGACCCAGGGGTATCATGGCCTCTCACTGACGAGGGTATCCATGTTCGATTGGGAAGATCTGAGGCACTTTGCGGCCTTCGTGCGAGCCGGCTCGCTGGCGTCGGCGGCCAAGGCGCTGGCGGTGGACCATGCCACTGTGGCCCGGCGCATTGCTTCACTGGAAACAGCGCTCAACCTCAAGCTGGTCGACCGTCGCTCTCGCGCCTACGTACTGACGCACCAGGGGCTGCGGATTGCCGAGTTCGCCGAGCAGATGAGCGCTTCTTCGTTCGCTCTGGAGCATTACGCCGGTGCCGACCAGCCGGACGTGCAGGGCGAAGTGGTGCTGTCGGCGCCGCCGGTGTTGCTGGGCAGCCTGATCGCGCCCCATGCCGGTGCCTTGCTGGCGCAGCACCCGGCGCTGTCACTGCGCCTGGTGGGCACCAAGTCGCGAACCTCGCTGGCGCGCCGGGAGGCGGACGTGGCGGTCAGCCTGGCGCGGCCGCTGGAGTCGACTCTGGTGGCCAGTCTGCTCGGGCACCTGGACTATGCGCTGTATGCCAGCCCTGCTTACCTGGCTCAGGCAGCGAAGCCGCGCTTCATCGGCTACGACGCTTCGCAAGCCAAATCCCTCCAGCATCGCTGGCTGGTGGAGCAGGCCAAGGGAGGCGAGTTCGTGTTGTGCAGCAATGACCTGCGCGTGCAGGCACTGGCGGCCGCCGGCGCAGCGGGTATCGTCTGCCTGCCGGCGTTCATCGCTGCCGAACATGCCCTGCAACGGGTCGATCCGGAGGCGAACACCTTGAACATCGAAGTCTGGATGGCGTTCCACGAAGACGTGCGCGCCACGCCACGCATCCAGGCGGTCGGCGAATTCGTGCGCACCTGCATGGCCGTGCTGCCGCGCTTGTGAATTTCTGCATAGCTCAGGTGCGACGCCTGGGGGTTATGTCGGTGGGCGGTGGGCGCTAAGGTAACGGGCATCGGATCGGCATGTCGCGCGGTCCACCGCAGGAGCCACTCCATGAAATACGTCAAGCTGGGCAACACCGGCCTGGATATCTCCCGCCTGTGCCTGGGCTGCATGACCTTCGGCGAACCCGATGCCGGTACCCACCCCTGGACCCTGGGCGAAGACGCCAGCCGCCCGATCATCAAGCATGCGGTGGAGCAGGGCATCAACTTCTTCGACACGGCCAACAGCTATTCGGCCGGCACGTCCGAAGTCATCGTCGGCAAGCTGCTCAAGGAATTCACCCGTCGCGAAGAAACCGTGATCGCCACCAAGGTGTTCTTCCCGGCCAACATGTGGGAGGGCTCGAACGAGCCCAACGAGCAGGGCCTGTCGCGCAAGGCGATCATGGCCAGCATCGATGCCAGCCTGCAGCGGCTGGGCACCGACTACGTCGACCTGTACCAGATCCACCGCTGGGACTACCACACGCCGATCGAAGAGACGATGGAAGCGCTGCATGACGTGGTCAAGGCCGGCAAGGCGCGCTACATAGGTGCTTCGTCGATGTACGCCTGGCAGTTCGGCAAGGCCCAGCAGGTCGCGGCCAGTCATGGCTGGAGCCGCTTCGTCTCGATGCAGAACTACCTCAACCTGATCTACCGCGAAGAAGAGCGCGAGATGATTCCGCTGTGCCTGGACCAGGGCGTAGGCCTCATGCCCTGGAGCCCGATGGCCCGTGGCAGGCTGACCCGCCCGCACGGCGTGCAGACCGAACGCACCCGTACCGATATTTCCGGGCAGTCGTTCTATGCCGCCACCGAGGCCGAGGATGGCAGGGTCATCGATGTGGTCGAGCAGATCGCCCAGGAACGTGGCGTGCCCATGGCCCAGGTAGCACTGGCCTGGGTGTTGAACAAGCCCGGTGTGTCGGCGCCGATCGTCGGTGCCTCCAAGGCTGCGCAGTTGGACGATGCCCTGGCCGCACTGCAGCTGTCGTTGACCGAAGAAGAAACGGCGCGCCTGGAAAAGCCCTATGTACCGCACGCGGTGACCGGTTTTTCCTGAGCCGCAGAGGCACAGGTGGGTCGCCGCAGACCCGTGCGGATGCTATGGTTGCTGCGCGATCCACTGCCTGAGTTGAACATGACCGAGCCATTTCCCTTTTCCCGAGAGGGCATGAGCGAGCAAGTACGCTGCCACGACTGGGCAGCGACCTCACTGGGACCGATCCACAGTTGGCCTGCAGCCCTGCGCATCGCCGTCGACATGTTGCTGGCGTCGCGCTTTCCCGGCTGTCTGGCCTGGGGTCCCGAACGCATCATGCTGTACAACGATGCGTTCGCGCCCTTGCTGACGGGCAAGCCGCCAGCGCTCGGGGTACCGATACATATCGTCTGGAGCGAGGTGTGGGACGAGATCAAGCCGATCATGGACCGCGCCTTTGAAGGCGAAGCGACCTTCATCGAAAACTTTCCCCTGGTCATCCATCGCAACGGTCGGGCCGAGCAGGCGTACTTCACGTTCTGCTACAGCCCGGTGCGCGACGAGCACGGCACCATCGTCGGCATGCTCGATACGGTCATCGAAACCACGGCGACCCTGCAGGCCAGGGAAAAGGCCGAGCAGGCCGCCGAGGATTTCGAACGCGAAGCCATGGCGCGCACGGCCGAGCGCAACCGATTCTGGGACCTGTCTTCCGACATCATGCTGGTGACCAGCCGCAAGCTGGAGGTCAGGGCCATCAACCCTGCCTGGTCGCGGGTACTGGGCTGGAAGGCTGAAGAGCTGCTGGGCCGGCATGCGGTCGACCTGATCCACCCCGACGATCACGATGCCGTGGCCGTTGCGATGGTGCCGCTGTACCGCGGCGAACGCCTGCATGACATGACCTGCCGAGTGCGGCACCGCGATGGCAGCTATCGCTGGATCGCCTGGGCCGCCGTGCCCACGGACAACGCGTTCCACTCCGTGGGCCGCGATGTGACCGAGGAGCGCGAGCGCGCCGTGATGCTGCAGCAGGTCGAAGAGCAACTGCGCCACAGCCTCAAGATGGAAGCGGTCGGCCAGTTGACCGGCGGCCTGGCCCACGATTTCAACAACCTGCTGACCGGCATCAGTGCCAGCCTGGAGCTGCTTCGCCAGCGTGTCGAACAAGGCCGCACCACCGAGCTCAAGCGGTACATCGACGCCGCGCTGGGTGCATCGGCTCGGGCCGCGACGTTGACCCACCGACTGCTGGCCTTCTCCCGGCGTCAGACCCTGGCACCGCGTGCGGTCGAGCCGCCGGTGCTGATCGCCGACCTCGAAGACCTGATCCGCCAGACCCTAGGCCCGAGCATCGAATTCAGCGCCCAGAGCGATGACGACGTGTGGTGGGTGCGCGTGGACGCCAACCAGTTGGAAAGCGCACTGCTCAACCTGTGCATCAACGCGCGCGATGCGATGCCCGAAGGCGGCAGTCTGTGGCTGCGCGCTCGCAATCACCATCAGTTCGCTCGGGCGCGCACCGAGAACGACCTGCAACCCGGGCAGTACGTGTGCCTGAGCGTGACCGACAGCGGCACTGGCATGGACCCGCAGACGGTTACGCGAGTGTTCGATCCGTTCTTCACCACCAAGCCGCTGGGGCAAGGCACGGGGCTGGGCCTGTCGATGGTCTACGGCTTCGTGCGCCAGTCCGGCGGGCAGATCCGCATCGATTCCACGCCCGGACAGGGCACGGCCATGCACCTGTTCCTGCCGCGGCATGAGGGCGAAGTGGTCGCGCCATTGCCGCTGCCCAGCGGCTCGCCGATGGACACCGATGCCACCGGTGAAACCATTGTGCTGATCGACGACGAGGGCACATTGCGGCAGATGGTTGGCGAAGCGTTGCGGGAAAAAGGTTATCGCGTACTGGAAGCGGCGAATGGCGTGGAAGGTTTGTCGCTGGTGCAGGGCGGGGTCAAGGCGGACCTGCTGATCACCGACATCGGCCTGCCCGGTGGGCTCGACGGCCGCCAGGTGGCGGACGCCGCCTGGTCGCTCGAACCCTATCTGAAAGTGCTGTTCATCACCGGTTACGCGGATCAGAAGGTGGATGCCGAAAGCTTGTCCACCGCCGCTTCCCAGGTGCTGACCAAGCCCTTCACCCTGGATCACCTGACCTCCACCGTGCGCTCGATGTTGGCCAGGCGCATCTAGACAGGACTAGCTGGCGCCGGTGCCTGCATCCGCTTCACGGTGCTTTTCGATGGTCCGCGTGCGCTTTTCCAGCACCAGGTACACCACGCAGGCAATCGCCAGGGGCAATAGGAAATACAGCGCGCGGTAGGCGATCAACGCCGCCAGCAGCGCACCCTTGGAGTACTGACCCTGCAACAAGGTGATGAAGATGGTTTCCAGCACACCCAAGCCCGCTGGAATGTGCGTGATGACCCCGGCGATGCTGCTGATCAGCAGGATCGCCAGAATGGTCGGGTAGCCCACTTTATCCGGCAGCAACGACCACACCAGCAGACCCATCAAGCTCCAGTTCAACGCACCCAGGCAGGCCTGGGTCAGCGCCATTTTGAACGAGGGCAGGAGGATCTCCTGCTTGCGAATGGTCCAGGTGCGCTTTTTCGAGAAGCGGCAGGCCGCCAGGTACGCGAGCCCCAGCAGGATGATCACCACACCAATGATCTGCAGCCCGGTGCTGCCGATCTTGAAGCCCTCGGGGAGTGCCGGCAGGCCCATGGCGAACAGCGTACCGGCGACGAACAGGTAGCCCAGCCAGTTGGTGATCAGGCACAGGCTCACGATCTTGGTAATGGCCGTGGCGTCCAGGCCCAGCTTGGAGTACAGCCGGTAACGCAAGGCGATCCCACCCACCCATGAGCCCAGGTTGAGGTTGAACGCGTAGCAGACGAATGCCAGTGGCAGTACCTGCCGATTGGGCACGTCGTGGCCGATGTATCGCTTGGCCAGCACGTCGTAGCTGGCAAACGTCAGGTAGCTTGCCGCGACGATACCGGCGCCGATCAGCAAGGTGCTCAACTTGTAGGAGCTCAGCGCATGCTTGACCTCCTGCCAGTCGAGGTTCTTGACCAGCATGAACACCAGTACCGGGACCAGGATGAAGCACAACACGGTCATGCCGCGCTTGGCCCACACCCACTTGCTGGATTTCGGCGAAGCCTTCGGCGCGCTCGGCGATGAGGTCGTCATACCGTCTCCTTGCGATCCAGCGCCGGGGCCTGGCAATGCTGCGGTTCGACATCGATCAGCGGCACCAGCTTGGGCGAGTGCGCCGGGATGAACCCGACCATCGCCGGGAAATGACGCAGGAAGTGGAAGGTGAGGAAGATGATCGGCGCCCGCCACCAGTAGCCGCGCAGTACGCGTTGCAGGCTGATCGACTTGCAGGTGCTGCGCGCCAGCTCCTCCAGGTGATCGTGCAAGCGCTCGTTGAAGCGGCGGTCCTTGATGATCAGGTTACCCTCAAGGTTCAGCGACAGGCTCAGCGGATCGAGGTTGCTGGAGCCCACGGTCGACCATTCACGGTCGATCACAGCGACCTTGCCATGCAATGGCCGCTGGCAGTATTCACGGATGACCACGCCATCACGCAGCAGGTAGTTGTAGAGCAGCCGCGAGCACAGGCGCACCAGCGGCATGTCCGGCATGCCCTGCAGAATCAGCGTCACGTCCACGCCGCGGCGGGCCGCGTTGCGCAGTTCGCGCAGGAAGCGGTAGCCGGGGAAGAAATAGGCGTTGGCGATGATGATCCGTTCGCGTGCGCCCCGAATGGCCTTGAGGTACTGCTCTTCGATATCGGTGGTGTGCTGGTCGTTGTCGCGGATACTCAGCATCAGCCGCGCACTGGCGCTGTCGGCGTCCGGCGAAGGGCTGCGCGAGCGCCACGGCGCGCGGCTGCGCACGACCTTGCTGGTTCGATCGAGCAGGGCGAGCGTGGCACGGTGCAGATCCGCCACGATGGGGCCACGCACGCGCACCGCGTAATCCTGCTTGGCCATCGGCTCGCCGGAGTCGGCCAGGTGGTCGGAGCTGTAGTTGATGCCGCCGACGAAGCCGATTTCGCCGTCGATCACGGCGATCTTGCGGTGCAGGCGACGGAACAGATTGGTCCGCACGCCCATCACCCGCGGCTGCGGATCGAAGGCCAGCAGCTGCACACCGGCGTCGGCCAGTTCGCGTAGGAACTGGGTGCTCAGCTCGGCCGTGCCATAGCCGTCCACCAGCACTTCCACGCGCACGCCGCGTTGCGCCGCTTCGATCAGCACCCGTTGCAGATTCTTGCCCACTTCGTCCTCGTAGAGAATGAAGGTTTCGATCAACACTTCTTCACGGGCCTGGCCAATCGCCTCGAAGACCGCCGGAAAGAACTCCTCGCCATTGATCAGCAGCTGGATTTCGTTGTTGTCACGCCATTGCTCGCTCATAGGCGAACCTCCACTGCGAGGGGCACATGATCGGAAAGATGGGACCAGGGTTTGCGCGACAGGACCTTGGGCATGTGGGCCGTCGCATTGCGAATGTAGATACGGTCGAGCCTGAGCAGCGGCAGCCGCGCCGGGAACGTCTTGGCCGCGCTGCCGAAGGCTTCGACGAACACTTCGGTCATGTGGCAGCCGGCCAGGGCTTCGTCGGCGCGCACGCGCCAGTCGTTGAAATCGCCGGCAACGATGACGGCCGCAGCGGGGTCGAGGCTGTCGAGCAACCGGCACAACAATGTCAGCTGCTGCTGGCGCTGGCTCTCACGCAGCCCCAGGTGCACGCAGATGGTGTGCACTTCGCCGTGCCCGGGCACGTCGAGCACCGAATGCAGCAGACCACGTTCCTCGGTTCCGGTGACGCTGACGTCGAGGTTCTCGTGGCGCACGATGGGGAATTTCGACAGCAGCGCATTGCCGTGGTCACCATCGGGGTACACCGCATTGCGGCCGTAGGCGTACACCGGCCACATGCTGTCGGCGAGGAACTCGTATTGGGGAACGTCCGACCAGTTGTCGTAGCGCTGGCCATGGGAGCGATGCATCCCGAGCACTTCCTGCAAGAACACGACATCGGCGCCCAGCGTCCGCACGGCCTCGCGCAACTCGGGCAGCACGAAGCGCCGGTTCAGCGGGCTGAAGCCCTTGTGGGTATTCACCGTCAGAATATGCAGGGAGGTTACCGCCACAGCGTCCTGGGGTAACGGCTGAGGATTGGGGGTGGTCATTCTGAAGCTCCTGAGGGGACGACAGGGGCACTTTGGCCCATATGGTCCGACTCGGAAGCGATTGTGAAGGTTCAACGGTGCCCTTATCGTCGCTGGCGATAAAGGCACACGAGATGTTTCCCGATAAATCGGTTATCTAAGAAGGTTACCCTTGGACGTTTCCCGCAAGGTCAGGATGGCCAGCAGCGCACACACCGCCGCGCCCGCCATGAAGTACCCCGGTACCAGCAGATTGCCGGTCCGGGTGATGATCGAGGTGACCACATAGGGTGTGATCCCGCCTCCCAGGATCGCACCCAGGTTGATGCTGATCGCCATCGCTGTGTAGCGCACGCGAGTTGGAAATTGCTCGGCGTAGGTCGGGTAGCCTACCGATTGCACGATCGGCATGGGCAGGGTGGCGACAAACATCGCCAGCGCCGCGATCCACAGGCTGCCACTGTCCATCAGCATCATCATCGGCACCACCAGCACGGCATAGCCGACGAAGCCGATGGCCAAGGCTTTGCGCCGACCGATACGGTCCGACAGTCCGCCCCAGAACGGCATCATCGCCGCCATGCACAGGCTGATCACCGCAATCACCCAGTAGACCTTGGACTTGTCGAAATGCAGGTAGGTGGTCAGGTAGATGTTCATGAACACCATGCCGATGAAATAGCCGGCATTCTGTGCAGAGGCGAACACGATGACCCGCAACAGCGCCGGCAAATTCTTGCCGAACACTTCCTTGACCGGCGCAACCGGTGGCTTGTCCTTGGCCAGGAACGCCTTGAACTCCGGGGTCTCCTCGACGTTGTGGCGCATGTGGAACGAAAAGATCACCAGCGGGATGGACAGAAAGAACGGAATCCGCCAGCCCCAGGCTTGCAACTGCTCGGCGCTGAGCAGCCCGGTGGTGATACCGCAGACGATCGCCCCCAACGCCCCACCGACGGCCACCCCCAGCGGGGTGAACGCGCCGAAGAAACCACGCCGGCCATTGGGCGAAGACTCCGCCACGAACGCCGCAGCGCCCACCACTTCGCCGCCAGCGAAGAAACCTTGGGACAAGCGCAACAGCACCAGCAACACAGGGGCGGCGAGGCCGATCTGCGCGGTGGTGGGCAGCACGCCAATCAGCGCCGTAGCGGTGCCCATGCCGATCACGGTACTGAGCAGCACCCGACGTCGTCCGATACGGTCGGCCAGACGGCCCAGCAGGACGCCACCGATCGGGCGTATGACGAAAGCGATGCCGAACACCGCCAGGGTGGCGAGCAGGGCCGCCGCCGGATTGTCACCAGGAAAGAACAAGGGCGCGATGATGGTCGCCATGTAGCCGTAGATGCTGAACTCGTAATATTCCACCGCAGTGCCAGTCGCCGAAGCCATGGCTGCACGCCTGGCAACCAGGGCTGAGTGCCCTGAGCCCTGGGTGACGCTTGCGTCGACGTCAGTGCGCTGCATTGGGGTACTTTCAGAAAGAACACCGGACATGAATACCTCCCGCTTTGGCTCGAGGCCAGGAAATTGGATGGCAGAAAGTGCTGCCTGAAAAGGCGTAACAAAAATCGGCAGTGCACCGTCCATCCGCGCACTGCATGCGGATGCCCTGATGCCTTTGTTCGAAGCGCAACGTCCGTACTGCGAAGCCACTGCGGCGGCTGCAAGGGGAGGTTGGCAATTGAATCGGGGAAGAGGAGGAGGCCTGAGTGCGCCGTCGCTCTGCTGGCGACGGTCGCTGCGTAACGGATTACTTGGCGAACAGCTGACTCATGTCCTTGAACGCCTTGAACTCCAGTGCGTTGCCGCACGGGTCGAAGAGGAACATGGTGGCCTGTTCACCCACCTGGCCCTGGAAACGAATATAGGGTTCGATGACGAACTGGGTACCGCGCGCCTTCAGCCGTTCGGCCAATGCCTCCCACTGCGCCCACTCCAGAATGATGCCGAAGTGCGGGACCGGTACATCGTGACCGTCCACGGGGTTGCTGTGCACGCTTTCCTGGGAAGCCGTCTTGGGGTGCTCGTGAATAACCAGTTGATGGCCGTAGAAATCGAAGTCGACCCACTGCGCACTCGAGCGGCCTTCGGAGAGCCCGAACACTTCACCGTAGAAATGACGTGTGGCCGCCAGGTCGTAGACAGGTATTGCGAGATGAAAAGGAGAAAGGCTCACGGTAATTTCCTATGGCTTTGTTTTGATCTGAAGCCATTCTTGTCCGCGAATGCGTGAGATAAAAGCGTAAATCCTGTGTTCTGAGCACGAAATATTTTGATTGATTCTGCATTCGGTCAGGGATTTGCACCTTGATTGTTCATGCTGCCCCACAACGGTTCAATTCTCGGCTGGAAACCCTGCATCGTCACCCCACATCGCCGGCCTCCAGAACGCAGCTTCTGAAGATGTTGAAAAGTGCCGAGTGCTTTTGCCGGTATTTCGACACCAATACGATCTCCCGGAAAAACGTCAGCTCGTGCAGCTCCAGCACCCTCACGTCCGCCGAATGCTCCAGCCATAGACCCGCCCTGGGAACCAACGCGACGCCAAGGCCACTGCCGACCATTTTGACAATGGCGTCCAGCTCGTCCAGCTCCAGTGCCTGCCGTACATGGAGCTTCTGCTCCTTGAGAAACTGGGTGACCAGGCGCCCCCCGAACGAGCCGCGGTCATACCGCACAAAAGGCTGTTGCGCCAGGATCGCCAGGGGGTCGTCGCCTGAGACGTTCTTCGCGGCGATCAGTACGAAGGCCTCGCGCGCGATGACTTCGGCATGCAGGTCCTTGGGCAGCGCAAACGGCGGCTTGATCATGATGGCCAGGTCCAACTCGCCCGCGTCCACCTGGCTGAGCAGGTTCAACGACACACCCGGCACCAGGTGGGTCTCGATGAAAGGCGCCTGCTTTCTCAACGCCACCAACGCCTGCGGCAGGATCCCGGTCTGCACCGTGCCGATGGCGCCAATGCGCAGCGAGCCGTGGAAATCATTGCCACTGTCCGCCGCGCCCATACGCTCGAAAAGCCGCAGAATTTCTTCAGCCAGCGGAATGGCCCGCTGCCCGGCAGCATTGATGGTCGCCGCGCGCCCGGTCCGATCGAACAGCCTGACACCCAGGGTCTGCTCAAGACTCTTGATCTGCGCGCTGACCGCCGACTGCGTCAGCCCCACCTGCTGTCCGGCGGCCGCGAAGGTGCCCCGTTGCGCAACGCAGATGAATGTCTTGAGTTCTCGGATCATGGGATGCCTTGGAGAGTTGTGGGTAGTGCAAAGCTTCTGTCACAGACTGAACAACCGAAGCATCATTCTCAAAACTCAAGCCTCATTAAATCTGTTATGTTGTGTCTAAAAGGTCAATATAGAAAATAAGCCACAAAATATTGGATTTAGCACTGGCTAGTCCTGATTGTTAACGTGGCGATTGCGTCTGTACAGCACAGGCTAGGTACAAACGATGTTGGAATTGAGCTTCAGCAAACCCGATGAGATCGTCAAGCGTCTCTGCGATCGATTGCGCACTGAGCGCTTGGCGTTGAACATGACCCAAGCCGAGTTGGCGGGGCGTGCCGGTATCGGCGCCAATACCGTGTCCAACCTTGAAGCAGGGCGCAATGTCGGCTTCGAGAACGTGGTAAGGGTAGCGATGGCCCTTGGCAGAACCCGAGAGCTCGAGGGCCTATTCCTTCCCAAACTGGACAGTATCGAAGACATTCGCCGCTATGAAAACAGCGCCAAACGTATTCGTTCAACGAGGAAGGCCGGCAATGCCTGAGCAGGTAGATGTGCTCTACGAAGGCTGGGGCGAGCGCTGGAAGTGGGGCACACTGGTGTCCACGACTGCCCTGACGGGGCGTCCGCTGATCGTATTCGAGTACAGCAACGAAGCCAGACAAAGAGGTTTGGAGCTGTCGTCCTACACACTGCCGTTACAGGGCGCTCTGTTGCGCCAGGACTTTCCGGAGCACCAGTTGCACCTGCCAGGTCCCGTCTATGACGCGTTGCCGGACGGGTGGGGCATGTTGCTGATGGACCGCATGTTCAGGCGTCGAGGGCTCAGCACGGCGCGTATTGGCCCGTTGCAGCGGCTTGCCTACATCGGCAATAACGCCATGGGCGCGATGACGTTCGAACCGAGGGTCCCGGAAGGACAAGCGTCTGACGTTCACATTCCATTGGAACAGCTCGCTGCAGGCGTCCAGGAAGTGCTTCAAGGAGACGGTGGCGAATTCCTGCAGACGTTGCTGCTGGTTGGTGGCTCGCCGCAAGGCGCCAGGCCAAAGGCGCTGGTGTATCGCAACCCTGCAACAGGCGGATTTACCACAGCGGCCACACCGGGTTTCGAAGCTTGGTTGATCAAGTTCCCTGCCAAGGAAGAGCATGCTGAAGTCTGCGCGGTCGAAATGATCTACGCCGAATGCTTGCGCATGTGTGGCATCCAGACCCCAGCTACACAATACTTCAGCCTGCCCAATGGCCTCGCAGCCTTCGCCAGCAAGCGATTTGACCGCCATGAGGGCTTGCGTATCCCCATGCAGAGCCTTGCGGCTTTCACCGGGGCCGATTATCGATCGCCGGGAGTGTTGGACTATGTCAATTTCTTGCGGGCCACCCGGATGTGTACCAACGACGTGCGAGCAATGGCAACGGCCTTCGAGCGTGCGGTCTTCAATGTCGCGTTCAACAACCGGGACGATCATCCCAAGAACTTTGCCTACATCATGACGCAAGAGGGTCAGTGGGAACTGTCGCCAGCCTATGACGTGACATTCTGCGAGGGACCAGGCGGTTATCACCAGATGGATGTGATGGGTGAAGCGCTGTCGATCTCTCGCGCGCAAATGCTGCGGCTCGCTCAAGAGGCTGAAATATCTCCCGACGATGCAGGCAGAATGATCGACCGTATCTGTGGTGTGGCCAGTAGGTTTGCAACCCTTGCCGAGGATTTGTATCCAGGCGTTATCACTCGAGACACTTTGCGGATGATTCAGCATCGCATCGATGAGAACGTTGGTCGGTTACAGGATGGTCCTACGCATCCCTGAAAGCGTGATGTCGCAGGGGCGCTCGCCTGCGTGATCGCCGGCGGCACCCCCATTATCGGCTGACACAGCCAACGGCTCAGGAGCTAAGTCCAATGGTCAACGTCTCGCAGGCACCGCTGATTCTCATCACAGGAGGCAGTCGTGGGGTGGGTGCGGCAACCGCCCGGCTGGCCGCGGCCAGAGGTTATGACGTGGCTATCAGCTACGTGGCCAACGAGTCCGCAGCGCTGGCCGTGGCGGCGGATGTGGAAGCATTGGGGCGCAAGGCGCTGGCAATGCGGGCCGACAGTGCGGACCCCCAAGAGGTGGCCGAGTTGTTCGCCGCCATCGATCGCACATTCGGACGCATCGACGTACTGGTCAATAACGCCGGCGTGCTGGCGCCTCAGTCGCGCCTGGAGGACCTGGGTTACGAGCGGATGCAGCGCATCTTTGCGGTCAATGCCATTGGGCCAATACTCTGTGCCCAGCAGGCAGTGAAGCGCATGTCCACCCGCCACAACGGTCCGGGTGGCGTGGTGATCAACGTCTCTTCGGCCTCGGCTCGCCTTGGCAGCCCGAACGAGTACGTCGACTACGCAGCGTCGAAGGGTGCCCTGGAGACCTTCACCATCGGCTTTGCAAAGGAGGTGGCTCGGGAAGGCATACGCGTCAACTGCATTCGCCCCGGACATATCTACACCGAAATGCACGCCAGTGGCGGTGAGCCGGGACGGGTCGATCGTGTCAAGGATTCGATCCCCATGGGGCGGGGCGGTCAACCGGAGGAAGTGGCACGCGCGATTCTGTGGCTGGCCAGCGAAGAGGCATCGTTCGTTACCGGTACATTCCTCGATGTAACGGGCGGCAAGTGAGTCAGGGTTATGGATTCTGGGGAACGGCAGGCTGTCTCGCCTTGCGGCTCAAACCCGGTGTCTTGCCCGTGATGCGCTTGAATGCACGGCTGAAGGCGGCCTGTGAGGTATAGCCCAGACGCTGCGCCACTTCTTCGATCGGCAGCCGTTCCAGTGTCAGCCACTGGGTCGCGAGCCGCATTCGCAGTTCGGTGACATAGCGCAGCGGGGACATGCCGATCGTCACTTGAAAGCGGTCTGCGAACACTGAACGTGAGGTATGGCAGTGCTCTGCCAGTTGCGCAACCGTCCAGTCGCGGCCCGGTTGTTGATGCAGCGCAAGCAGTGCGCCAGCCAGGCGTGGATCGCGCAAGGCGGCGACGAGGCCCGAAGCGTTCCCGCAGGCGCACTCCACCCAGCCGCGAACGATCATGGCCGCCACCACATCGGCCAGCCGCGCAAGAATACCGGCGAAGCCAACACGTGCAGCGCTGACCTCGCGCTCCATGGTCGTCAGGATAGGCACCAGCCCGGGATAGCGCTGGCCACCGGCATCGATCAGCATCAGACCCGGCATCAGCTGGCCGAGGCCATGGATACTGCCCAGCTCGAACTCCATACAACCACTGAACAGAAGGGTACTGGGCGTGGGGCTGGCATCGGCTCCGATATCCACGGCGCTGACGGTATCGCCGAGGGCGGCTCCATTTAAACGGTCAATGTCCTGAACCGGCACGTCGGGGTGGGAGAGCAGTTCATGGGCCGCGCCATGGGAGATGAACACAGCGTTGCCAGCTGACAGCTCATAGGTGGTGCCGTCCTCCATGTGCAACATCGCATTGCCAGCGGCCACGAAGTGAAACCAGGCGTGCCCCGGTTTTGCCGCGAAACCCAGCCCGAAGCGTGGACCTGCGTTGATACGCCGGTAGTCGACGCCCCGCAGACGCATGCCCTGCAACAACTCGTTGATGAGATCCGAGGACTGAGCGAACTGTTCTAACGACATGGTTCAGGTGCTTTGGTCAAAAATGAGGGTTTTTGGATCATAGATCATCCAGCTTTCGGCGCCTAGACTGCGGCTCGCAATGAAAATTGGGAGATCCGAGTAATGACCGACTGTGTATGCAATGCCCCATCCGACTCTCATGCTGGCGACAGCGCGAACGAGGCACCTGCGACCCCCGCGTGGATGGCCGTCTTCTCACTGGCGATGGGCGTCTTCGGATTACTGACCGCGGAGTACCTGCCGGCCAGTCTGCTCACGCTGATGGCGACCGACCTGGGCGTTTCCGAAGCCCTGGCTGGCCAAGCGGTGACCGTGACCGCCGTGGTGGCGCTGTTCGCCGGTTTACTGGTGCCTGGCCTGACCCGCAGCATCGACCGACGTTGGGTGTTGCTGGGTTTCTCCACGCTGATGGTCGCCTCCAATCTGCTGGTCGCCGTTTCCTCCAGCTTCGCCGTGCTGCTGCTGATGCGCATCCTGCTGGGTATCGCCCTTGGCGGATTCTGGAGCATGGCGGCGGCGGTCGCGATGCGCCTGGTGCCGAGCGCGTTGTTGCCCCGGGCGCTGTCGATCATTTTCAGCGGCATTGCCATCGGTACGGTCGTTGCCGTGCCGATGGGCAGCTATCTGGGTGGCTTGTATGGCTGGCGCAGCGCGTTCTTTGCCGCGGCAGCGGTTGGCATGGTGACCCTGGCGTTCCAGTCGTTCACTTTGCCCCGGCTTGCGCCACGCCGACCGGCACGCCTGCGTACCGTACTCGAGGTGCTGCTGCGTCCGGGCATCGCCATTGGAATGTTCGGTTGCGTGCTGGTGCACAGCGGCCATTTCGCCATGTTCACCTATGTCCGGCCCTTCCTTGAAGGGACCACCGGCATCGGCGCGCGAGGGTTGTCGCTGATGCTGCTGGGGTTCGGTGTAGCGAACTTCGCCGGCACGCTGTTGGCCGGGAAGCTGCTGGAGCGTCACCCTTTGGCCACGCTCGTACTGATGCCCGCGCTGGTTGGTGTTGCGGCACTAGGATTGGTGCTGTTGCCTGCCTCGGTGCCGGGGCAGGCACTACTGGTGGCGATCTGGGGCCTGGCCTTCGGCGGCGTACCGGTGGCATGGTCGAACTGGGTGGCCAACGCAGTGCCAGACCAGGCGGAAAGTGCTGGGGGTATGGTGGTGGCATCGGTGCAGTCCGCCATTGCCACCGGGGCGGCTGCTGGTGGTGCGATGTTCAGCCTTGGTGGCAGCGCGGGTGTGTTCGTCGCGGCGGCTGTGCTGATGCTGCTGGCGGCGTTGTTGATTGCGGCGAGGGTGCGGGTTTCTTCTGCCTTTCTTTCCTGACGATCCCGAGGAGTCCAGGAGTAATCTTGTTGGCGTGTAAGCATTCAGCAGAATTGTATAGGGTATGAGCAGAACTCATACCCTCATGACTTTTAATGGTTACAGCCCCGCCAACCGCCAGTGTTAAAAAATCGCAAACACAGCTCATCAATAACAAAAAGAGCGTTTGCAATCATGACCAAGCCCTTCTGTCGCGTCCTCTCCCGCCTCGTATTTCACTCTCCACACCCTGCAGCTGCCACGCAATCTTCAAGATCCGCGTGCGCCTCCCATCAACCAGAATAAATCCAAAAAGAGTAATGACTTGTGAAAGAACTCGACCTGTACATCGGTGAAGGTTTCGAAGGCCCGGGCGTGAACGCCGCCCACATCAATATTCTGATTGGCCCGCGTAACGGCCCGGCGGGGCAGGCGTTTGCCAACAGCCTTGCGTCACCGAGCCAAGGGCATTGCCCGTTCATGGTAATCGCGCAACCAAACATTCCGGTCAAGCCAATGACCCTCTACGTCAATAAGGCCGCGATCAGCAGCGACTTGCACGGCAACGCCACATGGGGCGCGTCACAAGCGGGGATCGCGAAGGCTGTTCTGGAAGCTTTGCTGGACGGCACCTTGCCGCCGGAAGCCGAAAACGAGTGGGCAATTGTGACCGCCAACTGGGTCAACCCAGCCTGTGACGACCTCGATGCGGTTTACCTGAACAACTACAACGCCTGCCGCACTGCGATCCGCGCCGCCCTGACCGGTAAGCCGGAAACCGCGCAACTGGCGGATGTGGTCGCTCACATCAGCAACCCTTTCTACACCCCAAAAGCCTGAGGTCTGCGCCATGCAATACATTCGTTTGGGCAACTCCGGCCTGCAAGTCTCCCGCCTGTGCCTGGGCACCATGAACATGGGCACCCCAGACTGGAAACCGTGGATCTTCGATGAAAAGCAGAGTGAGCCGATCGTCGCCCACGCCCTCGACAACGGGGTCAACTTCATTGACCTCGCGGACTTCTATTCCGCCGGCGTCGGCGAGGAAGTGGTGGGGCGCATCGTCAGGCGCCTGGCTCGCCGCGAAGACCTGGTGATCACTACCAAGGTCGGCTACGGCACCCGCAACGGCATCAATGCCAGCGGCCATTCACGCAAGCACATCATGGACAGCATCGACGCTTCGCTGAAGCGCCTGAACATGGATTACGTCGATGTGTTCATGCTGCATTACTTCGACCTGAATACCCCGGTTGAAGAAACCATGAGCGCGATGAACGATATCGTGCGCGCTGGCAAGGCCCGCTACATTGGGGTCTCCACCATGCTCGCCGGGCAGTTGGCGAAGATCCTCATGGTTTGCGAGCGCCATGGCTGGGTCAAGCCCATCAACATGCAGTTGCAGCTGAACTGCGCCTACCGCGAAGAAGAGCGCGAGATGATCCCGTTTTGCCGCGATCAGGGCCTGGGCGTTTCGGTGTTCAGCCCGCTGGCGCGCGGCTTGCTGACCGGCGACGTGCAGTCGACCCGCAACCAGACCGACTTTTTCACGCAGCAAATGTACAGCGACGAAGCCTCGTTCGAGATCGCCCATTCGGTACAACGTGTGGCTCGCGCCCGTGGCTTATCAAACGCACAGATCGCCCAAGCTTGGGTGGCGAACCATCCGGGCGTTGATTGCATGCTGGTAGGCGCCGACACCACTGCGCAGTTTGACAGTGCGTTGGCAGCGTTGGAAACCAGGCTCGACGCCGAAGAACTGCACGAACTGGAACGTAACTACACCCCGTGCGACGTGATCAACGATTACACCGCCGGCAAACGCATCCTGCGCTCGGCCCGCTTGGGCCTGGAACGCTTTACTCTGACCGAGGCTGTGGCATGAGCTCGCTGATTCGTAACGGCAATTTCATCGACGGCCAATGGTCGAGCGGTGCTGCGACCTATCCGGTGTCGAATCCGGCCAATGGCGAAGTGATCGCCAACGTGCACAAGGCCGGCGCCGAGGATACCGAACGCGCCGTTGCGGCCGCCCATCGGGCCCTGCCGGCCTGGCGAAAGTTGACCGCCAAGGATCGCAGCCAGCGCCTCAAGCGTTGGAGCGAACTCATGCTGGGTAACCAGAAGGATCTGGCTACATTGCTCAGCCGCGAGCAGGGCAAACCGCTCGCTGAGGCAATGGGCGAAGTGGTCTACGCCGCAAGTTTTCTGGAGTGGTTCGCTGAAGAGGCCAAGCGTGCCTACGGCGATGTGATACCGAGCCACAAGGCAGATGCGCGGATCATCGTAGTCAAGGAAGCTATAGGCGTGGTCGCGGCGATCACGCCGTGGAATTTCCCGCTGGCGATGGTCACGCGCAAGGTCGGTCCAGCGCTGGCGGCGGGTTGCACCATGATCCTCAAACCCTCGGAAGAGACCCCGTTATCAGCTTTCGCCCTGGCAGTGCTGGCCGAGCAGGCGGGGATTCCAGCCGGGGTGTTCAACGTGGTTTCCGGTGACGCCGTGGCGATTGGCGGTGCGCTGCAAGCTTCCGGCATCGTGCGCAAACTGTCGTTCACCGGCTCGACACGCACCGGCAAACTGCTGATGCGCCAAGCGGCGGATACGCTAAAAAAAGTCTCGCTGGAACTGGGCGGCAACGCCCCGTTCATTGTGTTTGACGATGCTGATCTGGACGCCGCCGTCAAAGGTGCGATGGCCTCGAAATTCCGCAACACCGGCCAGACCTGCGTCTGCGTGAACCGCTTCTTCATCCAGGACGGCGTTTACGAAGCCTTCACCGGCAAACTCGCTGAAGCGGTGGCTGCGATGCGCGTCGGCAGTGCGCTGGAAGGCGAAACCGAGCAGGGTCCGCTGATCAACGCTGCGGCCCTGGCCAAAGTTGAATTGCACGTGAGTGACGCCTTAAAGAAGGGCGCCACACTGTTGTGCGGCGGTCGTCGTCATGCGCTGGGCGGCACCTTCTACGAACCGACCATCCTGTGCGACGCCAACAGCGACATGCTGATCGCTCAGGATGAAACCTTCGGCCCGGTAGCCGCGTGCTTCCGCTTCAAGGACGAAGCCGAAGTATTGCAACGGGCGAATGACACACCCTACGGATTGTCGGCGTACTTCTACAGCCGCGATATAGGCCGCGTATGGCGCATGGCCGAAGGCCTAGAGGCCGGCATGGTCGGGATCAACGAAGGCATCATTTCCACGGAAGTCGCGCCGTTTGGTGGCATCAAGGAATCGGGCCTGGGGCGCGAAGGCTCCAAATACGGTCTGGAAGACTATCTGGAAATCAAATACCTGCTGATGGGCGGCCTCTGACCCCCAACCGTAATCCCTATGGGAGCGAGCGAACTCACTCCCATAGGTTCAAGCGCTGTCGGTTTTATTTCTCCGTCAATAACAACAACTGGAGACGAACATGTCCGCTCAATCGATAAAGATCGACGACCTGCCCATCGGGCGTTTTCATATCAAAATTGCCGGTCTCACGTTCGGCGCGCATTTCACCGATGGCTACATCCTCGGCCTGATCGGTATTGCCTTCACATTGCTCAGCCCGCAGATGCAACTCGATGCTTTTTGGCAAGGCTTGATCGGTGCTTCGGCACTGATTGGCTTGTTTCTCGGCAGCCTGTTCTTCGGCTGGATTTCCGACAAGGTCGGTCGGCAGAAAATCTTCCTGGTCAGTTTTGTCCTGATCACCATTGCTTCGGTCATGCAGTTCTATGCCCAAACTGCGATGCAGCTATTCCTTTGTAGGGTAATAATCGGCATCGGCCTGGGCGGCGACTTCAGCGTGGGCCACGCTATACTTGCCGAGTTCTCACCGAAAAAACATCGCGGCGTATTGCTCGGTTCGTTTAGTGTCATCTGGACCTTCGGCTACGTCGCCGCGACCTTTGTCGGCACGGCGATGCTCAGTCTGGAGGATGACGCCTGGCGCTGGATGCTGGCTTCGTCGGCGATCCCGGCGGCGCTGATCCTGGTTGCTCGAATCGGCACACCCGAGTCACCACGCTGGCTGGTCAATCAGGGGCGGATCGCCGAAGCACGGGCGATTGTCAAAAAACACCTGGGCGACAATGTCGAACTCGATGAAACCCGCTCCACCGACACCCGTTCCGGGTATGCGGTGCTGGTCAGTCGTGAATACCGGAAGCGTACTGCGTTCAACTGCCTGTTCTTTGTCTGTATCGTCATGCCGTACTTTGCGATCTACACTTTCCTGCCATCGATATTGCAGAAGATGGGCCTAGCGGAGGGCTTCGGCACCGAATTGATGCTCAATATGCTGCTGATCCTCGGCGCATTGATCGGCATCTGGTGCACAGTGAAGTTCTCGCGCCGAGGCTTCCTGATCAATTCGTTCATCATCCTCGCGGTAGCCTTGTTCCTACTGGCGGCCTTGCCGGGCAGTGCGGCGTTCCTGATGGTGCTGGTGTTCGGCGTGTTCACGCTGGTGTTGTCGGCGGTGAGCAATTTGGTGGGCGTGTTCCCGGCCGAGAGCTTTCCGACCGAAGTGCGGGCCAGCGGGATTGGCTTGGCGACGGCGGTGAGTCGCTTGGGCTCGGCAGTCAGCACTTTCCTGTTGCCGGTGAGTGTGGCGGGTATCGGCTTGAGCCCAACGATGGGCATCCTGGCGTCGATTCTCGCACTGGGCGCGATCATTTCCTGGGCTTGGGCACCGGAAACCAAATCCCTGGCACTGAGCCAGGCGTGCAAGGCGCAGGGGCCAATGGAGAGCGCGGCACCCGCTGCCACAAAGGTCGCAGCCCCAATCTAAAACCCATCACACACCCAGCGTGGGAGCAAGCCCGCTCCCATGTTCGACTCTAGGTGTTTCAGGGATTGCTGACCAATCCCAACCAATCAGTAAACAACTGCACTTTTGACAGCCCCCGTTTCTCATTCGCCACATCCAGCCAGTAGCCGTAAGGCCCGATCACTTCCGCCGCAGTGATCGGCAACAGGCTGCCATTCGCCAGTTCCTTTTCGATCATCTGTCGATCAATAACCGCCAACCCGCCCCCCGCCAGCGCAGTGTGGATGACTTGATCCAGCGTGCTGAATTCGAGCCCTTGCGCAGGGTCGATATCCTCGCGACCCATCGCTGCCAACCAGTTCTCCCACACCTTCAAGCGTTTGCCGTCATGCAGTATGTGCAATAGCGGAAACTGCCGCAGATCCGGCGGCTGGCCATTGACGAACAACTCCGGGCTGGCGACTGCCATGTGCCGCTCCATCACCAGCAACTGACTGCTGCAATGGTTGACCCCTTCGAGGCCGAAGCGGATGTGGCAGTCGATTTCCGCAAGGCTGTCGTTGCCGTTCTGGTGGGTCACGCTGAGGCTGATGTCGGGGTAGCGCTGGCAGAACGCGCGCAAATGCGCTGATAACCAGCGCGTGGCCCAGGTAGGTGGCGCGGCGATGCGCAGGCGTTGGCGCAGGTTGGGCACACGTACCGCTTGCAGGGCACGTTCGACTTGGTCGAAGGCATCGCCTAATTGAGGGGAGAGGGCACGGCCGCTTTGGGTCAGCGACAGGCCTTGGGGCGTGCGTGTAAATAGAGCCACGCCCAGGTACTCTTCGAGCTGCTTGATCTGACGGCTGACAGCGCCTTGGGTAACGTTAAGATCCAAAGCCGCCTGGCTGAAGCTGCGATGCCGTGCGACTTCTTCAAAGACGCGCAGCATGTTGAGCGAGGGCAGTTGACGCATGAAAGGGTGGCTCCGTACCGGCCTTCGACGCAGCAGCGCGCGGGCAGGTTTATTGTTTTTGATGACGATTGTCTAGGGTGTAACTGAACCCTTTGGCAGGGGTTGATGCAAGTGCTGTTTGGGCCGCCGCCGCCACAGATGTACGATGAACCTGTGGCTGCGGGCTTGCTTGCGAAGTGCTTCAAAAACGCCGGATCGTCTGGATCAGAAGTAATACCCAATGTTCATGTACAGCTGATTCTCCCACTGGTTACTCCCCCCCGCCGCCAGACTTTGGGTGTAGCTGCTGCCACCAATGTAAGGATCATTTTTGCCATACAACCACTCCGTGGCGATCCACAGTTTGCTCAGGGAAAACGAGGTACCCAGGATCAGCCGTTGCGAGGTCTTGAACGCGTCGGCGGATTTGTCGAAGGCGCTGTAGTTGGCGTACAGCTTCACACCGTCTATCTGATCGAACAGGTATTTGCCAGCAACGTCGTAGCTCAGGTCGGCGACGTACAAATTGCCGCGACTGGCAACGTTGTAGGTACCGTCGTACCCGCCCAGTGTGACCACCTCATCGCTGTCAGGATTACGTGGCGACATCTGCTGCCGCGCCGCTTGCAGCTGCACGCCCCAGGGGCCGTTTTTGCCCAGATAGTGCACGGCCACGGCGTTGCGACGGCCATCGTTGTTGGTATCCTGGTTTTCCAAGGTCGAGGTCAGGCCTGAAACCCCGACTTCAGACGTCCAGCTCCCCAGGTCAAACGCCTTGGCCACCCGCAGTACGACGGTGTTGCGTTCCTGGTTGTTGCTGCCATCGCCCACGTAGCTGTCGGCCTCGGAAATCACGCTGGAGTAAGTCACCCCTTTGCTGGTGCCTTTACCTTGCCACGCCGGGCGCAGGTAATAACCAGCCTGGATGTTCCAGTCGCCGCTTTGCTGGACGTACTTGGCGCCGATTTGTTGCAGATCTTCCAGGCCGATGACGTTGCCCAGGGTTTCGTAAAAAGTACTGCCGAAGTACGGCTGCAACCCGAACGGTACGGTATTCAAGCCTACCTGTACTTGTTGATCGGGATTGAATTTGTAGCCGATCCAGGCGAACTTGGCGAACTGGATATCCCCGTAGTTCTTGGTGTACCGATAGGGATAGGAGCGTCCGTAGAAACGGTACTGCGCATCGCCGATCCAGGTGTCAGAGTTGTATTTGGCGCTGAGAAACACGGTGTCCAGACCGAACTTCTGGGTGTCGCGGTCCGGGTCATAGTCCCAACGCGCCCGTACCGCGCCGCCAAGGTCTAGGTTGTCAGTGACCTGCACCGCCATGGCCGGCGGCGCAAGGGCGCCGAGCAGCGCGATGAGAGCAATGTACCGTACTGCAATCCGGGTAGTTGTGTGCACAGCGATACTCCTGTTTTTTAGTTATGGTCGGCAACAGCAGCCCGCGCCGCAACAAACGCTGCAGCTTGGGAAAAGGGTTTTCGAGTCAGTGGGTATGAGGTCGGATCAGCCTCAGCGCGGGTTCGTCGACAGGCACCAGTAGGACTGCCGAAGCGCCTGGGGCAGCCGCCAGCAAAGTCTGTGTGTAGGTGTTTTGCGGACGCAGCAACACCTGTTCAGCCGTGCCGTGCTCTACCACTTCGCCTTGGCGCATCACCGCTATGTAGTCACTGATCTGCGCTGCCACGCGCAGGTCATGGGTGATGAACAAAATGCTCAGGTTGAGGCGCTGTTGCAGCTCGGCGAGCAGCTCCAAGACCTGCTGTTGGACTGAGACATCCAGGGCAGAGACGCTTTCATCGGCGATCAACACCTCCGGGCGCATCGCCAGGGCACGGGCGATGCCAATGCGCTGGCGCTGACCACCGGAGAACTGCCGGGGCTTGCGTTTGAGGGCGTCACGCTTGAGCCCGACCTGTTCCAACAAGTCCCCGGCTTCGGTCCACGCATCCTTGGCCGACAACCCGCGCAGTTGCGCCGCGCGGGCGATGATGTCGCCGACCCGGTGCCGTGGGTTGAGCGAGCCGTACGGGTCCTGAAAAATCATCTGAATCCGCCGGCGATTGGCCGCCAGCGCAGAACCGCGCAACGCCAGGAAGTCCGTGTCACCGACCCAGACATGGCCCCTGTCGCTTTCCACCAACCGAATCGCCGCTTTAACCAGAGTACTTTTGCCCGAGCCAGACTCGCCGACAATTGCCAGCGTCTTGCCCCGTGGCAGTTGCAGCGAGACATTCTTGAGCGCCGCGACTACACGGCCACCGACGTTGTACGTCTTGGTCAGGTGCTCGATGCGCAGCGCCAACTCACCGTCCGCACAGGGTACGTGTAGCTCTGGGTGCAGGGCCGGAACAGCGGCGATCAACTTGCGGGTGTACGGGTGTCTCGGCGAGTTGAGTACTTGATCGCGCTCACCGATTTCCACCAGCACGCCGCCCTCCATCACCGCGATGCGGTCAGCGATTTCCGCCACTACGCCGAAGTCGTGGGTGATGAACAGGATGCCGTGTTGACCACGACCGCGCAGGTCGCGAACCAATTTCAGTACTTGGGCCTGTGTGGTCACATCCAGCGCCGTCGTCGGTTCGTCGGCAATCAGCAAATCCGGGTTCATCGCCAGCGCCATGGCAATCACCACCCGTTGGCATTGGCCGCCCGAGAGTTGATGCGCAAAGCTGTTGGCAATCCGTGGCGGATCGGGCAATTGTGTTGAATCCAGGAGGGCGAGCATGCGTTCGCGTCGCTCCGTGGCGGGCATTTGCGGCGCGTGTATGTCGAAGATTTCCGCGACCTGCTGACCAATGCGAATCGCCGGGTTCAGCGCCGCCATGGGCTCCTGGAAAATCATCGCAATGCGGTTGCCTCGCAGCTTGCGCAGAGCGTTTTCGTCCATGCGGCAAATATCGTCGCCGAGGAAATCAATCACGCCTCCAGTGTGGCGCAGGCCTTTGGCGTAATCGCCCATGATTGCGGCGGAGAGCACCGATTTGCCGGAGCCGGATTCGCCGATCACGCAGAGAATTTCGCCCTTGCGTACATCCAGACTGATGTCCTTGACGGCGTGGCTACGATCGGCGCCGGCGGGCAGTTCGATGGAGAGGTTTTCCACTCTTAATACTTGTTGATGACTCATGCTCAACTCCTTGCGCCTTTTTGGGCGTGTTCGTCCAGACCGTCCGCCAACAGGCTCAGGCCCAGCATCAGGGTGGAGATGGCAATGCACGGGAAGATCACCAGATGCGGGAAAGCGATGGCCATGCTGCGCCCCTCGTTAATCATGCCGCCCCAGTCCGGGGTGGGCGGCGGCAGGCCAAGACCGAGGAAACCGAGGGCGCCGATCATGATCGCGGTGTAGCCGATGCGCAGGCAGAAATCGACGATCAACGGGCCGCCGCAATTGGGCAGGATTTCCACTAGCATGATCCGCAGCGATCCTTCGCCCTGGGTGATGGCGCTGAGCACGTAATCGCGCGAGCGTATGTCGATGGTCAGTGCGCGCATGATCCTGAAGATCGCCGGGGCGCTGGTGAAGGTCACCGCAATCAGAATGTTCAGTGCCGAAGCACCGAGGGCGATGATGATCACGATGTACAACACCAGCACTGGAAAGGACAGCACGGTGTCAGCGACATAGGACAGCAACCCATCGACCCAGCCATTGAAGTAACCGGCGCACAAGCCCATGGCGATGCCGACGGCGAATGCGGTCAGCGTCGCCAGGATCGACCAGAACAACACGGTGCGCGTGCCCCAGATCAGCCGCGAGAGAATGTCCCGGCCAATCATGTCGGTGCCCAGCAGAAAGCGCAGGCCGTCGCCATCCGGCGTCATAGGCGTCAGCAGCGGGGTAAAACTCTCCAGTGGATCGTGGGGCACCAGCCACGGTGCGAACAGCGCCATCAGCACCCAGCCGCCAACCAATAGCAGACCGAGTAACGCCAAAGGGTGTTTGAACGAATGGAAGACGTTCATTGGCCACCTCCACCAAGACTGCGCAACGTTATGCGTGGGTTGAGCCAGGTGTAGGCCAGGTCTGAGAATATCTTGGTCGCGCCAACCACGATGCCGCTGATCATCGCGCAGGCTTCGATCAGATAAACATCATGATTCAGCGACGCGGTATACAGCAGGGAACCGAAGCCCTTGTAGGCGAAGAACACCTCGACCACGATCACATTCGATAGCAACCAAGGGATGTACAGCATGATCACAGTGATGGGCGCGATCAGGACGTTACGCAGCGCATGGCGCAATACGATGCGTGAGGTCGACGCACCTTTGAGACGGGCGGTGCGAATGTACGGTGCTTGCATCACTTCGACCATCGAGGCCCGCGTGATCCGCGCCAGATACCCGATGCCGAACAGGCACAGCACCATCAGTGGCAGCGCCAGTTCCACTGGGTTGAAGCCGTCGCTCATGCTGCTCACGCCCGGCAGCCAGTTAAGCCAGAACACGAAGATCGCCGAGACAAACACCGCACTGGCGAAGTCTGGAATCGAGGTGGTGACAATCGACAGGAATGACACCAGGCGATCTACCGCCGAGCCCTGGCGAATCCCGGCAAGGATGCCGAGGGTCAACGCCACCGGCACCATTACTGCCAACGCCAACCCAGAGAGGATCAATGTTTGCCCCAGGTTTGGCAGCAGCAGGTCAATCACCGGCTCACGAAAATGCACCGAGGTGCCCCAGTCGCCGCTGAGAAAATCCTTTAACCACACCAGGTAGCGCCAGATGAAGGTTTGGTTGTAACCGTGTTCCGCCAGCCATGCCGCGCGCTGGTCGGCAGCGGAGTAGGGACCGAGGACGTTGATCGCAACGTCCTCAATGTTCAGTTCCAGCGCCAGGAACACAATCACCGACACCGACAACAAGGTTGCCGCAAGCGCTAATAACTTGCGCAATAGAAATTCAGCCATGCTCGCACGCTCCGGCTAGTCAATAGATGGCGGCCGACGCACGAAGCGGGCGACCGCGTTCGGGGCGCTTGAATCAGGCGCTCAGCCAGACTTGATCCATGGGGTAGAAGTCCGATGGGTGAACCTCAAAGCCTTGGACTTTCTTGCTGGCCGCGGTGAACTTGTCGCCCCAGAACGGCTGGACCATGACGCAGGCATCCTGCAGGATCTGCTCGGCGCTTTGCATGGCCACGGCTCGTTGTTTGGGATCGATGATGCCCATGGCGGTGTCCAGCGCGGCATCGAACGCCGGGTCGCTGTAGTGGCTTTCGTTCCAGGACGCGCCGCTGCGGTAGGCCAGTTCCAGCGACATCACGCCGAGCGGGCGGTGCGCCCAGTAGGTGAGGCTGAACGCGGCCTTGTCCCAGATCGGCCAGTATTGCGTGGCCGGGATCACTTTGAGGTTGATGCGAATGCCGGCCTCGGCGCAGTTTTGCTGCAGGATCTGCGCGCAATCCTGTTCGTAGCGACCCTGGGTGTTGCCGACGATCAAGTCGATGTCGATGCCGTTTGGGTGGCCGGCTTCGGTGAGCAGTTTCTTCGCAGCCGCCACGTCCCGCGCACGTTTGGGCAGTGGGAAGTATTCCGGGTGCGACGGCGCGACGTGGTGGTCTTCACCCAGTGTGCCCATGCCGCGATAGGCGATTTTCAGCATCTGCGCGTTGTCGGCGCAGAGCACCACGGCTTTGCGAATGCGCACGTCGTCGAACGGTTTCTGGTCGCAGGCCATACGCATCACCACGGTTTGCGCCGACTTGCAGGTGAGTAACTGCGCGCCGGGCAAACGTTTCGCCAGATCCAGTTCGGCCACTGTCACCCGGTACAGCACATCGACTTGCCCAGCCTGCAATGCCGCAAGCTGGGTGGAGATGTCGGTGCCCATGTCGACGTAGCGCAACTCGTCGAGGTTGGCCGGTTTGCGCCAGTAGTCGGCGCGCTTGGCGAAGGTCGCCTGTTTGTTCACGGCAAAGGAGACAAGTTTGAACGGCCCGGTGCCCAGCGGGTTTTTCGCCCAGTCGCTACCCGCCTTGAAGCGGCGGTGGACGATGGCACAGGTGAAGGCGTTGAGCATTTCCGGAATGGCCAGCATCGGTCGCTTGAGCACCAGGCGGAATTGGAAGTCGGTGACTTTCTCAAAGGCCTCAATGTCCTGGAACGCGGTGCGGTTGACCGACTTGGAATCGGCGGCAATCCAGCGCTCGATGTTGTGCTGCACGTCCTCGACGGTGAAGGTGTCGCCGTTGCTCCACTTCACGTCCTGGCGCAGGTTGAAGGTCCAGGTTTTCAGGTCATCGGAAGGGCTCCAGCTCTCGGCCAGGTAGGGGTGTGTGATGTTGTCCGCATCGACCCAGGTCAGGAATTCCAGGGAGTTGCGCAGCAGGTTCGAGGCTTCGATCCAGGTGATCAGCATCGGGTCCTGGATTTCTTGGATGGCACAGGCAAAGCGCAGGCTGCCGCCCTGGCGCGGCGTTACCGCGTCAGCGGCGTAGGTCGAATTACCGAACAGTGCGGAACCGAGGAAACTGCTGGCGCTGGCGGCGGTGATGCCCAGCAGCGCGGCAGTACGCAAGAATTGGCGACGATTGATCTCGCCATTTTTGACTTGGGTGCACAGGTTATTCACTGCTGGATGCGGCAGGCTGCCGTCCAGTGTCGTTAAGTCTTTCATATGCCTCTCCGATAGCGTGCAAAAGTGCGTTTTTCGACTAGCCGCAAGTGGGGCGAGCGGCAGACACGGTCGGTTCCATGAACCGAGACTGTCAGTGGCCGGAAGCGCGAAGGCGCAGGCGTGACAGGTGTGAAGCCGGCAGTAGAGCAAGGCACAACGAGATCAGAAGGACGGAGGCTGGGTATGACATAGGGCTGCTCTCATGTTGTTTTTATTAGAGATGCCCGCAGTTTTGTCATCTGCGCAACGATCGACAAACGATAAATTCAACGCTGAAACGTTCGCTAAATGCATGTTACTGACCGTAAGAAAGGCTGCCGCTTGAGCTAGACAGGCCGGACGGGGAAAGCGCGGGTAGGAAACACTGCGCGGTGATATCGAGCGCCCCTTGTTCCGGGTGGGAGTAAGGGGGAAAACGGACGGTGTCGAAGGCAGTGAAGACGCCGTCCGGGCAACTCAGAGCGGCATCAGGCGCGAGTCGAATGGGTAGTCCGAGAGCAGTTCGATGCCGTTTTCGTGGATGTAGATCTGCTCTTCGAGCTTGACCCCTTCACCGCCTGCATCGTGGCCGATATAGCTTTCCACGCAGATGGTCATGCCGGCTTCGAACACCCCGTCGTAACCCAGCGCGTCAATGTCTTCGCGGTGCACCACGTAGGGGTATTCACCGGTCATGCCAACGCCGTGGGCCAGTGCGAAATAACGGTTGGCCTTGTAGTTGTCGGGAATTCGCCAGGCCAGCTCGGCGTATTCCTTGAAGCTGCGACCAGCCTTGAGCATTTCCATGTTGGTCTGCACTTGTTCGTAGGCTAGTTTGTACAGCTCCTGTTGCTTGGCGGTGGCGGCCTGTTCGCCACAAAGGAACGTTCGCGAGAAGTCGGCGTAGTAGCCGAAACGCCCGACTACATCGGTGTCCAGCGCGACCAGGTCACCGGCTTCGATAGGCCGTGTGCTGCATTCCTGGAACCACGGATTGGTGCGCGGGCCGGAGGACAACAGGCGGGTTTCGACGTAGTCGCCGTCGGTGGCGATCACGTGCTGGTGCAGGTGCGACCACAGTTCGTTTTCGCTGATGCCAGGCACCAGCTTGCTTTCCATCAAGCGCACACCGGCCTCGGTGGCACGCAGACTGGCGCGGATCATCTTCAGCTCGTTAGGCACTTTGATGCAGCGTGCTCGCTCCAGCGGTTCCTGGGCGTCGAAGATCTGGTAGCCGAGTTTTTGCAGTTCGAACGCAGCGGCTGAAGTCGCGCTTTCGATGGCGACGCGGTTGTTGCCGCCGCCGTGCTGGCGCACCAGCTCACCGATTTCTGCTGCCCATTCGGCGGTGACGTTATTGAGGAAGCTGTCGCAGAAGTAATAGGAGATGGCTTTGGCCGGGCGCACTTCGTCGACGGTGTTGAGCTGTTCTGCCAGGTGCAGACAACCGCCGAATTCGAAGACCACGACCGGGCCTTCTGCCGGGATGAAGGCGTAACGTGCCGGATTTCGCGCTGAGTACACTTGCATGTTGCGCGAACCGGTGGCGTAGCGCATATGGGTCGGGTCGAACAGAACGCACGCGGCGTAGTCACGCTTTTTCAGTTCGTTGCGCACCCGTTGCAAACGGTCGAGCTGGATCTGCTGGATCTCGTCGTACGTCGGTTCGCAGTCGGTGGGGTTTCGGTTAGGGCCGGACAGACTCATGGGGTGTTCCTCGCAGGGCAAATACGGTTGGTGTTTTCCAAGTTTTTTTTGGCATGAATCAGTCGAGCAACTGGTCGCTGCGCACCAGGTTGCGTTCGGCTTGCAGGTGGGCTTCGGACAGGCGTCCGTAAAGCTGCTTGGTGCGCTGGGCACGACCGATGATTCCGGGCTTTTCGGAGTAGGCGAAGATGGCAGTATTGCGCTCGGTGGCGCCCTCGACCCGGGTTACCCGGTGCACTGAAAAGCGACCCTTGAAGATCTGCAAGTCGCCGGGGTTGAGTTCCAGTTCCTGCACGCGGCTGCGGTCGTCGCCGCGTACTACGTTGCCGACGGCGCCGAGGTTTTCCTGGGTGCGCGTGCGGATCATCGGCGCGTACTCGAACAGGCCGCCAGCCTCGGGCTTCTGGGTCATCATGCTGACGATGAATTCGTTGGTATCGAAGTGCCAGGGCTGCTCGGTGCCTTCGGGCATCACGTTGATCACCAGCCCAGCGAACGGGTCGGCGTATTCGAAAATCTCCGGCTCGTTGAGGCAGGCACCGATAAAGCGCTTCATCATCGGCGAAACGTACAGGCGATGAATGATTGCGTCCGGGGCAATCATGTCCCGCGTGACAAAACCGCTGGTGCGCTCCATGAATGTGCGGCGCGGGTCATCCTGGGGCAGGGCGGGGTCGTCTTCGGTGAAGTAGGCGTTGACCTTGCGCACCGAATAAAAGGTCTTGCCCGACAGCGCCTGACCCTCGGTACGCGCCTGTTCCAGCGCCTCGGGCCGCAGGAAATTCTTCAGCAGGCAGCAACCGTCCTCTGCCAGTTCGGCACGGGCGTGTTCGATCAGCGCCTGCAAGCGGACATGGCCCGAATCATGTATGGGGTACAACTCGGTATTAATAATGTCGCTGATATCGCCCACTTCGGCGTCGGCAAGTTGAAGGCTCATGCAAGTCTCCTGAAACTATCAATTAACAGTGTTTGGCGTTGAATCGATAGTTACTTAAAGAGGTGCGAAGTGGAAATTACAAGTTGTGATCGAATCCATCGGCAGGGGCGATAGTTATGTCAGGCGAACTGGATGGAAGCTTACTGAAGGTGTTTGTCGCGATTATCGAGTGCCACGGATTTTCTGCGGCGGCCGAGCGCCTGCACAAAACCCAATCGACCATCAGCCAGAATTTGCAGCGCCTGGAAGAGATCGTCGGCGCGCCGTTGGTTCAGCGCACTAGTCGCTCGGTGAGCCTGACACCCGGCGGCGAGACATTTCTCATCTATGCGCGGCAGATTCTCAAGCTGCACGCCGATGCGATCAATGCCGTGCAACTGACCGATGAGCAACCGCTCATTCGCGTCGGCATGCCCGAGGACTACGCTCAGTTTTGTCTGGCTGGACTGTTGCGCGACTTTCAGGCGCAGTTCCCGCAGATTCGGCCGGACATTTGTTGCGAGATGTCGACGGCGCTGGTCAGCCGATTGCAGCGCGGTGAACTGGACCTGGTACTGGGTGTGCAACACGCCAATCTGCAATCGGGTGAATATCTGTGCGACGAGCCCCTGGTGTGGGTGGCGGCTGAGGGCTGGCGCGCAGGTCCGGATGCATCAGTGCCATTGGCCGTTTATGCCGAGGGCTGCGCCTTTCGAGCCAACGTCGTGCGGGCGCTGGCCGAGGCCGGGCGGGCGTGGCATGTGGTTTACACCAGCCAGAGCCCACGTGGTATTGGGATTGCCATCGAACAGGGCCAGTCGGTCGGTGTCACGGCGCGGCGTCTGGTGCCGGCGGGTTGGCAGGTGCTGGACGCGGCTCAGGGCTTTCCGCCGATTGAGCCGGCGCGGTTGATGTTCTGGCGTTCGACTCAGTGTGAGACGCGGGCGGTGGAGGCTCTGGTGGACATTCTTTCGAGCCGGTTGGGCCGTTCAGAGTGGTTGGCCGAGCGTCGGCTCACAGCGTTGACGGCGGGCCATCAGCCGCAGCAATAACAGGCTGGCGGTGACCCAGCATACGATCCAGCCGTGCACCAGGCCAAACTGCCCGGTGGCCTGCAGCAGCCAGCCGCACAGCCAGTTCGCGGTGGCGCTGCCCAAGCCATAACCGACCATGCTCAGGCTCACCACTTGCAGGCTTTGTACGGGGCTCAAGCGTGCGCTAAGGTAGGCGGCCATCAGGCCCCAGACCGGGAAATAGAACAGCGCGAACAGCCCGGCCGCCAGCCAGGTCAAGTTCAGGCTCGGTTGCCAGAGTAGTGCGAGCATTGCCAGGCCGAAGGCGCTGATGCTCAATGCCATCACCCTCAATGCCCCCCAGCGATCCGCCAACGCGCCCAGCAACAAACCGCCAACGACCCCGCCGATTCCGATCAGTGTCCACAGTGACCCGGTGATCTGCGCGTTGGCGCCCAGCCGTTCGCTGGCAAACGCCGAGAGGAAATTAAGGAAGGGACCGCTGATCCCGCCTATGAAAGCGCTGAGCAATAGTATGTGCGACGCCACCGGGTATTCCAGGCACAGGTTCACCCATCGTGTGAGTACCCGGCGTAGCGACGGCGCGCTGCTTTGCTTGATGTGTTGGCCTGTTGCCAACGGCGCCAAGGCCCAAAAGGTCAGCAGCGTGACAGCCAAGGTCAGCCCGGCGCACATCAGCCAGAAGTACCGCAACGAGATGCCCTGCAACAGGGCGATCAGCAGACCGTTAAGACAGATCGCGAACGCCGCCCCAGACGACGCCAGGCCCAGCACGCGGCTGCGATGAGAAGCGGGGATCACTTCGCCGACCAGTGCGGCGATGGCGTTCCAGTTCGACACGGCGCAGGCCGAGACCAGTGCCAGGCATAGCGCGAACGGCAGCACCCACGGGGTGGCGACCGCCAAGGCAAGCAGCGCCGGGCTCAAGGCCATCGTCAGCTTTACCATGTTGCGCGGGCTGATCCACGCCGCGGCGATGCCGCTGACAATGGACGCCCCCATGTAGAACAGTTGCAGCAGCGCCGCGATGAACGCGGCCTGGCTGTAGCTCAGCCCGAACACCTGGCGGATCTGGGGTAATAAGGCCGAATAAAGGAAGATACTGAAGCCGTGGGTGGTGGCGTTACACGCGGTAAAGATAAGCGCCAATAAAACAATACTTCTTGTGGGTGAGTGTGTGTTGTTTGGCATGGGGTTGGCTCGGTCAGTTTAATTGCTATGAAATGGGGCGTAGGTGCAAGAGCTGCCCTATGTGAGTGCGTTAACTTAGGCGGGTATCTAATTGAGTAAGACTAGCGCCTATATAAATAAAACAGCCAGTGCTTAATAGTCGTGAGTGTGCTGTGGAATACTCATGCTATTTATACGTCAGCGACAGTGGCGGGGCTGAAAGCGACGTCATTGAGTATTGCCAATTACTTGTGGCGAGGGAGCTCTCTCCCGTTCGGCTGCGAAGCAGCCGCCATCCAGTCGATGGTGGTATGTCTGGTTCACTGAAGTCGCAGGTTTTGGGGCCGCTTCGCAGCCCAGCGGGAGCGAGCTCCCTCGCCACAGGCGATTGATGCCCGACCAGAGCGATTGTCCTGCACAAAACAAAAATGCATGTTACTCAGGAAATTTTCCGCAAGCCGTGGGATGCTTGTGGCTCGTTAGCCCCAGCGCGAGTACTGTTCATGAAACGCAAAATGCCCGCGCTCAATGCGCTCAAGGCCTTCGAAGTGGCCGGTAGTACCGGCAGTTTTACCCGGGCGGCAGAGCTGCTCAACGTCACGCAAAGTGCCGTCAGCCGCCAGGTGCGCCAGCTCGAAGAACAGCTCGGCGAGAATCTGCTGGAGCGCCGGCATCACCACCTTGAACTGACCAGCGCCGGCCGGGTGTTGCTGCGGGCGTTGCATCAATCCTTCGACAAAATCGAGCTGACGGTGCGTAGCATCCAGCAGAAATCCCACGCCAATCGCCTGCACATCAACGCACCGCCAACCTTCACCAGCCGCTGGTTGATGCCGCGCCTAGGACGGCTGCGTGAGAAGCACCCCGAATTGGAGCTGAGCATCACCACGCGTTTGCAGGACAGCCTGGCGGAAACCAGCACCCTGGACTGCGCGATCCGCTTTGGTGATGGCGAATGGGATGGGCTGGATAGCTCGCTGCTGCTCCAGGAACGGCACATTGCGGTGTGCGCGTCGTCCTTGTATACGCGGGAGGCGAGCGAGGGCGGAATCGACCTCAATCGCCTGACCTTGCTGCATGTGTTGGCCAGGGAAGATCAGCGTTACCTAACATGGAAACACTGGCTCGACGCAGCGAAAATCAGCGGCGTGGATACCCAGGGAGGCTATGAATTCGACCTGCTGGACCTGGCGATTCGTGCGGCCACTGACGGCTTGGGCATCACCATTGCCGACTGGCACATGGTTGCCCCGGAGCTGGCCAGCGGGCAGTTGACCCAGGTACTGAACGTGCATGTGGAAGGGCATCAATCCTACTGGTTGGTGACTCGGCCGGAGCAGACGTTGATGCCGCAATTGCAGGTGTTCAGCCAGTGGTTGCAGGAGGAAATCTGGTTGGCGCAGAGGCAGCTCGAACCCTCCACCGCCGCCAGCTGACCCCTAACCCTCACGGGAAATTTGATTCTTTCCCGCGTAACCTGCATTTTTTGAATGTTACGCCGCTCTATAAATCGTTTGTTCAACCCCCTCAGGATGCCAAGACTGCGGGGACTGGATAAAAACAACGATGGGCGATGCACATGCGACTTGAGCGAAACTTTGTAAACGGTCACTTCATTGAGCCTGCCAGCGATGCGCTGATTGCAGTCTATAACCCAGCGAGCGAAGCCTTGGTCGGTCAGGTTTCTGCCGCCACCGGTACCGAAGCTACGGCAGCTGTCGAGGCTGCCGCCGTGGCCCAGAAACGCTGGGGCAAGCTCACCAGCATCGAACGCGCCGAGCATCTGCGTTCATTCGCCGACGCCTTGGAAGCGTGCGCCGAGAGCATTGGTGCCGCACTGGCCGCCGAGTCCGGCAAAAGTGTCAGCGACGCCAGCAACGAAGCCCGTTATGCCGCCCAAATCACCCGTTACCATGCCGAGTGGGCGCGACGCATCGAAGGCGAAATCATTCCCAGCGACACACCGAACGAGAACCTTTTCCTGCACCGCGAGCCGATTGGTGTGGTCGCCTGCCTGATTCCGTTCAACTATCCGGTCTACACCTTGTTGCGCAAAATCGCCCCAGCACTGATTGCCGGCAACACCGTGGTGGTGCGCCCGAGCAATAACACCCCGATCTCGGCGTTTGAAATCGCCAAGGCGGCGCAGCAATCCGGTCTACCCGCCGGCGTGATCAATATCCTGACCATGGACCATGCCACCGCCGCAACCGTATGTACCCACAAGGTCGTCGGTTTGATCACCTTGACCGGCAGCGTCAACGCCGGGCGTATCGTGCTCGATTATTGCAAAGCCAATATCGCCAAGCCTTCCCTGGAGCTGGGTGGTAAAACACCAGCGATCATCGAAGCCGACGCCGACCTTGAAGCCGCCGCCAGCGCAATCGTCGCGTCCAAGACTACCCACTGTGGCCAGTTGTGCACGGCGGTGGAGCGCGTCTATGTGCAGGAACGTGTCTACGAACACTTCCTTGCGTTACTTAAAAGCAAAATCAGCATGGTGAAGTTTGGCGACCGTGCCATCGACGCCAGCCTGATGGGGCCGCTGGTCAACGCAAGCTCGCAGCAAAACATCCATGCCATGGTCGAGCGCGCTGTCGCCGATGGGGCCGTACTGGAAACCGGCGGTTTCATTCCAGAGGGCAACGGCCATTTTTACCCGCCGACGCTGTTGAGCAACTGTCGCCAGGACATGGAAATTATCCAGGAAGAAATCTTCGGCCCGGTTCTGCCCGTGCTCAAGTACCGCGACATCGACGAAGCGCTGGCCATGGCCAACGACCATCAGTTCGGCCTGTCGTCGGTACTGTACACCGAGAACTACCGGACCACCCTGAAAGTCGCCAATGCTATCGAAGCCGGCGAGTTGTACATCAACCGGACCCCGGCCGACCCCTACCAGGGTTTCCACGCCGGATGGAAACGTTCCGGCCTGGGCGGTGATGACGGCAAGCACGGCATGCTCGAATTTACCCAGACCCGACTTGTGGTGATGAAGTACTAATCCACCCAGACACGCCTCTCGCCATACCTATAAAAACAATTATTGGGGCGCCTGGACTACCGGGCTGCCCGAGGTCTCACAGATGTCCAAGTCTGCAACCACTGTTGCCGCTGTTCAGGGTCCGAGCACGGATGCAAAAAGCCATAGTGACACGGGAAGTCGCTACGTCCAGTTGATGCTGCTGGTACTGGCCGCCGGGGCTATCTACCCGATCCTGTACCTGCGCCAGGTCTACCAGACCACCATGCTCGAAGTGTTCCAGATCAACCATAGCCAGCTCGGTTATCTGTACTCGATGCTTGGCACGATTTTCTTGCTTAGCTACTTACCGAGTGGGTGGCTCGCGGACCGGATTGCGCCACGTTTCCTGATCTTCTTTTCACTGGTGGCCACCGGAGTATTGGGGCTTTGGTACTCCACGGCACCATCGATGAGCAGTTTGATGATCATCTTCGGTTGCTGGGGTTTGACCACCGGCCTGACGTTCTGGGCCTCGGTGCTCAAGCGGGTGAAGATGATTGCACATCACACTGAACAGGGGCGGTTTTTCGGCATTCTCGACGGCGGTCGCGGCCTGGTCGAAGCTTTGCTCGCGACTGTCGCCCTAGGGCTGTTCGCGTTCGCCACTGAAACGCGTGGCGAGTCCGCCGCAGAAGGTTTCAAACACGTGGTTTACCTGTACGCCTTCACCTGTATCGCGATCGGCTGTGTGCTGGTGCTGATCGAGGACCCGAAGTCGATGCAAGACACCGCGCCAGTGGAGAAGGGCAAGTACAACCTCCTTAGCGATCTGACCATGCTGGTGAAAATCCCGGAGCTGTGGTTGGTGACGACCATCGTGTTCTGCGGTTATCACATCTTCTGGGCCACCTACAGCTTTTCCGATTATTTGCAGGGCGGCGGCATGACGGCGGTCATGGCCGGCACCATCACCACCATCAAATTGTGGATGCGCCCGATTGGCGGTATCGGCGGTGGCTGGCTCGGTGACAGGTTCTCGAACATTTCGGTGCTGATCGTGGCGCTGTTTCTCGCGACGTTGGCGATGCTCGGCTTGATCGTGTTCCCGGCGCTCAACAGCATGGGTCTGCTGATAGGTACGGTGATTTTCATTGGTCTGATGACTTATGCGATTCGCGGTTTGTACTGGGCCATCCTCGACACCTGCAACATTCCGCTGCGCATCACTGGCCTGGCCATCGGCATTGTCTCGGTGGTGGGTTACCTGCCGGACGCCTTCATTCCCTTGATCAACGGCTACCTTACCGAGCACTTCCCCGGCGCCGTTGGTTACAAGCTGTATTTCGGCTACATCGCCTCCGTCGGCCTGATCGGGACCCTCGCGGCCCTGACCTTGCGCGCGCGTATCAATCGTCAATCTTTAGATGAAACAGGTGCCTGAGATGAAAATCGTCGCTCTTGAAACCCACATTGTTGCCGTCCCGCCACCGCACATCGGCGGCATGTACTGGCTGTTCGTCAAGCTCAAGACCGATTGCGGCATTGAAGGTGTCGGCGAAATCTACGCCGCCACCTTCGGCCCTAAAGCCATGCTGCCGATCATCGAAGACGTGTTTGAACGCTACTTGCTCAACCACGACCCGCACCACATCGAACGCTTTTTTCGCCAGGCCTATTCGAGCGGTTTCACCCAGCGCCCGGACCTGACCATGATGGGTGTGGTCAGCGGCCTGGAGATGGCCTGCTGGGACATCATCGGCAAAGCGGCGAACAAACCGGTCTACGAATTGCTCGGTGGCAAGGTCAACGAGCGCCTGCGTTCCTACACCTATTTGTACCCGGTCAACAGCCTGGGCGAGTACGACTATGACGATCCGGACCTGGCCGCCGAATGCGCTTTAGAGAACATGAGCAAAGGCTTCACTGCCGTGAAGTTCGATCCCGCCGGCCCCTATACCGCCTATTCCGGGCACCAGATTTCACTGGAGGTGCTGGAGCGCTGCGAAACCTTCTGCCGCAAGATCCGCGAAGCGGTGGGCGACAAGTGCGACCTGTTGTTCGGCACCCACGGGCAAATGGTCCCGTCCTCAGCGATTCGCCTTGCCAAGCGTTTGGAGAAGTACGACCCGTTGTGGTTTGAAGAACCGGTGCCGCCGGGGCAGGAGGAGGCGATGGCGCAAGTCGCGGCCAAGACCACCATTCCGATTGCTACGGGCGAGCGGCTGACCACCAAGTACGAATTCTTCAAGCTGTTGCAGGCCGGCGGAGCGTCGATTCTACAAATGAACGTCGCCCGCTGCGGCGGGCTATTGGAGGCAAAAAAGATCGCGAGCATGGCCGAGGCCTATTACGCGCAGATCGCACCGCATCTTTATAACGGGCCGATTGGCGCGGCAGCGAGTTTCCAGTTGGCAACCTGCACCCCGAATTTCCTCATCCAGGAAAGCATCATGACCTGGGGCGGTTTCCACGCCGAAGTCCTGACCAAGCCGCTGCAATGGGAGGACGGCTACATCGTACCTTCCACCGAGCCGGGCCTTGGGGTGGAGCTGAACATGGACGTGGTGCGCAGGCATTCGCCCTATACCGGTGAGCGTTTGCACCTGCAAATGGCGCCGGCCCCGGCAGACGTCAAAGACACATCGCCGGCCAGAGGCTGACGAAAGTGGTTCCGCGCCCTTGTGGGAGCGCCTGACGGTTTATTTGGACAACGACTTACATGACATACGACTACATCATCGCTGGCGCCGGCGCAGCCGGCTGCATCCTCGCCAACCGGCTATCGGCCTGCGGCAACTACACGGTGTTGCTGCTGGAAGCGGGCGGCAAGGACAGTTCCCTGTGGTTCAAGATACCGGTCGGCTTTGCCAAGATGTATTACAACCCGACCTTCAACTGGATGTACTATAGCCAGCCGCAAAAGCAGCTCGACAACCGCGAAATCTATGCCCCGCGCGGCAAGGTCCAGGGCGGTTCGGGCTCCATCAATGCAATGATTTACGTCCGTGGCCAGCCTCATGACTTCGACGACTGGGCGAGCAACGGCAATGATGGCTGGGGTTTCAAGGACGTCCTGCCGTATTTCCGCAAACTGGAAAACCACCCATTGGGCGACACCGAATACCACGGTGCAAGCGGCCCGATCAGCATCACCCCGATGAAAGGCCAGACCCATCCGATCTGCGATGTGTTCCTCCAGGGCTGCGATGAACTTGGCTATCCGCATAGTGACGATTTCAATGGCCCTAAATTCGAAGGCTCGGGCATCTATGACGTTAACACCAAGGATGGCCAGCGCAGCTCCAGCAGCTTTGCGCATTTGCACCCAGCACTCAGCCGACCGAACCTGACGGTTGAGCATTACGCGTTGGTGGATCGCGTGCTGTTTGATGGCAAGCGGGCGACCGGGATTTCAGTGACCCAGCACGGCGTAGTCCGCACCTTCACGGCCTGCAAGGAAGTGATCTTATGCGCCGGTGCCGTCGACACGCCGAAGATTCTGCAATTGTCCGGTGTCGCCGATCAGGCGCTTATGGCCAAATATCAGATTCCGCTGGTCAAACACCTGCCAGCGGTAGGGCAGAACCTGCAGGATCACCTGTGCGCCAGCTATTACTACAAGGCCAACATCCCGACGTTGAATGATCAGCTCGGCTCGCTGTTCGGTCAGTTCAAACTCGGTTTCAAATACCTGCTGACCCGCAAGGGCGCACTGGCGATGAGCGTCAATCAGGCGGGTGGTTTTTTCCGCGGCAACGCAGCGCAGGACCATCCGAACCTGCAACTGTATTTCAATCCTCTGTCTTATCAGATTCCAAAAAACAACAAGGCTAGTCTCAAGCCCGAGCCGTATTCAGGCTTTCTGCTGTGCTTCAATCCGTGCCGGCCGACCAGCCGTGGGCACATCGAAATCAAATCCAACAACCCACGCGATGCTGCGCTGATCGACCCGAATTATCTCAGTACGCAAAAGGACATTGATGAGGTTATCCAGGGCAGCCGGCTCATGCGCAAAATCATGCAGGCGCCGGCACTCAAAGGCATCACCATCGCAGAGGTGCTGCCAGGGCCTGCGGTCGAAAGCGACGAGCAGATGTTGCAGTACTTTCGCGAGAACAGCGGTTCGATCTACCATCTGTGCGGCTCGTGCGCGATGGGCCCGGATGAACAAAAAACCGTGGTGGACAAGCGGCTAAAAGTTCATGGTTTGGACGGTTTGCGTATCGTTGACGCGTCGATTTTTCCCAACGTGACCAGCGGCAATACGCATGCAGCAGTGCTGATGGTGGCGGAGAAGGGCGCCGACTTGATTCTTCAGGACGCCTGATTCACCTGCAATGATTTGCGCGACTCTAATCACTGTGACTAAAGACTATCCGGATCCCCAAAAAACATCTGAATCCGCGACCTCAACCACCGCTCCCCCGGATCATTATCCTGCGACCCCCGCCAAGCCAGATGCAGCTCGAACGAAGGCGTGTCCAGCGGCAGCGGCTCTGCGCGCACGCCGCCGGCGGCGGTGAGGGAGTCGGCGGTGTAGTCAGGCACGGTGGCGACGATGTCGGTGCCGGCGAGCAGGGTGCTCAGGCCATTGAATTGCGGGACGGCGAGCACCACGTGACGGGTGCGGCCGTGTTTCTTCAGTTCTTCGTCGATGAAGCCGCTCAGGTCGCCGGCGAACGACACCAGCGCGTGGGGGCGGGCGCAGAACTCGTCGAGGGTCAGGTTGCCCGGCTTGGTGTCGGCGCGCAGCAGCATGGGGCGGTTGCGTCGCAGCACCTTGCGTTTGGCGTTGGCCGGCAAGTCGTCGGTGTAGCTGACGCCGATGGAGATTTCCCCGGAGGCGAGCAGGGCCGGCATGAGGATGTAGTTGGCGCGGCGGATCACCAGCACGATGCCCGGCGCTTCGGCCCGGATGCGCTTGAGCAGCATGGGCAGCAGGGCGAACTCGACGTCGTCGGACAGGCCGATGCGGAACACCGCGGTGCTGGTGGCCGGGTCGAACTCGGCGGCGCGGCTGACGGCCGTGGAGATGGAGTCCAGCGCCGGCGAGAGCAGGGCAAAGATCTCCATGGCCCGCGCCGAGGGTTCCATGCTGCGTCCGGTGCGCACGAACAGGGGGTCGTCGAACAATCCGCGCAGGCGTGACAGCGCGGCGCTGATGGCCGGCTGGCCGAGAAAGAGCTTTTCGGCAGCGCGGGTGACACTGCGTTCATGCATCAGGGTTTCGAACACGATCAACAGGTTCAGGTCGACGCGACGCAGGTCGTTACGGTTCATCTATAGGCCCGCTGGAACATGAAGAAGAGGTGCAGGCGTGAATATTAAGGGCAAAGGCTGCTACCCTGCACCGGAAAATTTCGGTTTGGGCCATCCTCATGCCCGCGCCGCAGAGCGGTCGCTGGGTCGAATCGATGGCGAGCATGTCGACTATTAACAGGCGCTGATAGCTTATGCGCGAATGCCCAGATAAAGTTCAGGGCATTAGAGGTTTACAAGGCGAGGTTTGCGATGTCCCGCACGATCCGTTTTCATAAATTTGGCCCGGCGCAAGTCTTGACGTGCGAAGAGCACGCAGTGGCATCGCCCGCTCCGGGCGAAGTTCAGGTCCGTGTCGAGGCGATCGGTATCAGCTGGTATGACGTGCTCTGGCGGCAGAATTTGGCGCCGTCGCAAGCACGCTTGCCGGCGGGCCTCGGGCAGGAGATGGCGGGCGTGGTGACCGCGGTGGGCGAGGGTGTCGAAGGTTTCGCGGTCGGCGACAAGGTTGCCAGCTTTCCGGCGCAGAGCCCCAACGAATACCCGGTCTATGGCGAGGCGATCCTGCTGCCGGCCACGGCCCTGACGCGCTACCCGGACATCCTTTCGCCAATCGAGGCGGCGGTGCATTACACGCCGTTGCTGATCGCGTATTTCGCGTACGCCGAACTCGCCCGTGCCAAGCCAGGGCAGACCGCTTTGGTGACCGATGCCAGCCACTGTGCCGGACCTTCGTTCGTGCAGTTGGGCAAGGCGCTGGGCCTGAAGGTGGTGGCGGCCACGCGCAATCCCGCCGAGCGCGACTACCTGCTGTCGCTGGGCGCCGAGAAGGTGGTGGTGACCGAGGAGCAGGATCTGCTCATGCAGATCGATAAGTTCACCGGCAACCGCGGTGTGGACATGGTGCTCGATGGCCTGGGCGGGCCGCAGATGTCGGTCTTGGGAGACGTGTTGGCACCCCGTGGCAGCCTGATCCTGTATGGCCTGCAGGGGGGCAACCAGACACCGTTCCCGGCCTGTGCCGCGTTCCAGAAGAACATCCAGTTCCATGTGCATTGCCTGGGCAACTTCCTCGGCAAGCCGGAACTGGGCATCATCCAGGATGCCGAGGCGTTGCAGCGCGCGTTGCGTGATATCAACCAGATGACGGCTGATCGGGTACTGGTACCGCAGGTTGCCAAGGTGTATCCGTTCGATGAGTTCGTCGAGGCGCACAAGGCCATGGACGAATGCCCTTGCGGCGGGCGCATCGCGTTGCAGCTGTAACCTGTCGAAGCGGCGTCCTGCCTGGGGCGCCGTGTTTTCCTGGTGTTTTTCCTCTGATTCACGCTGGTTTGTAAGACCTTTCGCTTCCTTTTTTCAGATCCATCCGATTGCGCTCGACGCCGGTACAAGCGCCTCATGAGGCTTGTGCGGCCTTGCCGTGCCCTGCTGATCTGCACTGCCTTTTGCCGACTTTCTGTATCTTTTAATCGAAAGGCGGCTCTTCATAATGCGCGCTCTATGCCCGTCTCCGGGGCTTGGCAAGCGCGGTTCGAAGCGTGGCAGTCTTCCGGCGGGTTCCTGGCCAGAACTCGGAAACCACCCATGAGCGCAATGCACCAGCAAGCCATGAATCATGTTTACCAGCAGGTGCTGTCACGTTTGCTGGGGTCCTTTTCGCCCGCCCGGCGCATGGCGGTTCAGCCATTGATCCAGCGGCTGATGACGGCCGCCGGAGGGGCGCAGCGTCTGGGCAGCTATCGAATCGTCTACAGGCTCTGCGGCAGTACCGCTGGCAACTGCAACCTGGCGTTGTTGCGAGCCGCGCAACTGACCTTGGCTGCCCGCAACCAACCGACCTTTTTCATCCGCGCCGCGGTCGGCAGTCAGGCCCTGCTCGACGATGCCCGCAACAGCAATGTGCAGAGGGTCTGCAACGCGTTGTTTCTGCACGATGATCCGCGCTTCGAACTGCTGGCCTTCGATGACGAAACACTGCAGCCCTATGAATACCGTCATGCCAGCGTCAACCAACGGCGCCTGAACCTGCGCACGGAAATGCTGGGCGTTGCCCATGAACTCGACACCTTGGTGCCAGCAGCATTTCAGCAGCATGGGTATCGCGCGATGGCTAGGATGTACCAGCGCTTGCTGGGCTATCGGGCGTCGGCCGACGCCATCGTGCTCGATCAACCCCTGTTGCAACGCCAGCGCTTCGTCGCGTGGGCTCTGCGCGAAAGGCGCCGCGCGGGCGGGGCGCGAGTCTCGCGTCATCATTGGCAAGCGAGCGATTGCCTGCAGCTCGTCGATGCTGGCGTTGAGGCCATGACCCGCGGACAACGGATAGATCTGCCCGCCGGTGTGCATTTGCTGGGTGCACATGACCTGCTCGGCGACCTGGTGGCTGGAGACGAAGCGCTGTGTCACTTTCTGGGCTGCCAGCCAGTGCAGGCGCTGTTCGATCAACGGGAAACCCGCTACCCGCTAATGGTGTGGTTGGCTTACCTGGGGGGCCTGCGCAACCAACAGTTGCACGTTGGCAGCTTCGAGCAGGGGCTGGATGCGTTTCGCGATTCCATCGCACGTGTGGTGCCGGGTCCGGCAGAGTCGGTGCACCTTTCATCCCGAGCGCTGCCACGCGATGCTGCAGAACAGATGCAAGCTCGTCTGTGCACCTGGTATGGAATGGACTCGGCCCAGGTGAGCTGCGCCGTATACGCTCCGTTCAATGACCGCGGGGCACGTCTGGAGGCATTCCTGGCGGCATGCCATCCCGGCATGCAAGTGACTGCGCCTTACCTGCATCAGGGGTTGCGTGGGTCCAAGGTGCCTGCGCAGGTCGTGCAGTGGCTGGAGTCGGTCAGCGGCCTGCCACTGGCGACGCTGCAGCGCCTCTACCAGAGGCCCAGGTTGTCATGAACGGCGCTGCCAAGGACAAGGCCGGCGCGTTCGCTTACCAAGGTGTCTACCGCTATCTGTTGCGCCTGATCGACGGGATCGAGCCTGGGGCGCGCATCAAGTTGCCGTCCTTGCGGGTATTGGGGCGTACGCTGGATGTTTCCGTTTCTACAGTGCAGGCCGCCTATGGGCTGCTCGAGGCCGAAGGGCGCATCGAGCCGGTGGCCAAATCCGGCTATTACGCCCGTGGCTCAACGGCGTTCGGACCGGCGCTGGCCAGTCCCGATCTACTCCAGCGCGTCCTTGCCGGTGCCTGCCAGTCCAACATGGAGGTGTTCAGTCGAGCCGCACCTGCGCCCAGAGCCGACGCGTTGAAAACGGTGCTGCGCTTCGAGGTCGAGTTGGCCAGGCGTTATCCCGCTGGGCTGGGCAGTACCGTGCAGCCCTGTGGCGAGCTGGAGCTGCGCCACGCCCTGGCGGCCCGCTATACCCGTTGCCTTGAGCACCACTGGTGCGCCGACGATGTCTACATCGGCAGCGATCTGCTGAGCGTGTTGCACATGACCTGGACGGCGATGCAACTACAAGGTGCAGTCGTCGTTGTGCTGGTGCCGTGCGCCTGGCGCATTCTGCGGACCTTGCAGCAGGCGGGTGCGCGAGTGGTGGAGCTGGCGCTCGATGCGCAGGGCAGGGTGCCGATGCAGCGGTTGCAGGAGGTGCTTGTGGGCCGGCAAGTCCGCCTGATGGTGCTCGGCGCGTCTTTTCATGCGCCTCACGGTACCGCCATCGATGACCCCGACAAGCGCGCCATTGCCAGCTTGTTGGAACGGCATGGAGTATGGGTGGCCGAGGACGATACCGAGGGCGACCTGTGTTTCGAGGCAGCGTTGCGCTTTCGCGAACTGGTGGCACCGCAACGTCTGCTGATCTTCGGGTCGCTACAGCATCTTTTAGGCGCCGAGGCACCTTTCGCCTACCTGCTGTCGCGCCAATGGCAGGGCCGCTTGCAACAGTACTGCCTGCAACGCGCGACGGTAGCGCCGCCGCTGCGACAGAAAGTGCTGGCGCGATTCATCAGCGGCGGCGGCTACGATGACTGTCTGAGCCCGCAGCGCGAATCGCTACGCGACCAGGTCGTGGCCTTCACCGCAATCCTGCGCAAGCATCTGGACGAGCGGTTGCAGTTGGCAAAGACCGAAGGCGGGGCGTGCATATGGGCGCGCTCGCGCTACCCGGTCGATATGCGCAACGTCTTCGAAGACCTGCGCAGACAGCGGTTGCTGATCGCCCCCGGGGATGTTTTCAGCCTGCAGGGCCATTGCCATCAGCACTTGCGCCTCAATGGTTGCGGACACTCGATGGCTCAGTGGGAGCGCTGCGCCAAGGCGCTTGCACTGGCGCTGGAGGCTCACGCAGTGTAGGGCGCCATCGGTCCATTTCCGATTGCCTTGGCTTTTTTCTGTATGTATAACCAGTGGCTTTTACGACTCTGGTTTGGCGACAACGTGGCATTTGCACCGCTTGAAGACCCTTTCTACTACCTGGCCAATTTCCGTCGCGTGCTGGCGTGGCTCGAACAACGCTACCTGGACGTGCTGGACGCCGAGGAGCTGGGTTTCATCCAGTGTTTCGAGACGCTGCCGCAGCCGTCACAGGCGCTGTTGGTGCGCATGATCATGCGCAAGGGCGAAATGTTTCGCGCCAGTCGCCTCGACTACGCCGAGATCGGTTGCCCGAAGCAGGCCGCCGAGCCGTTGCTGGCCAGTGGTTATCTGATGGATCAGGCACCCTTGACCCTGGAGCAGGTGGGCGAGGTGCTGCTCAAGCCGGAAATCGTCGCCTGTTTTTCGGCCCATCTTGCCAAGCCGTCGTTGCCCAAGCCGCAACTGCTGCTGGCCCTCGCCGAGCAGGAGTGGCCGGCGCAGCCTTTCGCCGCCTGGTGCCCGACGTTGGCCGATACCTTGTACTGCCTGACCGTGCAGGCGCTCTGCGATCGCCTGCGGTTGCTGTTCTTCGGTAACCTGCATCAGGGCTGGACCGAGTTCGTGCTGGCGGACCTGGGCGTCTATCGTTACGAGTCGGTGCAACTGGCGCCCGCATCTCGGGGCCTGACCCATCGTGACGACGTGGCGGCGGGGTTGGCCCTGCATGCCTGCAGCGAAGCCATCGAAGCCGGTTTGCCGTGTGAAGAGATTCACCGGCAGTTGCTGGCGGTGACCACCGACAAATCATGGCTGCAGAGCCGTCGCCAGAAGCTGTTGTTCCGGCTGGGATATGCCTGCGAGCGCCAGCAGGACCTGCAGCAGGCCCTGGTGGTATACCGCAGCTGCGAGTTCGCCCAGGCCCGGGCGCGGATCATTCGCGTGCTCGAACTGTGCGGCGACTTCGCCGAAGCGCTGGCGCTGGCCGAGCAGGCCACCCTGGCGCCGCTGAATCCCGCCGAGGCGCAGCAATTGCCACGGATGTTGCCGCGCCTGCGTCGACACCTGGGGTTGCCTGCCGAACCCAAGCGTCAGGCCGCCAAGGTCGCGCGTCTGGACATGACGTTGGTGCTGTGCGAGCAGCGCCTGAGCGTCGAGCGCCGTGTGGCGGCCTCGCTGCACAGCGAAGACGCTCCCGTGCATTACGTCGAGAACACCCTGTTCAATGCCCTGTTCGGCCTGCTGTGCTGGAAGGCGATTTTCGCGCCGTTGCCCGGCGCGTTTTTCCACCCGTTCCAGAACGGCCCGGCCGACCTTCACCAGCCCGACTTCCGTCAGCGCCGCAGCGCGCTGTTCGACGCGTGCCTGGGTGAGCTGGACGACGGCCGCTACAAGCACACCATCCGCCAGACCTGGCAGGAGAAGCGGGGCCTGCAGTCACCCTTCGTACACTGGGGCATGCTCGACGAAACCTTGCTGGAGCTGGCGCTGGGCTGCATTCCGGCGCAGCACCTCAAGCATTGTTTCGACCGCGTCCTGGAAGACGTCAAGGCCAACCGCACCGGCATGCCGGATCTCATCCAGTTCTGGCCGGCCGAGGGTCGCTACCTGATGATCGAGGTCAAAGGGCCGGGCGATCGCTTGCAGGACAACCAGCTGCGCTGGCTGGAGTTCTGCGCTCGCCATGGATTGCCGGTGCAGGTCTGCTACGTGGAGTGGGCAGGACAGCCCGCGTGAGCTATACCGTGGCCGTCCGGGCCTTATGCGAGTTCACGGCCAAGGTCGGCGACCTGGACTTGCGCTTCACGCCGTCGCCGTCGGCTCAGGAAGGCATGCTTGGCCACCGCCGGGTTACCCAGGGCCGCGATGCCGGCTACCAGAGCGAAGTCACCCTCAGCGGTCAGTACCACGAATTGCTGGTGCGCGGCCGTGCCGACGGCTACGACCCGGCGCTCAACCGCCTGGAAGAGATCAAGACCCACCGCGGCGACCTCGATCTGCAGCCCGACAACCATCGCCAACTGCATTGGGCCCAAGCCAAGGTCTATGCCTGGCTGATGTGCCAGCAATTGCAGCTGACGCGCATGGATGTGGCCCTGGTGTATTTCGATGTCGACTACGACAAGCAGACGGTATTCAGCCAACATTGTCAGGCGCAGGACCTGGAAGCGCATTTCGAACGTCTGTGCTCGCGCTTCCTGAACTGGGCGCGTCAGGAACTGGCCCGCAGCGCCGAGCGGGACGCGGCCTTGCGCGCCTTGACCTTCCCCCATGCCGACTTTCGCGTCGGCCAGCGCGAGTTGGCGGAGACCGTGTACAAGGCGGTCAGCACCGGGCGCTGCCTCATGGCTCAGGCCACCACTGGTATCGGCAAGACGCTGGCGACCCTGTTTCCGTTACTCAAGGCGATGGTCCCGCAGCAACTGGACAAGATCTTCTTCCTCAGCGCCAAGAGCCCCGGCCGCGCCTTGGCCCTGGAGGCCGTGGCGCAGCTGCATCGCCAGCCGGGCCTGCCGCTGCGCACGCTGGAAATGGTCTCGCGGGACAAGGCCTGCGAGCACCCGGACAAAGCCTGTCACGGCGAATCCTGCCCGCTGGCCAAGGGTTTCTATGACCGTCTGCCCGCGGCACGCGAAGACGCGGTACGCCTGCAGATTCTCGATCAGGCCCAAGTGCGTCAGACGGCCCTGGCGCATCAGATCTGTCCGTATTACCTGAGCCAGGAACTGGCGCGCTGGGCCGACATCGTCATTGGCGACTACAACTATTACTTCGACCTCAATGCCTTGCTGTTCGGCCTGGCGCAGGAGCGTCAATGGCGCCTGGCGGTGCTGGTCGATGAATCCCACAATCTGGTCGACCGGGCGCGCGGCATGTACAGCGCCACCCTCGACCAGCGCACGCTGCAAGCCGTGCGCGTGTCGCCGCCCGCCAAACTCAAGAGTCCGCTGCAGCGCCTGAACCGCGAATGGAATGCGCTGCACGCTGATCAAGTCGCGCCGTATCAGGCGCACACGCGCTTGCCGGACAAACTGATCCTCACGCTGCTGCGCTGCATCAGCCTGATTGGCGACGAGATGAACGCCCAGCCCCAGGGCATCGATCCGCAGTTGCTGGACTTCTATTTTCAGGCGCTGCAGTTCACCCGTGTCGCCGAGCTTTTCGACGAGCACTATGTGTTCGACGTTAGTCGCCGCGATGCGCCCGGCAAGCGTGTGCAGTCGCAGTTGTGCCTGCGCAACATCGTTCCGGCGCCCTTGCTCGGACCGCGGATCGCTGCGGCCCGCAGCACCGTCCTGTTTTCGGCCACGCTCAGCCCGCGGCGCTATTACGCCGACCTGCTCGGCCTGCCCAAGGACCACGCCTGGATCGATGTGCAGTCACCGTTCAGTGCCGATCAGTTGGAGGTGCGCATCGTCGACGACATTTCCACGCGCTTCAACCATCGCCAGGCGTCGCTGGGCCCTATCGTGGAGTTGATCGCCAGGCAGTATCAGGCGCAACCGGGCAACTACCTGGCGTTTTTCAGCAGCTTCGACTATCTGCAACAGGTCGAGGCCTTGCTGGCCGAGCGTTATCCCGACATCGAGCAATGGGCTCAGGCACGCAAGATGGATGAAAGCGCACGGCGGGCGTTTCTCGCCCGTTTCACCGCCACCAGCCAGGGCGTGGGCTTTGCGGTGCTGGGTGGGGCGTTCGGAGAGGGCATCGATTTGCCGGGCGATCGCTTGATCGGGGCCTTTATCGCGACCTTGGGGTTGGCCCAGTTCAATCCGGTGAACGAGCAGATCAAAGGGCGCATGAACGCGCTGTTCGGTGCGGGGTATGACTACACCTATCTTTATCCTGGGCTGTGCAAGGTGGTGCAGGCGGCGGGCAGGGTGATTCGTGGTCAGGAAGATCGGGGGGTGGTGGTGCTGATCGATGACCGCTTTGCCGAGGCGCGGGTCAAGAGTCTGTTTCCGCGGTGGTGGGCGGTTTAGTGTTTGGCTTGGGGGCCTCTTCGCGGGCAGAGAGCTCGCCAAGAGGCCCCCACTGACACCCAGAAAAAAACCCGCCGAAGCGGGTTTTTTCATGCAGCCAGTTTTCAGCCTTTCACCACCACCGAACCCAACTGGAAACCGGCATGTTGCACCAGCTCCAGCAGCGGTTGCGGGTACACACCTAGGAGGAATGCCAGCACCGCGATCGCCAGCAGCATCACGCCACCGGTGCGCTGTTCCCACTTCAGCGGGGCATCGGTGCGGCGCAGGTTTTTCTCCATCAGGTACAGAGTCACCATCACCCGCAGGTAGTAGAAGACACCGATGGCGCTACCGATCACCAGCGCACCGGTGAGCCACCACAGCTGCGATTCGACGCCCGTGGCGATGATGTAGAACTTGCCGATGAAACCGGCCGTCAGCGGAATACCGGCCAGCGACAGCATCATCACGGTCAGCACGGCGGTGAGGTACGGACGGCGCCAAAACAGGCCGCGGTATTCGTACAGCGCGTCGGCGTCGCGCCCGTTGTAGGGCGACGACATCAGGGTGATCACGCCGAACGCACCCAGGCTGGTGATCACGTAGGTCACCAGATAGACGCCAATGGCTTCCAGGGCCAGGCCCTTGCTGGCAACCAGCGCGATCAACAGGTAACCGAAGTGGGCGATGGAGGAGTAACCCAGCAGGCGCTTGAGGTTGCTCTGGGTCACCGCCAGCAGGTTGCCGATCAGGATCGACGCCACTGCAATCACCGCCAGCACATCGCTGAGCACACCACTGCTGGCGGCTGGCGAGAGCTGGAACAGGCGCACCACCACGGCGAACACCGCGACCTTGCTGGCCGTGGCCAGAAAAGCGGCGACAGGCGCAGGGGCGCCTTCGTACACGTCCGGCGTCCACAGGTGGAAGGGCACCAGCGACAGTTTGAACGCCAGGCCAACCAGCATCATGGCCAGGCCCAACTGCGCCAGCGCACTCGGCACGCCGGTGGCGGCCAGCGCCAGGCCGATGCCCGAGAAGCTCAAGCTACCGGCATCGGCGTACAGCAGCGCCATGCCGAACAGCAGGAACGCCGAACCTGCGGCCGACAGCACCATGTACTTGATGCCGCCTTCCAGCGAGCGCTTGTTGAAGAAGGCGTAGGCGATCAACCCGTAGGTCGGCACCGACAGCAGCTCCAGGCCGATGAACAGACCGGCAAGGTGCTGCGCGCAGACCAGTACCAAGCCACCCAGGGCTGCCATCAGGATCAGCAGGTAAAGCTCTTCGCGGTTGCCCGGGTAGCCCGAGGAACCATCGCCCAGGTAGGCGTGGGCCAGGGTCACGCAGGCCAGCGTGGCCACCAGGATCAGCGCCATGTACAGCGCGGCGAAATTGTCCACCTGCAGCAGCGGCGTGACGGTGATGGGCGTGAGCTTGAGCACCGGCAGGATGGATAGCAGCGCCAGGTTCAGCCCCGCGCACGAGAGCAGGAAGGTTTGCGAATGGTTGCGCCGCCAAGCGATCGCCAGCATCACCGCAACGACGGTGACCGTGGTGATCAGCAGCGGCGCAAGCGCAATAAAGTGTTGAATCGTCAGGTCCATAGCGCTCTTACCGGGCCGAAGCGAGTTGAGTGAAGGCGGTGCCGAACCACTGCTGCACACCGGTCATGGTGGCGGCGGAAGTGTCGAGGAAGGGCTGCGGGTAGACGCCAAGCAGAATCAGCAGGCCCGCAAGGCCCAGCACCATGATCAGTTCGCGGTTGTCCATGCCGGCCAGTACCGCGTCCGACTTGGAAGGGCCGAAGTAGGCACGGTGGATCATGATCAGCGAGTACACCGAGCCGAACACCAGGCCGGAGGTGGCCACGGCGGTGATCCACGGTGCCACGGTGAAGCTGCCCAGCAGGATCAGGAACTCGCCGACGAAGTTGCCGGTGCCCGGCAGGCCCAGCGAAGCGGCCGCGAAGAACAGGCTGATCGCCGGCAGGTAGGCGATGCGCGACCACAGACCGCCCATCTCACGCATGTCACGGGTGTGCAGGCGCTCGTACAGTTGACCGCTGAGGATGAACAGCGCGGCCGCCGACAGACCGTGGGCCAGCATCTGCACCACGGCGCCCTGCAAGGCCTGCTGGGTACCGGAGTAGATACCGATCAGCACGAAGCCCATGTGCGAGACGCTGGAGAAGGCGATCAGGCGCTTGATGTCGGTCTGCGCGAACGCCAGGAAGGCGCCGTAGAAAATACCGATCAGGCCCAGGGTCATGGCGATGGGGGCGAATTCCGCCGAGGCATTGGGGAACAGCGGCAAGGCGAAGCGCAGGATGCCGTAGGCCGCGGTTTTCAGCAGAATACCGGCCAGGTCCACGGAACCGGCGGTCGGCGCCTGGGCGTGGGCGTCAGGCAGCCAGGAGTGGAACGGCACCACCGGCAGCTTCACTGCGAAGGCGATGAAGAAACCCAGCATCAGCAGGTATTCGACATGTTCCGGCAACTGAGCCTTGAGCAGGTCGCTGTAGTTGAAGGTCATCACGCCGGTGTTGCTGTAGTTGAACAGCACCAGGCCCAGGATCGCCACCAGCATGATAAGGCCGCTGGCCTGAGTGAAGATGAAGAACTTGGTCGCGGCGTAGATCCGGGTCTTCTTGCCGTCCGAGGAGCTGTGACCCCAGAGCGCGATGAGGAAATACATCGGCACCAGCATCATTTCCCAGAAGAAGAAGAACAGGAACAGGTCCAGTGCCAGGAACACACCGACCACGCCGCCCAGGATCCACATCAGGTTGAGGTGGAAGAAGCCGACGTGGCGCTGGATCTCTTTCCACGAACACAGCACCGACAGCATGCCCAGCAGGCCGGTGAGCAGAATCATCAGCAGCGACAGGCCGTCCAGTGCCAGGTGCACGCTGATGCCGAAGCGCTGGATCCAGTTGAGCTTGAACTCGTAGGCCCAGGCCGGTTCGCCACCGGGTGCAGGGGCCAGGGTGTAGTCGCCATGGGCCCACAGCCAGAGGCCGAGAGCGAGTTCCAGGGACATGGTCAGCAAGGCGATCCAGCGGGGCAGGGTAGCGCTGCTGCGCTCCGCTACCCAGCACAGAAGGCCGCCGATGAAGGGGATCAGGATCAGCCAGGGCAAAATCATGACGGGCTCGTTTCCTTTCGCAAAGTCACAGGATTCATATCAGACCGCCGCCAGCACGACAGCGCCGAGCACCAGTACGGCGCCCGCGGCGATCGAAGCGGCATACCAGCGCAACTGACCGGTCTCGGTACGGCTCATGGCGTTGTTGCCGCCCTTGGCCGTACGCGGGATCAAGCCAATCACCTGGTCGACCGGGTCCTTGCGCAACAGGTGGCTGATCAGCAGATAAGGTTTGACGAACAGCTTGTCGTAGATCCAATCGAAGCCCCAGGCGGCGAACCACCAGGCCGACAGCATGCGGCCGATACCGCTGTTGGCCACGGCCGTGGCGAAGCTGCGCTTGCCCAGGAACAGCATGGCTGCCAGCAGGATGCCGGCCAGGGCGATGGCGCCCGACGCGATCTCCAGGCTGTGCTTGGCTTCGCCACCGGCATGGCCGACGCTCTGCGGCAGCACACCGGCCAATGGCGGATGGATCCAGGCACCGATGAAGGTCGACAGCACGATCAGCACCCCCAGCGGCAGCCAGTGGGCAACCCCGTGGCCGGCATGGGCCTCGGTCTTGGCTTCGCCGTGGAAGGTGATGAAGATCAGGCGGAAGGTGTACAGCGAGGTCATGAACGCACCCACCAGACCGGCGTACAGCAAGCCGTTGTTGCCGCTGGCGAAGGCCTCCCAGAGGATCTCATCCTTGGAATAGAAGCCGGCCGTCAGCAACGGCAGGGCCGCCAACGCCGAACCGCCGACGATGAAACTGGCGTAGGCCAGCGGCAGCTTCTTCCACAGGCCGCCCATCTTGAAGATGTTCTGCTCGTGGTGGCAGGCGACGATTACGGCACCGGAGGCGAGGAACAGCAGCGCCTTGAAGAAGGCGTGGGTCATCAGGTGGAAGATCGCGCCGTCCCAGGCGCCAACGCCCAAGGCCAGGAACATGTAGCCGATCTGGCTCATGGTCGAATAGGCCAGGATGCGCTTGATGTCGGTCTGCACCAGCGCGGCGAAGCCGGCCAGTACCAGGGTGACACCACCGACCACGCCCACCAGATGCAGAATGTCCGGGGCCAGGGCGAACAGGCCGTGGGTCCGGGCGATCAGGTAGACGCCTGCGGTGACCATGGTCGCGGCGTGGATCAGTGCCGACACCGGAGTAGGACCGGCCATGGCGTCTGCCAGCCAGGTCTGCAGGGGCAGTTGTGCGGATTTACCCACGGCGCCACCGAGCAGCATCAGCGTGGCCAGGACGATCCAGAAATCGCCGACCTTGAAGTGCTCGGGCGCACGCACCAGCAGTTCCTGAATGTTCAGCGTGCCCAGTTGCTGGAACAGGATGAACAGGCCGATGGCCATGAACACGTCGCCGATGCGGGTGACGATGAACGCCTTGAGCGCTGCATTGCCGTTGTTGCGGTTGCCATAGTAGAAACCGATCAACAGGTACGAGCACAGGCCCACGCCTTCCCAACCGAAGTAGATGAACAGCAGGTTGTCGCCCAGGATCAGGAACAGCATGCTGGCAATGAACAGGTTGGTGTAGGCGAAGAAGCGCGAGTAGCCCTCTTCACCGCGCATGTACCAGGAGGCGAACAGGTGGATCAGGAAACCCACGCCCACCACCACGCCGAGCATGGTGATCGACAGGCCGTCCAGGTACAGGGTGAAGTTGGGCTCGAACCCGTCCACCGACATCCAGCGCCACAGCAGTTGGGTGTATACGCCACCTTCCGGCGGAGCAACGTTGAACTGCCAGATGACGTAGGCGGCGACGATCGCCGACAGGCCGATGGAGCCGACGCCGATCAGCGCCGAGAGGTTTTCCGAGAAGCGCCCGCGGGAGAACGACAGCAGCAAGAAGCCGATCAGCGGGAATACGAAGGTCAGAAAGATCAGGTTCATCCGCGCATCTCACTGGCAGCGTCGATGTCGAGCGTGTGGAAGCGGCGATACAGCTGCATCAGGATCGCCAGGCCAATCGAGGCCTCGGCCGCTGCCAGAGTGATCACCAGGATGAACATGATCTGTCCATCGGGCTGACCCCAGCGCGCACCGGCCACGATGAACGCCAGGGCAGAGGCGTTCATCATGATTTCCAGACTCATCAACACGAAAAGAATGTTACGGCGGACCATCAGGCCGACCAGACCGAGGGTGAACAGGATGCCGGCGACTGCCAGGCCATGCTCTAGAGGGATAGCGGGCATCTGTTTACTCCTTTTCCGTGCGGCCGAGGTGGAACGCCGTCACGGCTGCGGCAAGCAGCAGCATCGACGCCAGTTCAACCACCAGCAGGTAAGGCCCGAACAGGCTGATGCCGACGGCCTTGGCGTCGACCGTGGTCTGACCGATACCGGCAGCGCTGGGATTGGCGAACAGCACGTACAGCAGTTCGAGCAGCAGCAGTGCACCGAGGAAGACCGGACCTGCCCAGATACCGGGCTTGAGCCACACCCGTTCCTGCTGCACCGAGGCCGGGCCCAGGTTGAGCATCATCACCACGAAGACGAACAGCACCATGATGGCGCCGGCGTAGGCGATCACTTCGAGCACACCGGCGAACGGTGCACCCAGGGCGAAGAAGGTCATGGCCACGGCGATCAACGAGATGATCAGATAGAGCAGGGCGTGCACGGGGTTGGTATTGGTGATCACCCTGAGGGTGGACACCACCGCGATACCCGACGCGAAATAGAAAGCGAATTCCATCTTTCTTCCTTAAGGGAGCAAGCTCTTCACGTTGATCGGCTGGGCTTCGTTCTGCGCGGCGCCCTTAGGCTTGCCGGCGACGGCCATGCCGGCCACGCGATAGAAGTTGTAGTCGGGGTTCTTGCCGGGTCCGGAGATCAGCAGGTCTTCCTTCTCATACACCAGATCCTGGCGCTTGAACTCGGCCATCTCGAAGTCCGGCGTGAGCTGGATCGCGGTGGTCGGGCAGGCTTCTTCGCACAGGCCGCAGAAGATGCAGCGCGAGAAGTTGATCCGGAAGAAGTCCGGGTACCAGCGACCGTCCTCGGTTTCTGCTTTCTGCAGCGAGATGCAGCCTACCGGACAGGCCACCGCGCACAGGTTGCAGGCCACGCAGCGCTCTTCGCCGTCAGGGTCGCGGGTCAGGACGATGCGGCCGCGGTAGCGCGGCGGCAGGTACACGGCTTGCTCGGGGTATTGCAGGGTGTCGCGCTTACGGAAGCCATGGCCGAAGACCATGATCAGGCTGCGCAGCTGCGTGCCCGTTCCTTTTACGATGTCACCGATATATTTGAACATGGGTCAATTCCTCACTGAACCGTGCCGGCGGGCGTGTTCAACAACACGATCGCGGCGGTCACCAGCATGTTGATCAGGGTCAGTGGCAGGCAGAACTTCCAGCTGAAATCCATTACCTGGTCGTACCGGGGGCGCGGGATGGAAGCGCGCAGCAGGACGAACAGCATGATGAAGAACGCGGTTTTCAGTGCGAACCAGACGAACGACAGTTGCGGCAGGATCCCGAACGGACCGTGCCAGCCGCCGAAGAACAGCGTCACCAGCAGGGCCGAGATGAGAATGATGCCGATGTATTCACCCACGAAGAACATGCCCCATTTCATGCCGGCGTATTCGATGTGATAACCGTCGGCCAATTCCTGCTCGGCCTCGGGCTGGTCGAACGGGTGACGGTGCGTCACGGCCACGCCTGCGACGAAGAAGGTACAGAAGCCGAAGAACTGCGGAATGATGAACCACAGGTTCTGCGCCTGGTACTCGACGATGTCGCGCATGTTGAAGGAACCGGCCTGGATCACGATGCCCATCAGCGACAGGCCCATGAACACTTCGTACGACACGGTCTGCGCGGAAGCCCGCAAGCTGCCCAGCAGGGCGTACTTGTTGTTGCTCGCCCAACCGGCGAACAAGACGGCATACACCGACAGGCCGGCCATGGCGAAGAAGAACAGCAGCCCGATGTTCAGGTCGGCCACGCCCCAGGTGGGGGTGATCGGGATGATCGCGAAGGCGATCAGCAGGGCGCTCATGGCCACCACCGGCGCCAGGGTGAAGATCACCTTGTCGACGAAGGGTGGGTTCCAGTCTTCCTTGAAGAACATCTTCAGCATGTCGGCCGCGATCTGGAACATGCCGAACGGACCGACCCGGTTCGGGCCGTAGCGATCCTGCCACCAGCCCAGCAGGCGACGCTCGACGAAGCTGAGCAGTGCGCCGCAGATAACTACCGCCAGCATGATGACCAGGGCCTTGACCACACCGATGATGATGTCGATCACTTCAGGGGTGAACCAGGTCATTGTGCTGCCTCCTGCAGGCCGTCGACGGACGCGCCGGCGAACGCCGGTGGGATCCCGGCCAGGCCGGCGGGCAAGCCCACCAGGCCGGCGCCCAGTTCCTCGCTGATGCGCAGCGGCAGGCGCAGGGCCTGGCCAGCCACGGTCAGGCTGAGCAGGGCACCGTCGTTGACGCCCAGGCGGTCGGCTTCGGACTTGGCCAGGGCCACGTAGGCCTGGGGAATGCGCTCCTGTACCGGCGCGGCCCGCGAGGAATTCTCCTCGCTGCCGAACAGGTGGTAGAACGGCACGGCTTGCCAAGTGCCGCGCGCCGGGGAAAACGCGCCGGGAACGCTGGCGAACCAGCCGAGGCCGTCGCCCTGGCTTTCGATCAGGCGCGTACCGGGGTCACCGGCACGCAGGTGACCACCCACTTCGTCCTGGAACTTGTTCCAGGCCTGCGGCGAGTTCCAGCCCGGCGACCAGGCGAACGGCACCTGCTGACGCGGTTCGACGGAGCCCGAGTAGCCTTCCATGGAGAACGAGAACGCCGTGTCGGTATCTTGCGGTGTCCTTGGCTCGTGCACGCTGATGTTGGCGCGCATGGCGGTACGGCCGCTGTAGCGCAGCGGTTCGCGCGCCAGCTTCAGGCCCTTGATGCGGAACGAGGCCGACGGCGCGGCGTCGACGATGCGCGCCAGTTGCGGTGCGCTGTTGGCCACCGCGGCGGTCACGTGATCGAGCTGAGTCCAGTCCACCGGCTTGTTCAGCAAGGTGCTGCGCAGCGCGTGCAACCAGCGCCAGCCTTCGTGGATCAGGATGCTGGAATCCAGGTAGACCGGGTCGAACACCTGGAAGAATCGCTGAGCGCGGCCTTCCTGGCTGACCAGGGTGCCATCGCCTTCGGCGAAGCTGGCGGCCGGCAGGACCAGATGGGCGCGCTCGACGGTGCGGGTGTGCTGGTGGTCGGCAACGATGACCACCTTGGCGGCGTTCAGCGCAGCGTCGACCTTGGCAGCGTCGACACGGGTGTAGAGGTCGTTTTCCAGGATCACCAGCGCGTCGGCATGGCCATCGATCACGGCCTGCAGTGCGTCGTCGACCGAGTCGCCGCCGAGCATCGCCAGGCCCATGCTGTTGGCTTCCGGGACGATCAGGCTCAGCGAACCGGCCTTGTCACGGCCTTTCAAGGCCTTGGCGATGTTGCCTGCGGCTTCGATCAGGGCGTTGCAACCCAGGGACGTACCACTGACGATCAGCGGACGCTTGGCCGCCACCAGGGCATCGGCAATGCGCTGGGCCAGTTCCAGGGCTTCGCTGTCCAGCCCGGCCACCGCCGGTGCGCTCGGGTCGATCGCGTGGGCAACGGCAAACCCGATGCGCGCCAGATCTTCCGGCGCGGCGTGGACGCACTCTTCGGCGACGTCGTCGAGTTTGGTGTCGGTCAGGCTGGCGATGAACAGCGGGTTCAGCTCGTGCTGACCGATGTTCTTCACCGCAGCGTCGAGCCATGGCTGCACGCGCATGGCTTCGGCCATCGCCTCGGCCTTGCCTTTCACCGATTGCCGCAACGCCAGTGCCATGCGCGCCGCAGTCTGGGTCAGGTCTTCACCGAGCACGAACACCGCGTCGTGGTCTTCCACCTCGCGCAGGCTCGGGATCGGCAGCGGGCTGCTGCGCAGCACCTGCAAGGCCAGGCGGATGCGCGAAAGCTCGCCGGCTTCGATGCCGCTGTAGAAGTGCTGGGCACCGACCAGTTCGAGCAGGGCGTAGTTGCTTTCCAGGCTGGCACGCGGCGAGCCGATGCCGACGATGTTGCGGCCACGCAGCAGGTCGGCGGCCTTGTCCAGCGCCTCGTCCAGACTCAGCTTGCGGTTGCCTTCGGCCAGCAGCGGCTGGCGTGGGCGATCCTTGCGGTTGACGTAGCCATAACCGAAGCGGCCGCGGTCGCACAGGAAATAGTGGTTCACCGAACCGTTGTAGCGGTTCTCGATACGGCGCAGCTCACCGTAGCGCTCGCCCGGGCTGATGTTGCAGCCACTGGAGCAGCCGTGGCAGATGCTTGGGGCGAACTGCATGTCCCACTTGCGGTTGTAGCGCTCGGAGTGGGTCTTGTCGGTGAACACACCGGTCGGGCAGACCTCGGTCAGGTTGCCGGAAAACTCGCTTTCCAGGGTGCCGTCTTCGACCCGTCCGAAATAGACGTTGTCGTGGGCGCCGAACACGCCCAGGTCGGTGCCGCCGGCGTAGTCCTTGTAGAAACGCACGCAGCGATAGCAGGCGATGCAGCGGTTCATCTCGTGCGCGATGAACGGGCCCAGCTCCTGGTTCTGGTGGGTACGCTTGCTGAAGCGATAGCGGCGTTCGTTGTGACCGGTCATCACGGTCATGTCCTGCAGGTGGCAGTGACCGCCTTCCTCGCACACCGGGCAGTCGTGCGGGTGGTTGGTCATCAGCCATTCGACGACACTGGCGCGGAACGCCTTGGATTCTTCGTCTTCGATGGAGATCCAGGTGTTGTCGGTGGCAGGGGTCATGCACGACATGACGATGCGACCACGGGTGTCGTTCTTGTCGGTGTACTGCTTGACTGCGCACTGGCGGCAGGCGCCGACGCTGCCCAGCGCCGGGTGCCAGCAGAAATACGGGATGTCGAGGCCCAGCGACAGACAGGCCTGTAACAGGTTGTCTGCGCCATCGACCTCGAGCGCTTTGCCGTCTACGTGGATAGTGGCCATGGTTCAAGTTCTTCGTTGGCCCGTTGTCAGCGGGCGTGGCTAATGGAAATCTTGTTATTCGCCCGGCGCAGCCAGCGATGGCGCGTCAACGGGCGATACCGGCGGCACGGGCCGCCGGGCGTGCATCGAGTCAGGCGCCGGCCATGGTGGGGGTGGCCACCTGGGTCAGGCTGCCCGGCGTGACGGGCTTGATGCCCGCCTCGAACTCGGCACGGAAATATTTGATCGCGCTGCCCAAGGGCTCCACGGCACCGGGCGCGTGGGCACAGAAAGTCTTGCCGGGGCCGAGGAAACCGACCAGGCCCAGCAGGGTTTCGATGTCCCCCGGCTGGCCGTTGCCGGTCTCGATGGCGCGCAGCAGCTTGACGCTCCACGGCAAGCCGTCGCGGCAAGGGGTGCAGAAGCCACAGGACTCGCGGGCGAAGAACTCTTCCATGTTGCGCAGCAGCGAGACCATGTTGACGCTGTCGTCCACGGCCATGGCCAGGCCCGTACCCATCCGAGTGCCAACCTTGCCGATGCCGCCGGCGTACATCTGCGCATCCAGGTGTTCGGGCAACAGGAAACCGGTACCGGCGCCGCCGGGCTGCCAGCACTTGAGGGTGAAGCCGTCGCGCATGCCACCGGCGTAGTCTTCGAACAACTCGCGCGCGGTGATGCCGAACGGCAGCTCCCACAGGCCAGGGTTCTTGACCTTGCCGGAGAAGCCCATCAGCTTGGTGCCGTGGTCTTCACTGCCTTCACGGGCCAGCGACTTGTACCAGTCGATGCCGTTGCCGACGATGGCCGGCACGTTGCACAGGGTTTCGACGTTGTTGACACAGGTCGGCTTGCCCCACACGCCGACGGCGGCAGGGAAGGGCGGCTTGGAGCGCGGGTTGGCGCGACGGCCTTCCAGGGAGTTGATCAGGGCGGTTTCTTCACCGCAGATGTAACGCCCGGCGCCGGTGTGCACGAACAGCTCGAAGTCGAAACCCGACCCCAGGATGTTCTTGCCCAGCAGGCCGGCGGCCTTGGCTTCCTGCACCGCGCGGTTCAGGTGCTTGGCGGCGGTCGTGTACTCGCCCCGCAGGAAGATGTAGCCGCGATAGGCTTTCAGCGCACGGGCGGAGATCAGCATGCCTTCAATCAGCAGATGAGGCTGCTGCTCCATGAGCATGCGGTCTTTCCAGGTGTTGGGTTCCATCTCATCCGCGTTGCACAGCAGGTAGCGGATGTTCATGGATTCGTCTTTGGGCATCAGGCCCCATTTGACGCCGGTGGGGAAGCCCGCACCGCCGCGGCCCTTGAGGCCCGAATCCTTCACCGTCTGCACGATGTCGTCCTGCGACATGTCGGCGAACGCCTTGCGCGCGGCGGCGTAGCCGTCCTTGGCCTGGTACTCGTCGAGCCAGATCGGCTCGCCGTCGTCGCGCAGGCGCCAGGTCAGCGGATGGGTTTCAGCGGCGCGGGCAATGGTATTGGCCGGGCCGAACGAGGTGAGCTTCATACGTAGCCCTCCAGCAGTTGGGCCACGCCAGCGGGCTGGACATCGCCAAAGGTATCGTCGTCGATCATCAGCGCCGGGGCCTTGTCGCAGTTGCCCAGGCAGCACACCGGCAGCAGGGTGAAGCGGCCGTCGGCGGTGGTCTGGCCCAGGCCGATGCCCAGCTTGCTCTGGATTTCGCTGACCACCGACTCGTGGCCACCGATGTAGCAGACCATCGAGTCGCACACGCGAATGATGTGGCGGCCCACAGGCTGGCGGAAAATCTGGCTATAGAAGGTGGCCACGCCTTCGACGTCACTGGCCGGAATGCCCAGGATCTCGCCGATGGCGTACAACGCGCCGTCGGGGACCCAGCCACGTTCCTTCTGGACGATCTTGAGGGCTTCGATGGACGCCGCGCGCGGGTCTTCGTAGTGGTGCAGCTCGTGCTCGATGGCCGAGCGCTCGGTTTCGCTCAAGGCGAAACGGTCTGTCTGGATGAGCGTGCTGTTCATGCTTAGCGGTCCACGTCGGCCATAACGAAGTCGATACTACCCAGGTACGCGATCAAGTCCGCGACCATGCTGCCTTTGATCACCGAAGGGATCTGCTGCAGGTGCGGGTAGCTTGGGGTGCGTATGCGGGTACGGTAGCTCATGGTGCCGCCGTCGCTCGTCAGGTAATAGCTGTTGATGCCCTTGGTCGCTTCGATCATCTGGAAGGATTCGTTGGCCGGCATCACCGGGCCCCACGAAACCTGCAGGAAGTGCGTGATCAAGGTTTCGATGTGCTGCAGCGTGCGCTCCTTGGGCGGCGGCGTGGTCAGCGGGTGATCCGCCTTGTACGGGCCTTCGGGCATGTTGCGCATGCACTGTTCGATGATGCGGATGCTCTGGCGCATTTCTTCCACGCGCACCATGCAGCGGTCATAGGCGTCGCCGTTGTGGGCCAGCGGCACTTCGAACTCGAAGTTCTCGTAGCCCGAATACGGACGCGCCTTGCGCAGGTCGAAATCGCACCCGGTGGAACGCAGGCCGGCACCGGTGACGCCCCATTCCAGGGCTTCCTTGGTGTTGTAGGCGGCGACGCCGATGGTGCGGCCCTTGAGGATGCTGTTCTGCAGCGCGGCCTTGGTGTATTCGTCGAGGCGCTTGGGCATCCACTCGATGAAGTCCTTGACCAGCTTTTCCCAACCGCGTGGCAGGTCGTGGGCGACGCCGCCGATGCGGTACCAGGCCGGGTGCAGGCGGAAACCGGTGATGGCTTCGATCACCGTGTAGGCCTTCTGCCGGTCGGTGAAGGTGAAGAACACCGGGGTCATGGCGCCGACGTCCTGGATGTAGGTGCCCAGGAACAGCAGGTGGCTGGTGATGCGGAAGAATTCGGCCATCATGATGCGGATGGTGTCGACCTTCTGCGGCACCTTGATGCCGGCCAGCTTCTCGACGGCCAGCACGTAGGGCAGGTTGTTCATCACCCCGCCCAGGTAGTCGATGCGGTCGGTGTAGGGGATGAAGCTGTGCCACGACTGGCGCTCGGCCATTTTCTCGGCACCACGGTGGTGGTAGCCGATGTCGGGCACACAGTCGACGATCTCTTCACCGTCCAGCTGCAGGATGATGCGGAAGGCACCGTGCGCCGAAGGGTGGTTCGGGCCCAGGTTGAGGAACATGTAGTCCTCGTTGGTGCCCGAACGCTTCATGCCCCAGTCTTCGGGCTTGAAGCGCGCGGCTTCCTCTTCGAGCTGCTGCTTGGCCAGGGTCAGGCTGTAGGGGTCGAATTCGGTCGCGCGCGCCGGGTAGTCCTTGCGCAGCGGATGGCCTTCCCAGGTCGGCGGCATCATGATGCGCGACAGGTGCGGGTGGCCGGCGAAGTCGATGCCGAACATGTCCCAGACTTCACGCTCGTACCAGTTGGCGTTGGGCCAGATACCGGTGATCGTCGGCAGGTTCAGATCGCCTTCGTTCAAGGCCACCTTGAGCATGACGTCGCTGTTACGCTCGACCGACAGCAGGTGGTAGAACACGGTGAAATCGCCGGCGCTGGGGATCGCGCGGCGATGGGTGCGCAGGCGCTCGTCCACACCGTGCAGGTCGTACAGCATGCTGTAGGGCTTGGGCACGTTGCGCAGGAACGTGAGGATCTCGACCAGCTTGGCGCGGGCCACCCACAGTACCGGCATGCCGGTGCGGGTTTCCTGGGCGAGGAAGGCCTCGGGGCCAAAGCGCTGGTTCAGTTCGACGACCACGTCTTGGTCGTCAGCCTTGTAAGGCGGGATATACAGAGCGGTGTCCGCTGTTGTCATGGTCTCGGTCGCTATCGGTCAACTACGGTGTGAAGCCAGGGTTCTCGCCTGCCGCTGCAGGCGTGGAAGGCGCTGGATCAGACTTCGTCGGGGCTGCGCAGGTTTGTTACCGCGATGCGCTGTTCGCGGCGCTGTTCCTTCTGCGACGGCATCTCGGCGCGGTACACGCCTTGATCACCGACGACCCAAGACAGCGGGCGACGCTCTTGGCCAATCGACTCCTGCAACAGCATCAGGCCTTGCAGGAAAGCTTCAGGGCGCGGCGGGCAGCCAGGCACGTAGACGTCCACGGGGAGGAACTTGTCGACCCCCTGAACCACCGAGTAGATGTCGTACATGCCACCGGAGTTGGCGCACGAACCCATGGAAATGACCCACTTGGGTTCGAGCATCTGCTCGTAGAGACGCTGGATGATCGGCGCCATCTTGATGAAGCAGGTGCCGGCGATGACCATGAAGTCGGCCTGACGCGGCGAGGCCCGGATGACTTCGGCGCCGAAGCGGGCGATGTCGTGGGGCGCCGTGAAGGCCGTGGTCATTTCCACGTAGCAGCACGAGAGACCGAAGTTGTACGGCCACAGGGAGTTCTTGCGACCCCAGTTGACCGCGCCGCTGAGGACGTCTTCGAGTTTGCCCATGAAGATGTTCTTGTGAACCTGATCTTCTAGGGGGTCGGAAACAGTTTCCCTGGTGCCGATGGGATACTGCTCGTTGGGAGCATCGGGGTCGATCCGGGTGAGATTGTATTGCATTGCCAAAGCCTCATTGTTTCAGCTTCGCCTGCCGCTTGCGACGAGCTTCCGGAGCCCAGTCAAGGGCGCCCACTCGGAACAGGTAGACAAGACCTGCCAACAGAATTGCTATGAAAACGAGAGCTTCGACGAATCCGGTCCAGCCGCTTTCGCGGACGGACACAGACCAGGCAAAGAGAAAGAGGGCTTCGATATCGAAGATCACGAACAGCATCGCGACCAGATAGAATTTGGCGGAAAGGCGCAGACGGGCGCTACCGACCGGCAGCATGCCGGATTCGAAAGGTTCGTTCTTGCTGCGTCCGAAGGCTTTGCTGCCCAGCAGGCTGGAGAGCCCGAGCATGAACGCGCACAGACCGGCAACACCGAGAAGGAAGATGGCAAAGCCCCAGTTGTGGGCGATGAGTCCTGTCGAATCGGGCATGCTGGTTTCCTTGGCAGGGGCCTGGGCCGCTGAATTGAATGAAGTGTCGCAGTGACGATATGTCGCAGCAGAATCGATCGCGGTGATTTTATGGGTAAAAGCCAGGCAAGTAAATTTCGGATCGCAAATTAATTCGTATCATTACGCACATAGGCTTATTCAATGTAGCTCATGCTGGGGTTTAGGCTGGGTTTATGAAGAATATTCAACACTGACAGGCTTTTACTATCACTGAGCTTATATCTTAATGATAATTAATATCATTTTCAGGCTGGTGCTGTTGTTCAAGCTCGGATAATTAACTGCGCCGAGTGTTTTACTGGGATATTCGATTGTGGGCATTGCGCCAGATCAATCGAACATGCAAAAAAAACCGCCAGGCATTCGCCACGGCGGCTGCAAACCCTACTCCCTCCCTTGTGGGAGCGGGTTCTACCCGCGAAAGCCGCGCTGCGGTCTGCCAGATACACCGCGCCGAACCCTTCGCAGGCAGAGCCGGCTCCCACAGTGATCGATGGCAGCGCCTTGTGGGAGCGGGTTCTTCCCGTGAAGGCTACACCGCGGTCCACCAGATACAACGCGCCAAACCCTTCGCGGGCAGAGCCCGCTCCCACAAGGATCGGTGGCAGCCCCTGTGGGAGTGGGTTCTACCCGCGAAGGCCACACCGCGGTCTACCAGCTACACCGCGACGAATTCTTCGAGGGCAGAGCCCGCTCCCACAAGAATCGATGGCAGCCCCTTGTGGGAGCGGGTTCTACCCGCGAAAGCCACACCGCGGTCCAGCAGATACACCGCACCAATCCTTTCGCGGGCAGAGCCCACTCCCACAGAGATCGATGGCAGCCCCTTGTGGGAGCGGGTTCTACCCGCGAAAGCCACACCGCGGTCCAGCAGATACACCGCGCCAAACCCTTCGCAGGCAGAGCCCACTCCCACAAGGATCGATGGCAGCCCCTTGTGGGAGCGGGTTCTACCCGCGAAAGCCGCGCTGCGGTCTGCCAGATACACCGCGCCGAACCCTTCGCAGGCAGAGCCCGCTCCCACAGGGATCGATGGCAGCCCCTTGTGGGAGCGGGTTCTACCCGCGAAAGCCACACCGCGGTTCTGCAGGTACACCGCGCCAAACCCTTCGCGGGCAGAGCCCGCTCCCACAGGAATCGATGGCAGCCCCTTGTGGGAGCGGGTTCTACCCGCGAAGATCACACCGCGGTCCAGCAGATGCAACGCGCCAAATCCTTCGCGGGCAGAGCCCGCTCCCACAGGGATCGATGGCAGCCCCTGTGGGAGCGGGTTCTACCCGCGAAGGCCGCGCTGCGGTTTGGCAGGTACAGCGCGGTGAATCCTTCGCGGGCAGAGCCCGCTCCCACAGGGATATCTGCTACCCAGGGAGGCAGCTGCTCCGCCGAGGGAGCAGCTTGACTGGGAGATCAGTGGAACTGGTCTTCCTCGGTGGAGCCGGTGAGTGCGGTGACCGACGAGGCGCCGCCCTGGATCACGGTGGTCATGTCGTCGAAGTAGCCGGTGCCCACTTCCTGCTGGTGCGCCACGAAGGTGTAGCCCTTTTCGGCATCGGCGAACTCCTGCTCCTGCAGCTTCACGTAGGCCGTCATGTCGTTGCGCGCGTAGTCGTGGGCCAAGCTGAACATGCCGTGCCACATGTTGTGGATCCCGGCCAGGGTGATGAACTGGTGCTTGTAGCCCATCGCCGACAGCTCGCGCTGGAATTTGGCGATGGTTGCGTCATCCAGGTTCTTCTTCCAGTTGAAGGATGGCGAGCAGTTGTACGAGAGCAACTGGTCCGGGTACTCGCGCTTGATGGCCTCGGCGAAGCGACGTGCCTCGTCCAGATCCGGCTTGGCGGTTTCGCACCAAATGAGATCGGCATAGGGCGCGTAGGCCAAACCGCGGGCGATCGCCTGATCCAGACCGGCACGCACTTTGTAGAAGCCCTCGGGCGTACGGGTGCCCGTCACGAACGGCTGGTCGTAAGGGTCGCAGTCCGAGGTCAGCAGGTCGGCCGCGTTGGCATCGGTCCGCGCCAGGATAATAGTGGGCACGCCGGCAACGTCGGCAGCCAGGCGAGCGGCGGTGAGCTTCTGTACGGCCTCCTGGGTCGGCACCAGCACCTTGCCGCCCATGTGCCCGCATTTTTTCACCGAAGCCAGCTGATCTTCGAAGTGCACGCCGGCGGCGCCTGCTTCGATCATGCTCTTCATCAGTTCATAGGCATTGAGCACGCCACCGAACCCGGCTTCGGCATCGGCCACGATCGGTGCGAAGTAGTCGATGTAGCCCTGGTCGCCTGGGTTCTTGCCGGCTTTCCACTGAATCTGGTCGGCCCGTCGAAACGAGTTGTTGATGCGCTTGACCACGGTCGGCACCGAGTCGACCGGGTACAGCGACTGGTCGGGGTACATGGATTCGGCGGAGTTATTGTCGGCCGCCACCTGCCAGCCCGACAGGTAGATGGCCTGAATGCCGGCCTTGACCTGCTGCACCGCCTGGCCGCCGGTGAGCGCGCCCATGCAGTTGACGAAGTCCTTGTCGGGGCGGAATGACGGCTTGGCGCCCTGGGTCACCAGGTTCCAGAGCTTCTCCGCGCCAAGGCGGGCCAACGTGTGCTCGGGTTGAACCGAGCCGCGCAGGCGGACCACGTCGGCGGGCGAGTAGTTGCGCGTTACACCTTTCCAGCGCGGGTTTTCAGCCCAGTCTTTTGCAAGGGCCGCTTCTTGTTGTTCGCGTGTCAGTGCCATGGAGATAAACCTCGTGCATAGGTTCGATGATGGGGTGCTGCGCCAGGCGCTGCGTGTGCCGAACACTTGATCGGCGCTCGCCGAACCTGCGCCTGCCGGTGGGCAGGGGCACGGTTCGGTGAGGGCGAGGCCATCATGCCCCACGGATTTTCTGCACGTCAAACGTTTTGTAGTGAAAAATACAAAGCACTACATTTCTTTCGATTCAGCGACTGGGCGGTCAGTTTTCGGGGCCTTGGTCGTCCGCATGTCTTTGGAGCAGGCGGCGGGCCATCGGCTCAATCCAGCGCGTCGACTTTCACGCGCACGGTGGTGTCGTTTCGGCCTTGAGTGCTGTACTGGCGGGCGATGCCTTGCTGATTGATGCTCGAATGTTCGTTCATCCCAGCCACGGTGATCCATTCGCCGAGCCGACCGCTGAGAGTGGATTGAGTGCTTTGCACGTTGACCACGTCGGCCCGTTCCTGGCTCATGCGGTCGTTGTTTGTAGCGATGTTGAGATGCACTACATCGCCGGTCAGGCTGGCCGTGACGTAGAAGCCTTGAGTCACCTCGCGGTATTCGGTCTGCGCTTGCAGGCGACCATAGGCGTCGGTGCCGGCTGTGGTGAGCGGGACGCTTTGGCCGATCTGGATCAGGGCGGGGCTGCCTTCGCTGGCCTGTACCTGCTGCACGCCACCGCTGCGGTTGTCGGTGCCGTACTGGATGATGCGCGTGGTGCCGCCGCCGTTGACCCGATAGCCGCGCTGGTTGGCAGTATTGCTGTCGCTGGTGTCGACGCTGATCAGCAGCCTTCGCGCCGGCTTGTCCAGCTGTTCGAGCAGAGCGGTAAGTTCGTCCAGCTTGTCTGGCTCGGCGTTGACCACCAACTGGTTGCCATAGGCCGCGACGGTGCCGTCACGTCCCACCAGCTGTTGGGCAATGGGGAGGATGTCGGCACTGGTGCGATAGTGGAGGGGCATGACCTGTGTGGCGGCATTGGCCCCGGTGGCGAGGCACAACAGCAGGCTGGCGAACAGAAGGTGCAGCGGCATGTCCATGATCTCCGCATTGAGTGTGCGGACCAGTATGGCATGCTGGAGCGGCCGGTCGTGGTGCATCAGACAGCCCGCAGCGTAGGTTCGCGGCCAATGACCGCTCCTACAAGTCCCACGCATTCTTGCTTGTAGGAGCGGTCCGTGGCCGCGAACCGTGCTCTGGGGTCTGTCGAGCAGACCCCAGCGCGATCAATCCGGCGTGCGGACCATGTCCACATGGGGCAGGCCGGCTTCGAGGAACTCGCCGCTGACGACGCGGAAGCCATGGTGTTCGTAGAACGCCGTGGCGTGCACCTGAGCGCTGAGTTTCTGTTCGTGCAGACCCAGCGTATTGGCATGGGCGATGACCGCTTGCAGCAGTTTGTCGCCCACCCGAAGCCCACGCCAATCCTTGAGCACCGAGACTCGGCCGATTTCACCGTCGGCGAGCAAGCGGGCGGTACCTACCGCGTAGTCGCCTTCGACGGCCAGGAAATGCACCGCGCTCAGATCGTCTTCATCCCACTCGAGTTCGGCCGGAATCGACTGCTCGGCGATGAACACCGCCTCGCGAATGCGCCGGATGTCTCGGTTGTCCTTGTGCCAGTCGGCCACGCGTACTTCGACGCTATTCATCGATGGCGAACCCCAGGCTCCCTTGCTTCACCAGTTCACACAGCAACGCGCGACCCTGCTCGTCATTCATCCAGGGCCCCAGGTTGTCGATATGCAAGGCATCGGCCGCGCAGATCAATTTCAACAGATCGCGCAGTTCACCTGGCAACAGACGGCTCTGGCCGCTGGCGAACAACAGCAGGTCCTCGTCGACTTCCGACCAGGCCAGGCGCGCGCTCGGGTTGCGCACCAGCAAGGCGCCCTGTTCCAGCTCCGCCAGCAGATCGGCTTCGGCCACTTCTTCACCTGCCACCAGTTCCGGGTAGCGCGGTTCGGTCATGAACTGGCCGAACCAGGTCAGCAGCAGGCGCTCGTCGCTCATGTGCTCGGCCAGCAGGCGCTTGAGGCGGTCCAGCGCGTCGTGCTGAATCTGGTGTGGGTCGACCGCAGGCACGGCATCGGCGTCGCTGTAGCGTTCTTCGTCCGGCAGGAACTGGCTGAGGAAGTCGGTAAAGTGGGTCAGCACTTCGGCTGCGCTCGGGGCGCGGAAACCTACCGAATAAGTCATGCAGTCGTCCACGGCCACACCGCAGTGGGCCAGGCGCGGCGGCAGGTACAGCATGTCGCCCGGCTCCAGGGTCCACTCTTCGCTCTGCTGGAAGTCAGCCAGGATGCGCAGATCCGGATGATCGAGCAGCGGGCTCTGGGAGTCGCACATCTGCCCGACTTTCCAGTTGCGCTTGCCCAGGCCTTGCAGCAAGAACACGTCGTAGTTGTCGAAGTGCGGGCCTACACCACCGCCAGGCGCTGCGAAGCTAATCATTACATCGTCGATGCGCCAGCTCGGCAGAAAGCGGAAGTGCTCGAGCAGTTCGGCCACTTCCGGCACGAACTGGTCGACGGCCTGAACGAGCAGGGTCCATTCGGTTTCCGGCAGCTTGCTGAACTCGTCTTCGGCGAAGGGACCACGACGCATTTCCCATGGCTGGGCGCCGTGCTCGATGACGATCCGCGACTCGACTTCTTCTTCCAGCGCGAGGCCGGCCAGTTCGTCGGCGCTCAACGGGTTTTCGAAATCGGTGAAGGCCTGGCGCACCAGCAGGGGTTTTTTCTGCCAGTAGTCGCGGAGGAATTCAGCGGCAGTCAGACCGCCCAGTATTTGAAGTGGAGTGTTAGATTTCATGTGTAACCTGCTGAATAATATTGCTTTTATAGCCGGAATAAAAACGCCCGGCGAAGCCGGGCGTCGAAGCGTCGGTGGCGAGTGTCAGACGCGTTTGGCCTGAGCGGCCGCATTGCCGATGTAATTGGCTGGCGTCAACTGCTTGAGCTCGGCCTTGGCCTGGTCGGGCATGTCCAAGCCGTCGATGAAGGTCTGCAGGGCTTCAGGGCTGATGCCCTTGCCGCGAGTCAGCTCCTTGAGCTTCTCGTAGGGGTTCTCGATGTCGTAGCGGCGCATGACCGTCTGAATCGGCTCGGCCAACACTTCCCAGCACGCGTCCAGATCTTCAGCAATGCGTTGAGTATTGATCTCCAACTTGCTGATTCCCTTGAGACTTGCCTCGTACGCGATGACGCTGTGGGCGAAGCCTACACCCAGGTTGCGCAGTACGGTGGAGTCAGTCAGGTCGCGCTGCCAGCGCGAGATCGGCAGCTTGCTCGCCAGGTGCTGGAACAACGCGTTGGCGATGCCCAGGTTGCCTTCCGAGTTCTCGAAGTCGATCGGGTTGACCTTGTGCGGCATGGTCGAGGAACCGATTTCGCCAGCGATGGTGCGCTGCTTGAAATAGCCCAGGGAGATGTAGCCCCAGATGTCCCGATCGAAGTCGATGAGGATGGTGTTGAAACGGGCGATCGCATCGAACAGCTCGGCGATGTAGTCGTGCGGCTCGATCTGCGTGGTGTAGGGGTTGAAGCCCAGGCCCAGCTCGTCTTCGATGAAGGCGCGGGCGTTGGCTTCCCAATCGATCTGTGGGTAGGCCGAAAGGTGTGCGTTGTAGTTGCCTACCGCACCGTTGATCTTGCCCAGCAGCGGCACCGCTGCCACCTGGGCGATCTGGCGCTCGAGGCGGTACACCACGTTCGCCAGCTCCTTGCCCAGGGTCGTTGGCGAAGCGGGCTGGCCGTGGGTGCGCGACAGCATCGGCACATCGGCGAAGCGGTGGGCCAGTTCCCGGATCGACTCGGCGATCTGGCGCATCAGCGGCAGCATGACGTCGTCGCGGCCTTCGCGCAGCATCAGGGCGTGGGACAGGTTGTTGATGTCCTCGCTGGTGCAGGCGAAGTGGATGAACTCGCTGACCTTGGCCAGCTCCGGCAGCTTGGCGGCCTGCTCCTTGAGCAGGTACTCGATGGCTTTGACGTCGTGGTTGGTGGTGCGCTCGATTTCCTTGACGCGCTCGGCGTGCTCCAGGGCGAAATCACTGGCCAGCACGTCCAGCACGGCGTTGGCCTCTGCCGAGAAAGCCGGTACTTCGGCGATTTGCGGATGCGCGGCGAGGCGCTGCAACCAGCGCACCTCGACCAGGGCGCGGAAGCGAATCAGGCCGTACTCGCTGAAGATGGTACGAAGGGCCTGGGTTTTGCCGGCGTAGCGGCCGTCTACAGGGGAAACCGCAGTGAGCGAAGAAAGCTGCATGGGTATTCTCGGACAGTCGGGCTTTGAAAAGGGCGCGAATTATACATGAAAAAAGCCGGTTGGGCGGCGCGGGCCGACCGTTCGGCCGTTCATCCGCGCATCAGGGGGTACAGCTCTCGCAGCAGTTTGCGGCGGCTGATCACCAGCTGCCAGCGATGTCCGCCCAGTTGCCGCCACAGCCGCGCCGAGCGAATGCCGGCCAGCAGCAGCGCGCGAATCTTCGAGGCGTTGTTGGGTTGCTGCAGGTGGCGCGTATCGCCATGCACCTGAATGCGTTGGCGCAGTGTGCTCAGGGTGTCCTGGTAGAGCGCACCGGTGGCCGCGATGACGTTCTCATGGCCCTGGCCGAAATGCTCCACCTGATTCTGGATCTGCGGGATGCGCTTGCCGATGATGTCCAGCATCTCGCCGCGTTTGGCCAGCTGCCGCTCCAGACCCAGCATCGACAGGGCATAGCGCAGCGGCTCGCGCTGCAGGCTGCCAGGGTCACGCTCCAGTGCACTGGACAGCGCGCCGTAGCCTTCGCGCAGGTGGCTGTCGTCACCACCGTAGACCTGCAGCGTATTCTGCGGATCGACCACCAGCAGGCTGCCCAGCAGACAGGCAACCTCGGCCTCGGCGGCGGAACCGGTCTTGGCGATCCGGTCGACCAGTACGGCCGCCTGGAACACCGCACCCAGCGCTACCAGTTGTTCCTGCAGATTGTTCATGACTGGCTCCAGGGCTCGGCGACTTCGATGACGCCGCCGCCCAGGCAGATTTCGCCGTCGTAGAACACCACCGACTGACCCGGAGTGACCGCCCGTTGCGGCTCGTCGAACACGGCGCGATAGCCTTCGGCGGTCTGTTCCAGGGTGCAGGTCTGGTCGCTCTGCCGGTAGCGGACCTTGGCGGTCAGGCGCCGCGGCTCGGTCAGGTCCACCGGGTTCACCCAATAGATTTCCGAGGCGAGCAGGGCGCGGGAGAACAGCAGCGGGTGTTCGTTGCCCTGGCCGACGATCAGTTCGTTGTTGGCCAGGTCCTTGATCAGCACATACCAGGGATCGTCGCCAGCGTCCTTCAGACCGCCGATGCCCAGGCCCTGGCGCTGGCCGATGGTGTGGTACATCAAGCCATGGTGGCGGCCGATGACGTCGCCGTCGGTGGTCTTGATCTCGCCTGGCTGGGCTGGCAGGTACTGCTTGAGGAAATCGCTGAAGCGTCGTTCGCCGATGAAGCAGATGCCGGTGGAATCCTTTTTCTTGGCGGTCGCCAGGCCGTGCATCTCGGCAATCGCGCGCACTTCCGGCTTTTCCAGCTCGCCCACGGGGAACAGCGTACGGGCGATCTGCTCGCCACCCACGGCATGCAGGAAATAGCTCTGGTCCTTGTTCGGATCCAGGCCTTTGAGCAGTTGGGTCTGCCCGTCGATGTCGCGGCGACGCACGTAGTGACCAGTGGCGATCAGGTCGGCACCCAGCATCAGTGCGTAGTCCAGGAACGCCTTGAACTTGATCTCGCGGTTGCACAGGATGTCCGGGTTCGGCGTGCGGCCGGCCTTGTATTCTTCCAGGAAATGCTCGAAGACGTTGTCCCAGTATTCGGCGGCGAAGTTGGCCGTGTGCAGCTTGATGCCCAGCTTGTCGCAGACGGCCTGGGCGTCCGCCAGGTCCTCGCGCGCCGTACAGTATTCGGTTCCGTCGTCTTCTTCCCAGTTCTTCATGAACAGGCCTTCCACGTGGTAGCCCTGCTCCATCAGCAGAAGGGCGGACACGGACGAGTCGACGCCGCCGGACATGCCGACGATGACGCGCTGCTTTGCACAGTGGCGGGGAGCTGGCTCACGCATAGGGATTCGATGGGGTCTCTGAAAAGGACGCGATTCTAACAGGGTAAGCTGCAAAACGCTCAGGTGCGAATCAGCTCCAGGCTGTGCAGCGGTCCGTTCAGGTAGTCGTCCAGGCATTGCATGACCAGCTCGCTGCGCAGTCGATGGCCCTGTGCGGCCAGCTCGTCGCGGGTCAGCCAGGTGGTGCCGCTGATGTCCGGATCCAGTTCGAGCTCGGGGTTCAGGTGCAAGGGGCGTGCACTGAAGCAGATGCGCTGGTAGGTCACGCCGTTGCTGGGCGCGGTGTACAGGTACACGCCTACCACACCGGTCAGTTCGACGTCCCAGGCGGTTTCTTCCAGCGTCTCGCGCAGCGCTGCCTGCAGCAGATTTTCGTTGGGTTCCAGATGGCCGGCAGGCTGGTTGAGCACCAGGCGTCCGCCTTTCATTTCCTCGACGAACAGAAAACGCCCGTCGTCCTCGATGATGGTGGCGACGGTGATGTGGGGTTGCCAGGTCATGGTGATATCTCCCTGTGACGCAGCCGCTCCCCACGAGGGTCGCGGGAGCCAGAAAAAGTCAGCCCCGGCACAAGGCCGGGGCTGAGGGTGTTACCGAGGCAAACCTTACACCAGCGAAGCGATCGCGGCGTTCAGGGTTTCACTCGGGCGCATGGCCTTGCGGGTCAGCTCGGCATCGGCGTAGTAGTAGCCACCGATGTCCACTGGCTTGCCCTGAACGGCGTTGAGCTCGGCGACGATCTTCGCCTCGTTCTCGGCCAGGGTCTTGGCCAGCGGGGCGAACTGCGCCTTGAGGGCAGCGTCGTCGTTCTGCTCGGCCAGGGCCTGGGCCCAGTACAGCGCCAGGTAGAAGTGGCTGCCGCGGTTGTCGATGTTGCCGACCTTGCGCGATGGCGACTTGTTGTTGTCGAGGAACTGGCCGGTGGCCTTGTCCAGCGTTGCGGCCAGTACCAGCGCCTTGGGGTTGTCGTAGGTGCTGCCCAGGTGCTCCAGCGAAGCGGCCAGGGCCAGGAACTCACCCAGCGAATCCCAGCGCAGGAAGTTTTCTTCCACCAACTGCTGGACATGCTTGGGGGCCGAGCCGCCAGCGCCGGTTTCGAACAGGCCACCGCCGTTCATCAGCGGCACGATCGACAGCATCTTGGCGCTGGTGCCCAGTTCCATGATCGGGAACAGGTCGGTCAGGTAGTCGCGCAGCACGTTGCCGGTGACGGAGATGGTGTCCTGCCCTGCGCGAATGCGCTTGAGCGAGAACGCCATGGCATCGACCGGCGACATGATCTGGATGTCCAGGCCATTGGTGTCGTGGTCCTTGAGGTACTTCTGCACCTTTTCGATCATCACGGCGTCGTGGGCGCGCGCCGGGTCGAGCCAGAACACGGCGGGGGTGCTGCTGGCGCGGGCACGGTTGACGGCAAGCTTGACCCAGTCCTGGATCGGCGCGTCCTTGGTCTGGCACATGCGGAACACGTCACCAGCCTCGACCTTCTGCTCCATGAGCACGCGGCCATTGCTGTCGCTGACGCGAACCACGCCATCGGCGGCGATCTGGAAGGTCTTGTCGTGGGAGCCGTACTCTTCGGCTTTCTGCGCCATCAGGCCAACGTTGGGCACGCTGCCCATGGTGGTCGGATCGAAGGCGCCGTGCTTCTTGCAGTCTTCGATGGCGGCCTGGTAGATGCTGGCGTAGCAGCGATCCGGGATCACGGCCTTGGTGTCCTGCAGCACGCCTTCGGCGTTCCACATCTTGCCCGAGTCACGGATCATGGCCGGCATCGAGGCGTCGACGATCACGTCGCTGGGTACGTGCAGGTTGGTAATGCCTTTGTCGGAGTTGACCATGGCCAGGGCGGGACGGGTGGCATAGACGGCCTGGACGTCGGCTTCGATCTGCGCCTGCTGTTCCGCCGGCAGCGATTTGATGCGTGCGTACAGATCGCCAATGCCGTTGTTCAGGTTGAAACCGACCTGCTCCAGCGCGTCGGCGTGCTTGTCCAGCGCCTGCTGGTAGAACTCGGCGACGATCTGGCCGAACATGATCGGGTCGGAGACCTTCATCATGGTGGCCTTGAGGTGCACGGAGAACAACACGCCTTGCTTCTTGGCGTCTTCGATCTCGGCGGCGACGAAGGCGCGCAGGGCCTTCTTGCTCAGTGCGGCGCAGTCGATGATCTCGCCGGCCAGGACCTTGGTCTTTTCTTTCAGTACGGTGGTGCTGCCGTCATTGCCGACCAGCTCGATCTTGACGCTGCCGTCGGCTTCGATCAGGGCGCTTTTTTCGCTGCCGTAGAAGTCGCCGCTGCTCATGTGGGCCACATGGGACTTGGAGTCGGCCGCCCAGGCACCCATCTTGTGTGGGTGCTTGCGTGCGTAGTTCTTGACCGACAGCGGGGCGCGGCGGTCGGAGTTGCCTTCGCGCAGGACCGGGTTCACGGCGCTGCCCTTGACCTTGTCGTAGCGGGCGCGGGTGTCCTTGTCGGCCTCGGATTCGGCGCTGTCCGGGTAGTCGGGCAGGTCGAAGCCCTGATCCTGCAGCTCCTTGATGGCGGCCTTGAGCTGCGGTACCGAAGCGCTAATGTTCGGCAGCTTGATGATGTTCGCTTCAGGCGTGGTGGCCAGGGTGCCCAGCTCGGCGAGATCGTCCGGGACGGGTTTGCCGGCCTGCAGACGCTCGGGGAAGCTTGAAAGGATGCGCGCTGCCAGGGAGATGTCGCGCGTCTCGACGGCGATGTCCGAGGAAGCGGTGAAGGCTTCGATGATCGGCAGCAGCGAATAGGTGGCCAAGGCTGGCGCTTCGTCGGTGAAGGTGTAGATGATCTTTGAGCGGGTGGGCATAATCGAATTAACTCTCTTCTTTGCTGAGCGTGCACAGAATCTCGAGATGCGCAGGATAGGCGCTTTCGCTCGTTGTCATCAATGAGGCGAAAAGTCGAGCATTCGTCGCGGTGATGTGGGATGCATCAGTAGAGCGTCAAGCGGTCGACCGGCAACAAACGGCCCCAAGAATGGCCCCAAGACAACTCGCACGAGCGGACCGGTCCGACCAGGGTGACCCTGTGGTCACTGCGGCAGTATACCACTGGTCGTGGCGATGAATACTGTGTAGGGGCACAAAGCTGCGGCGCCGGGTTCACTGGAAACGCATGCGCCTGAAACGAGACAGGCCATCCGTCTGGATGGCCTGTCCGTGTGTGCATCGAACCAGAAGGTGGTGCAATGACGGCGAGTAAACGCTCCGGTTGCAGGGCATGGGCCCACGGAACGCTTGCTCGCGATCACTGTGCCAGCTTGAGCATCACGCGTCCGCGGACTCCTTGGTCTGGTTGTCGGACGTGACAGTGGCGGCTTCGGACGTCGCTGTCTGCGCCGCCTGGATTTTCACCGCGTGCAGACCCTTGGGGCCCTGGATAATGTCGAAGACCACGGCCTGACCTGCCTTCAGCGTCTTGTAGCCTTCCATACCGATGGCGGAGAAATGAGCGAAAAGATCCTCGTCCTTGCCGTCCTCGATGATGAAGCCGTAGCCCTTGGCATTGTTGAACCACTTGACTTTACCACTGTGCATACCCATATCCCTCTGCAAAGGACTCCAGCTCTGGAGTATCATCCACTTCATGCGCAACCAATCGATTGAAAAAATTTGGTTGACTGCGCGGACCTTTCTTCCCCAATGTGGGTTCTACTGTTTGTAACACCGTTTTGCCGATAGTCAAGGTCATGCGGCGGCCGAGTCAAAATTCGGTCACAAGGTCCAACCCACTACTTCTATTCGCTCAACGATGAATCTTCTTTCCATGCATGCATTCAGTCAGATTCGACTAACCTTCAATCAAGACCGCCCGCAGTCGCACGAGGACGATTCGGCAGGCATTGCCGTTCAGGAATCCAAGCCGGCATTACAGGCCCCACCGATGTACAAGGTGGTTCTATTCAACGACGACTACACCCCGATGGATTTCGTCGTCGAAATCCTCGAGGTTTTTTTCAATCTGAATCGTGAGCTGGCGACCAAGGTCATGCTGGCCGTCCATACCGAAGGACGGGCAGTATGCGGATTGTTTACCCGAGACATCGCCGAAACAAAGGCCATGCAGGTCAACCAGTACGCCAGGGAAAGCCAGCATCCGCTACTCTGTGAAATCGAGAAGGACGGTTAACGCCGACCACTTGGGTATGAGGTGAAGCTATGTTAAACCGCGAGCTCGAAGTCACGCTCAATCTTGCCTTCAAGGAAGCGCGCTCCAAGCGTCATGAATTCATGACCGTGGAACACCTTCTGCTGGCGCTATTGGACAACGAGGCAGCCGCCACCGTTTTGCGGGCGTGCGGCGCCAATCTCGACAAACTCAAACACGACCTGCAGGAGTTCATCGACTCCACCACGCCGTTGATCCCTGTGCATGACGAGGATCGCGAGACCCAGCCGACCCTGGGCTTCCAGCGTGTGCTGCAGCGTGCCGTGTTCCACGTACAAAGTTCGGGCAAGCGAGAAGTCACCGGCGCCAACGTGCTGGTGGCGATCTTCAGCGAACAGGAAAGCCAGGCCGTGTTCCTGCTCAAGCAGCAGAGTGTGGCGCGGATCGATGTGGTCAACTACATCGCCCACGGCATTTCCAAGGTCCCCGGCCACGGCGACAGCTCCGAAGGCGAGCAGGAGATGCAGGACGAGGAAGGTGGCGACACCTCCACGTCGAGCAACCCGCTGGACGCCTATGCCAGCAACCTCAACGAGCTGGCGCGCCAGGGTCGCATCGATCCGCTGGTGGGGCGCGAGAGCGAAGTCGAGCGCGTTGCGCAGATCCTCGCCCGTCGCCGCAAGAACAACCCGTTGCTGGTGGGCGAGGCAGGCGTGGGCAAGACGGCCATCGCCGAGGGCCTGGCCAAGCGCATCGTCGACAGTCAGGTGCCCGACCTGCTCGCCAACAGCGTCGTGTATTCCCTCGACCTGGGTGCGCTGCTGGCCGGCACCAAGTACCGCGGTGATTTCGAGAAGCGCTTCAAGGCGTTGCTCGGTGAGCTGAAGAAGCGTCCGCAAGCCATCCTGTTCATCGACGAGATCCACACCATCATCGGTGCGGGCGCGGCGTCGGGCGGGGTGATGGACGCCTCCAACCTGCTTAAGCCACTGCTGTCCTCCGGGGATATCCGTTGCATCGGTTCGACCACGTTCCAGGAATTCCGCGGCATCTTCGAGAAGGACCGTGCCCTGGCACGACGCTTCCAGAAAGTCGATGTGTCCGAGCCGTCGGTGGAAGACACCATCGGTATCCTGCGCGGCCTCAAGGGGCGTTTCGAGCAGCACCACAACATCGAGTACAGTGACGAAGCACTGCGTGCCGCCGCGGAGTTGGCCTCGCGCTACATCAATGACCGGCACATGCCCGACAAGGCCATCGACGTCATCGACGAAGCCGGTGCCTATCAGCGTCTGCAACCAGAGGCCAATCGGGTCAAGCGCATCGAAGTGCCTCAGGTCGAGGACATCGTGGCCAAGATCGCGCGGATTCCGCCAAAGCACGTGACCAGCTCCGACAAGGAACTGCTGCGTAATCTGGAGCGTGACCTCAAGCTCACCGTATTCGGCCAGGACGCTGCCATCGATTCGCTGGCCACCGCCATCAAGCTTTCGCGTGCGGGCCTCAAGGCGCCGGACAAGCCGGTCGGCTCGTTCCTGTTCGCAGGTCCCACCGGTGTGGGCAAGACCGAGGCTGCGCGGCAGTTGGCCAAGGCGCTGGGCGTGGAGTTGGTGCGCTTCGACATGTCCGAGTACATGGAGCGTCATACCGTTTCGCGTCTGATCGGTGCGCCGCCCGGCTACGTTGGTTTCGACCAGGGCGGGTTGCTGACCGAGGCCATCACCAAGCAGCCGCATTGCGTGCTGTTGCTCGATGAAATCGAGAAGGCTCACCCTGAAGTCTTCAACTTGCTGCTGCAGGTGATGGACCACGGGACCCTGACCGACAACAACGGTCGCAAGGCGGACTTCCGTAACGTGATTCTCATCATGACCACCAACGCCGGTGCCGAAACCGCTGCACGTGCCTCGATCGGGTTTACCCATCAGGACCATTCTTCGGACGCCATGGAAGTGATCAAGAAGAGCTTCACGCCCGAGTTCCGCAACCGTCTGGACACCATCATCCAGTTCGGTCGCCTGAGCCACGAAGTCATCAAGAGCGTGGTCGACAAGTTCCTCACCGAGCTTCAGGCGCAGCTGGAAGACAAGCGTGTGCAACTGGAGGTCACCGACGCCGCTCGCGGGTGGTTGGCGGCCGGTGGCTACGACGTGCAGATGGGTGCGCGGCCGATGGCGCGCTTGATCCAGGACAAGATCAAGCGGCCGTTGGCGGAAGAAATCCTATTCGGCGAGTTGGCCGAGCATGGCGGCGTGGTGCACATCGACATCAAGGACGGCGAGCTGACCTTTGATTTCGAGACCACGGCGGAGATGGCATGACGGCCTGACGCGGCTCGCGCCGCTGCTACAGGGGTGTGTGCAATCCCTGTAGCAGCGGCGCAAGCCGCTTAGCTTTCAATGTCCAAACCCTGCGCACACAAAAACGCCCGGCAATGCCGGGCGTTTTCATGTGTCTCGGTTCAGCGAGCGCGGTAGGTGATGCGCCCTTTGCTCAAATCATAGGGCGTCAGTTCAACACGCACCTTGTCACCGGTCAGAATACGAATGTAGTTCTTGCGCATCTTGCCGGAGATATGCGCGGTTACGACGTGCCCGTTTTCCAACTCCACGCGAAACATGGTGTTGGGCAGGGTGTCGACGACAGTGCCTTCCATTTCGAAGCTGTCTTCTTTCGACATGCAGTAAAACCCTCGGTATCCAGTTGATGGCCCGGTGCAACTGCGCCAGGCAAAAGCGGCGTGCATTGTGCCCGAAAAAGGGGGCTCAAGCCAAGGGGTTCAGTTAAGAGTCACCCATCTCTGGTTGATAAGCAGCTCGATCGGGCGATATTGGGTCTTGTAATTCATCTTCTGACAGTTCTTGATCCAGTACCCCAGATAGACCGCATCCAGATTCAAGCGACGGGCTTCCTCGATCTGCCAGAGAATCGCCAGGCGGCCCAGGCTACGGCGTTCCTCGGTCGGTTCGTAGAAGGTGTACACGGCGGACAGGCCGTTGGGCAGTACGTCGGTCACAGCGACTGCCACCAGCTTCCCCTGCAGGCGAAATTCGTAAAAGCGGGAAAAGGGCAGGTCGCGCACCAGGAAGGTCGAGAATTGATCCCGGCTGGGCGGAAACATGTCGCCATCGGCGTGACGCTGCTCGATGTAACGCTGGTACAGATCGAAGTACTCTTCGGTGAAGCGCGGGGTGGCGCAGGTCACCTGCACGTCGGGGTTGCGCTTGAGGATGCGTTTCTGCTGGCGTGAAGGGGTGAAACCCGCTGTCGGGATGCGCGCCGGCACGCAGGCGCTGCAGCGCTGGCAGTGCGGCCGGTAGAGATGGTCGCCGCTGCGGCGGAAACCCATTTCCGAGAGGTCGGCATAGACATTGACGTCCATCGGCTGGCTCGGATCGAGAAACAAGGTCGTGGCTTGCTCGTCGGGCAGGTAGCTGCACGAATGGGGTTGAGTGGCATAGAACTTCAAACGCGCCAACTCAGTCATGATGAACCCTCGGAATGAAACCAGTACGTTCAGTGTATGCCAGTGCTGGATAACTCGCCTAGCGCCGCCACGTCGCGCTGTTGGGCTGGTCCAGGTATTGGCTCAGGTAGCCGGCAAATACGTCGCGGGGAATGCTTCGCGCACCCAGGCTGTGCAGATGGTCGGTCGGCATCTGGCAATCGATCAGCACGAACCCGGCTTGCTGCAGGTGTTCGATCAGGGTCACGAAACCAACCTTCGAGGCATTGTCGGCACGGCTGAACATCGACTCGCCGAAGAACAGCCGGCCCATGGCCAGGCCGTAGAGTCCGCCCACCAGCGCATCGTCGTCCCACACTTCGACCGAGTGGGCGTGACCCTGCTCGTGCAGGGCAAGGTAGGCACGTTGCATGTCGTCGGTGATCCAGGTCCCGTCCGTGTAGTTCCGTGGCCCGGCGCACTCGGCAATCACTGCTGCGAAGTCACGGTCGAACGTGACCCTGAAACGGCCTTGGCGCAGGACTTTGCGCAGGCTGCGGGAAACGTGCACTTCGGCGGGCAGCAGCACGGTGCGCGGATCGGGTGACCACCACAGAATCGGTTGGCCTTCCTCGAACCAGGGGAAGCAGCCGTGTCGGTAGGCCTGGATCAGGCGCTCGGGACTGAGGTCGCCGCCAGCGGCGAGCAGGCCGTTGGGCTCGCGCATGGCTTTGCTCAGGGGTGGAAAGACCAATTCGTTTCGTTTGAGCCAAGTCAGCATGGTTGTTCGCTACGGCAGGGGAGGGTGGTACGGGTGGGCGATGGGTTCATCCTGCCATGATCCGGCTGGTCCGCCAACGTGCACCGCCGATGCAGCGTGGTCTGCCTGCACGGTACCGGGCACGATTGGGGTGGCAGCTTTCATGTAACTTTTCTGTGCTTTTGCAGTCCCACGTGACTGTTCTTCAAGATCCGCGCGTAAGGTCTTGTCGGTAAAGGTAATGTGTCGTTGAATCCATCTGTGATTCGGCGCAATGGCGGTGTATGAGAGCGCACCGCGGCAGATGCTCATATTGCGGATGCGCGAATTGCCGACAAACCCGTACAATGCGATCTTTGCAGGGCCCGTTCCCAACCGATACTGGCCATTTGCTGTGTTTTTAGTCATTCATCAGTTGCGCGCTCCAACAGGCGCAGGAAATCAAGCGTTTTGAAGAAATCCACTGCCTCATCCGCTCCCGCATCGGTGCCTGTCTGGCGTCAGCAGATGCACTACCGCCTCAAGGAAGGCGCCCTGATCGCCATGGGCGCGCTGTGCCTGTATCTGTGGATGGCATTGTTGACCTACGACCAGACCGATCCGGGCTGGAGCCATACCAGCAGCAACATGGACCAGGTGCAGAACGCTGCAGGCCGCGCCGGTGCGTTCGCCGCCGATATCCTGTTCATGGTGCTGGGCTATTTCGCCTACATCTTCCCGCTGTTGCTGGCGGTGAAGACCTGGCAGATCTTCCGTCAGCGCCATGAGCCCTGGCAGTGGAGCGGCTGGCTGTTCTCGTGGCGCCTGATCGGCCTGGTGTTCCTGATTCTTTCCGGCGCGGCGCTGGCGCATATTCATTTCCATTCCGCCGGCAGCCTGCCGGCGTCAGCTGGGGGTGCGCTGGGCGAAAGCCTGGGCAACCTGGCGCTCAATGCCCTGAACATCCAGGGCAGTACCTTGCTGTTCATCGCGTTGTTCCTGTTCGGTCTGACGGTGTTCACCGACCTGTCCTGGTTCAAGGTCATGGACATGACCGGCAAGATCACCCTCGATCTGCTCGAACTCATGCAGGGCTCCGTCACCCGCTGGTGGGCGGCGCGCGCCGAACGCAAGCAGCTGGTGGCCCAGCTGCGCGAAGTGGACGAGCCAGCCTACGTTGCGCCGCGGATGAGTGAACCGCGGGATCTGGCCAAGCCCAAGCCCGCTCGGCCTTTGCCGGTGGAACCGACGCTGTCGAGCCAACCGAGTCCGCCGCCTCGCCCCGTGGCGCCGATCATGCCGGCCGCCTCGGTCGCAACCAATCCTGCACCGGCTCAGATCGCGCCGAGCCAGCCTGCGCGAGCTGCGGTGCCGATCAAGCCGTTGAGCGAAGAAAGCAGCCTCGGCGCATCCAGTGCCAAGCCTGCCGAGCAGAGCGCGCGGGTGCAGAAGGAGAAACAGGCGTCGTTGTTCGTCGACAGCGCCGTGCAGGGTACGCTGCCGCCGATTTCCATCCTCGACCCGGCCGAACAGAAGAAGGTCAACTACTCCCCTGAGTCGCTGGCGGCCGTCGGGCAGTTGCTGGAGGTCAAGCTCAAGGAATTCGGCGTGGAAGTGACCGTCGATTCCATCCACCCCGGCCCAGTCATCACCCGCTACGAGATTCAGCCTGCGGCCGGCGTCAAGGTCAGCCGGATTTCCAATCTGGCCAAGGACCTGGCGCGATCGCTGGCCGTGTTGAGCGTGCGGGTGGTCGAAGTCATTCCCGGCAAGACCACCGTGGGTATCGAAATCCCCAATGAAGACCGGCAGATCGTGCGCTTCTCCGAAGTGCTGTCCTCGCCCCAGTACGATCAGGCCACATCGCCCGTCACCATGGCGCTGGGTCACGACATCGGCGGCAAGCCGGTCATCACCGACCTGGCGAAGATGCCGCACCTGCTGGTGGCCGGTACCACCGGTTCCGGTAAGTCGGTGGGCGTGAACGCGATGATCCTGTCGATTCTGTTCAAGTCGGGTCCTGAAGACGCCAAGCTGATCATGATCGACCCCAAGATGCTCGAGCTGTCGATCTACGAAGGCATTCCGCATTTGCTGTGCCCGGTGGTCACCGACATGAAGGACGCGGCCAACGCGCTGCGCTGGAGCGTGGCCGAGATGGAGCGGCGCTACAAGCTCATGGCCGCCATGGGCGTGCGCAACCTGGCGGGCTTCAACCGCAAGATCAAGGATGCCGAAGAGGCTGGCGAACCGCTGAGTGACCCGTTGTACAAGCGTGAAAGCATTCACGACGAGGCGCCGCTGCTCAAGACCCTGCCGACCATCGTGGTGGTGGTGGACGAATTCGCCGACATGATGATGATCGTCGGCAAGAAGGTCGAAGAGTTGATCGCCCGTATCGCCCAGAAGGCCCGTGCTGCCGGTATCCACCTGATCCTGGCCACCCAGCGACCGTCGGTGGATGTCATCACCGGCCTGATCAAGGCCAACATTCCGACCCGTATGGCGTTCCAGGTGTCGAGCAAGATCGACTCGCGGACCATCATCGACCAGGGGGGCGCCGAACAACTGCTGGGTCACGGTGACATGCTCTACATGCCGCCAGGCACCAGTCTGCCGATTCGCGTCCACGGCGCCTTCGTTTCCGACGAAGAAGTGCACCGCGTGGTCGAAGCCTGGAAGCAGCGTGGCGTGCCGGATTACAACGAAGACATCCTGGCTGGCGTCGAGGAGGCCGGCAGTGGCTTCGAAAACAGCGGCGGCGGTGACGGTGACGACAGCGAGAGCGATGCGCTCTATGACGAAGCGGTGAACTTCGTCCTCGAGAGCCGTCGCGCGTCCATTTCGGCGGTGCAGCGCAAGCTCAAGATCGGCTACAACCGCGCGGCGCGGATGATCGAGTCCATGGAAATGGCCGGTGTGGTTACGCCGATGAATACCAATGGCTCGCGCGAAGTGATCGCGCCGGGCCCGATGCGCGACTGATGCAACGCTCGCGCCTTACCCTAGAACGAGGATTCCCATGCGCCTGATTCGCATGCTGTTGGTTTCTGCTTTGGCTCTGTCCAGCCTGTCGGTGCATGCCGACCAGAAGGACGTCGCGCGCTTGACGCAACTGCTGGAAAAGTCCCAGACGTTGACCGCCCGCTTTTCCCAGCTGACCCTGGATGGCAGCGGTACCCAATTGCAGGAAACCGCTGGTGAGATGGCCCTGCAGCGCCCTGGCCTGTTCAACTGGCACACCGATGCGCCCCAGGAACAGTTGATGGTTTCCGACGGCAAGAAAGTCTCGCTGTGGGACCCGGACCTGGAGCAGGTCACCATCAAGAATCTCGACCAGCGCCTGACCCAGACCCCGGCACTGCTGTTGTCTGGTGACGTGTCCAAGATCAGCCAGAGCTTCGACATCAGCGCGAAGGAAGCCGGTGACGTGATCGATTTCGTGCTCAAGCCCAAGACGCGTGACACCTTGTTCGACTCGCTGCGTCTGTCGTTCCGCAAGGGCATGATCAACGACATGCAGCTGATCGACAGCGTTGGCCAACGCACCAATATCCTGTTCATGAACGTCAAGGCCAACGAGCCGATCGCTGCCAGCAAGTTCAAGTTCGACATCCCCAAAGGGGCGGACGTGATCCAGGAATAATTCGAGGTCGATTGCCAGCCCATGGACCTGTTTCGCAGCGATCCCATCGCCCAGCCGCTGGCTGCCCGCCTGCGCGCAAGCAACCTGGACGAATATGTCGGCCAGGAGCATTTGCTCGCCCGTGGCAAGCCGTTGCGCGAAGCGTTGGAGCAGGGCGCCCTGCACTCGATGATCTTCTGGGGGCCGCCGGGCGTGGGCAAGACCACCCTGGCGCGGCTCCTGGCGAAAGTCTCGGACGCGCACTTCGAAACCGTCTCGGCGGTGCTCGCCGGGGTCAAGGAGATTCGTCAGGCGGTCGAGTTGGCCAAGCAGCAGGCCGGCCAGTACGGCCGTCGCACGATTCTGTTCGTCGACGAAGTGCATCGCTTCAACAAGTCCCAGCAGGATGCCTTTTTGCCCTATGTGGAAGACGGCACGCTGATCTTCATCGGTGCCACCACCGAGAACCCTTCCTTCGAGCTCAATAACGCCTTGCTCTCGCGGGCTCGTGTCTACGTGCTCAAGAGCCTGGACGAGGCGGCCCTGCGGCGTCTGGTCGATCGCGCGCTGAATGAGGAGCGGGGTTTGGGCAAGCGTCGACTGCGCTTGGGTGACGAAGCCTTCGCCATGCTCATGGCGGCCGCCGACGGCGATGGGCGCCGCGTGCTCAACCTGTTGGAGAATGCGTCGGACCTTGCCGAAGACGGCGAGGAAATCGGCACCGACCTGTTGCAGAGCCTGCTGGGCGACACCCGTCGCCGTTTCGACAAGGGCGGCGAGGCGTTCTACGACCAGATTTCGGCCCTGCACAAGTCAGTGCGCGGTTCCAATCCGGATGCGTCGCTGTACTGGTTCGCGCGCATGCTCGACGGTGGGTGCGATCCGCTGTATCTGGCGCGCCGTGTGGTGCGTATGGCCAGCGAGGACATCGGCAATGCCGATCCGCGCGCGTTGCCCCTGTGCCTGTCGGCGTGGGACGTGCAGGAGCGCCTGGGCAGTCCGGAAGGCGAGTTGGCCGTGGCCCAGGCGATCGTCTACCTGGCGTGCGCGCCCAAGAGCAATGCTGTGTACATGGGCTTCAAGGCGGCCATGCGCGAAGCCGCCGAGCACGGTTCCCTGGAAGTGCCGCTGCACCTGCGCAACGCTCCGACCAAGCTGATGAAGCAGTTGGGCTATGGCGACGAGTACCGCTACGCCCACGACGAGCCCGACGCCTACGCGGCCGGCGAAGACTATTTCCCCGAACAACTGAGCCCGCGCCACTACTACCGACCCGTGCCTCGCGGCCTGGAATTGAAGATCGGCGAGAAGCTCAAACATCTGTCCAGCCTGGACGACAACAGCCCCCGACGGCGGAGAACCGAGTGATCCCGACCATCATCGCGGTCTCCCTCGGTGGGGTGGTCGGCACCTTGCTGCGGCTGTTTACCGCCACCTACATCAATGCGAACTGGCCACGCCTGTTCTATACCGGTACGCTGGCCGTCAATATCGTCGGCTGCCTGATCATCGGCTACCTGTACGGCCTGTTCATGATTCGCCCGGACATTCCGGTCGAAATCCGTTCGGGACTGATGGTGGGGTTCGTGGGCGGCCTGACCACCTTTTCCTCATTTTCGCTGGACACCGTGCGCTTGCTCGAAAGCGGCCAGGGACTGGTTGCCATGGGCTACTGCGCAGTGAGCGTATTCGGCGGCCTGCTGGCCACCTGGGCCGGCCTGGCACTGACTAAAATCTGACCAATACTGATAAACGAGAGACCGACATGCTCGATTCCAAACTGTTACGTAGCCAGCTTCAGGACGTAGCGGATCGCCTTGCCAGCCGTGGCTATGTCCTGGATGTGGCACGCATCGAGGCGCTGGAAGCCCAGCGCAAGACCGTGCAGACCCGTACCGAGCAACTGCAGGCCGAACGCAATGCGCTGTCCAAGTCCATTGGCCAGGTCATGAAGAGCGGCGGTGACGTCGACGCGTTGAAGGCGCAGGTCGAGTCCATCGCCGAGGAATTGGGCCGCGGCAAGGTCGAGCTGGAGCAATTGCAGGGTGAGCTGGACGGTATCGCCCTGGGCATTCCCAACCTGCCCCACGAATCGGTCCCGGTCGGCGAAGGCGAAGACGGCAACGTCGAAGTCCGTCGCTGGGGTACGCCTGCCACGTTCGACTTCCCGGTTCAGGACCACGTCGCGCTGGGTGGCAAGACCGGCGGCCTGGATTTCGAAACGGCGGCCAAGCTGTCCGGTGCGCGCTTTGCCATCATGCGTGGCCCTATCGCTCGCCTGCACCGTGCCCTGGCGCAGTTCATGATCAACCTGCACGTCAGCGAGCATGGCTACGAAGAAGCGTACACCCCGTACCTGGTCCAGGCACCGGCCTTGCAGGGCACCGGCCAGTTGCCCAAGTTCGAGGAAGACCTGTTCAAGATCAGCCGTGACGGCGAGGCCGATCTGTATCTGATTCCAACGGCCGAAGTGTCGCTGACAAACATCGTGGCCGGCGAGATCCTCGACGTCAAACAGCTGCCCCTCAAGTTCGTTGCCCATACACCGTGCTTCCGCAGCGAAGCCGGTGCGTCGGGGCGCGACACCCGTGGCATGATCCGCCAGCACCAGTTCGACAAGGTCGAGATGGTCCAGGTGGTCGAGCCGTCCAAGTCCATGGAAGCGCTGGAAAGCCTGACTGCCAACGCCGAGCGGGTGTTGCAGGCCCTGGAGCTGCCGTACCGCGTCCTGGCGCTGTGCACCGGCGACATGGGTTTCAGCGCCGTGAAGACCTACGATCTGGAAGTCTGGGTGCCGAGCCAGGACAAGTACCGCGAGATTTCCTCGTGTTCCAACACCGGTGATTTCCAGGCGCGCCGCATGCAGGCCCGCTTCCGTAACCCGGAAACCGGCAAGCCTGAACTGGTGCACACCTTGAACGGCTCGGGCCTGGCGGTCGGTCGTACCCTGGTGGCGGTGCTGGAAAACTATCAGCAGGCCGACGGCAGCATCCGCGTACCCGAGGTTCTCAAGCCTTACATGGGCGGCCTCGAGGTCATCGGCTAAATGGAGTTCCTACCGCTTTTCCACAAGCTGCGCGACAGCCAGGTCCTGGTGGTGGGCGGGGGCGAGATCGCCCTGCGCAAGTCGCGCCTGCTGGCCGAAGCGGGCGCGGTGCTGCGCGTGGTTGCGCCGAGCATCGATCCGCAACTGGCCGAGCTGGTGCGCGGCAGTGGCGGACAGATGCTCGACCGAGGCTACCTGAGCCACGACCTGGACGGCTGTCAGCTGGTAATTGCCGCCACCGACGACGAACCACTCAACGCCCAGGTGTCGGCCGACGCCCGCGCGCGCTGCGTGCCGGTCAACGTGGTCGATGCCCCGGCGTTGTGCACGGTGATCTTTCCAGCCATCGTCGATCGCTCGCCGTTGGTGGTGGCGGTCTCCAGTGGGGGTGACGCGCCCGTGCTGGCCCGTCTGATCCGCGCCAAGCTGGAAACCTGGATTCCCTCGACCTATGGCGAGCTGGCCGGCCTGGCGGCGCGCTTTCGGCAGAAGGTCAAGGCGTTGTACCCGGACGTCACCCAGCGCCGTGCGTTCTGGGAGGAGGTGTTCCAGGGCCCGATCGCCGACCGCCAACTGGCCGGGCAGGGCGCCGAGGCCGAGCGCATGCTGCAGGCCAAGGTCGACGGCGCGCCACCCCATGCACCCGGTGAGGTCTACCTGGTGGGCGCGGGACCGGGCGATCCGGACCTGCTGACCTTTCGCGCCCTGCGCTTGATGCAGCAGGCCGATGTGGTGCTGTACGACCGCCTGGTCGCGCCGGCGATTCTCGATTTGTGCCGCCGCGACGCCGAGCGTGTGTACGTCGGCAAGCGTCGCGCCGAGCACGCCCTGCCGCAGGAACAGATCAACCAGCAGTTGGTGGCGCTGGCCCAGCAGGGCAAGCGTGTGCTGCGCCTCAAAGGCGGCGACCCGTTCATCTTCGGTCGTGGCGGTGAAGAGATCGAAGAGCTCGCCGCTCACGGTATTCCCTTCCAGGTGGTGCCCGGCATCACTGCGGCCAGTGGCTGTGCGGCCTATGCCGGGATTCCGCTGACCCACCGCGACTACGCGCAATCGGTGCGCTTCGTCACCGGGCACCTCAAGAACAACACCAGCGACCTGCCCTGGCACGATCTGGTGTCACCGGGGCAGACGCTGGTGTTCTACATGGGCCTGATCGGTTTGCCGATCATCTGTGAAGAGTTGATTCGCCACGGGCGTGGCGCGGATACACCGGCGGCGTTGATCCAGCAGGGCACCACGGTGAACCAGCGGGTGTTCACCGGTACTCTGGCGGATCTGCCGCGCATGGTTGCCGAGCACGAGGTGCACGCTCCGACCTTGGTGATCGTGGGTGAGGTGGTGGTTCTGCGGGAAAAACTCGCCTGGTTCGACGGCGCGCAATACCGCTGAGCAGGGGCTGCCGATCAACGCCTGCGCACGGCGGCGATGATCGGTGTGCCGCTGTGCGGATCACGCAACAGCTCGCACTTCACGCCGTATAGCCGTTCGATCAATGCCGAGGTCACCACCTCTGCCGGTGGGCCTTCGGCAACGATCCGCCCATCGTGCATGGCCACCAGATGATCGGCGTAGCGGCAGGCGCTGGAAATGTCGTGCACCACCATGACCACGGTCTTGCCGGCGGCGGCGAGGTCGTGGATCAGTTCGAATACTTCAATCTGATGGCCCAGGTCCAGGGCAGACGTCGGCTCGTCCAGCAGGAGCAGGGGTGTGGCCTGGGCGATCGCCATGGCGATCCAGGCGCGTTGCCGCTGGCCGCCGGACATCGACTCCAAAGGGCGGTCGGCCAGCGCTTGGAGGTCGGCGGCCGCCAGCGCGGCCTCGACGATACGCTGGTCGTGCTCGGACCACTGGCGCAGCGGGCCCTGATGGGGTTGGCGACCGAAGCGAATCAGCTCCCGGACCGTCAAACCATCGGGCGCCGAAGCGTCCTGAGGCAACAGGGCCAGGCGCTGAGCGACCTGCCGCGTCGGCAGGCGGGCGATGTCCCGGCCGTCGAGCACCACCGCGCCGTGGCTGGCCTTGTGCAGCCGACAGAGCCCGGCGAGCAGGGTCGACTTGCCGCACCCGTTGGGGCCGACGATGGCGGTGACCCGTCGCATGGGCACGTCCAGGGACAGGCGCTCGATCACGGATGTGCGGCCATAGCCCAGGCTCAGGTCCTGCGCGTTCAGGCGGGCAGGTTCAGCGTTGGCATCCAGCAGGGCCGGGTCCAGACTCATGGGGTGCTCCGTACGGGTTGGCGGATCAGGATCCACAGCAGATAGGGGCCGCCGACGACGGCGGTGACGATGCCCACTGGAATTTCCACCGGCGCCAGGACGGTACGGCCACTCCAGTCGGCGCAGACCATGAGCAGGGCGCCGGCCAGCCCGGCATTGACGACGGCGACGCCGCGGTGTCCGGACAGGTAGCGCGCCATCTCCGGCGCAGCCAGTGCGATCAGTCCGACCGGCCCGACCACGGCCACGGCCAGCCCGGTCAGCAGGACTGTCAGGGCCAGGGTCAGCAGGCGCACCCGTGCTACGTCGATGCCCAGGCCGCGGGCCACGCTGTCGTTGAAGCGCAGGGTGGCCAGTGCCCGGTTCAGTCCTTTCGCGCAGGGAATTGCCAACAGCAACGCAATGCCCAGCACCTGCACCGCCAGCCATGGCCGGGCACTGAGGCTGCCGACGGTCCAGGGGTAGGCCTGGTTGGCGCTGTCGAGGTCGGTGCGCGCGAGCATCAGGTTGGTCAGCGCGCCAAACACCGCCCCGACGCCAATGCCCACCACGATGAACCGATACCCCCGTGCGCCGCTGCCACCGGCCAGACCGAAGGCCAGCGCGGCGGCGGTCATGGCGCCGATCAGTGCCAGGGCGGGCGGTGCGAGGCTGGTGGGCACGGCCACGATCGAGGCGACGGCGAACGCCGTGGCACCGTCGTCGATGCCAATCACGCCGGGGGTGGCCAGGCGATTGCGCGCCAGCGTCTGCAACAGGCAGCCGGCGATGCCCAGCGCGGCGCCGGTAAACAGCCCGGCCAGCAGTCGCTCCAGCCGCAGTTCGCGGACCAGGAAAACCTGCATCGGCTCACCGACCCCGAACAGGGCACGCACTGCGGTGATGGCGTTGATGTCGGCTGAACCGCTGGCCAGACTCAGCGCGCCGGTCAGCACCAAGGCCAGGCTCAGGGTCAGGCCTGCCAGACAGGCACGCCGGTCTACCAGCACCGACCAGTTGCCGCTGCTCAGCAGCCAGTGGCCTGGAGGGATCGAGCGCTTCACAGGCGCGGCATCCGCTGTCCGCGAACCACGGCGATCAGAATCGGCGCGCCGATGAACGCGGTGATGACCCCGATGGGCAGTTCATAGGGGCGCACGGTCAGGCGCGAAATGATGTCGGCGCTGATCAGTACGCAGGGGCCGAGCAACAAGGCCGGTAACAAGGTGCGGCGGATGTCCGGTCCGACCAGGCGGCGTGCCATGAACGGCACGATCAGGCCGACGAAGCCGATTGGCCCCGCCGCCGCAGTGGCCGTACCCACCAGTATCGCCACGGCAACCAGGGCCCACATACGGGTCAGTTGCGGATGGTGGCCTAGCCCGGCGGCCACGCGCTCGCCCAAGGCCAGGCTGGCCAGTGGCCGAATAGCCGGAAGCAACAGCAGCAATCCGCCGATCACACCGGGCAGGCTCCAGAGCAGGGTATCGCCGGAGCGACCGGCGAGGGCGCCGATCACCCAGAAGCGGATCTCGTCGGCACTGCGCTGATCGTGCAGCAGGATGAGCGAAGTCAAGGCCGCCAGTAGGCTGCTGAACGCTGCACCCGCCAGCACCAGCCGCACCGGGTCGTCGCCGAGGGTGCCGACGCGGCTGACCAGCAGCACCAGCGCACAGCCCACCAGCGCGCCGGCGACGGCAACGCCGAGGTTGACCGTCGCCGAGCTCGCGCCCAGGGCGACGGCGATCACCACGGCCAGCGAAGCACCGGCACTGACGCCGAGCATGCCGGGCTCAGCCAGGGGGTTGCGCGTGGTCGCCTGCAGCACGAGGCCCGCCGCACCCAGCGCGGCACCGACCAGCAGGCCGAGCAGGGTTCGCGGCCAACGCAGCTGGAACAGCACGAAGCGCTCCTCGCTGCTGCCCTGGCCCGACAAGGTGGACAGCGCACGCCAGGGTCCGGTGTCGCCCGCCCCCAACAGCAGGCTCGCCAGCATGACGAGCGCCAGCAGGCCGGCACACCGATACACCCTCCAGCGGTAGCGGTTGACCAGGGTTGGCGCGGGCAGGGTGTGGGTCATGAACAGAACCGGGCCTAGGGGGCGAGGATGCGCTGCAGGTCGTCCAGCACCTGGTGCGCGGCCAATGGCCCCGAGCCGCTGGCCCAGACCTGACCGTCGACGGTCGCCACATGGTTCTGCCGCACGGCGTGCAGACGCGTGAACGCCGGTTGCTGGCGTGCCGCTTCCAGGGCGCTGGCACCGTCGGCGTTCAGGCTGGCGACGAACAGCCAGTCGGCGTCGATCCGGCTCAGGTTTTCCAGGCTGAGGACATCGCTGTGCGGCCCTTTCAGGCCGTCGGCCAGTTCGGTGGTCCGCAATCCGACCTTGTGCAGCATCTGCCCGACGAAGATCCTGCCGGACATGGCGATCGGGCCTTGCGGGTTCCAGCGCACCACGGAGATTCGCTGTTCGGCGGGTAGACGCGCCTTGAGCTCGGCGGCGCGCTGGTCGATGGCGGCGAGCACTTGCTCCCCTTGCGCCTGACGATCCAGGGCCAGCGCATAGAACGCGGTGGTGGCCTGCCAGTCGTTCATGCTCGAGTTCTTCGACGCCACGGTCGGTGCGATGCGGCTATAGGTGGCGAACAATTCCTGACTGACGCCGGCGGGCGCCAGGATCAGGTCGGGCGCCAGTTTGAGGATCGCCTCCAGATTCGGCGCTCGCGCCGTACCGACGATCTGTGGCTGGCCGGCGCGTTCCTGCAGGTAGGCCGAGACCTGATCGCTGCCGCGGGTCGAAACGGTACCCACCGGTTGCACGCCAACCGCCAGCGCGGCGTCCAGGCTGCTCTCGTCGAGGGTGATCACCCGAGTGGGCGAGCCTTGCAGGGTGACGGGCCCATAGGGCGTGTCGAGGGTGCGTGGTGCGGCCAGCGCCCAGGTGCTGGCGAGCAGAGTGCAGAGCGCGAGGCAAAGGGGCTTGAGCATGGTTCAGACTCCTCTTAGAACGAGGTGGTGACGGACGCGAAGTAGGCGCGTCCGGGTTCGTTGTAGGTCTGGGCGCCGGCCGAACTGGCGCCGCCTTCACGGTACTGGCGCTTGTCGAACAGGTTGTTCACACCGACCCGCACACTCAGATGTTCGTTGAACGCATAGCCGCTGCTCAGCCCGGCAATCGCGTAGGGAGCGACGTCTTTCTGGGCCAGGTCGTCGTAAACCGCGCCGGTACGGGTATTGAGCGAAGGCGCTTCCTGCTTGCCGAACCAGGTGGCGTTGGCCTGGAACGACAGTTTTTCGCTGGCCTGCCAGTCCAGGGTGGTGTTGAGGGTGTACTTGGGGATCACGCTGAGCGGTTCCCCGGTATCACGGTTCTCGGACTCGATCATGTAGGTCAGGTTGGTGTTCCAGTCCAGCTCGGGGGTGAGGGTGATGAACAGGTTGCCTTCCACGCCCTCGACCACCGCCTTGCCCGAGTTCTCCCATTGCAGCACGCGGGCGCCACTGTTCAGGCGGTAGAGCGGGTCGATCCCGCCGACGATCTTGTTCTTGTAGTCATTGCGGAAGTACGTCGCGCTGGTGCGCCAGGTCCCCTTGTCGTAAGCCAGCCCCAGCTCCTTGTTGACGCTGATTTCGGGCACCAGGTTTTCATTGCCTACCAGGTAGCAGCCGCCGTTGTTGGTCTGGGCGATGCTGCAACCCTGGCCACGGCTGTACAGCAGGTAGTTGGGGTTGGACTGGTAGAGGTTGGGCGCCTTGTAGGCACGCGCGATGCCGCCCTTGAGGGTCAGATCGTCGGTCAGCTTGTGCGAGGCGTTCAGGCTGGGGCTGAAGTTGTCGCCGAAGGTCTCGTGGTGGTCGTAGCGCAGGCCCGGGGTGACGATGGTATCGGGCGTCGCCTCGATGTTGTCTTCCACGAACACGGCGAAACTGCGCGCGGTGATCTTGTCGGTGCTGCGGTCCACGCCCAGGGCGCCTGCGGCACCGCCATTGCCGTCGAACGATTGCGAACTGAGGGCGCCAGGGTCGCTCATCGACTCGTACAGGTACTCACCGCCCAGGGTGAGGACCTGCTCTGCGCCCCAGCTCAGGGGCAGGTTGACCTCGCTCGCCGCGCGGGTGTTGCGCAACCGTGATTCGAAGCGTCCGGAGCCGTTGGGCGCGCCCTCCGGGCCACCGGCGAGGCCTTCGCGCAGGCGGTTGTTGCGCGTGAAGTCATAGGTCAGGGAGGACTGGCTGCTGCCCCACTCATAGTCGCCGTGGTGAGTGATGCCGAAGCTCGAGCGATGCAGTACGTTGCTCTCCTTGCCCAGCTGGCTGTTGACGAAGTCGCTGCCGACGTTGTTCATCGTGTCACCGGTGTAGATGTTGCCCTGGCGGCTGTAGCTGGCTTCCAGGTCCACGGTGTTCTCGGGGTCGAGCTTCCAGCTCAGCAGGCCGTTGACGTCCTTGTTGCGGACGCCTTCGCGACCGGCGACCAGGGAGCCGGGATCGGCCTGGTAGCTGCTGTTGATGTCGGCGTCGTCGGCATCGGTCTTGTTCGCGCTGCCATACACACGGAAGATCAGATCATCGGTCAGCGGTCCGCTGAGGTTGAAGTTGGCCCGCTTGCCGGCGCCCTCGGCGCTGTCTTCGGGTTGCAGGGCGTAGACGGTCATCGACCCGTGCAATTCGTCGGTCGGCCGTTTGGTAATGATGTTGACCACACCGCCCATGGCCCCGGAGCCATAGCGCGCTGCGGCCGGACCCCGGAGGATCTCGACGCGTTCGACTTCCTCGGCCGGTACCCAGTTGGTTTCGCCACGGGTGTCGCGGTCGCCGTTCCAGCCGTAGCGCACGGCGTTGCGCGACGAGGACGGCTTGCCGTCGATGAGGATCAGGGTGTTCTCAGGGCCCATGCCGCGCAGGTCGATCTGGCGGTTGTTGCCGCGGTTGCCGCTGGCGCTGTTGCCGGTCAGGTTGACACCCGGCTCGCGACGAATGATTTCCGACAGGTCGTTGGTGGGCGGGCGCTTCTTGATGTCCTCAGCGGTGATGATCGACACCCCGGGTGCCTGCTTGAGCTCCTGCGCGGCGGTTCCCAGAATCCGGGTTTCCTCGAGCTGCAAGGTCTGCTCACTGCCATCCACGGGCATGTCGGTGGGTTGAACCGGGATACGCTGGGAATTCGTGGATGCCGATTCGGCAAAGGTCGGGGGTGCAAGCGCGGCCAGCAAGGCGACGGACAGGTGGCTCAGGTTCAAGCGCATCGGGGCTCTCCAGCAATTCAGTGGCGTGACGAGAGCGACCGGGAAGGGAAAGAGCTATGGAACAGCCATGGTCCGGAGCGCTCGACACGGGGTGAGAGCGCAGATGATAGTTTTTCGCATTTGAGAGTAAAGCGCATTTACAATCTATACAGTTTGTCTGTAACTAGATGTAAATGACGCTGCAAAGCGCTTGATCGAGGCTTCGACGATGTGGTTGCCGACACACCGATTGCACCGATAATCGCTGCCGCGTCTATTTTGGAATGGGTTGAACGTCCTGAATAACGGCATTGCCACGCCTGACCAGCACGAAGCTGTCACCCATCTGCACCCATTGGCTGTCGATGTCCGGTTGCTTGAGGCCGGCAGCCTTCCAGCCCGTGAAGGCCGATTCTGGGAGGGCATAGTTGGGCGGAACACGGTCGCCTTTGCCCAGCGAAACCATCTGCGCACCGGTGCCGGGCGTCTGCAGGACTTCGATGGCAAAGGCGGCCGTCGACGCAGCCGACAACAATACGCCCGTGATGCACAGCGAAGCGAATAGGGTGCGGCCCATCGGCAGAACTCCTGAATAAGTGGGGGTGAACCATTGTCGCCCCATTCGCCACGCACGGCCAGTGCGCGGCGAGGGAGCACGGATCAGTTTCGGGCCAGGGCCAGGGCAACGCCCTGGCCACCACCGATGCACAGGGTTGCCAGACCCTTGCTGGCGTCGCGGCGCAGCATCTCGTGCAGCAAGGTCACCAGGACCCGGCAACCCGAAGCCCCGATCGGGTGACCCAGGGCTATGGCACCGCCATTGACGTTGACCTTGCTCGCGTCCCACCCCAGGACCTGGCCTACCGACAGTGCCTGGGCGGCAAAGGCTTCGTTGGCCTCGATCAGGTCCAGTTGATCCAGGCTCCAGCCGGCCTTTTCCAGGCAGCGGCGTGTCGCCGACACCGGGGCGATGCCCATCACCGCCGGATCCACGCCGGCATTGGCGTAGGCGGCGATGCGTGCCAGTACCGGGAGGCCCAGCGCTTGCGCCTTGGCCGCACTCATCAACAGGACCGCGGCAGCGCCGTCGTTGAGCGACGACGCATTGCCAGCCGTCACGCTGCCATCGGGCTTGAAGGCGGGCTTGAGCTTGCCCAAGGTTTGCGCGGTGGTACCGGCGCGGGGCTGCTCGTCGATCGCGAAGGGCAGGGGGTCGCCCTTGCGCTGCGGGACGTCGATGGGCGTGATCTCGGCGGTAAAGCGACCTGCCTCGATGGCCGCCACGGCCTTTTGCTGGGACTGCGCCGCGAAGGCATCCTGCGCTTCTCGGCTGATGCCGTATTGTTCGGCGAGGTTTTCCGCAGTGATGCCCATGTGGTAGTCGTTGAAGGCGTCCCACAGGCCGTCCTTGATCATGCTGTCGACCAGGGGCGCGTTGCCCATGCGCAGCCCGGTGCGGGCGGTTGGCAATACGTAGGGCGCCAGGCTCATGTTTTCCATGCCACCGGCAATCACCACCTCGGCATCGCCGCAACGGATGGCCTGGGTCGCCAGGTGCACGGCCTTGAGCCCCGAACCGCAGACCTTGTTCAGGGTCATGGCCGGTACCGCGCTGGGCAGCCCGGCAAACAGGGCCGCCTGACGCGCCGGGTTCTGCCCGGCACCGGCCGTGAGCACCTGCCCCAGAATCACTTCGTCGACCTGCGCCGGGTCCAGGCCGGTCTGTGCAAGCAGCCGGCGGATCACCGCGGCGCCCAGCTCGACGGCGGGCACGCTTGCTAGTGAACCCTGAAAACTGCCTACGGCCGTGCGTGTGGCGGCTACGATAACGACGTCTTGCATGGAGGAGTCCTCGGTAGGTGGGCCGGTGGCCTTGTTCTTGTGGGGCGCGGACAGCGCAGGACGTACCGGAAATACAGCGACGGCACAGGGCGATTGTCGGCCCTGTGCACTGATTTGATAAGTTGCATTTTCAAACGGGTTGATAAGCAAAGCAGAACAATGGCGAAGACAGCCGCCGCGATCAACCGCCGGTCATGTTCATGAAACGCACCACCTGCACATCGTCGTCCAGGCGGAAGTTGTGGCTCCATGGCTTGAGCTGCATGGCCTTGATGATTGCCTGTTCGAGCACTTCCGGCTGGCCGGGATGCTCGCGCAGCACCTGCTTGAGGTCTGCCGAGTGCTCGTTCCCCAGGCACAGCAGCAGCCGGCCTTCGACGGTCAGGCGCACTCGGTTGCAGGTCGCGCAGAAATTGTGGCTGTGCGGGGAGATGAAGCCGATGCGAGTGCCCGGCGCCTGGGGAACGCGCCAGTAACGTGACGGGCCCTGGGTGGAATCCGTGGACGGCAGTAATTCGTAGCGTTCGGCGAGCCGTGCGCGAACCTGCTCGCTGGAGTAGAAGGCCTCGGCGCGGCTGTGCTCGCTGATCGCACCCAGGGGCATTTCCTCGATGAAGGAAATGTCCAGGCCGCGCTCGATGGCAAAGGCCACCAGATCGACGACTTCGTCATCGTTGCGGCCCTGCATGACCACGCAGTTGAGCTTGGTATGGCGGAAACCGGCAGCATTGGCCGCGTCGATGCCAGCGATCACCTTGTTCAGGTCGCCGGTACGGGTGAGTTCGCGGAAACGTGCCGGATCGAGGCTGTCCAGGCTAATGTTCAAGCGCTTGAGGCCGGCGTCGAACAACGGCTGGGCCAAGGTCGCCAGCTGCGAGCCGTTGGTGGTCATGCACAGTTCCTGAAGGCCGGGCAGGGCGGCGATGCGTCGGCACAGATCGACGATGCCCGAACGCACCAGGGGTTCGCCCCCGGTCAGGCGGATCTTGCGCGTGCCCAGGGCGACGAAGCTGGCTGCCACCTGTTCGAGCTCTTCGAGGCTGAGAATCTGTTTGCGCGGCAGAAACGTCATGTCTTCAGCCATGCAATACACGCAGCGGAAATCACAGCGGTCAGTAACCGACAGTCTCAGGTAATCGACTTTGCGGGCGAAGCCATCGTGCAGGGTGCGCTCAGGGGTGTGCATCAGGGGTACCAGTAAAGGGCATGACCATTTCGACTGCCAACGCCGTACAGGCGTTGCAAAAAAATGCAGACCTTGAAGGTACGCGCCACACCGGGGTCAAGCCAATCGCTTTTTTCAATGCGCCCATCGACAAGGTCGATGAGCGCCCCCGGTGCGGATACCGATCAGGGCATCTGCGGCAGCTCGTTCGGGCGCAAGTCGAACACCAGCACCTCGGCATTGACCCCATTGGCCAAGTGCAGCACGGTTTCCTGCCGCAGGCGCACGCCATCCCCTTCGTTCAGGCGCTGGCCGTTGAGTTCGACACTGCCGGTGGCCACGTGCACATAAGCGTAGCGGTTGGCCGCAAGTGTCAGCGTGGCCTGTTCCTCGCCATCGAACAACCCGGCATACACCCGCGCATCCTGGCGGACATGCAACGAGCCTTCGGCGCCATCGGGCGAGATGATCAGCTGCAGGCGACCGCGTTTCTGCTCGGCGGAAAAGTGCTCCTGCTGATAGCGCGGCTTGGCGCCTGCCACTTCGGGCACGATCCAGATCTGCAGGAAATGCACGGGATCGACGTCGCTATGGTTGAACTCGCTGTGGGCGACGCCGTGGCCGGCGCTCATCAGCTGCACATCGCCGGGGCGAATCACCGAGCCGGTGCCCAGGGTGTCCTTGTGCGCCAGGGCGCCTTCCAGCACGTAGGAGAAGATCTCCATGTCGCGGTGCGGGTGCTGACCGAAGCCCTTGCCGGCGCTGACGCGGTCGTCGTTGATCACCAGCAGGTCGGAGAAGCCCTGTTCCTGAGGGTTGCGGTAATGGCCGAAGGAAAAGGTATGGAAGGATTGCAGCCAGCCATGGTTGGCGATACCGCGATCCGAGGCTTTGCGAAGTGCGAGCATGACGTTCTCCCGAGTGAAGGTGCCCAGCGGTGGAAATGCTGTGCGATGGATCAAGAGTATGCGTTCTTCGCAGAAGGATAAATCCGTCGAAGCGGCCAGGACTGTCGCGCTGAAGTTGACAGTGAACGGTGGTGCACTTCCTGACGACTGTGGGAGGCCGGTTATAAGCTAATGCTGCATAGTTATAAATGGCTATAACAGAAGTTGTTATCCTGCCGCCCGGCTACCGCTCCCGCGATGCTGAATCTGATGTGTAGGACGTAAGAATGGAAGTAGGTACCTGGGGTTTCACCATTGCCGGATTGGTCGTGGGCTTCATCGTCGGCATGACCGGCGTCGGCGGCGGCTCATTGATGACGCCGATTTTGCTCTGGTTTGGCATCAATCCAGCCACGGCGGTCGGTACCGATCTGTTGTACGCGGCCATCACCAAAGCCAGTGGCGTGTGGGTTCATGGACGCAACAAGAACATCGACTGGAAGATCACCGGCTGGCTGGCGCTGGGCAGCGTGCCAGCGGCAGCGTTCGTGCTCTGGTACCTGAAAAGCCTGAATGCCGAACCGCAGGCCATGGGCGTGGTGATCAAGCAGGCGCTGGCGGTCGTGCTGTTCCTGACGGCGTTGGCGATCCTGTTCAAGAAACGCCTGCAAGCCTTGGCCAGCCGCCATGCCGGAGATCGCTACAACCTCAGCCCGAACACCCTCAACGCGCTCACCGTAGTGACTGGCGTGGTGCTAGGGGTGATGGTTTCGCTGACCTCGATCGGCGCCGGTGCCTTGGGGACGGTGGCGTTGTTCATGCTGTATCCGTTCCTGGCGACCCGGCGCCTGGTGGGCACCGAAATCGCCCATGCTGTGCCATTGACTCTGGTCGCGGGCATGGGGCATGCCAGCATGGGTAACATGGACTGGTCATTGCTCGGGCATTTGCTGCTCGGCTCGCTGCCGGGGATCTACCTGGGCAGCCATCTGTCCGGGCGGGTTTCGGACGATATCCTGCGGCCCTGCCTGGCGGTGATGCTGCTGTTGATCGGTTACAAGCTTGCGTTCTGAGCCCACTGACAGGAGGACAGACACAGTGAACGCCATCGACATCCGTCCGGCAGCGCCGGACCAGATACCCGCGATCCTTGACTACGTCATGGCCGCCCGGGCCTCGATCTTCCCGCAGCTGGACGCCACCCAGGTGCCGGACGATCTGGCCCGCTTCGACGAGGTGTACCTGGCTTCGAACCAGGGCTGTTTCCTGCTCGCCTGGCAGGCGGGTCGCATCGTCGGCGCCATCGGCTACCTGCCCTATGACCAGCGCTTCAGCCAGCTGCAACTGACGGCCAGGGACACGGTCGAGGTGGTCAGGCTGTTCGTCTCGCCGAGCTGCCGGGGCGCCGGGGTTGCCAGGGCGCTGTACGCAGCGCTGCTGGCGCAGGCGCGCCAGGCTGGTGTGGCCACGTTGTACCTGCATACCCATCCGTTCCTGCCCGGAGCGATCGCGTTCTGGCAGAAACAGGGCTTCGAGGTAATCGACGTCGAGTCCGATCCCGTCTGGCAGACGACGCACATGCGCCTCGACCTCGGGGCAGCGTCGAGCAGGTCCACGCGCGCTTCAAGCTGAACCAACGGCCATGGGCGCCGGTCGGTGATAGACACACCGACAGCCAAGGAGCTCCCATGAAGCCCTATGTAATCTGCCACATGATGTCCTCCGTCGACGGTCATGCACTAACCGACGGCTGGGCCCGGCCGTTCAAGAATGCCGCCGGCGATCTGTACGAACGCTTGGCCAAACAGTTCGACTTCGACGCCTGGGCCTGCGGGCGCGTAACGATGCAGGAAATCGCTCACGACGAGGGGTATCCGTCCGGCCTGGCCAAGGGGCCGATCGAGCGGACGCATCATTTTGCCGATCGCTCGGCCAGTGCCTACGCCATTTCCATCGACCCCCAGGGCAAGGTCGGCTGGAAGTCCAACACGGCGTTGGATTCACACATCGTCGAAGTGCTCACCGAAGCAGTCAGCGACGACTATCTGGCCTATCTGCAATCGATCCAGGTGTCTTACATCTTCGCCGGCAAGGAGTCCCTCGACCTGCATCAGGTGGTGGATATCCTTGGCCGGGAATTGGGCATCAAGCGCTTGGTCGTCGAAGGCGGCCCCCACGTCAGTGGCTCGTTCGTCAATGCCGGGCTGGTCGACGAAATCAGCGTCCTGCTGTTGCCATTGGTGGATGGCCGAGGCGAGCACCCGGCGTCGTTCGAGATCGATGCCAAGCAATGGCAGCAGCCGACCTACCTGACACTCGACAGTGCCGAGGTGCAAGAGGGCGGCGCGGTGTGGCTGCGTTACCGGCAGCAGGAGCAGCCCACCGCCTGAGTTCCTGACCCAGGTTCAAGCGAGGGGCTGCGCGGGCACCCTGACCCAGCCTTCCATCAGGACCCGCGCGCTGCGGCTCATGATCGCCTTGGTGACTTGCCATTGGTCACCCAGCTGGGCGGCTTCGGCGCCTACGCGCAGGGTGCCGGAGGGATGACCGAAGCACACCGTACTGCGCACGCCGCCACCGGCTGCGCGGTTGACCACGGTCCCGGGAATCGCGGCAGCCGTGCCGATGGCGACCGCGGCGGTGCCCATCATGGCGTGGTGCAGCTTGCCCATCGACAGGGCCCGCACCGTCAGGTCGATATCGGCCGCAGCCACCGGCTTGCCGCTGGAAGCGACGTAATCGGCTGGGGGTGCGACGAAGGCGACCTTGGGCGTGTGCTGGCGGGTTTGCGCCTCTTCCAGATGCTGGATCAACCCCATGCGCAATGCCCCGTGGGCGCGGATCGTCTCGAAGCGCGCGAGCGCCTGAGGGTCGCCGTTGATCGCGTCCTGCAATTCGCAGCCGCTGTACCCCAATGCGGCAGCATCGATGAAGATCGTCGGGATGCCGGCATTGATCATCGTCGCCTCGAACCGACCCACGCCGGGTACGTCCAGCTCGTCGATGAGCTGCCCGGTGGGAAACATGGCTCCGGCCGCGCCGTCGGCCTCGGCCGCCGGATCGAGAAACTCCAGTTGCACTTCAGCGGCCGGGAAGGTCACGCCGTCCAGTTCGAAATCTCCGGTCTCCTGAACCTCGCCGCCGCTCATGGGCACATGGGCAATGATGGTCTTGCCGATGTTGGCCTGCCATACGCGCACCGTGGCGATGCCGTCGTGGGGCACGCGGGTGGGATCGATCAGGCCCTGAGCGATGGCGAACGGGCCAACCGCTGCCGACAGGTTGCCGCAGTTACCGCTCCAGTCGACGAAGGCGCTGTCGATGGAGACCTGACCGAACAGGTAGTCGATGTCGTGCCCCGGCTGGCTGCTGGGGCTGACGATCACCGTCTTGCTGGTGCTCGACGTGGCGCCGCCCATGCCGTCGATCTGCTTGCCGTAGGGGTCGGGGCTGCCGATCACCCGCAACAGCAGGGCGTCGCGCGCGGGACCGGGCAGACGCGCCGCTTCGGGCAGGTCGGCGAGCTTGAAGAACACGCCTTTGCTGGTGCCACCGCGCAGGTAGGTGGCGGGAATGCGAAGCTGAGTCATGGGGCAGTCCTCAATGGGCGTCGGCGGCAGCGTGAGTGGGTGCGGTCGCCTGCAGGAAATCCTGGGCGAAGCGTTGCAGCACGCCACCGGCTTCGTAGATCGAGACTTCTTCGGCGGTGTCCAGGCGGCAGGTGACCGGCACCTGCACGCGCTCGCCGTTGCGCCGTTCGATGATCAGGGTCAGCCGCGCCTGGGGCGTCAACCGGCCGACCACGTCGAACACCTCGGTGCCATCGATGCCCAGGGTCTTGCGGTCCGTGCCCGCGTCGAACTGCAGCGGCAGCACGCCCATGCCCACCAGGTTGGTGCGGTGGATACGCTCGAAGCCCTCGGCGGCGATCGCTTCCACCCCGGCCAGACGAACACCCTTGGCCGCCCAGTCCCGTGAGGAACCCTGGCCATAGTCTGCCCCGGCGATGATGATCAGCGGCTGCTTGCGCTGCATGTAGGTCTCGATGGCTTCCCACATGCGCATGACCTGGCCTTCGGGTTCCAGGCGAGCGAGCGAGCCCTGGCGGACCTTGCCGTTCTCCACCACCATTTCGTTGAACAGCTTGGGATTGGCGAACGTCGCCCGTTGCGCGGTCAGGTGATCGCCGCGGTGGGTGGCGTAGGAGTTGAAGTCTTCTTCGGGCAGGCCCATTTTCGCCAGGTATTCACCGGCGGCGCTGTCGAGCATGATCGCGTTGGATGGCGACAGGTGATCGGTGGTGATGTTGTCCGGCAGCACTGCCAGCGGGCGCATGCCCTTGAGCGTGCGCTCGCCGGCCAGTGCGCCTTCCCAGTACGGCGGCCGACGGATGTAGGTGCTCGCCGGGCGCCAGTCATACAGTGGCGCGACCTTCGGCCCGTGGTCCTCGTGCACGGCGAACATGGGGATGTACACCTGACGGAACTGCTCGGGTTTCACCGACGATTTGACCACTGCGTTGACTTCCTCGTCGCTGGGCCAGATGTCCTTGAGGCGGATGGGCTGACCTTGCGGATCGAGGCCGAGCACGTCTTTTTCGATGTCGAAACGAATGGTGCCGGCAATCGCATAGGCCACCACCAGCGGCGGCGAGGCCAGGAAGGCCTGACGGGCATAGGGGTGGATACGTCCGTCGAAATTGCGATTGCCCGAGAGCACCGCAGTGGCATACAGGTCGCGCTCGATGATCTCCTGCTGGATCACCGGGTCGAGCGCGCCGGACATGCCGTTGCAGGTGGTGCAGGCGAAGGCGACGATGCCGAAGCCCAGGGTTTCCAGTTCCTCGGTCAGGCCAGCTTCGTCCAGGTACAGGGCCACGGTTTTCGAGCCCGGTGCCAGGGACGATTTGACCCAGGGCTTGCGGGTCAGGCCCAGGCGGTTGGCATTGCGCGCCAGCAAACCGGCAGCGATGACGTTGCGGGGGTTGCTGGTGTTGGTGCAACTGGTGATGGCGGCGATGATCACTGCGCCGTCCGGCATCTGCCCGGGCACTTCGCTCCAGGGGCCGGCGATGCCCTGGGCCGTCAGGTCGCTGGTCGCGATGCGCGCGTGCGGGTTGCTCGGCCCGGCCATGTTGCGTACGACGCCGGACAGATCGAAGCTCAGGTCACGCTCATAGACAGCGTCGTCCAGGCTGTCGGCCCACAGGCCGGTCAGGCGCGCATAGTCTTCGACCAGTTGCACCTGCTGCTCTTCGCGGCCAGTGAGGCGCAGGTAGTCGATGGTCTGCTGGTCGATCGCGAACATCGCCGCAGTCGCGCCGTATTCCGGGGCCATGTTGGAGAGCGTGGCGCGGTCGCCCAGGGTCAGGGCGCGTGCGCCTTCACCGAAGAACTCCAGGTACGCACCCACCACTTTCTGCTGACGCAGGTACTGGGTCAGGGACAGCACCATGTCGGTGGCGGTGATGCCCGGCTGCAATTGGCCAGTCAGCTTGACCCCGACAATTTCGGGCAGGCGCATCCACGACGCGCGACCGAGCATGACGCTTTCGGCTTCGAGGCCGCCCACGCCGATGGCCACCACGCCGAGCGCGTCGACATGGGGGGTATGGCTGTCGGTGCCGACGCAGGTGTCGGGGAAGGCCACGCCTTCGCGGACCTGGATCACCGGCGACATTTTCTCCAGGTTGATCTGGTGCATGATGCCGTTGCCCGGCGGAATGACGTCGACGTTCTTGAACGCCTTGCGCGTCCAGTCGATGAAGTGGAAGCGGTCTTCGTTGCGACGGTCTTCGATGGCGCGGTTTTTCTCGAACGCCTGCGGATCGAAGCCGGCGCTTTCCACCGCCAGGGAGTGGTCGACGATCAGTTGCGTCGGGACCACCGGATTGACCAGCGCCGGGTCACCGCCCTGTGAGGCGATGGCGTCACGTAGGCCGGCCAGGTCGACCAGAGCGGTCTGGCCGAGGATGTCGTGGCACACCACTCGCGCCGGGTACCAGGGGAAGTCCAGGTCACGCTTGCGCTCGATCAGCTGGCGCAGGGAGGCGTCCAGGGTGGCGGGGTCGCAACGGCGCACCAGGTTTTCCGCCAATACGCGGGAGGTGTACGGCAGGGTGGCGTAGGCGCCGGGCTGGAGGGCTTCGACGGCTTCTCGGGCGTCGTAATAGTCCAGCGGCGAGTTGGGTAATGACTTGCGGTGTTGTGTGTTCATCAGGTCGGCTCACGGTGCACGGCATGGCAGAAGTTCGGCGGGGCGGCCTTCGCGGGCAGAGCCCGCTCCCACATGGACCCGTACGTCTTGAGCACTATGGGAATGTGGGAGCGGGGCGGGCGGCGAGCCATCTGCCCGCGAAGGCGGCCGCTAGGTCAGCGGCGATCCAGAGGCACGAATGCGCGCTGCTCTACGCCCACGTATTCGGCGCTGGGGCGAATGATCCGATTATTGGCCCGCTGTTCGAACACATGGGCTGCCCAGCCGGTCACCCGTGAGCAGACGAAGATCGGCGTAAACAGCTCGGTCGCGATGCCCATGAAGTGGTACGCCGAGGCGTGGTAGAAGTCGGCGTTGGGAAACAGCTTCTTTTGCTCCCACATGGTCTTGTCGATGGCTTCGGAGACGGGGTAGAGGACCTTGTCACCGGCTTCGTCGGCCAGCTTCTTCGCCCAGCCCTTGATCACTTCGTTGCGTGGGTCGTTGTCTTTGTACACGGCATGGCCGAAGCCCATGATCTTGTCCTTGCGCTCGAGCATGGCCAAGGTGCCGCGTACCGCTTCTTCGGGCGACGCGAACTTCTGGATCATGGCCATGGCCGCTTCGTTGGCTCCGCCGTGCAGGGGGCCGCGCAACGAGCCGATGGCTGCGGTCACGCACGAATACATGTCCGACAGGGTCGAGGCGCACACGCGGGCGGTGAAAGTCGAAGCGTTGAATTCGTGCTCGGCGTAGAGGATCAGCGAGACGTCCATCACCTTGCTGTGCAGTTCACTCGGTGACTTGCCATGCAGCAGGTACAGGAAGTGCCCGGCGAAGGTGTCTTCATCGCTGGTGCAACTGATGCGCACGCCGTGGTGGCTGTAGCGATACCAGTAGCACATGATCGCCGGAAAGGCTGCCAGCAGGCGGTCGGTGACGTGTTCCTGCTGACTGAAGTTACGCTCCGGCTCGAGCGTGCCGAGAAACGAACAGCCAGTGCGCATCACGTCCATCGGATGGGTGCTGGACGGGATGCGTTCGAGCACTTCCTTGAGCGGCTGCGGCAAGTCGCGCAGGCTGCGCAGTTTGCCCTGGTAGGCAGCCAGCTCGTCGTGGGTGGGCAGCTCGCCGTGCAGCAGCAGGTAGGCGACTTCTTCGAACAGCGCGTGCTCGGCCAGTTCGCGCACGTCATAGCCGCGATAGGTCAGCCCTGCGCCGGGCATGCCGACGGTCGACAGCGCGGTTTGTCCGGCCACCTGGCCACGCAGGCCAGCGCCACTGAGTACTTTTGCTTCGGCCATGGTTTTCTCCGATCTTGGATTTGTTATTGGAATACAGCGATCATTTTTTCTGCGCGAACAGCGCGTCGAGTTTGCGCTCGAAGTCGTGGTACTCGATGGCGTCGTACAGTTCCATGCGCGTCTGCATGGTGTCGACCACGTTCTGCTGGGTGCCATCGCGGCGAATCGCGGTGTAGACGTTCTCGGCGGCCTTGTTCATGGCGCGGAACGCGGACAGCGGGTAGAGCACCAGGCCGACGCCCACACCGCCGAGCTGCTCGGTGGTGAACAGCGGCGTGGCGCCGAACTCGGTGATGTTGGCCAGAATCGGCGCTTTCACCCGGCTGGCGAACAGCTGGTACATCTGCAGTTCGGTGATGGCTTCGGGGAAGATCATGTCCGCACCCGCTTCGATGCAGGCTGCCGCGCGGTCCAGGGCTGACTCCAGACCTTCCACCGCCAACGCATCGGTGCGCGCCATGATCACGAAGCTGTCGTCGGTGCGCGCATCCACTGCCGCCTTGATGCGGTCGACCATTTCCTGCTGGGAAACGATTTCCTTGTTCGGCCTGTGGCCACAGCGCTTGGCGCCCACCTGGTCTTCGATGTGCATGGCCGCGGCGCCGAACTTGATCATCGACTTCACGGTGCGGGCGACATTGAAGGCCGACGAGCCGAAACCGGTGTCGACGTCGACCAGCAGCGGCAGATCGCACACATCGGTGATGCGGCGCACGTCGGTCAGCACATCGTCCAGGCCGGTGATGCCCAGATCGGGAAGGCCCAGGGAGCCGGCCGCGACGCCGCCACCGGACAGGTAGATGGCCTTGAAACCGGCGCGCTGGGCGAGCAGGGCGTGGTTGGCGTTGATGGCGCCGACCACCTGCAAGGGCGACTCTTCGGCGAGGGCCTGACGGAAGCGTTGGCCGGGGCGGGAGGGCTGACTCATGATGGGGCTCCTGGGGTGTTGTTCTGGTTGGGTTCCAGGTAATGGCGTTCGACATTGCGCTTGGACGCGGCGATGTGCCGACGCATGAGCAACTCGGCCAGTTCGCCGTCGCGCTCGGCGATGGCGTCGAGGATACGGTGATGCTCGGCGAAAGCCTGGTGCGGACGGTTGGGCGTGGCAGAGAACTGGATGCGGTACATGCGCACCAGTTGGTACAGGTCATCGCAGAGCATCTGCACCAGCGTGCTGTTGCCGCTACCCTGAATGATGCGGTAGTGGAAGTCGAAATCGCCTTCCTGCTGGTAGTAGCCGACGCCGGCCTGGAACGCGGCGTCGCGTTCATGGGTGGCGAGCACCTCGCGCAACTCGTCGATCTGAGCCTGGCTCATGCGCTCGGCAGCCAGTCGACAGGCCATGCCTTCGAGGGACTCGCGGATTTCGTAGAGTTCGATGAGTTCGGCGTGGTTGAGCGACACCACCCGGGCACCGACGTGGGGAATGCGCACCAGCAGGCGCTGGCCTTCCAGACGGTGGATGGCTTCACGCAGCGGTCCGCGGCTGATGCCGTAGGTGCGTGCCAGTTCGGGTTCGGAGATCTTGCTGCCTGGGGCTATTTCGCCATTGATGATGGCCGCCTGGATGCGGCGGAACACGTTCTCCGACAGCGTCTCGGCTTCCAGTGGAGCGGCGCTGGGCGGGGTCGTGAATTCCGGATCGGGAACGGGCAAGGGCGAAACAGAGGTAACGGACATATTGTCGACACCTGGGCAGGTAGTGACGAAAAAATAGTCCTGTTAAAGCTTGCAGTCAAGGCGCTCGAAGGTAAGTGTCGACAATGTCCAAAAAACACCGGGGGCCGAAGCCCCCGTGTCCGCTTTACTGCTCGTCGGCCGTGGGGTAATCCACATAGCCTTCCGGACCCTGGCTGTACCAGGTTTCCATGACGTCCTTGTTCAGCGGCAGCCCCTTGGCGAACCGATGGGGCAAGTCCGGGTTGGCCAGGAACGGCCGACCGAAGGCGATCGCATCGGCTTCACCGGCGTCCAGCGCAGCCTGCGCTTTTTCGTGGGTGTAGTCGGAATTGAGCACCAGGGTACGGCTGAAGGCCTTGCGGATCACCGGGTGCACCGGCGGGCGATCGGCTTTGCCGAAGGTGCCATCGAATGGCGGTTCGCGCAGCTCCAGATAGGCGATGCCGATCTTGTCCAGCGCAGCGGCAGCGGCGGAGAACAGGGTTTCCGGATCGCTGTCGTTGACGCCTTGCGAATCGCCGTTGGGCGACAGGCGCACGCCGGTGCGTTCGGCACCGATGGTGTCGACAACCCGCTGGGTGACTTCGGTCAACAGGCGAATCCGGTTTTCTACCGAACCACCATAGGCGTCGTCGCGGAAGTTGCTGTTGTCGCGCAGGAACTGGTCGATCAGGTAGCCGTTGGCGGCATGGATCTGTACACCATCGAAGCCGGCGCGCATGGCGTTCTTCGCGGCGTGCTCGTAGTCGTCCAGCAACCGCGGGATCTCATGGATGCCCAACGGCCGGGCTTCCACGTAGGGTTGCTTGCCGTCATAGGTATGGGTGTGTCCTGGCGCAGTCGTCGCCGAAGACGAAACCGGCTGTGCACCGCCAAGGAAGCTGGGGTGGACGATGCGGCCCATGTGCCACAGCTGCAGGTCGATACGCCCGTCGGCTTCATGCACGGCGGCGGTGATCTTCTTCCAGCCTTCGACCTGCTCGTCGCTCCAGATGCCTGGCGCGTAGGGCCAGCCCAGGCCTTCCTGGGTGATGCCGGTCGCTTCGGTGATGATCAACCCGGCGCTGGCGCGCTGGGTGTAGTACTCGATCATCAGGTCGGTGGGTACGTGATTGCGGGTGGCGCGGCCGCGTGTCAGCGGGGCCATGAGGATCCGATTGGGCAACTGCTGCTCGCCAACCTGGATCGAATCGAATAGAGAAGGCATCTAGGCTCCCTGATCTGTGAGTGGAAGGGCGGCTCAGGCTGCGCCGAGGGCCTTGATGATGGCGTCATTGAACGCAGGGATATCGTCAGGAGTGCGCGAGGTGATCAGGGTCCAGCCGTTGGCACCACACTGCATGACTTCCTGGTCGACCCAGCCTGCGGCCTTGGCGTTGGTCAGGTCGAGGCTGACGCTGGGGTAGGAGGTCAGGGTCTTGCCGGGAATCACGCCGGCGTTGATCAGCAGCCATGGGCCGTGGCAGATGGCAGCGACCACTTTGCCTGCATCGGCGAAAGCCTTGACCAGGTGCTGGGCATCGGTGTCCTGACGCAGGGTGTCGGCGTTGACGGTGCCGCCTGGAATGACCAGGGCGTCGAAGTCGCTGGCGCTCAGGCCCTGGATCTTGCTGTCGGACTCAACAGTGCGATCTTTCTCGGTGTCCTGCTGGAAGGTCTGTACGGTGCCGCCTTCGCTGGAAGCGTGGGTCACGGTGGCGCCGGCTGCACGCAGCGCTTCGACGGGCTTGAGCAGTTCGTCACGCTCGATGCCGGTGTTGGCGGTGATGAACAGGACTTTCTTGCCTTGCAGTTGGGTAGCCATGTGGATCTTCCTCGGGTCAGTTAAGGCCTGGCGTACCAGGCGATCAAAAAATCTGAGCGCGGAGGAAAATGGAAAGTTCAGGTGGATCGTTAACCGGTGGTGCACGCAGTCAGGCCCATGCACGGGCCCGACCGCGTGTTCATTGGCTCAATAGCCTTCGGCGAGGCCGGTGTTGCGGCGCGGGTCGTTGGCACCGTAGAAGCGGTTGTTGGCGACGGGCTTGCCACCCAGTGAAGGCGCCCCGACCAGGATCGCTGCCAGGTGGTTGGCGTCCTGTGGCTCGCCGAACTTGTGCCCCCAGCTCTCGAGGATCTTGCGCGTGTCCGGGCTGATGGCGAAGTGTTCCAGGTTGGTCACGTCGGGCATCCACTGTTGGTGGAAGCGTGGCGCATTGACCGCCTGCTGGATGTCCATGCCGTAGTCGATGACGTTGAGCATGGTCAGCAAGGTCGCGGTGATGATTCGACTGCCGCCGGGCGTACCGACCACCATCACCGGCTTGCCGTCCTTGGTGACGATGGTCGGGCTCATGGACGACAGCGGCGTCTTGTAGGGCGCGATCGCGTTGGCTTCGCCCTGCACCAGGCCGTACATGTTGGCGACGCCGACCTTGGAGGTGAAGTCGTCCATCTCGTCGTTGAGCAGGATGCCGGTGCCGCTGGCCATGACCCGTGCGCCGAACCAGCCATTGAGGGTGTAGGTGACCGAAACCGCATTGCCCCACTGATCGACGATGGAGTAGTGGGTGGTATTGCTCCCTTCATGGGGCGCAACGCCCGGTTTGATCTCGGCCGAGACACCCGCCTTGTTCGGCAAGATGCTGTTGCGGATCTTCGTCGCGTAGTTGGCGTCGAGCAAGTGAGCGATGGGGTTCTTGACGAAGTCCGGGTCGCCCAGGTAGCTGTTACGGTCCACATAGGCGTGGCGCATGGCCTCGATCTGGTAGTGCATGCCCTGCGCCGAGCCATAGCCCAGTTCGGCCATGGGGTAGCCCTGCAGAATGTTCATGATCTGGCAGATGACCACGCCGCCCGAGCTGGGCGGTGGCGCGGAGATCACGTGGTAGCCGCGGTAGTCGCACTCGATGGGGTCCAGCTCGCGGGTCTTGTACTTGTCGAGGTCGGCCTGGGTAATGATGCCCTTGCCGGCCTGGCTCGAATCCACGATGGCCTTGGCCACCCAGCCTTGATAGAAACCGGCGTTGCCCTTGTCGGCAATCTCCCGCAGGGTGCGTGCCAGATCCTTCTGCACCAGCTTGTCACCGGCCTTGAACGGCTGACCCTGATTGAGGAAGATCTTCGCCGAATCCTGGCTGTCCTTGCGGAAATCCTCGGTGGCGGTTTCCAGCAGGTCGACGTCGCCCTGACCGAGAGTGAAGCCCTCGTCGGCCAGCTTGATGGCTGGCGCGAGCAGGTCGGCGCGCTTGAAGGTGCCGTATTTCTGCAGGGCCAGTTCCATCCCCGAAACGGTGCCAGGAATGCCCACCGACAGGTGGCCGTCGGTGCTCAGGCCTTCGATGACGTTGCCGGCCTTGTCCAGGTACATGTCCGGGGTGGCGGCCAGTGGGGCCTTCTCGCGAAAGTCCAGAAAGGTCTTGCGCCCATCGGCCATCTGCAGGGTCATGAAGCCACCGCCGCCGATGTTGCCGGCGGCCGGGTAGACCACAGCCAGGGCGTAGGCCACGGCGACGGCAGCGTCGACGGCATTGCCGCCGTCCTTGAGCACGTCCACGCCAACGTGGGTGGCCAGCTGCTGCGCGGTGACGACCATGCCGTTCTGCGCGGCGGCGGGGGCGGGGGAGGCGGCGAACAAACAGGTGGGGGCCAGCGCGAACGCAACGGCGATCAGCGACTTTGGCAAGGGTTCGAGTTTCAAGCGTCGGCTCTCTTTTTTGTGAATGAGGAGCTGCAGGTGGTGAGCAACAAGGCGATTCATTTCGCCAGTCGCAAGGATAGCCGGGTTTCTCAATCCTGCTGGCGACAGGCGGTCAATGCGGTCAATTGTTGGCCCGACCCGTCGAAGTTCTCCGTCGCCAGCCAGCGTTCGAATGCCGCGCGCCGCGCTGGCCATTCGCTGTCGATGATCGAGAACCACGCGGTGTCGCGGTTGCGGCCCTTGTACACCAGTGCCTGGCGAAAGATGCCTTCGAAGCTGAAGCCCAAGCGTTCGGCGGCCTTTCGCGAGGGCGCGTTCAAGGCATCGCATTTCCATTCGTAGCGCCGGTAGCCCAACTCATCGAACACCAGGCGCATCAGCAAGTACTGCGCTTCGGTCGACACCGGGGTGCGTTTCATCAACGGCGAGAAGGTCACATGGCCCACTTCGATGACGCCATTGGCCGGGTCCATGCGCATCAAGGCCAGCGTGCCCACGGCCCGTTGGCTGCGCAGATCGATCACCGCCCAGTGTTGCGGATCCTGGCTGGCTGCCGCGGTTTGCAGGTGAGTGCAATAGCTGTCGAGGTCGGCGAACGGTCCGACGGGCAGGTAAGTCCAGTCGCTGCCGTCGCTCTGTTGGCAATAGCCCTGGAACAGATCCTCGGCGTGGGCCGCGACGTTCAAGGGCTCAAGGCGGCAATAGCGGCCTTCGATCACCGCATGGGCCGGGCGGGGGCGCGCGGTCCAGTCGGGCAGCGGGTGGCCGATGGGCTGCTGATGTGCGTTATGGTGCAGAGGCTGGTTGGGCATGGCGACTCCTGATCAGATCAGCGGGGGAGAAGGTGTGTCGACGCAATCAGCGCGGGTCCGGAACGATACCGAATCCGCTCTTGGCTTCGCTGACGATACGCAGGTGCTGGCGCTCGCCTGGGTTGGCCTGCAGGCGCAGTTCGCGGTTCAGACGGCCCTTGCTGCAGAGCATGCCACCTTGCTTGTCAGTGGTGATGCCGACGATGTGTTCGCCAGGCGGCAGGTGAAAGGTGGCCACCTCGCCGACGGCCATCAACGCCGCCGGCTCGCGGTCGATCAGCAGCGCGACGTAGCAGCCGCCGCCCATGATGCCGATGTCGCGGTCCACCACCAGTTCGCTCGACGGCGTCAAGGGCTGTTGCCAGGCTGACAAACGATCTGCCGGGACAGCCTTGAGATGCTCCGAATCGGCGCGGAACGAGGTACAACCCGACAAGCCCACTGCAATCAGCATTACCCAGAACACGCGCATCGACGGACCCCCTGAAATGGCATTGTGATTGCACTCTAGCTCAAGCTGGGGCTCGCACGGAACGCTACCCAGGCCGAGCCTATTCAGAAAAGTTTTGAAACAGGTTCCCGTCAGGGGCTGCGATGGGCAAGAATGATCCGGCTGACCCGTGCAGTCGCCACCCCGTGGGGGATCGGCTGCCCCGAGCGGACTGACCTGAACCTGTGGAGGTACCGTGGCACCTAGAGACCTGATGTTGGCCTTGATCGTGATCGTCGTCTGGGGCTTGAATTTCGTGGTGATCCGTTACGGCCTCGACGGCCTGCCACCCATGCTGCTGGGCGGCCTGCGCTTCACCCTGGTGGCGATTCCCGCGGTGTTCTTCATTCGCCGTCCGAACCTGCCGCTGCGCTGGCTGATCGCCTACGGCGCGACCATTTCACTGGGGCAGTTCGCCTTTCTGTTCGAGGCCATGGCCAACGGCATGCCTGCGGGCCTGGCCTCGCTGGTGTTGCAATCCCAAGCGTTCTTCACGCTGTTCTTCGCCGCGCTGTTCATCGGCGAACGCCTGCGTGCAGCCAGCGTGGTGGGGCTATTGGTCGCGGCAGGCGGGCTGGCGATGATCGGCCTGGAAAGCGATCAGGCCACGCCACTGGTGGCCGTACTGCTGACCCTGTGCGCAGCCTCGATGTGGGCCATGGGCAACATCATTACCCGCCGTTTCGGCAATATCGACCTGGTCGCGCTGGTGATCTGGGGCGCGCTGATTCCGCCGCTGCCCTTCTTCGCGCTGTCGCTGTGGCTGGAAGGGCCGGCGCTGATCGAACGGTCGCTGCTGGGCATCGGCTGGAAGTCCATCGGCAGCCTCGTGTACCTGGCCGCGATCGCTACGGTGCTGGGTTATGGCCTGTGGAGCAAGCTGCTGTCGCGTTATCCGGCGGGCAAGGTGGCACCGTTTTCGTTGCTGGTACCGGTGGTGGGCTTGAGCTCCTCGGCCTGGATTCTCGGCGAGCGGCTGAGCGCCTTGCAGTGGTGGGGTGGTGCGCTGGTGATGGTGGGGCTGGTGATCAACGTGTTCGGCGGCAGCCTGATCGCGCGCCTGGCCCCGGCTCGCACGGGGGCGAAATCTCTGTAATGATGGGCCATCGATACGTCAAGGAGATGGAGCATGATGATCCGGTCGCTGACCCTCGCCTCACTGTTCGCCTTCGCCGCGCCGCTGCTGGCCGCCGACGGTGATAGCCCCCTGGCCCAGGACCGTGGACGGGCCCGGCCGTTGGTGGTGATCGCCCCGAGTTCGGTGGATCCCAACCTGCTGAAACTGCGCAAGGCGCTGGAAGAGCCCGCCAACCGCGACGGCTTCAAGCAGCGCGGGATGGTGCTCTACACCGTGATCAATACCATCGGCCAGCGTGACGGCAAGGACCTCGACCCGCAGGCGACCATGTCCTTGATCCGTGATTTGAAGCTGGGCGCCGGTTCCAGTCAGAAGTTCGTGCTGCTGGGCAAGGATGGCGAGAAAAAGCTCGAACAATCCGGCTACGTCGAGCCTGCGCAGTTGTTCAGTACCATCGATCAATTGCCCGCAGCCGAGAAGGAGGCCAATGCGCCAGCCCCGGTCGCAGCCGCCGCGCAGGAACCGACGAACAAGCCCGCCAAGGCCGCGAAACCGAGCAAGGCGCCGCAACCGCTGGACGATTGACGGCGCCTCGGTCGGCGGCACGCGGCGGCTTCAGACCATGTTGAGCCGCTGCTTGCGTTGCGGTGCCGGGTAGGCTCGATCCAGCGCGGCGAAGTCTTCGGCATCGAGTTTGACGTGCAGGGCGGCGGCGTTCAGGCGCACATGTTCGGCTGTGGAGGCTTTGGGGATGGCGATCACCCCTTTACGGCGAATGACCCAGGCCAGGCAGGCTTGCGCCGGCGTCACCCCGTGGCGCTGCGCAACCTGGCGCAATGCCGGTTGGTCGAGCAAGCGGCCGCCCTGGGCAATCGGACAGTAAGCCATCACCGGCATTGCCCGCTCGGCACACCAGGGCAGCAGGTCGAACTCGATGCCGCGCTCTTCCAGGTTGTACAGCACCTGGTTGGTCGCACAGCGTTCATCGTTCAGCTCGATCATGTCATCGACATCGAAGTTCGACACGCCCCAGGCGCCGATCTTGCCCTGCTCACGCAGACGCTCGAAGGCGTCCACCGTTTCGCTCAGCGGGTACTGACCACGCCAGTGCAGCAGGTACAGGTCGATGTGCTCCACCTGCATGCGCTGCAGGCTGCGCTCGCAGGCTTGCGCCATGCCCTTGAGGCTGGCGTTGTGCGGGTAGACCTTGCTAACCAGCATGACCTGGTCCCGGCGACCCTGGATGGCCTGGCCGACGATTTTTTCAGAGCCGCCTTCACCGTACATTTCGGCGGTGTCGAGCAAGGTCAGGCCCAGGTCGATGCCTTCCTGCAACGCGGCAATTTCCTGCCGGGCACGGGCCGGGTCTTCGCCCATGCGCCAGGTGCCCTGGCCAATGCGTGGAACCGGCCTGCCGGCCAGATCGATGCTGTTCATCACAATGCTCCTCGATGGAAAAGGAATTGAGCGCCCTGTAGCAGCGGCGCAAGCCGCGTCCGGCCTCGACGCGGTGGGTCACAATACCGCGGAGACCGCCGACGCGGCTCGCGCCGCTGCTACACAGAGCCTGTGGGTTGGGCAGTGTCATCGGGCTGCGGTTCAAACCGTCGGGTGACAGGGTCATTGGCGACGGTGGACCGTGTGCTCCAGCAGCACCTCCATGAGCGCGTGTGCGGCGGCCGAAAGCTTATGGTCCGGCAAGCGCATCAGACCGATTCGGCGCTCGACGCTGGGCGACTCCAGCGGCACACAGCGCGCCCCCAGCTCGTGCATCTGCTCGATGCACAGGGCCGGTACCGCGCTGACGCCCAGGCCATGGGCGACCATGCGCCCGATGGTGCTCAACTGGTGACTTTCGAACGCCACCGCCAACTTGCCGTGCTCCTCGCTGACGGCGCTTTCCAGCAGCAGGCGGACCGCGGAAGGTCGCTGCAGCGCGATGAAATCATGGGCCAGCAGGGTTGCCCACGTCAGTACCGGTTGCTCGGCTAGCGACGAATCGGCCGGCACCACGGCCACGAAGCGGTCGGTGTAGAAGGGCGTGAACACCAGGGACGAGGTGCTTTCCGGCTCGAAGCCGATGCCCAGCTCCACGCGGCGGTGACGAACCATCTCCACCACCTGTTCGTTGATCACGTCATGTACGGCGACATTGACCCGTGGATGGCGGTCGCGAAAGATCCGCAGGGCCCCAGGCAACAGGTTGCCGGCGAACGACGGCATGGCCGCGATGGACACCTTGCCCAATTGCAGGGTGAAGTGCTGGCGCAGCAACTCCTCGGTGTTGTCCCAATCCGCCAGCAGGCGTCGGGCCAGCGGCAGCAGGGCTTCGCCTTCGGGCGTCAGGCTGACGCTGCGCGTGGTACGGATCAGCAGCGCGCCGCCCAGGTCTTCTTCCAGACCCTTTATGGTCAGGCTCAGCGCAGGCTGGGACAGGTGCAACTTTTCGCCCGCCTGGGCAAAGCTCAGGGCCTGGGCCACGGCGAGAAAGGCGCGGAGCTGTTTGACGTTCATCTATTTGGAAAACCAATCAATACCGAAGAAAAACAAAATTAACAAATTAGCCGTGTGGGGAGAAGATACCTGCACCCACGCCGTCGCGGCACGGACGGCGCCATGACAAACAATAAAAGGCGAACGATCATGGCTGGACTCGATAAGCGAGTGGCAACCTACGCACAGGCGCTCGATGGCCTGCGCGATGGCATGACGGTATTGGCCGGCGGCTTCGGCCTGTGCGGCATTCCAGAGAACCTGATCGCCGAGATCAAGCGGCTGGGCGTGCGCGATCTCACGGTCGTGTCCAACAACTGCGGCGTCGACGGTTTCGGTCTGGGCGTACTGCTCGAAGACCGGCAGATCCGCAAGATGATCGCCTCCTACGTGGGCGAAAACGCGCTGTTCGAGCGGCAGTTGCTCGATGGCGAACTGGAAGTCGAGTTGACCCCTCAAGGCACCCTGGCCGAGAAGATGCGCGCTGGAGGCGCTGGCATCCCCGCATTTTTCACTGCTACCGGCTACGGCACACCGATTGCCGAAGGCAAGGAAGTGCGCGAATTCAATGGCCGCCAGTACATTCTGGAACAAGCCATCACCGGCGACTTCGCCATCGTCAAAGGCTGGAAGGCCGACCACTTCGGCAACGTGGTCTATCGTCATACCGCACAGAACTTCAATCCGCTGGCCGCGAGTGCCGGGCGCATCACCGTGGTCGAGGTCGAAGAGATCGTCGAGCCGGGCGTGCTGTTGCCCGAGCATATCCACACGCCAGGCATCTATGTCGACCGGGTGATTCAAGGCACCTTCGAGAAGCGCATCGAGAAGCGCACGCTCAAGGCCTGATCGTTTCCTTTCTGCGCTGTTTCCCACGAGGTTTTTTCCATGGCACTTACCCGCGAACAGATGGCCCAGCGCGTGGCGCGCGAACTGCAGGACGGTTACTACGTGAACCTGGGCATCGGCATCCCGACCCTGGTGGCCAACTACGTGCCACCTGGCATCGACGTGATGCTGCAATCGGAAAATGGCCTGCTCGGCATGGGCGAATTCCCTACCGAGGCTACCGTCGACGCCGACATGATCAATGCCGGCAAACAGACCGTGACCGCGCGCCTGGGCGCCTCCATCTTCGACTCGGCGCAGTCGTTCGCGATGATTCGCGGCGGCCATGTCGACCTCACCGTGCTCGGCGCCTTCGAGGTGGACGTGCAGGGCAACATCGCCTCCTGGATGATCCCCGGCAAGCTGGTCAAGGGCATGGGTGGGGCCATGGACCTGGTGGCCGGTGCGGAGAACATCATCGTCACCATGACCCACGCGTCCAAGGACGGCGAGTCGAAACTGCTGCCCGTCTGCACGCTGCCGCTGACCGGCGCTGGTTGCATTCGCAAGGTGCTGACCGACTTGGCTTATCTCGAGATCGAAGACGGTGCGTTCATCCTCAAGGAGCGCGCGCCTGGCGTCAGCATCGATGAAATCAAGGCGAAAACGGCCGGCAAGCTGATCATTGTCGACGATGTAATCGAAATGAGTTTCTGAAAACTTCCTGCCAACACCTGCAGCTCTCCAACTATAAAAACAAGGAAACACCACCATGTCCGCACACCTGGAAGAGAGCCGCTACGCTCGCTTCGCCCTGCGCTGTTCGAGCTGGGCCGAGCGCTGGTTCCCCGACTCCTACGTATTCGCCGCCGTGGCGGTGCTGCTGGTCGCATTGGGCGCGCTGGCCATCGGCGGCACGCCGACGGCCACGGCCACTGCGTTCGGCGACGGGTTCTGGAGCCTGATTCCTTTTACCATGCAGATGGCTTTCGTGGTGATCGGCGGTTACGTCGTCGCCAGCTCGCCGCCCGCCGTGAAACTCATCGACCGGCTGGCGCGCATCCCGCGCAATGGACGCTCGGCAGTGGCCTGGGTGGCGTTGATCTCCATGGTGGCGTCGCTGCTCAACTGGGGGCTGTCCCTGGTGTTCGGCGGCCTGTTGGTGCGCGCGCTGGCGCGCCGCACCGATCTGCGCATGGACTATCGCGCCGCCGGCGCTGCAGCGTACCTGGGTCTGGGCGCGGTCTGGGCCCTGGGCCTGTCATCGTCGGCGGCGCAGTTGCAGGCCAATCCGGCCAGCCTGCCGCCATCCATCTTGTCCATCACCGGTGTCATCCCGTTCACCCAAACCATTTTCCTCTGGCAATCAGGCGTACTGCTGCTGGCGCTGGTAGTGGTCTCGCTGGTGGTCGCCTATGCCACCGCGCCCGGCCCGAACTCGGCCCGTGATGCCCAGGCCTGCGGCGTCGACCCGGCTTTCAGCCTCCCGCCGCTGAGCAAGCGCAGCCGACCGGGCGAATGGCTGGAATACAGTCCGCTGATCACTATCTTCCTGGTGTTGCTCGCCGCAGGATGGCTGTTCCACGAGTTCTCCACCAAGCCGGCGATTACGGCCATCTCGGGGCTCAATACCTATAACTTCCTGTTCATCATGCTCGGCCTGCTGCTGCACTGGCGCCCGCGCAGCTTTCTCGATGCCGTGGCGCGTGCCGTGCCGACGACCACCGGTGTGCTGATTCAATTTCCCCTGTACGGCTCCATCGCCGCGATCATGACCACGGTCAAGGGCGGCGACGCGCAGACCCTGGCTCACCACATCTCGACCTTCTTCGTGCAGATCGCCTCCCACGATACCTATGCGATGCTCATGGGCGTGTATTCGGCGGTGTTGGGATTCTTCATCCCGTCGGGTGGGGGCAAATGGATCATCGAGGCGCCCTACGTCATGCAGGTGGCCAACGAGTTGCAGTACCACCTGGGCTGGGCGGTGCAGATCTACAACGCCGCCGAAGCCTTGCCGAACCTGATCAACCCGTTCTACATGCTGCCGTTGCTGGGTGTGTTGGGCCTGAAGGCACGCGACCTGATCGGCTTCTCGTTCGTGCAACTGCTGGTACACGCGCCGCTGGTGCTGTTCCTGCTCTGGGCGCTGGGGACAACGTTGACCTACATCCCACCCATGGCACCTTGACGCACCTCTGATCGGCCCTACGTTGATCGGGAATATCCTTCCGCCGGGCAATTGATTCCATGGCGGCCCTTGCACACCCAAGGCTGCTCGGGGTACACATCTAGGTTGAATGGGGGACAGGCTGGACGCCCCCCCATCGTGAACCGATGCAGGGAGATGTGGAAATGCTTGATAACGGCGCGGGCGGGGATACCGAGCAGAATGAACCCGTGGATCAGATCATCTTTCGAGAGATTCGCAATCTGCACACCGCCGCTTCCAGAGACCTGGATCAGGCTGCAGTGCAGATCATAGGCAAGGTCGAGAGGTTCAGGGAGCAGGGTTTGATCAGCTCGGAGGCCGCACGGCAGCTGATTTTCGACGTACGCAACGAGCGCAGCCGCATCAGCCGCTGAGCGGCCTTCGAAGGGGAGCGGCGATCAGCCGCCGGTGGTGTCGATATCGGCGTCCGTTTCCTTATCGTCCGCACTGGTCGAAGGATCGACTTCCGGCTCGGACTTGAAGCCCGGGCTGAAGCGATTGCCTTCGGCTGTGGTTGGATCGTTGGAATCAGTACGGATAGCGGGGTCAAGCGCCGGGTCGTTGGGCGTGGCGTTGGCCGCACTGCCGGTGTCACGGTCGACATCGTTTGGCGCAGGTGTCTTGTGTTCGCTCATATCATTCTCCCTAGGCTCAAGCGTGCAGGGTCAATCAGAGCTTGCCGCCTTCAGAGCCAGTCCCGTCACCCATGTCATGACTGCCGGATTCTGGCTTGGTCACCGCGCCGCCCATGGAGCTGCCTTCCGGGTTGCCGGTGTTCTGTGGCTTGATCTGAGTGCTGGTGCCGTCACGCGGCGCGCTGGAACCATCGGTGTTGCCATTGGGCATGTTGGTGCCAGTGCCGGACGGTACGCCTACGGCCGAGGGCACGGTGCCTTTGGCGGCGGGGTTGGTCGGACCGGTGCTGTTGTCGGCCATGGCCGGTACGGCAGCGGCGGCCAGCAGACCTGCCAACAGGGCTGCGTTGATGCGTTTCAGGCTTTTCATGGAGCTCTCCTTGTTCGTGTGAATGCGTCATGTATTGGGCTGCGGGCACACGTCAGTGGTGCCCGCGTGCCGACGAACGGCATGCCCGATAAATAAGCGTCGGCCGGGAAAGGCGCACTGCGGACACAGTCCGCAGTGGCAGGGTCAGGCGAGCAGTTGCGAGCCCAGCTGGAAGGCGACCCATACGGCGAGGATGGTGGCGAAGCCCAGGGCGATGTTCTCGAACCAGTTGTTGCGGTAGTTGCCAAGCAACTTCTTCTGGTTGGACATGATCAGCAGGCCGAGGGAGATCACCGGCAGGCCGATGATGTTCAGCGCATTCACGCCGATGGTCAGGGTGACGAAGTCAGGCATGCCCGGCAGCGACCACACCAGCGGCGTGACGAGGATGAACAGCAGGAACCACTTGTGCATCGGGTCGTGATGGAACTCCTTGCCATACTTCTCGCGACGCTCGGGACGGATGTGCTGGAAGGCATCGGTGATCAGCATGGGGAAGGCGGTCGTCTTGCCGGCGATGCTGGCGAACAGGGTGGCGAACACGCCGACGAAAAAGATCAACCAGCCGCCGGTGCCAAAGAACATCTGCAGCGCCGCGCCCAGGTCGTCCAGGGTTTTCACTTCGATCCCGTTGGGACGCAGGATTTCCGCGCCGACCACCCAGATGGCCAGGTTGATGATGATCCCGACGAACACCGCGAACAGCAGGTCGTTGCGCTGGATGCGCTTGTGTTCCGGGCCGACCCAGCCTTTCTGGCGCATCACGTAGGGGTGCACGAAGTTGGCGATCGAACCGGCCACCGCACCGATCACCGAAACGGCTACCAGTAGGGCACCGTGCACGCCTTCATCCGGCGGAATGCTGAAACCGATGGTTCCGGCCAGGATGCCGCCCACATCGGGTTTGGACATGATCGCCAGCGCCATGAACGCCAGGGTCATCAGGGCCAGCAAGCCTTTCATGACGCCTTCGATCAGCGAGTAGATGTTGCGACCCACCAGCAGCCACACGCCCAGTACCACGGCCAAGGAAGCGAGCAACGGCTGATTGATGTGCAGAAGGGTAGCCAGTGCTTCACCAGCGCCCTTGATCATGTACGCATTGGTCAGGTGACCCATGATCAGGGCGTACCCCAGCATGAACCAGGCGAAGAAGGGGTGCAGTTGCGCGTAGCCCTGCAGGATGGTCATGCCCTGGTTGTTGCACAGCTGGAAGCGGGCAATGATGTTGACGATGAGAAATCTGAGCAGCAGCGACACCGCCAGCACCCACATCATCGCGTAGCCATAGTTGGCGCCGGCCACGGAGGAGGTGATCAGGTCGCCTGCGCCGAGCCAGGACAGGACGGCAATGATGCCCGGTCCGACGATCTTGGCGAGCCTGCCCAGGCGAGTCGTGGGGGCGGCCGCCTTCTTTTCGAGCGAGTGGGTACTCGTCATGGGTGAATTCCCTTTGTTGTTTTTGTGGATGGAACAGTGGGTTATTCAAGCATGAGTTAGGATGTCATATGACCTGACGAGTTGCAAAAGGTGTAAGTGGATGTTTCCCTGCGTTCGCAGATGTTTCTGCGTGTGCCGGTGGCCCTCGCGAACTCCTGTAGCAGCGGCGCAAGCCGCGTCGGCGGTGCATGCGGTGTGCCTGAAGGAACGCGGTGATGCCGGACGCGGCTCGCGCCGCTGCTACAGGGGTTCGCGATCTGGACGGGGTCAACGGTGTTCTCGAGCCGCGTCGGGGGCGCATGCGGTGGACCTGAAGGACCGCGGTCCTATCGGAAGCGGCTGAACCAACAGGACGAATGGCCTTCTTATGAGCCTTAGCGCAAGAGGAATGCACCCATGTCGAAGATCATCGTCGATGACGCAACGCCCCCGGCCGATGCCAAGGCCGATGTGTTGATGTTCGGTACCCCCAAGGACCGTCTGGACTTTTACCGCAAGGAAATCCAGTACGAAACCTCCATCCTTTCCAACCGCACCGACGCCTACCTCTCCGCGCAGTCGTTCCTGGTCATCGCCTACGCGTCGTCCATGGCCAACCTGAACCCGGAGTGGGGCAAGCTTTTTACCCTGGTCGTGCCGCCATTGTTGGCGCTGTTCGGTCTGGTCAGTTCGCTGCATGCCTGGCCAGGCATTCGTTCGGCCTACGACATCATCGATCACTGGCACTTCAAGCAGAGCCAACTGCTCGACAGCGAGCCGGCCATGGGCGCGGCCTATGACGAATCACCGCTGTTCAGCGAGCGCGAGTCGAACGAGAAACGCTGGCGCGGGGCATTGATGTTCTCGATGAGGTCGCCGTTTCTGTTCAGCGTGCTGTGGGCGATACTCGGGGTTTTCGCCGTATATGCCCAGTACACCAATCCAGGTGGCTGAATGCAGAAGGCCCCTGCGATTGCAGGGGCCTTCGGGTGTAGCGGGTCAGCGGATCAACGCACCGAGCTTATCGCCTGCTGACGACTGCGCTCGTATTCCTGGGAATCCACCGCCGCAGCATCGGGTTTGCCCAGATCAGCCATGGGGATGCGGTAGGTCTCCTTGGCGGTGAACGCTGCCAGCGCTGCGATGCAGCACACACCCAGGGCCAGCGAGCCGACCACCATGGGAATGTTGGTGGAGCCGGGCGGTGCCATCGCCGCGAACAGGGCGGGCAACAGGGCGGTAATCAGGGTGCCGACGTTCTGCGAGATGGCCATGGCCGACACGCGATAGCGGGTCTGGAACAGCTCGGGGTAGAAGCTTGGGAACACCGCGTTGTAGCCCTGATAAAACACGCCCCACATCAGGATCGACATGCCGAACGCCAAGGGCACGTTGTGGATGCTGATCGCATACAGGTAGAAGAACGACAGAATGCCCGAGCTCAGCGCGCCACCGATGATCATCGGACGACGGCCGATGCGGTCGGAGAGGTTGCCCACGAAGGGAATCACGCACACCGCGACGATGTTGCCGACCACCGGAATCCACAGGTACACACTCTTGGCGAAACCGATGCCGTAGGCCGGTTGCACGGCGTAAGCCGCGCCGAAGATGGTGGCCACTACCGGAATGACGTTCATCAGCGCCATGCACATCACCAGGCCCATGTTGCGCCAGCTGTGCTTGAACGCCTCGACGACCGGGGATTTGGGGATGGCAGCGCGCGCTTCCACAGTTTCGAAAGCCGGGGTTTCATTGACTTCGCGACGGATGATATAGCCGGCGATCAGCACCACGGCACTGAGCAGGAACGGAATCCGCCAGCCCCACGAGTTGAACGCTTCATCCGGCATGAAGTAGGCCAGGGGGAGGAAGATCGCCGCAGCGAAGATCTGCCCGGCCTGTACGCCCTGCAAGGTGAAACTGGCGTAGTAGCCTCGTCTGCCGAAGGGCGCATGTTCGAGAATCATCGAACTGGCCCCGGAGATTTCCCCCGCCACTGCGAAGCCTTGGATCAAACGCAGCACCACCAGCATGGCCGGTGCCCAGAGGCCGACCTGGCTGTAGGTCGGCAGCAGGCCCACGGCCATGGTGGCGAACCCCATCAGGAACATGCACAGCAGCAAGACGTTCTTGCGGCCGCGCGTATCGCCCCAGTGGCCCAGGAAGAACGCACCGATGGGGCGGGCAACATAGCCCACGCCGTAGGTGGCCAGCGAGGCAACGATGGCGACCTTGGGGTCGGTGTTGGGGAAAAAGATCTGCGGGAAGATCAGCGCCGCGGCTTGGGCATAGATGAAGAAGTCGTAGTATTCCAGGGCGGAACCGACCCATCCGCTGGCGGTGGCCTTCTTGGTTTGCTGCGAGCCGTGCGATTCTGACTGAGCATGCGCCATGCTGTGTCTCCGTTGTTTTTATTATGAAGCATTGGAACCGTTGGCTTCGTTTCTACCCCTGGCAGGCAAGCTTGCGAGCGCGGGGAAGAGGCAAAACTAACTGGGTAGTTAATGTTTAGCAGTGGCGTCGAATGAGTGTCAATACGGCGGCACACGCGGGTTGCAGAGAGGATCCGTTCATTCTGCGAGCAAGACTGCCCCAAGTGACTCCGTGTTTCAATCGAAAGTGCCGGTCTAGAGCGGTTCGCCCATGGCTGAGCGGCGCCCCGGCGGTCGCTCTCATTGCCTAGCTTGCTTGGTATTGTAGCCGCTGATCGCACACATTTGTCGGCGGTCCACAAGCGGTGCAAGCCGCGTCGGCGGACGCCGCCGTGGGTCAGGCCAACTCCCGGACCAGGTTGCCCAGGGTCTGCATGGCCGCCAATTGCACCTTGTCCATCGGCGTGCCGTAATTCAGCCGAATGCAGTTGCCGAAACGGCCACTGGCCGAAAAGATCGGCCCCGGTGCGATGCTGATGCCTTGCGCCAGTGCGAGCCGGAACAACTGCAAAGAGTCGACCCGCGGCGGCAGCTCGAGCCAGAGAAAATAACCGCCGTCGGGGCGGCTCACTCGCGTCTCTTCGGGAAAATACCGCGCGATCGCCGCCATCATCGCGTGTTGCTGGCTTTGCAGCGCATCGCGCAACCGATGCAGATGGCGGTCGTAACCACCGTGCTGCAGATAATCGGCGATCGCCGCCTGACCCGGTACCGATGCGCAGATCGAGGTCATGATCTTCAACCGCTCGACCTTCTGCGCAAAGCGTCCGGCGGCCACCCAACCGATGCGATAGCCCGGTGCCAGGCTCTTGGCGAACGAACCGCAATGCAGCACCCAGCCGTCGCGGTCGTACGCCTTGGCCGGGCGTGGCGCGTGCTGGCCGAAGTAAAGCTCGGCGTACACGTCGTCCTCGATCAACGGCACCTGGTGCTGGTGCAACAGCTCCACCAATTGACGCTTGCGTGCGTCGGGCATGCTCGCGCCGACCGGGTTCTGGAAGGTCGGCATGCACCAGCAGGCCTTGATCGGCAGGCGTTGCAGGGCATTGGCCAGGGCATCCACATCGAGCCCCTCGCGCGGATGAGTGGGGATCTCCACGGCCTTGAGCTTGAGGCGCTCCAGCACTTGCAGGCAGGCATAGAAGGCCGGTGCTTCGATGGCTACCATGTCACCCGGCTCGGTCACCGCCTGCAGGCACAGGTTCAATGCTTCCAGCGCGCCGTTGGTGATCAGCAACTCTTCGACCGGCAGGGTCATCCCGGCGATGTTGTAGCGCAAGGCGATCTGCCGCCGCAGCTCCGGACTGCCGGGCGACAGATCCGTCACCGTTTCGCGCGGATGCATGGCGCGGCTGGTGCTGGCCAGAGAGCGGGCCAGACGCGGCAGGGGAAACAGCTCGGGGCTGGGGAATGCCGAACCCAGGGCGACCGTGTCCGGGTCTTTGATCGAATCGAGAATGGAGAACACCAGTTCGCTGACGTCGACATCGGTCGACTCCGCCAGTGTCTGCGTTTCCACCTGGGGTTCTTGCAGAGCACGCTCGGCCAGCGCATTGACGAAGTAACCCGAGCGGGGCCGGGCGCGAATCAGGCCTCGGCGCTCGAGCAGGTAGTACGCCTGGAACACCGTCGAAGGACTTATGCCCTGGGTCTGGCTGGCATGACGCACTGAAGGTACGCGCTCATCGGGCTTGAGCACGCCGGTGCGGATCAGCTCGGCAATGTGGGCGGCAAATGTCTCGTAGCGTTTCATTACCGGCCTGGCGGTCTTGGGCAGGTCTGTACTATGCCACCTGGACGGCCCCGCGCACAGCCGACAGACGTGACGGGCACCGTCTGCCTGCTGTCGGCGATGTTTCAGCCTTGCAGAGGCACAGGGTCGGTCGGTGGGTCGCCAACCGGTGTGGGTGGTACCGTGGGTAGCACGGGCACGCCCTCGGGTTCATCACTGGGCGATGACGGTGGCAGGTTGGGCTGGTCGATGTTGGGATCGGGGGTTCCGGGGGGAAGTGGAAGGCTCATGGCGCTACCTCTGCAAAGTGAAGGACAAGGAGGAAGAGTAGTGCCTGCGGTGGACACCACGGCGCATCATTTGGCTCCCTGGCGAGGACGCTGAAGCTGCAAAAGCATATGAACTTTCCCACCCGGCCCGGCTCCGAACCTAAGCGATTGAAAAACCCGATTCACTTCACCGCTTGCACAAGCACAACAGCGTCCAGGCGACGCACAGGAGCAAGGCTCGATGACGGCTGATCAGACTATCCCGACGGACCAGAACGCGACCGATGTACAGACGCCAGACCACGTGCTGAGCCTGTCCCAGGCGCTGCTGCTGCCACGGATCGTGATCGAAGACACTCAGCCTGCCATCGACGGTGGACAGTTCGCCGTCAAGGCCATCGTTGGCCAGACCGTCACGGTCAGCACCAAGGTCTATGCCGATGGCCACGACAAGTTGGCCGTGGTACTGCGTTGGCACGAGGCCGGCTCCGATACCTGGCACAGCACGACCATGCGCGAGCTGGGCAACGACAGCTGGGAAGCGGAGTTGCTCATCGACAGCGTCGGCACCTATGCCTACTGCATCGATGCCTGGATCGACCAGTTCGCCAGCTACCGTTACGAGCTGGAAAAGAAATTCGCCGCCGGCGTCACCATCGAGCTCGAACTGGAAGAAGGTCGCCTGCACCTCGAACAGGCCGCTGCGCGCAGCCAGGACACCCTGGCGCGCCAGCTGCGTCAGCTTCACGATGAACTGCAGGGGCTGGATCTGGACGCCAAGGTTGCGCTGCTGTTGCAGCGTGATACCCAGGCGCTGATGTCCCTGGCCGACCATCGAGCCTTCCTGTGCACCAGCATCGAATTCCCTCTGGACGTGGAACGGGAACTGGCGCAGTTTGCCAGCTGGTACGAGCTGTTCCCGCGTTCGATCACCGACGACAAGGCGCGCCATGGCACCTTCAATGACGTGCACAGCCGTCTGCCGATGATTCGCGACATGAACTTCGACGTGCTGTATTTCCCGCCGATCCATCCGATCGGCCGTGCGCACCGCAAGGGCCCGAACAACTCCCTGACTGCAGGCCCGGACGATCCCGGCAGCCCGTATGCCATCGGCAGCGCCGAAGGCGGACACGAGGCCATTCACCCGCAATTGGGTACCCGCGAAGACTTCCGCGCACTGGTGGCCGCTGCTGCCGAGCACGGTCTGGAAATCGCCCTGGATTTCGCCATCCAGTGTTCGCAGGATCACCTGTGGCTCAAGGAACATCCGGGCTGGTTCAGCTGGCGCCCGGACGGCACCATCCGCTACGCGGAAAACCCGCCGAAGAAATACCAAGACATCGTCAACGTTGATTTTTACGCAGCCGATGCCGTGCCGGGTCTGTGGACCGAGCTGCGCGATGTGGTCTGGGGTTGGGTCGAGGAGGGCGTGAAGATCTTCCGCGTCGACAATCCGCACACCAAGCCGCTGCCGTTCTGGCAATGGCTGATTGCCGACATCCGCAGCAAGGACCCCAGCGTGATGTTCCTGGCCGAGGCGTTCACCAAGCCTGCGATGATGGCGCGCCTGGGCAAGGTCGGGTATTCCCAGAGCTACACCTACTTCACCTGGCGCAACAGCAAGCCTGAGCTGACCACCTATTTCACTCAGTTGAACCAGGCACCCTGGGCCCACTGCTACCGGCCGAACTTCTTCGTCAATACGCCGGACATCAACCCGTTTTTCCTGCATGACAGCGGCCGCGCCGGGTTCCTCATCCGCGCCGCGCTGGCGACCATGGGCTCGGGCCTGTGGGGCATGTACTCGGGTTTCGAACTGTGTGAATCGGCGCCGATCCCCGGCAAGGAAGAGTACCTGGACTCGGAGAAATACGAGATCCGACCACGGGATTACACCGCGCCGGGCAACATCATTGCCGAGATTGCCCAGCTCAACCGTATCCGTCGTCAGAACCCGGCGCTGCAAACACATCTGGGCGTCGAGTTCTTTCAATGCTACAACGACAACATCCTGTATTTCGGCAAGCGCACGGCTGACCGCAGCAACTATGTACTGGTCGCGGTCAGCCTCGATCCGCACAACGTTCAGGAAGCCCATTTCGAGCTGCCATTGTGGGAGCTGGGGCTGGACGACAATGCATCCACCAATGGCGAAGACCTGATGACCGGGCACCGTTGGACGTGGCATGGCAAGACCCAGTTCATGCGGATCGACCCCGGCTACCAGCCGTTCGGTATCTGGAGGCTCACGCGCGTCGAGGTGTGAATACTCGTCTCGCGCTGCACCCTCGCTGTACGTTGCACTCCCGGCCACACGTTGCACTCAATGTGGCCTAGCCGCTCAAGACAGGGAAACACCAATGGCGAAAAAGCCTCGGTCGCAAGCGTTCATCGATGACCCGCTCTGGTACAAGGATGCGGTTATCTATCAGGTCCACGTCAAGTCGTTCTTCGACTCCGACAACGATGGCATCGGTGACTTTCCGGGGTTGATCGCCAAACTCGATTACATTGCCGATCTGGGCGTCAACACCATCTGGCTGTTGCCATTCTACCCCTCGCCGCGTCGCGACGATGGCTATGACATTGCCGAGTACAAGGCCGTGCACCCGGACTACGGCACCCTGGCCGACGCCCGTCGCTTCATCAACGAGGCGCACAAGCGTGGCTTGCGAGTAATCACCGAACTGGTGATCAACCACACTTCCGACCAGCACCCGTGGTTCCAGCGTGCGCGCAAGGCCAAGAAAGGCTCCAAGGCCCGCGATTTCTATGTGTGGTCCGACAGCGACGAGAAATACGACGGCACGCGGATCATCTTTCTGGACACCGAAAAGTCCAACTGGACCTGGGATCCTGTAGCCGGTCAGTATTTCTGGCACCGGTTCTATTCCCATCAGCCCGACCTGAATTTCGACAATCCGCAGGTGATGAAAGCGGTCATCGATGTGATGCGCTACTGGTTGGACATGGGCATCGACGGCCTGCGCCTGGATGCCATTCCGTACCTGATCGAGCGTGACGGCACCAACAACGAGAACCTGGTCGAGACCCATCAGGTGCTCAAGCAGATCCGTGCCGAGATCGATGCCAACTACCCCGATCGCATGCTGTTGGCCGAAGCCAATCAGTGGCCGGAAGATACCCAGCTGTATTTCGGCGAGGCGAAGGGCGACGACGGCGACGAATGCCACATGGCCTTCCACTTTCCGCTGATGCCGCGCATGTACATGGCGCTGGCCCAGGAAGACCGGTTTCCGGTCACCGACATCCTGCGTCAGACTCCGGCGATCCCGGCCAACTGCCAATGGGCGATCTTTCTGCGCAACCACGATGAACTGACCCTGGAAATGGTCACCGATCGTGAACGCGACTACCTGTGGAACTACTACGCCGCCGACAGCCGCGCGCGGATCAATCTCGGCATTCGTCGTCGCCTGGCGCCGCTGCTGGAACGGGACCGCCGCCGCGTCGAGCTGCTCAACAGCCTGCTGTTGTCCATGCCCGGTACACCGACCCTGTATTACGGTGACGAAATCGGCATGGGCGACAACATCTACCTGGGCGATCGGGACGGCGTGCGCACGCCGATGCAGTGGTCGATCGACCGTAACGGCGGCTTCTCCCGCGCCGACCCGGCCAGCCTGGTATTGCCGCCGATCATGGATCCGCTGTATGGCTACCAGTCGGTCAACGTCGAGACCCAGGCCAACGATCCGCACTCGCTGCTCAACTGGACCCGGCGCATGCTCGCCGTGCGCCGCCAGCAGAAAGCGTTCGGCCGGGGCAGTCTGACCATGCTCACGCCGACCAACCGACGCATTCTTGCCTACGTGCGCGAATACACCGGTAGCGATGGCAAGACCGAGATCGTGTTGTGTGTCGCCAACGTCTCGCGTGCCGCCCAAGCGGCTGAATTGGATCTGTCCCAGTACGCCGGCATGGTGCCGGTGGAAATGCTCGGTGGCAGCGCCTTCCCACCCATCGGTCAGCTGAATTTTCTGCTGACCTTGCCACCCTACGGCTTCTATTGGTTCCTGCTGGCCAGCGAAACCCAGATGCCGAGTTGGCACGTCGAACCGGCCCAAAGCATGCCTGACTTCCAGACCCTGGTGTTGAAACAACGGATGGAGGAGTTGCTCGACGAGCCGTCGCGCAGCACTCTGGAACACACGTCATTGATGCAGTACCTGCCCAAGCGCCGCTGGTTCGGTGGCAAGGACGTTGCCATCGACAACCTGCGCATCGCCTATGGCGTGCGCTTCGGCACCGCGCAGAATCCGGTGCTGTTCAGCGAGCTGGAAGTCACAGCCGGTGGGCAGACCAGCCGCTACCAGTTCCCTTTCGGCTTCATCCCCGAAGACCACAGCGGTTCGCCGCTGCCGTTGCAACTGGCGCTGTCGCGGGTTCGACGCGGCCGTGAAGTCGGCTTGATCACCGATGCCTTTGTGCTGGAAAGCTTCATCCATTCGGTGATCGAAGGGCTGCAGGTGCAGAAGACGTTGTCCAGCGCCGAAGGCGAGATCCGCTTTCAGGCCACCGATCACCTGGCAGCGTTGAAGCTGGACCAGAGCTCGGTCATCCGCTACCTGTCGGCCGAGCAGTCCAACAGTTCGGTGGTGGTCGGCGGTAGCCTGGTGTTGAAGATGATCCGTCGCGTGAGTGGCGGCATTCACCCCGAGCTTGAGATGGGCGCCTACCTGACCGCTGCCGGCTACGCCAATATTTCGCCTCTGATGGGCTCGGTCAGCCGTGTAGATGCCAGCGGCACCCCGCACCTGTTGATGATTGCCCAGGGCTACCTGAACAATCAGGGAGATGCTTGGGAGTGGACCCAGAACAACCTCGAACGCGCCATTCGCGATGAAATGGCCTTCGCCCATGCCGAGCAGGGCCAGCGCTACGACGCCTTGGGCGAACTGGCCGACTTTGCCGCCATGTTGGGCCAACGCCTGGGCGAGATGCATGTGGCCCTGGCCGCACCCGGTGCGCAGGCTGATTTCCTGGCCCGCGTGAGCACCGAGAAAGACGCTCAGAGCTGGACCGCGAGTATCTCCAGCCAGGTCGAACGGGCGCTGAACCTGCTCGAACAGCGTCGCGCCGATTTCGCCGAGCAGGATCAGGCTCTGGTGGCCGAACTGTTGAGCGAGCGCGAGACGCTGCTGGCCCATGTGCAGCAACTCAGCCAGCAGGCCATCGGTGGCTTGATCATGCGTGTGCACGGCGACCTGCACCTGGGTCAGATGCTGGTGGTGCAGGGCGATGCCTACCTGATCGACTTCGAAGGCGAGCCGGCTCGGCCCCTCGAAGAGCGTCGAGCCAAATACAGCCCTTACAAAGACGTCGGCGGCGTGCTGCGCTCCTTTGACTACGCGGCGGCCATGGCCGTGCGCAATGTCCAGAGCACGGACGCCTCCGATGAAGCGGCGCTGGCGCGTCAGCGCGTGGCCAAGCGTTACCTGGCAGAAGCCCGTCAAGCCTTCATCGGCGCCTATGACCTGGCGACCCAGGCCGTGCCCCATCAGTGGCAGAACCCTGAGGGTGCCCGCGCTGCACTGGATTTGTTCAGCCTTGAAAAGGCTGCCTACGAGATCGCTTATGAAGCGGAGAATCGCCCGAGCTGGTTGGCCGTGCCCTTGCACGGACTGTTCGGGCTCTTGAGTACGAGGGAGAATAAGCAATGAGTGCGCACAGCGAACAGGGCAAGCGTGATGTTGGCGCGTTGCCGGCAAAAGCCGATATCGAGGCGCTGATCCGTGCCGATCATTCCGATCCGTTCTCGGTTCTGGGTGCCCACAGCGACGGTGGCACGGGCAGCTACATCCGTGCCTATTTGCCGACCGCATTGAGCGTACAGGTACTGGCCAAGGACGGTGGTCATCCGTTGACCACGCTCGACCAGGGCGATGTCCCTGGCCTGTTCACCGGCCACATCGAGCAAAGCCAGCCGTACCTGCTGCGCGTGCAGTGGGCCGGTGGTGTGCAGGTCAGTGAAGATCCGTACAGCTACGGCAACTTGCTGGGCGACATGGACATCTATCTGTTTGCCGAGGGCAAGCACCGCAACCTGGGCAGCGTATTCGGTGCGCAGTTCATCGAGATCGACGGTGTCCAGGGCACCCGCTTTGCCGTTTGGGCACCCAACGCCAAGCGCGTTTCGGTGGTTGGCGACTTCAACGTCTGGGACGGCCGTCGCCATCCGATGCGTCAGCGCTTTCCATCTGGGGTCTGGGAACTGTTCATCCCGGCGCTGCAACCGGGGGAGCCGTACAAGTACGAAATTCTCGGGCAGCACGGCATCTTGCCGTTGAAGGCCGACCCCATCGCGCTGTGCACCGAGCTGCCGCCGTCGACCGCGTCGCGAGTGGCCAAGCCGATGCAGTTTGCCTGGGACGATGACGCCTGGCTCGACGTTCGTGCCGAACGTCACGCCATCGGTGCGCCGCAGTCTATCTATGAGCTGCATGCCGGTTCGTGGATGTGCGAACTCGATGAAGCGGGTGAAGTGGTTCGTCCGTACAACTGGCACGAATTGGCGGAGCGCCTGATCCCCTACGTGCAGAAGATGGGGTTCACCCACATCGAACTGCTGCCGATCATGGAGCATCCGTTCGGTGGGTCGTGGGGCTACCAGCCGCTGTCCCAATTCGCACCGTCGGCTCGCTATGGCACACCGGAAGACTTCGCGGCATTCGTCAATGCCTGCCACAAAGCCGAAATCGGCGTGATACTCGACTGGGTACCTGCGCATTTCCCGACCGACGAACACGGTCTGGCGCGCTTCGATGGCACGGCGCTGTACGAGTACGACAACCCGCTGGAAGGCTTTCACCAGGATTGGAATACGCTGATCTATAACCTGGGCCGCACTGAAGTCCACGGTTTCATGATCGCGTCCGCTGTGCATTGGCTCAAGCACTTCCATATCGACGGGCTGCGTGTGGATGCCGTGGCGTCGATGCTGTACCGCGACTATTCGCGCAAGGCCGGCGAATGGATTCCCAATCAATACGGCGGTCGAGAAAACCTGGAAACCATCGCGTTCCTGCGTCACCTCAACGATGTGGTGAAACAGGAGGCACCGGGTGCCATGGTGATTGCCGAAGAATCCACGGCATGGCCGGGTGTCACCCAGCCGACCCAAGAGGGTGGCCTGGGCTTCGACTACAAGTGGAACATGGGCTGGATGCACGATACGCTCAACTACATCCAGAACGACCCGATCCACCGGCCGCATCACCACAGCCAACTGAGCTTTGGTCTGGTGTATGCCTACTCCGAGCACTTCGTGTTGCCGATCTCCCATGACGAAGTGGTGCACGGCAAGCATTCGCTGATCGACAAGATGCCGGGCGACCGTTGGCAGCAATTCGCCAATCTGCGGGCCTACCTGACGTTCATGTGGACCCACCCGGGCAAGAAGCTGCTGTTCATGGGCTGCGAATTCGGCCAGTGGCGCGAGTGGAACCACGACCATCAGTTGGACTGGTACCTCACGCAGTATTCGGAGCACTCGGGTGTGCAGCAGCTGGTCGCCGACTTGAATCGGTTGTACCGCGACGTCCCGGCCCTGCACCAGCAGGACTGCCAGCCTGAAGGCTTCCAGTGGATCATCGGTGATGACGCCACCAACAGCGTCTTTGCCTGGCTGCGCTGGAGCGCTAGCGGCGAGCCGGTACTGGTGGTCGCCAACTTCACCCCGGTGCCACGCGAGAGCTACACCGTGGGCATACCGTTTGGCGGTGAGTGGGAAGAGCTCCTCAACAGCGATGCGGAGCAATACGCCGGTTCCAACTACGGCAATGGCGGCAAGGTGTTTGCCAGCGAGGAGGGCAGCCATGGTCAGCCGCACTCGATCACCCTCAATCTGCCACCGCTGGGCGTGCTGATCCTGCGTCCTACTCGAGCCGATATCCAGGGCTGATGCCAACGAAAAGGGGCTTCTTCAAGAAGCCCCTTTTTTATCGGCCGTTCACACTGCCTGCTGCGCTACCAATCCTGCACTTTCAAGTCTGCGCTTCTTAGCGCAACCCCTCGTGCTGTGCCACGGTGGTCGGTTCAAGACCCCACAGCTCCAGCAGAAAGTCGCCTTCCTTGTGCTCTATCAGCCGATGCATACCGAGTTCGGCCTGCAGCTGGGTATGTACCTGCTCGGCCGTCTGCGGCGCGCCTTCGATGGTTGCCAGCCAGTGGCAGGCCACCAGTTGGCCGCCGGGCTTGAGAGAGTGCCGAACCTGTTCGATGACTCGGCTGAAGTCGGTGCGATTCAGGTAGTAACCCAATTCGTTGAGCACGATCAGGTCGAAGCGTTCGCTTGGCCAGTCGGCGGGCAGGGCTGCTTGCCTGGCGTGGGCATGATCCAGCTCGTGCAAGCGCGCCTGGGTCAGGCCGACCGCACGGGCGTTCATGTCGCAGCTAAGCAGGTAGTCGCAGCGGGTCGACAGGGCTAGGCTGGTTTCTCCATTGGCGCAGCCTGGCTCGAAGATCGCGCCATAGTGCTCCTGCGGCAGGCAGGCCAGCAGCAGGGCACGCTTGCGTCGTTCGTACCAGCGATGACGCATCGCCCAGGGGTCGTCATTGCCATCGTAGAGCTTGTCGAAATACTGGTTGTCGACGCTGTCTGCGCTCATAGAAAGACGACCTCGAACGGCTGCAGCAGCCGCTCCAATACATAGGGTGGAAGAACCGGTGCCAGACCGATCTGCGGGTCGCCTTCCAGTTGGCTGGCAAAGGCGTGGGCGGCGTGGCTCTTGCGCGCCACCATGTTATTGTCCAGCGGCAGCTTGCGCGCGCGTTCCCAAGGAATTCGATCGTCTTCGGGCGCGGCCCAATGCCAGGTCCAGATCGGCAGTTCATGGTGAACCGCTCCTACCGCTGCAGCGGCCGTCGCGCCCGCGCGGCCACTGGCCTCGTGGTCGGTGTGGCCATCGTTGCACCAGGTGCTGAACACGACATCGTTGGGCTTGAGGTAGCGCTGGATGAAGTCCGTGAGCCGTTGTTCGTCACGGGCCACACCGCTGTCGGCAAAACCGCCGCGGATCCACTGCAGGCTGTACAGGGGCAAGCCCAGTCTGCGCAGCGCCTCGTTGCTCTCCTGCGGGCGTACGGCGCTCAGGCGTTCGGCCGTCCAGGTCTGCGATCCGGGGTGACTAGCACTGCCGTCGGTAACGGAGATGATCAGGATCGGCCGTTCCAGCTGCGCCAGCAATTGCAGGAGCCCGCCGCAGCCGAGCACTTCGTCGTCGGGGTGCGGGGCGATGATCACCGCTCGTGAACCGGCAGGGACCAGGGTCTGGGCATCGATCAGCGGCAGTTCGGCCAGATGCCTGGAGCTGCGCCAGGCCTGCAGGGGCGTACCCTGGCCTACGATAGGGTTCTCTTTCATAGACTCCAGGTCCGCGTCGTGGGGGCGCCGAGCAATTGCCCAAGCGCGGCCAGGTCGCGTTCGGCATGGCTCTGTCGCAGGTACACCGGCAGATCGGCGATCAACCGGGCGAAATGAGGATCCTTGCAGTACGGACCGGCACCCATGGCACGGCCGACGTGACTGATGACGGTTTCTGCGGTCTCTTCGGCCACCGCACGGCACAGCCGCGCCGAATGCTCGAAAGGGCCGTCGGGCTGTTGATCAGCTGCATTGGCCGCTTGGCGCAACACGGCGATGCAAGCGCTCAGCGCCCGATCCACCGCGCCCAGGTGAGCCAAGGCGTGGGGCTCGGGACGGGCGTGACAATGCTGGGCCAGGTGGCGTGCCAGTTCGCGGGCAGCGCCGAACCAGCACGCGGCGATACCGATCCCGCCCAGCCAGAACCCCGGTCGGCTCAAGTAGCCCCCAGCCAGTCCGACATACCAGCCCTCGGCATTTTCCAGCAGGATTTCGACGCTACCGGTGTTGGCCATGCCCACCGCGTGCCAGCCGTCGTCGGTGACGCACAGGTTGGGCTGATCCATCGGCACGGCGACCAACTGCTGCTGGCCATCGTCATCCCAGGCGGTCAGCAGGCCATGAGTGACGACGCCGGCGCCCGAGCACCAGGCCTTGCGGCCGCTGAGCACCGCACGATCGCCCTCGCGCCTGACCATCACCCGGGCCTGAGGCGGCTCCGATGCCCAGGTGCCCCAGATCGAGCCTTCCGGCACAGGCTGTGCGCGCAGCTCCTGCATGATTGCCAAAGCGTCGGTATGCCCCTCATACAGCTTGCACAAGCCCAGGTCATGCCCAGCCACGGCGGCCAGGCACTGCCAGCGTTGCAGCGTGTCGCCGCCGGCCGGCAGCGGCAGGCTGTCCAGGCCCAGACTGCACAAGCGCCGCATTTCCTTGCCCAGGGCTGCGGTGTCGGCGTAGCCCTGTGGTGGGCGGGTCAGCGCTTCGATCAGGGTTGGCTTCATTCTTCGAGGTCCCGGTGCAGTTCGAACATCAGCATCGAGCGACCGGTTACCAGGAATTCGCTGCCGAACTCCAGACGCTCATGCTCGCCCAGCTCCGGGCGGTTGGTGTCGATGCGACAGTTCCAGTACTCGCCTTCCGGCACTTGAGGCAGGATGAAATTGACCACGTCGTGGTGAGCGTTGACGATCAGCAGCAAGGTGGCATCGGCCCCCGGCTTGCGAATGCCGCTGGGCTGCGCACGGCCATCGAGCATCATGCCCAGGCAGCGGCCGTTGGGGTCTTCCCATTGCTCGGCGGTCATTTCGTTGCCCAATGGATCCAGCCAGGTGACGTCCTTGACGCCGATCGCTTCGTTGTATTCACCCACCAGGAAACGGTTGCGACGCAGGATCGGATAGCTGTTGCGCAGCTTCACCAGGCGCTTGACGAAGCGCAGCAGGCCTTTGCCTTCCTCGTCCAGTTCCCAGTTGATCCAGCCGATCTCGCTGTCCTGGCAATAAGCATTGTTGTTGCCGCCCTGGGTCCGCGAGAACTCGTCGCCGGCGACGATCATCGGTGTGCCCTGGGAGAACAGCAGAGTGGTGAAGAAGTTGCGCATCTGCCGCAGGCGCAGCTCGACGATTTCCGGGTCATCGCTGGGGCCTTCGACACCGTGGTTCCAAGAGACGTTGTTGCTGGTGCCGTCCTGGTTGTCTTCCTCGTTCTCTTCGTTGTGCTTGTCGTTGTACGACACCAGATCGCGCAGGGTGAAGCCGTCGTGGGCGGTGATGAAATTCACCGAGGAATACGGGCGGCGGCCACGCTGGTTGAACATGTCGCCGGAGCCGGTCATTCGTGCGGCGAAGTCGGCGAGCTGACCGTCGTCGCCTTTCCAGAACGCCCGCACGGTGTCGCGGAACCGATCGTTCCATTCGGCCCAGCCGGGGGCGAAACCGCCCACATGGTAGCCGCCGGGGCCGCAGTCCCACGGTTCGGCGATGAGCTTGACCGTGCGCAGCACCGGGTCCTGACGACAGGCAACGAGGAAGCTGTGGCGTTCGGAGAAACCGTCGTGGTAGCGCCCCAGAATGGTCGCCAGGTCGAAGCGGAAGCCGTCGACGTGCATCTCCGACGCCCAGTAGCGCAGCGAGTCGGTGACCATCTGCAGCACGCAGGGGTGGCTCAGGTCCAGGGTGTTGCCGGTGCCCGAGTCATTGATGTAATAGCGCTTGTTCTCCGGCATCAGGCGGTAGTAGGAGGCGTTGTCGATACCGCGCATCGACAGGGTCGGGCCTTGCTCGTTGCCTTCGGCGGTGTGGTTGTAGACCACGTCGAGAATCACTTCCAGGCCGGCGTCGTGCAGGTGCGCGATCATCTCCTTGAACTCGGCGATCTTGCCGCTGGCGATATAGCGCGAATGCGGAGCAAAAAAGGCAATGCTGTTGTAGCCCCAATAGTTGTTGAGGCCTTTCTGCAACAGATGCTGGTCGTTGACGAAGCCGTGGATCGGCAGCAGCTCGATAGAGGTGACGCCCAGCTTTTTAAGGTGGTCGACCACTTCCGGCACGGCCAGGCCGGCGAAGGTACCGCGCAACGCTTCCGGCACGGCCGGGTGCTGCATGGTCAGGCCTCGCACATGGGCCTCGTAGAAGATCGTCTTGTCCCACGGGACGCTGACGCGGTGGTCGCGGCCCCAGGTGTAGGCCGGGTCGATGACCTTGCTTTTGGGCACGAAGGGCGCACTGTCGCGCTCGTCGAAACTGAGGTCACCATCGGGATGCCCGATGGTGTAGCCGAACAGGGCTTCGGACCACTTCAACTCACCGACCAGTTGCTTCGCATACGGGTCGATCAGCAGTTTATTGGGGTTGAAGCGGTGGCCGTTTTCCGGATCGTAGGGACCATGCACACGGTAGCCGTAGATCAGCCCCGGGTGGGCGTCGGGCAGGTAGCCGTGGTAGATCTCGTCGGTGTACTCGGGCAACTCGATGCGCTCGATCTCTTCTTCGCCGCTGGCGTCGAAGATGCACAGCTCGACCTTGGTGGCATTGGCCGAAAACAGCGCGAAGTTGACGCCCAGGCCATCCCAGGTCGCGCCGAGCGGGAAGGGCAGGCCTTCACGGATACGCGAGGGTTCGGCGGGTTCTGGCGCTGGTGCAGCTTTTTTTTGCGGACTCATGGTCGATCCTTGCTCTTGGTTTGCACGCGTACGGCGCAGGCAGATGTCACGGCATCTTCGGTGTCTTCAGAGTCGGGTGTACGAGGGTGTGCAACGGGTTGGAAGACGCGCCGTGCGAATGACGGACGGTTGAGGTCGTGAAACCGCGACCATCCAGCCCTGAGGCTGGATCGGCGAAAAATGGGCCCGCGTGCCCGGGGAAGGTGGTACGCGGGCGGGTATCACTTTGCAGCAGGCTTCTTCGGCGCCCGCGGCTTTTTCGGGGCGGCTGGCTTGGTGTCGTCCTCGGCTTTTGCAGTCGAGTCGGCGGTCGCCTGCTCGGCGGCCTTGGCCGGTGGCTTGGGCTTGGCGGCAGGGGCTTCACCGGCAGCTTTCGGCTTTGGCTTGGGCTTTGGCTGAGCCGCTGCCTTGGGCTTGGCCGGTGCCTTGCCCTTGCTTGGCTTGGACGGTGCCAGCGCTTCGGCTTCGGCCAGTTTTCGCGCCATTTCCCAATGACGCTCTTCCTGACCTTCGGGCTGGCCTTCGGATTCCCAGATCTGATAGGCGAATTCGCGGACTCGTTTGTCGTCGGCACTCATTTCAACGCTCCTTAATTACAGCTCACTTTGTAGGAAGAGATTGACAGGAAACTCTTTCAGCGCAGTGCCTACCAACAATTCCTTCTCTGCTGTGACTGCCTGCTCGGAAAAAAGTCCCTTCAATGTAGCCCCGGATTTTGCCGATGGCAAAACGACACGGGTGTCGCCCCAAGCGCTGGCATCGATCAGAGGCGTCTTGCTATCAGCAAGAAGGCCACTGGCCAGGCGAGGCACGATCACCACTGCAGCGGTGCCGTCAAGTACCCGCGCAAAAGCGTGGATACGATCGGCATGAGCGCCCAATACGTCCAGCTTCTGGTAGCTGCCCTCGCGGAACAACGCTGGATGCGCGGCGCGGACCTCGAGGGTACGCTGAATCATGGCCTGTTTGATGCGACCATCGTGCCAGCTTTCCAACAGCTCGCCGACGGCAGGACGGGCATCGAGCGAACGTTCCCGCGCGGCGTAGTCGACCGGGCGACGGTTGTCCGGATCGACCAAGCTGAAATCCCAGTACTCGGCGCCCTGATACAGATCGGGAATACCCGGTACGGTCATGCGCAGCAGCGTCTGCACCAGACTGTCCAGCGCGCCGCTGGGCGCGATGGTGCGGCTGGCCGCAGCGATGGCGTCGCGCAGAGGGCGACCCTTGTCGCTGAGCAGCAACTGTTCGAGGAACTCGCGGCAAGCCTTTTCGTAGGCTTCGTTCGGTGCGCTCCAGCTGCTGATCAGCTTGGCCTCGCGCAACGCTTTCTGCTGCCACTGGTAGAGGCGTTCGGCGTAGGCGGTCAGGCCATCTACGTCGTCGCTGCGCAGGTCCAGCGGCCAGCTGCCCAGCAATGCCTGATACAGCATCAGTTCGTCGCCACCGGTCGGTGCATGGCCATCGCCGAAGGCACTGCGCAGGGGCGCGGCCAGTTCGAGCCATTGTTCGACTTGCTCGACGTACCAGGGAGCACGCTCGCTGAGCACGGCCAGACGGGTGCGAGTGTCTTCGCCGCGCTTGTGGTCGTGGGTCGCAGTGGCCAGGAGGTTGTCGGGGAAGTGCTGCAGACGCTGCTGACAGGCCTCGTCGAACGCTTCGGGAGTACCGGCGAACAGTTCGGTCTCGAACCCTACGTCGTTGCGCGAAAGCAGTACGGCAGAGCGATAGAACGCAGTGTCTTCAACGGCCTTCGCCGCCGACGGCGAAGTCAGCTGCTGGAAGCGCACGCAGGCATGACGGATCAGCTTGCGCGGGCGGCCCAGAGGCAGGACACGCCACGATTGGCCGCCCAACCAGCGCTCCAGGTAGTCGAGCACCGGCCAATCGGCTTCACCCAAGGTACTGCGAGCACCTTCCATGGCTTTCTGGAAGAAGGCCTCATCTTCGGCAGGACGCCCACACGGGTTGATGTAGGTGCGGTATACCGGGAAATGCACGATCAGCTCCTGCAGTGCCCGGCGAATGGCGCCCAGGGTCAGGTCGCGGCTCATCAGATCGCCTCGGGCCACCTGCAACAGGGCCTGGGCCACGGACTCGAAGTCACCGGCCAGCGAGCCATTGAGCACCAGATTGCGCGCTATGTGCGCTTCTTCGATGAACTCGCTGGGGCGTCCGCTGATGCGGTTCCAGAGTTCGCCCAGCGGCTGTTCCCCGGCTGGATCGTGCTGAAGCAGGGACACCTGATTCATGAATTCATAACCGGTGGTGCCGTCGACCTGCCAGTCACGGTGCAGCGTTTCGCCTGCGCCGAGGATCTTCTCGACATAGATCGGCACATGATCGATGCGCGCCGATTCGGGACGTTGCTGCAACAGGCCTTCGACCCGACGCCGCAGTTTGCGCGAGTAACCGCGCGGATCGGCCAGGCCGTCGATGTGGTCGATACGCAGACCATCCACCAGGCCCGCTGCGATCAACTCGAAGATCTTCGCATGGGTGGCTTCGAACACGGCAGGGCGTTCGACACGCAGCCCGCCGAGCTCGTTGACGTCGAAGAAACGCCGCCAGTTGATGTCGTCGCCCGCCGTGCGCCAGCTGGCGAGGCGATAGGATTGGCGTTCCAGCAGTTCGTGCAGACGCTTGAAGCCTTCTTCGCTGGTCGAGTCGAAGCGGGCCAGCGAAGCCTCGATGGCTTCGCTCAAACCCGCACCAGCGGCCTGTTTGGCCAGCTCGGCCTGCAACGCACGGGCCTGAGCATAGGCGTCGTCGCTGCCATGCAGATTGGCGAAGCGCGCACCCAGCTCGCTGACCGGCGCGTTGCCGGACGCAGCCAGAATGTGCGGGTAGTCGATGGGGCAGATGGGGAAGCGATGTTCATAGTGCTCGACGAAGAAACTGCCCTGTTCGGCATCGAACTTGAGCACCAGCTCGCCCTTCTGCAGGGCCACACCGTAATCACTGCCCAGAAACGGCAACAGCAACTGGCCTTCGAGCAGCGGATCGGGCGAATGCCACTGGATGTCGAAGAATTCCGAATACGGGCTGCGACGGCCCCATTCGAGCAGATCAAGCCACCACGGATTATGTGAGCCACCGACCGCCATGTGGTTGGATACGATGTCGAGGATGAAGCCCATATCGTGCTCGCGCAGCGCCGCAATCAACCGCTCCAGCGCACGCTGACCGCCCAGCTCGGGATTGACCTGGGTCGGGTCGACCACGTCATAACCGTGCATGGAGCCGGGGCGTGCCTTGAGAATGGGTGACGCGTACACGTGGCTGATGCCGAGCCGGGAAAAATAAGGTATGAGGCGAGCGGCATCATCCAGGGTGAAGTCTTTGTGCAATTGCAGCCGAACGCTGGCCGTCATTTTTTTCATCGGTAACGCTCACTGGCTTGTTGGCGGGCGCAGGCCAGCAGCTCTAGGCGTCTGGCAGCGTCTTCATCGTCGAGAAGATTCTGGGCATGGGCGCTGTAGCGGCGGCGCCAATTGGGGTGACTGTCTATGGTGCCCGGCAGGTTGGCCTGTTCTTCGATACCCAAGGCATCGTCGATCGGCAGCAGCACCAGCGGGGCAGGGGTCAGGCCGAGAAAGCGCGTGCTTGCGTCGATGATGGCGTCGATGTCCTCGATGCCTTCACTTTCGCTGTGCTGCAGCTCAGGGGCGAGCACCTGGTGCAGGGCGCGACGCTCGTGATCACGGGTCACGCGCCATTGCTTCTCGGTCGGCTCGTCGATCAGTTCCAGATCGCGGTTCCAATCGATGTCGCGGCCGTGCCACCAGCCGTTGAGAGTGGGCAAGTCATGGGTGGTCGACGTCGCCAAAGCGTTGTCTGGCCACGCTTGATGTTCGGTGAACTCCCCATCGTTTTGCTCGAAGAGCAGCACGCGCATGCCGAGCATCTGCCTGGCCGCCAGTTTCTCGCGCAGCCCATCCGGCACGGTGCCGAGGTCTTCGCCGAGCACTACCGCCTGGTGACGATGAGATTCGAGGGCAAGCAGCCGCAGCATGTCGTCGATGGGGAACTGCAGGTACGCACCCTCTCCGGGCTTGGCGTCGGCCGGGATCAGCCACAGGCGTTGCAGGCCCATGATATGGTCGATGCGCAGGCCGCCCGCATGGGCAAAATTGGCCCGCAGCATTTCGATGAAAGCCCGGAAGCCATTGCGCTTGAGGCCTTCGGGAGAAAAGGCGGAAATGCCCCAGCTCTGTCCAGAGCGATTGAGAATGTCCGGTGGGGCGCCGACGGTGAGGTCGGCGAGCAATTCGTCCTGGCGACTCCAGGCCTGGCTCCCGGCACCATCGGCACCAACGGCGAGGTCGGCGATCAGGCCGATCTTCATGCCGCTGTCGCGGGCGGCTTTCTGCACCTTGGCCAGGCAGCGATCGATCAGCCACTGGCAGAAGGCGTGAAAGGCGATCTCGTCGGCATGGGCGGCAGCGAACTCGGCCACCGCGGTGCCGCGCGGGTCGTGCCACTCTTGTGGCCATTGGCGCCAATCCAGGCTTTCGCCACGGGCCTTGAAATCGGCCTGCAGCGCTTCATAGCGGCAGTGGTTCTCCAACGCCTCGCCACCGGCGTGGCGAAAAGCGCTGAAATCCGCGTTCAACGCGTGTTCGGTGTCGCCAAAGCCCTTGTACAGGGCCCTGAACAGGCGCTGCTTGGCGCCGGCGGCGGCTGGCCAATCGACCAGCGGCAGTGCTTCGAGCGATTGCAGGGTGTCGCACAGCCCGGCAGCCTCGATGGCCGTGCGCACCGCGTCTTCACCCAGCACCGCGGCAGGGGCCGCGTACAGGCTGTTGAGGAACAGTCGGCTGGACGGCGAGTAGGGGCTGTAGCGCGTGTTGTCGCTGCTGCTCATGGCGTGCATGGGGCTGATGGCCAAGGTGTCGGCACCGCGCTCGCCGGCGCTGCGCACCAGGGCTTCCAGCGCCTGAGTATCGCCAAAGCCGCCATCGCCGGTGCGGCGCACGGCGTAGAGTTGCACGCCCAGCCCCCAAGCGTGGGCGGTGTCCTGCCCGTAGGCGTCAGCGACGCTGTAGCAGCGTGCCGGTGCCACAGCCAAGGTGAAGCGCTGCTGCTCGATCTGTACATCCTGATAGCCAACGGGCAGCAGACCGGGCAGGGCGGCATGCTTGTCCAGGCTGATCGACAGCGTGCTGCCGTTTTCCAGATGCACCTCACACGCCGTACCGGGCGCGAAGAACTTCGCCAGATCCAGCGGCTGACCATGCTCGACGGTCAGCAGCGGTGGCAGACGATGCGACTGCGCCGCCTTGCTCGACGCCGCCAGACTTTCTTTGAGTTCATCGTCGCTGTCGGCCGGATGGCCGAGGCCTCGCAGCACCTTGCGCAGGACACTGTCAGGAACGGTTTGCGGCTTGCCGTTGGCATCGGTCCAGTCGACGGCGATACCCGCCTGTTCGGCGAGGTCATGCAGTTGCTGTTGCTCGCTCATGCGGCGGTCTCCGCAGCGCCCGCCGGAACCAGGCTGACCAGCGCCGTGTGGGCAGGCAAGCCTTGAGTGTTCCCCGTATCGTCCGATTGCAGGCGGCTGTCGAACAGCCGGTGTTCGGTGGGCAGTTGAACGGGCACTGCACTCTCGCTCAGATTGACGTCGATGCGCAGCACGCTGCCGTCACCCATGCGCCATTTGGCGCTCACCGCCTTGTCGGCCAGCACCTGGGCTCCCAGCGACTGGGCACCGTCAAGCCGCGGTACGATCTCGTCGCGGCGCAGGGCCAACAGCTGACGGTACAGCTGCACCCAGGGACCGTTCTGGCGGAACTGGAGCTCGGCAAAGTCCGGGCGCGAAGCTTCGAAGGTGCTTGCCGCGTTCGGGTCGGGGATCTTGGCGCGGGTTTCTTCGTTGGCGAACGAGTCGAACGCAGCGAACTCGGCACGGCGACCTTCGCGCACGGCTTCCGCCAGTTCGCCGTGGTGATCGGTGAAAAACAGGAAGGGTTCGTCTGCGGCCCATTCATCGCCCATGAACAGCATGGGGATCATCGGCGAGAGCAGCAGCAGTGCAGTGGCTGCCCGAAGCGCAGGCTCGGTGCACAGCAGGCTCAGCCGCTCGCCCATGGCACGGTTGCCGATCTGGTCATGGTTCTGCAGGAACAGCACGAATGCGCTCGGTGGCAGATGACCGCTCGGCTCGCCACGCGCTTCACCTTTCTGATTGGTTTCACCTTGGTAGATGAAGCCCTGGCTCAGGCAGCGAGCCAGCTTCTCGGTGGAGTCTTCGCTGAAGTCGGCGTAGTACGCCTCGCTTTCGCCGGTCAACATCGCGTGCAGCACGTTATGGCCGTCGTCGTTCCACTGGGCGTCATAGCCCTGTTCGAGCAGGTGGGCCTGGTTGTGCTCGTTTTCCAGCATCAGCCAGACATGCCGGTCCGGCCCGACCTGCTCACGCAGGGTGCCGGCCATTTCCTGCAGGAACGTAGGATCCTGAATCGCGTGCACAGCGTCGAAACGCAGACCGTCGAAGCGGTATTCGAGCAGCCACATCGCGGCGTTGTCGATGAAGAAGCTGCGCACCTCATCGCGACGGAAGTCGATGGCGTCGCCCCATGGGGTTTTCTTGTCGTGACGGAAGAAACCCTTGGCATAGCGGCCCAGGTAATTGCCGTCCGGCCCGAAGTGATTGTAGACCACATCGAGGATCACCATCAGACCATGGCCGTGGGCGCAGTCGATCAGGTGCTTGAGTTGTTCAGGAGTGCCGTAGGAGGCTTCGGGTGCATAGGGCAGCACGCCGTCGTAGCCCCAGTTGCGCGTGCCGGGGAATTCGGCAATCGGCATCAGTTCGATGGCAGTGACACCCAGCGCGGCGAGGCGGGCCAGATGAGCCTCGACACCGGCGTAGCCACCCAAGGCACCGACGTGCAGCTCGTAAATGACTGCCTGAGACCAGGGACGACCCAGCCAGTTGGTGTTCTGCCACTCATAGGCCAATGGGTCGACCACAACACTGGGGGAGTGCACATCGACCTGCTGGGCGCGGGACGCGGGATCCGGAACTGCAACCTCGCCATCGATATCGAAGCGGTAGGCCGTACCCGCCGGGCACTTGTGCTCCAGGGTGAACCACCCGTCGCTGCGCGCGACCATGGGCAAGGATTCATCATCAGCGATCTGCAATCCAACCGAGAAAGCATCCGGAGCCCACAGTGCAAAGTGAGTGAGTCCGGAGTCCTGCATTACCGCACCGTGGGACCAGGCTTCAGTTTTCCGTGAAGGCATCGATGAAACCTCTTCCGTCATTGATCAGTTGCCGTTATTGATGAGTTGCCGTGATTGAGTGACTGCCTTTACCGATGAGCAGCGGAACGCTTGCTGCCTTGCACCAGGGTCTTGTACAGGTCGGCGTAGGGTTCGACCGCTTCGCTCCAGTTGAACGGCTGGGTCATGGCGCGGCAGCGCATGGCATTCAGCAGTTCAGGCTTGTCGAACACATAGAAGGCGCGGGCCAATGCGGCCTGGTAGCTTTCGATGGTCGATTCGCCGAACAGGAAGCCCGTCACGCCGTCTTCGATGGTGTCGGCCAGACCGCCCGTGTTGCGCGCCACCGGCAGGGAACCGAAGCGCTGGGCATACATCTGGCTCAGCCCGCAGGGTTCATAGCGCGAAGGCATCAGCAGGAAATCGCTGCCGGCGAACATGCGGCGAGCATCGGTTTCGTTGAAGCCGATGCGTACACCGACGCGACCCGGGAAACGCAGGGCCAGTTCACGCATGGCTTGCTCTTCTTCAGGCTCGCCGCGGCCGATGATGACCACCTGGCCGCCGTTCTCGACGATGAACTGAGTAACGCCTTCAGTCAGGTCCAGGCCCTTCTGGTAAACCAGGCGGGACACCACGGCGAACAATGGGCCGTCCGAATCGTCGATCTCGAACAGCTCGCGCACGTGGGCGGCATTGACGGCTTTGCCTTCCCAGTCGTTCAAGCTGAACGGGCACACCAGGTGCGGGTCGGTCGCCGACTCCCAACTGGCGTCGATGCCATTGGGAATGCCACTGAGCTTGCCCTGCTGAGCCTTGCTGCTGAGGAAACCTTCAAGGCCACAGCCGAATTCAGGGGTGGTGATCTCTTCGGCGTAGGTCGCACTCACCGTGGTGATGTGGTTCGAATAGGCCATGCCGGCCTTGAGAAACGACAGCTTGCCGAAGAACTCCATGCCGTCCTGCTGCATCGCATGGCTGGGCACACCCAGTTCAGGGCAGCAGGCACGACTGAACACGCCTTGGTAGGCCAGGTTGTGGATGGTGAACAACGTCGGTGTGCTCAGTCCACGCCAATGCATGTAGGCAGGCGCCAGGCCGGCCGGCCAGTCATGGGCATGAACCAGGTCGGGCTTCCAGTGGACCATGCCCTGACCGGCTGCGATGTCGGCAGCAGCCAGGCCCAGGCGGGCGAAGCGAATATGGTTGTCCGGCCAGTCGCGACCGTTGTTGGCGCCATAAGGCGTGCCGTCACGCTCGTACAACTCGGGGCAGAGCAGCACGTAGATGACGAGCCCGTCGGGCATGTCCATACGACCGATCTTGCAGGGCGGCAGGGCGGCGTGGCCGCTCAATTCGCCAACCACATGAATCGGATTGTCACTGTTGAGCACTTGCGGGTAGCCGGGAATCAGCACACGAACGTCGTGAACCTGGCTCATGGCACGTGGCAGCGCAGCCGACACGTCACCCAGGCCGCCGGTCTTGACCAGGTCGGCGATCTCCGATGTCACGAAAAGAACTTTTTGCTTGTGGACGCTGGACGGCGTCTGCAGTGCTTTGCTGATAGGCGTGGGAACCTGCAAGTGGGCGGGTTCCGCCGCTTGCCTGTTGAAACGCTCTCCGTGGTTTTCGACAGCGGCACTGATCATTGTTCTCTCCCGTGCATTACGTACTTGTATGGCAGATCCTGACTCTGAAAAAGCGCTGATCGATTAGCGCTTCCCGCTGACACACGCACAGGCGCTGCAGACAACGGCGTTCCTGCCGCAGGCTGCAATGATTCACGGGATAGCAGGTTTGGCGGACAAGAAACATCGAATAACCTGCTTCCTATCCTGACCTGTCTGATTTGCAAAAAGTTTCGAGTTTTTTGCATCGGATTTCCAAGCGATAGATCGCCTGTGACCTGAGTGTAGGAGATCCGCCATTTTTTTGGGCCGGGCGCGCGACTGACGGGCGATTATTATTGGCACACTCGTACTACAGGCCTTGTCCGGTGGGCGTTTTGGCGGCTTCGCGGCCCTTGCTCAAGCCTGTTGGCGAACCCTCATGGCTCCTGGAACAAAACCATTGCGATTTGTGTACCGCTCCAGAAGCGCGTCTTGATGAAATCGACAAAAATTCAAGTTTTTTGGCCAGCCCCGCAACCGACCAAAGGTATACTCGGAAACTTCCCGGTATCGTCCGGGACTAACTTGGAGGCTCGTTCGGGTAATACCCTGACCCGCTTCCAGGACATCACCGTTCAAGAAATATCTTTTTCAAGCAACATAGAGTGGAGCTCTCGCATGCAACTGGGAATCATTGGGCTGGGCCGCATGGGCGGAAACATCGCCAGAAGGCTGATGCGCGCTGGTCATCAAACGGTGGTCTTCGATCGCAATCAGGATTCGGTGCATGGCCTGGCCGGTGAGGGCGCTACCGGTGCCGCCGATCTCGCCGATCTGGTGAGCAAGATGGACACGCCGCGCGCGGTCTGGGTCATGCTGCCCGCCGGGGCTCCGACCGAGGCCACCATCGCCCAGCTCGCTGACCTGCTGGAGCCAAATGACGTGATCATCGACGGGGGCAACACCTTCTACAAGGACGACATCCGCCGTGCACGCGACCTCAAGGCGCGCCAGTTGCACTACGTCGACGTCGGCACCTCCGGCGGCGTCTGGGGCCTGGACCGCGGCTACTGCATGATGATCGGTGGCGAGTCGGAAATCTTCGAACGCCTCGACCCGTTGTTCGACTGCCTGGCACCCGGCATGGGCGACATTCCCCGCACCCGCGACCGCAACAGCCCGGATGACCGTGCCGAGCGTGGTTACATCCATGCAGGCCCCGCCGGTTCGGGTCACTTCGTCAAGATGATCCACAACGGCATCGAGTACGGCATGATGCAGGCCTTCGCCGAAGGCTTCGACATCCTCAAGACCAAATCCAGCAGCGAGCTGCCCGAAGACCAGCGCTTCGACCTGAACCTGGCCGACATTGCCGAAGTCTGGCGTCGTGGCAGCGTGGTTTCGTCCTGGCTGCTGGACCTGACTGCCGATGCTCTGGCCAGCGACCAGCAGCTGACCCAGTACTCCGGCGTGGTATCCGACAGTGGCGAAGGTCGCTGGACCATCGACGCTGCGGTCGAGCAGGCGGTACCGGTACCGGTGCTCTCCAGCGCCTTGTTCGCCCGTTTCCGCTCGCGTCAGGACGCCACCTACGGTGACAAGATCCTCTCGGCGATGCGTTTCGGCTTCGGCGGCCATGTCGAGGTTCCCAAATGAGTAGAGCGACCTCGAAAGTAGATGCCGCTCCACCGTCAACCCTGTTTCTGTTCGGCGCCCATGGCGACCTTGTCAAACGCTTGCTGATGCCGGCCTTGTACAATTTGAGCCGGGATGGACTGCTGGACAACGGCCTGCACATCGTCGGGGTCGACCATAACGAGGTGAGCGACGCGGATTTCGCCGCGAAGCTCGAAGCTTTCATCATCGAACAGGCGCGGGCCAAGGGCGTCGACGAGCCGGACAAGGTGCTCGATCCGGCGCTCTGGGCCAAGCTGCGCAAGCGCATCAGCTACATTTCCGGCGACTTCCTCGACGAGGCCACCTATCAGGCCATTGCCGAGCGTATCGAAGTCAATGGCACCGGCAATGCCATGTTCTACCTGGCCACCTCGCCGCGCTTTTTCAGTGAAGTGGCGCAGCGACTGGGCAGCAGCGGGTTGCTCAAGGAGCAGCCCGACGCCTTTCGCCGGGTGGTGATCGAAAAACCCTTCGGTCACGACCTGGCTTCCGCCGAAGCGCTCAACGCGTGTCTGTTGAGCGTCATGAGCGAGAAGCAGATCTACCGCATCGATCATTACCTGGGTAAGGAAACCGTCCAGAACATTCTGGTCAGTCGCTTTTCCAACGGTATCTTCGAAGCGTTCTGGAACAACCACTACATCGACCACGTGCAGATCACCGCAGCCGAAACGGTCGGGGTCGAGACCCGTGGCAACTTCTACGACCAGACCGGTGCCCTGCGTGACATGGTGCCCAACCATCTGTTCCAGCTACTGGCCATGATCGCCATGGAACCGCCAGCGGCCTTCGGCGCCGATGCGGTTCGCGGCGAGAAGGCCAAGGTCATCGGTGCCATCCGGCCCTGGTCCAAGGCTGATGCCCTGAAGAACTCGGTGCGCGGCCAGTACACGGCGGGACAGGGCGACAAACCCGGTTACCGCGAAGAACCCAAGGTCGATCCCCAGAGCACCACTGAAACCTACGTGGCGCTTAAGGTCATGGTCGACAACTGGCGCTGGGTGGGTGTGCCGTTCTACCTGCGCACCGGCAAACGCATGAGCGTGCGCGATACCGAGATCGCCATCTGTTTCAAACCAGCGCCCTACGCGCAGTTCCGTGACACCGAAGTGGACCGGCTCAAGTCCAACTACCTGAAGATCCAGATCCAGCCCGACGAGGGCATGTGGTTCGACCTGCAGGCCAAGCGTCCGGGACCGGCCATGGAACTGGAGAACGTCAAGCTGGGCTTCGCCTACAAGGACTTCTTCCAGATGCAGCCGTCCACCGGCTATGAAACCTTGATCTACGACTGCCTGATCGGCGACCAGACCCTGTTCCAGCGGGCCGACAATATCGAGAACGGTTGGCGCGCAGTGCAGCCGTTCCTCGATGCCTGGCGCGAGGGTGGCAGCATTGCCACCTACGCAGCGGGCGAGGACGGTCCGGAGGCGGCCGACGAGCTGCTGGCCCGCGACGGCCACCACTGGCATCGTCTGGGATGAGTGCTCCGTCGAATCACCTCATCCAGTTGGTCCTCAGCGACATGGACGGCACCCTGCTGATGCCCGATCACAGCCTCAGCCACGCAGTGATCGAGGCCGTGGCGCAATTGCGCGCGGCCGGGGTGAAGTTCACCTTGGCCAGCAGCCGTCCACCGCGGGCCATGCGCCAGCAGATCGAGGCCTTGGGCATCGACTTGCCGACCGCTGCATTCAACGGCGGCGTGCTGATCAATGCCGATGGCAGCGAACTGCAGTCCCACTGGGTCGACCGCGAGGCTGTCGACATCTGCCTGGCTTTGTTCGCCGAACACGACCTTGATGTCTGGGTGTTCGCTGACGACCAGTGGCTGGCGCGGGATCGCAAGGCCGAGTATTTCCCCAAGGAGCTGCACGCGCTGGGCTACGAGCCGCTGATCGTCGAAGACTTCACGCCGTATCTGGACCGCGTGCACAAGATGGTCGCCACCTCCGGCAACTTCCAGCTGTTGATCGACCTTGAACAGCAGTTGCAGGCGCCGTTGCACGGCAAGGCCATCGCGGCGCGCTCGCAGCGCTACTACCTGGACATTACGGCGGTGCTGGCCAACAAGGGCGAAGCCTTGGCCACATTGGCCGAGCGTCTGGGCATCGAACTGGCCAACACGGCCGTGCTGGGCGACGGCGGCAACGACGTGGCCATGTTCAAACGTGCTGGATTTTCCGTGGCAATGGGCCAGGGCGAGGAGGTCGTGCGCGAGCAGGCCGATGCGGTCACTGCCAGCAATGCCGAGGATGGCGTGGCGCAGGCCATTCACCAACTGATCCTGCCGCGCGCGCAACGTTGATATAGATTCCAGGCGCGGCACCGTTCCTGGTCCGCGCCATTGGTCATGAGGGTCCCATGCCGGCGCTGATCGAAGACTACGCCCTGTTGGGCAATTGCCGTACCGCTGCCTTGGTCGACCACTGCGGGTCGCTTGACTGGCTGTGCTTTCCCCGATTCGATTCCCCCGCCTGTTTCTCCGCCTTGCTGGGCAGCAGCGACAACGGCCGCTGGCGTATCTGTCCCAGTCAGCCGTTGACCGGCACCGAGCGACGCTACCGTGACAGCACGATGATTCTGGAGACGGTGTTTCATACCGAGCAGGGCAGCGCCATGCTCGTCGACTGGATGCCGGTCGGCGAGCAGGACTGCGTGGTGCGCACGGTGGTCGGTCTGAGCGGACAGGTCGAGTTCGACATGGAGCTGGTCATGCGTTTCGACTATGGCAGCAGTGTGCCGTGGGTCGAACAGGCTCAGCCCCGGACGCTCACGGCAGTGGCCGGCCCCGACATGCTGGTGTTGCGCAGCGCCTCCGATCTGCACGCCGTGGACCACCGCACCGGTAGCCGCTTCAAGGTCGAAGCCGGCGAGCAATTGTGCTATCGCTTGAGTTTTCAACCCTCGCATCTGCCCGTGCAACCGGCGGTGGAGGCTGAACTGTCTCTGGTTGAAACGGAACGCTATTGGCGCGAGTTCGCCCAGCGTTGCCCGGACGTCGGCGGCTGGACGCCCTTGGTGAAACGCTCGCTGCTGACCCTCAAGGCCATGACCTATGCCCCCACCGGCGGCATCGTTGCTGCCGTGACCACGTCGCTGCCCGAACAACTGGGCGGGGAGCGCAACTGGGACTACCGCTACTGCTGGCTGCGCGATGCGACCATGACCCTGCTGGCATTCATGAACCTGGGCTACTACGAAGAGGCGGCCGCGTGGCGCAAGTGGCTGATGCGCTCGGTCGCCGGCAACCCCGAGCAGATGCAGATCATGTACGGCCTGGCCGGTGAGCGCCGATTGCCCGAGCAGACCTTGCCGTGGCTGACCGGCTATGAGGGTTCGGCGCCGGTTCGCATCGGCAACGGCGCGGCGACCCAGCGCCAGCTGGATGTGTACGGCGAAGTCGCCGACGCCATGAGCCAGGCCATTCGCGCCGGGCTGCCCCGTCATCCCCGCGGTGCCGCGATCTTTCGGGTCATCCTGCCGTACCTGGAAAGCATCTGGGATCAGCCCGACGAAGGCATCTGGGAGATCCGCGGCGAACCCCAGCACTTCACCCATTCCAAGGTCATGGCCTGGGTGGCGTTCGACCGCGCAGCGACCCTTGCCGAGCCGACCGAAGAGGGCCGCGCGCAAGCCCAGCACTACCGCGCCGTCGCCGACCGGATCCATGCTCAGGTGTGCAGTCGGGGCATCGATACCGAACACGGCCATTTCGTCCAGGCCTATGGCTCGACCCATACCGACGCCAGCCTGCTGCAGATCGCCTTGACCGGGTTCCTGCCGCCGGACGACCCACGTGTCGTGGCGACCGTGGCGCGCATCGAGAGCACGTTGATGCGCGACGGTCTGCTGCTGCGTTACGACACCGCCCATGGCGTCGATGGGCTGGACCCTGGCGAGGGGACTTTTCTGGTGTGCTCTTTCTGGCTCGCCGATGTCTATGTGCTGCAAGGCCGTATGACCGACGCCCAACGTCTGTTCGAGCGTCTGGCCGGCCTGTGCAATGACGTCGGCCTGTTGGCCGAGCAGTACGACCCCAAGGCGGGGCGCATGCTGGGCAATTTTCCGCAGGCGTTCAGCCAGCTGGGCATCATTAACACCGCGCTCAACCTGTACCGCGCGCAGAACCCGGCCCAGGCTCGCGCAGCGGCGACAGCCGGCGTGTGTGTGGAATGATCGGGCGACAGTGGCAAACGAGGATTGGATTCGATGAGTGAACGCTGGACCACGGCGGTACTCGATACCGCGCTACCTGGCGGCCTGGCGGTCGCCCGCAGCAGCCAGGGGTTTCTCTGCGCTGCCCAAGGCGTGCTGTTCGAGCGCCAATGGCTGAAGCAGCAACCCCTGGAAATACTGGCCGAACATGGGATCGGCCATTTCGATGGCCAGCCGGTCTACCTGCTCGAACTGCGCAGCCCGGACACGCCGGATGACTGCCATTGGCAAGGCTTGCGTCAGTTCATGCTCGAAGGTGATTTTCAGGTTTATCGCATGCTCGGCTACGCCGCGCAGATCGGCACCTGGGCGCGTGAGCATCGGTTCTGTGGCAGTTGCGGCGGGCCCATGCAGCAGGTCCAGGGCGAGCGGGCGATGCATTGTGCACGTTGCGAGCTGCGCAGCTACCCACGGATCTCGCCGAGCATGATCGTGCTGGTCACCCGTGGCGACGAGGTGCTGCTGGCGCGTTCGCCGCGATTCGTCCCTGGTGTCTATAGCACACTGGCAGGCTTTGCCGAGCCGGGCGAATCTGCCGAGGACTGCCTGCGCCGCGAGGTGATGGAGGAAGTGCAAGTCACGGTTCGCAACATTCAGTACATCGGCAGCCAGTGCTGGCCGTTTCCCCATTCGATGATGCTGGGCTTTCACGCCGAATATGCGGCCGGCGAGATCGTTCCGCAGTTGGACGAGATCGAGGACGCGCAGTGGTTTCACATCGACGCGTTGCCGGCCCTGCCGGCCGGGCGATCGATTGCCCGGCACCTCATCGACCTCTATGTGGCGCGCCGCTCAGGCCTGCCCGAACCAGTGCTGCCAAGCTAGGCGTACGGTCAGCGCCAGGACGATGGTGATGAACACCGGGCGAATGAATTTGGCCCCGCCGCCAATCGCGGTGCGCGCGCCGAAGAAGGCGCCCACCATGACCGCCAGGCCCATGCTCAAACCGATCAGCCAGTCGACCTGGCCACTGGCGATGAACACCGTGAGTGCCGCGATGTTGCTGACGAAGTTCATGCTGCGCGCCACGCCGCTGGCGCGAACCAGATCCAGCGGGTAGAGCAGCAGCGTGCTGACGGTCCAGAAAGCTCCGGTCCCGGGGCCTGCCACACCATCATAGAAGCCCAGGGTCAGGCCTTGGGGCAGTTGCCATTTGCGCTTGATCGGCGCGTCGCTGTCCAGTGGGGCTTTGGGTGTACCCCCGAACAGCAGGTACAGGCCGCAGGCGAAGACGATCACCGGCAGCATCTTGTTCAGCCATTCGGCGGGCATGTAGTGCGCGGCCCCCGCGCCCAGGAAGGCACCCAGCAAGGTGCCCAGCAGGGCGTTCTTCCATTGACCGGGATGAAACAACTTGCGGCGATAGAACGTATAGCCGGCCGTGGCCGAGCCGAAGGTCGAGCTCAGTTTGTTGGTGCCCAGCACCAGATGAGGCGGCAGGCCGGCGGTGAGCAGGGCAGGGGTGGTGAGCAGGCCACCGCCGCCGGCGATGGCGTCGATGAAACCGGCGATGAACGCCACCAACACGAGAATGAGCAGAACGCTCGGCGTAACGCTGAGGCTGGAAAGAAGGTCGAAGGGCATGTCATCGGCTTCACGGCAGGGTGCATGCGAAAGGCGCATGCGAAAGCCGCCATTTTAGCCATCGCCTGCGCCATCGCAAACCGTATTCGTGTGTAACGCCTGCGACGTCGCCATGTTCATCCAGACACACCGCATCCACCGCCGACGCGGCTCGCGCCGCTGCTACAGACACCGCGCACTCCTGTAGCAGCGGCGCAAGCCGCGTCCGGCCACACCGCGTTCATCCAGACACACCGCGCACCCCTGTAACGGCGGCACAAGCCGCGTCCGGCCTCACCGCATACCCCTATGACATCCGCGCAATCAACCAATCTGCTCTTTGGCCAACTTCACCACGTTGTCTACGGTAAACCCGAACTTGGCCTGCAACTTGTCGATCGGTGCAGAGGCGCCGAAGCTGTTCATGACCACTTTCCCGCCTGTCGCGCCGACATACCGATCCCAGCCCAGCGGCCCAGCCTGTTCGATGGCCACGCGTGCTGTGACTGCCGCTGGCAGCACCTGCTCGCGATAACCCGCGTCCTGCTCCTCGAACAACTCCCAGGACGGCAGGCTCACGACTCGCGCCGCAATGCCCTGTGCCTGCAACTGTTCATAAGCTTCAACCGCCAAGCCCACCTCGCTGCCGGTGGCAATCAGGATCACCTGCGGGTTGTCGCTGTCGGCCAGGACATAGCCGCCCCGAGCAACGCCTTCGGCACTGGCGAAGCGCTCACGATCCAACGTCGCCATGGGCTGGCGTGACAGCACGATGCACGAAGGCCGGTCGGTCTGTGCCAAGGCAATCTTCCAGGCCTGGGTCGTTTCGTTGGCATCACCCGGACGCAACGTCAACAGTCCCGGCGTGGCCCGCAGTTGGGTCAGATGCTCGATAGGCTGGTGGGTCGGACCATCCTCGCCCACGCCGATCGAGTCGTGGGTAAACACGAACACCACCGGCAACTCCATGATCGCCGCCAGGCGAATCGGCGGTTTCATGTAATCGCTGAATACCAGGAAGGTCGAGGTGTAGGGTCGGATGTAGCAAAGCGCCAGGCCGTTGGCGATGGCGCCCATGGCGTGCTCACGGATGCCGAAGTGCAGATTGCGACCACCGGGCTCCGTGGCCGAGAAACTGCCGGCTCCGTCAAAGGTCAGGTTGGTCTTGGTCGAAGGCGACAGGTCGGCCGATCCACCCAGCAACCAGGGGATCTTCTTGGCAAACGCGTTCAGCACTTTCCCCCCGGCAGCGCGTGTCGCGAGGCCTTTGGCGTCGGTGTCGAAGGCTTCCAATTCCGCTTCCCAGCCTTCTGGCATTTCGCCGGCCCGCATGCGTCGCAGTTGCTCGGCCAGCTCCGGTTCCCGCTCGCTCAGGGTCTGCAGCTGCTGCTCCCATTGCTCATAGCGTTCGCCATGATTGTTCAGCAGCGTGTCGCGCAGGTGGTGAGCAGCCTGCTCAGGCACCGAGAAACTGCTGTTCTCATCCCAACCGTAGGCTTTCTTGGCCAGCTTGATCTCATCGTCGTCCAAGGCTTCACCGTGGGCGGCCGCCGTGTTCTGTTTGTTCGGCGCGCCGTAGCCAATGACGCTGTCGACCATGATCAGGGTCGGTGCATCGTGCGTCTGGCTGAACTGCTCGAATGCCTTGGCCAGCGCCTCTGTATCGTTGGCATCGGTCACGTGCAGCATGTTCCAGCCGTAGCCCTTGAAACGGGTCATCACATCTTCGCTGAAGGCCAGCTCGGTATGGCCTTCGATGCTGATCGTGTTGTTGTCGTAGATCCAGCACAGGTTCGACAGCTTCAGGTGGCCGGCCATCGACGCGGCTTCGCTGCTGACGCCTTCCATCATGTCGCCGTCGCCGCAGATCACGTAGACGTTGTAATCGAAGAGCTTCAGATCGTCCCGATTGAAGCGCGAGCCGAGCCAGCGCTGAGCCATGGCCATGCCCACGCTGTTGGCGCACCCTTGCCCGAGCGGACCCGTTGTGGTCTCCACGCCGGTGGTGTAACGGTATTCCGGGTGACCTGGGGTTTTCGAGTCCATCTGGCGGAATTGCTGGATATCGTCGAGGCTGATGGCCGGTTGGCCGGTTTTGGTGCCGTCTGCGTCGATTTCCTCGACACCGGCCAGATGCAGCAGGCCATACAGCAGCATGGAGGCATGGCCGGCGGAGAGCACGAAGCGGTCGCGGTTGGGCCAGTCGGGATGCTCGGGGTGGTAGCGCAGGAAGCGGCTCCACAGGGTATAGCCCACAGGGGCCAATGCCATGGGGGTGCCGGGGTGACCGGAATTGGCTTTCTGTACCGCGTCCATCGCCAGGGTGCGCAGGGTGTTGATGCACAGTTGATCGTTGGCGGCGGAGGAGGCTGAAGTTGGAGCTTGATTAGGCATGTCGATTCGATCCCACATTGAGTTCGCGAGGAAATCGCGGTGAAGATGTCGTCAGGGTTGACCCTCTGGCGGCCGGGTAAGTTGCGTTGCAAGCACCCGGTGCCGTCTCGGCGTCCTCGAGCCAGCCGTTTCACGCAAATTGTTACGGGGCATGCAACGCAGCTTTATCGAAATCCGGTTTGCCCCATGCCTGCGTCCCGGCCTAAGCTTGGTCGTTCGATGCCGTATGCCCTTACCAGTGGAATCCATGATGCCCAGCCAGTTTCCTTCCGCCAGGCCCCGTCGCCTGCGCCGCAACGCTTCTTTTCGCGATCTGTTCCAGGAAGCCGAATTCAACCTAGGCGACCTGGTGCTGCCGATTTTCGTCGAAGAAGAAATCGATGACTTCGTCCCTATCAGCAGCATGCCGGGAGTCATGCGCATTCCCGAATCCAAGCTTGCCGGCGAGATCGAGCGCTACGCGCGTGCCGGTATCAAGTCGGTGATGACCTTTGGCGTGTCCCACCATCTGGACGCCGACGGCAGTGACACCTGGAACGAAAACGGCCTGGTGTCGCGTATCGCGCGCATCTGCAAGGACACCGTTCCGGAAATGGTGGTGATGGCCGACACCTGTTTCTGCGAGTACACCTCCCATGGGCACTGCGGTGTCCTGCACGGTGATCAGGTCGACAACGATGCCACCTTGATCAATCTCGGCAAGCAGGCCGTGGTCGCCGCACGGGCAGGTGCCGACTTCATCTCGCCATCGGCGGCCATGGACGGTCAGGTGCAGGCGATTCGCAGTGCGCTGGACGAAGCCGGCTTCTTCGATACGTCGATCATGGCCTACTCGACCAAGTTCGCGTCGTCGTTCTACGGGCCGTTCCGCGAAGCCGGTGGTACTGCGCTGAAGGGTGACCGCAAGACCTACCAGATGAACCCGATGAATCGCCGCGAAGCGGTGCGTGAGTCGTTGCTTGATGAGCAGGAAGGCGCCGATGCGCTGATGGTCAAGCCGGCCGGGGCCTACCTGGACATCATTCGCGACATCCGCGAAGCCTCGCGACTCCCCTTGGCGGCCTACCAGGTCAGCGGCGAATACGCCATGATCAAGTTCGCCGGCCAGGCCGGGGCAGTGGACGAGCAGCGTATCGTGCGCGAGAGCCTGGGCGCCATCAAGCGCGCGGGCGCGGACCTGATCTTCACCTACTTCGCCATGGACATCGCCCGCGAAGGCATCTGAGGCTCGGTTCACTGCCCTTGGCGCATCGGCATGCGATCGATGGTAGTGAACAGCGACTCGGGATCGACCGGCCCTGGCCGGTCGACCTTGATGCCACCGTCCTTGCCCACCAATATCACCCGTGCCCCGGCATCGCCTCGATGCCCGACCGCCTGTAGCAGTGCTGCACTGGCTGAACCGCTCAGCGGCTGGCCATTGCGGCTGGCGGCACCCGCGACGATCTCGTACAGCACCATCTCCCGTTCGACGAACCCTTCACGGGCGTCTGGCCTGCCCAAGGCTTCCCGCAGCTCCAACAGGGTCGCGTCCTGGGCGTTGGGGACGATCACGATCAAAGGGCGGCTCTGCCAACGTTCGGCTACCAGCGGATTGGCGTCGCTGGCTTCGGCCGAAGCCAGTGCAAAGCCCAGTCCAACGCCCAGTGCAAGCGCTGCAATCGTCGCTTTCATGTTCGATCTCCCGATGGGTTCAAGCCTGTACACAATAGTGTCACTCCCGGTAGAACTTGGCGATGCGCCCGGGGTTCAAAGCCCTACCGCTCCTTCGCAATGGGTCTTCACAATGACACTCCGAATTCAGCAACAAGACATCGAACGAGCCAATCTGCGCACCGTCAGCGAAATCTGGCTGGCAGGGCCGAAGTGCACCTATGACGTGGAAAGCGAGGTCGATAGCAAATGCTTCTGGCGCGGGCAACCTACCGTCAGCCACGACATGCTCAGTGAAGGGACTCACGAACAGAATCTGCAGCGTCTATGGCTGGTGGTCGCCAACGTTGACGATGATGCCGAGGTGGGTGCAGCCGAAGCCTTGCTCCGTGCGTCTCTGGAAAAACAGAACATGGAAGGGGAGTTCTATCCGGCGGAGCAGAAGAACACCACTGCGCCGTGAGCTTTGCAGTCTAACAGTCAATCTATTTTACGTTTCTAAATAATGCAAAAAGCCCGGTCGATCCGCCTCGATTCGGGCATTCTGCCTGAACTTACTTCTAGCTTTGTCTTATAACCAGTTGATTTACATACGTATCTATTAATAGTCGGCTGGCATGGTGTGTGCACCGGTATCCCTGGCAAACCGTACGTGAGCGATCACACAGGTTCAACCTGCTAGGAGCACGACAGTAATGATGAGCCCTGCCGAACACCTTCCTTCTGCCGCGCTATCCGCCTCCGCGGACAGCTCCAATCACTCGGGAGTCTCCTGGGCCGCGATCTTCGCCGGCGCCGCTGCTGCCTCCGCACTTTCCATGATTCTCGTCGTACTGGGCTTCGGCCTGGGGTTCTCGGCTGTATCGCCGTGGGCTGACAAAGGCGTGAGTGCCACGACCCTCGGTGTCTCGACCGTCCTGTGGCTGACCTTCACGCAAATCGCCGCATCGGGCATGGGCGGCTATCTGGCCGGCCGGTTGCGGGTCAAGTGGGCAAATATGCATGGCGATGAAGTGTACTTCCGCGACACCGCCCATGGCTTCTTGGCCTGGGCCGTTGCTTCGCTGGTCACCGCCATGCTGGTGTTGGGTTCGGTGGGCGGTGCGATCGGCAGCGGTATGCAGGCCACTGCCAGCGTCGCCGGTGGGGCATCCGTCGCAGCTGCGAGCTCCAACAGTGATAGCGCGAGTGACCCCTATGGTTATTTCGTCGACATGCTGTTTCGCGACAACCGTCCCGTCGCGGTCAGCGATGACGCGGCACACGCCGTGATGACCCGCATCTTCGCCCGTACCGTGAGCAACGATGGACAACTCGTTGTCGAAGACCGTGCTTACCTGGCGCAGCTGGTCAGCCAGCGCACCAACCTGACTCAAGCCCAAGCCGAACAGCGTGTCGATCAGGTCTATGGTCAGGCGCTGAAATCGGTGCAAGTCGCTGAACTGGCTGCCCGCCAGGCCGCCGACACCGCCAAGAAAGTCGCTGCCGCCACTGCACTGTGGACTTTCGTTGCCTTGCTCTGCGGTGCGTTTTTCGCCAGTTTCGCAGCAACCTTCGGTGGCCGCAGCCGCGATGCCGTGGTCTGGCATGAACGCGACCGCACCCGCACTCACACACCCACTTCGATTCGCTGATCAAGGAGTATTACCATGCGCTCGATTCTCTTGTTCTTCCTCGGTGTGCCTATCCCGATCATTATTCTGATCGCGCTGTTCATGCATTGAGTCCCGCCGTATCGGCTGCTTGAACGGGTCGATTTTTCGCACGACGCCCCTGGCGCAATTTCATTGCCTGGGGGCTTTGTGTTTGTGCCAGGCGAAATGCGGTGAGTGGCTAATTTTTATCTTCATGTTTCATCAGCAGACATCGGCGCCCCTTGTGATCGGTACTTCGCCATACTCAGTTCCACCCCTTTGTAGGAAGTCTCCCCACATTTCGCGTGATAGAGCTCAAGGAGCAGCACCATGCCGACTCGCCGCCAGTTCGTTCAATACACCGCCGCGCTCGGCGCCCTGGCCGGTTGTGGCCCACTGATGTCGCGCCTGGCGTTTGCAGCGCAGCCGCTGCTGCAGCGCAAGATCCCGGCGACCGGTGAGTCACTCCCGGTAATCGGACTGGGTACGTCCCAGACGTTCAATGTGGAGCCGGAGTCGGCGGACATGGTCCCTCTGCGCGAGGTGCTGGCGGCGTTCGTCGCGGGTGGCGCCAAGGTCATCGATACGGCGCCCAGCTACGGTCGGGCGGAAGGAGTCAGCGGCGAGCTGGTGGCTCAAGCCGCCGCACGCGACAAGGTGTTTCTGGCGACCAAGGTCTCGTCCACTGGCCGCGAGGCCGGTATGCGCCAGATCGAGGCCAGCTTCAAGGCGCTGCGCACCGACACGATCGATCTGATTCAGGTTCACAACCTGCAGGACACCCACACGCAATTAGCGCTGCTGCGCGAACTCAAGGCTCAGGGCCGCATCCGCTACATTGGCGTTACGCACTACGTGGAGTCGGCCCACGATGAGCTGTTGGCCGTGCTGAAGCAGGAGCCCGTCGACTTCGTGCAGATCAACTACTCGATCGGCGCGCGCAATGCCGAGCGCAAGCTGCTGCCGTATTGCGCCGACAAGGGTATCGCCACCCTGATCAATCGGACGTTCGAAGCCGGCCGCCTGTTCGCCAAGGTCAAGGGTCGTGCCGTACCTGAATGGGCCAGCGCCGAGCTGGATGCCAGTTCCTGGGCGCAGTTGATGCTCAAGTTCGTCCTGGCCAATCCGGCGGTGACCGCCGTCATTCCCGCCACGTCGCAGCCGCGTTATGTGCTTGACAACCTGCTCGCCGGCCAGGGTCGTTTGCCCAATGCCGAGCAACTCAAGCGCATTGCCGCCGAGTTTGCCTGAGGTGCGTCTTCCATGACCCCCGTCGCTGCGCGCTTCACGCAGGTGATCAATGCCCGTCCTGGCGAGGGGCAGGCCGCGTTGGCCGGGTTCGCGTTGTTCTTCTGCCTGTTCTGCGGCTATTTCATGCTGCGACCGATCCGCGAGTCGATGGGCATTCAGGGCGGTGTGGAAAACCTGCAATGGCTGTTCACGGCCACCTTCATCGCCATGTTGGTCGCCGTGCCGCTGTTTGGCTGGCTCAACTCCAAGGTGGCCAGGCTTCACTATATCGATTGGGTCTACGGCTTTTTCTGCGGCAATCTGTTGCTCTTCGCCGTTGCGTTCTGCGCTGCCGAACAGGGCATCTGGCTGGCGCGGGTGTTCTATGTGTGGATCTCGGTCTATAACCTGTTCGTCATCTCGGTGGCCTGGAGCCTGATGGCCGACGTCTTCGATGGCGCACAGGCCAAGCGCCTGTTCGCGTTCATTGCCGCGGGCGCGAGCGTCGGCGGTCTCGTCGGCCCGGCCCTGAGTGCCTTGCTGGTGGGTGTCATGGGGCCCAGTGGGCTGTCGGTACTGGCCGCAGTGTTGCTTGCCATCGCCGTCGCCCTCAAGCACCTGTTGATGAGCTGGCGCGCCGTGCACGGGGCAGGACGGCCCGGCGCCGCCCAGGCCGAAAACCCACGCCGCCCGGTGGCTGGCAATCCGTTCAGCGGGCTGACCCGTGTGCTGCAATCGCGCTATCTGCTAGGCGTCTGCGCCTTCGTGGTGCTGTTGGCCACGGTCAGCACTTTTCTGTATTTCGAGCAGGCGCGCCTGGTGGCCGAGTTGTTCCCCAGCCGCGAGGAGCAGGTCCGGGTATTCGGCATCATCGATTTCGTCGTTCAGGCCGGCGCACTCACCGCGCAGCTGTTCATCACCGGCCGGCTGGCGCAGCGACTGGGGGTCAGGACCTTGCTGGCCTTGGTGCCGGCGCTGGTGTGCCTGGGTTTCATCGGCCTGGCGCTGGCGCCGAGCTTCGCCATGCTGGCGGGGCTGATGATTGCCCGGCGCATCGGTGAATACGCGTTCGTGCGACCCGGGCGCGAGATGCTGTTTGCGCCGCTGGACGCAGAAACCAAGTACAAGGCGAAGAACTTCATCGACACCGTGGTTTACCGCGGTGGCGACGCCTTCAGCGGCTGGGTCAAGAGCCTGCTCGACCTGCTCGGTCAGGGCGTGGTGCTGATCGCGCTGGTGGGCGCCGCCTGCGCCGCGCTGTGGGGCGTGGTGGGCTGGTACCTGGGCGGTAAAGCCGACGCCGCCAGCGCCCAGCCTGTCGGGCCACACAAATAAACCGCCTCGATCGCGTCCGGTTGGCTACAGTAAAGCTGAGTTCGGCCGACACCCTCTGATTACAGCCATACATTCGGACATGATGTCTACGACCAGACGCTTTTCCTGCACCGGCCTGTTCGCTCTGATCAAACGGCTGTGCAGCGTACCTCAAGGCAACTCGCGTCTGCTCGCGGCCCAGTACAAGGCCCTGGCCAGGCAGATTCCTCTGATGTACTTCATCCTGCTGATCAACAGCTGGGCACTGGCCTTTACCCACATGCCCAGTTCGCCGGTGTGGATGACCGTGCACATCCCTCTGGTGTTGACCATCATCAGCCTGGTGCGGGCGGTCGCTTGGCGTCGAGGCTGGCAGCAGCAACCCGACGACCTCGAGGTCGCCCAGGCGCTCGCGCGGACCAACCGTATCTGCTGCGTGGTGGCCGTCGGTTTCACGGTATGGGCGCTGGCGCTATTTCCCTATGGCGACAGTTACGCCAAGGCGCACGTGGCCTTCTACATGGCCATTACGGTGATCGGCTGCATTTTCTGCCTGATGCACCTGCGTTCCGCCGCGCTGATGACGGCGGTGGTGGTCAACGTCGCCTTCGTCGCATTCTTTGCCTCTACCGACAACCCCACCTTCATCGCCACCAGCGTCAACGTGTTGCTGGTCACCGGCATCATGCTGGTGGTGCTGCAGAACAACTATCGCAACTTCACCGGACTGGTGAACGCCCAGGCGCACAGCGAAGCCCTGAGCGACGAGAACTTTTTGCTGGCCAACAAGGACAGCCTGACCGGATTGCCCAACCGGCGCTGGTTCTTCAACTGCCTGGACGGCTGCCTGGCCAAAGCGGGCGAGGAGAGGCAACGCCTGGGCGTGGGCATCCTCGACCTCGATGGCTTCAAGCCGGTCAACGACCTGTACGGTCACAGCGTCGGCGACCGCCTGCTGGCCGAGGTCGGTACACGCCTGGCTGCGCTGCTGCCCGATAACGTCCAGGTCGCGCGCCTGGGAGGCGACGAATTCGCGCTGATCCTGCCCGACTGTGGCGACAACCTGGAGATTTCCCTGTTTGCCGAACGCATCTGTGTGGAACTGAGCAAACCGTACCTGCTGGTCGATGTGCCGATCCAGGTGGGCGCATCCATGGGCCTGGCGACCTTTCCCGATCTGGCCGGCAATGCCCATGAATTGTTCGAGTACGCCGATTACGCGCTGTACCAGAGCAAGCACCATTTCGTCGGCCATATGTCGCTGTTCTCGGCTGCACACCGCAAGCAGCTGCAAAGCGCGATCATCACCGAACAGGCCTTGCGACGTGCGGATCTCGAGCGTGAGTTCCATGTCGCCTTCCAGCCCATCGTCGACCTGCAGAACGGTGCTACCGTCGCCTTCGAGGCCTTGGCGCGCTGGCAGAGCGTAGAGCTGGGGCCGGTTCCGCCCGGCCAGTTCATTCCGGTCGCCGAACGCAGCGGCATGATCAATCGCCTGACCCTGCCGCTGCTGGCCAAGGCCTTGCGGGGTGCCGCCGCCTGGCCGGCGCCGATTCGTCTTTCTTTCAACCTGTCGGCCCATGACTGCGGTTCGCCCGACGCGGTCCAGGCCATCGTCCAACTGCTCACCAGTGGGCTGTTCGATCCGAGTCGGGTCGACCTGGAGATCACCGAGACGGCGACCCTCAAGGATCTGGATCTGGTCCAGGAAGCGATCGCCACCCTGCGCTCGTTGGGGTGCGGCATTTCCCTGGACGATTTCGGCACCGGCTATTCCAGCCTCAGTCACCTGCATGCGCTGGCGTTGACCAAACTCAAGGTCGATCGCAGTTTCGTCGCCCGCCTGCATGAGAAGCCGGCCAGTTACAAAATCGTCAAATCCTTGCTCGCACTGACCCAGGACATGGACCTGGATTGCATTTTCGAGGGCGTGGAAACCCGAGAGGAGGTTCAGGCGCTGGTCGCATTGGGCTGCCGCTATGTGCAGGGCTATTACTTCGCCCGGCCCATGTCCGCGCTGGATACCGCGGGCTGGATTGCCCTGGACCATGCTCCGGTTCAGCGCTGACGACGCTTGGCCTTTGCCGTGATCAGGATTTCGAGCCGGGCCGGCCGGGTATGTGGTTGAGGATGGACTTGGAGAAGCCACCGTCGACGCAGATATCTTGCCCCGTCACGTATCCTGACAATGGGCTGACCAGAAACTCGATCACGTTTGCGATATCGATCGGTCGGCCAATCCTGCCCAACGGGATGATTGCCTCTCTGGCTTTCTTGAGTTGTGGGTCAGCGTAGATCTTTTCGGACATCGGTGTGTGTGTCATGCCCGGAGAGACCACGTTGACGCGGATACCTTCGGGCGCCCATTCCAGGGCCAGTGTCTGGGCAAGCATCGTCAATGCCGCTTTGGTCGGGCTGTAGGCGCCCGAGCCGGCATGTGGAATCTGGCCAGACATCGACGAGGTAAAACAGGCCGCACCACCGCTCTCGCGCAAATGCGGGTAACTGGCTTTGGCGAGGAGCCAGGCGCCGCGTAGATTGACCGAAAACATATCGTCCCAATCTGCAAGCGTGAGGTCGCAAATCTTGCCAGGACTGGCGATGCCGGCATTGGCCACCAGGGCGTCTAGCCCGCCGAACTCCGCGACCGCTGTCGCCACTAGTTGACTCGGTACTTCATCCTTGCCGAGATCGCCGCACAGTGAAATGGCGACGCCTCCCATGGCCTTGATGGACCTGACGACTTCTTTCTGTGTGTCATTCGGGGCATGTCCACAGACTGCAATTCTAGGCTGGACTCCCCGCGCCAGCGCCGCCTCCGCGATTCTCATGCAGGCCGACGCGCCGATACCACTGCTACCACCACTGACCAGAGCTCTCATTGATGCAGTCCTTCTTATTAGATTTATTGGATGTCGTTGTTTGAACCGGGACATTCGAAACAATGCCAACATACGAAAACAGCGTGTGCTTTGCAATCGAATTGACAACGTAACTCGATTCCACTATGTTTATTCTGGTGTTTTTTTATCCTGTCCTGACGGCTACTGCGGCGAACTACCGGCCAAGTAAGATCGAGGCGTTATATGGCCTTGGCCAATCACCGGACCCACAGTCCGTGGCGCTTTCCATTTCGTCGAAACAATAACAAGAAGGGAGTTTGAGTATGATCATCAGCACGTTTTCCTACCTGTGGGCGTCCACGGCCATCGATGCCATCGCCGAACTTTCCGAGCACGGGCATCGCGTGTTCGAAGTGCCTGTCAGTTCGCCCCATTGCTGGCCCGTGGAACTCTCGACTGCCCAGCAGTCCGAAGCCTACGTGCGGCTGCTGGATTACGGTGCGAAAGTCAGGTCCCTCAATGCTGGCGGCTATGACATCAATCTGGCCAGCCCCGCCGCGAACATGCGTCGGAAAAGTATCGATCACATCAAGGCAGTGATCGATCTGGCCGCCGCCTGGGGTACGCAAGAGGTGGTGATATCCCCTGGCACTCGTCGACCGATGATTTCCCCGCCACTGGAAAAGACCTATGAATGGATGTACGAAAGCCTTGCGGTGCTGACACCGATGGCGAAGCAGGCCGGTGTCCGGCTGCTTCTCGAAAACACGCCGTACTGCTTCACCCCCACGATGCCGCAACTGGCAGAAGTGGTCGAAACCCTAAACGATGATACGGTCAGGGTTGTCTACGACATCGCCAATGCCGCGTACATCGCTGAAGATCCGGTCGCGAGCTTGCTGGCGTACCATGCTGCTATCGAGTTTGTGCACGTGTCAGACACCGGTATGGATGTCTGGGGGCATGATCCGGTTGGGACCGGTGTAGTCGACTTCGTAGGGCTGGGTGAGGCCGTTCAGGCCACCTGCGGTATCGAAAACTGCGTGCTGGAAATTATCCGCGAGGAAAACGCGTTGCACGAACTGAACAAGGGTGTGGCGGACCTGCGCGCCAAGGGATGGATAATCCCATAGGCAGCCCACGGGTTTGCAGGCCCTCAGGGCCTGCAATGCGATCCGATGCAGGCGCCGGGATCAGAAGGGGCCAGGCACATGGGACGTTACTTGGCATATCGCAGCGCATGCGCGCGCGATGGGGCAACGAATCACTCTTCGCTTACCGAATTCCACAGCGCCCAGTGTTCGCCTACCTTGATGGCTGAACGCTTGAGGCTTGCCAGGTGTGCATCAAGCGTTTCTTCGCGCATGCGTGCTATGGGGCCGGCAATGCTCAGAGTCCCCACAGGCGCAGTGTTGGCTGGGCGCGAGGCGTCGAAGACGGCCACTGCCACTACGCAGACGCCCACTTCGCCTTCCTCGCGCACGACCGCATGTCCTTCGCCACGAATCAAGGCTATGTCATCGAAAATGTCGCGAATCGAAACACGCGCGTTGGGGCCTGCGTAGTCTCGGGTGTTTTCTATGTCCCAGGCTGACAGGATCCGCATGGCGCGCTCGTCGCGCATGGTCGACAGCCACACTTTTCCTGCCGCGGTCGTGTGCGGGATGATCTTTTCATCCAAGGCCCGGCGGTATTGCAGGCCCCGAGTGTTCTTGGTGGCCTGAAGTACCCAGGTCAGATGATCTTCCGCGACCTCTGCCAGCCGGACGTGCTCGCCGGTTTCAATGGCCAGGTCATCCAGCAATGGCTGCATGATTCTGGCGAATCCCGTTTCATTGATGAAACTCATGCCCATGCTGGGAATCTTCAGCGTCAGGCGGTAGTGATCTTGTTCGTCCTGACAAACATATCCCCTTTCTCGAAGCGCGCTCAATATGCGGTGAGCCGTTGCCATCGCAACTTGGGTCTGCTCGCTGATCTCAGACAGAGAAAGACCACCCGGATGAGCAAGCAGCAGTTCCAGGGTGTTGAAGTAACGTCCAATATGCGACAAGTTTCCAATCCTCTACGCTGCCGGCCGACGCCAGGCAACTTTGTTTCACGATGCTAGAGCCGAACGGGAAGGCCACCCAGGCGATCCGATTCATAAGCAGCCTCGATGATACTCAGGACCGTATGCATTGTCGCAAGTCTTGCACCCTCATAGGCAGTGTCACGATCGGCAGCGAGAACATCGGTCACGAAGTTGTCGTAGTACACGTCCGAGTTCAGGCTCATCTGCAGGTCGCTGGCCTGGCCGTTGGAATCAATCAGACGCATGCCTTCTGCGGTCGAACGGGCGTAGAACCGATCGCTCGACAATGAAAATGAATACTCACGCTGTTCCGGGGTGTTGGCCGGATAGTTGTATCCCGTTTCGATGGTGCAGATGCAGCCGCTCTCGGTTACCAAGGTCATCATGGAGCCAATTTCCACGGCCGCCAGTTGCGGGTCACGATACATCACCGCAGAAACGCTGCGTATGCGTTCGGCGCAAATCTGCTCGACCAGATCAACGAAGTGAACGGCCAGGTTGATCGTGCAGCCGCCTCCCGAGCGTCTTGGGTCGAGCATCCAGGCGCAGCTGTTGGTCAGGTAGCGATCGGGTGGGCCGGCATTGAATCGAAATGACTGGGTCCTCCATTTGGCGCCGGTGTGCAGCGCCGCACTTTTGAGCCGGCTCAACAGTTCGCTGTGCCGCCAGATCAGAGGTACGGCCACGAACAGGTCAGCCGCGTCGGCCAGTCGTTGCAACTCCAGCACTTCCTGGCGAGTGAGCCCGCAGGGCTTTTCCATGGCGAACGGGATGCGCCGCTCGATCAGTGTCTTGCCCATGGCATGGAGTTCATCGTGCGGGCCGAAGGCGAAGGCGAAGTCAGCTGGCTGGTCCTGCAACAGGGTCTGCCAATCATCAAAGAGCCTTGCGCCGAAGCGTTCGGCCAGGGCGGCGCCGCGCGTTCCTGTGGCGTCGGATACTGCCGTGACGGTGACATCGGCCAGCCGCTCCAGGGCATCCAGGTATAGCGGCGTGTGCCAATGGCTTACTTCCAGAAGAACAACGTTCACACATTCATTCCTTATTGATAGTGATGGCTTGTCAGGCCCGGCGGTTGCCACAGGGCCGTCCGGCGCAAGCAGAGGGCGTCGTCACCTTCTGCCTGCATCGTGCAGGTGCGTGTGGCGCTGCGCAGAGCACTGAGCAGTACGTCTACAGTCCGCCTGCTGCGCGTCAGGAACGTGTTACCGACACCGATTGCGGTACGTTCATTGCCGGCTTGCGGCTGGACAGTTCCTGCACCCGTTCATATTCCTCCTTCGACATCGGGACGGCATTGGGGTCGCCCAGGTCCTTGAGGCGTATGCGGTAGGTTTCACGGGTAGTGAACGCGGCGATTGCAGAGATGGCGCAGATGCCGAACGTCAATGCGCCGATTTTCAGGGGGATGTTTTCGGTTCCGGGAGGCGCAATGGTGACGAACAGGGCAGGGAGGAACGCCGTGCAGGCCACGCCGATGTTCTGACCGATTGCCATACCCGTGACACGAACCCGGGTACGGAACAGTTCGGGGAACAAGCTTGGAAACACACCGTTGAACCCTTGGTACGCCACGCCCCACATGAGCAGCGACAGAATCAGCGACAGCCACAGGTTGTGAATGCTGATCGCGTAGAGATAGGCGAATGACAGCAGCCCGCCGCACAGGACTCCCACGATGACTGGAGGTCGGCGGCCGATCCTGTCAGACAGCTTTCCAACGAAGGGGATGAGAATGACTGCACACAAATTCCCCAGGACAGGGATCCACATGAATACACCGGATGGGAAGCCAATACCGTAGGCAGGCTGGACTGCATAGGTTGCGCCGAAGACCGAGGCGACGATGGCAAGCACCGCGGAGAGCGCCATGCAGATCACCCGCAGTACATCTCGCCAGCTTTGCGTGATCACTTCGACCACAGGCAATTTCTCGGGTTGAGCGTGAGTCTTCGCTTCGGTGAACACCGGAGCTTCATGAACTTCACGGCGGATGATCCAACCGGCCACCAGTACCACGGCGCTCAGCAGGAACGGAATCCGCCAGCCCCAGGCAGCGAACTGATCGGCAGGCATGAATTGGGCGAGCGGGAGGAATACTGCAGCGGCCAGGAGTTGCCCGGCCTGTACGCCTTGCAGCGTGAAGCTGGCGAAGTATCCGCGACGCCCGTCGGGTGCATGCTCCAGGGTCATTGAACTGGCGCAGGATACTTCGCCTGCGACGGCGAAGCCTTGCACCAGGCGCAGGAAAATCAATATCGCCGGCGCCCATATACCGATCTGCTGGTAGGTGGGAAGCAGCCCGATGCTCAGCGTGGAGAAACCCATCAGGAACATGCAATAGACCAGCACGGTCTTGCGTCCATGTCGGTCGCCCAGATGTCCCAGCACCACGGCACCGATCGGTCGGGCGACGTAGCCGACACCGAAACTGGCCAGCGAGACGATGATGCCGACAGTGGGGTTGTCTGTCGGAAAGAACAGTTGCGGGAAAAGCAGCGCCGCAGCAGTGGCGTAGATGAAAAAGTCGTAGTACTCCAGCGCCGATCCTATCCACCCGCTGGCGGCGGCTTTCCTCGACTGGCGCTTGGAATTCGGGTCGGGTTGCAAGGTATCGCTCATGGGATTGCTCCAGGATTTTATTATTGTAACGGCGTTCCACTTGTAATGTTGTTCTTGAAAGGTTGTTTCGTCAAGCGGTCTGCACGCCGGTACGCGCGCTGTGGTCGCAATCCAGCGCCTGGGCGAGGGGTCGCAATGGCTTTGGCGCACCGTTGCTCGAGTAACCCTTTGCTTTCCTTGCACAATCTTGGACAATCACGCCCCTTTTCAAGGCCGGGGCGCTGCCAGCTGCACGTTTTTCCGCTTCCGGCCATCGATTGAACACCGGCAAGCGGAGATTCGAACGGATGAACGAGCAAGCCAACAGCCTTGACCCCCGATACGCGCAGGCGCCCGCCGCGCTGACGCCCTGGAACCGCCACGACACCACATGGATGCTGGGCCTGTTCGGCACCGCGATCGGCGCCGGCACGCTGTTTCTGCCGATCAACGCCGGCCTCGGCGGCTTCTGGCCACTGATGATTCTGGCAGTGCTCGCCTTTCCGATGACCTACTATGCGCACCAGGGCCTGACTCGCTTCGTGCTGTCCGGACGTGCCGGGACCGACATCACCGACGTCGTGGAAGAGCATTTCGGCATCAAGGCCGGGGCGTTGATCACGCTGCTCTATTTCTTCGCCATCTTTCCGATCCTGCTGATCTACAGCGTCGGCCTGACCAATACCGTCGGCAGCTTCATGGAGCACCAGCTGGGCATGCAGACCCCGCCGCGGGCGGTGTTGGCGCTGGTATTGATCCTGGGCCTGTTGATCGTGGTGCGTTGTGGCGAGCAATTCATCGTCAAGGCGATGAGCCTCATGGTCTATCCGTTCATCGTTGCACTGTTGCTGCTGGCCTCGTACCTGATCCCCCATTGGAACGGCGGCATTCTCGCCACCGCAGGTGAGATGCCCGCGCCGGGCGCGTTCATTCATACCCTGTGGCTGGCGATTCCAGTCATGGTGTTCTCGTTCAACCACTCGCCGATCATCTCGGCCTTCGCGGTGGACCAGAAACGCCGCTACGGGGAGTACGCCGACCAACGCAGCAGCCAGATCCTGGCCCGCGCCCATGGCTTGATGGTGGTGCTGGTGCTGTTCTTCGTGTTCAGCTGCGTGCTGACCCTGTCGCCTGCGCAGTTGGCCGAGGCCAAGGCGCAGAACCTGTCGATCCTGTCCTACCTGGCCAATCACTTCAGCAACCCGGTGATTGCCTTCGCCGCGCCATTGATCGCGATCGTGGCGATCGCCAAGTCGTTCCTGGGCCACTACATCGGCGCCAGCGAAGGCATCAAGGGCCTGGTGCTGAAGTCCGGCCGCCGTCCCAACCCCAAGGCCCTTGATCGTTTCACTGCATTGTTCATGTTGCTGGTCTGCTGGCTGGTCGCCACGCTCAACCCGAACATCGTGCGCATGATCGAGAGCTTCGGCGGACCGGTCATTGCCGCCTTGTTGTTTCTCATGCCGATGTACGCGATCCGTCGCGTGCCGGCCATGCGCAAGTACGCTGGGCACATGTCCAACGTATTCGTGACGCTGGTCGGCCTGGTGGCTATCTCGGCGCTGGTCTATTCCCTGAGCGTGTGACCAAGCCTGTTACACTGACCACCGATGCCCGACCTGCGGCGGCCGATTTGCGGTCAGTCCAGGGCGGGCGCGCACCGAGGTGGTAGCGATGGACGAAGTACAGCAACTGGCTGACATGCTCCAGCAACATGCCGCAACCCAGCAACGCCAGCAACAGGCGTTCAAGGACCAATGCCAGCACTGGCGGGACAGTATCCAAGCCCTGTTCGCTCAGATCGAAACCTGGCTGGCGCCACTCACCGAGCGGCAGCTGCTGGTGATCGAGCGCACGCCCTGGGTGGCCACCAGCAGCACCTACCCCAGCGATCATTCGCCCTTCATCAGCGAGTCCCTGGCGATCATTCTGGCGCAGCGTCGGGTCGAGCTGGTGCCGCAGGTCATGGGGCAGGGCGGGGCGATGGTCATTGCCGTGGCAGGCCTGACCTCGGATCGTCACGGAAGTATTTCCATCGTCAAGGACTCGGCCGACGGCGCCTGGTTCTGGCGCAAGGATCGCGGTACCAAGGAGGCAGAATCCAGTCAGCTGGATGCGCATTTTTTCGCTCAGCAGTTGCAGGGGCTGATTCCCAAGTCTCGCGACTGATCAGGGCTGCGCTGTCGACGACGGGTGTACAGGTCTTGAAGTGCTGAAACGCTTCTTCGAATGATCAGTACGATAATTTTATATCCTTATGTTTCAGCAGCTTATCGGAATCTTCGAGTAGGCCGAAAACTCCCGTTGCGCCTGCGTGAAAGCAGGTATATACCTTGAGAAACACGAAACGTTCTGCAGTCCCGAGACCGAATGCGTCACGGGTGGGACGCCAATCACCGGCTCCAAAGGAGATTGACCATGCTGCCCCCCGGACTCAGCGCGCTGGAACTGCGCAGGCTCGTCGAACTGGCGTTTCTGCCCCAGAAATGCGTGTGTACAGTCACTGGCGACCAGTCAGTGTGCGTGAAGTTGATGAATCCGCAGACCGATGAACTCGAGATGGTCAGGACGGACATTCCTCTTGACCGCGTCACCAATGCTCGAGAGCGCGCAAGGCTGGTGCACGAACTGCGGGCGCGGCCTCGGCCAGCAGTCGCGGAAGCCCATGCCAGAGCCGGTTGATGTGTTTCCCCGAGCAGCCTGGGTGCAGCGGTGTGCAGAACTTTTATTTTCACTTTGCGCATAGGCCGTACGGCTGTTTTCATGCTTAACTTTGCCCTTTCTCAATCCGAAAAGGACAAGGCTCATGGCTCAAGTGACGCACAAAGGCAACGCCATCAAAGTGGACGGCGAGCTTCCTCAGATCGGCGCTCAGGGCCCGGCGTTCACCCTGGTCGGCGGCGGGCTGGCTGACGTTTCGCTGCAAAGCCTGGCCGGCAAGCGCAAGGTGCTGAACATTTTCCCAAGCATCGATACCCCGACCTGCGCTACCTCGGTACGCAAGTTCAATGCTCAGGCCAACGACGTGGCCAATACCGCCATCCTGTGCATCTCGGCTGACCTGCCGTTCGCCCAGGCCCGTTTCTGCGGTGCCGAAGGCCTGGAGAACGTGCAGAACCTGTCGACCTTCCGCGCCCATGACTTTCACCGCGCCTATGGCGTCGACATCGCCGAAGGCGCCCTCAAGGGCCTGACCGCCCGCGCCGTCGTCGTTCTCGATGAGAACGACAAGGTGCTGTACAGCGAACTGGTCCCGGAAATCGGCCAGGAACCCGACTACGCGGCGGCCCTCGCTGTCTTGAAGTAACGTATTCCCTGTAGCAGAAGCGCAAGCCGCGTCCGGTGGCACCGCGTGGGGTCAGATGCTCCGCGTAGCCCGTGACGCGGCTCGCGCCGCTGCTACAGGGGTGCGATGTCGCTGTAGCAGCGGCGCAAGCCGCGTCCGGTGGCACCGCGCAGGGTCAGATGCTCCGCGTAGCCCGTGACGCGGCTTGCGCCGCTGCTGCAGGTTGATCGCCTGTAACCCCCGCTGCATTTCCGGCCAAGGTAAATTGCCCGTAAAGGCGCTTTGCTTATGCCCGCCGACTCCTTATCGTTCAGCCTCCTCAAAGTAGAAGTCCTCCCGCACAATGGTCGATCATTCAAAGCAGTCCCCAGGTCCCCGTAAATCGCGTCGCTGGCTGTTCGGCCTGTTGATGGTGCTGGTTGTCGCCGTATTGTGCTGGTGGTTCTGGCCGGCCAAGAAAAGCCCGGAGAGCGGCGCCGCCGCGCCCGCCAGCGCAGGGCGCAATGCAGGTTCCGCGCGCCCCGGTTTCGGCGGTTCGGCCGAGCCCACCCCGGTGCGGGTAGCCGATGTGGTCACCGGTGACTTCCCGGTGTACTACAAGGCGCTGGGCACGGTGACCGCGATCAATACTGTCAATGTGCGCAGCCGTGTGGCCGGGGAGCTGGTCAAGGTCAACTTCCAGGAGGGGCAGCGAGTCAAGGCTGGCGACCTGCTGGCGGAAATCGACCCGCGCAGCTATGAAATCGCCTTGCAGCAAGCCCAGGGGACGCTGGCGCAGAACCAGGCACAACTCAAAAACGCGCAGATCGACCTGCAGCGTTACAAAGGCCTGTTCGCCGAAGACAGCATCGCTCGCCAGACCCTGGATACCCAGCAGGCGCTGGTGGGGCAGTACCAGGGCACCATCCAGACCAACCAGGCAGCGGTCAACGACGCCAAACTCAACCTGGACTTCACCCGCATTCGCGCACCCATCGCCGGTCGGCTGGGACTGCGCCAACTCGACATCGGCAACCTGGTGGCTGCCAACGACACCAGCGTGCTGGTGGTGATCACCCAGGTACAACCGATCACCGTGGCTTTCACCCTGCCTGAAAGCGAACTCACACCAGTGCTGGCGCGTTACCGCAGCGGCGCCAAACTTACCGTGGAAGCCTGGGACCGGGGCGATACGCGCAAGCAGGCCACCGGCGTGTTGGGCAGTCTGGACAACCAGATCGACACCACCACCGGTACCCTGAAGTTCAAGGCTCTCTTCGATAACCAGGACGAAGCCCTGTTCCCCAACCAGTTCGTCAACGTGCGTCTGCTCTCCGACATCCTCAAAGGGGTGGTGCTGGTGCCTTCGGCAGCCGTTCAGTACGGCGTCGACGGCACTTTCGTCTACGCCATGGACGGTAACGACAAGGTCAAGATCCGTCAGCTCAAGGTGGGCCCCACCGACGGCGCCAATACTGTGGTCGAACAAGGTCTGGCCCAAGGTGATCGGGTCGTGCTCGAAGGCACCGATCGGTTGCGCGATGGCAGCCGGGTCGAAGTGGTCGATGACAGCGCCAAGGTGCCTACCACGCCGGGGCAGCATCTGCAGGGCCAGGATGGCGCCGGTGTGCCGGGCGAGAAGGGCAAGACCGGGGCATGAATATCTCGCGGCTGTTCATCCTGCGCCCTGTCGCCACGACCTTGACCATGCTCGCCATCGTACTGGCGGGCGTGCTCGCCTATCGATTGCTGCCGGTGTCGGCGCTGCCGCAGGTCGACTACCCGACGATTCGCGTCATGACGCTGTACCCCGGCGCCAGCCCGCAGGTGATGACCAGCGCGGTCACCGCGCCGCTTGAACGCCAGTTCGGGCAGATGCCCGGCCTGACCCAGATGGCCTCGACCAGCTCGGGCGGCGCGTCGGTGCTGACCTTGCGCTTCAGCCTCGAGATCAACATGGACGTCGCCGAGCAGCAGGTGCAGGCCGCGATCAACGCCGCCAGCAACCTGCTGCCCTCGGACCTGCCCGCGCCGCCGGTGTACAACAAGGTCAACCCGGCCGACACCCCGGTGCTGACCATCGCCATCAGTTCCAAGACCATGCCGCTGCCCAAGCTCAACGACCTGGTCGACACCCGCATGGCGCAGAAGATCGCGCAGATCAGCGGCGTGGGCATGGTCAGCATCGCCGGTGGTCAGCGTCAGGCGGTCCGTATCAAGGTCAATCCTGAAGCGCTCGCGGCCAATGGTTTGAACCTGTCCGACGTGCGCACCTTGATCGGCGCGTCCAACGTCAACCAGCCCAAGGGCAACTTCGATGGCCCCACGCGGGTGTCGATGCTCGACGCCAACGACCAACTGCGTTCGCCCGAGGAATACGCCAACCTGATCCTGGCGTACAACAACGGCGGCCCGCTGCGGCTGCGTGACGTTGCGCAGATCGTCGACGGCGCCGAAAACGAACGGCTGGCTGCCTGGGCCAACCAGAATCAGGCGGTGTTGCTCAACATCCAGCGTCAACCGGGCGCCAACGTCATCGACGTGGTCGATCGGATCAAGGCGCTGCTGCCCACGATCACCGACACCATGCCGGCCGGGCTCGACGTTACGGTGCTGACCGACCGCACCCAGACCATCCGCGCGTCGGTGACCGACGTCCAGCACGAATTGCTGATCGCCATTGCCCTCGTGGTCATGGTCACGTTCCTGTTCCTGCGCCGCTTCAGCGCGACCCTGATTCCTTCCATCGCCGTACCGCTGTCGCTGGTAGGCACCTTCGGGGTGATGTACCTGGCCGGGTTTTCGATCAACAACCTGACCCTCATGGCCCTGACCGTGGCCACGGGCTTCGTGGTCGACGATGCCATCGTGATGCTGGAAAACATCTCGCGCCACATCGAGGAAGGCGAGACACCGATGCAGGCTGCGCTCAAGGGGGCGCGGCAGATCAGCTTCACCCTGCTGTCGCTGACGTTTTCGCTGATTGCGGTGCTGATCCCGCTGCTGTTCATGGCTGATGTGGTTGGCCGCCTGTTCCGTGAATTCGCCATCACCCTGGCCGTGGCCATCCTCATTTCCCTGGTGGTCTCACTGACGCTGACCCCGATGATGTGCGCGCGCCTGCTCAAGCGCGAGCCCAAGGAAGAGGAACAGAGCCGCTTCTACAAGGCCAGTGGCGCCTGGATCGACTGGCTGATCGCCCGTTACGGTGGCGGCCTGCGCTGGGTGTTGCGGCACCAGCCGCTGACCCTGCTGGTCGCCGTCGCCACCCTGGGCCTGACCGTGCTCCTGTACCTGGTGGTGCCCAAGGGCTTCTTCCCCGTGCAGGACACCGGCGTCATCCAGGGTATCTCCGAGGCGCCGCAGTCGATTTCCTTCAAGGCCATGGGCGAGCGACAGCAGGACCTGGCCAGGATCATCCTGCAGGACCCGGCCGTCTCCAGCCTGTCTTCGTACATCGGCGTGGACGGTGACAACGCCACGCTCAACAGTGGACGCTTGCTGATCAACCTCAAGCCCCACAGCGAACGCGACCTCACGGCCAGCCAGGTCATCGCGCGCCTGCAGCCCGAGGTCGACAAGCTGCTCGGCGTGCGCCTGTTCATGCAGCCGGTGCAGGACCTGACCATCGAGGATCGGGTCAGCCGCACTCAGTACCAGTTCAGCCTGTCCTCCCCGGACGCCGACCTGCTCGCCACCTGGAGCGCCCGTCTGGTGGACGCGCTGAAGCAGCGCCCTGAACTCACCGATGTGGCCAGCGACCTGCAGGACAAGGGCCTGCAGGTGTACCTGGTGATCGACCGCGATGCGGCCAAGCGGGTCGGGGTGGATGTCGCCGATATCACCGACGCGCTGTACGACGCCTTCGGTCAGCGACAGATTTCGACCATCTACACCCAGTCCAGCCAGTACCGAGTGGTGCTGCAGGCTACCGACGCCAGCACCCTCGGGCCGCAGGCGCTGGAGCGGATCTACGTCAAGGCCAGCGTCAACGGCACGGGCACGACCAATCAGACGGCCGACAGCGACACCACTGCCACCAGCGGCACCCAGGTGCGCCTGTCGAGCCTGGCCCACATCGAACAGCGCCAGGCCCAGTTGGCCATCGCGCACATCGGTCAGTTCCCGGCGGTGATGATGTCGTTCAACCTCGCCGATGGTGTGGCGCTGGGCAAGGCGGTCGACGTCATCGAACAGGTGCAGCGCGACATTGGCATGCCGCTGGGCGTGCAGACCCAGTTCCAGGGCGCTGCCGAAGCCTTCCAGGCGTCGTTGCAGAGCACCCTGCTGCTGGTGCTGGCGGCCATCGTCACCATGTACATCGTGCTGGGCGTGCTCTACGAGAGCTACATCCATCCGATCACCATTCTCTCGACCTTGCCCTCGGCGGCGGTGGGCGCCTTGCTCGCGCTGCTGATCAGCGGCAACGACCTGGGCATGATCGCGATCATCGGCATCATCCTGTTGATCGGTATCGTCAAGAAGAACGCGATCATGATGATCGACTTCGCCCTGGAGGCCGAACGCAATCAGGGGCTGGATCCCGAGACCGCGATTTACCAGGCTGCGCTCCTGCGTTTCCGGCCGATCCTCATGACCACCATGGCCGCGCTGTTCGGCGCGGTGCCGCTGATGCTCGCCAGCGGCTCGGGTGCCGAGTTGCGCCAGCCACTGGGCCTGGTGATGGTCGGCGGGCTGCTGGTGAGCCAGGTGCTGACGCTGTTCACCACGCCTGTCATCTACCTGTACTTCGACCGCCTGGGTCGACGCTGGGGGCGCCGACCAGCCGCCGTGGAACAGGCTGAATCATGAACCTGTCCGGACCTTTCATCCGTCGCCCGGTGGCGACCTTCCTGATGAGCGTGGCGATCATGCTGCTGGGCGGGGTCAGTTTCAGCCTGTTGCCGGTCTCGCCGCTGCCCAGCATGGATTTCCCGGTGATCGTGGTGTCGGCCAACCTGTCCGGCGCCAGCCCCGAGGTCATGGCCTCGACCGTGGCCACGCCGCTGGAGCGATCGTTCGGCGCCATTCCGGGCGTGACCACCATGAGCAGCCGTTCCAGCCAGGGCTCGACCCGGGTCATTCTGCAGTTCGACCTGGACCGCGACATCAATGGCGCGGCGCGGGAAGTGCAGGCGGCGATCAACGCGTCGCGCAACCTGCTGCCCAGTGGCATGCGCAGCATGCCGACCTACAAGAAGATCAACCCCTCCCAGGCACCGGTCATGGTCCTGTCGCTGACCTCCGACGTGCTGGCTAAGGGTCAGCTTTACGACCTGGCGTCGACCATCCTGTCCCAGAGCCTGTCCCAGGTGCCGGGAGTGGGCGAGGTGCAGATCGGCGGCAGCTCGCTGCCGGCGGTGCGTATCGAGCTCGAGCCGCAACTGCTCAACCAGTACAACGTCTCGCTCGATGACGTGCGCACCACCATCGACGGTACCAACGTGAGGCGCCCCATCGGCTTCGTCGAGGACGGTGAACGCCAGTGGCAGGTGCAGGCCAACGACCAGTTGGACAAGGCCGACGACTACAAGCCGCTGATCATCCGCTATCAGGACGGGTCGGTACTGCGCCTGAGCGACGTCGCCAAGGTCACCGACGGTGTCGAGGACCGCTACAACAGCGGGTTCTACAATGACAATTCGGCCGTGCTGCTGGTGATCAACCGCCAGGCCGGGGCCAACATCATCCAGACCGTCAGCCAGATCAAGGAACAGCTACCGGCCCTGGAAGCGTTGTTGCCGGCCAGTGTCGAGCTGAACATCGCCATGGATCGCTCGCCGGTGATCACCGCCACCCTGCACGAGGCCGAGATGACCCTGCTCATCGCCGTGGTCCTGGTGGTGCTGGTGGTGTTCCTGTTTCTCGGCAATTTCCGCGCCTCGCTGATTCCCACCCTGGCCGTGCCGGTGTCGCTGGTGGGGACGTTCGCGATCATGTACCTGTGGGGGTTCTCCCTCAATAACCTGTCGTTGATGGCGCTTATCCTGGCAACCGGGCTGGTGGTGGACGACGCCATCGTGGTGCTGGAGAACATTTCCCGGCACATCGATAACGGTGTGCCGCCATTGCGCGCGGCCTACCTGGGCACCCAGGAAGTCGGTTTCACCCTGCTGTCGATGAACGTCTCGCTGGTGGCGGTGTTCCTGTCGATCCTGTTCATCGGCGGGATCATCGAGAGCCTGTTCCGCGAATTCTCGATCACCCTCGCGGTAGCCATCGTCGTTTCCCTGTTCGTCTCGCTGACCCTGACGCCGATGCTCTGTGCGCGCTGGCTGACGCCGCATGAGCCCGAGAAGGACAACCGCCTGCAGCGCTTCAGTCACCGCGTCAACCAGCGCATGGTCGCTGCCTACGACCGCAGCCTGGGCTGGGTTCTGCGTCACCGCAGGCTGACCCTGCTCAGCTTGCTGCTGACCATCATCGGCAACGTGGCTCTCTACGTGGTGGTGCCCAAGACCTTCATGCCGCAGCAGGACACTGGCCAGTTGATCGGCTTCGTGCGCGGCGACGACGGTCTGTCGTTCTCGGTCATGCAGCCGAAGATGGAAACCTATCGCCGCGCATTGCTCGCCGACCCGGCGGTCGACAGCGTGGCCGGCTTCATCGGTGGCAACAACGGCAGCAACAACGCGACCATTCTGGTTCGCCTCAAACCCATCGAAGAACGCAAGATCAACGCGCAGCAGGTGATCGAGCGACTGCGCAAGGAAATGCCCAAGGTGCCCGGCGGCCGCCTGATGCTGATGGCCGACCAGGACCTGCAGTTCGGCGGTGCCCGTGAGCAGAGCACCTCGCAGTATTCGTACATCATCCAGAGCGGCGATCTGTCCGCGCTGCGCACCTGGTACCCGAAAATCGTCGCGGCCTTCCGCGCGCTGCCGGAACTGACCGCCATCGATGCCCGCGAAGGCCGCGGGGCCGCCCAGGTGACGCTGATCGTCGACCGCGACAAGGCCAAGCGCCTGGGCATCGACATGAGCACCGTGACCTCGGTGCTCAACAACGCCTACAGCCAACGGCAGATTTCCACCATCTACGACAGCCTCAACCAGTACAAGGTGGTGATGGAGATCAACCCCAGGTATGCGCAGGATCCGATCACCCTGGAGCAGGTCCAGGTGATCACCACGGACAACAAGCGCGTACCGCTGTCGAGCATCGCTCACTACGAAAACAGCCTGGCCGACGACAGCGTCAGCCATGAAGGGCAGTTCGCCTCGGAGAGCATCTCCTTCGACCTGGTCAGCGGGGTGACCCTGGACGTTGCCACGCCACTGATCGAGCGCGCGCTGGTGCGTGTCGGCCTGCCCGAGGACATCATCGTCAAGGTCGCCGGCACCGGCGATGCCTTCGCGGCCGCGCAGAAAAGCCAGCCTTTCATGATCCTCGGCGCGCTGGTGGCGGTGTATCTGGTGCTGGGCATTCTCTATGAAAGCTACATTCACCCGCTGACCATTCTCTCGACCTTGCCATCGGCGGGGGTAGGGGCCTTGCTGAGCATCTACCTGACCGGTGGCCAGTTCAGCCTGATCTCGCTGCTGGGCCTGTTTCTCTTGATTGGCGTGGTGAAAAAGAACGCGATCATGATGATCGACCTGGCGCTGCAGCTCGAACGCAATGAAGGGCTGGGCCCGGCCGAATCCATTCGTCAGGCCTGCCTGTTGCGCCTGCGGCCGATCCTGATGACCACCATGGCGGCCATTCTCGGCGCGCTGCCGTTGATGTTCAGCACCGCCGCAGGTGCCGAGATGCGCCGTCCGCTGGGCCTGACCATCATCGGTGGCCTGGTGTTCAGCCAGATCCTCACGCTCTATACCACTCCGGTGGTCTACCTCTATCTTGACCGCCTGCGCCACCGCTTCAACAAGTGGCGCGGCGTGCGTACCGATGCCGCTCTGGACACTTCGCTATGACCGATTCCATTTTTCCGCGCGTCTCGCGCCTGGCCAGTGTGGCACTGTGCAGCCTGATGCTGGGCGCCTGCACCCTGGGTCCGGACTACCAGCGCCCGACGATCGCCACGCCGGTGCAATTCAAGCAGGCCGATGGCTGGCGTCAGGCCAACCCCAGCGATGCCATGGCACGCGGCGCCTGGTGGGAGCTGTACGGCGACCGCCAGCTCGATGCCCTGGTGCTCAGGCTCAACCGCTCCAACCAGACGGTCGCCCAATACGAGGCGCAATATCGGCAGGCCCAGGCGCTGGTCCGCAGTACTCGTGGCGCGCTGTTTCCGACCGTCGACCTGAGCGCGGGCAAGACCCGCTCCAGCCAGGGGACCGGCAGCAGCGGTTCGAGCCTGAGCCAATCGAGCAGCGGCATCCGCGATACCTACAACACGCAGCTGGGTGTGAGCTGGGAAGCCGACATCTGGGGCAAACTGCGCCGCGGGCTGGAGGCTGATCGGGCCAGTGCCCAGGCCAGCCTTGCGGATCTGGCCGCGATGCGCCTGAGCCTGCAGTCGGAGCTGGTGCAGAACTACCTGCAATTGCGGGTCATCGACGAGCAGAAGCGCCTGCTCGAAGCCACGGTACAAGCCTATCAGCGTTCGCTCGACCTGACTCAGAACCAGTACCGGGCGGGGATTTCCGGCAAGGATGCGGTGTTCCTGGCGCAGACTCAGCTCAAGAGTACCCAGGCCGACCTGATCGATCTGGCCTGGCAGCGAGCCCAGCTGGAAAATGCCATCGCCGTGCTCATCGGCATGGCACCGGCCGAGTTCAGTCTGGCCGCGAGCACTGAGATCCCGGCGTTGCCGGCGATCCCTCTGGCCGTCCCGTCGCAGCTGCTCGAGCGACGTCCCGACATTGCCGCCGCCGAGCGCTCGGTGATGGCGGCCAATGCCGAAATCGGCGTGGCCAAGACCGCCTACTTTCCCGACCTGACCTTGAGCCTCTCCGGCGGTTACAGCAGCAGCAGCTTCAGCAACTGGATCTCGCTGCCCAACCGTTTCTGGTCGGTCGGCCCGCAACTGGCGATGACCCTGTTCGACGGCGGCCAGCGTGCGGCGGAAGTGGACCGCAGCGAAGCGGCCTACGACCAGACCGTCGCGCAGTATCGTCAGACCGTGCTCGACGGGTTCCGTGAAGTCGAAGACTACATGAGCCAGTTGAAGGTGTTCGACGAAGAAGCGTCGGTGCGCAACGAAGCCTTGCAGGCGGCCCGCGAGTCGTTGCGCCTCACATCAAACCAATACAAGGCCGGGCTCATTGGCTATCTTGACGTGGTCAACGTGCAGGCAACGGCGTTGAGCAACGAGCGCAGCGTGTTGACCCTGATGCAGAGTCGGCTGGTCGCCAGCGTGCAGTTGATCGCGGCGCTGGGCGGCGGCTGGCAGGAACCGGCACAATAGGCCAGCCGCGTCGGCAACCGCGTTTCGTACCACCTCTGAAACCCCGCACGCCCTGGTCAAGATATTGATGCTGATTGGTACCTATTCCTCCGCCCTCGTGGCCGTATCGCTGTGTGTCGCCATCCTGGCGTCCTATACCGCACTCGATCTGGTCGGGCGCATCGCCACGGCGCAGGGTCGGGCGATCTATCTGTGGATGAGCGGCGGTGCGCTGGCCTTGGGTATCGGCGTGTGGTCGATGCACTTCATCGGCATGCTCGCCTTCGAATTACCTATCCAACTGGGCTACGACCTCGGCCTGACCGCCGCGTCGCTGCTCATCGCTGTCCTGAGCTCAGGGTTTGCCCTGTGGCTTGTCAGCCAGCCGCTGCTGCCCTGGCCACAATTGGCCGGCGGCGCGCTGATCATGGGCGCAGGCATCGGCAGCATGCACTACACCGGCATGGCGGCGTTGGAGATGCAGCCAGGCATCGTCTACGACCCGGTGCTGTTCGTTGCCTCCCTGGCCATTGCCGCGGGCGCTTCCGGCGCAGCGCTGTGGATCGCCTTCCGCCTGCGGCGCAACCGGCCGAACGTGCGACTGGCCCGGGCTGGCGCGTCGGTGGTAATGGGTATCGCCATCGTCGGCATGCACTACACCGGCATGGCCGCGGCCAAATTTCCCGAGGGCAGCGTGTGCGGTGGCGCCCTCGATGGCCTTACCGGGGATGGCCTCGATTACCTGGTGCTGGTCACGACCCTGGCGGTGCTGGGCATGACCTTGCTGACGTCGGTGCTCGATGCGCGCCTGGAGTCGCGCACTGCGGCGCTGGCCAACTCCTTGACCCTGGCCAACCAGGAACTGACCCAATTGGCCCTGCACGACAACCTGACCGGCTTGCCCAACCGTATTCTCCTGGCCGACCGCATCGGCCAGGCGATCAGCCAGATCGATGCGGTGGGCGGTTGTCTGGCGGTGATGTTCATCGATCTGGATGGTTTCAAGCCGGTCAACGACGCCTTTGGCCATCACATGGGCGACCAGCTGCTGCGCGCCGTCGCCTCGCGCCTGCGCACCAGCCTGCACGGCCAGGACACCCTGGCCCGAATCGGTGGCGACGAGTTCGTTCTGCTGGTAAGCCTTGAAGCAGCGGCCTACGCCAAGGGTATCGCCGCGCGCCAGGTTCACCTGATCGGCCAGACGTTCGAAGTCGCCGGACACAGCCTGCATATTTCCGCCAGCATCGGTATCGCCCTGTACCCTGGCAACGGCATCGATCAGAACGAGCTGCTGATGAATGCCGATGCGGCCATGTACCATGCCAAGAGCATTGGCAAGAACGGCTACAGCTTCTTCGAAAGCTCGATGAACACCAATGCCCGCAAGCGCTTGCAGCTTCTGCAGGAATTGCGTCTGGCGGTGGCCGAGCGCCAGTTGCGTCTGTTCTACCAGCCCAAGTTCGATGCCCGCAGCGGTAAACCGGTCGGCGCCGAGGCGCTGTTGCGCTGGGAGCACCCACGCATGGGCCTGCTGGCGCCTGCGGCGTTCATCGACCTGGCGGAGACGACCGGGTTGATCATCGACATCGGCCACTGGGTGCTTGACGAGGCCTGTCGGCAGATGCGCGAGTGGGTCGAGCTGGGCTTCCATGACTGGCGTGTCGCGGTCAACCTGTCGGCCCTGCAGTTCGGCCACGCCGCACTGGTGCGCAGCGTTGCACTCACCCTGGCGAGGCACGGGCTGGCGGCTGCCAATCTGACCCTGGAAATCACCGAGACCACCGCCATGAGCGACGCCGATGCCAGCATGACGGTGCTGCAGCAGCTGTCGGACATGGGCGTCGATCTGTCCATCGACGATTTCGGTACAGGCTATTCCAGCCTCATGTACCTCAAGCGCCTGCCTGCCAACGAGCTGAAGATCGATCGCGGCTTCGTTCGCGACCTGGAGCAGGACGGTGACGACGCGGCGATCGTCTCGGCAATCGTGGCGCTGGGCCAGGCGCTGGGCCTGCGTATCGTCGCCGAGGGCGTGGAGACCAGTAACCAGCAATCGTTCCTGACCCAGCTGGGGTGTGATTCCCTTCAAGGCTACCTGCTCGGACACCCGCTGCCGGCGGAGCGATTCATGCATGACATCCAGGCCGCCAGGCACATCGAAAGCGTCACTCGGGCCTAGGGCCGCTCGCGGGGCTTGCCATTAGATAGCCATAGGCTCGAAGATGTAGACCGTTGGTTTTCAGGCATGGAGCGTCTATGAGTTCCGATCCCCCGACCTTTGCCAAGTTCGGCAAAGGCTCCACGTCCATGCTCGATGCCGCTTCGCTTGAAGCGATTCTGCAGCAGGCCCGTGACTGGTCCCACAGCACCGCGTGGGCCTGGTACCGGGCCGGTGAACAGTTGCACCTGGAAGGTCAGGGTGACCTGCAGCGCCATTGGCCGCTGGTCCTGGCCAACCACGAGCTGCAGCGTTTCTGCGACAGCTGCGGGCTACAGCTATGGCCAACCGGGCAGGGCGAGGCGGTGCTCGGCTGGCTGATGGCGCCGTTGCATATTCCTCATGACGGCGCGTTGGCTGACTTGGCCGCCGCCATTGGCCGGCAGGTCCAGACCGATGCCTTGGCCAGGGCGCAGATCACCCAGCGCGTGTTGTACGAAATCACCTACCTGGCTAGCTCCACCCGTGACCGTGGGATCTTCCTGGTGGGCGTGCACAAGCTGCTGGCCACCCTGATCGATGCGGAAAACTTCTACCTGGCGCTCTACGATGAGCAAAGCGGCAAGATCACCTACCCTTATTACGTCGACGTGATCGATGTCGAGGCACTCGAAGCAGAGAATTACGAGTACCTCATTCCCGACCACCTGTCGTTGACCGGCCAGGTGTTGACCAGCGGCCAGCCACTGTTGATCGACGCCAAGGGCATTGCCCTGGCCGGGCGTCAGGGACGGTTCCACTGTGTCGGGCATATTCCCGAATTCTGGATGGGATCGCCGCTCAAGAATGCCCGTGACGAAGTGTTCGGCATGATCGCCATGCAGGTCTACGACGTCGAGCGTGCATACAGTGCCGAAGACCGCGCCTTGTTTCTGGTCGTGGCCCGGCATGTGGCCATGGCGCTTGACCGTATCCTGCACCGCGCCGACCTGGAAGAAACGGTGTCGCGCCGTACCCAGGAGCTGTCCCAACTCAACGCGGCGCTGCGCCTGGAAGTCTCCGAGCGCAAACGTGCCGAGCATTTGCAGGTAGCGCTGTTCCAGATCGCCGAGTTGTCGAGCAAGCCCGGCGAACTCGATGGCCTCTATCACAGCCTCCACGTAATCGTCGGCGACCTGCTGTATGCACGTAATTTCTACATCGCCATCTTCGATGGCGATAGTGGCGAAGTCAGCTTTCCCTACTACGTCGACGAGCACCTGACGGGTCGTCCGCAGCCGCGTCGTGGCCGGCGTGGCCTGACCGAGTATGTGATTCGACAGCGCTGCGCTTGCCTGATCGACTTCGACGCGGCTACCCGCTTGATGATCCAGGGCGAAGTCGATGACACCCGCGAGCCGATCCGCTCGCAATCCTGGCTGGGCGTTCCGCTGTTCGACGACGACCGTGTGCGCGGCGTGCTGGTGGTGCAGAGCTACGCCAGCGACGTGCACTACACCTTGCGCGATCAAGACCTGCTGACGTTCGTCTCGCGCCACATCGATACCGCGCTGTCCCGGCGCAGCGCGGCCGAAGCCATCTATGAGGCCAACCTGCGCCTGGAAGCTCGCGTCCAGAGTCGAACCCGCGAGCTCGACCACGCCAACGCCAAGTTGCAGTACGAAAACGCCCACGACGCCCTGACTGCGCTGCCCAACCGCATCCATCTGCAACAACGTCTGGCACAGGCCTGGCATGAGTACTGCGCCAATGACCGTGAGCTGGTGGTGATGTTCATCGATCTTGACCGTTTCAAAATGGTCAATGACAGCTTTGGCCATCATTTCGGCGACCAGTTGCTCTTGGAGGCAGGGGCCCGCCTGCGCAGTTGCCTGCGCGAGGATGACCTGCTGGCCCGCTTGGGCGGCGATGAGTTCGCCGTGCTGGCACCGGACTCGAGCCTGGAGGAGGCCGTGGAGATCGCCGAACGCATCCTGGTGGCCTTCGATCGCCCGTTCTTCATCAATGGCCATGAAGTGTTTTCCTCGTGCAGCATCGGCATCGTCGGCGCAGACCGTCAATTCCACAGCGAACCCGCCGACCTGCTGCGCGATGCCGACAAGGCCATGTACCGGGTCAAGAGTGCCGGTCGTGACAGCTACGCGGTGTTCAACCAGGCCCTGCGCCGTGAAGTGTCCGATCAGGTCGAACAGGAGGGCGCGCTGCGCAATGCGCTCAAGCGCAGCGACGAGCTGCTGCCGTATTTTCAGCCGATCGTCGATGTCCAGACCGGTGAGGTGCAGGCGCTGGAGGCATTGATCCGCTGGCATCAGCCGGACGGACGCATCATCGCGCCAGGACACTTTCTGCCGGCGCTCGAGGGTCTGCGGCTTATCGGTCGTCTCGACCTGTACATGGTCACCCGTGTGGCGCAGATTCTTGCCGAGCCCGCTCACGCGCACTGGCCGCCGGTGCATGTGAACTGTTCCAGCTACAGCATCACCCGCAGCGGTTTTGCCGATGAAGTGCTCGCGGTACTGGCGCGCCATCAGGTGGACGCCTCACGGATCTGCCTGGAATTGACCGAAGGTGCGCTGGTGGCCGAGCCGGCCATGGCCCAGCGCACCATGCAGCAGTTGGCTGAGCACGGCATGAGCGTCGTGCTGGACGACTTCGGTGCCGGTTTCTCTTCGCTCAGCTACGTGCATCAGTACCAGTTCAATGGCTTGAAGATCGACAAGTCGTTCATTCTCGAGTTGACCGGCAGTCCGCGCAGTCGGGCCATCGTCCGTGCCATCGTGCGCATGGCCGAGTCGCTGGGTTTGACCGTGGTGGCCGAAGGGGTAGAGGACCTGGCCACCTTGCAACTGCTGCGCGAGATGGGTGCATCCCAGGCACAGGGTTATTACTTCGCCAAACCCGCTGCCATACAGGACCTCGATCTGACAGGATGGAAGGCTGTCGTGACGGCGGCGCCACGGCCCGGCGCACTGCATGACGTATGATCGGCGAAATCGTTTTCGAGAAGTCAGACATGACCAACGTTGTATCCCGGTTCGCCGACGTAGTGATCATCGGAGGCGGCTTGAGCGGCACCCTGCTGGCCGTGCAGTTGCTCAGGCAGCCGCGCGGGCAGCGCATTGTCATCATCGAACCACGTCCCGAGTTGGGACGTGGCGAGGCCTACAGCGCTACCGAGCTGGGTCACACCTTGAACGGCAACGCCGCGCGCATGAGTGTCGACCCGGACAATGCCGACGACCTGACCCAGTGGCTCACCCAGTTCATCGACAACGGCGGTTGGCCCGAATCGGCCGAGCAGGCGCTGCCGGTCGCCGAATTGTTTCCACCGCGCGGCATCTTCGGCCTCTATGCCCAGCAACGCCTGGCCGAGGCTCGCGCCCTGGGCCTTCGCTTCGGCTCCACGGCGGAGCACGTGCGCGCGGAGGTGGTCGACGTCCAGACCCACAACGAGCAGGTCCGGGTGACGCTGGATGAGGCGCAAGTGTGGTGCGCACCCCGCGCGGTGCTCGCCACCGGCATGTTTCCCGCCGCACGCACCGCCGTGAAGGCGCCCGGCGGACTGAACGCCGCCGCGGTCGATCCGTGGGACGTGCAAACCATGCGAACGCTGGATCCGCAGGCGCGGGTGCTGATCATCGGTTCGGGGCTGACCATGGTCGATGCGGTGGTCTCCCTCGACCGCGCCGGTCACCGCGGACCGATCACGGTGATCTCGCGGCACGGCTTGTGGCCTCATGTGCGTCGTCAGCCGCCGGCCTGGCCAGACTTTCTGACGGCAGCCAGCGACCTGAGAAGCCCGCGCCAGCTCATGGCCGAGGTGCGCAGCCAATGCCGCCAGGCCTTGCAGCAGGGGGTTGATTGGCAAGCGCCGCTGGACACCGTGAGGGTGCACATCGCACGGCTCTGGAGCCAGGCCAGCGAGCGGCAGAAACGGCAGTTCGTACGTCATGTACGGCCCTGGTGGGAAAGCCATCACCATCGCTCGCCACCGCCGAGCGATGCGCTGCTGCAGAAGGCCATCGCCGAAGGGCGACTTACCCTGCAGGCAGCCTGCTACCTGAGCGCCGAAGGCACGACCTTGACCATCCGCCGCAGGGGTGAGTCGGCGCCTGTGCAGCTGCACGGTGACGTACTGATCAATTCCAGTGGTATCGAATACGACTGGCGTCGCGTCGATAAACCGTTGCCGCGCCAGCTGTTGGCGCGTGGTCTGGTCAAGCCCGGGCCGCTCGCATTGGGCCTGCTGGCTGACGATGAGGGGGCCTTGCTGGACAGCGACGGGATTGCCAGCCGGCGTCTGTTCGCCATGGGGCCGCCGCTGCGTGGGATGTGGTGGGAGAGTACTGCGGTGACGGATGTGGCGGCTCAAGCCAAACGGCTGGCCGCCACCTTGCTGAAGCCCGACTGAAGCAGGGGCGGTGGACGCCGCTGCTTCACCGATCGATCAGTCGTTGGGTTCCGTCGTGTTGACGTAGGGCGGGATCTTGGCCAGCGGCAGCTGGCGGGCCTGATCGGCTTGTATCCCCTTGCGCGACGGCAGCGGTTCCAGCTTCTGCACCTCGCCGGTCTGCAGCGAGCGCTCGATGGCTGCCAGCACCCGCACGTCGCGCCAGCCTTCGTCGCCGTCCGCTTCAGGTTGGCGATCGTCCAGGATGCACTGGGAGAAATACTCGGTTTCGCCACCGAACTGGTCGACGACCGGGAAGGTATGCTCCTGCTTTTCGCCGTCGATGATCGAGCGATAGGCGATGGCCACGCCCTCGCCGAAACCGAAGCACGGCGAGGCCTCGAATTCACCTTGAGTACCGATCAACTGAAAGCGCTCGCTCGCTGGCAGGCTGAAGCTGACGGTGAAGGTCGCTTGCCGCTGTTCGGCAAAGCGCAGCGTGACGCTGACGGTGTCGGGCGTATTGATGGGACGCCCGGGTGTTTGTGCGCCCACGGCGTGCACTTCCAGCGGCTCGCCGCCGAACAGGTTGCGCACGGCATTGAGCGGGTAGGGCCCCATGTCGGCCGCCGGGCCGGCCCAGAAGCCGCTTTTCATTCGATGATTTTCCGCCTTGGTGTGCTGGGTGAAGGTGGCGGTGAACAACCGGGGCTCGCCAATATCACCGTTGCGCACCCGCTGCACCATCTCCACGGTGCCGGGCTCGCAGTGCAGGCGGTAGGCGATCATCAGCTTGGCGTTGCCTCGTTCGGCGGCGGCATTGATCGCCAGGCAATCTTCCTCGCTGGCCGCCATGGGCTTCTCCAGCAGGACATGGATACCGGCTTCCAGAGCCGGGACGGCGAACTCGCGATGGCGAAAATTGGGCGTGGCCAGGTAGATCGCGTCGATTTCGCCGGACGCCAGCAGTTCGGGAAACTGCTCGTAGCTGTAGCTCTTGAGGTCATACAGCGCGGCCAGTTGATCGGCCTTGATGGGGTCGCCGGTTACCAGCGCGGTCATCACGGAGTTGCGGGTCTGGTCCACACCGGGCATGAATGCACCCTGCGAAATCCAGCCGCCGGCAACCACGGCGTAACGAATCTTACCCTGAGCATCAGGCATGGGTCGGGCCTCCTTGTATCACCCGCGAAATGCGTGGTGTCTAGGAAGTCGGCAAGCGTTGCGGGCAGGAGTTCCCGAAGATTGGGAAGAGGAGGGGCAATCGAGGTGGTGCGAGGTGCGGGAATCGAACCCGCACAACCAAAGGTCGTCAGATTTTAAGTCTGATGCGTCTACCAATTTCGCCAACCTCGCATGCTCGCGCATCATACTGATATGGCTCGGAAATGTCATGCGCTAATGGCAGATGGCGGATACCCTGACAGGCCGCTGTCGAGCGGGCGAAAATCAATTTGCCATTAGTGATGACGACGCTCCCGGAGTGCGCGGTTCTTTGCTAAAGTAGTCGCCGATTGAAAGTCGTTTTCACATGCCACGGTTGGCGACCATGCAATGGCCTGCAGCGCGCTGATGGGCCGCCAGGAGATACACTGTGACATCCAGCCAGACTTCGGTGCTGCTCGCCGCTGCCCTCGAGCAATGCGCGCGCGAACCCATCCGCACCCCCGGCAGCATTCAGCCGCAGGGCTTCATGATGGTGCTCGATGCCGCCGCCGAGCGCGTGCTGCAGGTCAGCGACAACGTGCGTCACTGGCTGCAGCTCGAGCCTGCGCACGTGCTCGAATGCGCCGTGGCAACCCTCTTCGAGCAGGGCAGTAATCTTTCGGCGCGTCTGGCCGCCTGGCCCGGGGAGGAGCGGCAGCCGTTCCATTTCGCCGATGTGCGCTTCGCGCAAGGCGGCCACCCGCGCGCCATGGCGATGATGGTGCACCGTGCCGACGGCGTCATCATCGCCGAGTTCGAGCCCGCCGTCGATGAGGCCCATGCCTACGGCGCCCTGTATCCGCTGGTGCGGACCTTCATCAGCCAGTTGCACAATGCGGCAGACATCATCGAGCTGTGCCAGCGCTCGGTGGTCGAGGTCAAGCGCGTAACCGGCTTCGGCCGTGTCAAGGCCTACAGCTTCGATGCGGCCGGTAACGGCACGGTGCTGGCCGAAGTGCGCGATGACAACTATCCCAGCTACTTGGGTCTGTGCTTCCCGGCCTCCGACATTCCCGCACAGGCTCGGGAGTTGTATTGCAGCAACCGCATCCGGGTGATCGAAGATGCGAACTACCAGGCCTCGCCACTGGTGCCGGCCCACAACCCCGTCACCGGCGCGCCGCTGGACCTGAGCCTTGCGGCCTTGCGCAGTGTGTCGCCGGTACACCTGCAATACATGCGCAACATGCAGACCATGGCGTCGATGTCGATCTCGATCGTGGTCGACGGTCAACTCTGGGGTCTGATCTCCTGTCACCACGACCAGCCCCATGCGGTGGGCTTCCAGACCCGCACGGCCTGTGAGCTGTTGGGCAGCGTACTGTCGCTGCAGATCGAGACCAAGACCGCCCACGCGCAGAACGAGCGCATGCTCGAACTGCGCCGACACATCGTCCAGCTGCTCTCGGCCATGGCCGATAGCGACAGCGTGCGTGCCGGCCTCATGGCATTGCCTGACACCTTTCTGGGCTTTACCCACGCCAGTGGCGCGGCGATCATCGCCGAGGCGCGCTGCGAGTTACTGGGCGATACGCCACCCCAAGCGATGGTCGATGCCTTGGCCTTGTGGTTGGCCGAGCGCGGCGGACAGGAAATCTTCCATAGCGACAACGTCGGCCGCGACGTGCCCGAGTTGCCCGAATTGGCGCGGTACTGCGGCGGTGTCCTGGCCGTAGCCATTTCCGAAATCCATTCGCACTACCTGATCTGGTTCAAACCCGAGCAAGCCCGTACCGTCACTTGGGCGGGCCGTGCGGAAAAGAGTCTGGACAGTTCCGGGGTGCTCAACCCGCGTGCCAGTTTCGAGAGCTGGCGCCAGGAAGTCAGTGGCTTCTCCAGCCCCTGGGATGCGCTTGAAATCGAAGGCGTGCACGAGCTGCGCACTGCCGTGCTGGGCATTGTGCTGCGCAAGGCCGAGGAACTGGCGCAACTGGCGGGGGAACTGAAGAAGTCCAACAAGGAGCTCGAAGCGTTCTCCTACAGCGTTTCCCACGACCTGCGTGCACCGCTGCGGCACATCGCCGGCTATGCCGAACTGCTCACCGACTTCGAAGGGCCCAAGCTGTCCGAACGGGGCTTGCGCTTCCTGGAGCACATCGGCGAATCGGCACGGTTCGCTGGGACCTTGGTCGACAACTTGCTCAGCTTTTCCCAGATGGGACGTTCGGCCCTGCGCTTCACCGACGTCGACCTGAATGCGCTGGTCGAATCGATCCGCCAGGAGATGCGACCCGACTACGAAGGTCGCGATCTGCAATGGCACGTCGGACCATTGCCGCGCCTGGTGGCCGATGCCGCCTTCGTGCACCTGGCCTTGCGCAACCTGTTGTCCAATGCCATCAAGTACAGCCGCACCCGCGAACACGCCGTGATCGAAGTGGCTGCCTACCAGCAGGACGCCGAGACGATCATTTTCGTACGCGACAACGGTGTCGGCTTCGACATGGCCTACAGCGGCAAGCTGTTCGGGGTGTTCCAGCGCCTGCACCGCATGGAGGAGTTCGAAGGCACCGGCATCGGCCTGGCGAGCGTGCGCCGCATCATCGAACGACACGACGGCCGAGTCTGGGCCGAAGGCGCCCTGGATCAGGGTGCAACTTTCTACATGGCGTTGCCGAGACGCGCACATTCCGCCAGCACGAATCAACCGAGGTAAGCGATGCTCAAACCCATTCTTCTGGTCGAGGACAATCCCAAAGACCTGGAGCTGACCCTTGTGGCGCTGGAGCGCAGCCAGTTGGCCAATGAAGTGATCGTCATGCGCGACGGCGCCGAAGCGTTGGATTATCTGCTGCGTCGCGGCACCCATTCGACCCGTGACGAGGGTAATCCGGCGGTCTTGCTGTTGGACTTGAAGCTGCCGAAGATCGATGGTCTGGAGGTGCTCAAGGTCATCCGCGAGACCAACGAGTTGCGCAGTATTCCTACGGTCATGTTGACCTCGTCCAAGGAAGAGCCGGATCTGGAGCGCGCTTATTCACTGGGAGTGAACGCCTATGTGGTCAAACCGGTCGAATTCAAGGAGTTCGTCTCGGCCATATCCGATCTGGGCATTTTCTGGGCGGTCTTGAACGAGCCTCCGCCTGGTTCGTCGAGAATCATTCGTCGCCCTGGCTCCTGAGCTCAGATCGCGCCGCCAGTGAGCTGCATTGCGCTGGCACGCAGCGTTCCCATGGCGCTCGGATGGCGCACAGAGCGCCATACTCCAGTCACGTTTTCGGAAATCTATGTCGCCCAAGCCCTTGCAATTGCTGTTTGTGGAAGACAGCACTCACGACGCCGAGCTGGCGCTGCTGAACCTTGAGCGCGCCGGTCTGTCCGTCGAGCCTACCCTGGTGTTCAATCATCAGGCCGTCGAGCAGGCGCTGGCCAATGGCACGTTCGACCTGATCCTGTGCGATTACATGTTGCCGGGCTCTTCCGGACCACAGGTATTGCAGGCAGCGCAGCGGCTGGCGCCGATGACACCCTTCATCTTTTTGTCCGGCGTCTATGGCGAAGAGCATGCGGTCGAGATGATGCGCCAGGGCGCCATCGACTACGTGCTCAAGCAGAACCTGAGTCTGTTGCCTCGGGCTATCCAGCGGGCGATGGACGAAGTCCACGAGCGTCGTCGTCGACGCAGTGCGGAGCGCTCGCTGCAGCACGCTGAAGTCCGCGCACACATTGCCACCAACGCCGCGCGCATGGGCATTTGGGATTACGCGCCGCTCACCGACACGCTGCTGTGGGACGAGCGCTGCCGGGAGCTGTACGAACTGCGTCCCGATACCGAAGTGAACATCCAGCTGTTCCTCGACCACTGCCACCCCGATGATCTGCCAGTGGTACAGGAGCGCATGGCGGCAGCGCTGACTGTGGATGACCAGCATCGGTTTCACATCGAATACCGCGTACTGCTGGACAGCGGCACCCTGCGCTGGATCTCCAGCCATGGCCAGGCTTTCTTCGAAGACGGCGTGTGCGCACGTTTCACCGGCGTCATCCAGGACGTCACCGAGCAGAAGCAGGCGACACAGGCCCTGCAACAGCTCAACGAGATGCTCGGTGAGCGCGTGGTCAAGCGCACTCGCGAACGCGACCGTACATGGGAGCTGTCCCGCGAGCTGCTGGGTGTGATGCGTTTCGACATGTCACCCGTTTCGCTCAACCCCGCCTGGGAATCGACCTTGGGCTGGACTCGCGAACAGCTGGGCAACATGCAGCTGTGGGAAATCATTCATCCCGACGATCTCGCCGCCACGCGTCGCGAAACCGAGAACATCGCCAATGGCAATGTCTCGACACGTTTCGTCAATCGCATGCGCCATGCCGACGGCGACTACCGCTGGTTGTCCTGGACCATCGTTCCCGATGAGGGCCTCATGTATGCGGCCGTTCGCGACATCACCGGCGAACGGGAAGTACTGGATGAGTTGGCCGGGGCCAACCATCAATTGCGCGAGCAGATCGATGAACGTCAGCGCATCGAGGCCACTTTGCATCAGTTGCAGCGCCTGGAAGCGGTCGGCCAATTGACGGCAGGCGTAGCGCACGACTTCAACAACCTGTTGACGGTCATCCTGGCCAGCACCACCTTCATTGCTCGAGATTTCGAAAAGGGCAAGACCGAACGCATCCAGGGCCGTTTGCAGAACATCAAGGAAGCCGGTAAGCGTGGCGCCAAGCTGACCGGGCAGCTGTTGGCGTTCTCCCGTCGTCAGCGCCTGGAGCCGGTTGCGGTGAACCTCAATGGTACCGTGGAAGGCATGATCGAGCTGTTGCAGCGCACCTTGGGTGGCAGTATCTGGATCGAGACCGACACCGCGCCCGACCTCTGGAATGCTTTGGTCGACCCGACCCAGACCGAGATGATCATTCTCAACCTGGCGATCAACTCGCGCGATGCGATGCCTGGCGGCGGCACGCTGCGCCTGTCCACGGCCAATGAAACCGTCAGCATGCCCGCCCAGCGTCCGGAAGATCCTGAACCTGGCAACTATGTCGTGCTGTCGATCCAGGACTCGGGAACCGGCATGAGCCAACAGGTACTGGCCAAGGCCTTCGAACCGTTCTTCACCACCAAGGAAGTGGGCAAGGGTTCCGGCCTGGGCCTGGCCCAGGTGTTCGGGTTCGCCAAGCAGTCGGGCGGGGGCGTGGCGATCATGACATCGCCGGGCTATGGCACCACGGTCAAGGTGTACCTGCCAGGGGTTCCGGATCAGCTGCTGACCCACGAAGACGAGGCGGTCGACGTCGCCGCGGCTCAGGAGGGCGGCGAACGCCAGACCATCCTTCTGGTAGACGACGACCATGACGTGCGCGAAGTGACCGCCACCATGCTGCACGGTCTGGGTTACAGCGTGGTCGAGGCGGACAGTGCCGAGCAGGCGTTGAACAAGCTTGACCCTAATGTTGATCTGGTGCTGACCGATTTCGCGATGCCCGGAACCAACGGCGGAGAACTGGCACACATGATCCGTCGACGGCATCCCCGGTTACCGATCGTTTTCATTACCGGATACGCCGAGTTGGAGGGGCTGGATTCCGAGCACTATCCACTCGTGCAGAAGCCGTTCCGCGAGCAGGATCTGGCCAGCAAATTGCGTGCTGCGTTCGGCGGCTAGCGACCTGCGGTCTTGGGTTCGGTCTTGGGTACCATGGGCACGCCAGCTTGAATCCGCTCGTGGATTTCCTGACGATGCACGGCAACATGGCGAGGTGCATCGATGCCCAGACGGACCTGTCCGCCCTTGATGTCGATGATGGTAATGAAGATATCGTCGCCGATCACAAGGCTTTCGTCGGTGTTGCGCGTCAATATCAGCATGGTGGGCTCCCTGCGCTTGAAAAGGGTGTTTTAGCGCTGTCTGATAAGTGACGCGTCGGCAGTATGAATAATTCCTTTTCTTGATCTATCTCCATTTCCAGCGTGTCTTTGGTCAGGGTTTTCTGAACCTCGCGGCGTCTAACCGGTCCCTTACTTACATAAGGCATCGCCTTTATTACCCACATGAGGTAGGCATATGACAGACGTAGAGTTGCAAACCACTCCGCAGTTCGAGGAATGGGACAAATCGTCTCAGAACTATCTGGACGAACAAGTTCGCCATGAAGAAACGCTCAAGAACGGGTGCCATATCGTGGTACGTGCACGCAAGATCGCTGAAGACAAGGTATCCGTGTTCTTTGGAACCTACGGGCCGGATGGCCGCGTGATCAAGGAGCAGACCGAAATACGCGATGGATTGACTTGCGCTAAGGACGCGCTGGATTTCGCGACCGACAAAGCAAAACGCCATGCAGGCGGTGGGGCAGGGGCGCCAGACGACAATCATCATCAAGCAACGCCCATCTGAAGGTCACTTGGCGCCGCGGTGCAGCCTGGCCTGAGCCAGGTGCATGGCGGCGTTCGAAGGACTGCGGCAGTCGCCGATCAGGCGTTGCCATCTCCCTTTTCCGGCGCAGGACTACCTGCCTGGATACGTTTGAAGATCTCTTCTCGATGTACCTGTACATCTTTGGGTGCGTCGATGCCGATTCGCACCTGCATTCCCTTTACACCCAGGATAGTAATCTTGATGTCGTCATGAATGACGATGCTTTCGCCTACCTTACGGGTCAGTATCAGCATGAACGGCTCCTTGATTCCCTTGCTTAGAATTTATCCGGTGTATGACGTGTGTCCATTGCTACCTGAATAGGAGCGCAGCATGACTAATTTAATTCCCTCGCGGCGCCGAGTTCACGTACGGTCGGCAGTCACGGCGCAACGAGTGGTAACGGGCGTTAGTATGGCGCGCTTCGTGACAGGCGCCTAGCAGATTGGCATTACGTTTGGTTTATAGGTGTGATAGTGGCACTCTTGCCACTATCCTGGCTTTAAACGGTCACGGCTGCCATTGTGTACGTTGGCCACTCAACTTCCGGTCTAGAAAACTGGCTGCGCTGATCAATGCCAGATGGCTCAATCCCTGAGGCGTATTGCCCAGATGATGACCGTGGCGGTCGAACTCTTCGGCGAACAGCCCCAATGGGTTGGCGTAGCGAAGCAACTGTTCGAACTCCAGATGCGCCTTTTCCACCTGTCCCGCTCTTGCCAGACACTCCACATACCAGAATGAACAGGCAGTGAAGGCGCCTTCATCGCCCGGCAGACCGTCGTCCTGGCGGTAGCGATAGACTATGCCGTCGCGCACCAGCGTACGTTCGATGGCCGCCAACGTACTGAGCCATTGGGGGTCGCTGGCACCCACGAAGCGCACCAACGGCATCAACAGCATCGAGCCGTCGAGTTCGACACCGCCCAGTTTCTGCACGAAGTGCCCGGCGTCGGCGTTCCAGAAATGAGTCCAGATATCATCGTGAATCGCCTGCCGTTCCTTGTCCCAGCGCTCGAACGGTGCTGGCAAGGAGCGTTTCTCGGCCAAGCGTAACGCTCGATCAATGGCCACCCAGCACATCAGCCGGGAATGCAGGTAATGCTCGGGTGGGTTGCGCATCTCCCAGATCCCGACGTCCTTTTGATGCCAGCTGCTGCAGACCTTGTCGACGATGTGGGTGACGTGTTTCCACCCCTCATGGGAAATGGCTTCGCCGTATTTGTTGGCCAGGTACACCGCGTCCAGCAACTCACCGTAGATATCGAGCTGGACCTGATCATGGGCACCGTTGCCCACCAGCACTGGACGGGCACCACCGTGTCCGCTCAGGTGATCGAGTTCCGATTCGGGCAGCTCCTCGCGGCCATCCAGGCCGTACACCACACCCAGGCGGGCTGGTTCGTCGGTGCATTCGCCGACCCGATCGCGCACCCAGCGCATATAGTCGTTGGCCTCGGTGGTGAAACCCAGGCGCATGAATGCGTACACGGTGAACGACGCGTCTCGGATCCAGGTATAGCGGTAATCCCAGTTGCGTACGCCACCCGGCGCCTCCGGCAGACCAAACGTGGCCGCCGCAATGATTCCGCCGTGCCGGCGTGACGTCAGCAGCTTGAGCGCCAAGGCAGAGCGGTCGACCATTTCCCGCCAGCGGCCCTTGTAGTTCGAATGGCCGATCCAGTTGCGCCAGAACGCCAGGGTTTCTTCCAGGCAAGTCTGCCCCGTGCCGGCGCTCACCATGGGGTCTTCCTCGCCACCCAGGATGAATTCGGCGCATTCGCCTTCCTTGAGTTCGAACACGGCAACGGCGCTGTGCTCGTCGATGCTCAGGGCCTGAGTCGCCGACAGACGCAAAGTGGGCTGACCTTCGGCGCGGAAGCAAACGTCCTCGCCGCTGGCGTAGGCCTGGGTATCGGCGCGGCTGTAGTCGTGGCGAACCCGACAACGCAAGCGAATGGTGGCCGTGCCATTGCGCGCCTCAACCCGGCGGATCAGCCGGGGCAGGGCGTCGGCAACGGCGGCGACCGGCATCAGGTCGGTGATCTCGATCACCGCGTCGTGGTCGATCCAGCGCGTTTGCAGGACATTGCTGTCGGGCAGGTAGATCTGTTGCCGGCGTGCACCGGGCAGGTCTGGGGCCAGTTCGAACACCCCGGCACGATCGCAATCGAGCAAGGCGGTGAATATCGAGGGACTGTCGAATTCGGGCCAGCAGCAGAAGTCGATGCTGCCGTTGTCGGCGACCAGTGCGGCGCTGCGCATGTCGCCTATGATGCCGTGGGCCTCGATGGGGCTTTGCGTAGTGCTGCAGACGTCTTTAGCCATTGTTTCGGAACCCCGGATACAGGCTCATGCCGCCGTCGATGAACAACGTGGTGCCATGTATGTAGTCACTCAGATCGGACGCCAGCCAGACCACTGCGTTGGCAACGTCGTCCACTTCGCCGACGCGGCCGTAGGGAATCAACTCCAGCAGTTTCTTTTCGGCATCGCCCTGGGTGTTCTCCTCGTTGATCGCCGTGCGGATGGCACCGGGTGCGATGGCATTCACGCGAATGCGCTGTTCGCCCACTTCCTGGGCAATGCTGCGCATCAGCAGGTCGATACCGCCTTTGGACGCGGCATAGTTGACGTGGCCTGCCCACGGAATGAGCTGGTGTACCGAACTCATGTGGATGATCTTGCCAGCCGCGCGCGACAGCCAGGAGCGTGGCCCTTGCTGCTGGAATTGACGCAAGGCGGCGCGGGCACAGAGGAACTGGCCGGTCAGGTTGACTTCGATCACCTTGTTCCAGTCGGCCAGGGTCATGTCGACCGTGGCGGCATCGCGTTGCAGCCCGGAGTTGGCAACCAGGATGTCCAGAGCGCCATAGGTGTCGATCGTCGTGGCGAACAGGCGTTCGACGTCGTCTTCCTTCGACACGTCCGCACCTACCGCAATGGCCTTGCCACCCGCTTCGCGGATCTGCGCAACGAGTTTTTCGGCAGGCTCTGCGTGGGAGTTGTAGTTCACGACCACGCTGGCACCGGCGGCGGCCAATGCCTTCGCGGCGGCGGCACCCAGACCAGAGCTGGCGCCGGTGACCAAGGCGACCTGTTTATCCAATGAAATCTGCATCCGGGATGATCCTCCGATAATGGCGTTTCAATGCTGACTGACAACGCGGTGCTGGAGTTCAGCCTGGAAACGTTTGGGCACGAATGCCATGCGCAGATGCCTAAACTGAATGACGGCCCGATGTGCCGTCCGCGCACTGCCAGGAGAAGTACCGTGACTACCAAGAATAAAGAATCCGATCGCGAAGACCTCGACCACAAGCCGGAAAATGCCGGCAAGATCGGTGAGGAGCACAAGCGCGAGAACCAGCAGGGGGAAAAGGAACGTACCCCCTCCGATGAAGGCCAGAGCAAGCCCGTCGGTTGAACCTCCGGCAGCCCCGACCCTTCGGGGCTGCCAGCTCGCTATACCGGTTCTGCCAAGGCGCTGCGCAGGTACGGCGCAGTCTGGCTTTGGCCAACCTCGGCCACCGCTTCGGGCCTTCCAGACGCCACGACCTTGCCGCCCTGATCACCGGCCTTCGGCCCGATGTCGATCACCCAGTCCGCCTGAGCCACCACGCGCATGTCGTGCTCGACCACGATCACGCTGTTACCGGCATCCACCAGATGATTGAGCTGCTGCATCAGCCGGTCCACATCGCTGGGGTGCAGGCCCGTGGTCGGCTCATCGAGCACATACAAGGTGGCGCCACGCTGATTGCGTTGCAGTTCGGTGGCCAGCTTGATCCGTTGCGCCTCGCCGCCCGACAGTTCGGTGGCGGGTTGACCGAGGCGCAGATAGCCCAGACCGATATCGCGCAGCACGCTCAAGGGGCGCAGCACCGCTGGCTGTTCGGCAAACACTTCACAGGCCTGATGGACCGTCAATTGCAACACGTCGGCAATGGTACGGCCCTGCCATTTCACCGCCAGGGTCTTGGGACTGTAGCGGGCGCCGTGACAGGTCGGGCAGGGGCTGAACACGCTGGGCATGAACAGCAGCTCGACGCTGACGAAACCTTCGCCTTCGCACTCCGGGCAGCGCCCCTTGGCCACGTTGAACGAGAACTGTCCGGCATCGAAACCGCGACGACGAGCCTCGTCGGTGGCGGCGAACAGCTTGCGCACGTGATCGAACAGTCCGGTGTAGGTGGCCAGGTTCGAGCGCGGTGTGCGGCCGATGGGCTTCTGATCGACCTGCACCAGTCGCTTGATGTGATCCATGCCCTCGACGATGTGCCCCGATTCTGTTTGCGGTGCGGCGTCTTCCAGCACGTCTTCGACTTCTTCCTGAGTCTGGCCCAGGTGTTCACCGACCAGCTCCAGCAATACCTGGCTGACCAGGCTCGACTTCCCCGAGCCGGAGATGCCGGTGACGGCGGTAAAGCATTGCAACGGAAATTGGGCGGCCACCTTGTGCAGATTGTTGCGGCTGACGTCGGCGAGTTTCAGCCAGTTGACGGTTTCGCGACGCGGGCACGGCAGCGGCACCGCGCCGCCGTACAGATAGGCACGGGTCTGTGAAGCGTCGATCCGGGCCAGGCCCTTGGGCGGACCGCTGTACAGCACTTGGCCACCCTGTTCGCCGGCCAGCGGCCCGACGTCGACCACCCAGTCGGCGCGCGCCATGGTGTCCAGATCGTGTTCGACGACGAACAGGGAATTGCCCGCCGCCTTGAGCCCCTGCAACGCCGTGTGCAATGACTCGCCGTCGGCCGGATGCAGGCCGGCGGTGGGTTCGTCCAGCACATAGACCACGCCGAACAGTTGCGAGCCGAGCTGGGTAGCCAGGCGCAGGCGCTGCAGCTCGCCGGACGACAGCGTCGGCGTGCTGCGTTCCAGCGACAGATAGCCCAGGCCCAGATCGATCAGAGTGTGCAGGCGACCGAGCAGGTTTTGCGCGAGCTGCTGAGCAGCCAGGCGCTTCTCCTCGCTGAGTTTCTTGCCCACCTGTTTGCCCTCGGCCACCGGCTTGAGCTTCTGCGCCAGCTGGCTGAGCGGCAGTTGCGAGAACTCGCCGATGTCCAGGCCGGCGAAGGTCACGCTCAGTGCTTCGGGTTTGAGCCGCTTGCCGGCGCAGACTTCGCACGCCGCGCCGATCATGAACTGGCTGACGCGCTTCTTCATCAGTGCGCTTTGCGAATGAGTGAAGGTGTGCAGCACATAGCGCCTCGCCCCGGTGAAGGTGCCTTGATAGCTGGGTTCCATCTTGCGCTTGAGCGCTTCGCGGGTCTGTTCCGGCGTCAGCCCGCCGTACACCGGCACGGTGGGGGTTTCTTCGGTAAACAGGATCCAGTCGCGCTGTTTCTTCGGCAGGTCGCGCCATGGTATGTCCACGTCATACCCCAGGGTCACGAGGATGTCGCGCTGGTTCTGGCCTTGCCATGCCGGCGGCCAGGAGGCCACCGCGCGCTCGCGAATGGTCAGGCTGTCGTCGGGCACCATGGTCTTTTCAGTGACTTCGTACACGCGGCCAAGCCCGTGGCAGTTCGGGCATGCACCCTGGGGCGTGTTGGGCGAGAAATCTTCGGCATAGAGCATGTCCTGGCCGGCAGGGTAGGCGCCGGCGCGGGAATAGAGCATGCGCACCAGGCTACCCAGTGTGGTGACGCTGCCCACCGAAGAGCGGGTACTGGGCGTACCGCGCTGTTGCTGCAGGGCGACCGCGGGCGGCAACCCTTCGATACTGTCGACATCTGGCACCCCGACCTGATCGATCAGGCGTCGAGCGTAGGGAGCGACCGATTCGAAGTAGCGCCGTTGCGCTTCGGCATAGAGGGTGCCGAATGCCAACGATGACTTGCCCGAACCTGATACCCCGGTGAAGACCACCAGGGCATCGCGCGGGATATCCACATCGACGTTCTTGAGGTTGTGTTCGCGGGCGCCGCGGACCTGGACGAAGCCGTTGGGAGCGGTAGGTTTCATGAAAAGCCTTGGAATGGATGAGCAGTGCAATAACCGACCGCAGTCTGCACCCACAATTCCGGAAGCCTTCCATAGGCGACGTTACGCAGCCGCCACCAGTCGTTCGAGAAACGTCGCCAGGGCGACCTCTTCCAGACGTAGCCCCTTGCGCTGGCGCGGCTTGGGCAATTTGGCCAGTTCACCCATGACGAAGTGCTCCAGCACCTTGGGATGGATGTAGCACTTGCGACAGACCGTCGGCGTGTTGCCCAACTGTTTGGCCACCGCCTTGACCATGTCGACGATGTGCTTCTTCGCATCAGGTTCTGGCTGCCAGTGCAGCTCACGCAGCATGGCCAGGGCCAGCGCGCTACCGGCCCAGGTACGGTAGTCCTTGGCGGTGAAGTGCGCGCCGGTGATCTGGTGCAGGTAGGCATTCACGTCGTGGGAACTGACGCTGTGCCGTTGACCTTCCTCGTCCAGGTACTGGAACAGATTCTGACCGGGTAGCTCCATGCAGCGCTTGACGATGGTAGCCAGGCGCCGGTCCTTTACCGTGACCGAATGCTCGACGCCACTCTTGCCACGGAACTGGAACGCAATGGTGTGGCCTTTGACCTCGACATGCTTGTTGCGCATCGTCGTCAGCCCATAGGATTTGTTGTCTCGGGCGTACTGGGTATTGCCCACGCGAATCAACGTGTTGTCGAGCAACGACACCACTGCTGCCATGACCTTGTTGCGATCCAGCCCCGGCGCGGCCAGGTGAGCCTCCAGTTGCCGCCGTACCTTGGGCAGCATCTTGCCGAACTCGATCATGCGCGAGTACTTGTCTTCATCACGCACCTCGCGCCAGCGCGGGTGATAGCGGTACTGCTTGCGCCCGCGGGCGTCACGTCCGGTCGCCTGCAGATGGCCCTGCGGATCGGAGCAGATCCACACATCGGTGTAGGCGGGCGGGATCACCAGCGCATTGATGCGCTTGATTTCGGCTTCGTCGCGAATGCGCTCGCCATCGGCCTTGAAGTAGGCGAAATGGCCACGCACCGTCTTGCGGCTCAGGCCTGGCTGGGTGTCGTCAACGTAATGCAGATCGGCAGGGAGTTCGATTTCGAGAAGGTCGGACATTTGTGCGCAAAACCATGGCCTGTGTCTGCAATGGACCGCGGCCGCTCGCGGAAGTCCCGTCGGCGATGTTCGAAGAGTGCTTGCTGGAAGCAAGTGTAGGAGATTTCCCCAAAAGCTTGGGAATTGTCCGGCTTTCGTGTCAGCACAGCACAGCAATACTGACGCCGCTGCACAAGGGGGCATTGGGGGGGGGGACGTGGCCATCCTACGAAGCTAGGGAAGATTTCACTCAAGCGTTTCGGAATCTTCCCATAGCCACCTCGGAATAAGCCGACCGACTTTGTCCGCGATTTACGGAACACTCCTACAGCAGGTGGCCCCGTCCTGCGCTTGACCACTGTCCCCTGATCCAGAACCAGAAGAGGCGCTGCAGAACGCTGCATAGGAAGCACGCGCCGGGCTCGCAAGCGCCGTCCGGCGCTATCGCAATCAGGAGAAAAACATGCGTACAGCACTGATAATCGACGATCACCCGTTCATCCGGTCAAGCGTCAAACTGTTGCTCAAGCAGGAGAGGTTCAGCGTGGTTGCAGAGGCGAAGGACGGTGTCGATGGCGTCCTCATGGTCAAGACTCATCAACCCGACCTGGTCGTGCTCGACATCTCCCTACCCGGACTCGACGGCATGGACGTCATTGCCAGGATCAAGGAAATGGGGACCAGCAGCCGGATCGTCATTCTCACCTCTCAACCCGCCGAACATTTTTCCCTGCGCTGCATGAAGCTGGGCGCCATGGGTTATGTGTCCAAGTGCGACGACCTCAACGAGCTGCGCAAGGCGGTAACGGCCATCGGTACCGGATTCACCTACTTCCCGGTGGTTGCCTTCAGCTCGGTGCGCAACAGCGATGCGCTGGTCAGCGAGGCGGACAGCATCGCGCGCCTGACCAACCGCGAGCTGACCATCCTCCAGCACCTGGCCCGTGGCCTGAGCAACAAGGCCATCGGCGAGCTGATGCTGCTCAGCAACAAGACCGTGAGCACGTACAAGTTTCGGCTGATGGACAAGCTGCAGATGGGCTCGCTGGTCGAGCTGGCCGAGCTCGCCAAACGTAACTTTCTGGTTTGACGGGTGAGCTGATGAGCCTGATGGCGAGGACTGGTCGTGGCGTTCGCTGCATGCTCGTGTGGCTGGCCGGTACGGCACTGGTCCATGCCGAGATGCTGCCGTTGCACGGCCGGTCACAGCCCGAGATTGCCTGGTTCGACCGCCTGCAGGTCCAGTTGGCCGACCGCGATCGGCAGTGGCTGCGGGCGCGACGTACCTTGCGGGTGGGCGTCAGCCGCCCCGATTACGCGCCGTTCGACCTGTCCGCCAATGGCGCCAGCTATGAAGGGGGGAGTGCCGACTATCTGGGCCTGCTGGCGCGGCTGCTCGAGTTGCAGGTGGAAGTGCAGGCCTATCCGTCCCGTGAACTGGCGATGGCCGCGCTCAAGGCGGGCGAGGTCCAGGTGCTGGGCACAGCCAGTCGTCGTGAAGCACTGCGTTACGGCCTGCTGCTCTCGAGCCCCTACATCGAAGACCGGCCGGTGCTGGCCACGCGCCGGGAGTCCGCGCTGAACGCCGATCCTGCCTTGCCGGTGCGCGTCGCCCTGGTACGAGACCATGTTTCGCCCAGTGAGGTGCGCGAACGTTTCCCGACGGCCCAGCTGCAATTTCACCCAACCCCCCTGAACGCCATGGCGGCAGTGGCGTACCAGCAGGCAGACCTGTTCGTCGGCGGGGCCCTCGCGGTGTTCCATCAGGCCGATGGCAGCCAGTTGCCCGCCTTGCGCCTGCAATCGGCGGTGGGCATCGAGGGGCACGCCTTCGGCTTTGCCGTCGGCCCGCACGATGCGCGCCTGCTGCGGGTATTGGACAAGGCCTTGGCGGTGATACCGGATGAGGCACGGGCCAGCATTCTGCGACGCTGGAGCGTCGAGCGTCCGGACGTGGCGGAGCCTGCGGCATTGCCCTTGAATGCAGTGCAGCGCCAGTGGCTGGCCGGACGTCGAGAGCTGCGTGTGCTGATGGATCCGCGTTTCGTGCCCGTCAGCTACCGTGACGATCAAGGCCGCTTCGCCGGCGTGGCTGCCGATGTGCTGCAACAGATCGCCCGGCGCACCGGGCTGGCCATCGACGTGATCGAGGGCACTTCCCTGACGCGCATGAGCGAAATGATCGAACGCGGTGAGGCCGACCTGATCGCAGCGATGATCCCCAGCCCCGAGCGGCAGACCCGCCTGGCGTTCAGCCGAGGGTTCCTGAGCAGCTCACCGGTGCTGGTCACCCGTGAAGGCCAGCGAGGTCTGACCTCCCTGGAGCAGGCCAGCGGCAAGCGAGTAGTGCTGGTGGAGGGCAGTCGTGTGCATGAATGGCTTCAGGAACACTACCCCTCGATCACCCGACTGGACGCGGTCAGTACGGCCGAGGCACTGGCCATGCTCGACCGCGGCCAGGCCGACGCCGCAGTGCTGCCATTGATCGCCGCGCGCTACATGATCGCGCGACAATACCGCGAGCGGCTGCGCATCAGCGTGGCGCTGCCGCTGGCCCCGGTCCATTTCGCCTTCGCCGTATCACCGCAGGCTCACGTGCTGCAATCGATTCTCGACAGTGCCCTGCAGGACATTCCTCCGCCGCACATGAGCGAGCTGACACGCCACTGGCGCACTGAAATGATCGTCGCCGACGGCCTTTGGCAGCGCTACCGCTGGGCGATCATGCAGGGATTTGCCGCGGCTTTGCTCCTGCTGTTGCTGGCGTTGGGCTGGGTCAGCTACCTCAAGCGCCTGATCCGCCAGCGCGTGGATGCCGAGCGTGCGTTGACCACGCAACTGGAGGTCATGCGGGTGATGATCGACGGCACGCCCCATCCGATCTACATCCGCGATCGCCAGGCGCGTCTGATCAACTGCAACACTGGCTACCTGCAGGCCCTGGGCGTCACCCGCGAGGCCATACTGAACAAGCCGCTGGCCGGCTATGGGTTGCTTCAGGAGGCCCATGCACAGGTTGCGCAGGACGTATACATGCAGGTCATGGAGCGCGGAGAACCGGTGGTCGAGGACCGCACACTGACGCTGCCATCAGGTGAGGTGCTGATCATCCACCACTGGATGTTGCCTTACCGCGGTGTCGACGGCTGCATACAGGGCCTGATCGCCGGGTGGGTCGATATCACCGAACGTCAGCGCCTGTGCGAAGCCTATCGCGAAGCCCAGGCTCAGGCCGAAGCAGCCAACCAGGCCAAGACCACTTTTCTGGCAACCATGAGTCACGAGATCCGGACGCCGATGAATGCCGTGCTGGGCATGCTCGAACTGGCCCTGAAGAAAGCCGAGCAGGGCATGCTCGACAAGCCGGCCCTGGAGGTCGCCTCGCAATCGGCCAACGGTCTGCTCGCGCTGATCGGCGACATTCTCGACGTCACCCGCATCGAAGCCGGGCGGCTGGAACTGCTGGCCGCGCCCTGCCAGTTGGGACAACTGGCAGGGGACACCGTCGGCCTGTTCCAGGCCCAGGCCCGGGAGAAACACTTGCGGCTCAAGCTCGACATGCTGGGTGCACCCGATACCTGGCTCAGCGTCGATCCGGTGCGCTTCAAGCAGATCATCGCCAATCTGCTCAGCAATGCGATCAAGTTCACCCGCGAGGGGCAGGTCACGGTGAGCCTCGGCGTCTGGCCGCAGACCCACGGCGCGCGGGTCGAATTGAGCGTGGAAGATAGCGGTCAAGGCATCGCTCAGGCCGATCTGGCTCGCTTGGGCGCTCCTTATCGGCAGGCTGCCGGCGGCCGCGGCAGCCGTGTCGGCGCCGGGCTGGGCCTGAGCATCTGCCGTAGCCTGGCGGCGCTGATGAAAGGCCGATTGGAACTGTACAGCGTGCTCGGCTGCGGCACTCGGGTCCAAGTACAGTTCGACGCGGTACCCCGCGCCATTGCCCCGCAGCAGATCGCGCGCGAGACGTCGCGCAGCAACTTGCCGGCGCTGCAGGTGCTGGTGGTCGATGATTACCCGGCCAACCGATTGCTGCTGGAGCGTCAGCTGACTTTTCTCGGTCATCGCGTAACGGTCGCCGAACACGGCGCCGCCGGCCTGCGCGCCTGGTTGCGGGGTGCCTACGACGTGGTGATCAGCGATTGCAACATGCCGGGTATCAATGGCTATCAGCTGGTCAAGGCCGTACGCGAGCACGAGCGCCGAAAGAAACTTGAGCCGTGTCTGTTCCTCGGCTGCACGGCGAACGCGCAGATACGCGAGCGTCTGCGCTGCCTCCAGCAAGGCATGGACGACTGCCTGTTCAAGCCATTGAGTCTGGAAAGTCTGGCACTGCACCTGGATCCACATCGCGCCCGCCGCAGGGTCGAGACAGAAGATGATGAGGTGGACCTCGGCAGCCTCGATCAACTGACCGGCGGCGATGCAAGTTCCCTGCGGCGCCTGCTCGATGATCTGGCCGAGAGCAACCTGCAGGACCTCAAGCGCCTGCATTCGTTGGCGCAACCCTACGCCATCGGCGAGGTGGCGGAACTGGTGCACCGAATCAAGGGCGGCGCCCGCATCGTCCGCGCTCGACGGCTGCTGGCGGCCTGCGAAGCACTGGAACAGGCCTGCACCGCTCACCCTTCGGCCGAACGGATGCGTCGCGGGGTCGAGGATCTGGCGGCTGCCATGGTCAGCCTGGACGACTATCTGAAACGGCACGAAAGATCCGGCAAGGCGTAGGAATTTTCCAGTGCGTATTGGGAATTTGCCTGCATCCCGCGGATAGCACGGAGTTGAACATAGGCATGAAGAAACAGGGGCATGAGGTAACAGGGGAAGTGATCGTGTCAGATATCAAGCCAACGGTGTTACTGGTCGAAAGTCATGGTTTTCAGCGTGCGATCGCCGTGCGGATGCTCAATCAGCTGGGTTGCAGTTGCGTGTATCAGGCGCAGACCAGCGAGCAGGCGGTGCAGTTGCTGCGCGAGCACCAGCCCATCGACGTGCTGGTGTGCAACGTCGATGTACTGGGGGTGGGTGCCTTGCGCATCATCCAGGAGGCGGTCACCCGCAAGCGCGTGCGCGCGGTGCTGATCGGTGGCGGACTCGATCCGGAGGTGCGCACCGGGCTGTACCAGTGGGTGTCGATGCTGGGTGTCGAGTACCTGGTGGATGCCGGCAGCCCGTTGGACTTTGATCGGTTGCAACGTTTCTTCGCAGCCTTGGGCACGCCACAGCAGGCGGTGAGGGCAACCCCGTCGACGTTTCGCATCGGCCGTGCCGAGGTACAGGCGGGGATCGCAGACGGCCAGTTCGACATCTGCTTTCTGCCGCGTTGCACGGTTGCCGACGGGCGTATTCGCAGTGTCGATGCGCAGTTGAGCTGGCGGCACCCGCGACATGGCCCGCTGGCCATGCCGCAGTTCTGCCCGGCGGTGGAGCGGGCAGGGCTGGGCAATGCGCTGCTGTTGTACATGGCCGAGCAGGCGGTAGAGGTTCAGCATCAGCTTGCCGATGTCGGTCTGCAGGTGGGCTTGAGCCTGGGCATGCGACTCGAGCAGCTGGGTCATCCACCGCTGATGAACGAGTTGCTCGGCATACTGCGCGGACATTTGACGGGCAAGCATCGCGTGGCGCTGGAGCTCAGCCATGTCGGCCTGGCGCGGCCCAAGGCCGAATACCTGGAAACTCTGCTGCGAGTTCGGCTCATGGGTTGCGACCTGGGCATGCAGGGCTTCGGCTTCGGTGGGGCGTCGCTGCAGCGCCTGTGTCAGTGGCCGATCAATCAGTTGCGTCTGGCGGCTCCATTTTTACTCGAAGCGCCGCATCAGTCGCGCCACTTGGCCGTGGTCCAGCACATGTCGGTCGCCGCGCGTACCTTGGGCATCGAACTGACGGTGACCGGCGTGCAGAGCGCGGTGCACCATCTGCTGCTATACGACCTCGGCTGCCTGCGCGGTCAGGGCGATTATTTCGCCGCACCCCTGACCGCCGCCACCCTGCAGCAGCGGCTCCAGCAACCCAAGACGCTGCAACCCATACGCCGCGAGTAGCCCCGCCCGGACGCATCACGCGCCCCGCCGGCCCTGTAGCCGCGGCGCGAGCCGCGTCCGGGTTTATCGTGTTCCTTCAGGCATACCGCATCCACCGCCGACGCGGCTTGCGCCGCTGCTACAGGGGATCGCGGTTTCTGTAGCAGCGGCGCAAGCCGCGTCCGGGTTCATCGCGTTCTTTCAGGGCGTACCGCATCCACCGCCGACGCGGCTTGCGCCGCTGCTACAGGGGATCGCGGTCTCTGTAGCAGCGGCGCGAGCCGCGTCCGGGTTCATCGTGTTCCTTCAGGCATACCGCATCCACCGCCGACGCGGCTTGCGCCGCTGCTACAGGGGATCGCGGTCTCTGTAGCAGCGGCGCGAGCCGCGTCCGGGTTCATCACGTTCTTTCAGGCGTACCGCATCCACCGCCGACGCGGCTTGCGCCGCTGCTACAGGGGATCGCGGTCTCTGTAGCCGCGGCGCGAGCCGCGTGCGGGTTTATCGTGTTCCTTCAGGCGTACCGCATCCACCGCCGACGCGGCTTGCGCCGCTGCTACAGGGGATCGCGGTCTCTGTAGCCGCGGCGCGAGCCGCGTGCGGGTTTATCGTGTTCCTTCAGGCATACCGCATCCACCGCCGACGCGGCTTGCGCCGCTGCTACAGGGGATCGCGGCTTGTGTAGCAGCGGCGCGAGCCGCGTCCGGGTTCATCGCGTTCTTTCAGGCGTACCGCATCCACCGCCGACGCGGCTTGCGCCGCTGCTACAGGGGATCGCGGCTTGTGTAGCAGCGGCGCGAGCCGCGTTCGGGTTTATCGTGTTCCTTCAGGCATACCGCGTTCACCGCCGACGCGCCTTGCGCCGCTGCTACAGGGGATCGCGGTCTCTGTAGCAGCGGCGCGAGCCGCGTCCGGGTTTGTGGCGTGCTTTCAGGCGTACCGCATCCACCGCCGACGCGGCTTGCGCCGCTGCTACAGGGGATCGCGGTCTCTGTAGCAGCGGTGCTGCGGAGTGTCAGATCCGCCGCGTGCGGCAATCACGCGGTTTGATGCGATCCTCAGGCCAACACGGCAACGGCCTTGATCTGGGCCCAGGCCTGCAAACCTGCCACAACGCCCAGCTGGTCCGCCGAAAAGCGGGTGATCCGCGCCAGTATCAAGGTCTCACCCGCGCGCAGGCTGAGTTGCACATGCGCTGGATTATGTGCCGCCGACACCTGCTCGACGGTAACGGCAAAGCGATTGAGAATGCTGCTGGCGTCGTCCTGGCTCAGGCTGAGGCTGACGTCCCGGGCCTGGATCTTGATCCGCACAGTCTCGCCAGCGGTCCTGAGTTCGTGAGCGACACGCAGGGGTTCGACAGCGCCGGGCAATTGCAGTGAGAGCAGTTGGTAAGTGGGATCGTAGCCCTGCACCCTGGCCTGGACCACCACCCCGGCATCGGCTTCCTGCGCCATGGGCAGGTCGAGGCGCGCCAGGGTCGGGCCCAGTGGCCCGCTGGCCAGCACCCGGCCCTGTTCCAGCACCACCAGGTGGTCGGCCAGACGCGCGACTTCGTCCTGCGCGTGGCTGACGTACACCACCGGAATCTCCAGCTCGTCGTGCAGCCGTTCCAGGTAGGGCAGAATTTCACCCTTGCGTCGGCTGTCCAGCGCGGCCAAGGGTTCGTCCATCAGCAACAACCTGGGGCTGGTCAACAGCGCCCGAGCGATCCCCACACGTTGCCGCTCGCCACCGGACAGATTCGCCGGCTGACGTTCCAGCAGGTGTTCGATGCCCAGCAGACTGCACGCCTGATCGAGCGCGACCTTGCGCTGCTCAGGCTGGATTCGGCGCCAACCGTATTCCAGATTGCCGCGCACCGAGAGATGCTCGAACAAGCTGGCCTCCTGAAAGACATAGCCCAGCGCCCGCTTGTGCGGCGCCACGAAAATGCCCCGGGCGCTGTCCTGCCAGACCTCGCCGTTGACCTCTATGTAAGCGTTCGCAGCCTGCGACAAGCCGGCCAGGCAGCGCAGGCAGGTGGTCTTGCCTGAGCCTGAATCACCGAACAGCGCACTGACCCCGCGTCCCGGCAGTTGCAGGTCGACGTTCAGCGAGAACGCGCCATAGGTCATGTCGATACGGGCATGGATCATTTCATCGACTCCAGGCCGAGTGCGGCTGGCGACTGCGGTGCAACAGCAGCAGCACCACGAAGGAAAACACCAGCATGGCCCCGGCCAGCCAATGGGCCTGGGCATATTCCATGGCTTCGACATGGTCGAAGATCTGCACCGAGACCACCCGGGTCTTGTCCGGTATATTGCCGCCGATCATCAGCACCACGCCGAATTCACCCACCGTGTGGGCGAAACCCAGGATGCTGGCGGTAATGAAGCCAGGTTTGGCCTGCGGCAGCACGACGCTGAAAAAACTGTCCCAGGGACTGGCGCGCAGCGTCGCAGCGACCTCCAGCGGTCGCTCGCCGATGGCACTGAATGCGTTCTGCAATGGCTGAACCACGAACGGCATGGAGTAGATCACCGAACCGATCACCAGTCCGGTGAAGCTGAACACCACCGTACCCAGGCCGAGGGCCTGGGTGGCCTGGCCAATGAATCCATGGGGACCGAGCGCCAACAGCAGATAGAAGCCGATGACCGTCGGCGGCAACACCAGGGGCAGGGCGACCACCGCGCCGACCGGACCCCTCCAGCGCGAGGAGGTCCGGGCCAGCCACCAGGCGATCGGCGTGCCGACCAGCAGGAGGATCACGGTGGTCAAGGCCGCCAGCTTGATCGTCAGCCAGATAGCGCCCAGGTCGCTGGCATCCAGCGGCATCAGATCTGGTAGCCGTACGATTTGATGATCGCGGCGGCAGCCGGGCCTTTGAGGTACTGCATCAGCGCCTTGGCGGCTTCACTGTCGCGGCCTTTGTTGAGAATCACCGCGTCCTGCTTGATGGGATCATGCAGTTGCGCCGGTACGATCCAGGCAGACCCACTGGACACCTTGCCATCCTTGTAGATCTGCGACAGTGCCACGAAACCCAGTTCGGCATTGCCGGTGGACACGAATTGGAACGCCTGGGTGATGTTCTGCCCCTCGACCAGCTTGGCCTGAGTGGCTTGGGTCAGGCCCAACTTGTCCAGCACCTGGGTTGCCGCCAGGCCATAGGGTGCCGCCTTGGGATTGGCGATCGACAGATGTTGGTACTCGTTTTTCTTGAGCACCGCGCCGTTGGCGTCGACGTAGCCGGGCTTGGCCGACCACAGCGCCAGGGTGCCGGTGGCGTAGGTGAAACGCGAGCCGGGAACGGTCTCCTGCTCGCTTTCCAGCTTCGCAGGCGTGGTGTCGTCGGCGGCGAGGAATACCTCGAACGGCGCGCCATTCTTGATCTGCGTATAGAACTGACCGGTCGACCCATAGGCCGCCACCAGCTTGTGCCCGGTGTCGGTTTCGAAAGCCTTGGCGATGGCCTGGATCGGCGCAGTGAAGTTGGCGGCGACGGCCACTTGAACTTCGTCGGCATGGGCGGCATTGAATGCCAAAGCGGTACCGATGGCGAGCAGCGTGGTGGTGAACTTCATGTAGGCAGACTCTGCGGGAAGGAAGACCGTCGTATAGCAAAATATATAGCGTAATGCCAGCCTGATGCGCGGTGCCTCAGGCAGTGCGCAGACACTACCAGCTTCAGTCGTTGTCCGGATGACGCTCGCGGGCGAGCAGTTCGCGCTTGCGCTCGACCCCCCAACGGTAACCCGAAAGTCCGCCATCGGTACGTACCACCCGATGGCAAGGCACCGCTACGGCCAGGGCGTTCGCTGCACAGGCCCCGGCCACGGCGCGCACCGCGTTCGGCGCGCCGATGTTCGCCGCGACTTCGGCGTAACTGGCCGTGGTCCCCGGCTCGATCCTGGCCAGCGCCTGCCATACCCGTTGCTGGAACGCGGTGCCGCGGATGTCCAGGGGCAAGTCCAGGCCTGCCCTTGGCGCCTCGATAAAGCCCAGCACCTTGGCCACGATCGCTTCGAAGTCCGCGTCGCCTCCGACCAATGTGGCGTTGGGAAAGCGTCGCTGCAGATCGTCGAGCAAGGCTTGCGGCTCGTCTCCCAGCAGGATCGCGCACACGCCGCGTTCGCTGCAGGCCACCAGCACCGCGCCGAGGCTGCATTGGGCAAGCGCGAAGTGGATCGAAGCCTTGCTGCCACCCGCGCGAAAGGCCCCCGGGCTCATGCCGAGCATGCCATTGGCCGCCTCGTAGAAACGCCCGGATGAATTGAAGCCGCTGGCGTACAGGGTTTCGGTGACGGATTTGCCTTGAAGGAGCTGTTCGCGGACTTTCTCTGCTCGCCGGGCGTTGGCATAGCTGCGCGGCGTGAGGCCGGTCGCGGCCTTGAACACTCGGTGAAAGTGCCATGGACTCAAGCCAGCCTGCGCCGCAAGCTCGCCCAGTTCGGGCACGCCGTCGCTGGCCTCGATCTGGCGGCAGGCGGCGGCGATCAATTGGTTGTGAGGAGCAGAAGGGCTGGGCATGGCGCGATTCCATCGATCGTCGAGGCAGGCATGGTAGCGCCTGGTACCGGGGCTGACACTCCGTTGCTTGCGCTCAACCCGCCTTGCGCAGGGTGAAGTTGATGCGCTGCGGACCCATCACCGGGTGCACCCCCTCCTTGAGCGGCAGCACGCCATGGAAGCGCAGGCGATCGATTCCACCCCAGACCATCACGTCGCCGTGCAGCAGGGGCACCCGCAGCGGGCGATCGCTGCGCTGCAGGCCGCCGAGCTGGAACATCGCCGCAAGCCCTAAGGAAACCGAAACGATCGGCGCACCGTAGTCGCGCTCGTCGCGGTCCTGATGCAGCGACATCTTGGCGCCGGGCACATAGCGGTTGAGCAGGCAGGCATCGGGGCTGAAATCATCGAAACCGGCCGCTGCCGCCGCCTCCCGCGCCAGCGTATGCAACACGTCGGGCAGCGCTGGCCATGGTCGGCCGGTGAGAGGGTCGTCCCTGACATAGCGATAGCCTCTCGCATCCGTGCTCCAGCCGAACTGACCGCAATTGCTCAAGGCTACCGACATGGTGTGCCCGCCGGGCGTTTCCATGCGCCGAAAGGGGGCTGCCCTGAGTACCTCGCGCAAGGCCGGCAGGATCTCCTCAAGCCAGGGCAGGGCAAAGCCGCGCAGGACGAAGGTCTGCTCGCCCAAGGCCTCGCGGCGAGTGGGTTGCTGTGGATCGTCGAACAACGAGGACTGCATCGCTTTCAACCTTCGCCGCGCTGCCAGATCCCCCGGCCTTGCAGGCGCTGACGATCATGGGCCGCAGTGAAATCCTGCAGCGGCCCCTTGGGCACGATGCCCGTCGGATTGATGGTCGGATGGCTGGTGTAGTAATGGCCTTTGATGTGTTCGAAGTCGACCGTCTGGGCAATGCCGGGCCATTGGTACAGCTCGCGCAACCAGTTGGACAGGTTCGGGTAGTCGACGATGCGCCGCAGGTTGCATTTGAAATGCCCGTGGTACACCGCGTCGAAGCGGATCAGGCTGGTGAACAGCCGCCAATCGGCCTCGGTCAGGTACTCGCCGGTCAGGTAGCGTTGGGTGTCGAGGGTCGTTTCGAGGCGGTCGAGCTCGGCGAATACGTCATCGAAGGCGCTGGCATAGGCTTGCTGCGAGGTAGCAAAGCCGGCACGGTAGACCCCGTTGTTGACGTTGGGGTACACCGCTTCGTTGATGCGCTCGATGGCCGACTGCAGCGGTTCTGGATAGAGGTCCTGGCGGTTGCCGGTGATACCATCGAACGCACTGTTGAACATGCGAATGATCTCGGCCGACTCGTTGCTGACGATGCGATTCTGTTGCTTGTCCCACAGTACCGGCACCGTCACCCGGCCGGTGTACTGCGGATCGTCGCGGGTGTAGCGTTCATGCAGATACTGCACCGGCCCCAGGTGATCACCACTCGAACCGGTGTCGCTGTCGAACGTCCAGCCATGCTCGCCCATGTGCCAGCTCACCACCGATACGTCGATCAGCGTTTCCAAGGCCTTGAGCTTGCGTACGATCAAGGTTCGGTGGGCCCACGGGCACGCCAGCGAGACGTACAGATGGTAGCGGCCGGCCTCGGCCTTGAAGCCGCCTTCACCATCAGGCCCCGGCGCGCCGTCGTCCGTGACCCAATGGCGGCGCTTCGAAGTTTCACGCTCGAAGGCGCCGTCCTTGCTGCTTTCGTACCACTGGTCATGCCAGCGCCCTTCGATCAGCAAACCCATGTTCGTCTCCCCGATGCGTGTCCCCGAACTGTAGCACGGTGCCAACGTGTGCATTCAGGCGCACGGTCAGTACCGCTGCTACGGGATCGATCTACGCGGCCACGGCTTGGCAACCCCTGTAGCAGCGGCGCGAGCCGCGTCGGCGGTGCATGCGGTCTATCTGGCATGACCCAGCGCCCCTACAAGCGCTTCCTGCAAGCTTCCAGATCCCGCGCCGCCCACAGGGCGCGGGCTTCTTCGAACGCCTCTTCGTGGGAACTGCCCAATCCGCGCAGGGCCAGGGCCATGGTCGAGATCAATGCCAGTTCGCCGTAACTGTCCTGACGCTCGCCCTGCCAGAACTCGACCAGATGATGGCTTTCCAGGCTGGGCGGCTTGACGTGGCGCTGGGCGGCGAGGGCAGGCCATTCCTCGTCCCAGGGCAGGTGATCGCGGGTGCCATAGAGGTGGCTGGCGCTGTCCGGGTTGATCTCGATCTCGCCACCGTCGCCCTTGACCACGATCGCGGTGTCACCGAGCAAACCGCTGGCATCGCGGTGCACCGCCTGGTAGCCGGGGTGGAAGATGCTCTGCAGGCCACACTGCGCGCTCAACGGATTGAGAATCCGCGCCAGTGAATGAATGGGCGAACGCAGGCCCAGGCTGTTGCGCAGGTCGATCATGCGCTGCAGGGGCGCGGCCCAGTCCACCAGTGGCGCGAACGCCAGACCCTGTTGGTCCAGCGCCTGGCCTACCGCATCCCAGCCCCGGCACAAGGGAATGTTCAAGGTGCCGAGCAACTGCTCACTGTACAGTCGCCCGGCCGTGTGGGCGCCGCCGCCGTGCATGAAAATGCGCCGCCCGCTGGCGCCCAGGCACTTGGCGGCGAGCAGGTACCAGGGCAGGTGGCGCTTCTTGCCGGCGTAGGTTGGCCAGTCCAGATCGACGGCCAGGGCAGGCGCCTGCAAGCGCTCGCGCAGGGCAAGGGTAAATCCGGCCAGCTCCTCGGCACTTTCTTCCTTGTGCCGCAGCAGCATCAGGAACGCGCCCAGCTGCGCGTCTTCCACCTGGCCGTCGAGCAGCATGCCCATGGCTTCGCGGGCTTCTTCACCCGTGAGATTGCGCGCGCCGCGCTTGCCTTTGCCCAACGCCCGCACGAACTGGGAGAACGGATGTTCTTCGGGGGTTTCCAGGGTCAGTGCAGGGTAGTCGGTCATATGCAATTGGTCGGTTTGGGCAGGCCCGCCAGTTTCGCAGCGAGTTTGGCAGGAGTGCCGTTGAACAGGCGATTGAGGTGCAGGCTGTTGCCTTTTTCAGCGCCCAGTTGCTGCGCGACGTACTTGATCAGCGGTCGGGTAGCGGGCGAAAGCTGGTACTGCGCATAGAAGCTACGCAACAGTTCGATGATCTGCCAGTGCTCGGGGGTCAATTCAAGGCCTTCGGCACTGGCGAGGGCGGACGCAACCTCCGGGTTCCAGTCGTCGAGCGACGCCAGGTAGCCGTCCTGATCCAGCGCAATGTTCCGATTGGCGACGGTAAGCGTATTCATAGCCAGCTGTTGACCTTGTCATAGGCCAGGGTCAATTCGACGAACCCGGGGTAGTCGAGCAGTTCCACGGCGGGGTTGCCTGGCAGCGCTCGTGCTCGTGCGTCTTCGGCCAGGGCGAACACCACGACCTCGGCGCCGGATAGCGATGCCCAGGGCTCGCTGCCTGGTGTGAGGGCGTAGACCGCATCGCCAGTGAGCAGGATGGCGTCGTCGTGGCCCAGCAGGCGTAGGCAGCTGGGCAGGCGCTGGTCGCTGAACGGCGAATGCGACAGTACGTGAAGGGTACTCATTACAGGGTCACCACCAGGTCGAAGCGCGGCAGCAGCTCGCGCAGTTGCTCATCCGTTTGCGTCTGCGCGGCGACGGCCAGCGCAGCATGTGACAGGCCACGGCGGGCCAGGCTGGGGGCGCAGACGAACAACTCGTCGACACCGAACAACGGCAGCGCCTGCAGGTTGGCGGCGAGGTTCTTCTGTTGCACGGTATCGGGTGCCTGGGCGTCCGCCACTTGGTAGACCCCGTCGTCGAGAAACAGCATCGAAACCGGCAGGTCGTAGGCGCCGCCGGCCAGGGCGATGTCCAGGGCCTCGCGAGCGGCAGGGCCGGCCCATGGCGCCTGACGGCTGATGATCAACATGGATTTGGCCATTTCAATGACCTCCGAAGCTGACGAGCCGGTCTGCTTGCTGGGCGGCTTCGTGCAACTGTCCCAGCCCGGACAGCTGCCAGGGTTCGGTCAGGTTGGCGGCCGGACGTTGATAGCGGCGTGCTTCTTCTTCATTCAGGACGCCGCGTCGCAGGGCGGCGGCGATGCAGACCACCGCATCGACCTGGTGCTCGATGATGAAGGCGCGCCATTGCGCGGCCGTGTCGAATTCGTCTTGCGGGGTCACGACATTGCCGGACGCCGCGTGCACGCCGTCCTGATAGAAAAACACCCGCAGCAGTTGATGGCCCTGGGCCAAGACCGCCTGGGCGAACAGCAGCGCCCGCCGCGAGGCCGGCGAATGGGCGGGCGAGTAGACAGCGATGGCAAACTTCATGGGCGGCTCTGATGTGGAACTGTGGCCATGATAAAGGCTGCCTCTGCAAAAAGCCTAGCGACAAGCGCTGCACGGAGAATCCGCAAATACACGCAGCCCCCGGACGCGGCTCGCGCCGCTGCTACAGGGGTACGCGGTCGCTGTAGCAGCGGCGCAAGCCGCGTCGGCGGCGTATGCGGTGTGCCTGGATGAACGCGGTGAGGCCGGAACAGAGGTACGCGGTCGTCGTAGCAGCGGCGCAAGCCGCGTCGGCGGCGTATGCGGTGTGCCTGGATGAACGCGGTGAGGCCGTAACAGAGGTACGCGATCGGTGTAGCAGCGGCGCAAGCCGCGTCGGCGGTGTATGCGGTGTGCCTGGATAAACGCCGTGAGGCCGGAACAGAGGTACGCGATCGCTGTAGCAGCGGCGCAAGCCGCGTCGGCGGTGTGACAGCGTGCCGCAGTGTCGCCGCGCAGCGCTCTGGCCCGCAGGATGGCGGGCGTTTGCTGTCAAAGTCGTCATACCTCTTCATGTCGGCACGGTTTACAGCGCCCGCCAAGCTGCCTAAAATTCGTCCAAAGTGTTGGGATCTATTCGGTTCACAGCACGCTACCTATAAAAAAAGCCCGTCAAAGACGGGCTTTTTGCGTTTCTGATGCGCACTCATCGCTATCCGCCACCCACCGAGGCCTTTTTTCCATGCTCCGCCTGTTGCTGCTGTTGCTGTCCTATTGCTACAAACGCGTCACCACCAGCCTTGCTTCCATGCGTGATCAACGCATCGACAACGGCTACTCCACGTTCGAAGAAGTCGACGAAAGCGGACGCTGGTCCTGGCTGACGCTGCTGACCATCGCCGTGTTGAGCTTCTATATCCTCGGCAGCCTCGGCTTCTACGCCAAGGTACACATCTGGGACGCGCTGTCCGAAGACCAGAAGAGCATGGTCATCGAGTCGATGGCCGCCAACCAGCAGATGCTCTGAGTTGCGATCAGCGCTGCACCAACGGCTGCAGCGGATAGACACGATTGCGGCCCGAGGTCTTGGCCCGGTACAGCGCCTGGTCCGCGGCTTCGACCAGGTTCTGGGCACGCGCGTCCGGATCGTTGTTGCGCCACACGTGCACGCCGGCACTGATGGTCACGATGCCCAGATCGCTCCCAGCATGGGCAATGGCCAGTGCGCGCACGGCCAACAGCACCTTTTCAGCGACCTGCCAGGCCCCGGTTTCATCGCTCTCGGGCAGCAGCACCAGTATCTCCTCGCCGCCGTAGCGCACCACCAGGTCGCCTGACCGCCCCACGCAGCTCAGCACTGCCTGACCCACCGCCTTGATGCATTCGTCACCGGCGGGATGGCCATACAGGTCGTTGAAACGTTTGAAGTGATCGATGTCGAGCATGATGACCCCGAGCGGGCGAGCGTTGCGTCGAGCCCGGCCAATCTCGTCAGGCAGCGCCGCATCCAGTTGCCGGCGGTTCGCCAGGCCGGTCAAGCCGTCCTGCATCGCCAGCTTCTGCAGCGCGGCATGGGCATTGCGCAGTTCCGCCTCGGTACGCAGTCCATGGCGGATCTGCCGGATCAGGGTCATGGCGCAGAGCGCCAGGGCCATGCCAACCACCAGCACGAACGCAGCCGAGCGCAGCAAGTTCTCATACCAGCTGGCCAACAGGGCAGCCTTGGATTCAGCGGTCTCCAGCACCAGCGGGTAGGTGCGCAAGGCATGGTAGCTGTACATGCGCTCCACATCGTCCACCAGCGAGCGCTGCAGCAATGTGCCGTGATCGGCCTGAGGCAACATCTCGCTGAAGATCCTGCCCTTGGCCACGCTGCTGCCGATGACGTTCTCGTCGAACGGTCGGCGCAGCAGCAGGGTGCCATCCCTGAGCAGCAGGGCGATGACGCCGCGCTCGTCCAGATCGAAGCCTGCATAGAATTGATTGAAATAGTCCACTTTCAAGGTCGCCAGCACGACACCGGCGAACCTGCCGTCGGCGCCGGTCAAGCGCCGCGACACGGGAATCACCAAGGCGTTGGTGGAACGGCTGCGAATCACCGGGCCCACATGCACGCCAGGGTCTGGACTGCCCTGGTGGTAGCGAAAGTAGTCGCGATCAGCATTGTTCATTCCTGGCGGATCGACCGCGTTGGAGCTGGCGACCCAACGGCCATCGCTGTCGTAGATGAACAATCCCTGCAATTGAGGCAGCGAGCGTGTCCACCCCTGCATCAGGTGGCGCAGCCGCTGCACTTGAAGGGGTGCGGTGCCGTCCACCTGAATCCGCTCGATCAGCCCCAGCAGTACGGTATCCGATTGCTTGATGGTGTCTTCGGCATGCTGAGCCAGGGAGCGGGCCAGGTTCGAGGTGGTGATCTCGCTGACCCGTAAGGCCTGTGCTCGCGCAGTCAAGGTCTGCCAGGCGTCCAGGACGATGAGCGAGACCACCACCAGCCCCACGAACAGGATCGCCATGCGCTGCGCCGAACTGTTGGACTTCGAGGCGATTCGATACTGCGCTTCATCTGCCATCAGCGGCTTCTTTCTGGGCGTGTACCTGCAGTCTAGTGGGTTACGCTCGGCACACAACCATTGGCTGCGCTGCACGCCTGGCCGGTGCCTGCGGTTGTCATTACCTCAGGGCAGGTTGTACGATGACTTTGGTCATCATTGCTGCTGACTGCGTGGCGTCGTTGCGCCCCGTGGCGGTACGATAACAATACCAACGATGCAAACAGGAGGTTTCATGACACAGCCATCGACCCGCGACGTTCCCGTCTTGATCATCGGGGCACTGCTGCCCAGCCTGCAGGAGGCGGTGGAAACCCACTTCGATGCGACCCGTTTCTGGGAACTGCCGGATCAGAACGCCTGGCTTGCCCAGCACGGCGACCGAATCAGGGCCATCGTCACTTCGGGTGCCTTGGGCGCCAGCAGCGAAGTGATCGGCAAGCTGCCCAACCTCGAAGCCATTTTCAGCTTCGGTGTCGGCTACGATTCGATCGCCGTGGATGCCGCCCGCGACCGCGGCATCGTCGTGACCAACACGCCGGCCGTGCTGGATGACTGCGTGGCCGATACTGCCATGGCGTTGACCCTGGATGTCATGCGTCGTTACAGCGAAGCCGATCGTTTCGTGCGGGCAGGCAAATGGACCCAAGGCAAGTTTCCGCTGGCCAGCAAGATCGGCGGCAAGAAGATCGGCATCGTCGGCCTGGGCAACATCGGCGAGTCCATCGCCAAACGCGCAGCCGCCTTCGACATGGAAGTGCTTTACCACAACCGCAAGCCCAAGGCCGGCGTCAGTTACCACTACTACGCCGATCTGGACGCGATGATCAGCGATTGCGACGTGTTGGTTCTGGCGGTACCTGGCGGCAAATCGACGGAGGGACTGATCGATGCCAAACGTATCGGCTTGTTGGGCAGCAAGGGGTTTCTGGTCAATATCGCCCGAGGCAGCGTTGTCGATCAGTCGGCCTTGATCCAGGCGTTGCAGGAGAAACGTATCGCCGGTGCGGGTCTGGATGTCTACGAGGACGAGCCCAACGTGCCGCAGGCGCTCATCGACTTGCCCAACGTCGTACTGCTGCCACACCTGGCCAGCGGTACCCACGAGACGCGCCAGGCCATGGGTGATCTGGTGTGGAGCAACATCCAGGGTTATTTCCACGACGAGCGCAAGGTACTGACGCCCGTGGGTTGACCTCGGCGAACCCTGCGGCAGGCATGCAATGTGACCTGCCGTGATTCTTCCCTGCATGCGTCGAGCGCCTGATCGCGCTGCTCGACGCGAGCCGGGTCGCAGATCAGGCAGCGCCCGCCGTTTCACTGGGCTTGCTCGCCGCACGGCGCAGCGCGATGGGCGCACTGGGCAGGTGGATGTCCGGATTTGCCACGCCACTGGGCGACAACTCATGGGTCATCTCGAATTCCGCCCGCACCGACCAACCACAGATTTCGTTCGTGCATTGCAGGTAAGCCACGCGCAGGAACACATGCGTACCTTCGCTGGTGCGGATGCGCATCCTGTTCTTGCAGTGGGGGCATACCATCTTGTAAGTGCTCATTTTTCAAACCTTATGATCCGCGCGTGCTCTTGAAACCGAGACGTGCGAGTCAACTACAAAATTTAAGTAAGTCTTCCCTGAATGAATTGCTGGTGCTGCCTGCGTCTTGCCATTGCACAATGAGCGGATAAAAGGCTTTAAGTCCAAGTCGCCGCGTCATGTAGGAAATTTCGTTATGATGGATGTAAGTTGTAGGACTGCATCTTGAATATCCTTGATTTGAGAACTAGGGTTAATATTTATATGCAATTCGAATAAATTAATATACTCAAATTGAGTGGGTCAAGCGGAACTTATCAACGTGTGTACCTCTGAAGCAACCCAAGTGCTGGACCGGCTCAAGCACTTAATGGCAGCCCCCAACGATGCAGCACTGGCCAAGGCATTGAGCATCAGCCCGCAAACCCTGGGAAGTTGGCGCGCACGCGCCAGCATTCCCTATGCCTTGTGCATGGATCTTGCGCGCACCGATGGCATTTCTCTGGACTGGCTGTTATTGGGCCGTGGCGCCATGCTCTGCGAACCGCAAACCGTGTTGGAAGACGATGCGCTGATTGCGATTCTGACAACATTGCAGGGACTCGACGCCCAGGACCAACAGCACGTTCACAAGGTTGCACTGGATCGGAAATTGCTGCGCCAACTTCAGCGCGAAGTGGCAAGACTGCGTAATCACAGCTGAATCACGGACCTCTGAAACGACGCAGAATCTGTTCGATGTCCAGTTGCCGAATCCAGTTTCGCACCTTCAGGCTCAGTGGGATCACCAGCAGCGCGCAGCCAAACGCGGCAATGCCACACGTGAGCTGGGGTATGTGGTTTTCCGCCATTGGCGCGAAAAGCAGGCCGACGCCAATCGCCAGCAACAGATTGCACAGCCTGCGTTTTCCATTCCTTGCCGACTGTTGGCTGACCACCAGACACGCACCCAGTACCGCGCCTGCCAGGTGATCGAACGAGATCCAGAAAACGGACAGGTCCAAAGCCAGGTCTGATAGTGCCGCGGCGCGGGCGGCCAGCCCCTCATGATTCATGATCCGACCGTTTGCGTTTCGATTCCCCGGGCCGATGACCCATGGCAATGGAACGCTCCTTATTCTTCAAGCACATGGCACTGCTCCTCAGGTCTCAAGCCGCGACCGGCGGCCTCGAAACCATCCTCACTCGATGCTTCTCAAGGCTCAAGCGCGCGGCCTTGTAGGAAAGCCGCGCAGAGGTGCGGTGCTGGACAGGAGCGTTGTGCCTGACGCAGATGCAGCGGGCTCAGGCGATAGTGATGGCCGCGTGAGCCCGTTCCAGCAGGCGCTGGTTGCGCGCAGACAGCTGGCGAAGTTGCAGCTGCTTGCCGAACTTGCCGTAGCGCGCTGCCAGGTTTTCCAGGGCGGCGATAGCCGAATGATCGACCATGTGCAGGTGACGACAGTCGATATAGACCTGGTCCGGGTCGTTCTGCGGATCGAACAGCGCCTGGAAATGCGTGGTCGAGGCGAAGAACAGAGTGCCATGGGGCGTGTAGACGCGGGCGTCGTCGCTGTCATGGACATCGCTGCGCATGTCGCGCGAATGCTGCCAGGCGAAAGCCAGCGCGGCGATGAGGATGCCGCACAGCACGGCGGTGGCCAGGTCAGTGAAGACGGTGATGATGGTCACCGCCACGATGACCACGGCATCGTTGGCGGGCACTTTGCCCAGCACTCTCACCGAACCCCAGGCGAAGGTCTGCTGGGCAACCACGAACATCACCCCGGCCAGCGCGGCCAGCGGAATGCGCTCGATCAGCGGCGACAGGAACAGGATGAACAGCAGAATCATCACGCCACTGACCACGCCGGACAGGCGCCCGCGCCCGCCGGAGCTGAGGTTGATCACGGTTTGCCCGATCATCGCGCAACCGCCCATGCCGCCGAACAGGCCGGAGGTGATGTTGGCAACGCCCAGGGCCACGCACTCCCGATTGGGCTGACCGCGGGTCTCGGTGATCTCATCGGTGAGGTTGAAGGTCAGCAGGGTTTCCAGCAGCCCGACCATGGCCATCAGGGCGGCATAGGGTGCGATGATCTTCAGCGTTGCCAGGTCCAACGGCACGCTCGGCCACGTGAAGCTGGGCAGGCCGCCGGCGATGGTCGCCATGTCGGCCAGGGTTCGCGTAGGCAGGTGCAGCCACTGCACCAGTAGGCTGACGCCGATGATCGCCACGAGGGCGCCAGGCACCGCTTTGGTCAGGCGCGGCAGCAGGTACACCACGGCCATGGTCAGCAGCACCAGGCCGGCCATCACGCTGAGTTCATTGAGCGGCAGCCATTGACCGTCGTGGGTCTTGAAGTGTTCGAGCTGCGACAGGGCGATGACGATCGCCAGGCCGTTGACGAACCCCAGCATGACCGGGTGCGGCACCATGCGCACCAGCTTGCCAAGCCGCAGCAGGCCGAAGAGCGCCATGATCAGGCCGCTGAGCACCACTGTGGCCAGCAGGTATTGCACGCCGTGCTGCACCACCAGCGCGACGATGACCACGGCCATCGACCCGGCAGCACCGGAAATCATCGCGGGTCGCCCGCCGAGCAAGGCGGTGAGGGTACAGATGATGAATGCGCCATAAAGGCCCATCAACGGATTGACCTGGGCCACCAGGGCAAAGGCGATACATTCGGGCACCAGCGCGAAAGAGGAGGTGAGACCTGCAAGAACGTTGCGACGTATATCGGTTAAGGACATGCAATACCTTTCAGCACAAAAACACCCCGCGGCAGGAAGCCGTGGGGTGTGTCTATCGATTTTTTGGAAGGCAATCAGTTTAACAGCTGTTGCGAAGTGTGTCTGTCATGCACCCATGTCGAAGGTGTCGGGGTTGGGGCCCAGACGACCGGTTTGCGGAATATGAGCGATGGCTTGCAGGTCCTGATCGTCCAAAGTGAAATCGAATACGTCCAGATTCTGCGCGATGCGTTCCGGGTTGCTCGAGCGTGGGATCACGATGTACTGGCTCTGCGTGTGCCAGCGCAGGATCACCTGAGCCGGGGTCTTGCCGTGCTTCTCGGCGATCTGCGACAGCACCGGCTGCGAGAGCAGGGCGCCGCCCTGGCCCAGAGGACTCCACGATTCGGTGACGATGTTCAGGCCCTTGCAGAACTTGACCAGGTCGACCTGAGAGAAATCCGGGTGCAGCTCGATCTGGTTCACCGACGGTGTGACACCGGTGTCGTCGATGATGTGCTGCAGGTGGTCGGGATGGAAGTTGGACACGCCGATGGAGCGTACGCGGCCTTCTTCCTGCAGACGCACAAAGGCCTTCCAGGTCTCGCGATAGGCGTTCTTCTTGGGCAGCGCCCAGTGGATCAGGTAGAGGTCGAGCTGCTCCAGGCCCAGTTTGGCCATGCTCGCATCGAATGCGCGCAGGGTGCTGTCGTAGCCCTGGTCGGTGTTCCACAGCTTGGTGGTGATGAAGATCTCGTCGCGCGCCAGTTCGCTTTCAGCCACGGCGCGGCCCACGCCGGCTTCGTTGCCGTAGATCATGGCGGTGTCGATGTGGCGGTAGCCCGCTTTCAGGGCGGCGACACTGGAGGCATAGGCCTGGTCGTCGTCGAGCTGCCAGACGCCCAGACCCAGTTGTGGGATCTGGATACCGTCGTTGAGGGTGATCAATGGCGCATGTGGCATGGGGTAGCTCCTGGTAGCGGTGAGTCGATGGGATGTCGACCCGCCGCTACCGGGCATAGTTCATGTCAACGGATCAGACGAAGAGCATGGCCGGCTGCTCCAGCAAACGCTTCACCGCCTGGATAAACCGCGCCGCATCCATGCCGTCGACCACGCGGTGGTCGAAGGAGCTGGAGAGGTTCATCATCTGCCGGATCGCGATCTGCCCATTGACCACCATGGGCCGCTCGACCACCCGGTTCACGCCGACGATGGCCACCTCGGGGCGGTTGATAACCGGTGTCGAGGCGATGCCGCCCAGTGCGCCCAGGCTGGTCAGGGTGATGGTCGAGCCGGACAGCTCGTTGCGCGCCGCCTTGCCGCTGCGCGCGGCGTGCGCCAAACGGTTGATCTCGCCTGCGGTGAACCACAGGTCGGCAGCCTCGGCGTGCCGCAACACCGGCACCATCAAGCCATTGTCGCTCTGGGTGGCGATGCCCATGTGCACCGCACCGTAGCGCGTGATGACCTGCTGCTGATCGTCGTAGTGAGCGTTGATCTGAGGGAAATCACGCAACGCCACCACCAGGGCACGAATCAACAGGGGCAGCAGCGTCAGCTTGCCGCGGGTGTCGCCGAACTGGGCATTGAGGTCGGCGCGCAAAGACAGCAGGGCGGTGACGTCGATTTCTTCGACATAACTGAAGTGTGCCACCTGCCGGGTGGCTTCCTGCATGCGCTGAGCGATCTTGCGGCGCAGGCCGATGACGGCGACGCGCTCCTCGTCGGTGCGAGGTGCGCCTGTCGCTGCGGCCTGTGGCGTGCGGCTGCCGCTGAGGAAGGCGTCCAGGTCGGCGTGACGGATGCGCCCGGCCGGACCGGTGCCGCGCAGCAGGGCGAGGTCGATGCCTTCGTCGCGTGCCCGCTGACGCACGGCGGGTGAGGCGAGCGGTCGGGCACTGGCCTCGCAGGCGGGTTTGCCCGGCGCGGCGGTGGCCTTCACTTCGGCTCGGGCCGGCGCTGCGGCTGACGGTGTCGGATGGACGTCTGCTATCGCGTCGGCTTCATCGGGTTCGGCCGCCACCACGGACATATCGGCCTGGTGATGATTGCCGCTGCCTTGCACCTCGATGCGGATCAGCTCCGCCCCGACTGCCATCACCTCGCCCGGCACGCCACCCAGAGCGACCACGGTGCCCGCTACCGAGCTGGGAATCTCTACCGTCGCCTTGTCGGTCATGACGTCGGCCAAGACCTGGTCTTCACTGACGGCATCGCCGACCTTGACGAACCACTCCACCAGCTCGACCTGCGCGATGCCTTCGCCGATGTCCGGCATACGAATCACATGCGTGCCCATTCAGACCTCCATCACACGTTGCAAGGCAGCGCCGACACGCGTCGGGCCAGGGAAATAGGCCCATTCCTGGGCATGCGGATAGGGTGTATCCCAACCGGTGACGCGCTCGATGGGCGCCTCCAGGTGATGGAAGCAGTGCTCCTGCACCAGGGCCACCAGTTCGGCACCGAAGCCGCAGGTGCGGGTCGCTTCGTGGACCACCACGCAGCGCCCGGTTTTCTTCACCGAAGCGACGATGGTGTCCAGGTCCAGCGGCCACAGGCTGCGCAGGTCGATCACCTCGGCGTCGATGCCGGTTTCCTCGGCGGCAGTGACTGCCACGTAGACCGTGGTGCCATAGGTCAGCACCGTGACATCGCTGCCCGGCCGGACGATGGCGGCGCTGTCCAGCGGCACGGTGTAGTAGCCCTCGGGCACGGCGCTGGCAGCGTGCTTGGACCACGGCGTCACCGGCCGGTCGTGATGACCGTCGAAGGGGCCGTTGTACAGGCGCTTGGGCTCCAGGAAAATCACCGGGTCGTCGTTCTCGATGGCCGCGATCAGCAGGCCCTTGGCGTCGTAGGGGTTGGACGGCATCACGGTGCGCAGGCCGCAGACCTGAGTGAAGATCGCCTCCGGGCTCTGGCTGTGGGTCTGTCCGCCGTAGATACCGCCGCCGCAGGGCATGCGCACGGTCATCGGCGCACTGAACTGTCCGGCCGAGCGAAAGCGCAAGCGTGCGGCTTCCGACGCTAGTTGGTCATAGGCCGGGTAGACGTAGTCGGCGAACTGGATCTCCGCCACCGGGCGCAAGCCGTAGGCGCCCATGCCCACGGCGATGCCGACGATGCCGCTTTCCGAAATCGGCGTATCGAACACCCGGGAGCGCCCGTATTTGGCCTGCAGCCCTTCGGTGCAGCGGAAGACCCCGCCGAAGTAGCCGATGTCCTGACCGAAGGCGACGACCTTGGGGTCTCGTTCGAGCATGACGTCCATGGCCGATCGGATAGCCTGCACCATGCTCATGATGGCCGTACTGTTGTGCTGCTCGATGCGTGTTTCTGTAGGCATGTTCATGGTCAGACTCCCATCTGCTGACGTTGCCGACGCAGGTGCTCGGGCATGTCCTTGTAGACGTCTTCGAAAATCGTCGCGGCGCTGGCCACCCGACCGCTGACCAGGGTGCCGAACTGCTCGGCCGCCTTCAGCGCGGCGCTCACCTGGGCTTCTATCTCTCCATGCAGCGCGATGTGCTGATCCTCGCTCCACACACCTCTGACGATCAGATGCTGCTTGAGCCGCGCGATCGGATCGCCCAGCGGAAAGTGCTGGCCATCGTCGGCAGGGCGGTATTTGGAAGGATCGTCGGAGGTCGAGTGCGGGCCAGCACGGTAGGTGACCCATTCGATCAGGGTCGGGCCATGATTGCGTCGGGCGCGTTCGGCGGCCCAGCGCGAGGCGGCGAACACGGCGAGGAAATCGTTGCCGTCCACCCGCAGCGAGGCAATCCCGCAGCCCACGCCGCGGCCGGCGAAGGTGGTCGCTTCACCGCCGGCGATGCCTTGGAACGAGGAGATCGCCCACTGATTGTTGACCACGTTGAGAATCACCGGCGCGCGGTACACGTGGGCGAAGGTCAAGGCGGTATGGAAGTCGGCCTCGGCGGTGGAGCCGTCCCCGATCCACGCCGAGGCGATGCGCGTGTCGCCCTGGATGGCCGAGGCCATGGCCCAGCCTACGGCCTGCACGAACTGGGTCGCCAGGTTGCCGGAGATGCTGAAGAAACCTTCGTCCTTGTAGGAATACATGACCGGCAGCTGGCGGCCCTTGAGCGGGTCTTTCTCGTTGGAGAACAGCTGACAGATCATGTCGACCAGCGGCAGCTTGCGCGCCATCAGGATGCTCTGCTGGCGATAGGTGGGAAAACACATGTCGTCGTTGCGCAGCGCCAGCGCATGGGCGCTGCCGATGGCTTCCTCGCCCAGGCTCTGTATATAGAAGGACATTTTCTTCTGGCGCTGGGCGGTGACCATCCGAGTGTCGTAGATACGGGTGGTCAGCATCGCCCGCAGGCCGTCATGCAGCACCTGCTCGGGAATGTCTTCGGCCCACGGACCCTGAGCCTGGCCGTGTTCGTCGAGGACCCGCACCAGGCTCGCGGCCAGGTCGGCCGTGGCCTGCGGCTCTATGTCGACGGAGGGTTTGCGCACGGTGCCCGCAGCGCTGAGTTGCAGGTAGGAGAAATCGGTCTTGCAGCCGGGGCGGCCGCTGGGTTCAGGCACATGCAGCCTGAGGGGAAGATAGTCGTTCACGTCGTCACTACCCTTGATCTTGTTGTTGTGGGTGCAGCGCTAGGGTTGAGTCTAGTCGGCCTTGGCAGGCCGCTCGGAACTTATGCTACGGCGCGGCGACGGCGAAATCATGTCCAAAACAAGGCTTGGCAGCGCGTGTCTTGCATGAATCATGCGTCGTTGCATGACATTCAACAGAGTTCATGCGCGTTCCAGGCAAGCGCTTTGCGCAGCCCGGAAACGCAAAAACCCGCCGAAGCGGGTTTTTGTGGTGAAGCGGGCAGGGTGTCAGCCCAGAACGGCTTCCGCGCCTGCGAACAGCGGCTGCGCGGCGGAGCGACCGGTCACCAGGGACAGGTCGTCGACCAGAATGCGCGGCCCCTTACGCTGCTGCATGACGATGTCCAGCGCACGGCTAGGCTGCAACTCGACGTCGTCGAAGGTGATCATCTGACCCGGCTCCACGGCGCGCTTCATGATGGCATGGCTCATCAGGCCGATCGGAACATGGTCTTCGTGACGGTCGATGATCACGCTTTCACCGCGCAGTTGGAAACCGCCGATGCCACGGCTGATCAGCTCACCTGCCGGCATGGCATGCTTGGCGATGGCCGCGACGCCCACGGTGGGGTTGGTCGAGTTGTTCAGCAGGATGCCGCCGCCGTTGAGTACCCGACGCAGAGTCTTGCCCACTTCCAGCGAGCACAGGTGGAACGGGCGCAGCAGGGCGTAGTAGGGACCGGCGCCCAGTTTCAGATACTGCAGGGCCTGGCTCTGGATACGGTCGTGACGACCGACCAGGAACACACCGCCGGCAGCGTAGCCGCTGGGAATGACGTAGTCGACGATCGACTGACCCAGGCCATCGGCCAGGGCGCCGAGCACGGCGGCACTTTCATCGAGGTTGGTCGATGGCAGGCCTTCCATGCCCTGGCGGGTGATGGTCGCGCCGAAACCGTTGGCGACCAGCGCCTGCTCGATCTGTACTTTGGTGCCGTCGGTGAAGGAAGTGGTCTGCTCGATGCTGATGCCCTGGCGCGAGGACCAGTAGGCCATGTCCGCGTGGGTCGGGTTGTGGTTCAGGTAACCCTTCATGTTGCCGTACACCAGCGGTTCGAAGCCCATCATGATGGCTTCTTCACGCAGCGCGGCCAAAGAGCCGGGCTGATCGCCCTCGGCTTCGGTGATGAAACCCTGGCCGGCAAGGTAGGAACCCGTCGTCACCTGCAACTCGGCGTTCACCGTGATGACCCTCAGGCCGGCACTGAACGCGCGCTCGATCACCACCGTCCCGTGGCACACATCGCCGCTGCACTCGATCACCAGGTCGCTGTGGTCGATCAAATCGTCGAGCGAATTGGTGAGGACGCCGTCCAACGGAAAATTCGCCAACTCCCGTACCGGGCGACGGGTCAGGACCCGCGTCACCTGCACGTCCTTGTAATGCTTGGCCAGAAGCAGGACCAGGGCGCGTGCAATCATGCCGGTTCCGCTCACACCAATTCTGGTAACAGTCGTTTTGTCCATGGGGCGTACTCTCGAATAGTTGAACAGCAGGAAACGGCTAGGCACAACAGGCCGTCCGCGATCCCTGGTCGGGGACGGCGCCTGGGGTGTGCAGGTCCATCAGGGCACAGCAAAATCAGGTACAGGCAGCATCAGCGCAGCGGGAACGTCGAACTCATGCCCAGCTTCGAGTTCTCGCCGTCATGAATGGCCCGCTGCAGCAGTGCCAGGCGATCCTGAGCATTGCGACGACGGGCGAAATAAGTCAGTAGCGAATTGAAGATCTTGCGGTTCAGGCGGTACATCCAAGGCGATGCCAGCCACACGTGTTTATCGAACCAGGCCTGGTTGCGCGCCGAGTAGTAGGCGCGGAAATCCGAATTGCCGAGCAGGAACGACTCATAGATGTTGCGAGTGTTGGCCTTGTTGTTCCAGGAGTCCTCCAACTCGTCGATGACGGCATCGGTAAGCAGGTACAGGTGTCCGCCGTTGGCGGTGATGCGCCGGGTGTACTCGGTGTCGTCGACATACAGGACCAGCTCGCGACGTGGCACGCCGATGCTTTCGTACAGGCTGCGGTGGCCGAGCATGCCGCCGTAGGGCGCGAAAGGCAGGCTGAGCATGGCCGCCGGTTTGCTGCCGCGCTTGCCCCAGGGGCGACGACGCCACAGCTTGTAGGGAATCTGCGCAACGTGGAAACCGAAGTAGCTCGACGGCCGCTGGGTGGCGAAACGCTGTGGCACGCCTTGGGCGATGTCTTCCTGCTGGCCGGGGCGAAAACCCAGCACCGCGACCTGGGCGCTGCCGTGTACGCCTTCCAGGCGCTTGAGCTCGGCGTGCAGCAACTCGACAGCGGCCGGTGTAGGGGTATTGTCGTCGTCCATCATCCAGATGTACTCGGCGCCATTGGCCAGTGCAGCTTCTATACCCACCGCGTAGCCATTGGCCGAGCCGCTGTTTTCCGCCAGCTGGATCACCCGCACCCGGCCCGGCCAGCGCTCGGCCAGCTCGTCCACACGGGCGGTCGCGGCATTGCTGACGATCAGCACTTCGTCGATTTGAGCGAAGCTCAAGGCGTCGGCAACCAATTGTTCGAGGTAACCCAGGCGATCGCCATAGGTCACCGTGACGATGGTCGTGCCCTCTCTTGGGCAGGGCTGCTCTCCGGAAAACACTTCGAGGTAAGAGTAGCCATCGATGAGGATCGTCGAGTGTTGTTGATGTGTATCGACCATGTGGATGCCTTCGCTTGAAAAGAGGAGGGGGTTTGCACCGCCTAGGGGTTAACGCTATTTTCCGCGTGTTGCAGCGGAACGCATTGAAACGAATTCCAAGCGAGGCAATAACACTGCATGTTCTGTACTTGCACTCAACGACACGTTTGACACTTTTTGGATACACCGCACCCCACGCGATACCGGACTTAACTTCTCGTTATCGAAAGTTAAAGCTACCGCCGGTCCTTGCCTAAGCAGTGGGTCAACTCATTCATGTGCCTAAACGGCGTTTTCGCCAGAACGGCTAAACGCTCTTCTTGCCTTCGAAACGTCTCTGGAGCGAGGTTTTACGGGCGTTGAAGTGAATTTAAGGTGGCGTTGCCATGTAAGTCAATGCGCGGTGTCACGATTTTTGACAAAAATTTTACATCTGATCCTGAATTCTCCTAAGTTGTTGATTTGTAAGGTAGTCAATGTTTTGTCGTGGCGATCTGTCAATAATCCGCGCGCCAAAACGGCCGCGTCAAAAAACTAATTGCCGGTATTTAACTAGTTTTTCGGCAGTGCCGTAAGTAAATAATCAGGCACTTTCACGAAGACTTGCACGGCGCCAAAGTTTGAGGGATCCTTATTTCCGTTCGTCAGAGGCAGTGAACTTTCTTCGCGCCTTGCACATGACTGCGTTTGTACGTGATCCACTTCTTGGCGTGACCATTGGCACTCCGAGAGCGTGGGACGCCTGGCTGTGTGCGCCGTGCACGAGCACCGAACTTCAAAAGACTTATCAATCGTCGCGCCAGGCCGCGGGGTCATACCGATGTTGTTCAACTCGATGGTATTCATTGCCGGTTTTCTGCCCATGGTCTTGCTGGGGTTCGTCATGCTGGCGGGGACCGGGCGCAGGCGCCTGGCGGCGGTATGGCTGACCCTTGCCTCGCTGGTGTTCTACGGCTGGTGGAATCCGGCCAATGTCCCCCTGCTGTTGGGGAGCATCGTGTTCAACTACGTACTGGCGGGGCAATTATTGCGCACCCGTTCCAAGGCACTGCTTATCCTGGGGGTAAGCGCCAACCTGTCGCTGTTGCTGTACTTCAAGTACACCGGTTTTCTGTTCGGCAGCCTCAACGAAGCGTTCGGCTTGGGCTGGACATTGCAGAACATCACGCTGCCGCTGGCGATCTCGTTCTTCACCTTTCAGCAGATTGCCTATCTGGTGGACACCCATGACGGCGAGGTGGTCGAGCACGACTTCGTCAATTACTGCCTGTTCATCACCTTTTTTCCGCACCTCATCGCTGGGCCCATTACCCATCACAAGGAAATGCTCGAGCAATTCCGCGACGGCGACAACTTCCGGCCGCGACTGGTCAATCTGTCCATCGGCGCAACTGTTTTCTTCGTGGGCTTGTTCAAGAAAGTGATCATGGCCGACCCCATGGGCGAGAAGGCTGCCCCGGTATTTGCCATGGCCGCCGACGGTACGGTGCCTGCTGCGCATGATGCCTGGATCGGGGCGCTGAGCTACACCCTGCAGATCTACTTCGATTTTTCCGGCTATACCGACATGGCCATCGGGCTGGGGCTGCTGTTCGGCATCAGCCTGCCAGCCAACTTCAACAGCCCGTTCAAGGCGCGCAACGTGATCGACTATTGGTCGCGCTGGCACATGACGCTGACCCGCTTCCTCACCAGCTACATCTACAACCCGATCGTGCTGCGCATCACCCGTCGGCGCATGGCCGCCGGCTTGCCGATGCCCAAGCGCGGCAAGATGAGCCTGGGTACGTTCTGCATGGTGGTGGCTTATCCGACCGTGCTGACCATGTTCATCTCCGGTGTGTGGCACGGCGCGGGTTGGCAGTTCGTGGCCTTCGGTCTGGTGCACGGTTTCTACCTGGTGGTGGCCCATGGCTGGCGTGCCTGGAAAGCGCGTCGTGGCTGGGCGGTGGACAGCGATCGCTGGGTCCATCGGGTACCGGCGGTGCTGTTGACGTTCGTCTGCGTGGTGGTGGCGATGGTGTTCTTCCGCGCGCCCAGCCTGACCGGCGCCTTGGCGGTGCTGGGCGGCATGCTGGGTATGAGCGAACTGCCCACCCCGTTGGCACCCCAGCACCTGCGCAGCTCGATCATGATCGCGGCCCTGCTGGCGTTCGTCTGGTCGCTGCCCAACCTCCAGCAGTGGATGGGGCATTTCCGCACGGCGCTCAATGCCAAGCCGGATCTGCACTGGCTGCAGCGCCGAGTGCCTGCCAGCGCCTGGCAGCCCAGCGCGGCGATCGGCCTGAGCATCGGCGTACTGGCCTTTTTCGCGCTGGCCACTGCGTTTTCGGTGGCGCCCAGCGAGTTTCTCTACTTTCAGTTCTGACAGAACAAGGTGCCGACGATGGAACAGTTAGCCTGGCTTGCACAACACCCCGACCTGGGCGCGGCGATCACTTGCGCCAAATCATTGAGCGATCCTGTGGCACGCCTGCGCGAAGCCGCCCGGCTGGCCGGCTATCGTCGCGATTTCACCCTGACCCTGCGCCTGGATCGCCTGGCCAGGGAGGGCATCGATCTGCTTGCTCGTGAAGGGCAGTCGGCTGTGTCCGGTTTCACCCCATTGAGAATGGCCGTGCTGGCCTCGCACACCGTTGACCACTTGCTGCCGGGCATCCGCGTCGCCGCGCTGCAACGTCAGGTCGGTGTGTCGCTGTACCTGGCGCCTTATGGTCAGTATCGCCAGGCGTTGCTCGGCGACGATCCGGCGGTGAAGGCATTCGCTCCGCAAATCATCCTGCTGGCCCTGGATGCCCTCGACTCGCCTCCCGATTGCCCTCTGCATGCCAGTGCGCAAGAGGCCGAAAGCGCCGTGCAGGCGCGCGTCGCCGAATTGCGCGGGCTTTGGCGCAAGGCGCGCGAGCGCTACGCCGCTCAGGTCATCCAGCAGACTGGGGTGCCTGCCGGCCCGGCGCTGTTCGGACACTTCGACGCGCAGGTGCCGGGCTCGCCGCGGGCTTTGCTCGAGCGCCTGAACAGCGAGATTCGCCGCGCCGCAGCCGAGGACGGCGTGTTGCTCATGGACCTGGCCTGGAGCGCTGCCTGCGGCCAGTACGGTGACGGCCTGGCCAACCCGGTGCGCTGGCATCAGGCCAAGCAGCTGGTCAGTCCGGTCTGGGCACCGCTGTATGGCGACCAGTTGGCGCGCATTGCCGCCGCCGTGGTCGGTCGGTCGCGCAAGTGCCTGGTGCTGGACCTGGACAACACCCTGTGGGGCGGCGTGGTCGGCGACGATGGCGTGGACGGTCTGTACCTGGGGCAGGGCAGCGCCACCGGCGAAGCCTTTCTGGCCTTCCAGCACTACGCGGTGCAGCTGGCACGTCGCGGCGTGATTCTGGCGGTGTGCAGCAAGAACGACCAGCAGGTTGCCGAAGCGGCCTTCGGTCATCCGGAAATGGCCCTCAAGCGCAGCGATATCGCGGTGTTCGTAGCCAATTGGGAAGACAAGGCGAGCAACCTGCGGCGCATTGCCGAGCAGTTGAACATTGGCCTGGACAGCCTGGTCTTCGTCGACGACAACCCGGCCGAACGTGACATCGTGCGCCGCGAGTTGCCTCAGGTGGCTGTTCCGGAACTGCCCGATGACGTCGCCGACTACCCGGCGCGGGTCGCGGCGGCGGGTTACTTCGAGGCTATCGCCTTCACCGCCGACGATGGTGCGCGGGTGCAGACCTACCGGGCCAACAGCGAGCGTCAGGCAGCCATGGCCGAGGCCACCGACATGGTCGGCTACCTCAAGGGCCTGCAGATGGTCATGCAGGTGCGGCCCATAGGCGCTGCCGAGCGGGCGCGGGCCACGCAACTGATCAACAAGACCAACCAGTTCAATCTGACCACCCGGCGCTACAGCGAGGCAGAGGTGCAGCAATTGGCGGACAGCCCCGGCGCACTGGCGTTGAGCCTGCGCTTGACCGACAAGTTCGGTGACAACGGCCTGATCAGTGTGGTGCTGGCGCGTGCCGATGCGGCCTGCGCCAGCGACGAATTGTTCATCGACACTTGGCTGATGAGTTGCCGCGTGCTGGGGCGCCAGGCTGAACAGGCGGCCTTGCAAGTGCTTGCCCAATACGCCACGACCGCTGGCTACAGCGCCTTGATCGGCGAGTATCGCCCGAGCGAGCGCAATGCGATGGTCGCCGAGCATTACCCGCAACTGGGTTTCGTTCACCAGCCGAACCCCGATCCTGCCTCGACTGCCACGTTCTGGCGTTACCCGCTGGCGACCCCACCTCACTTCAACCACCACATCGAGATCCGTCATGACTGAAACCACTACCGTATTGCAGGAACTGACCGAGCTGTTCCGTGACCTGTTCGACGACGAAAGCCTGGAGCTGAACGACGACACCACGGCCGATCAGGTCGAGGGTTGGGACAGCCAGATGCACGTGATGCTGATCGTCGCCGCAGAGCAACGCTTCGGCATCAAGTTCCGCACCGCTGAGCTTGAGTCGTTGCGCAACGTCGGACAATTCGTCCAGTTGATCGAAAGCAAACGTTCCGGGAGTTGACTCATGCAGCCGACCGTACAGCCACAAGCGTCGCCCGCCGATCGGGCGGCCATGGGTCCTGCCTACTTGATCTGGATAGCGGTCGGGCTGTTCGGCAGTCTGGCGCTGTTCGCCAGCCTGATCCTGGGTCTGCGCGTCACCGGCAACCTGCCGCCGCCGGCGTTCTCCAACAGCCTGTGCGCAGACGAAAAACTGGGGTTCATGCGTGAGCACCCGGTGCCGGCGCCCACCGTGCTGGTGATCGGCTCCTCGGTGGCCTGGCGTCACTTCGACGGGCAGACCGTGGCTGAACGAGCGCCCGGCGTGCGGCCACTCAATGGCGCGTTCTGTGGGCTGCACGCCAACCAGTCGGTGTACGTCGCCAACTGGCTGCTGGACCGCGAAACCACGGTCGAGCAGGTCCTGATGATCGTCGATCCGCTGGATTTCGCCGGATGCAGCACGGTTGCGACTGCGGTTTTCGATCGCCGCGACGCTGATGCCTATGTGTATGGACAAGGCTCGGCGTGGCTGCCCTACATGCGTTATTTCAGCCCCGGCTCGTTGCTGCGCAACGCCCGCACGGTCAAGGCCCAGCGGACCGGGCAGGTCGAGTTCGATCCACTGGTGTTCAACCGCTATGGCGACGGCCCGCTCGACACGCAGAATTCCCGGGATTTGCTCTACGGTCAGCCCGAACCGCTGGACCCGGCCTGCTTTGCGGCGCTGGACAGCCTGGCCCAGCGCTTGAAGCGTGAAGGGCGCCAGTTGACCGTGGTGGCGACGCCGTTGCATCCGCAGTGGAAAGCCGAACACGAAAGCCGCGGTCAGTTGCTGGCCGAGTTCGACAGCCGATTGCGCCAGACCCTGGCGCACAGCGGCGCGCAGTTCTGGAACGCCGACACTGACCATCGGATCAGCGAGGCGGCCTTCGTCGATGCCATCCACCTGCGCTGGAGTGCGGCCCAGGCACTGTCCGTGGATATTGCGGCGCGCTTGGCGCCGGCCTCGCAGATGGCTGTGGTACAGCGCCAGTAGCCTTCGCTGCCGGCGCTTCGAGCGGCATGCAGGTCGCTGAAAAAATCCTTGCACAACCCGCCGAAACGTTAAAAACCTGTCACGCTTCGGCGCTGCTAGTCTGCCCGTACGCACCCTACGGGCAATTGCATCATGAAGGCTTGGGTCATTTCCCTGATCGCGCTGGGCTGCAGCGCTGCGCTCGATGTCCAGGCGCTGGCGTTGACTGACCCCGAGCGCGCCTGGATACGCGACAACCCGGTGGTGGAGTACGCGGTCGATCCGTATTGGCCCATCGAGTATGTAGAAAATGGCCAGCACCGCGGCTTGACCCGCGATTACATCGATCACATTCAGCGCACCACTGGCCTGCGCCTGGTTCGAGTGCCCAGCGCCAACTGGCAGGCGACCCAGCAGGCCTTGGCCACGGGACGATTGATGCTGGCCTCGGTCGTGTCCGAGCGGTTGCTGGGCGCGCAGCCTCGCAGCCAGATGCTGTTGACCCAGCCGTATTTCTTTGGCGCAACGGTGGCCATCACCCGCGCCAGCACGCCGATGCTGTTCACTGCCAGCCGCCTGGCCGGGCAGACTGTGGCGGTCAAGGGCGGGGGTGGCTATGAAAACTACCTTCGCCAGCACCATCCCGATGTTCACCTGCTGTTGATTGCCGATGCCGAGCAGGCCCTGGCCGCCGTGGCCGAGCAGCGCGCCGATGTGGCGATCGGCCTGGATGCGGTGCTGCAACCCATGCTGCGCCGCAAATATGCCGGTCGCCTGCACTTGGCCGGGGTGGTGACGGACATGCCTGTGGTGCTGGCCATGGGCGTGTCACCCAGCGAGCCGCTGTTGCTGAGCATTGTCGACAAGGCGCTGCAGAGCCTGACGTCCAAGGCTACCGACGACATCTACGAGCGCTGGTTGGTGCAGACCGATTTCGGCGCACCGACCTGGCAGACCCTGGCCCAATACTACTGGCCGGAAATCGTCGCCGGTGTCCTGCTACTGCTGCTGCTCGGGACCCTGGCTCGCCGTGCCCGTTTGGCGCAACGCCGAGCGCAGCGCAGCGCGCGACGCATGGCGCGCTTTCTGGCCATGATCAGCCACGAGATCCGCACGCCGATGAACGCGGTGCTGTCAGCCATCGAATTGCTGTCGCGCAGTCGACTGGGTGCCCGCGAGCAGCAGTGGGTCGGCCTGGCCAACGATTCTGCCGTGAACCTGCTCGAGCTGCTCGACGATGTGCTGGAGATCACCCGCCTGGATGCGGGCGCCGTGCGACTGGACCCGCAGCCCACCGATCTCGTCGAATTGGGCCGCAGCGTCGCCGAACTGTATCGCCTGCAAGCACACCGCAAAGGACTGACCCTGGAGTACCGCGCACGAGGGCTGGATCATGGGTCAGTCAGGATCGACCGGCTGCGACTGCGCCAGATCCTGTCCAATCTGCTGTCCAACGCAGTGAAGTTCACCCACCAGGGTAGAGTCGGCCTGGCCCTGGATTGCAGAATGCTCGACAACGGCCCGGCCGCACAGCTCACCATCGAGGTCAGCGACAGCGGGGTCGGTATCGCACTAGAACGCCAGAACGAGATGTTCGATGCCTTCACCCAGGCCCACGACAGTACGGCCGAGCGCTACGGTGGCAGCGGACTGGGCCTGGCCATCTGCAAAGAGCTGGTGCAGCTCATGGGTGGCAGCATCGCGCTGCACAGCATCGTGGGCCGAGGTACCGAAATCACCTGCCGTCTGCCCGTGGTGCTGGAAGCGCTTGCACCGGTAGTGTCGCCAGCAGCGGCGCTGGCTTTGCAGGACGAGCCACTGGCGTTGCGCCAGACGGTGCTGGTTGTGGAAGACCACGTACTCAACCAACACGTCATCGCCCAGCAACTGGAGACGCTGGGCTACCCGAGCACCATGGCCGGGACCGGTGCACAGGCCCTGGCCGCCATCACCGAGCAGGACGACCTGGGCCTGGTATTACTGGATTGCCAACTGCCGGACATCGATGGCTACACCTTGGCTCGGCGGATCCGGCAACTGTCCGGAGCCAGTGCGCACCTGCCCATCGTCGCCATCTCCGGCGCCAGCGACCCCGAGCATCTACAGCGCTGCTACGCCAACGGTATGAACGACGTGCTGCTCAAGCCCTTGCAACTGGCAGCGCTGGCGCAGGTCTGTAACCAATTCCTCACCTTGCACGCGCAGCAGGCGGCGCTCACTGCGTCGACCCTCGATGCCGCGACGCAGCAGGCTCTCGATCAACTTCTACTTGCCTCCTGTCGGGACGATCTGCGCGACCTGACTCAGGCCCTGGAGAACCAGCAGCTACCAGCCGCCTTCGCTTTGGCGCACCGCATGCAGGGCGCTGCGCGCATGACTGGCGCCCTGAACCTGGCCGATGCGCTGCATCGGCTCCAGCAGCGCCTGGGATCAGGCCCGCTGCCGCCCGCAGGCTGGCAATCTTGGCTAGAGGAGGTGTACCAGGCGCTGGACGACCATGAGCGGTCGGCGCTGCGCTGAACGACTGGGCAACGAACGTGCAGTCAAGTTGAACCCGTATGGAACCACAGGGCTCAGAACAGACACTGTTTCCCAAGATACGCTTTCCAATCCCACGGGTGATGCATGATCGAAATCAACAGCTATACCACTGTCAAACGTCGACCACGGGTACCGCACGATGTCTTCGCTCATTACTGGCGCGATGTGCACGGCCCTCTGTGCGCGCGCCTTCCAGGGCTGGGCTTGTACATTCAGCACCATCTTTCCCGTGAGCAGGATGCCCACTTGTGGCCCCTGGCCGAGGGTATCCAGGAAATCAGCGACTACGAACTCGACGGCGGCGTGGAAATCGGCTTTCTGTCTGCAGCGGATCAAAAGCAGTTTCAGGACGCCAGCTCGCTGCTGTTCAGCGACGAGCAGAACATGTTCGAGGAAACCCTGGCCTATGATCTGCCCGAAGGTTCGATCAATCTGGTCAACCGCACCGGCGATGAAGTGATGAATGGCCTGGACCAGGCGGATCGCATTCATCTGCACCTGAGCCCGCGCGGCACCCTGGAAAGCCTTCACCAGTACCTGCGCGACGAGCTGGGCCCATTGCTGGCAGCCAGCGACGCGGTGCGCAAGGTGCGTCTGCACCTGTGCGCGCCGTTCAACAACGATGGCATGCATCCGCCGGCGCCGGATGTCGCCCACACCGCGACGCCGGTACGTGAGCAACTGGCCGTGCTGGAGATCGCATTCGTCAGTCCGCTGGCGCGTCGGAAGTTTTTCCAGAGCGACGAATTCCAGCAGTCGCAGGCAGCACAGGCACGGCATATCGCCCAACTCAAGGCTTTTGCGGTGTCCGGTGTGTATACCTATGTGTATGACGGCGAGATCACCACGGCTGGCCTGCGTGGCAGTCGCGCTGCCGAGCTGATCGACTACCTGGGCGCCAACAACCAGATCACCGCCGACATCAACGCCTTGTTCTCACCCGAGCGCAGCTGACCACTCGATTGGACTGGCGCGAGGGCGTGCGCCTGCACGCCCTTGGCCGATCCTTCAGCTCTGCTTGGGCGGCGTCCCGCGGAAATGATCCAGGCCCTGCACCGGTTCCAGCTTCACTGCCTGGCGAGTGCGTGCGCTTTCGTAGATCGCTTCCATCAGCTTGTGGTCCTGCACGCCTTCCTCCCCCGGCGTCCAGGGCTGCTGGTCGTGCAGCACGCATTGGGCCATGTGGTCCAGCTCCTGAGTGAACTGGTTCTTGGGCTGCAGGGTCAGGCGACCGTTGCGGGTGGCGTCACCGTCGCGCTCGATGATGGACAACTGCTGGCCTTGATAGAGAAACGCATTGGGCATGTCGACGCTGGCGCTTTCCAGATTCAGGCGCTGATACTTGTCGTCGCGCGCACCGTAGCTGGTGAGGCAGTTGGCGAAGGTGCCCGAGGGAAAGCGCAGGGTGAATTGAACGGTTTCCTCGACCTCTGCGTAACGTGGGTCGCCGGTCGGTGAGTACAGTTGGGCGAACACTTCGACCGGCTCTTCGCCGGTGATGAAGCGCGCGGTGTTCAGGCAATACAGACCGATGTCCGGCAGCGAACCGCCGCCGGCCATGTCCTTCTTGTGCCGCCACTGTCGCTCGCCGTCCTCGGCCACCGTCTGCGTGTTGGTCGCGGTGTAGGCGACCAGGCGACCGTGCTGCTTGTCCTGCACCAGCTTGCGCGCGCGCAGGTTGTAGGGTTCGTACTGAATTCGGTAGGCGACCATCAGCTTGACCTTGGCCTGACGGCAGGCTTCGACCATCGCCTGACCGTCCCTGGAAGACACCGACATCGGCTTTTCGGTCAGCACATGCTTGCCTGCGGCCGCTGCCCGCTCGCAGAACTGGCGGTGCATGGCATTGGGCAAGACGATGTACACCACCTTGATGTCCGGATTGTCGGCGATCCGCTCGAAATCCTCGTAGCTGTAGCAGGCCTCGGGCTTGATGCCGTACTGGGTCGCGACCGCCTTGAGCTTGTCCGGGGTACCGGACACCAGCGCCACCGGCTTGGCGTACAGCGATTCACCGAAGGCGGGAAGAATTTCCTCGAGGGACAGTCGACCCAGGCCGACGATGGCGAAGCCGACGCGCTGCTCAGGTGGCAATGGGCTAGCCGGTTGCGAGGAGGGCGTGTCGGCGGGACCGCGCCAAGGTGGAAAGGTCACGCTGCCGTTTTCGACCTTGCCCACGTCCACCACCGTAGGGGGCGTGAACCCCTCGGCCATGGCTTGAGGCGCGAGGGCCGCGGTGCCTGCCGCTGCAGCAAGCAGCTTGCACAGTGAGCGACGGTTGAGTTCGGGGGGGTTGAGTCCGGTGGGACGGTCGGGCGGGACGGAAGTCATGCAGCTTCTCCTTGAAGGCGACGGAACCGAGCGGTCGCTTGCGCACACGACCGCTACAGAACCGACCTTCGCGCCGCGGCTACGGTTTCCTCGCCTTGGGCGGGGACAGACCAACGGCGCCGGGCCTCAAGCCACGGGCTTTGGCTCCTGCACAGGCGCAGCGTCGTCCTTGTCGTTGATCAGCAACATGCTCTGCGGCGCCGACAGCGCCACGCCCATGGTGCGCAGGCGATCCAGAATGGTGAACAGCAGGTCGCTGCGCGTGCCGCCGACCGAACGCGGGCTGTTGACGAAACCGCTGACGCTGATCAGCAAGCCAGCGCTGGTCAGGTCCTTGAAGGTCACCGAAGGTGCCGGGTCGGCGAGTACCGCTTCATGCTCGGTGTAGGCGGTCATCAGCAGTTCGCGGATCTTCAGCACGTCGGTGTCCAGCGGCAGGGTGAGGGTGATGCCCACCACACCCAAGGCGTTGCCCATGGTCACGTTGCGCACGTTCTGGGTGATGAACTGCGAGTTGGGCACGATCACCGTGGAACGGTCGCCCATCTGGATCTCCGTGGCGCGGACATTGATGCGGCGAATGTCGCCTTCCACACCGGCCAGGCTGACCCAGTCGCCGACCTTGACGGGCCGCTCGGTCAGCAGGATCAGGCCGGAGATGAAGTTCTGCACGATCGCCTGCAGGCCGAAGCCGATACCCACCGACAGCGCACTGACCACCCAGGTCAGGTTGGTCAGGCTGATGCGCAGCGTCGACAGTACGCCGATCCCCAGCAGTACGAAGCCGATGTAGCCCACCAGCGTCACCAGCGAGGCGCGCATGCCGGCGTCCATGTTGGTTTCCGGCAGCAGGCGATCACCCAGCCAGTTCTTCAGGATGCGGATGCTCAGCAGTCCCCCGACCAGCAGCACCACGGCCAGGAGGATGTCGCCGGGAACGATATTCAGATCGCCAAGGGATTTGCTGCCCACGTCCAGGCGGGCGAAGCTGGCCAGCAGTTCGCTGGGGTTCGAGCCGGATGGCATGAAGGCCAGGATCAGCGCAATGCACAGCAGCAAGGTCCGGCCGATACCGGCGAGCAGGGTGCTGGCCTGGGCCTGATGGCGTGGCGACAGCCCGAGCATGGCGCCCAGGGCCTGACCGCCCGCTTGCTTGGGCGACAGCAGGGTTTCGCAGATGTCGACGAAGAACACGGTCAGCAGGTACGCGGTGGACGTTACCAGGCCGATCCACAGCAGCTTCACGGTCAGCACGTAGGCCAGGGTCAGATAGCCGCTGAGCAACCCCAGCAGGATGATGCCGACCCAGACTGCGAGAATGAACGGGATCAGTCCGACGAAGCCTGCGGTGCGCTCCAGCGCCAGGCGGCGCCGGGTCCGGCGCACGCGCACCAGGCCGTAGACGAAGATCAGCGCGACCAGCAGCGCGGTCAGGCCGTTCACCGCGACCGACAGCGCAAGGCTGCTGGCGATCACGCTGTTGATGCGCTCGAACGTGCCGGTCACCATCAAAGACAGCGCCAGCACGGCCGGCAGACCACCGATGGCGGTAGCCACCGGGTCAGGAATGTTGGGCAGACGCCACGACGGGTTGGGCAGCATCAGCAGGGCGCGGCCCATGCCCACCAGAAACGCGCAGAACAGGATCAGCGTCTGCACCTGATCGATCAGGTTGAGCACATTGGCGCTGGGCTGGGAGTGGCTGACGATGCCCCACTGCAGCAGCGAGGTCGCGGCGCTGATGGTCAGCACCGTGGTCAATCCGGTGGCCAGGGCCAGGGTACTGCGGCGCAACCGACCTTCGGGAAACCAGCGGATCATGGCCCGCACGAGCAACCGTTCGATCAGGCGTCGGGCCACCACCCACACCAGCAGGGCTGAAAGCACGATCATCACGAAGGTCCCGCGCGAGCCGGGCGCCATGGCGGTGTCGAAGACTTGCCTGACGTCCTGCCACAAGCCGCCGAGCTTCCGCACGTCCTCTTCGGTGGGCCGAATCAGGCTGGACCAGAAGGCTGAACTCAATGGGCTGGCCGAGCGCGTGCTGATCTGGGTGTCGAGCAGGTTGCGGCGCAGGTTGAGGATCTGCGCAGCCAGGTCGCTGGCCGAGGTGCTCAAGGCAGTGGTGTCGGTCTGGTCGGTGGTCAGCGCTTTTTTCTGGTTGACCAGGGTCCGACGCTGCGCGGTCAGGGTCTGCGGCTCGTCGGGCTGGGCGGCGCCGAGCACGTTGAGCTGGTCGTCCAGATGGCCCATGTCCACGCTCTGGCGGGCGAGCAGGGCTTCGGCCTGACGCTGCACCTGCAGGGCGGCCTGGCGCAGACTGGCGAGCAGGTCGTCATTGGCGGCGGTGGACACTTTCTGCCGGATCTGGTCGAGCTGGTCACTGAGCTGCGCCGGCGTGGCCAGGACTTCGACTGGCGCGCTGTCGGTGCTGGCCGCGGGGGCCGGCGCGGGTTCGGCAAGGGCGGGCACGCTGGCCCATAGGCACAAGGCCAGCAAGCCCATACACCAACGATTGATCATGGATTGCCGCATCTTTCGATTCTCTTTGAGCGGAGGTCCGCACGCGCGGAGCTCGGAAACGTGAAAACACCGATTGCCCTTGCCTGACCACCGAGGATGGACACGCAAGGGCCGGGGGAGGTTACAACATGTGAATGAGATTGAGGCCCCCGTTTTGCGCGAATTCGACTGCACCGGTCGTCGGATTCATCAAACCGTCACAAAAGCTGTGCACAGTTCCGTTGCCCTTTATCTCAGTGAGTTTCTTAGATGAAAAGTTTGATGAAGTCTGCCGCGCTCGCCGTTGCCGTTTCGCTCAGCGCCAGCTCCATGGCCTTCGCTGCTGAAAGCGTCCGGCTGACCGGCTCCGGCGCCAGCTTTCCCGCCCCGATCTACCTCACCTGGTTCAAGGACTTCAGCAAGAAATCCGATGGCGTGACCGTCGACTACCAGTCCAAGGGGAGCGGTGCGGGCGTACAGGACTTTTTGAACAAGACCGTCGATTTCGCCGCCAGCGACTCGGCCATGAAAGATGAAGACATCGCCAAGGTCGCCGAAGGCGCGCAGCTGCTGCCGATGACTGCAGGCGAGATCGTTCTGGCCTACAACCTGCCGGGCAGCCCCAAGGGCCTGAAACTGCCGCGCGACGTCTACTCCAACATCTTCCTGGGCAAGATCACCAAGTGGAACGATCCGCAGATCGTGGCCGCCAACCCGGACCTGAAACTCACCGACATGCCGATCACCGTGGTCGTGCGTGCCGACTCCAGCGGCACCACCGCGGTGTTCACCAAGCACCTGGCGACCATCAACCCGGCATTCAAGGCTGACCTGGGCGAGGGCAACACTGTCAACTGGCCTGCCAGCGACAAGTTCATCAAATCGCCCAAGAACGATGGCGTGACCGCCACCGTGCGCCAGACTCCGGGTGCGATCGGCTACATCGAATACGGCTTCGCCAAGCTGGCCAAGGTCGACTTCGCCGTGCTGCAGAACAAGGCCGGCAAGTACGTGGTACCGAACGCCGAGAGCGGCGCCGAGGCCTTGGCCGCGGTGAAGATGCCGGAAAACCTGGTGGCCTGGCTGCCGGACCCCGAGGGCGAGAAGTCCTACCCGATCACCACCTACACCTGGATGATCTTCCGCAAGGACAACGGTAACCCGGCAAAAGCCAAGGCCATGCGCGACATGATCGAGTACAGCCTGACCGAAGGTCAGAAGATCGCCGACTCGATGGGCTACATCCCGCTGCCGCCGTCGGTTGTCGAGCAGGTTCGCAAAGCCAGCGCCAACATTCAGTGACAGACGCGGGACCTCGCTCGGCAACGGCTTGACGGCCCTGCCGGCGAGGTCTTCTTCCACACCCCGGAACTTATCGATGAACAGCCCTTTCGTTGTACCGGATAATCCGAACTCAGCCTGCCAGCCGCCTTCGACGAAGGACTTTCTGGTCGACCGCACGTTTCGTGCGCTTGCGCGCGTCGGTGTGGTACTGATTCTGGCCGTGGTATTTGCCCTGATTTTCGAAGTAGGGCGCAAGGCACTGCCCGGCATGGAAAAACATGGCTTCGACGTGCTGTTCGGCAGCGTGTGGGACGTCAACCAGGGCAAGTACGGCATTCTGCCGGCCATCTGGGGTACGCTCTACAGCGCCTTCATCGCACTGGTCATCGCCGGTATCTTCGGCATCAGCATGGCGATCTTCCTGACCCAGGATTTCCTTCCAACCAAGCTGGCTTCCGTGTTCCGTACCATCGTCGAGCTCCTCGCTGCCATTCCCAGCGTGGTCTACGGCCTGTGGGGCATCTATGTGGTGATCCCGGCCATTCGTCCGCTGACCACCTGGCTGCACACCGAACTGAGCTGGATCCCCTTTTTCGGCACATCGCTGAGCGGACCGGGCCTGCTGCCTGCCGCGCTGGTGCTGGCCATCATGATTCTACCGACCATCGCTGCCGTGTCTCAGGACGCCCTGACCGCCGTGCCGATGAAAACCAAGCAAGCGGCCTATGGCATGGGCACCACCCACTGGGAAGCGATCCTCAAGGTCATGGTGCCGTCTGCCGCGACGGGCATTTTCGGCTCGCTGGTGCTGGGCCTGGGCCGGGCCCTGGGTGAAACCATGGCCTTGGCGATGCTCGTGGGTAACGCCAACAACATCTCGCTGTCGCTGTTCGCTCCGGCCAACACGCTGGCGGCGCTGCTGGCGCTGAACTTCCCGGAAGCCGGACCGGGCGAGATCGAAGTGCTGATGTACGCAGCCCTGGTGCTGATGCTGATCACCCTGATCGTCAACGTCATCGGCTCCATGCTCATGGTCTACGCACAACGGGGGACTAAATGATGAACAGCCTGAGCACGCCCACCGCCGCCTTGCCCAGTCTGCAACGCAAGTTCGAAGGCCGCGCCCTGCGCAGCCTGGTGCTGACGACCCTGGTCTGGGCGGGCGCGCTGATTGCCAGCGTGCCGCTGCTGTCGGTGCTGTACATGCTGATCACCCGCGGTGGGGCGCGTTTGAGCCTCGAGGTGTTCACCGAACTGCCACCCACCGGTTTCGAGACCGGCGGCGGCTTCGGCAACGCCATGGCCGGTACCTTCGTGATGGTCGGCATCGCTGCGGCGATCGCCGTGCCGGTCGGCATCATGGCGGCGGTGTTTCTGGCCGAACTGGGTCCGGACAGCAAGCTGGCCAACGCCGCGCGCTTCGCGGCGAAAATGCTCACCGGGCTGCCGTCGATCCTGGCCGGGGTATTCGCCTATGCGCTGGTGGTGATGACCACCGGTACCTATTCGGCCCCTGCGGGCGGTGTGGCCCTGGCGGTGCTGATGCTGCCGATCGTGGTGCTGACCGCCGAAGAGTCGATGAAGATGGTGCCCAAGGTGATGAAAGACGCCGCCTATGGCATGGGCTGCACGCGCTCCCAGGTGATCTGGAAGATCATTCTGCCCACCGGCATGCCAGCGATTCTTACCGGGGTCATGCTCGCCGTGGCACGCGCCGCCGGGGAAACCGCGCCGCTGTTGTTCACCGCGCTGTTCAGCAACTACTGGATCTACCACGACGGCAGCCTGGCGGTCATGAACCCCACCGCGTCGCTGGCCGTACTGATCTACAACTTTTCCGGCATGCCCTTCGACAACCAGTTGGAGCTCGCCTGGGCGGCCTCCCTCGTGTTGGTGATGATCGTGCTGTTTGTGAACATTGTCAGTCGTGTTTTCGGCAAGCCCAAGTTCTGAGAATGGGAGCACCTATATTGTGAGTGTACTATCCGTGCAAAAAGCCGTCCCGTTCGCGACCCAGGCACCTGTGGTCATGGACTGCAAGCTCGACAAGATTTTCTACGGCAACTTCATGGCCGTGCGTGACAGCCACGTGCCCATCGAGAAGAACAAGATCACCGGCTTCATCGGCCCCTCGGGCTGTGGCAAGAGCACCGTGCTGCGCAGTTTGAACCGCATGAACGACCTGGTGAAAGGCTTTCGCTTCGAAGGCCACGTGCACTTCCTGGGTCAGGACGTGTACGGCAAGGGCGTGGACCCGGTGGTGGTGCGCCGTTACATCGGCATGGTGTTCCAGCAGCCCAACCCGTTTTCCATGAGCATCTTCGACAACGTCGCCTTCGGCCTGCGGCTGAACCGCTACAAGGGCGACCTGGGCGATCGGGTCAAGCACGCGCTGCAGGGTGCCGCGCTGTGGGACGAGGTCAAGGACAAGCTCAAGGTCAGCGGCCTGTCGCTGTCCGGTGGCCAGCAACAGCGTTTGTGCATCGCCCGCGCCATTGCCACCGAGCCCGAAGTGCTGCTGCTCGACGAGCCGTGTTCGGCGCTCGATCCGATCGCCACGCGCCGGGTCGAGGAACTGATGGTGGAGCTCAAGAAGGATTACACCATCGCCCTGGTCACCCACAACATGCAGCAGGCTATCCGCGTCGCCGACACGACCGCGTTTTTCTCGGTGGACATCTCCCAGGGCACGCGCACCGGATACCTGGTTGAAATGGGCCCGACCGCGCAGATATTCGAGAACCCGCGCGAACAGATGACCGGTGATTACATCAGCGGCAAGTTCAGCTGACCGATGGCAGGAAGCCCTCGTTTTGCCTCACTCCTCAAGGATTCAGGATCATTCATGTCGGTAACCCGTCGTCTTGATTTGGCCGCGATCGAACGAGCCCTGCGTGAAGTGCAGGGCCGCTTCGCCGAGCTCAGCAAGCACTTCACCGAGCAGCGTGATCCGTTGACCGACGAGGTGGTGGAGAACGTCCTGGCCGGCTACGCCCTGGTCGACGACTACGTGGCGCAGGGGGTGGACCTGTTCGATCTGCAACAGGTCAACCTCATGCTGGAGATCAACGCCACCGTGCTCTGCGGGCGTGATCCGGCACGCCGCGTCGAGTTCGCCCAGCACCTGGCCGCCACGGAAGAGCATTTCTTCAACAACACCGAAGGCGGCATCAAGGACCTCTACAACTGGTACTGCACCTACCGCAGCGAGTCGGTCTGGAAACGTGCGGCAGGCGTGTACGTGCGCATTCTGAGCAAGCCGCAGCTGTTCATCGAAGGCAACAACCGTACCGGCTCGCTGATCGTCAGCTACCTGCTGATCCGCGCAGGGCTACCACCTTTCGTGCTCTCGGTGGATAATGCGCCGGGCTATTTCAACCCCTCGTCGGTGATCCGCAATTCCGCCAAGCATGGCGTCAAGGCGCTTTACGAATTGCCCAAGATCAAGAAGAAGTACGCCGCCTTTCTCGAAGAGCAGGCGCCGGACCCGAAAAAGTTCTTCCTCACTCACAAGCAGCTGGCGCTGCATGAGGGCAGGGGACGATGAATCCGACACTCGACAAACGTGGCTCAAACCGATGTGGCAAGCGATCACAGGTCTTATTCCGATGAATCCGTTCAACCGTCCGCGCGTGCGTATTTCATTCGACATCGACGACACCCTGGCATGCCTGCCCCATCACAGTGAAGCCGAGCGCAGCTGGCTGCCGGGCTTCGTTCACCGCTGGCTGGGTGAGCCACTGCGCATCGGCACCCGCTCGTTGACCCGTGAACTGCGCCGTCAGGGCTGCAGCATCTGGGTGTACACCTCGTCGGGCCGCACGCCGGCCTACATCAAGCGCTGGCTGCTGCTGCACGGCATTCGGGTGGATGGCGTGGTCAACAGCGAGGTCCACAGCCGGGCCCTGGCCAGCCATGGCATGAGCCTGTCGCCCTCGAAGTTTCCACCGGCCTTCGATATCGACCTGCACGTCGACGACTCCGAAGGCGTGGAAAGCGAGGGCCACGAGCACGGTTTTCGCGTGGTCGTGGTCCGTCCCGATGACGAACGCTGGACGCACCGCGTGCTGGATGCGGTGGCTGTGGTGCAGGCGCAACTGACGCGTCAGCAGCAGCCTGTACGCCAAGCCCAGCCGGTCCGCCAGCGCGTCCAGGTCTATACCTGAAGCCCTAGGCTAGCCCTTCACCGATGATTCCTGCGGCCCGTATAGACGGGTCGCGGCGAAGGCCTGCGGGTCCGCCGCCTGATACTTCCTCATGCGCCGCCACAGGGTCGTGGTGCTGATCTGCAACAGCCGCGCCGCCTGTTCGCGGTTGCCTCGCACGCTCTGCAACGTGTCGAGCAGCACCTGCTGCTCGCTGCGGGCGATTCCAGGGGTGGCCGGGGCGATCGGGGGCAAGTCTTCCAGTGCTTCTTCCACCCAGGCGCCGCTCATGTCGCGGCCCTGGCTCATGACCGCCAGACGTTCGACGATATTGCCCAGCTGTCGAATGTTGCCCGGCCATTCGTGGGCGCTCAGCCGCGCCAGCAGCTGCGGCCCAGGGGGCGCAGCGGGGATGCCTGAGCTGGCCAGCAGGTGGGTGACCAGTTCCGGAATGTCCTGACGGCGTTCGCGCAGGGCAGGCAATTGCAGTTTGAGCACGCAGATGCGGTAGAAGAAGTCCTCGCGAAACAACCCCTGGGCGACCAACTGCGGTAGGCGTTTGTTGCTGGCGGTGATGATGCGAATGTCCACCGGCGTGACCTTGTCGTCGCCGATTCGCACCACCTTGCGCTCCTGCAGCGTGCGCAGCAGTTTGAGCTGGATTTCCGCCGATGTTTCGCTGATCTCGTCGAGAAAGATCGTGCCGGTGTGAGCCAGCTCGAACACACCGGCCTTGCCCTCGGCCAGGGCACCGGTGAAAGCGCCTTTTACATAGCCGAACAGCTCGCTCTCCAGCACGCCAGGCGCGAAGGCTGCGCAGTTGATCGCCACGAACGGACCGTGGCGGCGTTTCGAGGCGTTGTGAATGCTCTGGGCGAACAGCTCTTTGCCGGTTCCGGTTTCGCCTTCGATCATCACCGTGCTGTCCACCGCAGCGAAGGTCTGCGCCAGCCGCTTGGCCTTGGCCAGTGCCGGACTGCTACCGATGATCGAAGCGAAGGTGTTCTCGGCCACATGCTGGCGCGCAAGTTGCCGGCGCATTTTCTGCTCGATGGCTTTGATTTCAGTCTGCTTCTGCAGGGTTGCGACGGCGCCGATCACCTGTTGGCCCAAAGTGATCGGCGCGATGCTCAGGGTCAGCGACAGGCGCCCCAGATTGATGAGGGCGCCACGCACCGCCTCGCCCTTGTCCAGCACCCGGGCGAAGTAATCCTGGGGCAGCAGACCGGCCACCTTGTCGCCACAGCCTACGGCTCCCAGGTACTGGGTGGCGACATTGTTCATGTTGGTAATGACCCCATCGCTGTCGATGCTGAAAATGCCTTCGGACACGCAATCGAGGATGGAGCGGATCATTTCGTAGCGGCCCTGCAGTTCCAGCCGCTTGTGCAGACGCTCCTGCTCGATGCGCAGCAGGTGCAGGGCTTCGTCGATGGCATCGACGGCGGCGTCGGCATCGGCCTCGGACATCACGTAGCGCAGGCCGCGCGCCCTGACGGCCGGCTCCAGCGACAGACCGCCGATGGCCACTTCGATGCCTTCGGCCTGCAGACGGTCGAGTTGCAGGTCGGTGCTCTGGGCGCTGCCGAACGGGTCGATCGAGCAGATGGTCACCGCCGGCATGAAGGGCCGGGCCTTTTCCAGGATGGCGGCGTAACCGTCCGAGGTGGCCAGGAAGGCGATCCGCTGCGACACCTTCAGCGCCTGGTGGTAGGCATTGATGCAATCGAAAAAGGTATGACGCACCTCCACGATCGGCACCTGGAAGCGCTCGCGCAGCACGCTGGCGGTCTTGCCGCGGCTGATCAGCACACTGGCGCCCGCATCGAGCGCCTGTTGCGCCATCAGTACCGCCTGGTGCTGCGCGGCCTCCACCACGGCCACGGTCAGGCCGCGTCGTTCCAATACCTGGTTCATCACGGCAGTAAGGGTGGTGGAGGGGGAGATGACGGCCAGTTTGCCCTGCATGGGAGGCGCCCTTCTTGTTGGAGTTGTCATGGATCGATGGCACGCATTGCACGTTAGGGGCTGATGAAAGCTTTTGCAATCAACTGAAATGACTCAGCAGGTGAATGGACTGCAGTCCTGTATTTTTGCCGAACTCAACTCTCTGATTTTGTTCGATAAAAACTCAATCAGCGAACTTTGGCACATGCCTTGCTCCCACTCCTTCAATAACAATACAAAGAAGGAATGCACGGATGAAACTGGTCTTCATCGGGTTTGGCGAGGCCGCCTACCACCTGGCCACCGGTCTGCACACCCAAGCCGATCTGCAAGTCGGCGCCTACGATGCCCACGCAGACGATCCCCAACGCGGCGCGGCGATCCGCCAGCGCGCCGAGCACACCCGAGTCACGCTCTTCGACTCTCTGGAAAACGCCTGTCAAGGCGCCCGCTTCATCTTCTGTCTGACCAGTGCCAGCAGCGCCCTGGCAGTGGCCGAGCGCATCCTGCCGCTGCTCGTTGCCGGGCAAACCTACGTCGACATGAACTCGGCCGCGCCCACCGTCAAGCAGGCCATCGACGCATTGCCCAGGGCCGAAGGCGTGGCGTTCTGCGACGCCGCGGTCATGGGCACGGTGCCTGGCAACAATCACCGCGTGCCCATGTTGCTGGCAGGTGAGGGCGCATCGGTTTTTGCCGAAGCGTTCACGCCCTACGGCATGCGCCTGACCGTGCTCGACGCCGAGGCGGGCGCTGCGTCGGCGATCAAGATGCTCAAAAGCGTGGTGATGAAAGGCCTGCCGCAACTGCTGATCGAAGCCTTTCAGGCGGGGGAAAAGTTCGGCGTGCTCGACACCCTGGTCGAGTCGCTGGGCGAATCCCTCGATGGCAAGACCGTCGAGCAACTGGCCAACACCTTTACCGCCCGCACCCTGATCCACGCCAAGCGCCGTAGCGCCGAAATGGACGACGTGGTCGCCACCCTCGAAGACGCCGGGGTCGACGCCACCATGTCCCGGGCCAGCCATCGCCAGCTGGAAAAGCTCGCCGCCACCGACTGGCACACGCAACTGGGCGAGAACGGCAGCGAGCTGGACTACCGCGCCGCCATTCGCCACCTGGTCAACCATCGCTGAGGACAACCCCATGAATACCGAACACTATCTGCCCCTGCCTGAACGGATCCCCCAAGACCTGCTCGACCGATTTCGCAAGCTCAGTCCCGCCCAGTTGTGCGATGGCATGGCCAAGCTGGGCATCGCCCGCAACGGCGCCATGGACGCCGACCTGATGCCGCTCGACGAGCGCAAGGTCATGCTCGGCACCGCGTACACCGTCGACACCGAAGACGGCGACAACTTTCCGATTCACGTGGCCGTGTATCAGGGACAACCGGGCTATGTGCTGGTGGTCGCCGGCAAGGGCTATCCGGGGCGGGCCTACATCGGCGACCTGATGGCCGGCGCTGCGCAGGCCGTCGGGCTCACCGGGCTGGTCATCGATGGCTGCGTGCGCGACAAGGTGCCGCTCGCCGAGCTGGACATCCCCGTCTACGCCAAAGGCTTCATGCAGCGCAGTCCGGGCAAGCAGGGGCCCGGCAAGATCAACACCACCGTGACCTGCGCCGGTGTCGAGGTGGCAGCGGGCGATCTGGTGTTCGGCGACTACGACGGCGTCACCGTAGTGCCGCGGGCACGCCTGCTGGAAGTGCTCGAAGCATCGGAAAAGAAGAGCGCTTACGAAGAGCAGCGCCGTGAAGTGATCGACCACTACGTGCGCTGCCGCGATGGCGGCGAGCCGCTGCCCGAGCTGGCACCCGACTGGGTCACCCAATTGCTGCAGGGCCGCTGAAGGCCGACAGGCTCGGCGGCCGAGGCCGGGCCTGCGTAATAGACGCTGCTTCTCACGATAAAAATAATAGGTGGAGACGTTCGGATGCTGACCATTCTGGGCTATACGTTGATCACGTCGTTCCTGCTGCTGGTGATCAGGCAGAAACTTTCGCCCTTCACTGGCTTGATCGTCGTCTCACTGGCGGTCGGGGTGCTGGTGTGCCTGCTCAGCGGTGTGCCGCTGGAGATGATCATCAAGTGGATCAGGGAGGGCCTGTTCTATTCCCAGGGCGCAGACGGCAAGGTCTCTCTGGGCACCGTGAACCCGACGGTGATGATTCTGTTCGCCGTACTGTATTTCAGCCTGATGATGAACGTGGGGCTGTTCGACCCGCTGTGCACGTACCTGATCCGCAAGGCCAACGGCGACCCGCTGAAGATCATCCTGGTGACGGCATTCACCTCCTCGGTGGTGACCCTGGACGGTGACGGCACCACCACCATCCTGATCATTACCACCGCGTTCCTACCGCTGTACAAGCAGATGGGCATGAAGCTGTCCAACCTGGCCATGCTGATCATCCTGCCGTGCGGGCTGGGCAACTGCCTGCCCTGGGGCGGTCCGCTGGCACGGGCGGCGGCGGTGCTGAACCTTGAGGTCAACACGCTGTTCGTGGCGATCCTGCCGATTCTGGGGGTGTCGTTCATCTACGTGTTCGGCATGGCATACCTGATGGGCATCAAGGAGCGCAAGCGCCTGGGCTTCGTTGCCGGTGAAAAGGTCATTGTCACCGCCGAGCAGATCGCCGACATGGTCACGGTCATCGAAGACCACGACAAGGAACTGAAGCGGCCCAAGCTGTTTCTGTTCAACCTGGCACTGACGGTGGTCATGCTGGTGATCCTCATCGCCGGCTGGGCCAGTGGCGCGGTGGTGTTCATGCTGGGCACGGCACTGGCACTGACCGTCAACTACACCGCAGTGGAGCAGCGCGAGCGCATCACCGCCAACGGCGGCGATGCAGTGGCGGTGGCATCGATCATTCTGGCGGCGGGCTGCTTCCTCGGCATCTTCAACGGCAGCGGCATGGCCGGCGCGGTGGCCGAGCACATGGCCAGCCTGATTCCCGAATCGATGGGCAGCCACACGGCGCTGATCTTCGCCTTCCTCGGCGCGCTGGCCTGCTACGCATTGCCGGTGGATGCGTACTATTTCGGCATCCTGCCAGTGGTCGCGCCGATCGCGTACAGCTTTGGCATCACCCCCACCGAAATCGGCGTTGCTTCGTTCATGGGCCAGGCGCTGCGCTACGCCAGCCCCACCGTGGCCTGGCTGTTCCTGCTGATGAACCGCACCGAGATGACCTTCGGTGAATACCAGAAGGAGTTCTTCAAGTGGTCGCTGCCGATGTTCGGGATCTTTCTGGTCACGGCAATCGTGACCGGCGAACTGCCGATCGGTTGAGGGCGGTGCTTGGCGCTCATCGTGCCTGCGGTGAATTCCGATCAAACGGCCGAGGGGCACGCCGGTCTATCCCTGTACAGCGAGTGCGGGGATACCCCCTGCGCCATCGTCGAGGGCAACACATGAACCCTGTGTTCGATCAGGTCGCTTTCCTGGGTTTCGACGTATTCGGTACCGTCGTCGACTGGCGTACCAGCGTGGCACGGGAGGTGGAACCCTTTCTGGCGCGTCATGCCATTTCAGTCGATCCGTTGCAGTTCGCCAGCGATTGGCGCGGGCTGTATCAGCCCTCGATGGAGGAGGTGAGGTCGGGGCGGCGGCAATACGTGACATTGGATGTGCTCAACCGCGAGAACCTGGACACGGTGCTAACGCGACATGGCGTGGACCTGGCCGCTATCCCGGGCCAGCAGCGCGACGAGCTGACCAGGGCATGGGAACGCCTCGACCCGTGGCCCGACTCCGTGGCCGGGCTCACCCGACTCAAGCGCAGGTTCGCCATCGGCGCGCTGTCCAACGGGCACATTGCCGGGATGCTCAACCTGGCCCGATATGCCGGTCTGCCTTGGGACGTGATTGGCGGTGCAGAACTGAGCCGCTCCTACAAGCCGCAGGCGGTGACCTATCAACGGACCATCGCCGCCGTGGGGCGTTTGCCTGAGGAAACCGCGATGGTCGCCGCGCACAACGACGATCTGGTCGCGGCCCGGGAAAACGGCATGCGCACGGTATTCGTCTGCCGGCCCACCGAGTACGGAGCCCAGCAGACCAAGGATCTGGCTCCGACCCAGGCGTGGGACATCGTCGTCAGCTCATTGACTGAAGCGGCCGACGCGCTGGGGTGCTGAATTCATGGATTACCAAGCGAGGACTTGTCGATGATCGATCATCTGGACCACATCGTACTTACCACCACCGATCTGCCCGCCTGCCAGCACTTCTATGTCGAAGTGCTGGGCATGCAACTGGAAACCTTCGGCGAAAGTCGCCAAGCGTTTCGGTTCGGCCATCAGAAGATCAACGTGCACGTGCGCGGCCATGAATTCGAACCCAAGGCACATCTGCCGGTTCCGGGTGCACTGGACCTGTGTTTCATTGTCAGTTGCACCCTGGAGCAGGTGATGGATCGTCTGGGAGCGCATGCGTGGCCCATCCTCGAAGGCCCAATCAACCGTACCGGGGCCACGGGCCCTATCCGTTCGGTGTACGTGCGCGACCCTGATCTGAACCTCATCGAACTATCCGAATATGTAGCGGACTGAGATTCGATAGTTTCAAATACCGACCGTAGTAGTCATCGGCCGTGTAGGGTTTGGCGCGATCAACGTCAACGCGCCAAGAGCTGTTCGACTTCTTCACGATTGGGTGCATAAGCGCCGGCATTGGCGCAGGACACCGAAGCACATGCCGCAGAGAAGGCCAGGCGCGCCTGCGCCGCTTCGATGCCCAACAGGCCCGAAGCCAGCCAGCCTGCCATGCTCGCGTCGCCGGCACCCACGGTGTCGGCCACCTCGACGGCGATGGCGGCCTGCTCGACCTTGCTGCCCAGGGTGAATAACACCATGCCATCGGCGCCACGGGTGAACAGTACCTGAGCGTTCGCGTTCATCTCGCGCAGCTGCTGCAGGGCCTGTTCTTCGCTCAAACCGGGATAGATCTGACGCAAGTCTTCATCCGACAGCTTGATGATGTCCGCCAGTTCCACCATGGCCGGAAAGGTTACCTCGCGGTAACGGCTGTCCATCAGGTTGCGCCAGTTGGGGTCGTAGCTGATCAGCTTGCCGTGTCGCTTCACCTGCCGAGCCACTTCCACCAGCCTGTCACCCAGTGGCTGGCGCGCCAGGCTGATGCAGCTGAAATGGCAGAGTTGCGCAGCTTCCAGCCAGCCCGCTGGCAAAAGCTGAACGTCAAAATGCAGATCGGCCTCGCCGGCGAAAAAATAACGGGGAGGGTGGCTGGAGGGCACGATCGCCACCAACGGATCGGCGTCGATACGCTGCAGGAAACGCATGTCCAGGCCTGCGGCTTCGGACTGCCTGAACAGCTCATCCCCCAGCGAATCGGTACTGATCGAACCGGCGAACGCCGTCGAGACCCCAAGGCGACTCATGGCCCGCGCCACGTTCCACGGCGCGCCACCCGGATAGCCCTGCCAGCGCCCGGGTGCATGTTGGACCAGGTCGGTGAGTGCTTCACCAAACACCACGACTGCGGGCAGTTGCCTGTTCATCCAGCTTCCTCTTGTTATGTGGGGCACCGCTCGAATGGATCGAACGTGGAGCCGGGCAACACCGCCGCAGGCATCCGCAAAGTTTCGGCAACATACTCTGAAAGGCCGGGGCGCTGGTAGCCTGGTTCTTGCACCGTGCTGATACTTTTTTGCCAATCACCGCATTGCCTGCATGCTCATGCCAAAGGGCGACTGCGTTTACCGCTTTCTGCACCCACGGCAAAGAATCTACAAAAACCTATACAGTTTTCCAGTTCTGTGACGATACAGATGGCGAGATGCCATGGATCAGGCCCGCCACCTGTATAGAGCTCTATTCATGCCTGTCCTGTTTCCTTTGCGCCGCGATCGGCGCGCCTTGCAACAATTGCTGTCCGCCCTCACTCAGGGTACCGAACCTCAGCTGCAAGGGTGTGCCGCCGCCCCGGCAGTCAATCGCGCCCTGGACGCTGTCAATCAATCCCGCAGCCACGCCGAAACACGGATTGCCGCCCTCGAAGCGGAACTCGAAACCGCCCGCGAACTGTTGCGCGAAACCGAACAGGCGGCCCGTGCCCACGAGGTCAGATTCGACCTGGTCAACTGCGCCTCCAGCGAAGGCTTGTGGGACATGGAGGTCGTGGCCGGCGACCCGGTCAATCCCAACAATCGCTTCTGGTGGTCGCAGCAGTTGCGCAACCTGCTGGGTTTCAACGACGAGCGTGATTTCCCGAACGTGCTGGCCAGTTGGGCAGATCGCCTGCATCCGCAGGACAAGCAAGCGACGCTGGATGCCTTCGCACGTCACCTCAACGACAAATCAGGCCACACGCCATACAAGGTCAAGAATCGCCTGGCGATGAAAGACGGCAGCTACCGCTGGTTCTACGCTCAGGGCGAGACCCTGCGCGATGTCCAGGGCCAACCTGTGCGGGTCGCCGGCTCGTTGCGCGACATTCACGATGAGCTGCAACGGGACCACGAGCACGAAGTCATCATCACGCGGTTCGAACTGGCTCGCGAGATGCTGTCCGATGGCCTCTGGGACATGGAAGTGATCGCTGGGGATCCGGTCAACCCGAAGAATCCCTTCTGGTGGTCGACGCAATTTCGCAGGCTGCTGGGCTTCGAAACCGTCGAAGAGTTCCCCGATGTACTCGATAGCTGGGCCTCCAGACTGCACCCGGAGGACAAGGAACGCAGCCTGGCCGCTTTCGGCAGCCACCTGAACGATCGCTCGGGCAAGACGCCGTTCGACATCGAGTACCGACTGAAAATGAAAACTGGCGAGTATCGCTGGTTCCGCGCTCGCGGCCAGACCCGTCGAGACGCGCAGGGCGCACCCCTGCGCGTGGTCGGCGCGCTGGTGGACGTCAATTTGCTGCACGAGCAGCAGGCGTTGCGCGAAGCGGAGGTGGAGCACCAGCGCACCCTGGAAGATAACATCGCGCAGCTGTCGCAGATCGTGTCCACCATCCAGAGCATCGCCAACCAGACCAACCTGCTGGCGCTGAACGCGGCCATCGAAGCAGCGCGCGCGGGCGAAGCCGGGCGCGGGTTCGCCGTGGTCGCGGACGAGGTGCGCAAGCTGGCGACGCGGACGACCGAGGCGACCGAGCAGGCGGCCGGGATGATTTCGCGGTAAAACCTCGTGGCCGGGCGCCTATGCAAGGCGCCCGAGACGAATTCAGATTGATAACATCATGACAGGTGGGCGGTTTGGCTGTCTGACCTTCCTGATTTTCTTAGTGATCACTGCGCCGAATACACCTTGATCTGCGATCTACCCGCGCGCTTGGCCTGGTACAGCGCCTCATCCGCATGGCGCAGCAGCGTGTGCACGTCCTCGCCCGCTTCGGGGAAGAACGCGATGCCTATCGATGAGGTGGTGTGGATTTCCTGGCCCTTCACGTTCCACCGATGGCTCAGGGATTCGCACAGGCGGCTGGCAACCTGAAGCGCCTGTTCCTGATCGGTGTGCGGTAGAAACGCAACGAACTCGTCGCCACCAATGCGCCCGAACAGATCGCCTCCGCGCAGGCAGAGGCGAGTGCGTCGGGCGAAAGCGATCAGTAACTCGTCGCCGAGTTCGTGACCCCGCTGGTCGTTGATCAGCTTGAAGCGATCCAGGTCCATGTAGATGAGTGCCGAAGGCAGTGGGGCGCTGGCAGGCGTCGTGGGTTGAGCCAATGCATGGGCGATCAGGTCGAGAATCCCCCTGCGGTTGGATATACCGGTCAAGGCATCCAGGTGGGCGAGGTTCTTGAAGCGTTCCTCGCTGGCTTGCAGGGCCTTCTCGGCAAGCTTGCGTTCGGTGATGTTGCGGCTGACGATCAGCAGCCGATAGCGCGTGCCGTCGGCATTGAAGGAGGGCGTCTTGATGACCTCCCAGGTATTGATGCGGTTATCCTGACCCATGAAGGATTTTTCGACGATCGTTGCGCGGCGGTTGCGCCAAGCCAACTCGTCCGTCTCGACGTTGCGCGCGAAACCCTCGGCAAACTTCGGCTGCAAGGTGAGCAGTTCGGCATCGGTGATACCGACGTAGTCGAAGCTGCTCATTTCGTAGGCGGCCAGGGCCGTCTTGTTGCAGAACAGCCATCGTCCGGCGCCGTCCTTGACGACGATGAACTCCTGAATGGCATTGAGGAGGGACAGAAAATCTACGTGATCGGCATTCGGAGGCATGGTGGGGTGTTACCAGCGGGGCAGGGTAGCTTGATGAAAGGGTATCGGCTGCGGCTATGGGGTCTGAAGACCGGTTGTCGAGGGATAGCCTCAGACTTCGGCCAGCAATTGCGCCAGTCGAGCATGCTCCCAGGTGCTCAACAGTTCGATAGGATCGGTGCCGTAACGCTGGGCCGAGTCGAAAGCGTACAGTCGGCCTTCAGGACTCTGGCAACGCTCGCAGTGGAAGCGAGCATCGTCATGCTGATGGAAGGTAATGAGCCACCCATCGGCGCCGACCGTCAGCGTTGGGTCGTGGGTATTGGCCCAGCACGCTTCGCCCAGACGGTATAACGTGCGATTCCCCAAGGCGATGTCTCGAAGCAACTGGCAGGTTTCGCGGGCGGTGAGAGGAGTTACGGACACCAGAAGGCTGCCACTGGAAAAAAGAAGGGCATATTACAGGACTTTGGCGTATTGAACGGCTCATCACATCGAGAAAGACAGCATGCCGATTCACTATTCAAGAAAGCTGACCGGCAGAGACCGCAGCAAGGCTGGCAACACGCAATTGGGATGTATCCTCGCGTTCGTTGCCGGAGCCATCAACGCAGGTGGCTTTCTGGCCGTGCAGCAATACACGTCGCATATGACCGGTATCGTGTCGGCGATGGCCGATCATCTCGCTCTGGGTGCTTACGAGGTGGCCCTGGCAGGCATCGGAGCATTGTTTTCGTTTCTCGTTGGGGCGGCATGCTCAGCCATCATGGTGAACTTCGCTCGTCGCCATGACCTGCACAGCGAATATGCGTTGCCGCTTCTGGTAGAAGCCGTATTGCTGCTGTGCTTTGGCCTGCTGGGTGCTCGGCTCGCGGGGGTCGACGGCCTGTTCGTTTCCCTGACGGTGATGCTGCTGTGTTTCATCATGGGGCTGCAAAACGCGCTCATCACCAAACTCTCTGGAGCGGAGATACGCACGACTCATATCACTGGCATCGTGACCGATATCGGTATCGAGATAGGGAAGTTGCTGTATTGGAACGGCCCCAGTCCAATCAATCCGTTGAAGGTGTCGGCAAACCTGCCGCGCCTGATGACCTTGACTTCGCTCCTGGGTTTTTTCTTTCTGGGGGGGCTGATCGGGGCGCTGGGGTTCAAGACTATTGGCTATGTTGCAACGGTTCCGCTGGCGTTGACGCTGATGTTGCTGGTTCTGGTGCCTGTTGCCGACGACCTGAATCGGTTTGCGAGAAACCGACACAAATAAAGCACGCCATTAAGGGATGAGCGCGGCACATGACACGTCAATCGGTTAGCAGTAATAACATCATGGCAGGCGGCCCCAGCGACTTCAATCTACTCTCCGCGTGTCGTGAACGTAGAAGGGGCCGTCATCGCGCTTGACTGAAGATCCCGCGCTGCAATGATTACCTTAGTCCAATAACAGTAACATCATGACATTGCAACCGTTTTGGATGACCCACGCACCGCGTTCACAACCCAGTTAACAACAAAAAGCGCGCTCAAGTTCTGTTCCCAGTCCAAACCTTTTTCAATTCTCTTCCGACTTCTTGGGCATCGGTCCATACACACGATGCTCTTCCTTGTAGCGGAACAGGTTCATCGCTTCCACATATGGATCATCCTCCAGCAATGCCAAGCGGGTATTTTTCTTCACCAGGATCTTCGGCTCGTAACTTTGAAGCGGTTTGACCTTCGGCGCTGGCTGGCCTAGTTCGTAGACGAAGGGGACCGGGGCAATGATCGGCTTCACTTTCGCGTCTGCATTGCGAACTCGCGCGCGAATATGTGGCTGCACCAATCGACGAATCGCGACCTGTTCGCTCGGGTCGAGCTTGGCCAGCATGTCAATGCCGTAGAGTAGGGCGTTCTCCGCCGCAGCTTCCGAGGAGTGGTGCACGGCCGCTTGTTTGTCGCGGTATTGATCGAGCAACTCTTTCCATTCTTCAATCAAGTCGCCGGCCATCTTGCGTGCGCCGGAAGAGCCGGTGTCATCCCAGTAGAAGTTGATGACCTGGGGATCGGTAAGCACATGGGTCAAGCGCAAAGCCTGCTTGGGAACGATACCGTTTCCGCTGCCCTTGAAGCGGCCCCAGACATTGCGGCGATCGTTGGTCTTTTCGATGGCCCCGATCAACTTGCCCAGCTCGCTACGGGTGACGTTCGTCTGCAGGATCTTGTCGATGGCCGCGCGGGGCAGGGCGATCACACCGGGTACACGCAGCGTTTCCCGTGGGTGCTGGCCAACTTTGACCCAGATACTGGTGAGTGCTTCGAACGCCGCTTGTACGGCCTCATCGCCGTAGAGCGTGCGAACTTCTATCGGTTCGTTGCGCACCGCATCCTCAGGCCGGAAATCCAGGCCGAACATGGCATCGACATGGGCTCGATCCCTGACGGCCCGCAGCACTTCGCCCAACTCCATCAACTCGGACTGGAGCCGGTTGACCATGGCGATGGCCGCGCTCGTTTGGCTAAGATGCAGGTCCATACGTTTGTCCAGGTGATGGGCGGATGGCGCATTCTAGCGAGGTACTGTGGTTTTATACAGCCTCTGATGATTTTCGTATCGGAATGATTTAGGTGCTGGTCGATGGAGACAGTGTTTGAAGAAGAGTGAACTACCGGTAAAGCACTGCGCCACATGCGGTCTGCCCTTCACCTGGCGGAAGAAATGGGAAAGATGCTGGGATGAAGTTCGTTATTGCTCGGAGCGGTGTCGACGGCAGAAAAAATCCGCGCCTGCATCGAATCAATAACGGGCATCATCAGCCTGCTACCCGAGCGGTGCTCTGCCGGATCGTCAGCTGATAGGGCAATGTCACATGCCGTGCCGCCAGCGGGCGTTTCTCGATCAGGCTGATCAACATTTCTATCGCCTGCTGGCCGAACTGTTCGGCCGGCTGGGCGATGGTCGTCAGCGGCGGATCGCAGTAGGCGGCCAGTTCGATGTCGTCGAAGCCGGCCAGTGAAACGTCTTGAGGTACGCGCAAGCCCATTTCCCTGATCCGCTTCAAGGCGCCGATGGCCATTTCATCGCTTTCACAGAACAGTGCGGTGGGGCGCTCGGGCCCAGCCAGCAACTGCAGCACACCGTCATAGCCGGCTTTTAGACTGAAATCCCCTGGGCAGATCATTGCCGGGTCGGGTGCGATGTCGGCTTCGCGCAGCGCCGCTTCGTAGCCCGCGCGGCGGTCGTGAGTCAGCGGGCTGTCGGCCGGTCCGTTGATCAAGCCGATGCGTCGGTGGCCCAGGTCGAGCAGGTGCTGGGTGACGGCTTTGGCAGCCGCTCGGTTATCCAGGCTGACGGTTGGATGACGACCGCTCTGCAGCACTTCGCAGGCGTTGACGATGGGCGGCACGTCCGAGAGGTCGCTGGTTGAGGCGAACGGATCGTAGGCGCGCAACTGCAGAACCCCGTCGGCCTGATGGGCGTGTACCAGCTCGGCAAATTCGCGCTCGGTGGCTTCGCAACCCAGGGTGTCGCACAGCAACACGCGATAGCCGGCGGCCTGGGCGGCTTTCTGGGCGCCGCTGATGACGCGGGCAAAAAAGCCGTTGGCAATGTTCGGCACCAGAACGACCAGGTTGAACGTGCGCCGCGAGCGAAACTGCACGGCCATCAGGTTGGGTCGGTAGCCGGCCTGTTCCACAGCGACGTTGACCCGGTCACGGGTCTCGGGCAGCACTCGCTCCGGGGACTTCAAGGTGCGCGATACCGTCGCTACCGAAACCCCGGCCAGGCGCGCCACTTCACGAATGTTCGACAAGTCCACCTCGTTTCTCGGGAATACCAAAGCGAAGCTTACCGCAGTTCGCGGCAGGGTCCGGGACCGATTTTCAGTGGCTGTCCGTTTGACAGAGCCCGGTTTGGCGCCTAGATTCGTGGGATGGATGTAACCGGTTACATCAACTGGTTGCGTATCGTACGTCAGACAGGTACCTGCTTTGAGGCTGGGTTTCATGCACAAGACAGGAATGGGGTTCGTCGGTGGTGGAGAGGGGTCTTTCATCGCCAAGGCACACCGTCAGGCCGCCGCGCTGGACGGACGTTTCGAACTGGTGTGCGGCGCCTTCAGCCGTGATCCCTCGAATAACCGGCGGACGGGCAATGCCTTGGGGCTTCAGCCGGCGCGTACCTACGCGGACTGGCAACAGATGATCGAGGCCGAATCACGCCTGCCCAGTGACCAGCGCATGCAACTGGTGGTGAACGTCACACCCAATCATCTTCATGCCCCGGTCGCTCGGCAGGCCATTCAGGCAGGCTTTCACGTGTTCAGCGAAAAACCCGCCGCCTTGAACCTGGCCGAGTTGCAGGGCCTCGATCGCGTGTTGCTCGGCAGCGATCGCCTGTACGGTCTGGCCCACGTTTACCTGGGTTACCCCATGGTGTGGGAAGCCCGCGAGTTGGTGCGCAACGGCGTGATTGGCAAGGTGCGCAAAGTCATCGTCGAATACCCCCAAGGTTGGCTGAGCCAAGACATCGCCCGCGATGGCAACAAACAGGCCGACTGGCGTGACAACCCGGAACAGTCCGGTATCGGCGGCTGCATCGGCGACATCGGCACCCATGCGTTCAGTCTTGCCGAGTTCGTCGCCGATCAGCAGGTGCACGCCCTCAGCGCCATGCTCGGCTCCCACATCGAGGGCCGCCGGCTGGACGACGATGCCAGCATGCTGTTCAAGATGAGCGGCGGCGCGAGCGGCGTGCTCATTGCCAGCCAGGTCTGCGCTGGGGAAGAAAATCCGCTGAAGATCCGCGTCTACGGTGAGCGCGGCGCACTGGAATGGCGTCAGGAAGAGCCGTCCAGCCTGATTCACCGTTCGCTGGATCAGCCCATGCGTGTCCTGCGCTCGGGCCTCGGGCAGCCGTGGCTCAGCGCGGCTGCCACACGACGGATGCGTCTGCCCGCCGGTCATCCCGAGGGTTACCTGGAGGCGATGGCCAATCTCTACGTGGATTTCGCCGATGCCATCCAGGCTGGTGGCGGCGGCAACCAGGCACCGGGTGTGCCGGGCATGGAGGTGGGTCTGCGTGGAATGGCCTTCATCGAAACCGCCATCGCCAGCCACCGCAGCGATGCCAAGTGGACCGAGTTGGTCTGTCCTCTGCACTCACGGAGCCTTTCATGATGAGCGTTGCAACCGAACACGGCCTGCGTGGGCCGGGCATATTTCTGGCCCAGTTCATGTCCGACCAAGCGCCTTTCGACAGCCTGGCCAACATCGCCAGCTGGGCCGCATCCCAGGGGTACAAGGCCATTCAATTGCCCACGCTGGGCACTCGCTACATCGATCTGGAACGAGCCGCGCACAGTCAGACGTACTGCGACGAACTCAACGCCATTTGCGCAAACGCCGGCGTCCAGATCAGCGAGCTGTCCACCCATCTGCAAGGTCAACTGGTGGCGGTGCATCCGGCTTTCGATGCGGTGTTCGACGAGTTTGCGCCGGTCCACGTGCGCGGTCGGCCCCAGGCCCGAACGCAATGGGCCAGCGACCAGCTCAAGCTTGCTGCCCGTGCCAGCCAGCGGCTGGGTCTGAAAGCCCACGCGCCCTTTTCCGGTGCGCTGCTGTGGCCCTATGTCTACCCGTGGCCGCAGCGGCCAAAGGGTCTGGTCGAACAAGGGTTCGCCGAACTCGCCAGGCGCTGGCTGCCCATCCTCGATTGCTTCGAAGACGCTGGCGTCGACCTGTGCTACGAGATCCACCCCGGCGAAGATCTGCACGATGGTGCTTCGTTCGAGCGTTTTCTGCAGGCGGTCGACCACCATCGGCGGGCCGCAATTCTCTACGACCCCAGCCACCTGCTGCTGCAGCAGATGGACTATCTGGGCTTCATCGACCGCTATCACGCGCGCATCCGCATGTTCCATGTCAAGGATGCCGAGTTTCGTCCCGATGCGCGCGCGGGTGTCTACGGGGGTTATCAGGATTGGGTCGATCGGCCTGGACGCTTCCGCTCCCTGGGCGACGGTCAGGTGGATTTCAAATCGATCTTCAGCAAGTTGACCCAATACGGATTCGATGGCTGGGCCGTGCTGGAGTGGGAATGCTGCCTGAAGGATTCGGCGCAAGGCGCAGGTGAGGGGGCCGCGTTCATCGAGCGCCATATGATCACACGCACCCAACGGGCCTTCGACGATTTCGCCGGGGTGTCTGCCGATGTTCATTCCAACCGGCGATTACTGGGCCTGCCTGAAGACTGAAACCTGCGAGCCTTCGACCGACATCTGCCATAACAATAAAACGGTGAGCGCAATGAAAACCATGAACGCGCGATTGAGCGTGATGATGTTCCTGCAGTTCTTCATCTGGGGTGGCTGGTTCGTCACCCTGGGCACCTTTCTGGCGACGGGACTGGGGGCGAGCGGCGGCCAGATCGGCCTGGCGTTCTCCACGCAATCGTGGGGAGCGATCATTGCCCCGTTCGTCATTGGTCTGATCGCCGACCGCTGGTTCAACGCCGAGCGCATCCTGGCCGTGCTTCACCTGCTGGGCGCGGTGCTGTTGTATCAGCTGTATCGAGCAGCGGATTTCGCCACGTTCTATCCCTATGTCCTGGCCTACATGATTGCCTACATGCCCACCCTGGCCCTGGTGAACTCGGTCGCCTTCCGGCAGATGCAGGATCCGGCGCGGGAATTTTCCCGTATCCGAGTATGGGGCACGATCGGCTGGATCGTGGCCGGTCTGGTCATCAGCATGGTGTTCGCGTGGGATTCGGCGCCAGGCATTGCGGGCGGAGCACTGCGCAATACCTTCCTGATGTCGGCCATCGCCTCTCTGCTGCTCGGTTTCTACAGCTTCACGTTGCCCGCCACCGTGCCCCTGCAAACCAGCGGCGAGCGCCGGGGACTGCGCCAGGTGTTGGGCCTGGATGCACTCGGGTTGCTGAAGGATCGCAGCTATCTGATCTTCTTCCTGGCCTCGATCCTGATCTGCATACCGTTGGCGTTCTATTACCAGAACGCCAACCCGTTCCTGGCCGAGATCGGTGTCGCCAATCCCACGGCAAAAATGGCGATCGGGCAGGTGTCCGAAGTGCTGTTCATGCTACTGCTGCCGTTGTTCATTGCCCGTTTCGGGATCAAGATCGCGCTGCTGGTGGGCATGCTCGCCTGGGTGCTGCGCTACGTGTTGTTCGCCTACGGCAGCGGCGGTGAAGCGGTCGCGCTGCTGCTGATCGGTATCGCGCTGCATGGCGTGTGCTACGACTTTTTCTTCGTCTGCGGGCAGATCTACACCGACGCCAAAACCCCCGAGCGCTTTCGCAGCTCGGCACAGGGGTTGATCACGCTGGCCACCTATGGGCTGGGCATGCTGATCGGGTTCTGGGTAGCAGGGAAGGTGACCGACCACTACGCATCGGGAATGCTGCATGACTGGCGGAGTATCTGGCTGTTTCCGGCCGGGTTCGCAGCCGTGGTGCTTGTAGGGTTTTGCCTGATGTTCCGGCCCGAGCGGCGCGTGCAGGGGTTATGAACGTCAGGGAACAGTCACCCGGCCATTTGCATCAACCAGTCCTGCCGCATCTGCGGCACGGCTTCGACCAGGCGCCGGGTGTAGTCGTCCAGCGGTGCGCTGAGCGCCTCGGCCGTACGGCCGTGCTGAACAATGCGTCCGTCGTGCAGCACGGCGACCTCGTGGGCAATTTCCCTGGCGACGTGCAGGTCATGGGTGATGAACAGATAGGACACGCCTGTTTCACTTTGCAGCCGTCGCAGCAATGCCAACACGTCCAGGGCAACCAGTGGGTCGAGGGCCGAGGTCGGTTCATCGCAGATGATCAGGGCGGGTTCTGCAGCCAGGGCACGGGCGATGCAGACGCGTTGTTTCTGCCCACCGGAAAGGGTGTGCGGAAGTCGCTTCGCAGTGTCCGCAGGCAGGCCGACCTGTTCGAGCAATTCGGCCACGCGCCGTTGCCGTAGCGGTCGGCTCAGCCTGGTGAATGTCTGCACGGCGCGCTCCAGTTGATCGCCGATGCAGAGTCTGGGGTTGAGTGCGTTGTCCGGAATCTGATGGACCATCTGGATCTGTTGCAGATGCTCACGGGTCCGCCGACTCAGGCTTGGGGGCAACGGCTGGCCGTTGAGCGTCATCGACCCGCCCACGTCGCCGAGCAGGCCGCAGATGGCTCTGCCCAAGGTCGACTTGCCTGATCCGGATTCACCGATCAGCGCCAGCGTGCGTCCTTGGCAAAGGCTCAATGAGAGGTCGTCGAGCACCGGTCGCTGCCGGTAACTTGCGGTCAGCGAGCGGATGACCAGCAGCTCAGCTGCTGCGGCATCTGTGCTACCCAAGGTGCGACCCGCGCGCCCGGCGCTGAGCAGATCCTGGGTGTAGCCCTGCGCCGGACGCTGGAGGATCTGCTCGGTGGTGCCATGCTCCACACATCGCCCATGACGCAGCACCATGATCTGGTCAGCCAGTTGTGCGACCACTGCCAGATCGTGGCTGATATAGATCGCCGCAACACCTGCCTGGCGAATCACCTGAGCGATCGCTTGCAGAATCCCCAGTTGGGTGACGACGTCCAGTGCCGTGGTCGGTTCGTCGAAAACGATCAACTGCGGCGAACTGCACAGGGCCATGGCGATCATCGCCCGCTGCAGTTGCCCGCCCGAGACCTGATGAGGGTAGCGTGAAAAGAACGCTTCAGGCTGTGGCAGCGAGAACTGGGCGAACAGCTCCAGTGCCCGCGCCTTGGCGGTTTGTGCGTCCATCAGCCCGTGCAGTTGCGCGGCCTCGATCACCTGGGCTCCGATGGTAAGGGCTGGATTGAACGCCGATCCGGCGGATTGAGCGACGTAGGCAATGCGCTTGCCGCGAATCCGGCGCAACTCGGGCTCCGACAGGTGCAGAAGGTCGCGCCCTTCGAACAGGATACGTCCGCCGGCAACCGCCATGCCTTCGCGCAGATGACCGAGCAGGGCCTGCCCGATGGTCGACTTGCCTGCCCCCGATTCGCCAATCAAGCCCAGTACTTCGCCTGCCTCGAGGCTGAAGCAGACGTCGTCGACCAACAGCCGTCCAGGCTCGCCCTTGGCAGCGATTCGCAGCTGCTCGACACGCAACAGCGGCGCCGTTGCAACCGGAGTGAAATCAACCATGGTTGCGCGCTCCCCATTGGCGGGTGTTGGTCCCCAGCAGCCAGTCGGCCAGGCTATTGATGCACAGCGCCAACGCGGCGATCGCCGCGCCGGGTACCAGCGCTGCCCAGACCCCGAACAGGACACCGTCCTTGTTGTCCCTGGCCAGTCCGCCCCAGTCGGCGGTGGGTGGCTGGATACCGAGACCCAGGAACGACAGCGCGGAAAGAAACAGCAGAATGAACACGAACCGCAGAGCGAACTCGGCAATCAGGATCGGCAACGCATTGGGCAGGATCTCCCGCAACAGAATCCAGCCCAGGCGCTCGCCGCGCATGCGCGCCACATCGATGAACTCCATGGCGGCGATGTCCACGGCCACGGCGCGGGCCACGCGCAGGATACGGGTGGCCTCCAGCACCCCGAGCACCAGAATGATCACACCCAGGGTCTTGGGCAGCGTTGCCAGAATGACCAACGCCAGAATCAGCGTCGGTATGGCCATGAGCACATCGTTGACCCGCGAGATCAGTTGGTCGATCCACCCCCCTGCAGCACCGGCGATGAAACCCAGCGTCGTGCCACACACGAAGGCCACCACCGCCGCAGCGGCGGTCACCGACAATGACGTGCGCGTACCCCAGATCAACCGTGACAGCAGGTCGCGACCCAGGTTGTCGGTGCCCAGGGGGGCCAGCGCCGACGGCAGGTCCCATGCGGAGCCGATCACCTGATCGGGGGAGTGAGGCGCCAGCCAGGGCGCGAGGAGGGCGACGACCACGAACAGGATCAGGCCGACGATGCCGGGCAGGTGAACGATTCTTGGAGCGGGCATGGACTAGTTTCCGTGGCGTAGACGGGGATTGGTCAACAGCGCAATCACATCGGCGAACAGATTGAGCAGGATGTAGATGGCTGCCAGGACCAACGCACAGCCCTGCACGACAGGCACGTCGCGCTTGGCGATGCTGTCGACCAGGTATTGGCCCAGGCCGGGATACACGAAAACGTTCTCCACGATCACCACACCCACCATCAAATAGGCCAGGTTCAACACGATGACATTGATGATCGGTCCCCAGGCGTTGGGCAGCACATGGCGCCACAACACCCGCATCGGCGAGAGGCCCTTGAGCACGGCGGTGTCGACATAGCTGCTGCGCTGGGCGCTGAGCAATGCTGCGCGGGTCATGTTGCTCATGTGACCGAGCACGGCCAGCACCAGCGTGGCACCGGGAAGCACGATCGCCAGCAACCGCTCCGACAACGGCATGCCCAGTTGCACGCTGCTGTTGCTGGGCAGCCAGGCAAGGGTCATGGAGAAGACGAAGATCAGCAGATAACCCGAGAAAAACTCCGGCAAGGCCACGGTCATACGACTGAACAGGTTCAGCAGTCCGTCGATCCAGCCACCGTGAAAACGGACTGAAACCAGACCCATGAGCAGCGCCAGGGGCACCGCCACCAGCGCCGTGCTGCCGGCCAGGAACACGGTGTTCTGCAGCCGTTCCGAGAGCGCGACGGAAATGTTTTCCCGTGAAGTCAGGCTGATGCCGAAATCGCCCTGCAGGATTCCGCCCAGCCAGTGCAGATACCGCCAGCCCGCCGGCTGATCCAGCCCCAGTTGCAGCTTCAGCGTCTGAATGGCCGCAGGGGTCGCGGATTGACCGAGGATCGCGGTGGCGGTATCGCCGGGCAGCAGGTTCAGGCCGATGAAGATCAACAGCGAAGTGGCCAGCAGCATCGCCAGGCCGACCGCCAACCGTCGCACGATCAGGCTTGTTAAGAGGCTTTGCCCTTCTGCGCCTACGCTAACCGGCAATGTCGCAGGCATGATGGCTATCCTTCCAGCCAGACTTTTTCGGCGGCGCGGTTGCCGCTCAGCGGCACCCCAGGCACCGACTTGAAGCCCTTCACATTGCTGCGCGTGGCCGCCAGCGCGTCGGCGTACAGCGGGATGACTTCACTGCTCTGATCCACCAGCATCAGCTGGATGTCATGGTAGATCTGGCGGCGCTTGTCTTCATCGGTTTCGCCGCGCGCAGCCTTGACCAGTTGATCGAACGCCGGGACCCGCCAGGCCGATTCGTTCCACGGCGCATTGCTGGTGAACACCATGGACAGCAGGGCATCGGCAGTGGGCCGCGCGCCCCAGTTGGAGGTGCAGAATGGCTTCTTCAGCCAGGTATCGGTCCAGAAGGCGTCGTTCGGTACGCGCTCGATGGCCAGGGGAATGCCGGCTTTTTGCGCCGACTGCTGATACAACTGAGCGGCATCCACCGCCCCCGGAAAGCCGGCGTCTGCCGCGTGCAGCGTGAGCGGTCCGGCGAAGCCCGCCTTTTGCCAGTGGAAGCGCGCGCGATCGGGATCGTAGGGACGCTGCGGAATGTCCTTGGCGAAATACCGGTTCGAGGGGAAGACCGGGTTGTCGTTGCCCACCGAGCCATAGCCGCCCAGCACCGTGTCGATCAGCTGTTGCCGATCCACGGCGTACTTGAGCGCCAGTCGCCCATCAAGGGAATCGAACGGCGCGACATTGGCCAGGCCCGGCAGCGTGAAGATCTGGCTGTCCTTGTCGCGGATCAGCTGGATCGACGGCATCTTTTCGATGCGACCGACAATGCGTGGGTTGACCCGATTGATGATCTGCACCGAACCGCTGACCAGCGCCGCCACCCTTGCGGTCGAATCATTCATGGCCAGGGTTTCGACCGAATCGACGTGGCCGCGGGAAGGGTTCCAGTGATTGGGATTGCGCCTGACCAACATGCGCACCCCCGGCTGGAAGTTTTCCAGGATGAAGGCCCCGGTACCGATGGCTTTTTCGAAAGGTTCGTTTTCGGCAGTGATCACGAAATGGACCGCCGAAAGCAATGCGATGAACTCGACGTTCGGATCTGCCAGCGTGATGGTGACTTCGTGCTCGGCGCTGGCCCGCAGGTCCGTGACCGGCTCCAGATACACCTTGACGGGCGACGACGATTTCTCGTCGCGGTGGTGATTGAGCGACCACACGACGTCCTTTGCGCTCAACGACCGGCCGTCATGGAATTGCACGCCTTTACGGATGTTCAACACCCATTTGCGGCCACCGTCGGCGCTGGACCAGGATTCGGCGAGTGAGGGAACTATGGCTCCGGTGTCATCGACTTCCACCAGCGCGTTGAACAGCTGGCTGCCGGTGACGTACATCCAGCTTTCGAACCAGAAGGCAGGGTCGAGGCGGTCGGTGGTGGAGGCGTTGTCCAACCCGACCACCAGATGCCCGCCTTTTTTCGGTTCCAGGCTGTCCTGTGCGAAGCCTCGCAAAGGCCAGGCAGAGGCCATCGCCGCCGTCATGGCCGCCGCACCGGTGCCCTTGATGAAAGAACGACGATCAAACATGCAAGGCATCCTGTGCAGCGGGGGCAAGGTCAGCGTCGACCAGGGCGCTCGACAGCGCGTGAATGTGTTCCGGGCCGATGCCACAGCAACCGCCGACGATACTTGCCCCTTGGGCGACCCACTCCTGAGCCCAACGCAGATAGTTGCCTGGCTCGGTGTCCCGCCGCATCGCACTGAGGCCGACGTTGGCCCCACGTTTCTGATCCGAAGGTTCGAAGGCGTTGGCATAGATGCCCAGCGCGGAATTGCTCTGGGTGCCCGCTTCGAGCAGGGCCGCACTCATGACTTCAGGCGGGCTGCAGTTGAACAGAATGGCCGCCGCGTTCAGCTGCGTCGCAGCCGCGACGGCTGCAGTGATGCTTTCCCCGGAGCGCAGTTGAGCTTTGCCCTGAGTATTGAGTGCATCATCCAGGGTGAAGGAAAACCAGCGCGGACGTGGGTCGTCCTTGAGCAGATCGGCGACCAGCCGCACCTCGGCAATGGAACTCTGGGTCTCGGCCAGCCACAGATCGACCTGATCACTCAAGGCATCGATCAGCACCTGAAGAATCCTGGCCGCCTGCACCGGCTCGAACAGATCCGGACGATACGAGCCCAGCGCAGGAGGTAACGACCCCGCAACCCGAACGCTCTGCGCGCTGGCATCGGCCGCATCGCGAGCGATGGCACCCGCCAGGCGCGCCAGGGCCGCCCCATCGCGTTCGAAGCGCGCATCGCCGATGTGAAAAGGCACCACGGCGTAGCTGTTGGTCGTGATGATCTGCGCACCGGCCTCGATGAAAGCGTCGTGGGCCTGCCGCACATATTCAGGTGCCTCGATCAACGCCAGTGCCGACCATTCCGGCTGCCGAAACGGTGCGCCATTGCGCGACAACTCACGGCCCATGCCGCCGTCAAGAATTTGAAGCTGTTTGGCCATTGTTGGTATCCGAGATCCAGATAAGAAGTAGGTCGGTCCTGCAGCACTGGAAGATAAGTGCTGTATTAACGCGTAGGGCTCCGACACAAAGAGCAGCGATAGTGTGTTGAAGCCGCCGGCATTCAAGGCGTGCTTAGATTGAATAGAAATATAAATGCTGCTGCAACTTCCGTGGTGGAATAGCGAGCTGGGTTTTAGCTATATATTGAAGTACTGTTTGCTGAGCAACAGTGATTCAACACGTTGTGATTTAGCGGATCATATTTTCGCTATTAAGGATTGGGGTCCGACCACTGCGCTATCCCACGCAGGCTCTTCCGGAAACCGTACGACCAGAAAGTCCAGCATCGCGCGCAATACCGCCGATACATGCCGACGAGACGCATAAACGGCATGGATGCTCAACGTCATGGGCTGGTAGTCGGGCAGCAGGGCGACCAACTCTCCTGTGCGAACAAGGGGCGCTGCCAGGTAGGTCGGCAACAGCGCGACGCCTGACCCACACAAGGCGGCCTGCAAGGTCGTGACGGAGTCGTTGGTGCTGACATTGCCACTGACCGCAACACTGCTGGGCTCCCCGTCGCGAGTGAAGTGCCACAGGCTGCTACCGTGATAGGAATGCGTCAGGCAGTTATGCAGTGAAAGGTCTTCGATCGTTTTAGGCTCCATGTGGGTTTTCAGATAGCTGGGCGCGGCACAGACCACCGAGCGGCAGGTGGTCAGCCGCCGGGCGATGAGGTTGGGGTCGAGCTCGTTGGTGATGCGAATCGCCAGATCCACGCGCTCGTCGACCAGATTGACCGTGCGATCGAGCAGTTGCATGTCGATCCGTACCTTGGGGTAGCGTGCGACGAATTCGGTGATGGCCTGGGTAAGCTGGGCCTGTCCGAACGAGGTGCTGGCCGTGATGCGCAGCAGTCCTTCGGGCTCGTCTTCGGGATGAGTCGCGATCGCCTGCATGTCCTCGGCCAGGTCAAGCATTCGTCGGCACAGTGGCAGCATTTGCGCCCCCACCGCGGTCAGGGTCAGGCGCCGCGTCGTGCGGTGCATGAGCCTGGCCCCTGTCCAGTCCTCGAGCTCGGCCAGAAACCTGGAAATCACCGGCCGGGAGAGCCCGAGCTTATCGGCGGCAGCCGTCTGACTGCCGCAGTCCACGACCGTGACGAAGGCTTGCATCGCCAACAACTTATCCATGATTAGGTCTATTTCCCGAAACAAATATGCAGCAAATCTACTGTTTTTCGAGCGATGAATCTCATCTAACCTCCATCCCCCCTTAACCTTCGAGATGGAATGTCCATGATCCACTTCATCGCACGACGTGTGTTTGCCAGCCTGATCCTGCTGGGAGGCGCAGGCGCAGGCGCAGGCGCGGTCCTGGCCGCAGAACCTCTGCGCGTAGAGGTCTACAATCCGGGCCCGGAGGCGATTTTTCCAGTGTCCTCGGTAATCGTCACCGGCGAGAAAGAAGCCGTTTTGGTTGACGCACAATTTGCCCGGCCGCAGGCCGAAGAACTGGTCAAACGCATCCGCCAGAGCGGGAAAACACTGACTGCCATCTACATCAGTCACGGCGATCCCGATTACTACTTTGGCCTGCAAACCATCACCGAGGCCTTTCCCAAGGCAAAAGTGCTAGCGACTGCGCAGACCGTCGCGCACATCAAGCAAACCAAGGACAGCAAGCTGGCCTATTGGGGGCCTCAAATGGGGGACGGCGCTCCAGGCAAAGTCATCGTGCCGCACGTGCTGGAAGGCAACCGTCTCGAACTGGAAGGTCGACAGCTGCAAGTCATCGGCCTGGACGGCCCGCAACCCGAGCGTACCTTCGTCTGGATACCGTCAACCAGAACGGTACTCGGCGGTGTCGTGCTTTCCAACAACATCCACGTCTGGATGGCCGACACACAAAGTGCGAAATCCCACGCCGACTGGCTGGCCACGCTAACCCATATCGAGAAACTCCAGCCTGTGACCGTCATCCCTGGCCACTTTCTGCCCGGTGAACGCAAGGCAATCGACGCGGCACGCTTCACGGCGGGCTACATAAAAACCTTCGATGCCGAGACAGTCAAAGCCAAGGACTCCAGCGCATTGGTCGCCGCGATGAAGGCGCATTACCCGGCGTTGGGCGATGAGTCGTCACTGGAACTCGGCGCCAAGGTCGCCAAGGGGGAGATGAAGTGGTAGTTGGCCTGCAGGCAGTATGCGGTTGAAATGGATGTCACCGACCAGGCATCCATCGACGCCGCCATGGCAGCGGTGGTCACGCAGGTCGGCAAGCTGGACATCAAAGACAAGATCAACGTCAATGCCATCGCCCCCGGAGTCGTGGACGGCGAGCACTGGGATGGTGTCGATGCCTTGTTCGCCAAGCACGAGAACCGTCCTCTGGGCGAAAAGAAACGCCTGGTTGGCCTCGAAGTTCCCTTCGGCCGAATGGGCACGGCCGAAGACCTGGTCGGGATGGCGGTATTCCTGGCCGGCCCGGAGAGCGATTACATCGTTGCGCAAACTTACAACGTCGACGGTGGCAACTGGATGAGTTGACCGTCCCGCGGACGGCAGCGTCTGCCTGGGGCTGAGCCTGCCCGCCGAACATCCGGTGCGCATGATCTTCGGGTTATTCGCGGCTGTCCGTATCCACCCTTATCTCCACCGACATACCCGGCCGCAGGCGCTCGAACAGCGGCTGATCACGATCGATGGCGATGCGTACACCCAGGCGCTGGGGCACCTTGACGAAATTACCGGTGCCGTTGTCGGCGGTCATTGCCGAGAATTCCAGGCCGGTGGCCGGTGCCATCCGCTCAACGATGCCGCTGAACGTCGTGCCGGGAAGGGCATCGACCTCGAAATGCGCGGTCTGACCGGGGGTGATGCCATGAGTCTGCGCTTCCTTGTAGTCGGCAATCACCCAGCGGTCCGTCTCCACCAGACTGAACAATGCAGTGCCGGCGCCGACGTAGCGGCCGACATGGGATTCGACACGGCCGAGCTGACCGTCGGCCGGCGCCACGATTCGTGTCCTGGAGAGCTGTATCCGGGCCGAGTCCAGCGCCGCTTTGGCCTGCTGCACTTTGGCACTCAACCCCTGTGCCGCCACCTCTTGGGTACGCACGTCGGCGCGCGCCACCTTGATATTGGCCTGCGCTTCGGCAAGCGCGCCTTTGGCACTGCGCAACGCCGCCAGCGCGGTGTCCCTCTCCTGGATGGACACCCCACCTTCCTTGACCAGCGCTTCGCTACGGGCGTAATCCCCCTGGGCGCGAAGCAATTCTGCATTGGCGGTGCCGAGTGCCGCCTGCCGTGCGCTCAAGGTCGCCACGGCAGACGCTTGAGACTGGGCGTTGTTGGCTAGGTCGCTCTTGGCGGCGTCGAGGTCGGCGACCGCCTGCTCGACACTGGCGGCGTAACTGGCAGGGTCGATCTGCGCCAGCAACTGGCCTTCGTGGACAGTTTCATAGTCCTTGACCAGCACGTTGGTGAGGTGCCCGGAGACCTCCGGTGCCAGAGTCGTGACATAGCCACGCACGTAAGCGTTATCGGTGTAGGGACCGTCATCGCTGAAGGGAAAGAAACGCCATATGTAGAGCACCAACGTCACCGCCAGCAACGCAACCAGGGCAATTGCACCGAGCTGGATCAGGCTGGGCTTGGCAGGCTTCCAGGTACCGTCGGACGACTCGGACGGTGACGATTCGGAAGGAGAGTCCTTGCTCACGTGGGTTTCCTCTTTTGATGGCGATCGGAGTAGCTGGAATAAGCGGCGGCGGCTAGCACCACCAGTGTGGCGGCCAGTGCAATCACCAATACCAGGCGAAAGCTGTTCAGGTAGCCGATCACACTGGCCTGTCGGCTCACCTCGCTGGTCAGTGTGGAAAGCGCTGACGGATCGACGCGCGGATCGGTTGCGCTCAGGCGATTGGCATAACCGGAGATCGCATAACGTTGCGTTGCGTACTGGACGCTGTTCAGCAGGGCCGAGCCAATCACACTGCCCAGGTTCTGCGTCGCGGCGAAAATCAACACGGTCGGCACCAGTACCTGCGGACCCTGTTTCAGCACCTGCGAGACGCTGTAGAGCAGCGCCGGGCCGACGAACAGCGTGGCACCGAAGCCGATCAGGCACTGGGACACGATCAGATCCTGCGGGCGAACCGAACCGTTGCTGAAGCACGCCAGCAGCGCGCCCATGGCAATGCAGCCCAGCGCGGCGACCATCTGATACAGCAACGAACGCGGATTCAACGTCGCCAGCATGATCACGATGCCTGCCAGCATCGCCACGGACACCCAGCCAAACAGGGCATGGTACTGATCGTTGTTGAGGCTGCGCAGGGCGAACAGGCCAGGCACGCTAGTGGTCTGCACGGCCAGCGAAACACGTTCCAGCAGCGCGATACCCATGAACGTGCAGATATGGCGATTGCTCAACCAGCCGATGTCGATCTCGGGACGCTTGCGGCACGCCTCGACCAGCAAGGCTGTACCGATAGTCAACACAGCGCCCAGCATCAGCTCGCCAACGAACGGAGCATCGTTCCACCAATAGGTGGACGCGGTAGCCAGCGCGCATCCCAACATGACGGCGCCACACGCCACGAACACGCCCGTGATCAGGTCTACCCACTCGAAGGTCCTGATGCGGTAGGTAGGTGGTAACGGATTCAGGGCCAGGATCACGATCTGCAGGACAGGTATCAGCAGCACCAACAGACGCAGAGTGGTGTTGCCGTCGGCAATGAGAAAGTCGACCGGCACCAAGCGCGCCAGTGGCTGAGCCAACTGGACACAGGCGATGGGCGTCGCCACCGCCAGAATCCGTTTGCTCTGGGGCAGCGCCGACATCAGGTAATAGACACTTGAAGCCACCGCCGTCGAGGTGGCCAGCCCGTTCGCAGCGCGGGACAGTATGGCGGTGGTCAGATTGGCGAACAGCACATCCGCCGCCGCGGCCAGCGCGTAGAGCCCCAGGGCGCCGAACAGCATGAGCGGCAAACCGAACTGCTGCCGCCCCTTGATCACGAACAGGTTGCTGCAGGCACCCACACCGACGAACACCCCGGTGAGCCAGACCATCTCGGCCGAATACGCCGAATAGCCGCCGGCCAGCTGCGCCAGGTTTTCGGTGATCAAGCTGTTGCCGAACGTGCCTGACAGGCTCATCAGCAGCGCAACGATCACATAGGCCACCCGACGGCCAAGGGTGTGCGGCGGAAGATAGGGCGCACCGGCAACGTTCGGGCGCTGGTCCTCGGTGAAATGATAAGCGTGGTCAGTGGACATGCAGGTGGGCTTCGGGAACTTGAACGATCTGAACTTTGGTTCAGCTGAAGCGATTTAGTTCGGGGCGGTGTGGCTGCCGGTGCGCGGCGGAACGTCGCGTGCCTTGAAATAGCTGAAACGGTTCTTCCTGGCAGGGGTCACTTTGATACACGGCAATTCGGAATCCGACTCATGAACAGTACACCGCAGAACAGTTTGCACCCTGCCATCTTTGTCGATGCTCAAACCCTGCGTGCGCAGGCTCAGCTTCTGGTCGCCGAAATGAGCGAAGACGAGAAGTTTTCCTGGTTGTCCGGCCCGATGGCCATTCCCGTGGGCGATACGCAGAAGCCTGCGGGTGCGATTGGCTCCGCCGCTTATTACCCAGCCATCCCTCGCTTGGGCATTCCGGCCATGCAGCAGGCTGACGCGAGCCTTGGCATCAGTAACATCGGTAACGTGCGTCCAGGCGATCACGCCACCGGCCTGCCCAGTTCACTGGCCCTGGGTGCGTCTTTCAACACCCAGTTGGCCTATGAAAGCGGCGCTCTGGTCGGCCGCGAAGCGCGCGCGAAAGGATTCAACGTGCAATTGGCGGGCGGCATCAATCTGATCCGTGAGCCACGCTGCGGCCGAAACTTCGAATACGTTTCCGAGGATCCACTGCTCTCCGGTGTAATCGGGGGCCATTCGGTCGCCGGCATCCAGGCGCAGGGTGTGGTGTCCACGGTGAAGCATTTCATCGCCAACGGGCAGGAGACTGGGCGAGTGATGGTCAGCTCCAATCTGTCGGAGCCTGCCATGCGCGAATCGGACCTCCTTGCGTTCCAGATCGCCATCGAGTTGGGTAGCCCTGGCGCGGTGATGCCGGGATATAACCTGATCAACGGCGACTACGCGTCGGAGAACGAGTTTCTTCTGAACCATGTACTCAAGGGGCAGTGGCATTACCCAGGTTGGGTGATGTCTGACTGGGGCGCGACCCATTCCACCGTCAAGGCCGCGCTGGCCGGGCTCGATGTGCAGTCGGGTGCCAACCTGGACGACCAGGAGTATTTCGGCCAGGCTCTGCGCGACGCAGTCACAGACGGCCGGGTGCCGCAGTCGCGTATCGACGACATGGTCACCCGGATCCTCACCAGCCTGCTGGCAGTGGGAATCCTCGATCAGGACGAGACCAAGCCGAAACCTCAGCCGATCGATTTCAGCGCTCACAAGCTGATCGCACAACGTCAGGCCGAAGAAGGCATCGTACTACTGAAGAACGATGCCGGGTGGTTGCCGATCCCGCTGAAGCGCAAACGGATACTGGTCATCGGTGAGCACGCTGACCACGGTGTGCTCTGTGGCGGCGGATCTTCGGCCGTCACGCCGCTGGGCAGCCTGAAGAAGGAAGGCACTACGATCATGGGTGTGGGTGTGGACAAGGTCTATCAACCTGCTCCTTTGGTCGCCGCTATTGCCGAGGAGAGTTCAGCCGAGGAGGTGACCTTCCTCGACGGCAGCGACATTGATCTGGCGGTGTTCGAGGCCGGCCGCAGCGACGTGGTGATCGTATTCGCTCAGGAGTGGCGTTCCGAAGGCCTGGATGCCGTAGGGCTCGGTCTGCCGGGTCACCAGGACGCACTGATTGGCGCGGTCGCAGCGGCAAACAGAGCTACCGTCGTGGTCATTCAGTCCGGCGGGCCGGTGCTCATGCCCTGGAAAGATGAGGTGGGTGCGATTCTGGCGGCGTGGTACCCAGGTTCAGGCGCCGCGGCTGCCATTGCCAGGGTGCTGTTCGGCAGGGTCAATCCCTCTGGCCGTCTGCCGCTGACCTTCCCAGCCAGCGAAGCCCAATTGCCCAGACCCGAGCAGATAGACCCCGAAACCACCACCTCCAACCCAGGTATGCCGCGCAAGGGCGGCATCATTCCGATCGATTACGACATTGAAGGTTCGGATGTCGGCTATCGCTGGTTCGCGCGCGAGGGGCTCAAGCCATTGTTCCCATTCGGGTTCGGGTTGTCCTATACCCAGTATGAGATTTCCGGCCTGAACGTGGCGTACGGGGAGCACATCAAGGCGTCTGTGCAGGTCATGAACAGCGGCAAGCGGGCGGGCAAGTTGGTCGTCCAGTGCTACGTGGCCAAGCTGGGCGAAGAAGGCTTCGTCCACAGGCTGGCGGGGTTCGCCAAAGTCGACCTGGCTGCCGGGCAGCACAGTATTGTCGAGCTGGAACTGGAGCCTCGGGTGTTCGCCAGGTACGAGGAAGGACCTGATGGAGGTTGCTTCAAGATAGGCAAAGGCACTTATCGGGTATGGGCTGCACAGCATGCCGAGGCAGAGGATGCCTATCAGGATATTGTAGTGGACGAGGACCGTTTCATCGCGCCTTGAGGCGCGGCAGGACTGAGAAGAACCGCCTTGAACAGGCGGTTCTTATTGCCGGCTCGACCTGATTGTCAAAGTGCTACGTCGGTATGTTTCCCATCGATCAACCGTTGAATGCCCAACGGGTTGGCGTTTTGCAGCGCCGGTGGCAGCAGGGCGTCCGGGTAATTCTGAAAGCAGATCGGGCGCAGGAACCGATCAATGGCCAATGTCCCCACCGACGTCCCGCGCGCGTCCGACGTCGCTGGGTAGGGTCCGCCATGCACCATGGTGTCAGTCACTTCAACCCCGGTGGGGTAGCCATTCAATAGAATCCGGCCAACTTTCTCCTGCAAAAGCTCGGTCAGCCATCGGTATCTCAACAGTTCATCGGCCTCACCGATAACGGTGGCGGTCAATTGCCCACGCAGACCATCGAGCGCAGCACCGAGTTGCGCATCATCGGCGGCTTCGATGACGATCGTGGCGGGCCCGAATACTTCTTCTTGAAGCAGTTCATCACGCTCCAGCAGCAGGCTAACGTCCGCTTTGAACAAGTGTGGCTGGGCCTGTCTACCCTGTTGCGGACTGCCCGCCAGCTGTTTTACGCCTGAGTGGGCCAGCAAGTGTTGCAGTCCCTTGCCGTAGCTTGCCAAAGCACCGACATTGAGCATGGTCTGAGCCGGTTGCCTCTTCATTTGCGCCGTGAAGCACTCAAGGAAGGCGGTGAAACCGGCTGATTGCACACCGATGATCAATCCCGGATTCGTGCAAAATTGCCCGCACCCCAAGGTGACCGAACCCGCAAGTTCGCTGGCGATGGTCTCGCCACGGGCATTTAGCGCCTCGGGAAGAATGATCACCGGGTTGATGCTCGACATTTCCGCAAAGACCGGAATCGGCTGGGAACGCTCCGCAGCCATCTTGCACAAGGCATTGCCACCTTTGAGAGAGCCGGTAAACCCCACAGCTTTGATGGACGGGTGCTTGACCAGCCATTCACCAACGCCTCCGCCATAGATCATATTGAACACTCCGGCAGGCATATCGGTGCGCTGCGCGGCACGCATGATCGCGTCCGCGACCCATTCGGCGGTGGCCATGTGGCCGCTGTGGGCCTTGACCACCACCGGGCAGCCCGCCGCCAGCGCAGAAGCGGTGTCCCCGCCAGCCGTGGAGAAGGCCAACGGAAAGTTGCTCGCGCCGAACACGGCAACCGGCCCCACAGCGATTCGGAACTGGCGCAGTTCTGGACGGGGCAATGGTTTTCGATCCGGGAGGGCGCGGTCTATGCGCGCCCCGTAAAAGTCCCCTCGTCGCAGCACGTTGGCGAACAGCCGCATTTGCCCGCTGGTGCGGCCACGCTCACCTTGTATACGCCCGGTGGGTAACGCCGTCTCCCGGCACACGGTGGCGATGAAATCCTCACCCAAGGCGTCCAGTTCGTCGGCGATTGCATCCAGGAAGTCGGCGCGCCGGGAGGCGGGCAGATTACGATAGCGCAGGTAGGCATCGGCGGCGGCTTTGGCAGCCGCGTCGACTTCCCCTTGCGTGGCCTGTGTGAAATGGCCTGGCAGCGCCTCGTCCGTGGTCGCATCGAAACTTTGCAGCTGCACGCCGCCGGCGCCCAGTCGCTGTCCGCCGATGTAGTTCAGACCGATAATCCGGGTCATGTCAGGGCTCCTGATTTGATGATTGGGGACGTGTCGAAAACCGCTTCGGAACGCGGCACCGTGCCCTGCCGAGCGGTGGTGGCCGGATTGTCGAAGCGCACTCGAAGTCTCAAGTGATCGCACCGATCTGCCATGGCACAAACTCGTTCTGGCCGTAGCCATGCTGTTCGCTTTTGCTTTTGTCACCCGAGGCGATCCGCAGCATCATCCGGAAGATGTACTCGCCACGTTCTTCGATGGTCATGGAACCGTCGGCAATCCCGCCGCAGTTGACGTCCATGTCTTCTTCCTGGGTTTCCCAAAGACGACTGTTGGTGGCCAGCTTGATCGAGGGCGAGGGGGCACAGCCATACGCCGAACCGCGCCCGGTGGTAAAGGCAATCAGGTTGGCCCCGCCTGCGACCTGGCCGGTGGCCGAGATAGGGTCATAGCCGGGCGTGTCCATGAACACCAAGCCGTGTGCCTTGACCGTTTCCGCGTATTCGTAGACATCCACCAGGTCGGTGGAGCCTGCCTTGGCCACCGCTCCCAGGGACTTTTCCAGAATCGTGGTCAAACCACCGGCCTTGTTGCCTGCTGAAGGATTGTTGTTCAGCTCGGCATCCATACGCTTGCAATAGGCTTCCCACCACTGAATCCGTGCGATGAGCTTTTCTCCGACGCTTCGACTTACGGCACGGCGGGTCAGCAGGTGCTCGGCGCCATACACCTCTGGTGTCTCCGACAGAATGGCGGTGCCTCCTGCGGCCACCAGACGATCGACTGCATTGCCCAATGCGGGGTTGGCCGTGATACCGGAGTATCCATCCGATCCACCGCACTGCAGGCCGACGACCAAGTGCTTGGCGCTGACTGGCTCGCGGTTGACCTGGTTGGCTTCGGCCAACAGCGACTTGACCTGGGCGATGCCGCTGGCAATGGTTTTGGACGTGCCGCCTGTGCCCTGAATGGTGAATGTACGCAGCGAATCGCTGCTGGTCAGGCCCTGGGCCGCCAGCAGATCCGGAATCTGGTTGGTCTCGCAACCCAGGCCTATCATCAGCACCGAGGCGAAGTTGGGGTGAACGGCATACCCGCCCAGCGTCCTGCGCAACATGGCCAAGGCCTCGCCACCGGGGTCCACCGCGCAGCCCACACCGTGGGTCAGTGCGACGACGCCGTCGACATTGGGGTACTCGATCAATGCTTCCGGGTGGATGTCGCGGCGGAAATAGTCGGCAATGGCCCGTGCCACGGTCGCCGAGCAGTTGACGGATGTCAGGATGCCGATGTAGTTGCGTGTCGCCACGCGGCCATCGGCGCGTACGATTCCCATGAACGTTGCTTCTGTAGGCAAGGGTCTGCCTTTGGCGTCGACACCGAAGGCATAATCCCGAGAGAAATCGCCCATGACCACGTTGTGGACGTGCACGTGTTGTCCGGCGGAGATTGGCTGACTCGCGAAACCGATGATCTGCCCGTAACGGCGCACTGGCTGACCCACGGCTATAGGCCGAGCCGCCACTTTGTGTCCAGAAGGCACAGGCTCCAACACCTCGATACCTTCGTTGAGCACCAGACCTTTGACCAGCGGTTGCCGCGCAATCAACACATCGTCCAGCGTGTTAAGTCTTATCACGGCATTGGCAGCAGTTTCGCTGCCTGTTGTAGTTATGAGTTGCATCACGGTTGCCTCGCTTTTGCAATGGGCGCAATGGGAATGGAGCCTGCAGGGCAGCTCACGCCAATCCACGCTCGCGATAATCGATAAGGCTGGAGAAAAGCATTAATCCCGACGCCATGACCACGAAGAAAATCAGTGCCAGGAAGTACGAGCCGGTGTATTGCACGATCAAGCCGATCAAAATGGGTACGATCACGCCGACCATGTTCCCGCAGAAGTTCATGCTTCCGCCAAGCACGCCGGCTTTGGACTGGCCGCCGAGGATGGCTGGCAGGCACCAGTACATGCCGCACCAGCGAATGAAGAACAGCGCCACGCACAGCAGCGAAATCACGGTCAGCGCGTCGCTGCTGTAAGCCACGGCGAGAATGCAGATGGCGGCAATCGCTGCAGAACCTGCGAACATGCTGCGCATGACGGTATTAGGTTGGCCGCCGGCCGCTTTCCATTTGTCGGAGATCCAGCCGCCGAACAATTCGCCGATGAAACCGCACATGAAGATCAGAAAGGTCGCACCGCCCATGGCCTTGATGTCTAGGTTATGAGCTTTGTGCAAGTAGCTCGGCATCCAGGTGAGCAGCCCGTAGAACACGCTGTTGTAGCAGGCATACCCGGCAAACATGGCCAGCACCGAACGGCTTTTGAGCAGTTCCTTGAGGACCGCTTTGCGCCCACCCGTGGCTTCTCGGGCCGCTTCATTGGCCTCGGTAATGTAAGCCAGCTCTGCGGCGTTTACCTTGGGGTGTTCACTTGGATGGTTTCTGATGTACCACCAGGCCCATATCCCGGCGACCATGGTGCCAACGCCGGCAATGACGAACGCGATGCGCCACGAGTCGAGCCAGGTGATCAATCCTGCGATCAGAATGGCGCCGAACGCAGTACCCAGTGGTGCGCCGCCATCGACCAGGGTTGCGCCGCGCCCACGCTCGTTGGGCGTAAGCCAGGCACCGTTGAGCTTGGCTCCGGCGGGCATGATCGGCGACTCGGCGACGCCCAGCCCGATACGCGTGATCAGCAAGGTGACCCAATTGTGTGCGGCGCCTGCAAGGGCCTGGAAAAGTCCCCAGCCAACGGTTGCGATGCCGACGATGTTGCGGGTCTGAAAGCGGTCGAGCAGCATACCGCCAGGAATCTGCATCAATGCATACGACCAGAAAAACGCACTGAGCATCAATCCCTCAAGCGCCGGCGTCATGTTGAAATCAGCGGAGATCAGCGGCAGCGCCACCGACAGCGAGGCGCGGTCGATGTAGTTGATCGCCGAGAGGAGTAGTAGCAGCAGGAATATCCGCCAGCGCACCGTGGTTGGACGTGCACTCGCCGCATTCGTCGATGCAGCAGCCGTAGCGACCTGTACATTGCCAGTGGTCATATTCATCTCACTCTTATGTTTATTATGAAATGCGTTATTTGCAGGTGGCCCCCTCAGGGACTTCTACCCGTCACAGTGATTTCACGTCGCCAACGCTGAACGCCGAGGCGGCAACGTCGATGGTATTAACCAGAGGTTTGCCGAACTCGTTCATGCTGACTTCGAAGCGATCGCCCGGCTGGGTTTTCACATTGTCCGCTACGGACAGGGTAGCCGTGCCGAAGAAGTGCACATGCACATCCCCCGGACGCAGGAACTGGTTGTACTTGAAATGGTGATACTCAAGGTTCGTCAGGCTGTGGCACATGTTGTCCTCGCCACTGAGGAATTCTTTTTCCCATAACACCTTGCCATCGCGCCAGATCCGGCTGGTACCGACCAAGTCGCGGGGTAATTCACCTACACGCAGCTCGGGCCCATAGGCGCAGTTACGCAACTTCGAATGCGCCAGATACAGGTAGTTGCGACGCTCCATGACGTGGTCCGAGAACTCGTTGCCCAATGCGAAACCCAACCGGTATGGCTTGCCGTCTTCACCGATCACGTAGAGGCCGGTCAGCTCAGGTTCCTCGCCCGCATCCTCGGCGAAGGGAGGTGACTGGAAGGCCTGGCCTGGACGTACCACGATCGAGCCGTCGCCCTTGTAGAACCATTCAGGCTGAGCGCCGACGGTACCGGCTGCCGGGCGGCCACCGTCGATACCCCATTGGAACATCCGTGCCGTGTCAGTCAGTGCGGCCTGATCGTCAAGCTTGTTCTGGTGCATCTTGTCGCGAGTCGAAGCGCTACCCAAATGCGTGAGGCCAGTGCCACTGATCAGGCAGTGAGCCGGGTCTTCATGGTCCAGTGGCGGCAGCACACGGCAGGCCTCCAGCAGCTGGGTATAACTTTCTGCACCCAGCGCGGTGCCCACGCTCTGTATTTCCTGCTGCAGGCTACGGCCGTTGGCGATCGCGGCCAGAGCCAGGGTGCGAGTACTGGCAGTACCTTTGATGACTTGGATCGAGTCACCTTCGACCGCGCCCACGCGGCGTTCGCCGGAGGCATCTTCAAACTGGATCAAGCGCATGGTGAGTCCTTGATTTGTTGTTATCGTTGGGCCCACTTTAAATTTCCATGACCTTGTTGCCTAATGAGAGTTACGACCCTAGCGATAACTTTTAGGTATACCCATGCTCCCGTCCGTTTCAACGATCGTCTCTCGCCTGCGGCTCAAACAACTGAGACTGTTGATTGCTCTCGACGAGCATGGCTCTGTGCGCAAAGCTTCCGAAATCATGGCGTTGTCGCAACCGGGCGCCACCAAAGCATTGCAGGAAATCGAGGCCGTCTTCGGCTCTAGCCTCTTCGAACGCACCAGCAAAGGTCTGGAGGCCAACGATCTGGGGCGCTGCGTCATTCGCTATGCGCGTTTGATCCACACCGATCTGGAGCATCTTCGCGAAGAAATGGTCGGGATCCTAAAAGGGCAAGGCGGCCGCCTGGCCATCGGCACGATCATGGGGGCTGTGCCGGCGCTGGTAGATAGCCTGGGACGATTGCGTGAAAAACAACCGGAGCTGTCGATCAGCATCGTCGAGGACACCAGTTCGCGACTATTGAGCTTGCTGGATCAGGGGAGGTTAGACGTCGCGATCTGCCGAACCAGCGTGAGCCCACGCCCTGGTGCCTATACGACGCGCTTCCGCGCCCAGGAATCTCTGGTAGTAGTCACCAGCCCTGCCCATCGCCTGGCGCATGCGCAGGATCTGCAATTGGCCGACCTGATGGACAGCCGCTGGGTCGTCTTCCCGGTGAACATGCCCATGCGCTTGACACTGGAGCGAGAGTTTCGTCAGGTAGGCCTGAGTTTCCCGCTCTACGCGATCGAAACCTCTTCGACGTTCACGACGTTATCTTTGTTGCTCAAAGACCCCAACCTGGTGGCCGTGATGCCAAACGACGTCGCCCAAACAGCGCTGGACCACGGCATGTTGGTCAAGCTGGCGCTGACCATCGAATCAACTAGCGAGCCTTATGAGATCGTCACCCGGGCCAACGTTGAATACACGGCCTCGATGGTCTTGCTGATTGAGGAGATGACCGGGGCGGGTTTGCGCTGACCCTTCAGGAAGGTTCGCCGGGCGTGATCCAGAACATTGCTAGAAATGATCTTGCCGGTGACTTGCGACTGCCTCATATACGGAGCATGATGCCTCCAATATAGGGTAGGGGGGTAGGGTATGGCACACACCAAAGCGGCGAAAGAACAGTTGCTCAAACGGGTCAAACGTATCGCCGGCCAGGTCCAGGCCATCGAACGGGCACTCGAGGACGACGCCGACTGTGCAAAGACCCTTCATTTGGTGGCAGCCACCCGCGGCGCCATGAACGGTTTACTTGACGAGATCCTCGAGGACCATGCCTGGGAGCACGTTGCCAAGCCTGGCTTGAGCGATGAAGAACGAGCCAAAGGCACAGAGGAACTGCTCGAAGCCGTTCGCCGCTATGGAAAATGACATCGCCATGACCAATGCCTCGCTCCAGCACAGCCACAGTCATGACTTCCTCGGCGTTGACCATGATCACAACGCTCGGCGTACGCTGTGGGTTGTAGCCCTCACCGTGGTGATGATGATCGGCGAAATCGCGGCCGGTTACTTCACCGGTTCGATGGCATTGCTTGCCGACGGTTTCCATATGGCCACCCATGCAGCTGCATTGGGAATATCCGCGGCAGCCTACGAATTTGCACGCAAACACGCGGCCAACGATGCCTTCAGTTTCGGCACGGGCAAGGTAGGGGATCTGGGTGGGTTCGCCTCAGCGCTCGTTCTGGGTCTGGTTTCAGCGGGTATCGGCGTCGAGTCGGTCATGCGCTTGTTCCAACCGACGTCGGTTCAGTTTGGCACCGCGACGCTTATTGCGGTTGTCGGCTTGATCGTCAATATCATCAGTGCGCTACTGCTATCGGCCAGCGGTCACAGCCATGGTCATGGTCACGATGATCATCATCACCACGAACCGGCCCATGGTACGGACAACAACCTGCGCTCGGCTTACGTGCACGTCATGGCTGATGCAGTCACGTCGGTGCTGGCCATCGCTGCATTGCTGGCCGGCAAGTTCCTGGGTTGGGTGTGGCTCGACCCATTGATCGGCCTGGTAGGCGCCGTGGTCATCGCCCGCTGGGCGTATTCATTGATGAGGGACACCGCGGCTGTCCTGCTCGACAGAACAGACGAGCATGTGGCGCAGGAAATTCGCGAACTGCTGCAGGGCGAAGGTATTGAAATCACCGACCTGCACGTCTGGCGGGTCGGTCCGCAAGCGCGAGCGGCGATTGTCAGCGTGCATGGCGATTCTGGACGCTCTGCAGATGACGTTCGGGCCGCACTGAAATCTGTGCATGAGATCAGTCACCTGACAGTTGAATATCGACTGGCATGACACCTGCGCGGCGCAGATTTCATCTACTTGAATTCATAGCCCGCATGGCGGGCTACTGAATCCGGTCCTGAACTGAAACCAGCGATCCATCCTCGATCAGTTCTGCAGCGCCTGCACCGAACCGCCGTCGACGCGGAGGTTGCTGCCGTTGATGAAGGACGCGCGTTCAGACACCAGCAGCGCGATGGCGGCAGCCACTTCTTCTGGCTTGCCCCGACGTTTCTGGACGATGCCAGGACGCTCTTCTTCAAGGAAGCTTTCAATGGCTTCTTCGAAGGACACACCCAGCTCTTCGGCGCGCTTCTTCATCATCCCGTCGGTCATGGGTGTCTCGATGAACGCTGGAGCCACGGTATTGCACAGCACGCCGTGAGCAGCTTCCTTGTACGACAGGTTCTTGATGAACGCACCCAGCGAGGCCTTGGCGGTGTTGTAGACCGCTTCTTCCCAGTACGGCTGCACGGCGTTTTCGGAGGTGATGCAGACGAAGCGGCCCCAGTTGCGGGTGCGCATATCAGGGATGGTTGCCCGAGCGACGCGGACGGCAGAGAAGAAGTCCGTGTTCCAGGCTTCCAGGTAGTCCTCGTCCGAGAGCTCCAGCGGATCGCCCTTGGCACCCGTGACGCCCGCAGTGTGAACGACGATGTCGATCTTGCCGAACTTGTCCCGACCGGCCTCGACGACGCGCGCGACCTGGTCCTGCTGGGTCATGTCGGCGGCCACGAACACGCTGTCGGCTTTCAACCAGGTGTAAGCCTCTTCCAGCTTCTTCTGGTCCATGTCACTCAACACCAGTTGCACGCCTTCTTCGTGCAGCTGTCTGGCAGTCGCCAAGCCAACGCCGCCGCTGGCACCGGTAATGAGTGCAACGCGGCCTTTGATTCCCAGATCCATATTCACCTCGCTCAACGATTATGCCGACATGGCGGCGTTCAAATGCATGTTTCAAACCGGGTGTAGCTAGAAGATGGTCATTTGCTGCACTGTTCCCTCGCGAACGTCAGCATCAACTTCGCCAGCGCCTGAGGCGTCTGCATCGGCATCAGATGACCTGCGTTCGGAATGACTTCCAACGTACTGTGCGTAAAGGCCGCTAGCGTGGTCCGGCGCTGCTCTTCGGGCCCCGGTACCTGCTCATCGAGCTCGCCACAGACCAGTAGCACCGGGTAATCGATCGTGCCCAATCGGGCAGTCCAGTCTTCACGACTGCCGTGATCGACCCAAGCGCGCCAGGCATCGAGGTTCAGCCGTTGGGCATCGGCAATGGCGACTTCGCGAACGTCGTCAGGCAGGCGCAATGTGCTGGATTCATCGACGAAGGCTTCAGCCTCGGGACGCGTCTTGGCATAAGCGCGTTGCTGGTCTCGGTCGGCATCGCTCATCGGCTGTGGGCCGGGGGGCGAGGGCGCGACCAGTACAAGCCCAGTCAGGTAGTCGGGCCGGCGTGACGCCAGCACCACGGCGACCTTGCCTGTCATCGAATGACCCACCAACACGCAGTTCGTCAGGCCCAGTTCCCGGATGCAGTGATCCACGTGCTCGACCATCGCTTCGACGGTATAGCCCTCGACCTGCGCCGCATCGCCGAATCCCGGCGTGTTGATCGCTATGCACTCATGTTCGCCGTCGAGATAGGGAAGGGTAGGAAACCAGGTGCGGTGGGACCCGCCCAGGTAATGCATCAGCACGAAGGTGGGTGCCCCGTGGCCTTGTCTGCTGTGTGGAAGCATGGATATGACTCGTGAGGGTTTGCCAATTGAGCGGGGCGACGAAAGCAAAGTTCAGTCGGATTGCGACGGGCAAGCGGGGCGTAGCGGGCACGCGATGGAGGTAAGGAAGTGGCGTCGAAGCGGTAGATGTTCGACACCGCCCGAATGCATGGGCGTTACTGGCGGCATGGCTGATATGTCCAGCCTCGCCGCCGGCTACTTCAGCGAATTCGCGTGAGCTTGCGAATGTCCGTTGTTCCCTCGATCAGGGCGCCCGATATCGCGACAAACGACTGAAAGTGAGTCGACGCCATATGCTCGTCCAAAGCGGCTTGGTTCTGCCAGGCTTCATAGAAAACGAAAACACCTGGCCGCTCTGGTTCGACATGCAATGCATACTGCAGACACCCTGCTTCTGCTATCGACGCATCGACCAGTTCTGCCAGTGCGTCAAGCAACTCGGTTTCCTTGCCCGGTTTGGCCTGGACGGTGGCGATGAGGTGAACGGAGGTGTCGCGAGGGTTGACGGGTTTCATGACTGGGCTCTCGTGAAGGATGTAATGAATGGAGCTGAAGGTAGTTAAGCGCGCAGCGTGCGGCAGCGTGGTTGAAGCCGCACGGTCCTTCCCCATTCGGGCCGACCAGTTCTGCAACCAGAATGCATAGGGCGTGGGCAGTACCGCGTCGGGTTTCTCTATCCCCAGCTCCCGAGCAGCATGGAAGGGCCAATGTGGGTTGGCCAGTAGCGTACGAGCGAAGAACACCAGGTCCAGCTTGTGCTCACGGACGAAAGCGTCAGCCTCTTTCGGGTCCGTGATCATCCAGCTCGTCGCAACCAGCAGGCCTGTCTCCAGCCGCACGCGTTCAGCGTAGGGAACCATGAAGTTGGGGCCCCAAGGTACCGGATCATTGGCGCTGGTGAGCGCCAGCCCTACGTCGACCAGGTCCAACCCCGCTTCCTTGGCCCACTTCAGAAGCTGCAGGGATTCGGAGAACGACTGATGTGTGTCTTCGCCGAATTCGGTCACGCCCAGGCGCATGGTCAACGGCAGATGTTCCGGCCACACCTCCCGCACCGCCTTCAGGGTTTCGAGCAGAAATCGGGCACGGTTTTCCAGAGGACCGCCGTACTGATCCTCACGGACGTTCGATTGCGGTGACAGGAACGTTTGCCCGAGAAAGCCGTGTGCGAAGTGCAGTTCAAGCCACTCGAAACCGGCTTGTCGTGCACGAACGGCCGCGTCGACGAAGTCTTGTTGAGTCACCAGGATCTGTTCCTGAGTCAGTTCCGCCGGTACGTAATCCGAGCCAGGCACATAGGGCTGGGGGCTGGGGGCTACCGGTGTCCACGCTTGCGGATCGGAGCGTTCCAGCGGCGCGCCCCCTTCCCAGGGGGGTGTGCAGCCTGCCTTGCGGCCTGCATGCCCGATCTGAATCCCGGGAACGCTACCAGCCGCCTTGATCGACGCGGCGACGGCTGCGAAACCCGGTACGTGCTCGTTGCTCCACAAGCCCGCATCGCCCAGCGTGATTCGACCTTCGGGGGCTACGGCGGTGGCTTCGACGATCACCAGCCCCGCACCGCCACGTGCCAGCATGGTGTAGTGGGCTTGGTGCCATTGGTTGAGCAGTCCATCCCGTGCCTGGTACTGGCACATGGGCGAGGCGACGATACGGTTACGCAGCGTGACGCCTTTTACGGCGAGCGGATCGAAAAGTGCGGCCATGACAGGGGCTCCGATAAAGGGGTGGCCCACGTTAAAAGGAAACACGAAATCGGGCTTGCCCTATTCAGGGTCATGATTGCCTAAAACGATTTTTATTGGTTCTGCAGGGCTGGTGTGGCGCGTTCCTCATGGCGTCTCGGCAAACGTCGTCAGTATGGGCAATCATCAGCTTCGATCCGACAACCCAACGCGTTGCTGCAAGAGGACACTGGCAATGGGGTCTGCACTGCAGGTCACCCTCCAAACCAAGTCCCGCGTCTTCAGGAATCACGAAGGCGGCGGCCTCAAAGGAGCAGGATCACATGAACTATCGAAAGTTGGGTCATTCCGGATTGTCCGTATCGAGCCTCATTCTGGGCACCATGGGGTTGGGTACTGAAACGAATGAAAAAGAGGCGTTTGCCATACTCGATGCGTACCTCGAAGCCGGTGGCAACACCCTTGATACAGCCGACGTCTATGGCCAGGGTGCCTCCGAAGAGCTGATCGGTCGGTGGCGAAAGAGCCGGTCCGGCGAAATTGTCGACCGCACCGTCATTGCTACCAAGGTTCGCTTCGGCACCGGGCCGGACGTCAACGATGTAGGGCTGTCACGCCGCCACCTGCAGCGTTCACTCGACACCTCACTTGCCCGGCTCAGCGCACAAAGCATCGATCTGTACCAACTGCATGGTTGGGATCCGCTGACCCCCGTCGAGGAAACGCTGTCCTTCCTGGATGCGGCATTGCGTGCAGGCAAGATTCAGTACGTGGGCGTCTCCAACTTCACCGGCTGGCAAATGCAACTTTTCATCTCTACCGCCAAAGCCATGGGCGTGCCTTTGCCTGTAACGATGCAGCAGCAGTACAGCCTCGCTTATCGCGAACTCGAATACGAAGTCATCCCGGCCGCCCTTCATAACAACGTCGGTTTGCTACCCTGGTCGCCACTGGCTGCGGGATTCCTGACCGGCAAATACATCCGCGATAGTGAATCCGGGCGCGGCGGCCGGCTGACTTCCGACAACCCCATGAATCAACACATCGCCAGGCAACTCCATATGAGCGATCGGAACTGGGCGACTCTCGACGTGGTGAAAGACATTGCTCAACAACTCGGCGCTACGCCCAGTCAGGTGGCACTTAGTTGGCTGACTTCGCAACCTTCGGTCACCGCTCCCATCATCGGCGCCCGCACCATGGAGCAGTTGCAGGACAACCTCGGCGCAGTGGATGTCGTGCTCGATGAGTCAGCGCTGCAGCGCCTGACCGAAGTCAGCGCGCCAACGCCTGATGATTACCCCTATGGGCGTTTCGGCGCACTGCAGCGCAAGCGCTATATCGACTCCAGCGAACAAGCGTTGCGCGAGCTGTAGAGTAGCAGGAGCCCTGGAAGTCCGCGCCGGCATGATCGGAGTGGACTTCCAGGGTTCATTGAACCCGCATGCGCTTAATATCGCGCTGCGGTGGATGGCCGAACAGGCGGCTGTATTCGCGACTGAATTGGGAAGAACTTTCATAGCCCACGAGACCGCCTGCGCTACTGGCATCGATGTTTTCGCTGTACATCAACTGGCGTGCGGCCTGCAGGCGCAGTTGTTTCTGATACTGCAAGGGGCTCATTCCCGTGACGGTACGAAAGTGCTGTCGGAAAGTGGAAGGGCTCATATGGGCAATGGTCGCCAGATCATCCATGCGCAGCGCCTCGCTGTAATGAAGTTTGAGCCAGGCGACGGCTTTGGCGATGTTCTGGCTGGGCGACCCTGCGCTGACGACATGAAGCAAATGAGGCCCATGAGCGCCATTCATCAGCCTGATAATGATCTCTTCCTTGATCAATGGCCCCAGTGATTCAAGCAGTTCGGGCTGATCGAACAGTGCAATCAGGCGTTCGAGCGCATCCAGCACCCCGCTGTCCAGGTCATTCACGGACAAGGGTTTGAAGGCTTCGTCCTTGAGCCTCTGCGACAACTGCAGCCGCTCGGCGATTTCGACGACCAGCGCATTCTCGAAGGTCAGCATCATGCCCAGAAAGGGCTGTGCAACGCTCGCCTGGATGACATTGGAAATCACCGGCATATCGATGCTGGTGACCATCGATTGCCCCGGCCCATAGGTCATCAGCTCTTCGCCCACGATCACCTGTTTGCGCCCTTGCACGGTCAGGCCCAGGCCCAGACCGTAGATACAGTGCAGGGGCATGGTGAGTTTATGGCGGCGGTGCAGCGTGAGGCCAGGTACGGGCGTTTCGTGATCACCGTCGCTGCGTGCCCACCGGCTCAGGGCCTGGGCCAGCCTGCGGGTATCGTTGGCCACGAGTGGCTCGGCATTGCCGGAGGAGCTGCTTTGCAGCTCGATAGAATCGGTGGGGTGTTCACGGTGAGCCACAAGCTCTTCCTCCATGCTTGGTCTGGAAAGAGGCTGAAGAAAGCGCCAGAACGCCCTGATTAACGCAGCGGGTTCAAGAGCATCTAAACGTATCAGGCCCACGCTGCACGACTGGGTTTCATCGACGCCAGTATTGCAGGGCAATCGAGGAGCAAATTGCCTGAACAAACGTCTTTATTGCCTATTCCGAGCATAGACCGCAATAGTAAAGCCCGACCCAAAGAGGTGTCCGCTCAGACCCCAGGTCCCAAGGAATAGGCAAGAACCCGCGCAGATCAGGCAATTCTGCGAGGCGACTCGCCTGCATACTAAACCGGGTAATTACGCCCCATTCGCCAGGGAATTTTGCCAACACAGCGGACCGTAACCCCCATGAACAGTCTCGACCTCCAAGTCGTCCAGCAAGCACAGCAATGGCTTGAGCAGGGACAATCCGTGTGCCTGTGTACCGTTCTGTCGACCTATGGCTCCGCGCCGCGCGGGCCGGGTGCGATGCTGGTTGCCTTGGCAGATGGGCGTTTCTGCGGATCGCTGTCGGGCGGGTGCGTAGAAGATGATTTCCTGGAACGTCTCGGCCGTAACGAATTCGGGCCTGAAAACCAGGTCGTGCGCTACGGGGAGGGGGGCTTGGCGCCATCTTTGAAGCTACCTTGCGGTGGCGTCCTGGACGTCCTGGTTGAGCAGTTCGTCCCCGGCTGCGAGGCGCTCGAACATTTTTCCCTGATGTTGCAGGCGCTCCAAGGTCAGCAGCGGATCATCCGCGCGGTTTCTCTGGACACCCTTAACCGGACGCTCGACATCTGCTTTGCACAGGGTTCAACGGTCGAAGTGTCCAAGCGGCAAATCACGATTCGCATCGGCGCGGCGCGGCGGCTATTGATCGCGGGGCTCTCGCCCGTCGCAGAGTTCTGCGCAAGCTTTGCCGTGTCTCTGGGTTATGAAGTGATCGTCTGTGACCCTCGTACCGAGCTGCTTGCTGGCTTTGCCCTTGAAGGGGTCAAGGTTATCGAGCAACTTCCGGCGACTTTCATCGCCAATGGTGGCTGCCACGCCAGTACCGCCGTCGTCGCGCTGACCCACGATCCCCGCCTGGACGACCTGACTCTACTTGAGGCGGTGAGAACGCCGGCGTTCTACATCGGCGCCATGGGCTCGCAGCGCACCAGCGAGAAACGCCTGGAACGCGTGCGCCGCATCGGCGGCCTGGATGATGAGGCGATCGAGCGGATCAGCGCGCCGGTGGGCTTGCGGCTGGGCAGCAAAACCCCGGCGGAGATTGCCTTGGCCGTCATGGCTGACATTATTCGGGTGGGTAATAGGGTGGGTCGAGGCGCGCTGTGAGTGTGGAGTGCGGCGCGTGGTCACGGAGTGAACGCGCCTGGGGCCCCAGCGCCAGCTCAAGTCGCGCCAGGGAATATTTTCCTGGGCTATCCTGTTTGTAGAAGCATGGATATCAGTGGTCAGGATTTGACGATTGGGATGGGGCTGCAACTAATATTCCGGCGATGGCTGCAATTGGCCAAATTCTGCGGTTTGTTGAATGCTCGGCTTGCGTACTTTGATGAACGGTTTCTCTACCCCATTGAATGTGACGTAGGACACCAGCGCTACGGCGAGCAATATCGCAGGCAAGCAGACGACGAAGTCCGTCAGCTGGGTGTTTTCGAACGAAAACAGATGCAGTGTTGAAAACGCGATGTACAGCACTGCGCCATGGGTCAGGTACAGGCTGTAGCTCACTTCGCCCAGGGATTTCAAGCCCCGGCTGGCCAGTAGGCCGAACACATCGTTGCCTAGCGCCAGGATCAGGAAAGGCGCGGCCAACGTGGCGATTTGAAGTACCGAATAGGCTTCCAGCGTCATCGCATAGGCCAACAACAAGAGAGCGGCGACTGAGACCAACGGGTGAGCCAGGTAGGCGATGCCCTGGGGGAAATGACGCTTGATGAGTACTGGGATAAAACCAGCCACGAAAAGCAGCAACAAGGCAGGTTTGACGACGCCAAACATCATGCCGACAGCGATCACGACGCATACCAACAGCGAGGCCAACGAATACTGGCCGTACCAGACCTTGTTCACCAGCGCGGCGATAATCGGTAGCGTCAGATAGAACAGCCACTCGTAGCGCAATGTCCAGTGGACCCCTGCGGTCATGATGTTGCTATGAATGAAACCATTGAACGAACCGCCAGAAAACACCAGCCACTTGAACACTTCCTTACCCAGTTCTTTCAGCGTAATGAAGGCAAAACCCGTTTCGAACAGGCTCAATAGAACCACGAATATCAGCACGAACACGTAAAGCGGCATGATCCGCAGCACTCGCGATATGAAGATGTCCAGAAAGTCTGGATGGCGCTGATATATTTTTCCGAAAAACAGAAAACCGGTAATCATGAAGAACAGCGATACCGGCACAGCCCCGAGATTGTTGAGCACGGCACTCTCAGGAGGAATCCAGCTACCCGTTGTTTTCCAGAAGTAAGTGACTACGAAGTGATGGCAGATAACCGCCGTCGCCAGGATGCCACGCAAGGCATCAAGCGGCGAAGAACGGGCCGCAGTTACCGCAGTGAGTACCGGCAAGCGAGAGAACAGCAGGCTTAGAATAAATAGAGAAGCGCAGTAGACAAGCAAGATGACCGTAGTGGCATCCATTCGATAATCCTTTCGTCGATGATCGTAGCATCCATGCGTCAGCAGCTGAACTCAAAGCAGGAGAGTGGGGGGCATGCAGCCGGATAATTGAGAATGCAGGTGTAGTGCAATACAGACAGACTTGTAACGGATGCAGGTCCATACGTCAACATAATGGCGATTACTGGTAGATATCTTTACAACTCAATCGATTGGACGTATTTCTGACGCGTGTGAATGCGGCTGCTCTAACCTGCGGATATAGACGAATAGGCAACGCCGTCGAAGTGAGGCAATCTTCGAATGCATCAGGCGCGAAGCGGATGAAACTTGAAACAGCGCTTAATGCGCAAAACGCATCTTTGGTAATAGGATTATGCGCATTGGGTATTTCACCTCTCGCCCGTGCGTCTCTATCTTGTCGCGGCGTCCATAGGAATTATCCTCTCGAAGCACTGGCGGCCTCGCTGCTGACCACACCCTAAATTCCCCGAGACCGTACCCGCGGATCGATCCTCACCGTCCTGAATGGGCTTTGGAGACAACCGTGCGTTACCTGAAGAAACTGGCGATCGGAGTGGCCACGTCCTTGCTCTGCCTCTCGGCGAGCGCGCAGACGCTGGTAGTGGGGGACCAGAGCTATAACGCACAAGCTGTCATGGAAGCGGCAGGCGTGTTGAATGACCTGCCTTACACCCTTGAGTGGAAACAATTCACTGCAGGGTCGCCCGTTGCAGAGGCCCTGAACGTCGGCAGTCTGGATATCGGCTTGCTCGGTGACGCGCCTGCTCTGTTTCTGGGCGCCCTGGGTGCGCCGATCAAGGTGATTGCGGTAGGTCGGCAGAGCCTTGATGGCGTTGCCATCCTGGTAAGCAAGGACTCACCGATACGCAGTATCGAAGATCTCAAAGGCAAGCGCGCCGCGATCTGGAAAGGCTCCTGGAGCCAGCAGTTGTTATTCACTGCGCTGGATAAAGCGGGCGTTCCGAGAGACTCGCTTGACCTTCGCTATCTGAGCGCCCTGGACGCCTCTCATGCCTTGGAAGGTCGTTCAGTGGACGTGATCGCCACCTGGGAACCTTACGTCACCCAGCAGGAAAGGCAGGGCGCGCGCATCCTGGCGACGGCAGACGGGCTGATTCCTGCGCAAAGTTTCATTGCCGCCAACGCCAAGGCCATTGATCCCAAGCGTGCGCTGATCAGCGATTTCCTGCAGCGATTGAAGAAAGCTCGCGACTGGACACTGCAAAATCCCGCCAACACGGACGCCTATGCCGACGCCTGGTCAAAGCGCACCCGCGCGGACGCCGACATCTCACGAGCCTGGTTTGCCCGTGCGCGAACCACCGTCGAGCCGCTGAGCCCACAAGCCCCCATCCAGGCCCAGAAGACCGTGGACTTCTTCGCCAGCCTGGGCCTGGTCAAGGCCTACCCGGCGGCGAGTCTGTTCGACGACTCCTTCGCAGCGTCGCTCCAGCCCGCTGTGGCAAAAGCTCAGCCCTGAATCGGCTGGCAGCACTCAAGGCTTTTACCTACTTGCAAGGAACACGATCAATATGACGTCACGAAAGCTCAAACTCGGTGCTCTGACAATGGGCTGCGGCGGCCCGGGTCGGCACAACCTCTGGCTCGACCCTGAGTTGCCGGCTGACGCCAGTGTGAACGTCGATTGGTACATCGACATCGCGCAACAGGCAGAGGCCGCGCTGTTTGACCTGATGTTCATCGTCGACAGCCAGTTCATCACGCCAGGCTCTCCCTCACACTATCTCAATCGGCTGGAACCCCTGACGCTGCTATCCGCGCTCGCGGTCACCACCCGACATCTGGGGTTGGTGGGCACGCTCACCACTTCCTACAACTCGCCTTACAACGTCGCGCGTCGACTCGCGTCGCTCGATCTGATCAGCAAAGGGCGGGCGGGGTGGAACGTGGTCACCAGTGGCGACGCAGGCACCGCAGGAAATTACAGCCGGGACGAACATTTTGACTACGACACCCGGTACAGCCGGGCTGCAGAACATGTGCAGGTCGTCCAGGGCCTGTGGAATTCCTACGAGGAAGATGCCTTCGTACGGGATCGGGAGACTGGGCAGTTTCTCGACGCAAGCAAACTGCATGCGCTCAACCATACGGGTGAACATTTTTCCGTGGTCGGCCCGTTGAACATCCAGCGCTCCCCGCAGGGGCAGCCCGTCATATTCCAGGCGGGTGATTCCGAACAGGGCCGTGACCTCGGTGCCGCCACCGCCGATGTCGTGTTCACCCACGCAGCCAGCATCGAGCAGGGCCAGGCGTTCTACCGCGATATCAAGGGGAGGGCAGAGCGCCTGGGGCGAGATCCCGAGCAGCTGTTGGTCATGCCGGGCGCTGAAATCCATGTCGGCGACACCGACGACCACGCGCGTGAAATCGAGCGGCACTACCATGAGGTCGACCACAGCTTCGAGCTTGCACTCAAGGAGTTCGGTCGCAACTTCGGTTGGCACGACTTCAGCCAATACCATCTTGACGCGCCTTTCCCACAGCAAAGCCTCGAAGCCGCGCGCAGCAGCTTTTTCACGGCCGCCAAGCGAATCGCCGATCAAGCCCGGGAAAAAGGATTCACGCTGCGCCAGGCCGTGGAATTCGGCCGGCAGTTGCGGCCGGGTGCATTCGTGGGATCAGCGGAAACGGTCGCTCGAAAGATGGCGGACTGGTTCGAGGCGCGGGCGGTGGATGGGTTCAATATCTACATTGGGCACCCGTCGCAGTTCAAGCGATTCACTCAGGAGGTTGTTCCGTTGCTGCAAGAGCGCGGGGTGTACCGCACGGCTTACGAGGGGACGACGTTGCGGGAGAGTTTGGGGTTGGGGATTCCGGGGTTTGTGCGTGCCCGTTCGGCTAAGTCATCTGCCTGAGTATCCGTCTTTCTCGGCAGATTACCCTGGTGCCATTCCCACCAGTATCCGTTGAGCATCGGCATCACTTAGCGGGTAATCGAAGAACTCCCGGTAAAAATCCTGGGTCGTGCGCGCCATATCGACATCGCTGAACTGCGTCGGGTGCAGTTGCTGCGCAGCCCATTTGATCTGCAGGGCGACTTCGGTGCCATAGCGATCCCAGGGAAACACCCCGGCCGGGTTGCGCAAGACACGCTGATGCTTCACGGCTGTGAGCTGTTGCAGTAAAGACGCCTGTGCCGCCTGATCCAGGCTGCCGGCGCCTGCGGCCAGTATCAGCACATCGGGTTGCCAGGCCAGTACCTGTTCCGCCGACACGATCTGCATGTTCCCCTTAAGGCCCGTCGCAGCATTGCGCCCACCGGCGATGCGTATCCAGTCATCGATCAACGTGTCACTGCCATCGACCTTCAACGGGTTGACCGAGGCGATGTGCAGCACCTTTGGGCGCTGCGCTACCGGGATCGCCGAGACCTTGTCGCTGACAAGCTTCAATTGCCGATCCAGGTACGCGTTGTAAGCCTGCGCGCGACGCTTGGGTTCTTCACCGCCCAGCGCCTGGGCGGTGGCAACCATGGAACGCTGCAAGCCGGGCAGGTCGGTGTACCCCATGCGCATCACGGGCAGGCCGACCTGCTCGTAGGCTGCGGATTGGCGGTCACCGATTGAGGTGAAAACCAGATCGACCCGCTGCCCCAGCAGGCCTTCGACATTGAATGTTGTGCCCTCGATGCTCGTGGCGTCGTTCAGGCTGGGCAAGACTTTGAACATCCATGGCTGGCTACGTGGGTGGTTGACCGTCGAGACGATCCGCGAGCCTGCTCCCAGGGTCATCAGCAGCACATGATGGGCGTACCAGGCGTCGGCGATACGCCGCGGCTCGGGAGGAATGCTGACGGCTTTGCCGCTGTCATCGATCACTTGGATGGCCGCAGCCTCGCTCACGTAGGCGCTGAGGCTGCCGAGCAACAAGCAACTCGCAACAGTGCTCCCCCAACGTCCGGCCAATCTGCGACCCATTAGAGATCCACCTGAATCGAGGCCTGCAACATGCGCGGTGCACCCGCGCTCGCGCTGGCCTGACCGGCGCCAGTGTACCCGTTCAGGCCGCCGGGGACGATATTCGTCCAGTAATGCTCGTTGCCGACGTTGGTCATCTCCAGGCGATACACCGTGTCGCGGTTCATCAGCCGGGTGGTGTAGCTGGCGCCGATGTCGACGGTCTGGTAGCTGCCGACCCAGTGATCGTTGCTGTCATCCACCGGACGCGGACCGACGTACCGGGCATTGAGATTGACGGCAAGGCCTGGCACCTGATCGATGCGGTACTCGGTGAGCAGGCTGGCAGTGACGCGCGAAAGGCCGACGATGCGGGTGTCCTCGGTGCTGGCATTGCCGGTTGAGAGCAGCTTGGGATCAAGCCAGGTGATGCCGCCATACATCCTCAGATTCTGCGTGACGTTGCCGTCGGCGAGCAATTCAAGGCCACGGTTACGTTGCTCGCCCGCGATGGCGTAGACGTTGTCGGCTTGGGTGTAGGCGAACGGACGCTTGATCTGAAAGGCGGCCAGTGACAGGTTGACGCCACCAACCACCCACTTGCTGCCCAGCTCCCACATGCGGCTGCGGTAGGGCGAGAGAATACTCCCGGCGTTGCTGCTGCCAGCCGTGGCGCTGTCGCCTTGCTGCAGGCTGTCGGCGTAGGTGAAGTAGAGCGTCAGGTCATCGAGCGGCTTGTAGATCAGACTGCTGGCAGTGCTGATGCCCGAGTCTTCAGAGGAGGTATGGACGCCTGCCAGCGTGTAGTTATCGGCGGTCAGGCGGCTCTGGCTGCCGCTGAGCATCAGGCTCCATTGCGGGGTGAAGGTGAGGGTATCGCCGACGATGAACGAGCTCTGTTTGGCGTTGGCCGAGTGATACCGGTCGGTGAAATCGGGGTAGTTCGGCTCGGCGAAATTGGCAGGGTTGCTCAGGCTGGCAGTGCCCAGCGTCTGGGTGCTGCCAGCTGCGGGGTTGTAGTTGTCCCAGTCGAAGCCGGTGAGGCCGAAGGTCAAATCATGGCGTACCGGCCCGGTGTAGAGGGCACCGTTGAGGTTGGCGAGGTAGCTGTTGATGGTGAAACGGCTGGCCGTCGCGCTCGAAACCGACGTGCGGTAGGTGCCGGCGTTGTTGATCAGGGTGTTGGTCACGCCGGTGGATTCCCGGTCGGCGATCTGCCGCAAGGCGCCGACGTCGAGCTTCCAGTTGCCGTCGAAATCATGTTTGAAGTGCGCGCTGGCGGTGTCGGTGGTGTTGTTGTCGCCCGCGTAGTTCTGGCCCAGATTGCTTTTGGTTGGATCCGGCGCGTGGGGCAGGGTGACGCCGGAGGCGACCGCGAACTTGCCGGGCAGCCCTTTGGCCAGGTAGTTGTAGTGGCTGAAGTTGGTCTCGATGACGCTGTCGTCGCTGATCTGAAAGTCTGTCGCCAGGCTCACCAATTGACGGCGCAACGTGCTGCCCGGCGCGTAGCTGTGCCCCTGTTCGTCGACCAGATTGAGACGGTATCTGATCTTGCCTTCAGCATCGAACGGGCCACTGAGGTCGGCGGTCTTGAGCCAGCTCAGGCCAGTGCCGACGCCCAGGGTCACGCGGTTGCGGGTGAAGTCAGTCGGCCGCTTGGACAGCAGGTTGAAGGTGCCTGCGGGGTTGGCCGGACCGTAGAGGGATCCCGACAACCCGCTGAGCACTTCAACGCCCTCCAGTTGTTCGGCGGGGTAATCGGTTGTCGAGACCACATTGAGCCCGTCCAGACGACTGTTCTGCACCACGCTGCCTTGCAGACCACGGGTCTGCGGTCGGGCACCGTCGGCCTGCACCGAGGGGAGGTAACGGATGATGTCCTTGAAGCTCTTGAGTTGTTGGCTGTCGATCAGATCGCGGGACATGACGCTGATGGAGTAGGGCGTGTCCTGCAGGCGCCGCTGGCCCATCGGCCCGAGGGTCGCGGACTTTTCCCGTGCCTGCTGGGCGATGGATTCATTGGCATCGACATCGATAGGCGCCAGCGTGATGTCCTCGGCGTGGGCCAGGTGGATCGCGCTGCCCAGCAACAGCGGCGCAAACGCAAAGCGGGACGAGCGGGACTGTCTCATTGATGAGGGACTCGGCAAGGGATAAAAAAGCGATGACCGTCAGCGTCGATCTGTCTGACGCTGGCGTTGTAGAGGCGCTGCATGAGCGCGCTGTCGACCACTTGCGCAGGCGCACCATCGGCAATCAAACGGCCTTCGTGCAGCACCCAGACGCGATTGGCCGAAGCCTGCGCCTGTTCGGGGCGATGGGTGCTGGAAACAATGGCAAGGCCTTGTTCGGCGAGGCGTTCGAGCAGCGCAAGCAGGCGCAGTTGATGGCCGTAATCCAGGCCCGTGATCGGCTCATCCAGTACGATCAGCCGGGCGCGCTGCACCAGCGCCCGAGCGATCAGCACCAACTGTCGTTCGCCGCCGGACAGTTCGGTGTAGGTGCGCGCTGATAAATGGGCGATGCCCAGATCGGCCAGGGCCTGCTCGACGTACTCCTCATCGGTGCGGCTCGGGGCGCTCATCAGACCGGTACTGGGCAGCCGGCCTTGGGCGACGATGTGGGAAACGCTGAAGGGAAAACCCGGTGTATGGCTTTGCGGCACGTAGGCCAGCTGCCGGGCGATGGTCCGCCGGCTCAGCGCCTTCAACGGTTGCCCTTGTAAACAGACCTGCCCGGATGCAGGCGCCAAGAGACCCAGCAGGATACGCAGCAAGGTGCTTTTGCCCGCTCCATTGGCGCCCAGCAACGCGATGTTATCGCCGGAGTTCACGTTGACCGAGATGTCTTCGAGAATCAGCCGCTCACCAATGCGATAACCCAGCCCTTCAGCCCGCAACAACGTCATAGCCAGCCCCTGCGCACGCGATGCAGCACCAGCGCGAAGGCAATGGCACCGAACAGTTCGGTGATGATTCCCAGCGGAATTTCACCCGCCGACAGGCTGCGCGCGACGCCATCCGCCACCAGCAGAAAGGCACCTCCCAGACAGGCGCTGACCGGTAGCAGTCGTGCGTTGCCCGGACCCACCAGCAGGCGCGCAAGATGCGGCACCAGCAGGCCGATCCAGCCGACCATGCCGGCCAGGCTCACCGTCAGAGCACAAATCAACGTGGCCAGCACGATCACGCCGTAGCGAATGCGCTGCACCGGCACGCCGAGGCTCAGGGCCTCGTCATCACTCAGGGACAGAGCATCGATCGCGCGCCCCGCCAGACACAGCAGGACAATCGCTACCGTCAGCATGGGCCCGATGATCAGCAGTGTGCTGCGGTCCACTGCGCTGAGACTGCCAAGCAGCCAGTAGACGATGCTTGGCAGTTGATCGACTGGGTCAGCCAGGTATTGGGTGATCGACAGCAATGACGTGAACAGCGCATTGGCGACGATCCCGCCCAGCACCAACAGCAGGATCGACGTCGTCTGAAACTGGTGGGCAATGCCGACCCCGACCGCGACGGCAATCAAGCCGGTGACACACGACAGCACGGCGATCGGCAGCGCCTGCCAATGACAGATGATCCCCAGCGCCGCGCCGAACGCACAGCCGCTGAGCACCCCCAGCAACCCCGGCGATACCAGTGGATTGCGGAACACCGCCTGGTAGGCCGCGCCGGAAACCGAAAGCCCGGCTCCTACCAGCATCCCGGCAAACATGCGCGGTGCGCGAGCATCGATTAGCAGGCTGTGGATCAACTGATAACGATCGGCTGGCATGTCGCCCACGCCGCATAGCGTCGTCAGAAAATGGAGCAGTTCAAGGGGTGAAATCGCATAACGGCCGAGCAGCAAAGACAGCAGGGCGGTGACTATCAGCAAAAGGAAACTGAGCAGGGGAAGCGGAAGGCGCGCTGGAACGGGCATCGGGGGCTCGGATTTGGGTATATAGGTAACTATACAGCGGTATGGTGAGCTGCTCTACGCGGCGGGTTGCCACGTGGAGATCTTGATGGTTGACCTCGAATGAAGGGCGACACCGACTTGCCGGTTGTTCATTGAGGCGAAGAAAGCTATGTCCGCTCGTGGGGGGCCAAGCAGGGATTCTGTGCTGAACTGCGGGAGTCCGAAGCGAGATCATAGGTAGGCGAGGGCGCGCCTCAAACGCAGCTGCGCCCGCTCGCAAAAGCGCGGCCTCTCAACTTTAATAATGCATCAACCCGTCTGGTTAACTGATAAACAAATTCCCAACCGTCGATTACTAATGGACTATAGGCGCCATTTGCGGCCTTTTCAGGAGGCCAGCGCTTGCAGCAGCAGGAGCCCGTGAATGAACATCAAGATTGAGGCGCTGATTGCCCGTAAAATCGGCTTCGCCTCACACCAGAATGCGGTACCGCTCGTACGCGAGTTAAGCATCTGGAACCAAGAAGAGACGACCCTAGAAAACCTCACCCTGACTTTGAGTACCGACCCGGACTTCGTCGAAAGCCGAACTTGGAATATTGACCGTATCCATGCGGGTGACCGCCTCAGCATTTCCGAACGCGACATCAAGCTCAATGCAGGCTACCTATCTGGGCTTAGCGAAAGCCTGACCGCTGATGTCGTAATGCGTCTGGTTCAAGGTGAGAGCCTACCCCTCGAACAGCGCTTCCCAACAGAATTGCTGGCTCGAACAGAGTGGGGCGGTTTGAGCGCCATGCCTGAGCTGCTGGCTGCTTTCTGCATGCCCAATGACCCAGCGGTAGACCGTGTGCTCAAAGCCGCTTCGCAAGTGTTGCGCCGGGCAGGCAAGAAAGATGGCATTGACGGCTATGAAAGCAAATCACGCACCCGTACTTGGGAACTGGCCTCTGCCATCTGGTCAGGGGTTTGCAGCTTTCAATTGAGCTACGCATTGCCTCCGGCCAGCTTCGAGCATCAGGGCCAGAAGATCAGGCCCCCGAGTGTCGTGCTGGAAAACGGTGTTGCAACGTGTCTCGACACCGCCTTGTTGTTCGCAGCGGCGCTAGAGCAGGCCGGACTAAACGCTTTGCTTCTGATGACAAAAGGGCATGCATTCGCTGGCGTCTGGTTACAGCCTCAAGAGTTTTCGCAACTGCTGACCGACGAGGCCTCGGCAGTGCGCAAGCGTCTTGATTTGAAGGAGATGGTGGTTTTCGAGACCACCTTGGCGACACAAGCGCATCCGCCTGGCTTCAGCCAGGCAGTCGCAGCGGCCGAACGGCAGCTCGATGATGAGCAGTTCATTATGGCCATCGACGTGCATCGTGCCCGCATGCAGAAGATACGCCCAATGGCGCTAGTGTCTGCGGTCGAGGTGGTCGACTCGACCTCCGACGCGTTGCCCGCTGCTCAAGGGCTAGAAGATGCTCCGCAGCTCCCAGGGTTCGATATCGAAATCAACGAGGGAAGCGACGGTCCAGCCGGCAAGCTTACGCTTTGGCAGCGCAAACTACTTGATCTCACCACTCGCAACCGCCTGCTGCACCTACCAGATAGCGCCAAGGGTGTACGTCTTCTTTGCCCGGACCCAGCCGCTCTTGAGGATCTTCTCTCCAGTGGCGGGCGCATTCGCGTGGTGCCAGTACCTGACCTGAAAAGCAGTGGCCGTGATGTCGCTCTCTATGAGCAGCGAAACAACGAAAGCCTGGTTGATGAAGTCGCTCGTCAGGCACTTGCGCGTGGCGAAGTCCTAGCGAATCTGGAAAAGGTCAAGCTTGAAGCGACGCTCATCGATCTGTTTCGCAAAGCGCGCAGCGATTTGGAGGAGGGCGGAGCAAACACCCTGTTCTTGGCCATCGGTTTCCTCAAGTGGAAGAAAAGCGCAGACGACGTAAAAGCGTACTCAGCCCCACTGATCTTGCTACCGGTAAAGCTTGAGCGCAAAAGCGCTTTGTCCGGGGTGACACTGAGCCTGCTCGATGAAGAGCCACGTTTTAACCTCACGCTGCTTGAACTGCTACGTCATGATTTTGAGCTGATGATCCCTGGGCTCGATGGCGAACTACCGAATGATGAAAGCGGCATCGATGTGACCGGCATCTGGAACATGGTGCGGCGAGCAGTACGCGATGTGCCCGGGTTTGAGGTGAGCACCGAGCTGGTACTAGGCACATTCTCCTTTGCCAAATACTTGATGTGGAAAGACCTAAACGCCAACGCGGCGCAGTTGCTGCAAAGCCCTCTGGTCAAGCACCTCTTGGAGCCAAATGAAGCAGGGCAGAGCTTTTCCTGTTCAGACGACTTCCCACGGCCCGAGCGACTGGATTCATCTGTTACTCCCGCACAACTGTTCGCACCACTGCCTGCCGACTCGTCGCAGCTATCAGCCGTAGTTGCTTCTGCCAGTACTCATAGCTTTGTAATGGATGGTCCACCTGGCACCGGGAAATCGCAGACCATTGCCAATATGATTGCGCACAACCTAGCCTTGGGTCGTCGCGTGCTCTTCGTTGCCGAAAAGCGTGCGGCCCTGGATGTGGTTTATCGCCGACTGGCTGAAAAAGAACTGGGCGAGTTCTGCTTGGAGCTGCATTCAAGCAAGGCGTCGAAGGTTGAGGTGCTCAAACAGCTGGATCGTGCGTGGGACGTGAGCGACGCATTGAGCCCCCAAGAGTGGGAGCATGAAGCTGCGCGGTTGCAAACCCTTCGTTCACGACTGAACCAGTTGGTTGACGTCCTGCACCGCCGTTGGGATAACGGCCTTTCCCTGCACCAAGCGATTGGTCGTGTAATCCGCGACCACAGCCTACAGACACCGAAACTGAGCTGGGCCCCGACCACACGGCACGATACTGCCGAGTATGGAAATTTACTCGATATCTCCCGGCGGCTTGGCTTAAACGGCAACGCCGCTCGTGATCTGTCAGGCAGATTTGGTGCTCTGTCGCAGACCCAATGGTCGAACGCCTGGCAGTCAGAGATCGCCAAGGCCTCACGTGAATTGCCGCAGGCGCTTGATGCGTTGAACGCCGCAAGCGAGAAGCTCCTTGGGCTGACGCACCTGTCGTTGCCTGTAGCCGAGGTGGTTCAGATCCAGCAGTTATGTGATTTGGTCACTCTGGTCGTGGAGTCCCATGGGCAGAACCTTTCCTTCGCATTTGCGCCCGATGCTGTGACGCGTATCAAATCCGCGAGACGGGCGTGTCAGTTGATCGAGAGCTACAGGGAGCTTGAGGAACGGCTCTCACTGGATTACGCCGATGAAGCGTGCCGCCGTGTTCCGTTCGAACAATTGCGCAGTGACTGGCAATCGGCTGAGGGTAAGTTCTGGTTCCTGGCAACGTTCGCCCAGAAAAAGGTTGCGAAGAAGTTAGCCACATTGGGTGGTGCAGCGGGTCTTCCAGATACCCTGGCCGATCTCGCTACTTTCGAGCGCCTTCATGCTCAGCTAACCGAGTTGGATGGGTTGGCAGGCGATATGCAGTCGATTCCAGGCTGGCAAGGTCTGACGAGCGACAGCGCCCGCACACTGCGCGCTGTCATATTAGCTGAAAATCTGCGCGGGCTGCTGAGTGCTCACGCCGAATCACCCGACCACCTGGTTTCCTTGCGCGGCTCAGTCGCGCGTCTTGTCATCGATGCGAATGAAATGCTGGCGCCAACTGGGCAAATCGCTGCTGCGCTGACGGTCTTGCAACAAGCCTTATCGCGATATGACGATGCAGCACGACTATTTGCGGGACTGGCTGGAAACAGCACCGGTACGCATCCGTCCGTTGCTGCACTGCGGGCTACCACGCTCTCCATTCAGCAACAGGAAGAACAGCTAAAAGCATGGTGCGATTGGTGCCGAGTCCGCGAGCAGGCTACCGAGGCTGGACTCATCAGTCTGGCTCACGCTCTGGAAGCAGGACGTCTGTTGCCAACCGCAACTGAAGACACATTCGTCACTGCCTACGCCCATTGGTTTGCGACCCATGGCATCGACAGTGAACCGCTTCTCAGAAACTTCGTCGCTGCCGAACACATGAGTGATATCGGGGCATTCGTTCGTCTGGACGATGAACTGGCGAAATTAACCGTGCGATACATCCGGGCGAAGCTCTGCGGGCTTATCCCATCCAAGAACGACATCCCCAAGAGCAGCGGCTTCGCGATTCTCAAACACGAATTGCAAAAGTCTCGTCGGCACAAACCGGTCCGGCAGTTGGCGATTGAGATGGGCGATGCGTTGAACCGGCTGGCTCCGTGCATGCTCATGAGCCCGCTGTCCATTGCGCAGTTCCTACCTGCCGATCAGCCTCCATTTGACTTGGTCATCTTCGACGAGGCTTCGCAGATCGCTCCATGGGACGCCATTGGCTCCATTGCTCGAGGCAAGCAAGTGGTAATCGCAGGTGACCCGCGTCAGATGCCACCGACCAACTTCTTCAGCCGTGGTCCAAACGCGGGGGACGATGATACCGCCGAAGACATGGAAAGCATCCTGGATGAATGCTTGGGGGCAGGGGTGCCAAGCCACAGCCTGAGCTGGCACTACCGAAGCCGTCATGAAAGCCTGATCGCGTTCTCCAACCATCGTTACTACGATAGCAACCTGATTACCTTCCCTGCGGCGGAGACCCGTGCAAGCGCTGTCGAGTGGCGCAAGGTTGAAGGTGTCTATGCGAAAGGGAAAGGCCGCTACAACCAAGCTGAGGCTGAAGCCATCGTCATGGAGACGGTAAAGCGTCTGACCGATCCTGCGTTCGTCGCTGCCGGCCACTCAATCGGGATCATCACGCTTAACTCTGACCAGCAAAAGCTGGTCAACGATTTGCTGGATACCGCACGCAAGCAGTACCCAGAAATCGAGCCGTTTTTCCAAGATACACAGACCGAACCTGTAGTCGTGAAGAACCTGGAAACGGTCCAGGGCGATGAGCGCGATTTGATCATGCTCGGGATAGGTTATGGACCTACGGAGCCGGGCGCGCCGGTCATGTCCATGAACTTCGGCCCGCTCAACAAGGACGGTGGATGGCGCAGGTTGAACGTCGCCATCACCCGGTCTCGGCGAGAGATGCTCGTTTTCACATCCTTCGATCCGTCGATGATCGATCTGAACCGGACCAACGCTCGCGCCGTCCGCGACTTGAAGCACTTCATCGAATTCGCTCAGCGCGGCCCGAGGGTACTGGCCGAGGCGATACAAGGCTCGGTAGGCGGCTACGACTCGCCGTTCGAGGAGGCTGTCGCCCAGGGTCTCCGACGTCTTGGCTGGCAGGTAGTGCCACAAATTGGCGTATCGCGTTTCCGCATCGATCTGGGAATTGTTCACCCTGATAGGCCGGGTGATTACTTGGCAGGCGTTGAATGCGATGGCGCCACATATCACAGCGCTGCCACTGCTCGGGACCGAGACAAAGTTCGCGCGGCGATTCTCAAAGGCTTGGGATGGAATCTACTGCGCTTGTGGTCGACGGAATGGTGGGTGAACAAGGAAGGCGCTCTACAGAAGCTGCACGCAGCCCTCAATGACCTACTGGATCAATCCCGGCTGGCAGTTGCGCCAATTCAGGCGGATGACGTGGTAGCTCCAACGGTCGTGATCGACTTCGCCGTGGAGCCCGAGATGGACGAGGTTGTAGAAGTCTCCATTGAATCCCCGGTCGCTCTCAGTAATGAGCAATCATTAGAGGTCGGAGAGGCTCGAATCGCTCGCGTCTGTAGCGCCCAAGCTGCTGCCGGACGACAGGGTGAATATCGAGTGGCTGATCTTTCGGCACTCGCCTCATTGATCGAAGCCGAGCGGTTTCACGTACCTGAATACACCCCCGTGCTACAACAGATCATCGAAGAGGTGCTTCGCCAGGAGGCGCCAATCCTCGACACGCTATTGGTTCAACGTGTCGCACGTGCACATGGCTTCCAACGATCGGGTCGACTGATTAGAGATCGCGTGTTGGAGCTGGCTGATCAGCATTATCACGTCCAGCAGGCGGGCTTTGGAGAGGTATTTATCTGGCAAGCTTACGGCGATGTGATGGCGTGGTCGACATACCGTGTTCCCGTATCGGCCAACGATGCACGTTCGATTGAAGAAATTGCCGCAGAGGAGCTGCGCATCGCTGCGAGCATCATTGATGCGGCAGACCCTGCATTAGAAGTTGCGCGGCTGCTTGGGGTCAAACGGCTCACTGGGGCTGCGCGTCAGCGTATAGAGCGAATTCTGAATGCGTGACCAGAGGCGCTCCATGAGCAACACCACAGTGCCGGGCGAAAATCAGAGGCGCGATCAACCTAGACCATGACGCTCATGTCCTCGGGAGTGATGTAACTGAACCAACCGAGGGCGCCGAGCGGACTAACGAAGATAGCCATCGTGGTTCTTGTGGAGGGGGTGTGGCCTGAGCTGGGCAAGGATGGTTAATACCTGATTTAACATAATATACATTATGCGTAACGCCATGTCGTGCGTTCCGGACAAGCAGGGTTGCCTTGGTTTCCAAGCCTGTCTGCTTAATCATGCTGTTACCGTTCACAAATAAATGGAAAGACAGCCTCCACGGTGACCCGTTGTTCTGATTGGTTTTTCCATGTGCTGCGGAAGATCTTTAGCTTCGTTCGGTCGTAATTTGCCGGAGCTCACCACTTCGTGCCACTCGGTACCGTCAGGATCTCGCTAGGATCTCGTTTCCGCTAAGGAATGATTGTTTACAGACCGTCATTCTGATTCCCGGGCGACTACTCAACACACCAGACATTGAGCAACAAATATGGAGCCATGCGGCGCGTTGCCGAGCTCCGGCCACAACTCTGCTAGCAAGATCATGAGGCAGCTGTGAGCGTCAGGCTACTGTGTCAGTGAAGAAAGACAGCCAGTGGCCGCGGCGCTCCAGGCTCATCAATAGCATTGGGTTGGCTTCTCAGGAATCTGAACAGAGGCGGTACAGGCACGCTGCACAATCGTGATCCGAAGGGTCAAGCTTAGGTAACATCCGAGCAAATGGCGTGCTCGACCAAATGCCTCAGGGCTCGATCCACGTCAACATGGCGACCGTCTCCGTTGCCATGGCTAAAAAACTGACACAGCTGCATGCCGATCGCGGCGTGGGATATGTCGCAGCCCCCGTGCTGGCGCGCATTGACGTTGCCGCTGCCGGCAACCTCAACATTCTCGCCGCGGGCAAAGGGCAGGATCTGGACCGCATTCAGCACCTGCTGGACCTTATGGGCCAGAAAACCTGGCGCTATGGCGAAGATCCCGCGCAAGCCAACGTGGTCAAGATCGCCGCTAATTTCTCAATTGCCTGCGCGATCGAAACCATGGCCGAAACTTCGGCACTGGTGCGCGCCTACGGCATTGAATCCCAAGCATTCATCGACCTGCTCACTCAGACGCTCTATCCGTCTCCCGTCTACAAAGGCTACGGCACGATGATCGCCCAGGAGCGCTACTCGCCGGCCGGGTTCAAGCTATCGCTGGGCCTCAAGGATGTCGGGCTCGCGTTGGAAGCCGGGGAAGCGCAACACCTGTCACTCCCCCTCGGAAGCACACTGCGTGACTGCCATCTTGAAGCTATTGCACAAGGCGATGGGCCGCGCTCGGGAAAGCGGCAGCGTGTCGCGGCAACATCGACTAAACACGACCTTTTTTACGGATCCATGTTTTCAGCGTCTGATTCGCTCATTGAACATCCCACAGTCGAATACTTCTACAGCCACTAAACAGCACAGGAGAGCCCTCTTCGCACGCTAAATTCGTCGAAAACACGATAACTCTACTAAATAGGCATTTAGTAGAGTTACTAATGAGGCCCATCCACGAACACCACCCGTCTGCCCCAAATCACATGCACGGCACGCTTTCCTTCAACGCCTTGATCACCGAATCTCGTTCACATACATGAAGTGCTCCGTACTTGCGCGCTGGTGCGTGATCATCACCGGCGTTGCCGTCTGGTCGAACGATATGGCGTCGATGATCATCACGGCATGGGGCGCCTCCAGCTGCAGCAGCTTGCAGTCCTCTGCCGTGGCCAGGCCAGCGGTCAGCTGTTCGCGCACCGCCGCTACGCGTATGCCGTAGTGTTCGAGCAAGTGGCGATACAAGAGTTCGGGAAAGGCTTCCGGCCCGGGGAAGTCCGGGACTTTGCTTGCCACTACCGTGAAATGTTCGTGCATGGCGGCAACGCCGGCGATGGTGCGCAGTCGATGCAGACGGTAAACGGGGCTGGCGGGTTCGATAAGCAGTTTGTCGGCCTCCTCCGCCGTGGCCTTGCCCATCTGGTAGTCGAGCAAGGAGGTGCTGGATTTCAGCAGTGCGCCTTCCTTGTTGTGCAGCCGGAAGTACTGGAAGAAATAGCGCAGGTTGTGCAACGGCGCCCAGCCTGTGACGACGGTGCCGGTCTTGCGGCGGCGCATCAGCATGCCTTCTGTCACCAATTCGGCCAGTGCGCGACGCACGGTGCCTACGGATACGCCGAAGTCTGCGGCCAACGCGTTTTCGCTGGGGATCACCGTGCCACTGGCCCACTCCCCTAGCAGGATCGCCTCTGAGACGCGCCGCTTCACCACTTCATAAAGCGGTGCGCTGTCCTGTTCGCTCAGTCGGGCAAAGCTGGCGTCGGCAGCCGGTGCGTTGCTGTTGGTCATCGTTTTTCCTTGACGTGCCATGCGGTGGTGTTTAACTATAAACTATATAGAAATACGGCGAGACTCAAAATGACGATGAATGCGGCACTTGAGCAGGCACTCGAATCGATCGATACGGATCATGATGGGCTGATCGACGATCTGCAACGCATGATCGCGGTCGATACCTGCTTCCCGCCGGGCGCGGGCTACGGCGCCTTCGCCGACTTGATGGAAACTCTGACCGCGCCGCTTGGCTTGCAGGCGACCCGGGTTTCGGTGCCCGAAGCACTGTGGCAGACCCGCAGCGGCGAAGCCCATGGCGAACGCATTAATCTGGTTGCCCGACATCCTGGAGACCAAGAGGTCTGCAGCCTGTATTTCCATGTCGACACAGTGCCGGCCGGTGACGGCTGGAACCACCCTCCTCTGCAGCTGACCGAAGCTGACGGCAAGCTGATCGGGCGCGGCACGGCCGATATGAAAGGCAGCATTGCCGCCACCTTGAGTGCCTTGCGTGCGGCGGCACGTTTCGACCTGCCGCTGCGCTACTGCCCTTCCCTGCTGCTGTGCACCGATGAGGAAGGCGGTCTTTATCCGGGTATCCGCTATTTGGCCGAACAACGCCTGGTCGAGGGCCATATCCTGAGTTTTAACGGCGGTGCCGCGCCGAGGATCTGGGCTGGGTGCTTTGGCAGTATCGACCTGAAGATCACGGTCAAGGGCCGCTCTTCGCACTCCGGTGAACCGGTCGATGCCATCAATGCCATCGAGGAAAGCCTGCCGCTGCTAAACGCTTTGTACGCACTCAAGCAGCAGGTAGAACAGCGTGCATGGCCGATGCCGGCGCCGCCCCACTACAACGGTGCACCTCTGATCTCGCGCATGACCTTGGCCGCGGCCCATGGCGGTAGCAAAGGCTCTACCGTTCCAGCGCAGTTCGAGGTGCTGATCAACCGTCGCTACGCACCGCAAGAACCCTTCGATCAGGTGCTGGCAGAACTGCACCATTGCATCGACACCGCCATGGCCGCAAGCGCGGCACGTGCGGTGCAAGCTGAAGTGATCGGCCATCTTGCCCCGGTTGCGGACCCGACCGGTCCCCATTGGCCGCGCTGGCAAGCCGCACTGGGCGTGGGTTTCGGTTTCACCGCCGAGCAGTTTCAGTGCTATGGCTCCAGCAGCAGCTCGGATATGGGCTGGGTGCAACAGGCCGGTATCCAGGAGATTTTGTTGGGTGGCCTGATTCGCCCGCACAGTCGCATTCATGCCAGCGACGAGTACACGACCCGCGAAGATCTGGTCGCCCTGGCCAAGTCGATCCTGGTCTACCTGGCTGCAGACTTCACCCTTGGGACCGCCGCAACAGGCTAACCCCAAGCGACCACCGAAGACTGGCATCAAGATCGGTCATCGGCACTTTTTACCTAGCTGCCCCACAATCTCTTTGCTAAGTGAAGTATCGCCATGACTACCGTTTTCCGGCTCAACCGTCGCCGCTTTCTTGCAACCACGGCCATCGTCACCGGCGCTGCCATGCTGCCGTTCTCCAGCACATTGTGGGCCGCTGGCGCCGCGCGCAAAGGCGGCACGCTGCGCATCAGCGTCGACCAGGCGGTGGGCATGCTCAATCCGCTGCTGGCTCGGGTCAATCCCGAGTACCTGCTCAGCGAACTTCTGTACAACGGGCTTACACGCCTGAGTCACGACATGCAGGCCGAGCCCGATCTGGCCACGTCCTGGAGCCATAACGAAGCGCTGACCGAGTGGACCTTCAGCCTGCGCGACAACCTGCTTTTCCACGACGGCAGCCGCTGCACATCCAGGGATGTCGTGGCCAGCCTGCTGGCGATCCTCGATCCCAAGACCGCGTCGCCCGGCCTGCGCAACATCGGCCCGATCAAGTCCGTGGAAGCGATCGACGAGCTGCACGTCAAGCTGACCACCACCATGCCCTACGCAGACCTGCCCATCAGCTTGGCCTACCCGGACGCCAAGATCGTGCCCGCGGCGATCGTCCAGGGGGATATGGCCCGCCTGACGCGCGAAGCCGTGGGCACAGGGCCGTTCAAGCTGACCTCGTTCGAGCCCGAGCGTCTGGTCGTGGTCACTCGCAACGAACGGTTTCATGACCCCGAGCGGCCGTTTCTGGATAGCGTCGAAATCCGTGTCTATCCCGATCCGACTGCGGAGAGTTCTGCGCTGATGTCCGGCGACATCGATCTCATGCTGTCAGCCCAGGCCACCGAGTTCAGCCGCCTTGGCCAAGCCAGCGGCGTGACCGGACTGCGTGCACCTTCCGGGCAGTTCCTCAACATCAACATGGCCTGCGACCAGAAGCCGTTCAACGACGTGCGGGTGCGCCAGGCACTGTCGCTCTGTGTCGATCGAGCGGCACTGGTAGACTTCGTGGCGGAAGGCTTCGGCACGCCGGGCAACGATACACCGCTCAATGCCGCTTACCGTTACCACGCCGATATCGAACTGCGTCAGGCCGATATCGCCAAGGCCAGGCAGCTGTTGGCCGACGCCGGCTATCCCGATGGCCTGGACATCACCTTGGTTGCCTCCGACAAGCCCTCCACGCGCACCCAGTTGGGCATTGCCGTACGGGAAATGGCCAAGCCCGCCGGGTTCAATATCAAGGTCGAGACCATGGCCAACAGTACCTACCTGGACCAGGTCTGGAAGAAAGGCAATTTCTACGTCGGTTTCTACAACATGCAACCTTCGGCCGACGCGGTGTTTTCCCTGCTCTACACCTCGGACGCCGCCTGGAACGAAACGCGCTGGAACAACAGCGAATTCGATGCCGCCGTGGCCGCTGCGCGGGGCACGGACGATCCGGTCAAGCGTGCGGCGTTGTACGGCACGGCCCAGCGCCTGATGCACGAGCAGGTCCCATCGCTGATCCCGACCTTCTTCGATGTGCTGGCGGCCCAGCGTAACTATGTTCAAGGCTATCGATTGCACCCTCGCGGCGCGGTGTTTCGCCTGGATCAGGCCTGGTTGGATGAAGGCGCCCCGAAGCGCGGATGAATCGAGGGTAATCCTGTGACTGCTGCCTACCTGACCAAGCGTTTGCTTCTGGTCGTCTATACCCTGCTGATCGTTTCGTTGCTGGTGTTCGCCATCACCCAATTGCTGCCGGCCGATGCCGCCGTGACGCTGCTGGGCCAGAACGCCACGCCCGAAGCGCTCGCCGCCCTGCGCGCCAAGCTCGGGCTGGACCAACCGGCGTGGCTGCAATTCGGCCACTGGCTGATGGCCGTGCTGCAAGGCGATCTCGGCCTGTCGATGCGCAACGGCCAACCGGTGCTGGGTTCATTGCTGGACGCGCTGGGCCGCTCCCTGTTGCTCGCAGGCTGTTCCCTGCTGCTGATGCTGGCCGTGGCCATTCCGCTGGGCATTCTCGCCGCGGTACGGCGCGGGCGACCGGTGGACCTGATCATTGCCCTGTTCTCCTACATCGGCGTGTCGCTGCCCGAGTTCGTCACGGCAACCCTGTTGGTGCTGCTGTTCGCCGATATCTGGCAGCTGCTGCCGGCCACCGGTTACGTGCCGCTTTCGGAAAACTTCGGCGAAGGCCTGCGGCACCTGATCCTGCCGACGCTCACGGTGTCGATGATCATGGTCGCTCACGTGTCGCGGATGGTGCGCTCCGAGATGATCGACGTGCTCGAGACCGACTACATCCGTGCGGCGCGGCTCAAGGGACTGTCGCGGCGCCGTGTGCTGTTGCGTCATGCGCTGCGCAACGGCCTGCTGCCGACCATCACCATCGTCGCGCTGGACGTGGGCTATCTGCTGGGCGGCATCGTCGTGGTGGAAGAAATCTTCAACATTCCAGGCATCGGCCGGGAGCTGCTGGTGGCAGTCGCGGCCCGCGATCTGCCGGCCATTCAGGGCGGTGTGCTGATCCTCGCCGCGACCTATTGCGTGGTCAACTTCATCGCTGACCTGACCTATGCCTACCTTGATCGGCGGATTCAATATGCGTGACATCATCTACCGACTGCTGAGCTCGCCGCAGGGTCTGGTGGGCAGCATCATTCTGCTGCTGGCGATCGTGCTGGTCTGCGCCGGGCCGGCGCTGGCCCCTTACGACCCGGAGGCGATTTCCATCCTGGCCCGGTACAAGGCACCCAGCCTGGTGCATTGGCTGGGCACCGACCAACTGGGACGCGACATTTTCAGCCGCCTGCTCATCGGAGCCCGCGCGACCATTTCGCTGTCGGTGCTGGCCACCGCGATGGCGATGCTGCTGGGCGCATTGCTCGGCACGGCAAGCGGCTATCTGGGCGGGCGTATCGATGAAGCGCTGATGCGCACGCTGGACGCCGTAATGTCGATCCCCAGCCTGCTGTTCGCGCTGTTGATCGTCAGCACGTTGGGCAAAAGCGACCTCAACGCCGTGCTGGCGATCACCATCGCCTTTGTTCCCGGCATGGCGCGGATCGCGCGCAGCGTTGCCCTCGCCGCTCGCCGTCAGGACTACGTCAGCGCTGCCATTGCCCGCGGCGAATCCACTGCCTACATCGTGGTGCGGGAAATGCTGCCCAACATCGTTGCGCCGATCATTGTCGAGGCCACCATCCGCGTCGCGTTCGCCATCATGCTGTTCGCCACCCTCAGCTTCCTCGGCCTGGGTGCGCAACCGCCGCAGCCGGAATGGGGCCTGATGGTGGCCGAGGCCAGACGTTATTTCTTTCAGGCACCGTGGATGATGCTCATGCCCGGCCTGGCCATCGCCATCATCGCGATCGGTTTCAATCTGCTGGGCGATGGCTTGCGCGATGCCCTCAATCCCAAGGGGCACCGCCAATGACTGCCGTGTTGCAAGTGACTGACTACAGCCTGGACTATCAGCTGCCGGGCGGCCCGCTCCACGTCTTGCAGAACATCGACTTCCAGGTCGGTGCCGGTGAAGTCGTGGGGCTGGTCGGCGAATCCGGTTCGGGCAAGACCACCCTGGGCTTTGCCATCATGCGCTACCTGGCGAGCAACGCTCGCGACGTGGGTGGCAGCATCATTCTGCAAGGTGAAGACCTGCTGCAGATGCCGCAACGCCAGGTCGAGCAGCTACGCGGCGGACGCCTGGGAATGATCTTCCAGGACCCGAGCGCTTCGCTCAACCCGACCCTGAGCCTGGGCGAACAAGTGGTGGAAGTGCTGACCCGCCATCGCGACCTCAGCTATCGCGACGCTTGGGCCCTGGGTGAGCAACTGCTCGCCGATGTCGATCTCAAAGACCCGGCGGCAGTGATGAAGCGCTTTCCCCACGAAGCCTCCGGCGGTGAAAAACAACGCGTGCTCATCGCCACGGCGTTCGCCTGTCGCCCGCAATGCCTGATCTTCGACGAGCCAACCACCGCGCTGGACGTGATCAGCTCTGCGCAGATCCTGCAACTGTTCCGGCGTCTGCGCGAGGAAACCGGCGTGGCCTCGCTGTACATTTCCCACGACCTGGCCCTGGTCTCGCGGGTGGCGGATCGGGTCTGCGTCCTGAATCAGGGGCGCATCGTTGAACAGGCGGCCGGTGCGCGGATCTTCAGCGCGCCCAGCGATGCGTACACGCAACGACTGGTAGCCGCCGTGCCGGCTGCGGATAAGCGTCTGCTAAGCGAAACCGTTGCGCCGAGTCAGCCGCTGCTGCACGTCAACGGACTCAGCGTGCGTTACGGTCGTCCCGGTTTGCTCGACGGTCTGCTGCGAGGTCCCGCCAAGCCTTCCCTGGCGGCGCGAGACATGACCCTGAGCATGGCGCGTGGCGAGATCCTCGGCATCATCGGCGAATCCGGGTCGGGCAAGTCGACCCTGGCCAAGGCGTTGACCGGCCTCACCCCGTTCACCGGGCAGGTGCAGTTCGAGGGCGTCGACATTCGTGGCGCCGCCGACATGAGCCGTGACTACCGGCGCAAGGTGCAGATCATCTTTCAGCACCCGGATGCCTCGCTCAATCCGCGTCAGACCATCGGCCAGATTCTCGCTCGCCCGCTTCGGCTCTATGGCCTGCCCGAGGGAGAAACCGAGCGCCAGGCCGTCGCCCGACTGCTGCGCGAGGTGCGCCTGCCCGAGGATTTCGCCGATCGCTTTCCACACGCCCTGTCCGGCGGCCAGAAACAGCGGGTGGCGATCGCTCGCGCCTTCGCGGCGCGACCGGAGCTGGTGATCTGCGACGAGATCACCGCCGCGCTGGACGTGTCGGTGCAGGCCACGGTGATCGAGCTGTTGCTGGAGCTGCGCCGCAAGCATGGCACCGCCTACCTGTTCATCACCCATGACCTGAACCTGATCCGCCAGATCGCTCACCGCATCGCCGTGATGTACCGCGGCGATCTGTTGGAAATCCTGCCCGCGCAAGACATGGCCGAACAGTCCCGTCACCCCTATACCCGTGCCCTGCTCCAGGCAGTGCCGCAGCCCCTCACCGAAATGGAGCAACTCGATGACGCCTGATGCGCTGATCCACAGCATCGATGAGGCCTACTGCCTCGACTTTCTTGCGCGCATGGTGCAGCACAAGAGCTACAGCGCCACGGCCGGGGAGCGTCGGCTGGCCGAATACATGACTGGGCAGATGAGCGAGCTGGGGCTGCACAGCGAGCTAATGCCGGTGCCCGGCGAACGCCTCAATGCCATTGGCACACTCAAGGGCCAGGGCGGTGGTGGTCACAGCCTGTTGTTCAACGGCCATCTGGACACCAACCCGGTCACCGAAGGCTGGACCGTGGACCCATGGGCCGGCAAGGTCGATGACGAGTTCATCTATGGCATCGGTGTCTCCAACATGAAGGCCGGTGATGCCGCCTACTTCTGCGCGCTGAAAACCTTGATAGACGCCGGGATCAAGCTCAAGGGCGACGTGATCCTGACCTATGTGGTCGGCGAGCTGCAAGGCGGGATCGGCACCATCGCGGCGATCGAACAAGGCGTGAAAGCCGACTACTTCATCAACTGCGAGCCGACCGACCTGCAGGCGGTGACCCTGCACGTGGGCTCGCTGATGTTCGTCATCGAGCTGACCGGTGACACCCGCCATCTGTCCAAGCGCGAAGAAGCGGTGGACGTCATCACTGCGGCGGTGCAACTCATTCCGCAGATCAACGGCATCACCTTCAGCGGCGCCCGCACGCCCGAGCATGAACAGGTCAACCGTGGTCACATCGGCGTGGTGCACGGAGCCCTCGGCCGCGACCTCGAAGAATGGCGTCCGCCGCAGGTCGCCGATTTCCTGCGCTTGCGCGGCTCGGCCCGCTACACCCCTGGGCAGACCGTCGAGTCGGTGCTCGCCGACCTGCAAGGACTGCTCGATCGCCTGTGCGAACAGTTTCCGGGCCTGCAAGCCAAGCTGATCAACGACAGCGACAACCAGCCGCTGATGCCGCCCTTCGAAGTATCCCTCGACTCGCCCATCGTCAAGGCCGTGAACGCCGCCTATCAGCAGGTGCGCGGTGAACCGCAGCCCACCGGAATCATCACCCCGCCGGCGTACTTCGGCACCGATGCCGCGCATTTTTACCAGCGCCTGGGTATGCAGGGCGTGGTGTGCGGGCCCGGTGGCAAGTTCAACACCATGCCCGACGAGCGTGTTCACAAGCGCGATTACCTGGACATGGTCCGCGTCTACATCCTGGCCATTCTGAGCATCTGCGAAGTGGCCGAGAGCAACTGATTCACCGCTGCAGGGCATGGACGCCCCATAACAATAATATTGCTTCAAGCCTTCGCCATCTGCTGATTATTCTCGATAAGGGTCAACACCATGCGGTCAGCTTTAATGCTTGGCAGTGCGACACTGTGCGCGGCCATTTCCCCTACGGCTTTTGCCGACGACGTGCTCGACAACCCGTTTTTCAAAGACAGCAGCACGCAGGTCATGGCGCGCAACTTCTACTTGAACCGGGATTTTCACAACACTGGCCCGAACGCGCAGAGCTATCGCGAAGAATGGGCCCAAGGCTTCATCGGCACCTTCACCTCGGGCTTCACTCCAGGAACTCTGGGCCTGGGTATAGACGCAATAGGCCTCTACGGCATGAAACTCGACAGCAGCTCGGACCGCATCGGTACCGGCCTGCTGCCCAGCAATGGCCGGCACACGCCGGGGGTCGATCGGGCCGAGGATGACTACTCACGCGCCGCGGCTGCGGTGAAGCTCAAGGTCTCGAACACGGTGCTCAAGTACGGCGAAATGACCCTCAATCTGCCGGTCTACTCGACCGGTGACAGTCGCCTCTTGCCCGAGACGACCGAAGGGTTCTACCTGAGCAGCAAGGAAATCGACAACCTGCGCATCGATGTCGCCCACCTCACCTCGCTCAGCACCTACGCGCAAAGTGGCCACAATGCCGGTGGCATGACCCGTGCAGACGTCTATGGCGCCACCTACAACTTCACCCCGGCCTTGACCGGCGCGCTGTATGCCTCGGATGTGCAGGATCTGTGGAAGAAGAAATACGCGGGGCTGAGCTGGGTCAAACCCATCGATGACCAGCAGGCATTTTCCGCCGACTTCCGCTTCTACAATCAGAAGAGCACCGGCGCCGAGCGCGGCGGGGATATCGACAGTAACTCGTTCAGCCTCAAGACCGCCTACAGCTACGGCACGCACAAGCTGACCCTGGCCTATCAGGCCATCACCGGCAAAGGCGGTTACGTCTTCTACACCGACGGCGGCAATACCAACTACATGGCCAACTACGTGCAGTACGCCGAATTCACCCGCGAGGACGAACGTTCGTGGCAGGCACGCTACGACTTCAACTTCGCCGGCCTTGGGGTGCCGGGGCTGGATGTGTTCGCCCGCTACCTGCGTGGCGACAACATCACCCTGGCCAACGGCGCGAGCGGCCAGACCGAATGGGAACGTGACCTGGAGGCAGCCTACACGGTGCAGAGCGGTCCTCTGAAAAACCTGACCTTCCGCCTGCGTCAGGCCACCTACCGCAACTCGTTCAGCGGCGATCTGGATGACGTTCGGTTCGTCACGCAATACCCGATCAATCTGTAGCTTACGTCTCTACTTTATCGATCGCTGTATCTTCGAACCGGGCCTGACAATGTCAGGCCCGCCTGCATCGAGAATCAGACTGCGGTAATGCCCGGGACTGGCCCCGGTCCACTTGCGAAACGCCTTGTAGAAGGAGCTGGCATCGGCGAAGCCCAGGCGCTCGGCGATGTCTTCGAACGTTGCCTGGGGTTCGGCCAGCCACAGCACCGCACGCTCGCGGCGCACGCTGTCCTTGAGGGCCTGATAGCCGGCGCCCTCCTCGGTCAGGTGCCGGCGCAGCGTGGCCACCGAAACACCGCAGTGGGCCGCCATCGCTTCGATGGCTGGAAAATCGGCAGCCGGCAGGTTGCGCAGGTGCTGGCGGATGCGCCAGCCGAGGCTGTCGGGATCGCGGTAGCGCACCAGAATGTTGGCCGGGGCGCGGGCCAGGAAACGACGCAGCTCCGTTGCGCTGCGCCGTACGGGAATGTCGAGGTGTTCGGCGGCGAAGATCAACCGCGTGCGTGGCCGCTCGAAGCGCAGGTTGGGCGAGAACATCACCTGGTAATCACCAACGTATCGAGGCGCAGGGCCGCGCAGTTCCATCGCCAGGATCGGGATACGCCGGCCAGCCAGCCAGCAGGCGATACCGTGCACGATCATCCAGTAGGTGAAACAGGAAAATGCGCGTTTGGGGTCGGCGCTGCGCTCGCGCAGGACGATTTCCGCAAGCGACCGCTGGGTCGCCAGACGGCCGTCGTAGTCGCTGAGCATCAGTGCAAGGAACTCCAGCGCCAGCTTGAGCGCGGCGCCCACGGTCGGCTGTTGCCGGCAGGCCTGGCACAGGAAGGCGAAGCTGCCGCGGCGCAATGGCCGCGCATCCATGGCAAAGAACTCGTCATCCAGCGCCCTGGCCAGTTGCCGCCAGAGCCGGGCGTAACGCTGAACCGGGACCCGGGCCTGATCATCCAGCAGCAGCTGTCCATCGATGCCCGCCGCCTGAAGGATTCGCTCCAGGTCGACATGGCTGTCGCGTACGGCTTCACGTACCAGGTGGATCGAGATCGTGTCGCGCATCGACGGGCTGTCGAGCGGTGTTCGGGTCAGGCTCACTCATCCTCGCTCACCGCTTCTGCGCGAAACGGACCGAATAGGCTGCGGAGCAATCGTTGCCCCGCCCTTGCGGTCTTCATTTCTAATCCATCCATTCGCGCCGAGCAAGCACCCTGACCACAGGCCTCCTCAATAGAGGCATTCGACCGCGATGGCCGTGGCTTCACCGCCGCCGATACAGATGGCAGCGATGCCGCGGCGCAGGTTGCGTTGCCGCAATGCCGCCAGCAACGTCACCACGATGCGCGCCCCGGACGCGCCGATGGGGTGGCCCAGTGCGCAGGCGCCGCCATTGACGTTGACCTTGCTTGCCGGCAGGTCGAGGGCCTGCATGGCGGCCAGGGTGACCACGGCGAACGCCTCGTTGATCTCGAACAGGTCGACGTCTTGTAGCGCCCAGCCGGTGTTTTCCACCAGCTTGCGAATGGCACCAATGGGCGCCACCGGGAACAGGTGCGGTGCATCGGCGAAGGCGGCATGCCCGTGAATGACCGCCAGCGGCGCAAGTCCGCGAGCCTGGGCTTCGCTTTGGCGCATCAGCAGCAAGGCTGCGGCGCCATCGGAAATCGAGCTGGAATTCGCCGCCGTCACGCTGCCGCCCTCACGAAAGGCCGGTTTCAGCGTGGGGATCTTGTCCGGGTTGGCCTTGGGCGGCTGCTCGTCATCGCTGATCATCTGCGGCTGCTTGTTGCGAATGACCTGCACCGGCACGATCTGCGAGGTGAAACTGCCGTCGCTGATGGCCTGGCGTGCGCGGGTCAGCGAAGCCAAGGCGAATTCGTCCTGGGTCTGACGGCTGAAACCGTGCGCCTGGGCGCAGTCCTCGGCAAAGGTGCCCATCAGGCGACCGGGTTCGTAGGCGTCTTCCAGGCCATCGAGGAACATGTGATCGAGTACCCGGCCGTGGCCCATGCGATAACCATCGCGGGCGCGATCCAGCAGGTAGGGCGCATTGGACATGCTCTCCATGCCCCCGGCCACCACCACCCGAGCACTGCCTGCGAGCAAGGCGTCGTGACCCATGAGCATGGCTTGCATGCCCGACCCGCACATCTTGTTCAGGGTCGTGCAAGTCGTGGCATGGGACAGCCCGGCGCCCAGTGCCGCCTGGCGCGCCGGTGCCTGGCCCAGCCCCGCCGGCAGCACGCAACCGAACAGGACCTGGTCGACGCTGCCGGCATCGATACCGGCGCGCTCGACGGCAGCCGCAATGGCCGCGGCGCCCAGCTGCGGCGCGGTCAGGCTGCGCAGGTCGCCTTGAAAGCCGCCCATGGGTGTGCGCACGGCACTGACGATAACGATCGGATCTTCATTCATCTGTAGTTTCCCTTATTACCTGGCCGCCATGCGCAGGGCGCCGTCGAGACGGATCACTTCACCATTGAGCATGCTGTTTTCGATGATATGGCGCACCAGAGCGGCATATTCCTCCGGCTTGCCCAGGCGCGGCGGAAAGGGTACGTCGGCGCTCAGCGCAGCGCGCACCTCATCGCTCATCCCGGCCATCATCGGCGTTTCGAAGATGCCCGGCGCGATGGTCATCACCCGAATGCCGTAGCGCGCCAGTTCCCGTGCCGCCGGCAAGGTCAAGCTCGCCACCGCGCCTTTGGATGCGGCATAAGCGGCCTGGCCGACCTGACCGTCGAAGGCGGCCACCGAGGCGGTGTTGATGATCACGCCGCGTTCGCCTTCGGCGTTCGCGGTGCTCTTGGCAATGGCCTCGGCGGCCAGGCGCAGCAGGTTGAAAGTGCCGATCAGATTGATATTGATGATGCGGCTGAAACTGTCCAGCCCGTGGGCGCCCTGCTTGCCGAGGATCTTCTCGCCCGCCACCACGCCGGCGCAGTTGACCAGCCCGTGCAGTTCGCCAAAGCTGCTTATGGCCATGTCTACGGCGGCCTGGGCGGCATCGGCCTGAGTGATGTCGGCTACGGCGTAGCCGGCTTCCAGTTCACTCGCCTGCGCCTTGAGCGCCTCGGCGTTGAGGTCCACCAGCATCAGGCGTGCGCCTGCACGGGCCAGCATCCGCGCGGTGGCGGCACCGAGCCCGGATGCAGCGCCACTGACCATGAAAACCTTGTCTTGGATGTGCATGAAACGGTCTCCTCGTCAGGCGCTGGACGCCTGCTGCTTGGCAATTTCCTGATTGCGCAGGATGAAGCGCTGCAATTTGCCGCTGGGGGTCTTGGGTAGCTGCTCGACGAATTCGATCTCGCGCGGGTAGGCATGGGCGGCGAGCCGCTGACGCACGTGCAGGCGAAGGGTTTCGGCCAGCTCGGGGCCTGCCTCGAAACCCGCCTGCAGCACCACGAAAGCCTTGATGACTTCGGTGCGTTCCGGGTCGGGCTTGCCCACCACGGCGGCCTCGACCACCGCCGGATGCTCGATCAAGGCGCTTTCCACATCGAAGGGCCCTACCCGGTAGCCTGAGGTGGTGATGACATCGTCGTTGCGCCCCACGAAACTGATGCTGCCGTCGGCATTGAGCTCGACGGTGTCGCCGCTCAGGTAATACTTGCCTTTGAACGCCTTGGTCGGCATCCCCAGGTAGCCGCCGAACCAGCACAACGGCGACCGCTCGCGGTCTACCGCCAGCACCCCGGGTTGACCGGCCTCCAGTTCATGCAGATCGGCGTCGAGCACCACGATGCGATGGCCAGGCACGGCAAAACCGGCCGAGCCTTCGTGCACGGGATGATCGAGGTCGTGGTGGTTGCACAGCACCATGCCCAGCTCGGTCTGGCCGTAGTGATCGTGGACCACGACGCCCAGCTGTTCGGCGAACCAGCGGATTACCTGCGGATTGAGAGGCTCCCCGGCGCTGCTGGCAATCCGCAGTCGCCCGCGCACCCCGGCCGCGAAGCGATCGCCAGCAGCGATCAGCATGCGATAGGCCGTTGGCGACCCGGCGAGGTTGGTGATCGCGTACTTGTCGATCACTCGGCAGGTGCTATCGACCGTGAAGCCGCCGTCGTAGAACAAGGTAGCATGCCCCAGGGCCAGCGGGCCGGCCACGGCATAGTAGAGCCCATAGGCCCAACCCGGATCGGCCAGGTTCCAGAACCGATCGTCGCGGCGCAGTTGGACGGCATCGCGCAGATAGCCTTTGAACGCCAGCAACGCGCGCAGCGGCACTTCCAGCGGTTTTGCCGGCCCGGTGGTGCCGGACGTGCACATCAGCATGAAAGGCGCATTGCCTTCGAGCATCACGCGCTCGCATTCGCGGCTCTGCCCTTGCAGTGCCGTCCAGAAGTCGTGTTCGCCGACGCCTGGTGTGCTACAGCCCACGGTCATCACGTGGGGACGGTGATCGAGTTCGTCGAGCTTGGGGCGATTGTGCAGGTCGGTCACCACCCAATTGGCCCCCGAGCAATGCAGGCGCTGCTCGATGGCCTTGGGGCCGAACGCGGTAAACAGCGGCTGATAGACCGCGCCGATGCGCCACGTACCCAGTATCGCGATCAGCAGTTCGACCGTGCGTGGCATCAGCCCGGCGACGCGATCGCCCGGTTTGACGCCCTGACTGCGCAGGAAATTGCCGAACTGTGCCGCATGGGTCTGCAGCTGCTCGAAGGTGTACTGCGTGGCCACGCCCTGCTGCGACTCGCAATACAGGGCCACGGCCTGTTCGCCGAGGTGGCGGTCGCAGCATTCGACACAGGCATTGAGCTGATCGAGGGTGCCGTGCAGATCCTGCGCGGCAGTTTGCGGGTAATCGAACGCCTGGGCGGTAGTGAAATAATCGCGCATCACATGACCCTGCTTGTTGTTATGGGATCTGGGTGTTGTGAGATCGTTGTGACCCTGAAGGCACTGGCCGATAGTGATCCGCCCGTGCTTTCGCGACAATGTTTTCAGCGCTCAGGTCATTTGAGCGGTTTAGCCAGTGCGAGTGTTTTCAATCCCGCATTCGCCGAGCACTGCGGCTGTTGCTGGCGTGCTGGAAGCCTCGTTCATTCCGTCTTTCGACTCCGTGTCTTGCGCGGCGGCAGGCGCAGCAGGGCCAACTGGGCGTCCAGAGTCTCGGCGCGTGCCTGCTGGGCAGCGGCGGTTTGCAATGCTGACGCCTGCCCTGCTTGCGCGGCCTGAAGCTGGGCTTCGAGCTGCTGTCGCGCATGTTCCCCCTGCTCCACCGCCAATGCCGAACGTGCTTCACGGGCCGCCGCCTGTAGCTGTGTTTCGCCAAGCGCGATTTGCGCGTGCTCCAGACGCTTCTGCAACGCTTCGAGTTGCTTGTGTTGCTCACGGGCCTCGACGCTGCGTGCCTTAAGGTCTTCGCGGGCGCGATCGACTTCTCGGTGCGAGCGCTCTTCGACACCCCGCACGTAGGCCTCCTGAGCCAGGCGATTGTGCTCGGCCTGCTGCTGTTGCTCACGTAGCGCTTGCTGAAGGGCCGCTAGATCGGCCTGCAACTCGTTGCGCGCCCCCTGTAGCTCGACGCGCTGCTGTTGCAAGTCGTCGATCTGCTCCTGGCGCTGGGCCAGGAGTTTTTCCAGATCGGCCAGGCGAGTTTCGGCGTTTCCACGGGCCGTTTCCGCCTCGGCCACCTGGCGGCGAGCCTGGGCAGCGTCGCGGCGGGCTTGTTCCTCGACCTCCGCGACCCGCTCGTATTCTGCCGTCAACTGCTCACGCTGGGCCGCCAACGAGTGTTCGACAACACCTTGGGCCAGCGTCGTTGCCTGCTGCCAGATCGCAACGAACGCCTGGGCCACTTCAGCCGGCAGCCCCGGCAGCCGGGTCTCCCCGCGCAGCCGCTCGGCCAGGCGCTCCCACCACTGATCCAGCAAGGCGCCGACCCTGGCCGGGCTGCCACGACCCAGCTCCAGGCGCACGCGCTCAACCGTTGGCCGCTCTCCCCGGGCCAATACGGCGTCTGCCGCGGCAAATACATCATTTTCCGGTACGCCTACTGCCATGGCCTGCTCTCCGTTGGATTAGGTATGATAATGAAAGATTATCCGACCTTATAAATCTTAAACTAAGAATATAATACGTTGAACGTAATGAATAATACAAATGACATTTTAGTGGTCGATGCAAAGCCTCTGGACCTGTATTCACCGGCGGAAAGCACCGCTCGTGCGGCCCAGGCTTTTGTTGCTGCGGGCACCGCCGCGAATACGGTACGCAGCTATCGCAGTGCCCTGGCGTACTGGTCTGCGTGGCTGAAGCTGCGTTACGACCAAGTGCTGGGGGATGCTGCACTGCCCGCGGCGGTGGCGGTTCAATTCGTTCTGGACCATCTGGCCCGGCCGCTGGAAGACGGCACCTGGAATCACCTGCTGCCCAACGCCATCGACGCCGCACTGGTCGAGGCCGGTGCCAAGTCACGGCTGGGTGCCTTGGCCTACAGCACCGTGCAGCATCGTCTGGCGGTGCTGGGCAAGTGGCATCGGGTGAAGGGCTGGGACAATCCGACCGAGTCGCCATCGCTCAAGACCCTGTTGCGCAATGCGCAGAAAGCCCAAGCACGCCAGGGCGTGACCGTGCGCAAGAAAACGGCCATGGCCCTGGAGCCGCTGCAGGCCATGCTGGCAACCTGCACCGACGGCCTGCGCGGCACCCGCGATCGCGCCCTGCTGCTGTTGGCCTGGAGTGGCGGTGGTCGACGCCGCTCCGAAGTGATCGGCCTACAGGTAGGTGATGTGCGGCGCTTGGATGCCGACACCTGGGTCTACAGCCTCGGTGCCACCAAGACCGACACCGCCGGCACGCGACGAGAGAAGCCCCTGCGCGGGCCAGCGGCTCATGCGTTGGCGGCGTGGCTGGCTGCCGCGCCGGCGACCACGGGCCCGCTGTTCCGTCGTCTGTACCGCGGCGACAAGGTGGCGAGCCAAGGCCTGGGCGGCGACCAGGTGGCGCGTATCGTCAAGCGCCGGGCTCAGCTTGCAGGTCTGGAGGGGGACTGGGCCGCCCACAGCCTGCGCTCGGGTTTCGTGACCGAAGCGGGCCGGCAGGGTGTGCCGCTGGGTGAGGTGATGGCGATGACCGAGCACCGCAGCGTGGCGACGGTCATGGGCTACTTCCAGGCCGGATCGTTGCTCAACAGCACCGCCACGCAACTGTTGAAAAGCAAAGGTGAGGAATGAGTTCTTGGCAGGTTGTTGAAAGATGGACGGAAACAAAGTCACCAGCGCCGGTCAATAGTCTGTCGACGTTGACGCTTGCGCGTATCACGTCGCCCTATTCGAACATCCAGGATAATCATTATGACCACTTCCAAGCTGTTGCCTCGCCTTGCTCTCGCTGCCCTTTGCGCCTTGAGCGTACCTGCCTTCGCAGCCGAAACCGGCGCCAAGGAAGAAAGCGTCACCTTGGACCGTCCAGGCAACGGTGATCATGAAATCAAAGAGGGCGACAAAGTGCCCGACTCCTACAAGCGCAAGGAACTGGCGATCGATCCTGCCAAGCATGGCTTGAAGCAGCCCGACGAGAACGAGCAGTGGGTCGAGATCAAGGACAAGTACGTGCGCGTGAACATTCCCAACGGCACCATCGTCGAGATGATCGACAAGTCTTCGGTCAAGAAGTGAGTTTTTGGCCCCGGCTTGGGTAACTCCAGGCTGGGGCCGTTTGCTTGGGCACCTGGTTCGCGGCCGATGACCGCACCTACGGGCGCTTGGCGTATTGCAGCGGCAACACCGTTGTCGACTTGATGCGCTCCATGGCGAAGGTCGAGCTGATGTCGGAAATGCCCTCCACCTGAATCAACCGTTTGTACACCGCGTCGTAGCCGGCGATGTCCGGTACCACGATGCGCAGCATGTAGTCGGTATCCCCCGCCATTCGATAGCACTCCACCACTTCGGGCAGTGCCTCGATGACCCTGTGAAAATCCTCCAGCCATTGCGCGTTGTGCCGTTGCGTACGTAGCTCGGCAAATACCGTTACGGCGACATTCAACTCGCGTGGATCGAGCAGCGCGACGCGCTGGGTGATGACCCCCTGCTGTTCGAGCTTCTGGATGCGACGCCAGCAGGCGGTGCCGCCCAGGCCGATCTGCTCGGCGATGTCAGCCAGCGGACGGGTGCAGTCTGCTTGCAGGATGTCGAGGATGGCCATGTCGAACTTGTCCATGAAAATGCGAGCCTGAGTGGGTCTGTACGGGTGACTACAAGTATGCCGGAAAATCTTTCTCTTATATCGCCCATCCGCGCAATATTTTTGCGTATTAATCCGGATGATCCGTACAGATATCAAATTTTTTCACCGCGTCCATCGCTAGCATAAGCAGTACGAAATCAGCACTGGTCGAGACGCTATGCCTACCCTCCCCGTATACCTGGATTACGCCGCCACCACGCCCATCGACGATCATGTCATCAGCGCCATGCTGGCCTGCATGGGGCGCGACGCCGTCTATGGCAACCCCGCCTCCAGCGCCCACGCCTACGGCCAACAAGCGCGCCAGGCCGTTGAACTGGCACGGCGGCAAGTGGGCGAACTGATCAATGCTCCGGGCGAGGACATCGTCTGGACTTCGGGCGCTACCGAGTCCAACAACCTGGCGATCAAGGGCTGTACCCGTCCCGGCGATCACATCATCACCAGCGTGCTGGAACACAAGGCGGTCATCGACACCGTGCGCGAGCAGCAGGCGGCCGGCTGCGAGGTCACCTGGCTCAGCCCCGACGAACGCGGGCTGATTCAACCACAGGCCGTGGCCTCGGCACTGCGACCCAATACGCGTCTGGTGTCGCTGATGTGGGTGAATAACGAGCTGGGCACACTGACTGACGTTCTGGAGATCGCACGCCGGGTACAGGCGCATGGCGCGCTGCTGCATGTGGATGCCGCCCAGGCGGCTGGCAAGGTCGAGATCGACTTGGCTCAGGCCGGCATAGATCTGCTGTCCCTGTCCGCACACAAGTTGTATGGACCCAAAGGGATCGGCGCCCTCTATGTCGGGCCGCGCGCTCGCCCGGTACTGCGCGCACAAATGCATGGGGGTGGCCATGAACAGGGCCTGCGTTCAGGCACGCTGCCGACGCATCAGATTGTGGGCATGGGCGCAGCATTTGCCCAGGCCAGCGCGCAAATGCAGAGCGATAACCGGCAAATCCAGGCACTGGCCCAACGATTACGCGAAGGATTGCTGGCGCTGCCAGGCGTATCGCTCAACGGCTGCGCCGAGCAGCGGATTCCCCACACGCTCAACGTCTGCTTCGACAACCCGACCTTTTCCATGCAGGCGGTGACCGGACGTATCGCGGTGTCTTCGACCTCGGCCTGTAATTCGGCAAGTGCCGCCGCGTCTCACGTGTTGTTGGCACTGGGTTTGAGCCCGGCTCAGGCGCTGAGCAGCCTGCGGGTGAGTCTGGGTCGCTATAGCACGCAGGGCGATGTCGACCGAGCCATTGCCGTCATCAACGACGCCCTCCAAGCCCCCGCGCCTTTCTGGTGATCCCCCGGATCGCATGCATTCATCAAGGCCCCGCAATCCCCGTAGCAGCGGCGCAAGCCGCGTCCGGCCGCACCGCGTTCATTCAGGCACACCGCACACACCGCCGACGCGGCTCGCGCCGCTGCTACTACGACGGCGTACGCCTGCTTCGGCTTCAACGCGTTCATGCAGGGGGGGCAAGAAGGATCCTGGGTGCTACCGTTCGTCGGAATTGCGGCACCGATCATGGCCATTCGCTGCCCAAATCTGCGTACCGATTCCTATAACGGAGAAATACCATGGTCACTCGCACGATTACTCGCTTTGCCCTCGTCGGCCTGCTGTCTGCCACCAGTATGTACGCGTTGGCCGGTTCGGTGCCTCCAGGCAAGGAAATCAGCCCTTCGTCGCCAACCACCAGCACTGACACCCGCACGGGCAACCAGATGGGCAGCGGTCGTACCAACGACGCCAACAGCAGCAGCGGCACCACCACCTCCGGCACCCCGAATGGCTCGGGCACCTTCAGCAATGGCACCGGCAACAGCAGCGGTAGCGGTGCTGTAGGCAGTGGCACTGGCAACGGCGCCAGCTCCGGCAAGGGCGCAGGCAGCGGCGCGGGTGGCAGCAGCGGTAACTGATTCTGCGGCGGCTCGAGCGCATCGTGTTCGAGCCTTCTGCGTTGCCGTGATCGAAGCGGGTGGCTGGGCCAAGATGCGTATCACCGCATCCGCCCAGGCCACCCGTTTTCACATCCATCCCTTTTACCGTTTTTTTGGGTATTCTTCCGGTCTCGATGCCACGCTGCAGCCGCCCTGCCCCATGGCCCCATCACCTCCGACCAGGAATCCCCATGTCCCAGATCATCCTCGTACTCAATGGCCCCAACCTGAACATGCTGGGCTTGCGTGAGCCTGCCGTGTACGGCCACGAAACCCTGGCCGATGTAGAAGCCATGGCGGTGCAGAGCGGCCAGGAATTGGGTCTGAGCATCGAATGTCGACAGACCAACCACGAAGGGCAAATGATCGACTGGATCCATCAGGCCCGCCAGCGCGTGGCCGGCATCGTCATCAACCCAGGTGCGTGGACCCATACCTCGATCGCCATTCACGATGCGTTGATCGCGTGCGAAGTACCGGTGCTGGAAGTGCACATCTCCAACGTCCACCGCCGGGAAGAATTCCGTCACCACTCCTTCGTCTCGAAAGTCGCGGTCGGCGTCATTGCCGGTTTCGGCACCCACGGCTACAAACTGGCGATCAGTCACTTCGCCAAATTGCTGAACGCAAAGCGCGCCATCTGATCCGGTTTTTTCAGCGCCTTCTGGATCTGTTTTACCTTGTTCGAAACGTCCATAGTCACCTGAACGAAATTTCATGTTCTGGAGGTGTGTTATGGACGGTGTGATCATGTTGACCATCATCACCGCTACGCTCGGCTCGTTCGGCTATGTGATGTACCTGATCCATAAGGAGAGCAAGGAAAACAAATAGCCTGAGAACAAAAAGGCCGCTGCGCTCGCCGCAACGACCTGGTCTGCACTGCTTGCCACCGCGCTTACTTGATGAAGTTGTCCACCAGCATGTGCGCCACGTCATCGGCGCGCCCGCTGAGCATGGCCTTGGCTGAATACAGGGCCATGTTCGAGACTTGCGAAAGCTCGATCTTGGGCGGCATCACCAGTTCTTCCGGGTTGACCTTGACGTCCAGCAGCGCCGGGCCAGGGTGGCTCAGGAATCGCTGCACGGCCTGCTCCAGGCTTGCTCCGTCCGACACCTGTTCGCCGTAGAAGCCCATCACCTCGGCCAACCTGGCGAAATCGGGATTGTGCAGGTCGGTGAAGTTGTCCAGCAAGCCTTCGACCTTTTGCTCGATCTGGACGAAGTTCAGCGAACTGTTGTTGAACACCACCACCTTGATCGGCAACTTCTCCTGCACTGCCGTGAGCAGGTCGCCCAGCAGCATCGCCAGGCCTCCGTCGCCGGACAGTGATATGACCTGGCGCTGCGGGTAGGCCTTCTGCAGGCCCAGCGCCTGTGGCATGGCATTGGCCATGGTGCCGTGGCGCAGACTGGTGAGCGTGCGACGTTGGCCGTTGGTGTTGATATGGCGCAGCACCCAGACCATGGGCGAACCGCCGTCCGCGGTGAACAGCGCATCTTCGCTGGCATGCTTGTCCAGCAGATGGGTCAGGTACTGCGGATGGATCAGATGCCCGTCGGTATGACGCTGATCGTGGGCCAGGGTCTTGAGGGTCTTCTGACGCACTTTCAGGCAGTCTTCCAGAAAGCTGTGCTCGGTGCGCTCAGCCAGCAAGGGCAGCAGTGCCTTCAGGGTGGGCAATACGTCACCGACCACGCCCAGATCGATGGGATGACGACGTCCCAGATGGGCGCCCTTGCGATCCACCTGAATGATCTTGGCATTCTGCGGATAGAACTGGCCCCAGGCGAAGTCCGCACCCAGCAACAGCAAGGTGTCGCACTCCATCATGGCGTGGTAGCCGGACTCGACCCCGAACACGCCCGTCATGCCCATGTTGTAGGGATTGTCGTACTCGACGAAGTCCTTGGCACGCGAGGTATGCGCGATGGGCGCTTTCAAGCGCTGGGCCAGCTCGATCAGTTCGTCGTGGGCACCTTCGCAGCCAAAGCCGGCATAGATGGCGATCTTCTTGCCCTTGCCCAGCATGTCGACGATGTCGTTCAGCTCATCCAGGCTGGGTTGCAACACCGGACGCGGCTGATGGACGCTGAACGGACGATCGTTCTTCACCTCGGCCGAGCTGATGTCCGACGGCAGGATGATCACCGCCACACCGCCTTCATTGAGCGCGGTCTGCGCAGCCAGGGTGGTCACGCGGCGTGCCTGCTCCGGGGTGTACACCTGCTCGCAGAACACCGTGCAACTGCCGTAGATGGCCTTGAAGTCAACTTCCTGGGGAAAATCCATGCCCAGTTCGCTGGTCACGATCTGGCTGGCGATCAGCACCATCGGCGCGTGGTTGCGCTGGGCTTCGAAGATGCCGTTGATAAAGTGCAAACCGCCTGGTCCGCACGATCCGGCGCAGGCCGTCAGGCGACCGCTGATGAACGACTCGGCGCCAGCGGCAAATGCGGCGGCTTCTTCATGGCGGACGTGCACCCATTCGATCTCGCTGCGCGAAATCGCATCGGTCACGTGATTCAGCGTGTCGCCGACGATGCCGTAGCAGTTGCGCACACCTGCTTCCTGCAAGGTCTGGATCACGATGTCGGCTACTTTCTTGCTGGCCATGAAGGCCTCCTGGTCAGTGAGTCATGCAGCTTAGGCTGGAGCCGGCCTGGGGAGTTCAGCCCGACTGGCGCCTCGCCATGCCTTGGCACGTCGAAACCGGGCGGCGTTGCCCAACGGTGCGGATCATGCTTTATTGGCGGCCTTTTCACTGTTCAAGGCCCTCGCCATGTCTGCCCGCAAGTTGCTCAGCGCCGCCCTCCTCGTGCTTGTTTCCCCCCTGGCCATGGCCCATGCCCATCTGACCCATCCGGTGCCCGCCGCCGATGCCTCCGTCGCTGCGCCGGCGCAAGTGAGCCTGGGTTTTTCCGAAGCCATCGAAGTGGGCTTCAGTAAGGTCACGCTGACGGCCGCGGGCGGTGAACCGGTCGCCTTGCAACCCTTGGCCAGCGCCGTCGACGATCGCAAGACCCTGGTGGTCAAGCCTGCCGCGCCTTTGGCGGCGGGGCAGTACACGGTGCACTGGCAGGTGGTGTCGGTGGACACGCACAAAAGCGCCGGCGAGTACCGCTTCACCGTGAGTCCTTGAGCATGAGTGTGTTGATCGTTCTGCGCTTTCTGCATTTCACCAGCCTGATGCTGGTGTTCGGCGCCTGCATGTTCCGCCCGCTGCTGCTCGATCAGCCCGGCCAAAAGGGTCGGCTGCGCAACCTGATCGATCCCTTGGTGTGCCTGCTGGCAGCACTCGCGCTGATCAGCGGTGTCGCCTGGCTGTTCGCCGTGGCCTTCGAGATGGGCGGTTCGCTGGACATGGCGCTGATGCGCCGGGTCCTGGGTGAAACCTTTTTCGGCAAGGTCTGGACCCTGCACCTGTTCGCCTGTGTGGCTGTCCTGGTGTGCCTGCGCCTTCCTCATCCAAAACTTCAGGTGGTGGCCCGCCCCCTGAGCGCGTTGGCTTTGGCAACGCTGGCACCGGTCGGTCATGCCGCGATGTTCGAAGGCTCGGCGGGCACCTGGCTGGTGATCAACCAGTTGATCCACCTGCTATGTGTCGGCGCGTGGCTGGGCGGCCTGATGCTGTTGATGTTCGTGCTTGCACGCCCCGGCGATCAGGATCTGCGCGTGGTGCTGGGTCGCTTCAGTGGCGTGGGGTGTGTGCTGGTGGCGGGGTTGCTGGTGACCGGGCTGATCAACACCCGGGCGTTGACCGGCTCCTTCCTGCCGGTGCCAGGTGCGTCCGGGTTCGCCACGGTCCTGGCCGTCAAGCTGGCGTTGGTGCTGGCCATGCTCGGCCTGGCTGTGTGGCACCGCCGGCAACTGGCTCGTGGTCCGCTGGACGTGCAATCGTTAAAGCGCACGGTCACCCTTGAATGGGCCTGCGGCCTGGGCGCGGTGGCGGCTGTCGCCCTGCTCGGCACTCTGGCGCCGACGCCGCTGGGGTGAGTCACCTGCGGCGCTTGAAACCTGCGGCGAATAAAAAAAGGGCCGTGCTCCCCTGCAAGAGCACGACCCTCAAGATTCTTTCGGCTTCAAACGTGACAAGACACCACGTGGTCAAACGTGGGGACCGGATCAGTATGCGGGGGAATTGTTACAGTTTGGCGATGGACACTTCGGTGGATTTCACGAAGGCGATGACTTCGCTGCCGATCTGCAATTCCAGCTCGTGCACCGAGCGGGTGGTAATGACCGACGTCACGATACCGGCTGGCGTCTGCACGTCGATTTCCGAGACCACCGGACCTTCGATGATTTCCTTCACGGTGCCTTTGAACTGGTTGCGTACGTTGATCGCTTTGATGGTCATGCAGTCATCCTCGTTAGAAATTCGGTCGCACCGCAGTGCGTGAGCTAGAGATTGCACCTTCGGCCGAATATTTAAAAAGAATAAATAATGCTTTTTATATGTCTTTTGGAGATATACCACCCCGGATGCCTGTGTGCGATACAGGCGTCAGCTCGTGCGCTTATTCGGACTTGGCGAAGCGTAGACCCTGACGAATCCCCATCACCTCGGCTTCCAGCTGCGGATAACCCACGGCCGAGCCGGCATAACTGAAGCCATAGGCCATGCCGGGCTGCACCGCCGCAACCAGGGTCTGCGTGATGGCCAGGGTGCCGTTGCGGGTGACCTTGCAGGTGGTCTGCGCTGCGGGCAGGTTGCCCAGCGTCGTCGATTTAACCTTGGTGCACACGCTCTGGTAGCCGGAGCGAGAAAAGTTGATCTGGATCGCCTTGCGCATCTCCAGCAATACCGCTTCCAGGTTCACGGCATGGTCCTGGGCCAGGGCGCCACGGGTCATTTCCACAATCATCAAGGGGTCGCCATTGGCGTCGGTCTTGGTCGCGCGCTGGCGGCTGCCGCTGGGCTGGCCCTGGGCGTCGGACGCATCAGGCAGGATCTGCACATCCCAGTCGGCCGGCCAGACGATCACGCTGTCGTCGGCCCAGGCCGGTGCGCCGATCAGCCAGCACAACAGCAGGCAGTGGGCGTGTCGCAGATAAGGCATCGCAGTTTACTCCACGGCAAAAGGGCCATCAGTCTCGCAGACCCGCGGGCGCAGCACTACGGTAATATCCGCAGCGATCGATGGCCATTCAGGGAGCAGGTGTCAATGACCCAACGGATCTTCAGCGGCGCCGGGCAAAGCAAGAACCTGCTGTACCTGGCTTCGGCCAACGAGCGCCTGCGCGACGGCACCCAGGCCAGCCTGCGTGTGGGGTTCGTGTTGCTGGAGCATTTCTCCCTGGCGGCCTTCACCGCCAGCCTCGACACCCTGGTCACGGCCAACCTGATCAGCTCGGGCGCCTATGCCATTCGCTCGTACGGCTTGGCGCCCGGGCAGGTCATCAGTGACCTGGGTATCCTGCTGCAGCCGGATGCGCCGTTGATGCCCGGCGTGCATGACGAACTGGACCTGTTGATCATCTGTGGGGGCTTCCGCACACCCCTGCGCGCCTCCGTGTTGCTCAATCGCGTGCTTGGCGACTGTGCTCGACGCGGCATCGCCCTGGGCGGTCTGTGGAACGGTGCCTGGTTCCTGGGTCAGGCGGGCCTGCTCGATGGCTATCGCTGCGCGGTGCACCCGGAGAACCGCGCCTCCCTGGCCGAAGTCAGCCCGCAGATCACCGTCACTCCGGCCAGCCAGGTCATCGACCGTGACCGCTTCACCGCCGCCAGCCCCAATGGCGGCTTCAGCATGATGATGGCGCTGATCCGTGCCCAGCGCGGCGACACGCTGGCCGACGGCGTCGAGCATATCCTCGCCTTCGAAGGGCTGCGCTTTCGCCGCAGCGGCGCGCAGGCCAATGGCAAGCTCAGCCAGCCGCTGCGCAATATCATCGACCTGATGGAGAGCAATCTGGAGGAACCGCTGTCGCTCGACCAGCTGGCCGAGTTCGTCGGCCGCTCGCGGCGCCAGATCGACCGATTGTTTCAGGACCAGCTCGGCACTTCCCCCCATCGCTACTACATGGAACTGCGGGTCACCGAAGCACGACGACTGCTGCAGCATTCACAGCTGTCGATCATGGAGGTGGCGATCGCCTGTGGGTTCGTTTCGGTCAGCCATTTCAGCAAGTGCTACAGCGGCTATTTCGGCCACTCGCCATCACGTGAAACCCGCTTGGCAGACTGATCGGCTGCGGGTGACGGGGAACCGTAGCGGCATCTGCCGGTCGACTCCAGTTCATGCCACACGCGAGCCTTCGACCCATGGAATACGCCCTTCCCGACTCCTTGCTCGCCCGCGTGCCGCTGCCCTGGCTGAGCACGCTGATTGCCGCGGTACTGGCGGTATGCGTCGTTCTGCTGATCCGCTGGGTCGGCCTGATCATCCTGCGCCGCGTATCGAAGTCGTTCGTCCTGGCCCGGCAGCTCATCCTGCGGGCCGAGCAGCCAACGTTGTGGCTGATGCCGCTGATGAGCCTGCAGGCGGTCTGGACCTCGGCGCCCGACGACCTGCTGATGATCAACACCGTGCGCCACCTCAACGGCATGCTGGTGACCGCCTGCCTGACCTGGTTGGGCCTGCGTTGCGTCAAGGCTGTGGCCACCACCATGACCATCAAGCATCCGCTGGACATCGAGGACAACCTGGCGGCGCGGCGGATCCAGACCCAGGTGCGGGTGCTGGTGCAGTGTCTGAACGTGCTGGTGCTGATCTTCGGCATTGCCTTGATCCTGATGACCTTCCCGGCCGTGCGGCAGATCGGCACCAGCCTCCTGGCGTCCGCAGGCCTCGCGGGCCTGGCCGCCGGTTTTGCCGCCAAGCCGGTGCTGGGCAACCTGATCGCCGGCTTGCAGATCGCCATTTCCCAGCCGATCCGCATCGATGACGTGGTCATCGTCGAGGGCGAATGGGGGCGCATCGAGGAAATTACCGGCACCTATGTGGTGGTGAAAATCTGGGACGAACGGCGCATGGTGGTGCCGCTGCAATACTTCATCGAAAAGCCCTTCCAGAACTGGACTCGCAGCACGTCGAGCATCATCGGCTCGGTGTTTCTCTGGGTGGACTACTCGGTGCCGCTGGAAGCGCTGCGCGCCGAAACCCGGCGCCTGTGCGAGGAAATCCCGCACCTGTGGGACGGTCGCGTCGAGGTGTTGCAGGTCACCGACACCAGCGACAAGGCGATGCAGCTGCGTATTCTGTTGAGCTCGGTGGATTCGTCGCGCAACTGGGATGCACGCTGCTATGTGCGCGAGCGCCTGATCACCTTCGTCAACAACCGCTACCCCGAATGCCTGCCGCAGCTGCGCGCCGAGATGTCGACGCGCACCCTGCACCCGGCCAACGAAGAAGGCCCGAGCGACGTGGTTCGCCAGCCGCCGGTCTGAGGTTCACCGGCGGCTTTTCAACGCTGAGCGTCAGCGGCGCGGAACATCCTTCGCTGCCGCTTTTTCTTCCTGGCGATCGGACTCGAACAACCGCGCCAGCTCGGCGCGCGCTTCCTGGGCGGTCTGCATGACCTTGGCCTCATCGTCGTAGATCGCGTGCTGGGCCTGCAGCACCTGTTCATCGTGACGTTTGAAGCGGTTGATCCGCGCATCGGCCTGGGATTGGCTCAGCCCCAGCCCCACCAACGTTCGCCGGGTGATCTCCAGGCTCGAGTAATAGGTTTCGCGAACCGCCTGCGCGCCGTGGTCGACCAGCCGGTGCACATGCTGGCGGTTACGCGCGCGGGCGATGATCTGCACGTGCGGGTACAGGCGGTGGACCAGTTCGGCGGTCTTGATGTTGATTTCCGGATCGTCGGTGGCGATGACGAAATACTCGGCCTGCTCCACCTTGGCCGCGCGCAGGATCTCGGGGCGCAGCGGGTCGCCGTAGAATACCGGCAGGTGGCCAAAGCTGCGCGAGAACTCGATGGATTCCACCGAGGTGTCCAGGGCCACGAAACTGATCTTCTGTGCACGCAGGATACGCGCCACGATTTGCCCCATCCGACCCATGCCGGCGATCACCACGCGGGGCGCGTCACTGTCGATCTCGCGGTATTCCTCGGGTACTTCCACTGGCGGCGTCTTGGTCCGCAGCAGCCGTGCGCACAGCAGCAACAGCAAGGGCGTGAGCGCCATGGACAGGGTGATGGTCAGCAGCAGCGTGTCGTACAGGCGCGCATCGAACAGCCCCTGCTCGCGGCCGATCTTGAACACCACGAAGGCGAATTCGCCACCAGCGGCCAGCACGATGCCCAGGCGCACCGCGCTGAGCCGACCCAGACCACCGGCCAGACGCCCGATCAGCATCAGCAGCGGCAGCTTGATCCCGATCAGCAGGACTGTGAGGCCCAGCACCAGGGCCGGGCTTTCGAGCAGCAACCCCAAATTGGCGCCCATGCCAACGCTGATGAAGAACAGGCCCAGCAGCAGCCCCTTGAAGGGCTCGATCTGCGATTCCAGTTCGTGCCGGTATTCCGAGTCGGCCAGCAGCAAGCCGGCGAGAAACGCTCCCAGGGCCATGGAAACACCGGCCAGTTCCATCAGCCAGGCGGTACCGATCACCACCAGCAAGGCCGTGGCGGTGGACACCTCCTGCAGACCGGTGCGGGCGACGATGCGAAACACCGGCCGCAACAGATAGCGTCCGCCGATCACCACCACGGCGATGCTGCCGAGCACCCGCAGGCTGTGATCCAGGGTACTGCCCTCGCCGGCATCGCCGCCTCCTCCGGCCAGCAATGGCACCATGGCGATCAGTGGGATCGCGGCAATGTCCTGGAACAGCAGAATGGCGAACGCCAGGCGGCCATGGGGACTGTTCAGTTCCTTGCGTTCGGCCAGGCTCTGCAACCCGAACGCCGTGGATGACAGCGCCAGCCCCAGGCCCAGGACCACGGCGCTGTTCAACGGCTGCCCGAAGGCCAGCAATGCCACGGCGCCAATGACCACCGCGGTCAACAGCACCTGGGCCAGACCGACGCCGAACACCGCCTTGCGCATGACCCACAGGCGTTTGGGCGACAGTTCCAGGCCAATGATGAACAGCAGCAGCACCACGCCCAGTTCGGAGATGTGGCTGACGCTTTGGGGATCGCCCACCCAGCCCAGCACCTGCGGGCCTATGACCACACCGGCGAACAGGTAGCCGAGCACCGCGCCCAGTTGCAGGCGCTTGGCCAGTGGCACGGCGATCACCGCAGCCAGCAGGAACACCACGGCAGCTTGTAGCATGTTGCCTTCTTCGGGCATGGGGAACTCCATTTCGTAGGGAGAAAGCGCGGACCGCGGGCGCATTCTACAGCGCGCGGCGCATTGACGATGCTGCGGCGACATGATTTGCTAGGCGCCATCGTTTGGGTGCCCTTCACAGGGTGAAACGGGAAACCGGTGCGTGCCAGCCTCCAGGAGGGATTGGCACAAGTCCGGTGCTGCCCCCGCAACGGTAAGCGAGAGAAGTGTCAGATCCACTGTGCCCCTGCGGGCATGGGAAGGCGATGCTTTCAAGGTGGGCTTCATGCCGCCCCTCGCAAGCCCGGAGACCGGCCCAGACAATCGTTGATCGACAACCCTGCGGTGGGCGGGCGCTGTTGCGAGCATGGCGCGCCCGCGCCAGGCTTTCTTCGTGCGCGTACCCGATCGATGGTGCCACTTACCGTGGACCACCGCCGTGGGGACCACATGAGGGAACGCCATGTCTACCACCGCCTCCACCCCCGAACACGCCCTGCCGTCCGCCGGCACCCTGGCCCAGCGCATCGCCCTGGCGGTCGGCACCTTCCTGCTGGGCTGCTGCCTGGTGGGCTTCGCCGGCTTCTCGCACATCGAGGCGGTGCACAACGCCGCTCACGATACCCGGCACAGCGCCGCCTTTCCGTGCCATTGAGGAGCGTCGAGATGATCAGGCACATCGCCCGTACCGCTGGTTTCAGCGGATTGTTGGCCGCCCTGCTGCTGACCTTGCTGCAGAGCGTGTGGGTTTCGCCGCTGATTCTTCAGGGCGAAACCTATGAAACCACCTCAGCCCAGCACTCGCATGACGAGGTTTCCACCGCCGGGCACGAACACGCCGAGGCCTGGGAGCCGGAAGACGGCTGGCAGCGCGCGCTGTCGACCGCCGGAGGCAATCTGGTGGTGGCCGTGGGGTTCGCGCTGATGCTGGTGGCATTGTATACGCTGCGCGCCCCTGGCCGCACTGCTCAGGGTCTGTTGTGGGGACTGGGCGGATTCGCCGTGTTCTGTCTGGCGCCGAACCTGGGGCTACCGCCAGAGCTTCCCGGCACCCAGGCAGCGGACTTGGTGCTGCGCCAAACCTGGTGGATCGGCACCGCGGCCTCCACTGCGGCAGGTCTGGCATTGCTGGTGTTCGGCCGTGGCACGTTGCTCAAAGCCCTGGGACTGGCCATCGTGTTGGTACCGCACCTGATTGGCGCGCCCCAGCCAGAGCATCATTCGAGCCTGGCACCGCAGGCTCTGGAGCAGCAGTTCATTATCGCTTCGCTGGTGACCAACGCCGTGTTCTGGCTGGCCTTGGGGCTGATCAGCGCCTGGTTGTTCCGCCGAGCCGGTCGCTGAAGCCGATGACAGCGCTGTGGGTAGGGTTCGGCTGTCGTGCAGGGTGCAGCGCGCAAGCGTTGCACGATCTGCTGGAGCAAACCCTGCTCGAACACGAACTGCCCTGGGCTGACGTGCGTGGCATCGCCAGCGTCGATGTGAAGGCGCATGAACCGGGGCTGGTGGCGCTGGCCGAAAGGCTCGGCTTGCCGTTCGCCACCTATGGCGCCGAGACCCTGGCGCCTTATCAAGATCGCCTCAGCCATCATTCCGCGCGCTCGTTCGCCGCCACCGGCTGCCTGGGCGTGGCGGAAAGTGCCGCGCTGGCCATGGCCGAGCGCTGCACACAGTGCACCTCGATACTGCGCGTCAGCCGACGGCATTCGGCGGTGGCAACCCTGGCCATCGCCTGCACGGAACGTCACTGCGGCTGCGCGCAGCGCCCAACTTGAATATCATTCACCCCTCCGCCCGTCAGGAATACCCATGACCGTTTACTTCATCGGCGCCGGACCGGGTGATCCGGAACTGATCACCGTCAAGGGTCAGCGTCTGATCCGCCAATGCCCGGTGATCATCTTCGCCGGTTCGCTGGTGCCCGAAGCCGTGCTCGAAGGGCACACTGCGCATCAGGTGCACAACAGCGCCGAGCTGCACCTGCAACAGATCGTCGAGATCATGCGCCAGGCCCACGCCCGTGGCGAGGATGTGGCGCGAGTGCACAGTGGCGATCCCGGACTGTACGGCGCCATCGGCGAGCAGATCCGTTGCCTGCGCGAGCATGGCATCGACTACCAGATCATTCCGGGCGTTACCGCGACCGCGGCCTGTGCAGCGTTGCTGGGGGTGGAACTGACACTGCCCGACGTTTCGCAAACGGTGATCCTGACTCGTTACGGCGACAAGTCGCCCATGCCGCCAGGAGAAAGCCTGGCCAGCCTGGCCCACCATGGCGCTACACTGGCCATTCATCTGGGGGTAAAGAATCTGGGCAGGATTGTCGCAGAGCTGTTGCCCAGCTATGGCGCTGGGTGCCCGGTCGCGGTGATCCACAAGGCCAGCTGGCCGGATCAGGATTTCGTGCTGGGCACCCTGGCCGATATCCAGGACAAGGTCGCGACCAAGGACTTTCGTCGCAGCGCGCTCATACTCGTGGGCCATGTGCTGCAAACGGATAGCTTCGCCGACTCCGCGCTGTACCGCGCCGGTCATGCTCACCTGTACCGTTCGTGAATCACCACGCTGCGAGGTCGTTTCCATGAAAGTGATCGCTTGCCTGGTCTACCCCGGCGTGATGAGCCTGGATGTGACCGGCCCGATGCAGGTGTTCGCCTCGGCCAACGTCGAGCTGACGCGCCAGGGGCTGGCGCCCTTCTATGACCTGCAACTGCTGGGCGAAACCCCAGGACCCGTCGCGACCTCGGCCGGGCTCAAACTGCACGCCGATGCCAGCTGGCTGTCAGTGGACTGCTCCACCTTGGATACAGTATTGCTGCCCGGCGGCAGCAGCGATGCCGAGCAATGCGCCAATACCGCCCTGCTCGCCTGGCTGCGCGCGGCGGCGCCTCGGGTACGGCGTTTGGGCTCGGTGTGTTCGGGCGCATTGATGCTTGCCAGCGCCGGGCTGCTGGACGGTTTGATCGCCACCACCCACTGGGACGATGTCGAGGCGTTGCAGACCTTCGCCAACGTACAGGTTCGGGGCGATCGGCTACACACCTATGATCCGTCGGACAAGGATGGCCACAGCCACATCTTCACTTCGGCCGGCGTCACGGCCGGCATCGACTTGGCACTGGCCTTGATCGAAGCCGATCTGGGCCGGCCACTGGCGCTGGCTGTGGCGCGCCGCCTGGTGCTGTTCCTCAAGCGCTCGGGCGGACAGACGCAGTTCAGCCCGCACCTGGCACGCATCAACGGGCCGACGTCGAGGCTGACCGAGCTGCTGGAATGGATCGCGCACAACCTCAGCGCCGACCTGTCCCTTGAAGCGTTGGCGCAGAAGGCCAACATGACGCCACGCACGCTGTATCGCGTGTTCCTCGCAGAATTGAACATCACGCCGGCGCGACACATCGAGCGGGTGCGCCTGGAAGCGGCCAGGGCCATGATTCAGGGTGGGCAGTTGTCGGTGCAAAGTGTGGCGCGGTTGTGCGGCTACGGGCATGCAGAGAACCTGCGCCGCAGCTTTCAGAAAGTGCTCGGGGTCAGTCCCCAGGGGTATGCGCAGCGCTTCGGCCAGTGAGGCCCGGCACCGACGCTGCACGGAAGCAGCGAGTCGGTGCTGGAGCCACGCCGATCAGTAGTAGGCGTTTTCTTTCTGAGTGTGGTCGGTCACATCGCGCACGCCCTTGAGCTCAGGGATGCGTTCGAGCAAGGTGCGCTCGATACCGTCCTTCAGGGTCACGTCAGCCTGCCCGCAACCCTGGCAACCACCACCGAACTGCAGCACGGCGATGCCGTCCTCGACCACGTCGATCAGGCTGACCTGGCCGCCATGGCTGGCCAGGCCGGGATTGATCTCGGTTTGCAGGTAGTAGTTGATGCGCTCGTTGACGGGGCTGTCGGCGTTGACCATCGGCACCTTGGCGTTGGGTGCCTTGATGGTCAGCTGCCCACCCATGCGGTCGGTGGCGTAGTCGACCACGGCGTCGTCGAGAAAGGCTTCGCTCACCGCGTCGATCCAGGCGGTGAAGCTCTTCAGGCCCAGGGCGGTGTCTTCCGGCTTCTCTTCACCCGGCTTGCAGTAGGCAATGCACGTCTCTGCGTACTGGGTGCCTGGCTGGGTGATGAACACGCGTATGCCGATACCGGGGGTGTTCTGCTTGCTCAGCAGATCGGCCAGGTAATCGTGCGCAGCGTCGGTAATCGTTATAGCGCTCATAGTGGTTCCTCACAGACTTGCCAGGAGTTTACGCGAATCCGGCGACGCTGACAAAGCCTGACTGTTTTGGTCGGGAATCAGTTGATACGCGCCATCGCATTCGAATCCAGACGTGCGTCGGTCCAATGCTTGACCCGGCGATACAGGCGTTTTTCGATCCACACGTAACTGGCCCACGACACCAGAGCGATGGTCGGCACGCAGAACGCGAACACCCAATATGGGTTCAGGTGCCAGCGCACGCTGGCCAGCCAGCCGCCGTAGAGCACCAGCACGTGCACCAGATACACCGAGTAGGAGCAGTCGCCCAACGCCTTGAGGATGCGGCTGCCACGGAAGTGCGGCTCCATGGCCACGCAGGCCAGCACGATCAACGCGCTGGGCAGGCCCCAGTGCAGCAGACGGTCGCTGGAATCCAGGTGATAGATCAGCAGCGCGGACAGGATGATCACCGCCAGCGGCAGCCACAGGCCCTGGGCGATCCAACCGCGGCGATAGAGCATGCCGATACCGATGCCGAGCAGGAACTCATAGATGATGTTGTTCTGATAGAAGCGGCTGACAACCCCATAGCGCCCTAGCACTTCGCTGACCGCCACAAGGGCGGCTGCAACGATCAACGGCCGGTAGCGCTGCGGCACGGTGAACACCAGGGAGAACAACAGGTAGAAGAACATCTCGTAGTTGAGCGTCCAGCCTACGTTCAGCGTCGGATAGAGGCCGTAGCCGCCAGGGTTTTCCGAGGGGATGAACAGCAGCGACAGGATGAAGTGCGGCAGGTCGATGGCGGCGTGCGGCAGCCATTGCCCCAAACTGACCAGCATCAACCCCATCAGCGCGGTGTACAGCCAGTAGGCCGGGACGATGCGAATGATGCGGTTGAGCAGGAAGCGCCCTGCGGGCATCTGCTTGTCCTGGGTCGAGAGGTAGATCACCAGCCCACTGATGACGAAGAAGATGTCGACGCCCACCGCACCCCGGTCAGTGAAGAACTGACCGATGGGGCCTGAGGCGTGGAAGTCGAAAAAGATCTGCATGAAGTGATGACAGACCACGATCCAGGCGGCCAGGGCCCGTAGAGCTTGAAGCGAAATCAGCATGCGTACCGCCTTTTGAAACGAGAATTCGCGCCCCTTTTCGGGGCATTCCGGGGGGTGGGACTGCAAAAATCCGGAAAAGGTCGCGCATTTCGTCGATGCCTGGGGTGATGCACTGCTGTCTCACGGTCGATAAATAGCCGGTGCTTCAGATAAACAGCAGGTTATCAACATGAGCGAAATTCATGGACATGCCCTTCGTGATCAAATAGCGCACAGGTTTGCTATTATCCGCACCCTGTCACAGTGTCCGAATTTTCTGAAAGAGTGGTTCCCATGTCCGACCGCAGTGCTCGCCTTCAAGCTCTCCAGCAAGCCCTCAAAGAGCGCATCCTGATTCTCGACGGCGGCATGGGCACGATGATCCAGAGCTACAAGCTCGAGGAAGAGGATTACCGCGGTGAGCGCTTTGCCGATTGGCCTAGCGATGTGAAGGGCAACAACGATCTGCTGCTGCTCAGCCGTCCGGACGTGATCGCCGCCATCGAGAAGGCCTATCTGGACGCCGGCGCGGACATTCTGGAAACCAACACCTTCAACGCCACCCAGGTATCCCAGGCCGACTACGGCATGGAATCGCTGGTGTACGAGCTGAACGTCGAAGGTGCGCGGGTGGCGCGCCAGGTCGCCGATGCCAAGACCCTGGAAACACCGGACAAGCCACGCTTCGTGGCCGGCGTGCTGGGCCCGACCAGCCGCACCTGCTCGCTGTCCCCGGACGTCAATAACCCCGGCTACCGCAACGTCACCTTCGACGAGCTGGTGGAGAACTACACCGAAGCCACCAAGGGCCTGATCGAGGGCGGCGCCGACCTGATCCTGATCGAGACCATCTTCGACACGCTCAACGCCAAGGCAGCGATCTTCGCCGTGCAGGGCGTCTACGAAGAGCTGGGCTTCGAGCTGCCGATCATGATCTCTGGGACCATCACCGATGCCTCGGGCCGGACCTTGTCCGGGCAGACCACCGAAGCTTTCTGGAACTCGGTGAGCCATGCCAAGCCCATTTCGGTCGGCCTGAACTGCGCGCTGGGCGCCAGCGAGCTGCGTCCGTACCTGGAAGAGTTATCGAACAAGGCCGGCACGCATGTGTCCGCCCACCCCAACGCTGGCTTGCCCAATGCCTTCGGTGAATACGACGAACTGCCGTCGGAAACCGCGAAGATCATCGAAGAATTCGCCCAGAGCGGCTTCCTTAATATCGTCGGCGGCTGCTGCGGCACCACGCCCGGGCATATCGAAGCCATCGCCAACGCCGTGGCCGGCTACCCGCCGCGGGCCATTCCGGAGATCCCCAAGGCTTGCCGCCTGTCGGGCCTGGAGCCGTTCACCATTGATCGCCAGTCGTTGTTCGTCAACGTCGGCGAGCGCACCAACATCACCGGTTCGGCGCGCTTCGCCCGGTTGATCCGCGAGGAGAACTACACCGAGGCCCTTGAAGTCGCCCTGCAGCAGGTGGAAGCCGGCGCTCAGGTGATCGACATAAACATGGACGAGGGCATGCTCGACTCGCAGAAGGCTATGGTCACCTTCCTCAACCTGATCGCGGGCGAGCCGGACATCTCCCGGGTGCCGATCATGATCGACTCCTCCAAATGGGAAGTGATCGAAGCCGGGCTCAAGTGCATCCAGGGCAAGGGCATCGTCAACTCGATCAGCATGAAGGAAGGCGTCGACGCGTTCATTCATCACGCCAAGCTGTGCAAGCGCTACGGCGCTGCGGTGGTGGTGATGGCCTTCGACGAGGCCGGCCAGGCCGATACCGAAGCGCGCAAGAAAGAGATCTGCAAGCGCTCCTACGACATCCTGGTGGATCTGGTCGGCTTTCCGCCGGAAGACATCATCTTCGACCCGAACATCTTCGCCGTGGCCACCGGCATCGAGGAGCACAACAACTATGCCGTCGATTTCATCAATGCCTGCGCCTACATCCGCGATGAGCTGCCGTATGCGTTGACCAGCGGCGGCGTGTCCAACGTGTCGTTCTCGTTCCGTGGCAACAACCCGGTGCGTGAGGCGATTCACTCCGTGTTTCTGCTGCATGCCATCCGCAACGGTCTGACCATGGGTATCGTCAACGCCGGCCAATTGGAGATCTATGACCAGATCCCCACCGAGCTGCGCGAGCGTGTCGAGGATGTGGTCCTCAACCGTACGCCCGAAGGCACCGACGCCCTGCTCGCCATCGCCGACAAGTTCAAGGGCGACGGCAGCGTCAAGGAAGCCGAAACCGAGGAATGGCGCGGCTGGCCGGTCAACCAGCGCCTGGAGCATGCGCTGGTCAAGGGCATCACCACCCACATCGTCGAAGACACCGAGGAGTCGCGGCAGTCGTTCAAGCGCCCGATCGAGGTCATCGAAGGCCCGCTGATGTCGGGCATGAACATCGTTGGCGACCTGTTCGGCTCGGGCAAGATGTTCCTGCCCCAGGTGGTCAAGTCGGCGAGGGTGATGAAGCAGGCCGTGGCCCACCTGATTCCGTTCATCGAGCTGGAAAAAGGCGACAAGCCTGAAGCCAAGGGCAAGATCCTGATGGCGACGGTGAAAGGCGACGTGCACGACATCGGCAAGAACATCGTCGGCGTGGTGCTGGGCTGCAACGGCTACGACATCGTCGACCTGGGTGTGATGGTGCCGGCCGACAAGATTCTTCAGGTCGCCCGCGAGCAGAAGTGCGACATCATCGGCCTGTCCGGCCTGATCACCCCTTCCCTGGACGAGATGGTCCACGTCGCCCGGGAAATGCAGCGCCAGGATTTCCACCTGCCCTTGATGATCGGCGGCGCGACCACGTCCAAGGCGCACACTGCCGTCAAGATCGAACCCAAGTACAGCAACGACGCAGTGATCTACGTTACCGACGCCTCACGCGCGGTGGGGGTTGCCACCCAGTTGCTGTCCAAGGAGCTCAAGCCCGCATTCGTCGAGAAGACCCGCCTGGAGTACATCGACGTTCGCGAACGTACCGCCAACCGCAGCGCACGCACCGAACGTCTGAGCTACGCCCAGGCCGTGGCGGCCAAGGCCAGCTTCGACTGGAGCAGCTACAACCCGGTGCAGCCGACCTTCACCGGCGCCAAGGTGCTGGACGATATCGACCTCAATGTCTTGGCCGAGTACATCGACTGGACGCCGTTCTTCATCTCCTGGGACCTGGCCGGCAAGTACCCGCGCATTCTCACCGACGAGGTCGTGGGTGAAGCAGCCACGGCTTTGTTCGAGGATGCCAAGGCGATGCTGCGCAAGCTGATCGACGAGAAGCTGATCCGTGCCCGTGCGGTGTTCGGCTTCTGGCCGGCCAATCAGGTCGAGGATGACGACATCGAGGTGTACGGCGACGACGGCCAGCCATTGGCGCGTCTGCATCACCTGCGTCAGCAGATCATCAAGACCGATGGCAAGCCGAACTTCTCCCTGGCCGACTTCGTGGCACCCAAGGACAGCGGCGTGACGGACTACGTGGGCGGCTTCATCACCACGGCAGGCATCGGTGCCGAAGAGGTGGCCAAGGCCTATCAGGACAACGGCGACGACTACAACTCGATCATGGTCAAGGCACTGGCTGACCGGCTGGCCGAGGCCTGCGCCGAGTGGCTGCACCAGCAGGTGCGCAAGGAGCATTGGGGTTATGACCCCGAGGAGACCTTGGACAACGAGGCGCTGATCAAGGAACAGTACAAGGGCATCCGCCCTGCCCCCGGCTACCCGGCCTGCCCGGACCACACCGAGAAAGGCACGCTGTTCGACCTGCTCGATCACAACGGGCAGAGCGGCGTGACGCTCACCGAGCACTATGCGATGTTCCCGGCGGCGGCGGTCAGCGGCTGGTATTTCGCTCACCCTCAGGCGCAATACTTTGCCGTGGGCAAGATCGATCGCGACCAGGTGCAGAGCTACACGGCGCGCAAGCAGCAGGATCTGGCCGTCAGCGAGCGCTGGTTGGCGCCCAATCTGGGTTATGACAACTGAGGCAGACTCAGCTTGCCGTACTGGGTCAGCCTCGGCTGAACCAGTACACCGCTGTCGCCATGACCACCACGATCATGAAGCCTATGGCCCAGGCGTCGACATGGCTATCGTTTTTGCGGGTTTTCAGGGAGTTGCTCATCGGCATCGTCTCTTGTGATTTTGTTGGACGCTGGTACCAGTAAAGCCCAACAAAGGCCTTTCCACAAGTAAGGTCAATGACTCACCAAACGCAACCGAACACCGCCTTGAGTTCTTCGATGGCCGCGTCGCTCAAGGGTGCAGGTCGGGGCTGAGTCATAAGCCACAGCCGTGCGGTTTCCTCCAGTTCTTCCAGTGCATGACTGGCCTTGGACACAGAGCTTTCCCACATCACCGGGCCCAACCGTTCGAGCATGACCCCCCTCACCTGAGCGGCCAGTTCCGCGACTTGTGTGGCGACGTCGGGCGAGCCCGGACGCTGGTACTGGATCAACGGGATGTGCCCCACCTTCATCACCTGATAAGGCGTGAGCGGCGGCAGAATGTCTTGGGCGCTCCACACCCCAGCCAAAGTCAGGGCCACCAGATGCGTGGAATGGGTGTGGACCACGCCGTTCACTTCTGGGTTACGGTCGTACACCTGGCGATGCAGGGCCAGGGTCTTGGATGGCTTGTCGCCACTGACCCATTCCCCCGCCGTGGTGACCTTGGCGATTGCGTGTGGCTGCAACCGTCCCAGACAGGCATCGGTTGGGGTGATCAGCCAACCGTCGTCGAGGCGCGCACTGATGTTGCCGGCACTGCCGACGGTATAACCACGCTGGAACAGGCTCAGACCCACTTCGCAGATTTCTTCGCGCAAGGCGTGTTCGTTTCTCACGAAAAATCTCCCGCCAGGCAGGCCAAGGCCTTGGCAAAAAAGTCCACGCTGCCAAAGTTGCCCGACTTGAGCGTCAGCGCAAGCGCAGTGGTGCCGCCGAAGGCCACGGTGGCCGGCACGCCAGGATCGATCTGACGGCCGATACGCAAGCCTTTGACCTGCAGCGCCTGCACCACCGCGCCCGACGTTTCGCCACCTGCAATGACGAAGCGGCGCCAGCCTTTGTCCTGCAACTGTGCCGCGACCTGACCCAGCGCCTCCTCGATCATGGCGCCAGCCTGCTCCGCCCCCAGCTCTCGCTGCACGGCGGCCACCTGCTCGGGGCTACTGGTCGCGTAGATCAGCACCGCTTCGTCGCGATCGGCGAAGGCCACGGCCTGGGCCACGACCGGCTCGCCACGAGCGATTGCCAGCGGATCGATGCGAAAGGCCGGGCGATCTGCTTCCAGCCAGGCGGCGACCTGGCCATTGGTGGCCTTGGAGGTACTGCCTGCCAAGACCACGGCGCGGCCTTCGATAATGGGCATGGCAGCGGCGTCGCCCGTGCGCAGCAGACCCTGCCGGCGGAAGTTCTCCGGGAGGCCCTGGGCCACCCCCGAGCCGCCGGTGATCAAGGCAAGGTTCGCGCAGGCACGTCCCAGGGCCTGCAGATCCTCGTCACTTACGGCGTCGGCAATGGCCACACTCACGCCTTCGGCGCGCAGTTCGTCCATACGCTTGACGACCGCAGAGGCGCCCTGCCCGACCACGTCATAGCGCAACAGACCCACCGCACCGGTGGTTTGCTCGTCCAGCACGCGGACCAGGTTGGCATCTTTCATCGGTGTGAGCGGGTGATGCTGCATGCCGCATTCACTGAGCAGGCTGTCCTGAACGAACAGATGACCCCGGAACAAGGTGCGGCCGGTCTCCGGGAACGCCGGACAGGCGATCGTGAAATCGCTACCGAGGGCGTCCAGGAGTGCCTCGGTGACCGGGCCAATGTTGCCCTCTGCAGTCGAATCGAACGTCGAGCAGTATTTGAAGAAGAACTGCTGGCAGCCACGTTCGCGCAACCACGCCAGCGCCTGCAACGATTCGGCAACGGCGCTGGCCGTCGGCGTGGTACGGGATTTGAGGGCGATGACGATGGCATCCGCCTCCGCGAATTCCGCCAGATCACTATCTGGAACGCCAATCGATTGCACCGTGCGCATGCCGCCGCGCACCAGGATGTTGGCGAGATCGGTAGCGCCGGTGAAGTCGTCGGCGATGCAGCCGAGCAGTGGGCGATGGACAGCGGTCATGAGTGGCATCTCCTGCACAGGTCACCGTGGCGGGCACGGTGCATGTTAATTATTGGTTCATCTGAGCGATTCAATGTCCCAATACTACAATCGAAAGCGATATGGATGTTAATCCATGTTAAATAAATTGACCTGAATGTGAAATCCACACTATCGTGCTGTCACTCGGGAGCTACGAATCCATAACAAATATTGTTCATCCGGTGGTCGCTGCCGATTTTCCCTTCACCGAGGACGAACCATGAATTTCGAATTGCTGTTCGCTGCACAAGCCGATCAGGCCGTACGTTACGCACTTACCGGCGCCAAGGGAGGTTTCTCGCGCACCTTGCTGGCCCAGACCCGGCTGATGCCCAATCTGGTCCCCGCCGTTCTGTGCGACCTGGACGTGCCCGGCCTGCATGGGTTGTGCGTCGAACTGGGCTTTGCCGCAGAACAGCTACACATCTGCAACGACGCCGCTGCGGTTGCCAGTGCCCCGGCCGACGCCATTGTGCTGGTCGCCGACGTTGCCCTGCTGCAGGCAGCCCGCTACGACATTTTGGTGGAAGCCACCGGCAACCCGGCGATTGGCTACCAGGTCGCCCGGCGCGCCATCGAGGACGGTCGTCACGTCGCCATGGTCAGCAAGGAAGTGGACTCGGTTGCGGGTATCGCGCTGTCCCGCTTGGCCGCACAACACGATGTGGTCTACACCACCGCCGAGGGTGACCAGCCGGCCAACCTGATCGGCTGGGTCAGCTGGGCGCGTGTGCTCAAGCTGGACATCGTCGCAGCGGGCAAGTCCAGTGAATACGATCTGGTGTTCAACCCCCAGGACGGCAGCATCACCCAGCTTGATACCACCATTTCCGCGCCGGCCATGGGCGAATTGCTGCGCCTGGGCGACGACATTCCCGCTACCCTGGAGGCGCGTCGCGCCGCCCTGAACGGCCTGAAGACGTCCGCTACCGCCGACTATTGCGAAATGTCGGTGGTCGCTACCAATACCGGTCTGGTGCCGGATGTGGAGCTGCTGCACTACCCGATTGCCCGTACCAGCGAATTGGCCGACATCTATGCCCTGCGTGAAGACGGTGGTGTGCTGGGTCGCAGCGGTGTGATCGAGGTGTTCAACGTGCTGCGCCTGCCCGACGAGGCCAGCTTTGCCGGGGGGGTGTTCGTGATCATCCGCACCCACGACAAACCGACCTGGGAATTGCTCGCGCAGAAAGGCCACGTGGTGAGCCGCAACGGACGTTACGCCTGCCTGTACCTGCCCTACCACTTCATGGGCGTGGAAACGCCGATCACCCTGCTCAACGCCGTGCTGCACAAACGTGCTTCGGGCACCGATAAACCAAGCCAGTCGACCATTCTGGCCGGACGCGCCACGGTCGATATCGCTGCAGGCACCGTGCTGAAAATGGGTGGCCACCACCATGACGTGACCGGTGTGCAGGCCGTGCTGCTGGGGCGTTCGGATGCCCCCGACGATATCGCTCCGTTGTACCTGACAGCCCACGCCACCGCCGCGCGGAACATCAAGGCTGGCGAGCTGCTGCGGATGGGTGACATCGAACAGTACAACGATGAATTGCACCGTGCCTGGCAGATCGGCCTGCAATCGGCCTGATCGCACAGCGGCCTTGAGCCGATACCGGTGCCCGACACGGGCACCGACGTCCACTTCACAGGTTCCATAAAAACATGAATAGCGAACTGCTGATTTTCGCGATGGCCGCCGGCGCCATCGTGGTGTTGATCCTGCTCATCACCAAGCTCAAGCTCAACCCGTTCCTGGCCCTGACCCTCACTGCGATCGGCCTTGGCCTGCTCAGTGGTGCGGGCGCCGGCGAGACCATCGACAGCTTCGCCAAGGGCTTCGGCTCGGCGCTGGCCAAGACCGGGCCGGTCATTGGTCTGGGTACGCTGCTGGGCGGCATCCTGCTGGGGTCCGGCGGCGCCGACCGCATCGCCAATGCGTTCATCGGCCAGCGTCCGGTGCAGTACGCGCCTTGGGCGATCTGCGCCGCCGCCTTGCTGATCGGCATGCCACACCTGTTCGACGTCAGCTTCATCATGCTGGCGCCATTGGTGTATACGGTGGCCAAGCGCACCCATAGCCATCTGCTCTACATCGGTCTGCCGCTCGCCGCGGGCCTGTACGTGTCCCACGGCCTGCTGCCGCCCCACCCCGCGCCGACGCTGGCGGTCGCCGCGTTCCACGCCAACACCGGCCTGACCATCTTCTACGGCTTGTTGATCGCCGTGCCCACCGCGATCATCTGCGGGCCGATTTTCACCCGCCTGATCAGCCCCTGGTTCGGCCCGGCGCCTGACCTTACCGCCGGCCCGGTGGGTGCGCGTGAAGTCAGCCCCGATCAAAACCAGGTGTCACTGCTGTCGTCGATCATCGCCGTGCTGCTACCGCCCGGCCTGATGCTGGTCGGTACCCTGGGCCTGGCCTTCAGCGTCAAGGGCTCGATGGCCTATGCGGTATTCAACGCCTTGAACAACCCGATCCTGTCGTTGTTGATCGCGGTCATCTTTGCCTTCTTCGCCTTGGGCCTGCGCGCCGGGTTCAACCTGGGCCAGGTGCAGAAGATGGCCAGCCAGGGTCTGGCACCGCTGGGCGCGATCGTGATGATCCTGGGTGCCGGCGGCGGCTTCAAGGAAATGCTCACCACCATTCACCTGGATGCACTGATCACTCACCATGCCTCGGGCTGGGCGGTGAATCCACTGATTCTAAGCTGGGGCATCGCGGCACTGCTGCGCATCTGCGTCGGTTCGGCGACCGTTGCCACCGTCGCTGCCACCGGGATCGTCGCGCCTCTGGCACTGGCCTATCCGGGCCTGTCACCGGAGTTGCTGGTACTGGCTACCGCCTCGGGGGCCGTGATGCTGTCCCACGTCAACGATTCGGGCTTCTGGCTGTTCAAGGAATACTTTCAGCTCAGTGTGGCGCAGACCTTCCGCACATGGACCCTGATGCTGTGTCTGCAATCGGTGATCGGTTTGCTCGGTGTTCTATTGATCGAAGCGGTGATTCGCTAAGATGGCCGCCTGACTATCTGCCTGCACGCCACGGAGCCTGAATGCCCACCGACGAGGACCTCGCCATCACTGGCGCCGCACCGATGATTCCGGACCAGCGCCGGGAACAGATCCTGCGCCAGTTGCGCAAGCACCAGGTGCTCAGCGTGCACCAGCTGACAGAAATGTTCGACTGCTCGCACATGACCGTGCGCCGTGATATCAGTGTGCTGGAGCAGGAAGGCCGGGCGTATTCGGTGCCTGGCGGTGTGCGCATCGCCAGCCAGTTGCACAGCGAGCCCAGTCACCAGTCCAAGGCGGTCGCCGAACAGCCACAGAAACAGGCCATGGCGGTTCTGGCCGCAGCTTTGCTGCGCAATGACATGACAGTGTATCTGGATGCCGGCACCAGCACGCTGGAGATCGTCCCGCACATAGCTGCCCTGTCGGGCATGACCGTGGTGACCAACGACTTCGGCATCGTGCATGCCCTGGCTGAAGCGGTGCATGTGGATGTCATCCACACCGGCGGCCTGCTGGATCACCCCAATCGTTCCTGCGTCGGGGGCCTGGCGGTGGCGACGTTACGCCAGCTGGCCACCGACATTGCCTTCATGTCCACCAGTTCCTGGGACCTGCAACGGGGCATCACCACCCCTTCGGCGCTCAAGGTCGAGGTCAAGCAGGTGGCGATGCAGGCGGCGTCCCAGCGGGTGCTGATCACCAGCAGCTCCAAGTACGGCACGTTCGGGATGTACAAGATCGCCGGCCTCGAGCAGTTCGATGTGGTCATCAGCGACAACGAGCTCACCGAGGTGGCCGCCGAGGCCATTCGCAAGCTGGGTGTGGAAGTGCTATTGGCCGAAGGCTGACGGTCTGGTCTGGTCTGGTCTGGTTGATGGAACTCCGTTGCGCGACCGTGGCCAGAACTGCACACAATCCCTGCGGGATCTACTGGCCATGAACGATACCTTCGATCTCAACCGCTTCATCGACGCCCAGCGCGCCGTGTACCCCGATGTCCTCGAAGAACTGCGCAGTGGCCGCAAACGCAGCCATTGGATGTGGTTCATCTTTCCCCAATTGGCTGGCCTCGGTCATAGCGAGACGGCGCGCTTCTATGCGATCAGCGGTGCGGCCGAGGCGACGGCTTATCTGAACAATCCATTATTGGGTGCGCGCCTGCTGGAATGCACACGTACGGTGCTGGAGCATTCCGGTCAGAGCGCCAGGGCGATGTTCGGCACCCCCGATGACACGAAGTTGCGCTCGTGCATGACCTTGTTTGCCAGCGTGGCACCTGAGCAGGCGTGCTTCCAGCAGGTGTTGGATCGATTTTTCGACGGCGAGAGCGATGCGAAAACCATCGCATTGCTGGAACAACCCCTGTAGCAGCGGCGCGAGCCGCGTCATGGGTTCACGCGGTGTGCCTGATGCAATGCGGTGAGGCTGGACGCGGCTTGCGCCGTATTTGTAGCAGCGGCGCGAGCCGCGTCATGGGTTCACGCGGTGTGCCTGATGTAATGCGGTGAGGTCGGACGCGGCTTGCGCCGCTGCTACAAGGGCGCGTTGTGTTGAGGTTGCAAATAATCGATAGCCTGCTTTGCTTTAACCAACGTTCCCTGTGCAAGGGGACCTCAACCGCACGCTTGCGAACGAGCCCATGACTGAGTCTGCCCAACCTGCAACGCCCTCTTCGTCCTCGATCACCCTGCAAATCATCTCCATCGTGTTCTACACGTTCATTGCCTTCATCTCGATCGGACTGCCCATCGCGGTGCTGCCCGGCTACGTGCACGACCACTTAGGGTTCAGTGCGGTGGCCGCCGGCGTGGTGATCGGCGCGCAGTACCTGGCGACGCTGCTCAGCCGGCCCAGCGCCGGACGCATGGCCGACGCATTGGGCACCAAACGCACCATCGTCTACGGCCTGATCGGTATCGGCATCAGCGGAGCGCTGACGTTCGTCTCGGTGTTTCTGCACAGCGTGCCGCAGTGGAGCCTGGGCGTGCTGATCGCCGGGCGTGTGGTCCTCGGCCTGGCGCAAGGCGCGATCGGGGTAGGTACCAGCAGCTGGGGAATCAGCCGCGTCGGCGCCGAACACATGGCCAAGGTGATCTCATGGAACGGCATCGCCTCCTATGGCGCCATCGCCATCGGCGCCCCGCTGGGCGTATTGATGGTGGCCTTCGCCGGGTTCTGGAGCCTCGGCATTGCGCTCATGGCCCTGAGCGCTCTGGGCTTGTGGATGATCCGTGACACACCGGCGTCACCCGTCGTGCGGGGTGAGCGCATGCCGTTCTGGTCCGCCTTCGGCCGGGTCGCGCCCCATGGCATGAGCCTGATGCTGGCCTCGATCGGCTATGGCACCCTCACCACGTTCATCACCCTGTATTACGTGGAGCGCGGCTGGGAAGGCGCAGCGTGGTGCCTGACCGCCTTTGGCATCAGTTTCATCGCGGCGCGCCTGGTGTTCATCAACAGCATCAACCATTTGGGTGGCTCCACCGTGGCCATGGCCTGTATCGCCACCGAAGTGGTCGGCCTGGCCATGCTGTGGCTGGCTCCTTCACCGATCTTCACCCTGGCGGGCGCGGCTTTGGCTGGGTTGGGATTGTCGCTGGTCTATCCAGCCTTGGGCGTGCTGGCCATCCACAAGGTGCCCGGCACCAGCCGGGGCGCGGGCCTGAGTGCGTTCGCGGTCTTCTTCGATTTGGCCTTGGCGATCGCCGGCCCGGTGATGGGTGCGGTGGCGGCCGGGTTTGGCTATGGCTCGATCTTCGCTTTGGCGGCCGGCCTCTCCCTGATCGCCCTGGGGCTGACCGCGTGGCTGTCGCGACAGGATCAGTGATCGGCGGTCTGCAGGCCGGCGCGTGAAGGCCGACCCAGGGTGTGGGTGAAGAACTTGCCCGCCTCGTGAATAAGGTCGCGGTGGATACCTTCGCGGTCCACGCCATCAGCATCGGTGCACAGCACCGGCGAGGCGCTGCGCTGTTCGTCCGTGCACGGGGCCATGAACACGAAGTGACCGGCGCCGGGCAGCAGGCGATAGTCGGTGTTGCCCGGCAACTTGCGCGCCAGCGCTTCGGCATTCTTGTCGATGGCCACAAGTTGGTCATTGTCGCCGCTGTAGATCAGCGTAGGCAGATGGACTTCGGCCAGGGTCTGGCGACCGAACATCAGGCTCAACGGCGCCATCAGCAGCAGTGCACGCACACGTGGGTCGGCCTCTGGGGTCAGGTCATCCCGATCGGCTTCCAGTTCCCCGCGGGTCTGGCAGGCATCGGCGTCGTAGGGTCGCTCTTCGCAGTATTTGCGCAGGCGCTGCAGATCAGGCCGTGCACCGGACAGAATCAAGGCGGTTTCGCCGCCTGCCGAATAACCGATCACACCGACCGCATGGGTGTTCACGAAAGGCGACAGCATCGAATCACCCAGCGCTGCAGTAATGGCTTGCGAGATCTGTAGCGGCCGTCCGTAAAGATTGCTGAGTTTGCCCAACCGGCTGTGATCCTGGGCATTGTCGCCCGGGTGCACGACCGCCACCACGACGAAGCCCTTGCGCGTCAGCGCGGTGATCAAGTCGTGCAGCGCCAGCGGCGTGCCGGTATTGCCGTGGGACAGCATCAACAGCGGGAAGCGACCGATAGCGACTGCCGCGTCCTGCTGCGCGTCGATGCTGTAGCCGCCCAGACGTGCCGGATGGGTGCGGTCCTGGGTCGGATAGAAGGCATAGGCGTGCATCGGCTGGTCGTCGAGCGGGTCGTTGAAGGTCAGCAAGTGATAGCCCACGTTCCAGCGGGCGTGAGGATTCGCTTGAGCCTGCACCGAAAGCAGGCTCAACAGCAGCAGAGAAACGATTACTGCACAACGACGGACCATCGCGGCGCTCTTCCTTGGCAAAACCTCGGGGGTAGGTTCTGACACAGCATAGGATGGGCCAAGTCACACCCCGGTTCCGTGAAATATTGTACAGACGGGCGAGCGGCCCTCGCCGAGCTGAACCCTGACGGTGCCGGTCACTCTATGAAGTGCCCTGTGCGGCCTGATCGTTCGATCCAGCACCGCACTCTCCTCACTGAAAAGGACTCCAGCATGAGCACCCGCTCGCTCTTCTCGCCACGCCGTACCGCGCGCACTCCAGTGCTGTGCCTGGTCGCTCTGGCCATGGCCGGATGCGCCGGCAACAACAGCGCATCCAAAGTGGACGCGCCCGGCGCGCCGACCACGGCCCTGACCAAAACCCTCGACGCGGGCGCCAATGCGCTGCAGTCACGTCCGCCGATCAATGAATTGAACGCCTATCTGGATGGCTTTCATTTCTATAACGGACACCCCGGTGCGCAGATGGAAGCCCATCACTACTGCGCGATCCTCAACGAGGAAGTCATCCAGTGCGTCATTTATGACGGCAACGTCAAGGACGCCAAGCTGATGGGCGTTGAGTACATCATCAGTGCCCGGCTTTTCGCCCAACTGCCCAAGGCGGAAAAGGCGTTGTGGCACAGCCACGTTCACGAAGTGAAGTCTGGCCAGCTGATCGCTCCGGGCATTCCCGCGCCTGCCGAACACGCTCTGATGGACAAGCTGGTGAACACCTACGGCAAGACCTGGCACACCTGGCACACCGATCTGGACAAGCAGCTGCCGCTGGGGGTGCCGCAACTGATGATGGGCTTCACAGGCGATGGCCAGGTCGACCCGGCGCTGGTGCGCGAGCGGGACAAGCGCTTCGGCATCGACAGCGCGGAGAAGAAACGACAGCGCGCCGACATTCCAACACCCCAGATCGACCCTGGTGCAGACGCATGGAGCAAAGGCCAGATCATCCAGATACAGGACCCGACCGGCAGTCGACACGCCCATTGAGGCGAAAACGGAACCACCGACCGATCCGGTTGAACTTGCCGAGCACGCTGGCCCTCCCCTGTAGGACCTACCTTGATCAATGAGCCTACACATGGAAACGTCGATTTTCTGGACCGCCGCAGCGGTCATCGTGTTACTCCTCGATCTGTGGGCGCTGGCCAGCGTGTGGAAAAGCACCAAGAGTTCCGGCACGAAGATTGGCTGGACCGTACTGATTTTCATCTTCCCGCTGGTCGGGCTGGCCATCTGGGGCTTCGCCGGACCACGGGGCGTCGCCATCGCCCCAACGTCCGACGAGCACAGCAAGGGCTGAATCGCCCTACGCAGCTGCATCCCGCGATGGATGAACATCCGATGAAACTGCTGCGTTTCAGCGGCAGTCACACTTTCACGGCCTGCAACGCTCAGTCCGCTTCATACCCTACACAAGGAATTGACCATGAAATCCAAATTCTACGCCGCTGCCCTCGCCCTTTCCGTCTCGCTCGCCAGCCATGGCGCCTTCGCAGCCTCCGATGATTTCGTCGAGGACGCCTCCGCCAAAGGCGTGGCTGAAGTCGAAGCAGGCAAGCTGGCGCTGGAAAAAGGCACCGCCGCGGACGTCAAGACTTTCGCCGACATGATGGTCAAGGACCACACTGCCGCCAACCAGAAGCTCAAGGCACTGGCCGACAAGAAGAACATCGACGTCTCGGACGATGCCGAGCTGCTGGACAAGGCCAAAGCGATGATTCTGGAGCTGCGCTCGGCCAAGTCGTTCGACCAGGCCTATGCCAACAACCAGGTCAAGGCGCACGAAGCGACCATCGAGATCTTCGAAGACGAAATCAAGAACGGTGAAGACGCAGAGCTCAAGGCATTCGCCACCGAGACTCTGCCCAAGCTGAAAGCCCACCTGGTAGAGGCCAAGAAGCTGGCCGCTGCCCACGGTGGTGCGGCTGCGCACTAAGCACTCAGCCAACGCGCGCAACACCCGATGCCCCCGCACACTGTGCGGGGGCATTTTTCATGGGGAAAGGCTTGAGGCCAGGGTCAGAACGTAAGCCCCAGGTGCTGCCCGGCAAAGATGACCTGATCGAACCAGAACGCCTGGTGCAGTGCTACGATCAGCCAGAACACCAGCTGATAGGAAACCTTGCGCGTCTTGTGCCGGAACAGTTGCTGGGCGATGAGTGCGCCTGGCCAGCCGCCCAGCAGTTCGGCGCCGTGCAGCAGTTTTTCCGGGGTTCGCTGGCCCTGCCCTTGGGCCTGGCGCTTGTCGTGCCAGTACAAACCCACCGTCAGGAGGCTCATCAGTGCATAGACCACCAGCACCGACGGATGCCCGGCCATCGCCAGGCGCAACAGGCCAAGAAAGGGCAGCAGGCACAGCACGACGAATACCGTGATTTTCAGCGCCAGGAATTGCACCGGGCGCTGCTGACCACCGCGCGGCCGCGCAGACGCCCGACCGGGCGCCGGATCAGCCTTGCGCACTGGACCAATCGATCCAGCCGAACTGCCAGGTCGCCAGGATGATCAGGCCGAAGGCAATGCGGTACCAGGCGAACACGGCGTAGCTGTGGGTGGCGATGAACTTGAGCAGACCACGCACGGCGATCATGGCGAAGATGAACGACACCACGAAGCCCAGCGCGAACACCGGGAAGTCGGCCGGCTGAAACAGGTGATGGAACTTGTAGCCCGAATACACCGCGGCACCGACCATGGTCGGCATGGCCAGAAAGAACGAGAACTCGGTGGCGGTCTTGCGCGACAGACCGAACAGCAGGCCGCCGATGATCGTCGAGCCCGAGCGCGAGGTCCCCGGAATCATCGCCAGGCACTGCGCGAAACCGACCTTGAGGGCATCGCTCCAGCGCATGTCGTCGACGTGGTGCACACGCACGGCATGCTCGCGCTTCTCGGCCCAGAGCATGATGAAACCACCCAGTACCAGAGCGACCGCCACGGTGATGGGGTTGAACAGGTATTCGTGGATCTTGTCGGCGAAAATCACCCCCAGCACGACCGCCGGCAGGAAGCCGATGAACAGGTTCAGGGTAAAGCGCTGGGCGTTGCGTTGGGTCGGCAAGCCAGTGATCACTTCGAGGATCTTGCGACGGAATTCCCACACCACCGCCAATATCGCACCCAGCTGGATGATGATATTGAAGGCCATGGCCCGTTCGCCGCCGAAACCGATCAGGTCGGCCACGATGATCTGGTGACCGGTGCTGGAAATGGGCAGGAACTCGGTCAAGCCTTCCACGATGCCTAGAATCAGCGCCTGCATGGCGGTCCAAAAATCCATCATTCCCCCAATTGGACCCGCGCCTGGCGTGGTCCTGTCTGTTTAATAGAACTCATTGCCGTCGGGCCCCGCGATGCTAACAGAGCAGCTTGTGCAAATCCGCACGCGGGCGTCGGTGAGTGTTGATTGAACTGAAGTTTCATCTTTGCAGCGGGTGAACCGCGCAGGACGCGCGCAGTATCGGCGGCGCAGGTTACAATCCCGACTTTGCATGCAGTGCATGCACCTGCCTGAGATTGCCCATGTCGCCTTTGGAATTGTTCGCCGCCACGCTGGGCGTGATCGCGGTGTGGTTGACCGTGAAGCAGAATTGGCTGTGCTGGCCGATCGGCCTGGTCATGGTGCTGATCTATTCGTACGTGTTCTACGACTACAAGCTGTACTCCAACATGCTGTTGCAGGTGGTGTACGCCGGCGTCCAGGTCTACGGCTGGTGGCAGTGGACCCGTGGCGATGGGACAGCCGTGGGCCCAGCGGTGACCCGCTTGGCGCCCAGACCTCTGCTGGGTGGGCTGGCCATCGGCCTGGCGGCGGGCCTGGCCCTGGGCGCGGCGATGGCCACCTGGAGCGATGCCAGCCAGCCGTGGCTGGACGCGTTGCTCACCGGCTTCAGCCTGGTGGCGCAGTGGTGGATGGCCAACAAACGCGTGCAATGCTGGCCGCTGTGGATCGTGCTGGATGCCATTTTCGTCGGTCTGTTCATCCATCAGGGCCTGTACCTGACGGCTGCGCTGTATGGCCTGTTCCTGATGCTGGCCGTTCACGGCTGGCACCAGTGGCGCAACAGCGAAGCAATGTCGCGATGAAAGTGGTTGTACTGTGCGGGCCGGAGTCGTCGGGCAAGAGCTGGCTGGCCGAACGCATGCGCGAGCGTATGGGCGCCGTGGTCGTGGGCGAATACGTGCGCCATTTCATCGACCGAGAGCAGCGCGACACCTGCTATGCCGACATCGACACCATCGCCCGTGGTCAGCTGGCCTGGGAGGATGCCGCTCGCCGTAGTCACCCCGCACTGTTGCTGCTCGACACGCACCTGCTGAGCAACCTGCTGTGGAGCCGCACCCTGTTCGACGACTGCCCGGCGTGGCTTGAACCTGCGCTGCTGGAGCGCCACTACGATGCCCACCTGCTGCTCTCGCCCGAAGGCGTCGAATGGTCCGCGGACGGCCAGCGCTGCCAGCCTGACCTGGCTCAACGGCAAACCTTTTTTCAGCAAAGCCAGGCATGGCTGCAGGCGCACGCGCTGCCCTGCACCGTGATCAGCGGTGACTGGCTGGCGCGGGAGGCGCAGGTGCTGGCGAGCATTCGACATGTTCTGGATCAACCCTAGCGTGCAATCAGCGCATGTGATGTTTGTGCAGCAGTCGGTAGAGTGTCGGGCGTGAAACGCCGAGCACCCTGGCCGCCGTGCTCAGGTTGCCGCCGTGGCGCAGCAGCACGTCGCCAAGCGCCTGACGCTCGGCACGGTGCTTGTAGTCGTTCAGCGTGCCCATCGGCGCGGTGACCAGGGTTTCGATACCCAGTCCCAGGTCGATGGCTTCGATCTGATTGCCGGGGGCCAGTGCCTGCGCCTGGCGAATCCGGTTCGCCAGCTCGCGGACGTTGCCCGGCCAGTCGTGCTCACCCATGGCAATAAGCGCCTCTTGACTGAAAGGACGGTGACGTCGGCCGTTCTCGCGGCTGTAGCGTTGCGCGAAATGGTTGGCCAGCATGGCCAGGTCGCCATAGCGTTCGCGCAAGGGCACCGCGACGATCTCCAGCACGTTGAGTCGATAGTAGAGGTCTTCGCGCAGCTGTCCCCGGCTCATGGCCAGCGTCAGATCGGTGTCGCTGGTAGCCAGCACCCGAACGTCCACTTCACCTGCAGCCTTGCGCTGGAGAAAGCGCAGCAGTTGCTCCTGAACGTCCAGCGGCAAGTCCTGCACCTGTTGCAGCAGCAAGGTTCCGCGATCGGCAGCCTGCAGCACGCTGCCGGACAGCGGATGCACATTGCTCTGCCCGCAGCCAGGCGCGAACAACGGCGTCTGGCCCGGACGATGGGCGCGGACCTGGCAGTCGAACACGATGAATGGCTGCTGCCTGCGCGGGGACTGCTGGTGCAGCGCACGCGCAATCAACTGCTTGCCGGTGCCCGCCTCACCGTGGATCAAGACCGGTGAGTCAGTGGCGGCGAATTTGCTGATGAGCTTGTACAGGTCGCGCATGGGCTGACTATCGCCCAACAGTCCGCAAGGCTCGCAGGGGTAGGCATTCGAATTCACAGGCATGGCCTTTCCTTGCATGGACGTGCTCGGGAAAATACATCAAAAACAGCGGGTTGCAACTTACGTCAAAATGGTAACGGAAAATTGACGTTTAACCCCCGCCAAGGCTTCAGCACGGACCCTTGACGCCACATAGGGCGTCAGCGGTACGTCTCGCAGACAGCCAGCACCGCGGGGTGTACAATCGGCGCTTTTGGTCAGGCAAGGGATTGGAAATGCAGGCGTTCGATTGGCATCGTGTGCTGCTGGGTGAAGTCAACACGGGCTTTCTCGGTGAGGTGGTCGCCCGCACGCTGATGGCCTATGTGGTGGTCTTCTTGTTCCTCAAGATCGCCGGGCGACGCGGGGTGCGCCAGCTTTCGCTGTTCGAGCTGGTGGTGATCCTGACGCTGGGTTCGGCGGCTGGCGACGTGACCTTCTACGAGGACGTGCCCATCCTGCCGGTGCTGGTGGTGTTCGTGGCGATGATCATCTTCTATCGCCTGACCACCTTTCTGACCGAACGCAGCGGTCGCTTCGGCGAATGGCTGGAAGGCAAACCGTTTTTGATCATTCGCGACGGCGTGTTCGAACTCAAGGCGCTGCAGAGCGGCAACATCACCCACGCCGAGTTCCTGATGGAACTGCGCCTGCGCGGCGTCGAGCACCTGGGGCAGGTGCGCCTGGGCATCCTGGAGGTCAATGGCGATGTCAGCCTGTACTTCCACGAGCGCGAAGACGTCAAGCCGGGGCTTTCGATCCTGCCGCCCGAGCATCGCGTGTCATTGACCAAGGTCGACCGTGAAGACCTGTATGCCTGCGAATACTGCGGTCACCTGGAAACCCTGCGCGATCAGCAGGCACTGCCCTGCCCTCGCTGTGACAATCCTGTATGGAGCAAGGCCCTGAGCAACCCCCGGGCCAGCTGAGGCTAGGCCCGTGGCAGATCTTCCAGATGCCGGTACTCGGCGTTCAATGCCGATGCCAGGGTGCGGGCCCGACCCAACCGGATCGGCCCCCGCTCCATGTCTACCAGCAATGCCGGGCAGGCCAGTGGTGCCATGCCGTCCAGCGACTTGAGGCGCCCGTCGGTGAACACCAGGCAGCGCTGGGCCTCCTCGGGATAGCGGCGCCCGCGTTGCTTCAACCAGTCACGGGCCTGATCCAGCGCCGCAAGCAGCGGCGTGCCGCCACCAGCGCCCAGCTCGGCGAGCCAGGGTTGCAGGGCTGCCGAGGCTTTCAGGCCGTGGCATTGCCAGATTGGCCCGCTGCCACTGGCAGTCAACAACGCCAGCCGTGCGCGCTGCCAGTAGGCATCGTCGAAGACCTGCGCCAGAACGCCCTTGGCCTCGGCCAGGGCGCCGTGCCGGCGGGTCGAGGCAGAGGCGTCGACCACCACCAGCCACAGTTGCTGCGCCGCGCTGCGACGTTGCTGCCAGCGCAGGTCATCGCGCTGGCGCGGTCGGCCTTGCAGCAGCGTGGCCGGCCAGTCCACCGTACCGGCCGCCGCCGCGCGCGCCGCACCCTGTCGCCCTTGTTCGAGGTGGCCCTTGCCGGGCCGAGCATCCGCTGGGCGCGGACGGATGCTCAGGGCTTTTTTGGCCAGCTCGGTACGCTGCGGCGTTCACCTACCGGAACGGCCTGGGCGGGCATGTCGCCCCACTGGCCCTGACCCGGATCGGAAGGTTGCGCGGCGCTTGCAGCGGGCGGCGGCGGCGGCGCTGGCTTCGACTCGGGCTGGCGCGGGGCCTGGCGGCGATGGCGCAGGGCGAACTCGGCCACTGCTTCGACGTCCTCGTCGAGAATCTGCTCAGCCCCTCGCCAGGCGGCGTGGGCCCGTGCCGCGCGCAGCCAGACCAGGTCGGCACGCAGGCCATCCACGCCCTCGGCGAAACAACGGGTGGTGATGGCTTCCAGCGCCTGATCGCACAGCGGGATCGATTCGAGGCGTTCCCGCGCCTGCTGGCAGCGCAGCCGCAGCGCTGACTGCGCTGGAGCCCATTGCTCACAGAAGCCTTGGGGATCGCTGTCGAAGGCCAGGCGGCGGCGGATGATCTGGCCACGTTCGGCGGGCGCCGGCTGGCCGTCCATGGCGATGTTCAAACCGAATCGGTCGAGCAACTGCGGGCGCAACTCCCCTTCCTCCGGGTTCATGGTGCCGATGAGCACGAATCGCGCTGCATGAGTATGGGAAATACCGTCACGCTCGATGCGGTTGACGCCACTGGCGGCAACGTCCAGCAGCAGGTCGACCAGATGGTCGGCGAGCAGGTTGACCTCATCGACGTACAGCACGCCGCCGTCGGCCTTGGCCAGCACACCGGGCGAAAAGCGTGCGCGCCCCTCACCTAAAGCGGCCTCCAGATCCAGCGTACCCACGAGACGGTCCTCACTGGCACCCAGCGGCAATGTCACCAGCTGGCCATCGGCAAGCAGGTCGGCCAGACCGCGCGCCAGCGTGCTCTTGGCCATGCCCCGCGGCCCTTCGATCAGCACGCCGCCGATGCGCGGGTCGATGGCGGCCAGGCACAGCGCCAGCTTCAGCGAATCGGCGGCCACCACGGCGGCCAGCGGAAAGTGCACGGTGTCGGTCATTGCAGGGTTCTCTTCAGGCATCTTCTTCGGTATCCAGCAGCAGGTCTCCCACGGCCTGACGGTAGTCGCCGGGCTCGGCCCACAGCCCACGTTGCTGAGCTTCGAGCAGGCGTTCAGCCATGTCGCGCAGGGCCGCAGGGTTGTGCTCCTGCAGGAAGCCGCGGGTGTCCGGGTCGAGCAGGTAGGCGTCGGTGAGCAAGGCGTACTGATGGTCGTCGATCAGGTGGGTGGTGGCATCGAAGGCAAACAGGTTGTCGACCGTCGCGGCGAGTTCGAAGGCGCCTTTGTAGCCATGTCGCTTGACCCCTTCGATCCACTTGGGATTGGCCGCACGGGCGCGCACCACCCGATTCAGCTCTTCCTTCAGGGTGCGCACGCGTGGCACGTCGGGTTGGCTGTGGTCGCCGTGGTAGCTGGCCGTCGTCTGTCCGCTCAGGGTTTCCACGGCGGCGAGCATGCCGCCCTGGAACTGGTAGTAGTCGTTGGAATCGAGCAGGTCGTGCTCGTGGTTGTCCTGGTTCTGCAGCACCGCCTGGACCTGGCCCAGGCGCCGCGCGAACGGCGCGCGTGCGGCGGTGCCTTCGTCATCCGCGCCATAGGCATAGGCACCCCAGTTCAGGTAAGCCTCGGCGAGGTCTTCGCGGGTCTGCCACAGGCGGCCGTCGATGGCACCTTGCACACCGGCGCCATAGGCGCCCGGCTTGGCACCGAAGATGCGCCAGCCCGCCTCGCGAGCGGCCTGCTCGGCCGAGACACCCTCGGCCAGCAACTGAGCCTGTTCGCTGCGAACCTTGGCCGCCAGGGGGTTGAGGTCGTCGGGCTCGTCCAGCGCAGCCACGGCCTGCACCGCTGCATCGAACAGGCGCAGCAGATTGGCGAAGGCGTCGCGGAAGAAGCCGGACACCCGCAGGGTCACGTCCACCCGCGGGCGGTCGAGCAGGCTGAGCGGCAGAATCTCGAAATCGTCCACGCGCTGGCTGCCGGTGGCCCACACCGGCCGCACGCCCATCAGGGCCATGGCCTGGGCAATGTCGTCGCCACCGGTGCGCATGGTCGCCGTGCCCCATACCGACAGGCCCAGCTGACGCAGGTGGTCGCCATGGTCCTGCAGGTGACGCTCCAGGATCAGGTTGGCCGAGGCGAAGCCGATCCGCCAGGCAGTGGTGGTCGGCAGGTTGCGCACGTCCACGGAAAAGAAGTTGCGCCCCGTGGGCAACACGTCGAGACGGCCACGGCTGGGCGCCCCGCTCGGCCCGGCGGGCACGAAGCGGCCGGCCAGGGCGGCGAGCAGCCCGTGCATCTCGGCCGGCCCGCAGGCATCCAGGCGCGGCGCCACGGTGTCGCGCAGGTGACCGAGAATGAGTTGCACGTCATCGAAGCCATCACCCAGCTCCAGAGGGCCGTCCAGTGCGCGTTCGATCAACTGTGCGGCGTACAGCTCGAGTCGTTCGCGACCGTCACCGGCGCTGCGCCACGGTTCGGCGGTCAGCTCGGCCAAGGCTGCTGGCCGAGGCCCGCTCCAGGGGGCGCCGAGGTCGCAGTCGAGCGGGTCGAAGCCCAGCGCGAAGGCCTTGGCCAAGGCGCGCAGCAGGCTGGCCTGGGCGCCCTGGCCGTTGCCCCGTGGGATGCGCAGCAATGCCAGCAGGGTATCGGCGCGCAGACGACCCTGGGGCGACTCGCCGAACACGTGCAGACCGTCGCGAATCTGCGACTCCTTCAGATCGCACAGGAAGGTGTCCAGGCGTGGCAGCCAATCCGCCGGTTCGGCCCCTTCGGCCATCTGCAGTTCGTGGTCGATGCGGGTCTCGCGCACCAACGCCAGAATGTCCTTTTCCAGGGCCTGGGCGCGGCGCGGATCGAGCATCTGCGCGTCGTAGTATTCGTCGGCCAGCAGTTCCAGGTCGCGCAGCGGCCCGTAGGTTTCGGCGCGGGTCAGCGGTGGCATCAGGTGGTCGATGATCACCGCCTGGGTGCGGCGCTTGGCCTGGGCACCCTCGCCCGGATCGTTGACGATGAACGGATAGATGTTGGGCATCGGCCCCAGTATCGCGTCGGGCCAGCACTGTTCGGAGAGGCCCACACCCTTGCCCGGCAACCACTCCAGGTTGCCGTGCTTGCCGACATGGATCAGCGCATCGGCGCCATAGGTGTGGCGCAGCCAGAAATAGAACGCCAGATAACCATGGGGCGGCACCAGGTCGGGGTCGTGATAGACCGCGCTGACGTCCACCTGATAGCCACGGGCGGGTTGGATGCCGACGAAGGTCAGGCCCATGCGTAGGCCGGCGATCATCATCCGGCCGTTGCGGAACATCGGATCGGCTGCCGGCTCGCCCCAGCGTTCGCGGACGGCGGTCTGATTGGCTTCGGGCAGCAAGGCGAACGCGGCCAGGTAATCGTCCAGCGCCATGCTCTGGGCACAGGGGCGCAGGTCCAGCTGTTCCAGGTCGTTGGTCACGCCACCGAGCAAGGCGTGGATCAAGGCCGTGCCGCTGTCGGGCAGATCAGCGACCGGGTAATCCTGCTGCTGCATTGCGCGCAGAATGTTCAGCGCCGCCGCCGGGGTATCCAGGCCGACGCCGTTACCGATGCGCCCATCGCGGGTCGGGTAGTTCGCCAGCACCAGGGCGACACGCTTGTCGGCATTGGGCAGGCGCGCCAGGGCGGCCCACTTGCGCGCCAGTTCGGCGACGAAGTCCATTCGCTCGACATGAGCCCGGTAGCACACCACGTCGCTCTGGCTGCGCTCGTTGTGCCAGGCCAGGTCCTTGAAGCTGATGGCGCGACTGATGATGCGTCCGTCCAGCTCCGGCAAGGCAATGTGCATGGCCAAATCGCGCGCACCCAGGCCCTGCGCGTTGGCCTGCCACAGCGCCTGGTTGTCCTGGGCGCAGATGGCCTGGATCACTGGAATGTCGCGGCGAAACGGGCGCAGGTGCGGGGTTTCGGGGCTGGACTGGGCGAAGCCGGTGGTGTTGAGGATGATCGCCGCATCCACTTCGTCCATCCACGCCTGGACCTGCTCAAGGCACCCCGCTTCCTTGAGGCTGGCCACGGCAATCGGCAACGGGTTGAGCCCGGCCGCCTGCAGCCTGGCACAGAAGGTATCGACGAAACCGGTGTTGGCCGCCTGCAGGTGCGAGCGATAGAACAGCAACGGCACCACAGGCCAGTGCGCTTGCCACTGCGCCTGCCAGTGGGCCAGATCGGCGGTCGGTTGCGCCGGATGGTAGATGACCGTGCGTGGCAGGGCCTGAGGTGCTTCGCAGGGTTCGGCGCGACCGAACCAGGTATTGCCGAGGTAGCCGAACAGGTTGCGCGCGTTTCCCATGCCGCCCTGGCGCAGGTACTGCCACAAGCGGTCGGCCTGCTCGGCAGGCACCGTACAGCGCTCGGCCAGTTCGGGATCGGGGCGATCGCAGCCCGGTACCAGGATGACCTGCACGCCCTGCTCGGCCAGTTGCATCAACTGCTCGACGCCGTAGCGCCAGTAGCCGATGCCGCCGTGCAGGGAAATCAGGATGACCTTGGCGTGGCGCAGCACCTGGTCGACGTAGAGGTCGACCGAGGCATGATTCTGCACCTGCATGGGGTTGGCCAGGCGCAGGCTGGGGTAGTCCTTCGGCAGATGCCCGCTGGCCTCGGCGAGCAGCGCCAGGTGCGAATCACCGCTGCAGAGAATCACCAGTTCGGCAGGCGTCTGGCCAAGGTCGGCGATGCTGTCGTCCGGCACGAAGCCGCCCGGCTGGGTTCTCAGCAGGTGCATGGGTCAGGCTTCCAGGGCCGCGCGCAGTTGCGCTTGCAGCGATTGCGCGTCGAGGTCCTGGCCGATCAGCACCAGGCGCGTGCTGCGTGCTTCGTCAGCGGCCCAGGGGCGATCGAAGTGCTTGTCGAAACGCGTGCCCACGCCCTGGATCAGCAGACGCATCGGTTTGCCCGGAATCGCCGCGAAACCCTTCACCCGCAGGATGCCGTGTTGAACCACGGCGGCGTTGAGCGCCTGCAGCAGCTTGGCCTCCTCGGCCTGGGGCAGCTCGATGGAGATCGAGTCGAACGCATCGTGGTCGTGATCGTCGTGATCGTCACCCTCGTGATGGTCATGATGGCTCTTGCGTGCGTCGATGTGCTGCTCCGACTCGGCGCCCAGGCCCAGCAGCACCGCCAGGGGCAAACGACCGCTGCTGGCTTCGACCACCTTGACCGCGGCCGGCAATTCTTCGGCCACCTCGGCGCGCACGGCGGCCAGGGCCTGAGCATCGATCAGGTCGGCCTTGTTGAGGATCACCAGGTCGGCGCTGGCCAACTGGTCGGCGAACAGCTCGTGCAGCGGCGACTCGTGGTCCAGGTTGGGGTCGAGCTTGCGCTGGGCGTCGACCTGGTCGGGGAATGCGGCAAAGGTACCGGCCGCCACCGCCGGGCTGTCGACCACGGTGATGACCGCATCGACCGTGCAGGCACTGCGGATTTCCGGCCACTGGAAGGCCTGGACCAGCGGCTTGGGCAAGGCCAGCCCGCTGGTTTCGATGAGAATGTGGTCGAGGTCGGCGCGGCGGGCGACCAGCTCGCGCATGACCGGAAAGAATTCTTCCTGAACCGTGCAGCACAGGCAGCCGTTGGCCAGCTCGTAGACGCGGCCGTTGGCCTCCTCTTCGCTGCAGCCGATGGTGCACTGCTTGAGAATTTCGCCGTCGATGCCCAGCTCGCCGAATTCGTTGACGATCACGGCAATGCGCCGACCCTGGGCGTTGTCGAGCATGTGCCGCAGCAAGGTGGTCTTGCCCGAGCCGAGGAAGCCGGTGACGATGGTGACGGGTAGTTTGGACAGCGTTTTCATCGGGTCGCCCTGATTGCGCGGCAGGGCACGAGACGAGCGCCGCTACGGCAGGCGCCGGCATTCGTCACCGGATCACCCCGCCCGGTTGAATAGGAAAGAACGGCGAGGCAGGTCTCCTGGCTCGTGATGCCGGCCCTGCGGGCCGAGGCTGCAGCGCCTTCCCGCGAACGATCGCAGTGGCCTTGGCGCAGCCTTCATCACTTACAGTTGCGGGGGCAGCCGCGGCTTGGACCGCGTTCCCGTCTTAGCTCTGCCGGGCAGAGAACCTCGAACGCGCAAGGCTAACACAGGGCACGGGATGTGTCAGTGACGCGGCTCAGACCCGATAGCGCACGTGCGGTCGACCGTCGGCCAGACTGACTTCGGCGTGCACGCCGTAGACTTCGGCGATCAGGCCCTCGGTCAGGACCTGGGCTGGCGCGCCGCTGGCCACCAGGCGCCCGTCCTTGAGGACCACCAGCACGTCACAGAACATGGCTGCCAGGTTCAGGTCGTGAATCGCCATGACGCAGGTCAGGGGCAGGTCCTGGATCAGGTGCAGCAGTTCCAGTTGATGCTGGATATCGAGGTGATTGGTTGGCTCGTCGAGCAGCAGTTCGCTGGGCTGCTGGGCCAGGGCGCGGGCGATCTGCACCCGCTGACGCTCGCCACCGGACAGGGTGTGCCAGCGCCGCTGCGCGTGGCCGCCCAGGTTGACCTGGGCCAGTGCCTGGGCAATGGCCCGATCGTCTTCTCGCAGCCACGGCGCGAACGGCGAGCGATGGGGCGTACGACCCAGGCGCACGACCTCCTCCACGCGAATGTCCACCTCGGTGCTGGCGTGCTGCTCCACCATCGCCACTTGCCGGGCGATGGTGCGCCGCGCCAGGTCGGCCAAGGGTTGATCGTCGAGGCTGACCTGGCCCTGGCTGGGACGGTCCAGCCCGGCCAGCAGGCGCAGCAGCGACGACTTGCCCGAGCCGTTCGGGCCGATCAGCCCGACCAGACTGCCAGGCGTGATGGCCAGGCTGACGTCGTCGAGAATCAGCAGCCCACCGGCCTTCCAGCTGACGTGGTGCAGTTGCAGGCTCATGCTCGACGCCTCGCACGGTAAAGGATCAAGGCAAACGCCGGGGCGCCGACCAAGGCCGTGACCACGCCGATGGGCAATACCTGGCCCGGTACGATGATGCGCGCGACGATATCCGCCAACACCATGAAATTGGCGCCGATCAGTACCGAGGCGAGCAACAGCCGAACATGGCTCGGACCCACCAGAAAGCGGGCAATGTGCGGTACTACCAGACCGACGAAGCCTACCGCGCCGACGATGCTGACCAGGGTGGCGGTGATCAGCGCGGTGGTTGCAAACAACACCAGCCGCACCGCCACCACGGGCACGCCCAGGGTGGCGGCGGCGTCTTCACCGAACACGAAGGCATCCAGCGCTCGGGCGAAGTACAAGCACACCAGCAAACCTGCACCCACTACCGCCGCGGCCAGGCCAACATCGGGCCAGCGCACCCCGCCCAGGCTGCCGAGCAGCCAGAACATCACGCTGCGGGCCTGTTCGGCATTGGCCGAGGTCGAAACGATATAAGCGGTCAGTGCATTGAACAGCTGCGATCCGGCCACTCCGGCGAGAATCACCTGGGCCGGACCGCTGCGGGCACCCGCAGCCAGCAGCAGCACCAGGCCGAATGCCAGCGCGGCGCCGAGAAAAGCCCCCAGGGAAATGCCGATCACGCCGCCGCCCAGGCCCAGCAGCATGATCATCACTGCGCCGGTCGAAGCGCCGGCAGAGATGCCCAGCACATAGGGTTCGGCCAGCACGTTGCGCAACAGCGCCTGCAGCACCGCACCACAGATCGCCAGACCGGCGCCGCAACAGGCGGCCACCAAGGCGCGGCTCAGGCGGTACTCCCAGATGATTCCCTGGACGATACGCGGCACCGCGTAGTCGCCCAGGCCGAGGCCGTTGAGCAATGCCTTGCCGACCGTGCCCAGGTCGATGCCCATCTCCCCTACCGACACCGCGAGGGCGATCGATACGCTCAGCGTGGCCAGGGCCAGCACGGCCAGCAGGCAGCGCCAGATCCAGCCATCTTCACGGGCCAGGCGCTGGATCAAGGGGTGGCCCGTGTACGCTCGAGGCCCGCCGCGATGTCTTCCACCGCGCGCACCACATCCATGGACGGATTCAGCGACTGGGCATCGACGACGATGATGCGGTCGTTGCGCACCGCATCCAGTTCACGGGTGACCGGGTCGCTGCGCAGGAAGGCGAGCTTCTTCTCGACATCGTCGGCCGGATACAGTCGACGTTGCATGCGGGCAACGACGATCACGTCGGGGTTGCTGGCGGCGATGCTTTCCCAGCTCACGCCAGGCCACTCCTCGTCACTGTCGACGATGTTGCGCAAACCCAGCAGACGATTGATGTAGCCCGGCGCGCCGTTCTTGCCGGCCACCCAAGGGTCCCCCTCCAGGCGCGTGCTGGAGAACCAGTACACCACTGACAAGGGTTTCTGCCCGGTGCGCGAGGCGCGCTCGGTGGCGGCCTGAATGCGCGCCTGCAACTGGGCGGTCAAATGCTCCCCGGCTGGTTCGACATCGAAGATGGTGGCCAGCTCGCGAATTTCCTTGTTCACCAGGTCCATCGAGAACATCTGGCTGCGACTGCCGTCGGCATTGGAAGTGGCGGTGACCTGCTTGCCGTCGCAGTCGCTGGGCGATACGTAGGACGGGATGCCGAGACTGGCCAGCTGCTCGGGCTTGGCGACTTCACCGTTGGGGCCGACATGGTAGGTGTACTGCGCCACCACGATGTCGGGCGCGGTATTGGCCACGGCTTCGAAGCTGGGCGCATTGTCGGCCAGGCGCGGCACCTTGGCATTGTCGGCGCGCAGGTGCTCGGGCAGCGGCCCGAACCAGACCCCGGTGCCGACCATGCGTGGTGCCAGGCCCAGTGACAACAGAATCTCCGTGCTCGCCTGGCCCAGGCTGACCGCGCGCTGTGGCGCCGCCTGGACAGTCACCGGCGCTCCACAGTTGGGCAGGGTCAGGGGATAGTGGGTGGCGGCGAGGCTGGCACCGGCGGCGAACAGACCGACGACAGCGACGCTGGCGTGGGCAAAGACGGCAGAAAAACGCATGGCAACTCCTTGGATGGCGCGTCCAACAGGTTCAGGAAAATCCCAGGGGCAAGGTCTGGCTGACGACATGTAACATGCCGATCACAGTGGCGCGACCGCGCCGGATTCGAACCGGCTTCCTGCACTGGGCGAAGACAAACGGCGCTGACGGTAGGCGACCCGTGGGCAAAGATCAAATGGTTTAGCCCCGACCAGGGGGTGCAACCGTCTTGGCCGCCCTAGGGCGCGCCGTCACTCGGCGGATCCGTGCGGTCCTGCTCGACCACATAACCGGTGTCGATGCTGACCACGACCGACATGCCGGGCCGCAGCCGTTGCGCTGCGGCCTGATCCGGGTCCACGGTGATGCGCACCGGAATCCGCTGGGCGATCTTGACGAAGTTGCCGGTGGCGTTGTCGGCCTGCAGCAGGCTGAATTCCGAACCCGTCGCCGGTGAGATGCGCTGCACGTGCCCGCGCAGTCGCAGGTGATTGAGCGCGTCCACGGTGAAGGTCACCGGCTGACCGATGCGCACGTTGGCCATCTGGGTTTCCTTCATGTTGGCCACTACCCACAGCGTGTCGGGCACCAGCGCCATCAATTGCGCCCCGGAGTTGACGTAGGCGCCCAGACGCACGCCGATCTGCCCCAACTGGCCGTCGCGCGGCGCTACGATGCGGGTGTTGTCCAGATCGATGCGGGCCAGCTCCACGGCGGCTTCGGCGTTGGTCACGTTGGCTTCCAGCGAGTCGCGGTTGACGATCACCGTCTGCAGGTCTTCGCGCGCAATCGCCAGCGCAGCCTTGGCCTGCGCCACCGACGCCAGCGCCTGGGCATTGGCGGCTCGGGTCACATCCAGCTCGCGGCGCGACACCGAGCCATCGCTGATCAGGTCCTGGTTGCGGCGCAGGTCGGCGGCGCCCTTGCGGGCCTGCGCTTCACTGTCGACGACCGCCGCCTGGCGCTGGGCGATGGTGGCTTCGGCACTGCGGCGCTGTTGCAGGTTGTTGGCCAGTGCGGTTTTCTGCACCTGCACCTGGGCCAGCGCCTGGTTCAGGCGTTGCCTATAGATGCGGTCGTCCAGACGCACCAACAGGTCACCGGCATTGACGAACTGGAAGTCCTGCACGGGCACTTCGTACACATAGCCCGCCAGTTGCGGCCCGATGATCGTCACCTGGCCCCGCACCAGCGCGTTCTCGGTGCTTTCGATGTGGCTGCTGAACGGTGGCAGCTGCCAGGCATACAGCACGATCGCCACGCCAACCAGCGCCACGCTGGCGAAGATCAGGCTGGACAGTACCCGCACCCGTCGCGAGCGCGGTTCGGTGGCGGCCGGATTGGGCGGCGGAGTCTGGCCTTCGGGCGTGGCGGCGATGGCGTTGGTGGTCGTGGACGTCGGTTCGGTCATGAAGTGCTGGCGCCGCTGGTGGATACAGTAGGTGTCGCGGCGGTGGTGACCGCCCGGGTAGTGCTCATCAGCCACAGGCTGCGTACGAAGATCCATAGCATGGTCAGTACGGCAATGATGCAGATCAGCATGAAGACATCGTTATAGGCCATGACGTTCGCCTCGCGGGTGGCGGCGGTGGCCAGGGCGCGGGTGCCCAGAGTCGTGCGCAACGCGGGGTCGGCGATGCTCGCCAGGTAGCTCGCGGCGGAGCCGCTGATGCGCGCCTGCACCAGCGGATCCAGCAGCGTCAGGTGCTCGACGATCATGCTCGAGTGGTATTTCTCGCGCACGATCTGGAACGTACCCAGCAACGCCGCGCCGATCAATCCGCCGAGGTTGTTGCAGATACCGAAGAGGACCGAGAAGCTCACCAGGTTGCGTGGATTGGTCAGCACGTGGCGCATGCCCAGCACCATGGTCGGCCCCAGGAAAAACGTGCCGCCAAAACCCAGCAGGAACTGGCTCAGGTACATGTTGGCCGGACGCGTCAGGTTGCTGGAGAAACTGTCCATCGCCGAGCCCACGGCCATCAGGGCCAAGGCGATGATCAGCGGCATGAACAGATGCTCCGGGTTGATCGTCCAGGCGCTCACGGCCAGCCCGGCCACTGCGCCACAGAGCATTACCACATAAAGGGTGCGCATCTGCTCCTGGCCCATGTTCAGCACCTGCAGCAGCCCCACCGCCCCGGTGGACTGCTCCGACAGCACCATGCGCGTGAGAATCACCGCCAGGGCCAGGCGGATGGCGACGCCGCTGCCCAGCCAGCGGGTCATCAGCATCGGGTTGCTGCGATTGTGCTCCACAGCCAGCCCACCGAGGATCAGTACGATCGCCCCTGCCGACGCCCAGCCGATCCAGTCCGCCTCCAGCCACCAGTCGATCCGCCCCAGCGACAGCACGGCGCAGAGCAAGGCAATACCCGTCGCCAGGATGGCGAAAATCAGGAAATCCAGCGGTTCGAAGGTCTTGAAGCGGTCGCCCGGCGGCAGCTTGAGCAGGAACACGCAGCCCAGGGTCAGCAGCGCCATGCCCAGTTCGAACAGATACAGGCCGCGCCACTCGGCGATCTGCAGCAGGTCTTCGGAGAATACTCGAGCAAGGGGCAGCGCCAGTTGCGAGGTGCCCAAGCCCAGCACCAGGGCCTTGAGTCGCCACTTGGCGGGAAAGGCCTGGATCATGTAGTACAGGCCCAGCGAACTCAAGGCCGCGCCGACCATGCCGTGTGCGGCCCGCACAGCGATGGCCGACGCGAGATCGTTGACGAACAGGTGGCCGAAGGTCACCAGGGCATAGAGCACCAGAAACAGTTCGGTGAAGGTGCGCAACCCGAATTGCTGGCGAAACTTGACCAGCAGCAGGTTCATCGACACGTTGGTCATCACGTAGGCGGCCGGCAGCCAGGCCATCTCCGCCGCCGTGGCGCCGAGCGCGCCTTGCAGAAATTGCAGGTTCGCCACCACCAGTGAGTTGCCCAGGCCACCGGTCAGGGCCACCAGCAAGCCAACGATCCCGAACGCCAGCCGCTTGGGTGTCGAATGCAAGGGCGTCGATGGCGAGCCCGGCAGGTTCGGCTTTTCGTGGGGCAGCCAGTCGCGGCTCGTGTAGCGGGACATGCGGTGGCCTTGGCAGGTGGCGAGCGGAACGTTGGAAAGGGTGCGCTAGTAAACCTCACCCATGGGTGGCTTGCCAATGGTCGCCGCCCTCTCGATTTGACTGTGCCTCGGCAGTGACCCAAGCTGAATACCCCGGCCAAGCCTGCGCCTCTTCGGATACCTGCATGTCTAAACGCGTTCGCCTTTCGCTGATCTTGATTGTGTTTTCGCTGCTGCTGGCAGGCCTGTGGTATGCCTTGCGCCCCGCCGCCACGGCGCCGGTTGCACCGCAACAGGGCTATACCAAGGCCCTGAACCAGGCCCGCAACGGTCAACCAGGCGCGGCCCGCGTGCTCTATCAGCAGCTGGCGCGCAGCGATCTTGCCCCCGAGCGCCGCGCTGCGCTGTATGCCCAACTGCACAATTACCCCAGTCCGCAGGCGCTCAAACTGGCCAGCGCCGATCTGCACAGCGACGAGGCGCAGGTGCGACATGCCGCGATCGATGCGGTCATCGGGCTCGTCCCCGAAAGTCAGCGCAGCGTGCTGCTCGGCCCGTTGCTGGAAGACGAGGATCAGGCCATCCGCTTCCATGCCGCCCGTGGCCTGATCGGCCTGCCGATCGATGAGTTGGGGCTGTATTTCGCTCACTTGGACAAGGTGGTGAACGCCTACATCGCCGACCTGCAAGGTAACACCGACGACGCCACCGCTCAGCTCGAACTGGCGCGCCTGTACCTGCACGATGCGGCCTACCAGCAGGCAGAGCAGGCCCTGACTCGCTACCGCACCTTGGCGCCCGACGACCTTGAAGCCATTGCCGTGCAAGTGGAGCTCCTCGAACGCCAAGGCAAAAGCGACTCGGCCCGCGCCTTGCTGGCCGAGCAGTTGCTCGCCCATCCGCAATCGGCGCTGTTGCAGCAGCAACTGGGCCTCTGGCTGATGGCCCATGACGAGGACGAATACGCCCTGCTCGCCCTCGCCCGTGCGGTTGAACTGGCACCGGACAACAACGATTACCGCTACGTGCTGGCCACCAACCTGCACGACCTGCAGCAGATCGAGGCGGCGCAGAAACAGCTCGAAGAGATTCTGCGCCGTGATCCGGCCAACCGTCGCGCGCGGGTGCTATTGATCCAGTACTGGAAGGAAACCGGGCAGTTGCAGAACGTGCAGATACTGTTGGCCGAACTCGAGCAGCAGAACGCCGACGATCCAAGCCTGCAACAGGGCCTGTGAAATCGCCCGGTTCCGATGGCGAATTTCGGTCATGCCACCCAGGAACCCCGCTACCGGCGCGGTGTCCAGTATCATGCTGTAGCACATTGCGCAACGCAGCCCTTCCCGCTACCCGAGGACACCTTTTTGACGACGGCCAAAGCAGCCACCGGTATTGCCGGGCTGGACGACATCTTGGGCGGAGGTCTGACCCGCAGCCATATCTTCCTTCTGGAAGGCCAGCCGGGCGCAGGCAAGACGACGGTAGCGCTGCAATTTCTCCTCGAAGGCGTTGCGCAGAACGAGACCTGCCTCTATATCACCCTCTCCGAAACCGCCAGAGAGCTGCGCGAAGGCGCCCTTTCCCATGGCTGGGAGCTGGACGAACGGGTCACGGTGTTCGAACTGACCCCACCCGAACTGGTGCTGGACCTGCAACAGCAGCAAAGCCTGCTCTACAGCAGCGACCTGGAGCTGGGCGAAGCGACCCGGCAGATCTTCGATGAAGTGGAACGGGTAAAACCCTCCCGGGTGATTCTGGACAGCCTCTCGGAGGTGCGTCTGCTGGCTCAGGGTTCGCTGCGCTATCGTCGGCAGATCCTGGCCATCAAACATTATTTCGCCCGCTTCCATGCCACGGTGCTGCTGCTCGACGACATGACCAGCGAGCCGCTGGACAAGACGTTGCACAGCATCGCCCACGGCGTGATTCGCCTGGAAGAAACCGCACCCGACTACGGTGCCGAACGGCGCCGTCTGCGCATCATGAAATACCGTGGGCAGAAATACCGCGGTGGCTATCACGACTTCACCATCCAGCCCGACGGTATTCACGTTTACCCACGCCTGGTGGCGGCCGAGTTCCGTGCTCGCTACGAACGCAGCCAGCTGACCTCGGGCATTGCCGAACTGGACGCGCTGCTGGGCGGCGGTGTCGAGAACGGTTCGAGCACCTTGATCATCGGCCCTGCCGGCACCGGCAAATCTTTGCTCTCCATGGTCTTCGCCGCCGCAGCGGTGGAGCGTGGTGAAAAAGTCGCGCTGTTCATCTTCGACGAAGAACTCAGCCTGCTCTTCGAGCGCATGAAGAACCTGGGCATCGACCTCGAGGCTTACCAGCATCGCGGCCAGATGATCATTCAGCAGGTGGACGCCGCCGAGCAGTCGCCCGGCGAGTTTGCTCACATGGTGCGTACCAGCATCAACCTGCATGCCATCAAGACGGTCGTGATCGACAGCATCAACGGCTACCATGCCGCCATGATGGGCGAAAGCACGCCGGTGCTGCACATCCACGAACTGCTGCTCTACCTCAACCGCCTGGGCGCCTCCACCTTCATGACCGTGGCTCAGCAGGGGCTGGTTGGCGACATGAAGGCGCCGGTGGACATCACCTACCTGGCCGATACGGTCATCCTGCTGCGCTACTTCGAGGCGCTGGGCAACGTACGCCGTGCGGTGTCGGTGATCAAGAAGCGCTTCGGCAGCCATGAAAACACCATCCGCGAATACAAGATCAGCAGTCAGGGCATGACCGTTGGCGAACCACTGAGCGCGTTCCAAGGGGTGCTGCGCGGCGTACCGACCTACATCGGTGAAGCCCGCCCCCTGCTCGAAGCAGACGATCAGTGAAGATGTCCATCCCCACCTCGGAACGGGTGCTGGTCCTGGCGCCCCTGGGCCGCGATAGCCAGGTCGCCTTGCAGATCCTTGGCCAGGCGGGCATAGAGGGGGCTGCGGTGGCGGATGTCGACCAGCTTTGCACACACCTGCAACGTGAAGGCGCAGGCGTGTGCCTCATCGCCAACGAAGCGCTGTCCGAAGCCCGGATGCAGCCCCTGCTGGTGTATCTGAGTCAGCAACCGGCCTGGTCCGACCTGCCGATCGTGCTGATGACCCACCAGCGCGCCGCCGATCAGGCGCAGTCCATGCGCCTCGCGGCGCGCCTGGGCAACGTGACCTTCGTGGAGCGCCCGTTCCACCCCATGACGTTGGTCAGCCTGGCCAAGACCGCCATTCGTGGCCGCCGCCGTCAATACGAAGCCCGGGATCGTCTGCTCGACCTGAGCGAAAGCGAACAGCGCTTGCAACATGCCATGAGCGCCGGTCGCCTCGGCGCCTGGGAACTGACCTGCCACCCGCTGCAGCTGAATTGCTCTAATCGGACCCGCGCCCACTACGGCATCGAGGCCGGCGCCCGCTTCGATTACTCAGATTGGCTGTTGTGCGTCCATCCCAGTGATCAAGCGATGATGCAGGAGGCGCTGATCGACAGCCTGCAACTGGGTGCCGATTTCGCCGCGCAATTCCGCAATCGCTGGCCCGACGGTTCGCTGCACTGGGTCGACGTGCGCGCCCGGGCGATCCCTGACGAGAAAGGCCTGATCCAGGCGCTGGTCGGTGTGACCACCGATATCACCGAGCAGAAGGCCGCCGAACAGCAGTTGCGCGAGCTCAATGGCAACCTGGAACAGCAAGTCGAAGAACGTACCGCTCAGGTGCGCATCAACGAAGAAGCCCTGCGCCAGGCGCAGAAGATGGAAGCGGTCGGCCAGTTGACCGGGGGCATTGCCCACGACTTCAACAACATGCTCACCGGCATCATCGGCAGTCTGGAACTGATGCGTCGACGCATGAAGCGCGATCAGTTCGACGACCTGCCCAAACTCATCGATATGGGGATCAGTTCGGCCAACCGCGCGGCGTCGCTGACCCACCGGCTGTTGGCGTTTTCCCGCCGTCAGTCTCTGGATTCCAAGCCGGTCCAGGTCAACGAGCTGGTCCGCTCGATGGAAGAGCTGCTGCACCGCAGCCTCAACGAGAGCATCACCTTGCACCTGCGCCTCGACCCGCAGCTGTGGATTGCCGAGGCCGACCCGCATCAGCTGGAAAGCGCCCTGCTCAACCTGGTGATCAACGCCCGCGACGCCATGCCGGGGGCTGGCGAGGTGATCGTCGAAACAGCCAATCGTCATCTCGACGAACGCTTCACCTCCGCCCAGCAGAATCTGGAGCCGGGCGACTATATCCTGCTCAGTGTCAGCGATACCGGGCTGGGCATGGACCCCGCCGTAGTCGACCGTGCGTTCGACCCGTTTTTCACCACCAAACCCATCGGCCAAGGCACCGGCCTTGGGTTGTCGATGATCTACGGCTTCAGCAAGCAGTCCCGCGGGCACGTGGCCATCGACAGCACACCCGGCCAGGGCACCACGGTGCAGCTCTATCTACCGCGTTGCTACGCCTCGCAGCTGCCGCACGCGTTGGTGCCGGTGATCGAGTCACCCATGGCGCGCAACGGCGAGACGGTATTGATCGTGGAGGACGACAACGCGGTGCGCACCTTGGTCTGCGAAGTGCTGCGCGAGCTGGGTTACGGCTACCTGGAGGCAGCCGACGCCAGTGCCGCACAACCGATTCTGGCTTCCGGGCAGCGCATCGACCTGCTGATCAGCGACGTCGGTCTGCCCGGCATGAATGGTCGGCAACTGGCCGAAGTGGCGCGCACCCTGCGGCCTGGGCTCAAGGTGCTGTTCATCACCGGCTATGCCCAGGACGCGGAAGTGCGTGCCGGTTTCCTCGATGACGGCATGCAGATGATCACCAAGCCGTTCGCCTTCGACGTCCTCACCGCCAAGGTCCGGGAGATGTCCCAGGCGTGATTCAGCGCTGGGGCTTGACCCGCAGGTCGCTGAAGCATGGCAGGCTGGCGTCGACGCGCTCGGAAGCGCGGGCGCCGGGCTTGGTCGCCGTTTCCACGTACCAGTAGCAGCTGTGGATGGCCCGGGTGATCCCGACGTAGGCCAGGCGCAGCGCTTCTTCATGCTGAGCGCTGTCGTAGCCGTCCACCTGCCCCGGCGTCGCCAGACCGGCCAGGGCATACACCTGATTCTTGTAGGGCGAGCGACTGGCGTACTGGCAGTCACCCAGCAGAAACACCGCATCGGCCTGTAGCCCTTTGGCGCTGTGGAAGGTGAGCTGACGCAAGCGGCGCTGCTCTACGGGCAGCGCCTGCTCGAGCTGCAACAGGCCCTGGATATGTTCGGCCAGTGCCTGGCGATCACTGTTGCGGCGATACAGCACCAGAATCGAATCGCCCGCTGCATGATGCTCGGCAGCGCGTCGGGCAAGGTCTGCAAGGTCCCGAGTCAGCACGGTGACGGGCACCGGTTCGCGGGCGAACGTCGTACGCGCCTGGGCTTTCTTGCCCGGTATGGCCGGCGCCGATGCGACGACATGTTCGGCAGCGTCGATCACGACCTGGTGGCTGCGGTAGTTGTCGATCAGCAGGATGCGCGTGTGCTTGTGGGCACTGAAAGTGCGATTGAACTGCATGAAGTAGCTGGGCGTACTGCCTCGCCAGCCGTAGATCGATTGCCAGTCGTCACCGACGCACATCAGCGAACTGTGCTGCGCGGCTCGCTCACCGGCCAGAGAAGAACCTCGACGGAGGATTTCGGCAAGGCTCGCCTTCAGCCAGCCGACGATCTGCGCAGAGATGTCCTGGAATTCATCGACCAGCAGATGGGACATGGGGCGCAGGGCTTCATCGGGCAGCTCGCCGACCCTGGAGTCAGAGCCCTCTCCCAACAGCGCGAACATGCGGTTGAACAGCATGATCGGCGGAGTCTGCCGCTGCAGGTGCGCTTCGAGCGCTGGCCAGTAGGTACGTAGTGCGGCAAAGAAGGCCGCTTCGGGGTCATCGGCGTCCCAGGTCATTCGGTCGATGGCATCGACTACCTGCAACCCGAGATTCTCGATGAAGGTTGCGGCGCCCACGAAACAATCGAGCAGTGGCGCTGGAGAAAGCTCGCCGGGGAGCTGGTACTCGAAACCCGGACCGGACAGCGCCTTGCTATTCAATGCGCTCAAAACTTCTTTCGCATCGGCTGGGTTATCCAGCCAAATCAGTGGCTTATCGCAGAAAGCTTGAAACAAGGTGCGCTTGACGGCCCACTCACCCCAGACCGGTATCTTGGCGCCCGGCCGGGTCAACTGGGGGTCGGTATCGGCATCGAAACCCAATACAACCCATGTGTCGAGTTTGGCTATGTACCCATGGGTATGGAATGTAAATCCTTTTATATCAATGGTTTGTCGATCTATCTTGATCCCTTTTATAGGCCAAGCGTTTGTTTTGCGCCACTGATCTTCGATCAAGTCGCACAGCTCAACATCGCGGGCACTGGCCAGGCTCAGGGCCTTGAGGCGTTTCTGTACATCAGGGTCTTGCGGGTCGAGCTTGCGCAACTGGGCTGCGCCTTTGCGCAGGCGGGCGATATGACTGGCAAATGCAGGATCGCTGGTCATCAGATCGCGATAGCACTCGTTCATCAACTGGCGCTGGGTATCGTTGAGACGCAGCTGGAAGGGGTTGGCTTCTTCAGCGCCTGCGCCAGTGGCGCCCAGATTCTCGAAGGCGCGTACGTCGGACAGGCCAGGAAGTGCGTGGACCATGGGCAGAACCAGCGAATGGTAGGTTCTGACGACCTCACGCAGATTCTCGAATAGATATGAAATCTCCCATTTATCAAAGACTTGACACAACTTCTTGATAAAGTCTCGACGTGATTCCCGGGTGAAGGTGACGACGCTGAGGCTGTCGAGTTCGAATCCCAGGTAGTGGTGCAGGACCAGCACTCTGAGCACCAGCGACGTGGACTTGCCCGCACCGGCGCCAGCGACTACGCAGGTGGCGGGCGTGGTGCTGAAGATCATCTTCCACTGCGCGGCGCTGGGTTGAGCGTGTTCGGGAAGCCGTGCAGCGACGTCGGCCTTGATGGTCTTTTTCAGGGCTGGGGTGAGTTCCAGTTGCCAGGGGGCGAACAGCAAAGGCTGTGGCGCCGGTAGCGTGGCGGGCTTCTTTGGCGCACGGGCGGGCCGCTTCGACTTTGATGCGGGAGAGGGTTCGCGGGAGGGTTCGGGCGCAGGTGATTCGATCAGTGGCGTATGGAACCAGGCATCACGTTGCTGCGAACGCAGCCAACGCCAGCCCCGGGCAATCAGGCCCTGAGCCTGACGGTCTTTGTCGGTGGGTTGCGATGACACGAAAACTCCTGGGCATGTCGCGAGAGCCGCAATATACCAAAGATCCTTATCGCTGACGCTGGGCGGGTCGGGCGGTGTGCCTGATGCTCCGTGGTGCCTGCCGACGCGGCTTGCGCCGCTGCTACAGGGGCCATGATTGCCATCGGTCCGCGTGTCGGCGACGCACGCGATGCACCCGGAAGACCACGTCAAAGCCGGACACAGTGCTTCTGTAGCAGCGGCGCGAGCCGCGTCGGCGGTGCACGCGATGCACCTGGAAGATCGCATCAAGGCCGGACGCGGCTTGCGCCGCTGCTACAGGGGATCGCGGTGTTTCTGTAGCAGCGGCGCGAGCCGCGTCGGCGGTGCACACGGTGCTTCTGTAGCAGCGGCGCACGCGGTTGATCCAAGGGGGGGCATCAGCCGATGGCGGAATCCACCAACACCTGCGCTTCGGCCACCAGACGCTGCAGGTGGGCTTCGTCGATGAAGCTTTCGGCGTAGATCTTGTAGATGTCCTCGGTGCCCGATGGGCGCGCGGCGAACCAGCCGTTGGCGGTGATGACCTTCAGGCCGCCGATGGCCTGGCCGTTACCAGGCGCATGGCTGAGGATCTGCTCGATCGGCTCGCCGGCCAGTTCGGTCGACTTGACCTGCTCGGGCGACAACTTGCTCAAGGCCGCCTTCTGCTGCGGATTGGCCTTGGCTTCCACACGGGTGGAGAACGGCTCGCCCAGGGTTTGCGTCAATGCGTCATAGGCCTGGCTTGGATCACGACCGGTACGAGCGGTCATTTCAGCTGCCAGCAACGCAGGGATCAGACCGTCCTTGTCGGTGGTCCAGACACTGCCATCCATGCGCAGGAACGACGCGCCGGCGCTCTCCTCACCGCCAAAACCCAGCGAACCATCGAACAGCCCATCGGCGAAATACTTGAAGCCCACCGGCACTTCATGCAAACGGCGACCCAGACGTGCGGTGACACGGTCGATCAGGCCACTGCTGACCACGGTCTTGCCCACGGCCGCGTCGTTGCGCCATTGCGGACGGTTCTGGAACAGGTAGTCGATGGCCACGGCCAGGTAGTTGTTCGGCGCCAGCAAGCCACCGGTTGGCGTCACGATACCGTGGCGGTCGTGGTCAGGGTCGCAGGCGAACGCCACATCGAAGCGATCCTTGAGGCCGATCAGCCCCTGCATGGCATGGCTGGAGGACGGATCCATACGAATCTGTCCATCCCAATCCACGCACATGAAACGGAACGTGGAATCGACTTCGGTGTTCACCACCTCCAGGTCCAGCTGATAGTGCTCGGCAATCGCCGACCAGTAGCGCACGCCTGCCCCGCCCAGCGGGTCCACGCCCAGGCGCAGACCGGCTTTGCGGATCACATCGAAGTCGATCACGTTGACCAGGTCGGCCACGTAGTGATGGATGTAGTCGTGACGATGGGTGGTCGCCGCTTTCAGTGCTTGCTCATGGGGCATGCGCTTCACATCGCGCAGATCATCGGCGAGCAATTCATTGGCTTTGGCTTCGATCCACTTGGTCACGTCGCCGTCGGCAGGCCCGCCATTGGGTGGGTTGTACTTGAAGCCACCGCTCTGCGGCGGATTGTGCGACGGCGTGATCACTACCCCGTCGGCCAGACCGCTGCTGCGCCCGCGGTTGTAGCAGATGATCGCATGGGAGACGGCGGGCGTCGGCGTGTACTCGTCGTCCTTGGACAGCATGACCTGCACACCATTGGCCGCGAACACTTCCAGCGCGCTGGCGCCAGCAGGCGTCGACAGCGCGTGAGTGTCGATGCCGACGAACAGCGGGCCGTCGATGCCTTTGCTGCTGCGGTAGAGGCAGATCGCCTGGCTGATGGCCAGAACGTGATTTTCGTTGAAGCTCAAGTCGAATGAGCTGCCACGGTGGCCCGAAGTGCCGAACGCCACACGTTGGGTAGGCTCGCTCGCGTCCGGTTGGCCGGTGTAATAAGCCGTGACCAAGCGCGGGATGTCGATCAGCAGCTGGGCTGGGGCAGGTTTGCCCGCAAACGGACTGAGCTTCATGCAAAAACCTCTAATGTAGGTACCGAAACGGAGGATGACAGTTTAGTGGCACTTCGACACTGGAGGTAGGGATTTGATTCCCTTTTTTGACGCTTATTTATCGAGCTGACGGGCAACGGGTTGCCCGCTGCCCTTCGCAGCGCCCGATCAGGTGATCGGCGCAGGGTTGAACAAGGTGATGTCGTTGTGCAGGCGATAGCGTTCGGCCCAGGTCTGCTTTTCGCCGCTCGCCACGGCCAGGTAGTAGTGGAACAACTCCCAGCCCAACTCCTCGATGGTGGCGCGCCCGGTCGCGATGCGTCCGGCATCGATGTCGATCAGGTCCGGCCAGCGCTCTGCCAATTCGGTACGGGTAGAGACCTTGACCACGGGTGTCATCGCCAGGCCGTAAGGCGTGCCACGGCCGGTGGTGAATACATGCAGGTTCATGCCTGCGGCCAGTTGCAAAGTGCCGCAGACGAAATCGCTGGCGGGCGTTGCGCAGTAGATCAGCCCCTTGCGATTGACCCGTTCCCCCGGGCCGAGCACGCCATTGATGGCGCTGCTGCCGGACTTGACGATCGAGCCCAGGGATTTCTCGACGATGTTGGACAACCCGCCTTTCTTGTTGCCCGGCGTGGTGTTGGCACTGCGGTCCGCGGCGCCGCGCTCCAGGTAGTTGTCGTACCAGTCCATTTCGCGTACCAGCTCGGTCGCCACTTCGTGGGTTTCGGCCCGCGAGGTCAGCATGTAGATGGCGTCACGCACTTCGGTGACCTCGGAGAACATCACCGTGGCACCGGCCCGAATCAACAGGTCTGAGGCGAATCCCAACGCCGGATTGGCGGTGATGCCGGAGAAGGCGTCGCTGCCGCCGCACTGCATGCCCAGAATCAGCTCGCTGGCAGGCACGGTTTCGCGGCGACGCAGATCGAGCTTGGCCAGGCGGGTCTCGGCCAGGGCCATGATCTGCTCGACCATTTCCCCGAAGCCATGACCCGAATCCTGCAAGCGGTACAGCCACGGCTCGCTCAGGTCCACCGAGGGATCGTCCTCGTGCATCACCTGCCCGGCCTGCAATTTCTCGCAACCCAGACCGATCACCAATGCCTCGCCGCCCAGGTTTGGGTTGCGTGCCAGATTGCGTACGGTGCGAATCGGAATGTAGGCGTCGCGCGCATTGATCGCCACGCCACAGCCATAACTGTGGGTCAGGGCTACCACGTCGTCGACGTGGGGATACTTGGGCAACAGCTCTTCACGGATACGTTTCACGGCATGGTCCAGCACACCGGTCACGCACTGGACCGTGGTGGTGATCCCGAGAATGTTGCGGGTACCGACGGTACCGTCGGCGTTGCGATAACCCTGGAAGGTGAAGCCTTCGAGCGGCGGCAGCGCAGCCGGCACCGCGTCGGACATCGGCAGGCTGTCCAGCGGCGGTGCCGACGGCATCGCCAGTTGGCTTTCCTTGACCCAACTGCCTTGGCGAATGGGTTCCAGCGCGTAGCCGATGATCTGCCCGTAGCGCACCACCGTGCCGCCTTCGGCGATGTCGACGGTTGCGACCTTGTGGCTTTGTGGCACGCCTTCGACGACGGTCAGGCCATCGGGAAAGCGACTGCCTTCGGCCACGCCCTGATCGTTGACCACGACCACGACGTTGTCGTCTGCGTGCAGGCGCACGTAGCGGGGAGAATCGGAATGTTCGATCAATTGCATGGCTTGGCCCTTCCAATCAACTCAGGCTGAATCGAGAGCCGCGTGCCGGCACTGCCGGCCGCGGTCTTGTCGTTGGCTGCAGACGCTTCAGGGACGCGCGCCGGTCAGCTGCGGTGCATCGTCGACGATCGGATCGCCGTTCTCTTCGCGCAGGACCACACGCTTGATCGGACCGACGATCACCAGGTAGCTGAACACGGCGACCAGAGCGTTGGCGCCGACATACACCAGCGCGTACTTGAACGAGCCGGTGGCGCTGATGATGTAGCCGATCACGATCGGCGTGGTGATGGAGGCCACGTTGCCGAACATGTTGAACAGCCCGCCGCTGATCCCGGCGATCTGCTTGGGCGAGGTGTCGGACACCACGGCCCAGCCCAGCGCGCCCACGCCCTTGCCGAAGAACGCCAGGGCCATGAACGCCACCACCATCCATTCGGCCTGCACATAGTTGCAGATGACCATGGTGGTCGACAGCATCAAGCCGCATACGATCGGGGTCTTGCGAGCGAAGGTCAGCGAATGACCGCGACGCAGCAGACTGTCGGAGATCACCCCGCCCAGCACGCCGCCAATGAAGCCGCAGATGGCTGGCAGCGAGGCGATGAAGCCTGCCTTGAGAATGGTCATGCCGCGTTCCTGAACCAGGTACACCGGAAACCAGGTCAGGAAGAAGTAGGTGATACCGTTGATGCAGAACTGACCCAGGTACACGCCCAGCATCATGCGGGTGGTGAGCAGTTGGCGAATGTAGTTCCACTTGGGCTTGGACTTGCCGCCCTTGGCCTGGTCCATATCGACCAGCCCGCCGTTCTTCTCGATGAAGTCTAGCTCTTCGGCGCTGATGCTTGGGTGTTCCTTGGGGTTGTGGATGTACTTGAGCCATACCGCCGAGAACAGGATGCCCAGGCCGCCCATGACCACGAAGACGTGCTCCCAGCCCCAGGAATGAACGATCCAGCCCATCAGCGGAGCGAACAGCACGGTCGCGAAGTACTGCGCCGAGTTGAAGATCGCCGACGCCGTGCCGCGCTCGGCGGTCGGGAACCAGGCGGCAACGATGCGCGCGTTGCCGGGGAAGGACGGCGCCTCGGCCGCACCCACCAGAAAGCGCAGCATGAACAGCGCGATCACCGCGTTGGCCATCGGCAGGTAGCCGACGAAACCCTGCAGCACGGTGAACAGCGACCAGGTGAAAATGCTCCAGGCATAGACCTTCTTCGAGCCGAAGCGGTCGAGCAGCCAACCACCGGGGATCTGCAGCAGGACGTAAGCCCAACCGAACGCGGAAAAGATGTAGCCGAGGGTCACGGCGTCGATGCCCAGGTCTTTCTGCAGGCTGGCACCGGCGATGGAAATGGTGGCGCGATCCGCGTAGTTCAGGGTGGTCACCACGAACAACAGAAACAGGATCATGTAGCGCACGTGCGTCTTCTTCGTCGCTGGCATGCGAAGGTACTCCCACGAGTTATTTTTATGAGGGTAGAAGGTAGGTAGCCGGGTGGTTCAGATCTTGCGCCGTCAGCTAAAGACTGTACTGGGCGCCTGAGAAACGGAAGAAGTCGGACAACAGCGGAAGGACATCGCGCGGATAATCATGGTTGCAGCACCCTGGACGTTGGAATTATTAGGGGACACCGGTCTGTGCCGGTACTGCAGTTACGTTATCGTACAACGCTACGGATATCCATCCCTCGAAGATGAATTATTTCCAAAGGTGTGGCGATATCGCCGGGGAGTCATCGTACTACTGCGCGAAAACCTTCAGATCGACAGTTCTTCGTGAGCCTTGACCACCCGCGCCCGGCTGTTGGCCAGGTGAATGCGCATGGCCGCCCGGGCCGCGTCATAGTCGCCACGGGCCACAGCATCGAAGATATGCGCGTGCTCGCGCACCAGTCGCTCGTGCTTCTGCTGCCGGTCCAGCCGGGCGATGGCCACCGTGTCCAGGCGCGCCCGAGGAAACATGCTGGTGCCGAAGTGGGTGATGATGTCGACGAAGTAACGATTGTTGGACGCCTGCGCGATCTGCAAGTGGAACTGGAAGTCGGCGACGATGGAACCGCTGGTGTCGCAGGCGTGCTCAAAACGCTTGACTGCTTCTTCGATGCTCGCCAGCTGTGCATCGGTGCGACGCAACGCCGCCAGCCCCGCGGCTTCGATCTCGAAGCTGATGCGCACATCGAGAATGGCGATGACGTCCTGCAAGGTGACGATGGTGGCAGGGTCCAGCCGCGACACGGTCGAACCGGGCAGGTTGAGCACGAAGGTGCCGATCCCGCGGCGGGTTTCGACGATGCCCGACACCTGCAGCCGCGACAGCGCCTCACGCACCGTGGCCCGGCTGACCCCACCCACCGCCATCAATTCCAGCTCGGTGGGCAGCTTGTCACCGGGCTTGACCACGCCCTGGCTGATCATCCTGCAGACATCGTCCACCAGGCTCTGGGCCAGGTTGCCCGGCCTGCGGCGAGTGATGTCGGCGGTGACGGTGTCGTTGCTCATGGAGGGGCAATCGTGGCGGCAAATGGAAAGCCGATCATATATCAGGGTGTTGTGTGATGACAGCGCGAACACGTCGTCCTTCGGATACATTCACAGGCTCCGCAGCCCCCGTGAAATATACCTCGCAGACCCCCTTCACAACGGCCGCGGCAGCACTAGAATGGCGGCGTGGTCGCGGTCCCCAATAACGCTGTCGCCTCCCCTCCCGAGCCAACATGTCCAGAGTCAATCCCTGCCTTGAGTGCGGCGCCTGCTGCGCGCATTTCCGTGTGTCCTTCTATTGGGGCGAATGCCAGTCCGCGGGCGGCCCGGTGCCCGACGAGCGCGTCATTCAGGTCACCCATAACCGAGTAGCGATGCTCGGCACGGACGTCAGGCCTTCGCGTTGCACCGCTCTCGTCGGTGAAGTGGGCAAGCCCGGCGTCAGCTGTTCGATGTACGCCCAGCGCTCCAGCACCTGCCGCGAGTTCGAGGCTTCTTGGGAGCATGGCGAACACAACCCGGCCTGCGATACGGCGCGCGCGGCCTATGGTCTGCCACCACTGCCTGCGCCCGTGATCATCTCGCTGGCCAGCTAGGCGCCCCTCTTTCGTCGCGGGCCAGAGCGACACGCTTCAGTGCGTGGCGATGGTCATCGACGAGGTCTGGCGTTTAGCAGATAATCCGCCATCATTACGCTATCTTGCCCCATCTCTGTACAGGAGTTCCTGCATGGCCGCGCTGAACACGCAAACCGTTGACGCTTTCAAATCCCAACAAAACGCCATCGTCGAGCAATGGCTCGCAGGCCTCGAAGCCACCGGTGCGACGCGCAACATCAAGGAAGCCGACCTTCAACAACAGAGCAGCGAACTGCTGAGCCAGTTGATCATTGCCCTGGAAACCAGCCAGACCCACAACATTGCCGGCAGCCAATGGGCTGACGTGCGTCAGGTGCTGGAAAAGCTGTCCCACAGCCGGGCCTTGCTGGGCCACGATTCGCACCAGACCGCGCATTTCATCTTCGCCCTCAAACGTCCGCTGTTCGCCGTGCTGCAAACGACGTACGCCAACCAGCCGACTGAACTGGCCGAGCAGGTGCTGCTGGTTTCCGACCTGCTGGACGGCTTGGGCATGCACACCATCCGCACCTTTCAGAAGTCGCGTGAGATGGTCATCAAGCGCCAGCAGGAAGAACTGCTCGAGCTTTCCACTCCGGTGGTGAAGCTGTGGGAAGGTGTACTGGCGCTGCCGATGATCGGCACGCTCGATTCGCAACGTACCCAGGTGGTGATGGAGTCGCTGCTGCAGCGCATCGTCGACACCGGATCGGAAATCGCCATCATCGACATCACCGGTGTGCCGACCGTGGACACCCTGGTGGCCCAGCACCTGCTCAAGACAGTCACTGCCATTCGCCTGATGGGCGCCGATTGCATCATCAGCGGCGTGCGTCCGCAGATCGCACAGACCATCGTTCATCTGGGCCTGGACCTGCAAGGCGTGGTCACCAAGGCCAATCTCGCCGATGCCCTGGCGCTGGCCTTGCGTCGCCTGAACCTGACCGTCAGCAAGGCGGTCTGAGGCCATGGAACGCATCCCGATATTGCAGATGGGGCCCTACTTGCTGGTGACCATCCAGGTCGACATGCACGATCAACTGGCGATGACCTTGCAGGATGACCTTGCGGAGAAGATCAGCAAGACGTCCGCCCGTGGCGTGTTGATCGATATCTCGGCGCTGGACATGGTCGACTCGTTCATCGGCCGCATGATCGGCACCATCTCCGGGCTGTCGCGGATCATGGACGCCGAGACCGTCCTGGTCGGCATGCAGCCTGCCGTGGCCATCACCCTGGTCGAGCTGGGCATGAACCTGCCCGGCGTCAGCACCGCGCTCAACGTGGAGCGCGGCATGCGCCTGCTGCAGGCCCGAGTGAACGGCTCATGAACGTCGAAAGCAGCGGCAGCCAACCGGTGCGCCTGGAACAGGACGTGGTGCTGGCTCGCCAGACCGCGCGCAAGCTGGCCCAGGACTGCGGCATGCGTCTGATCGACCTGACCAAGCTGGTGACTGCGGTCAGCGAGCTGGCTCGCAACACCGTGGTCTATGGCGGTGGTGGCGACATGGACTGGCAGATTCTCGACGACGGCGTACGCAAAGGTCTGCGCCTGACCTTCCGCGACGAAGGCCCGGGCATTCCCGACCTCAAGCTGGCCCTGACCGACGGCTGGACCTCCGGCAATGGCCTGGGTCTGGGCCTGACCGGCGCACGGCGGCTGGTGGAAGAATTCGAACTGGACACCGCGCCCGGCCAAGGCACTCGCGTGACGATCACTCGATGGACCTGACCTTGCGCAGCGCCATCACTCAGGTGATCGCGCTGCAGGACTCCAGCCAGGTCGGCGAAGCCCGTCGTGCCGCGCAGCAGATGGCACAGGCCCAAGACCTGGATGAAACCGACTGCGGCCGCGTGGCGCTGGTCGCGACCGAGCTGGCCAGCAATGTCCTCAAGCACGCAGGTCATGGCGAGTTGCACCTGCGTGCCCTGCCCCATCCCACCTCGCCGGGTGTGGAACTGCTGGCGCTGGATCGCGGTACGGGCTTCGAGCTGCAGGAATGCCTGGCCGATGGCTACTCCACGCGCGGTACCCAAGGCATCGGCCTCGGCGCGCTGGCGCGGCAATCGGAAATCTTCGACGTCTACAGCGACGCGCGCGGCTCGGTGGTGCTGGCACGGCTGTACCGCAAGCGCGACGCGCAAGCCGACCTGCGCCTGGGCGTGACCCAACGCTCGCTGCACGATGATCCGGCCTGCGGCGACGCCTGGCAGGTGGCCTTCGCCGGCGAAGGCATCAGCGCACTGGTGGTGGATGGCCTGGGGCATGGCGAGGAAGCCGAAAAGGCTGCCCGTGCCGGATGCCAGGCATTCGCGCAGGCGCCGTTCGCGCGGCCCGAACAGGTGCTCGATGAGTTGCATCAGGCCATGAACGGCACTCGTGGTGGGGCGGCGGCCGTGGCCCAGTTCGACTACGACTCGGCTCAGTTGCGTTTCGCCGGTATCGGCAACATCGGCGCTACGCTGGTCGCACCCGGCAAGAGCCGCGGGCTGGCTTCCCATCCAGGGATCGTCGGCGCGCAGTTCCGGCGCGCGCAGACCTTCACCTTCGATGACGCCAGCCAGCAGGTGCTGATCCTGTACAGCGATGGCCTGCAGTCACGCTGGAACATGGCTGACTACCCCGGCCTGATCCACCTGCACCCCGCCATCATCGCGTCAGTGCTGTACCGCGACTTCTGTCGCGGTCGTGACGACATCACCGTATTGGTTATCGCCCTGGAGCCCGCCCATGTCTGAACCCCTCGAACTGGACGCCCAGGCCAGCGCGGCCCTGATCGCCCAGTTGCGTGCCGAAGCACAAGCCCTGCGTGAAGAACTGGATGAGACCAACCAGGGCGTGCTGGCGCTGTACGGCGAACTCGACGGCCAGGCCGAAGAACTGCGCCAGGCTTCGGACCTCAAGAGCCGCTTCCTGTCGTACATGAGCCACGAGTTCCGCACGCCGCTGGGTTCGATCCTGAGCATCACCGGTCTGCTCGCCGACGAGCTGGACGGCCCCTTGGCGCCGGAACAGCAGAAACAGGTGAGTTTCATCACCAACGCTGCGCAGGAGCTCAGCGACATGGTCGATGACCTGCTCGATCTGGCCAAGATCGAGGCCGGGCGGATCACCATCTCGCCCGCCTGGTTCGACATGTTCGATCTGTTCTCGGCGTTGCGCGGCATGTTCCGGCCGATCGTCAATGCCAGCGCTGTGGACCTGATTTTCGAAGAGCCTGCCGGGCTGCCAAGGCTGTACACCGATGACAAGAAGCTGGCGCAGATCCTGCGCAACTTCATTTCCAACTCGCTGAAGTTTACCCTCGCGGGCGAAGTGCGGGTGTCGGCCAAGCTGGAATCGCCGTCGCAGATCCGCTTCGCCGTGACCGATACCGGTATCGGCATTCCCGCAGAATTGCATGGCACCCTGTTCGAGGACTTCGCCCAGATCGATTCTCCGGTGCAGAAGCGCCTGCGCGGCACGGGGCTGGGCCTGTCGCTGTGCAAGCGCTTTGCCGAACTGCTGGGTGGTACGGTAGGCGTGGAGAGCAGTCCAGGCGTGGGTTCGACATTCTTTGTGATCATTCCGTTGGCCATCGCGCCGGAGCCTGGCCATGACACCTGAAGTGCGCGTCCTCATCGTCGACGACAACAGCGCCACGCGCTACGCCTTGCGGCGCCGATTGGAGCAGCACGACATCACCATCCTGGAAGCCGGCACCGGTGGCGATGGCCTTGCGCTCATCGCCAGCGAGCCGCTGGATGCGCTGATCCTGGACGTCAACCTGCCGGACATGAGCGGTTTCGACATCGTCCGCCTGCTGCGCGCCAAGCCGGCCACGGCCTTGCTGCCGATCATCCATGTCTCGGCGGCGTCGATCCAGACCGGCGACATCATCACCGGGCTGGAAGCCGGTGCCGACGCCTACCTGATACATCCGGTCGATGCCGATGTGCTGCTGGCGACGTTGCGCACGCTGTTGCGCGTGCGCGACACGGAAAACGCGCTGCGCGAGAGCGAGGCGCGTTTTCGCGAGATTTTCGCCAACATCGCCGCCCCCATCGCGGTGATCGACGAGCAGTTGCAGGTGATCGAGTGCAACCATGCCTTCTCCCAGCTCTTGCCCACGCCGGTCTCGCTGACCAGCCTGCAGGCGCAACTGGCTGCGGGCCAGGAATCGGTGCTGGACGATCTGCAGGTGCGCTTGAGCAAGGGCGAACGCTGGCGTGGCAACCTGACTCTCAAGGTCGACGAACAGCTGCGTGAAACCGAATGGCAGGTCTCGCCCTATCGCGCTCCTGGGCATAGCCTGGTGTTCATCGAGGACGTCACCGAGCATCGTCAGCGCGAGCGTCAACAGCAGATCCAGTTGGCTGACGCCCAGACCTTGCTGGCCCAGGAAGTGGCGGAGCGGGCACGCACCGAAACGCAGCTGCTGCAGGTGCAGAAGATGGACGCCCTGGGCAAGCTCACCGGGGGCATCGCCCACGACTTCAACAACCTGCTGACCGGTATCATCACGGCGCTGGAACTCATCAAGAAGCGTGTGGAACCAGCCGGTGCCACAGCCAGCGTCGACAAGACCGTGTCCCGCTACGCCGACGCGGCGCTGCAGTCGGCCACCAACGCTGCTGCCCTCACCCATCGCATGCTCGCCTTCGCCCGCCAGCAGCCGCTGGACACCCGGCCGATCGCGATCAATCAGCACGTGCATTCATTGGAAGACCTGCTGCGCCGCACCATCGGCGAGCGGATCACCTTGAGCCTGGACCTGACCGACAGCGCGGCGATTGCCATGGTCGATCCGATCCAGTTCGAAAACGCCGTGCTGAACCTGGTGATCAACGCCCGCGATGCGCTGCCCGAAGGCGGCAATATCCGCCTGTCGACCTTCGCTGCCTATTCGCGAGGCGACACGCGCCTGGCCGACGGCGACTACGTGGTGCTGTCGGTGCGCGACGACGGTACGGGGATCGATCACAGCATCATCGACAAGGTCTTCGATCCGTTTTTCACCACCAAGGCGGTCGGCAAGGGCACGGGGTTGGGCCTGTCGACGATCTACGGTTTTGCCCGGCAGTCTGGCGGTGATGTGAGAATTCGCAGCCTGCTCGGCCATGGCACCGAGGTCACCTTGATGCTCCCGGCCGGCCTGGCGCTGCTGCCGCTGCCCAGCGAACCGGTGCAGTTGGAGAATCGCGGCAAGGGTGAGCACCTGTTGATCGTGGAAGACATGGCGTCGGTACGGATGTTCGTGGTCGAGGCGCTGACCGATGCGGGCTACCGCTGCACCGAGGTGGACAGCGCGCTGGATGCCTTGGAAGCCCTGCGCACCGACCCGTCGATCCAGCTGCTGCTGACCGATGTGGGCTTGCCGCAAATGAACGGCCGCGTCCTCGCCGACGCCGCCCGCGACATGCGCCCCGAGCTGCCGGTACTGTTCATGACCGGCTACGCCGAAAACGCCCTGGACCTGCAGACCTTCCTCGCCGAGGGCATGGACCTGGTCATCAAACCCTTCCGCATGGGCGACCTGGTCAGCCGCATCGCCCACCTCCTCGAACGCGATCCCGTGTAGCGGTATACGCATTTCACCCAACCCACCACCCCCCCGACGCGGCTCGCGCCGCTGCTACACGCCGCGCCCCCTGTAGCAGCGGCGCAAGCCGCGTCGGCGATCTACGCATTTCTCCTGACCCACCGCACCACCCCCGGACGCGGCTCGCGCCGCTGCTACAGGTGGGCGTGCATGTCGGCGATGCACAGAGGTCCCGGCAAACGCGGACCCTGTAGCAGCGGCGCAAGCCGCGTCGGCGGTGCATGCGATATCTCTGACACAACGCGTCTGCAGTCGATGCGCTTGCCAATCACAGCCAGATCGCATCCCACAGCGGATAATCACCGACCTTCTCGACCAGGCCAGCGCGAACGGGGTTCATGATGATGTAGCGGGCTGCCACTCGCAGGTCGTCTTCGCGGCGCATCGCTCGGTCGCAGTAGCCTTTCTGCCAAAGGCGGCCGCAAGTCGCGTTGCGGCGATTGATGGCCAGGCTGCTGCGCGCTTTCATGCGGCAGATGACCGTGGCAAGGTCGCCCTTGCGCAGTTGAAACAACCAATGCACGTGATCCGGCATCACCACCCATGCCAGTGACTCGACATCCCCCGACTCATGCATGGCCCGCAACTGAGCCACCAACAACCGAGCACTTCGCCAACAGGCAAACACCGATTCCCGATCTGCCGTCACACAGGTGATCGAATACACCTGACCCACTTCGCTCGCGCGCCCCTTGCGCAACCCACAGGCCCTCCTGCACGCCGACATTCCCTGGCCTCCGCAAATCCGTCAAGGTAGGAAACCGGTGAGCCGTGAGCAAGCCAGCAATCGTTGCCGAATCGGACGAACGCTTCAGAACCCCGAGCCCGCACGATCCAGGCAGGCGTCGACTTCCGCATCGGTTGGATGGCGCAGAATCTGCAACGATTGCGCGGACCAGCTCACCAGACCCAGCTCGACGAACTCGCCAAGCCAGCCCTCCATGGGCCACTCCTGCCAGCGTTGATGGAAGCGCTGCGCATTGGCCACGATCGCGGAGAAATGGTTGAGCGGCGGACGCCAGGTGGGATGGTATTGGTGGAAAGCCTGGGCCGCCGCCGTTCTCAACTCGACACCCTGCCGACGCGCACTGAAAGCGAAATCGGTGTCTTCAGCGCCGTAGCCCAGATACCCCTCGTCGAACCCACCAATGCGTTCGAAAACCGCTCGCGTACAGGCAAAATTCAGCGACCAGAACAGATGATGGGGCAGCAGCGATCCCGGTGCGCCCCGGTATTGGCTCAACGGGTGGGCCACCCCATCGCGGGCCAGCGTGGCATGGGTCCAGCCCTCCATCTGCGCGGTGCTGGGCAGATAGCGCACCTCGCCCAGATGCAAGGATCCAGGCATCTCGCGCAACGCGGCCTCATAATCACGAAGCAGGCTTTCACCAGGAATGCAGTCCACGTCGAGAAACACCCACTGCTCGCCTTCACACTGGCGCACTGCATTGCGCGCCCTGGCCAGTGGCAGACCGTGGGAAGCATCGTCGACCATCAGGCAGTGAATCGGAAAACACTCGCTGTGCAGATGACGCGCAGGCTGGTTCATGAACACCACCCAGAGCGCCTCCGGCATCAGACTACCCCGCTCCAGTCCGCGGATGACATTGTCCAGCTGCCGCTCGCGGCCATGCACCAGCGTAATCACATTCAACATTTCAGAACCCACTGACCTTGCTCAATGCCGGAAGCCGCACCGGCTCGCCATAACCACTGCCAACCGGTGTACCACGCCTCACACGCACCGAACCACTCCAGGCGATACGCCGACCACTGGATTCAATCTGACGAATCAGCTGCACCTCATCCTGCCCCGCCTTGAGCCCGCCCGCCTCCGCATAGGCTGCGGCACTGATGCCCAGGTTCGCACCATGAACACTGGGCCGCGGCTCGTCAAAGGCAATGGACCGTCGGCGACGCTGGCCGGCAACTGCCTTCAACATGCCCGGTTCGAGGTCCACGCGACCACAGACCGCATCCACCCGGTACGCCAACTGAGCCGCCAGCCAGTCATCGGGAACGCGAGCGTCGGCCTCGGTCCAGGCCAGCCAACGCGCTCCAGCCTGGACCAGATGAGCAGCGCCCGCCGCCCGGGCAGTGACTTTGCTGCCAGCGCCAATATCGATCAACCGCACCGGGTAGCGCTGGGCAATGTCCCGCGACCGATCGCTGCAGTTATCCAACACCACGACGATACGGACCAGCTCGGTGCACAAGGTGCCATGCTCGGCGGCCAGCATGACCGATTGCAGGCATCGGTCCAGGCTGGCCTGCTTGTTGTGCACGGGTATGATGACGCCGATCATGCTGAACCTCTTGAGACCATGAAATCGCCAGGACCCTGCAAGTCGTTGACCAGCAATCGACTCGAAGATGGCCCAGAGGTTTCACGGCGTCGATCAAATGAGCCGATTCATTCCAGGCCGATCTTCAGCAATTCCCCTTCGTCGTCATCGGTCAGCACGTAGAGATAGCCGTCGGGACCCTGACGCACGTCGCGGATACGCTCGCCGCGCTCGCCCAGCAGACGCTCTTCGTGCACCACCTTGTCGTCTTCGAACTGCAGGCGGATCAGGTCTTCGGACGCTAGCCCACCGATGAACAGGTTGTGATTCCAGCGCTTGAACTTGTCATTGTCATAGAACGCCATGCCGCTGATGGCCGGCGACTTCTCCCAGACATGGTAGGGATCGGTGATGCCCGGACCGGTTTTCCCTTTCGCTTCGGGAATCGGCTCGCCGGAATAGTTGATGCCGTGGGTGTAGAGCGGCCAGCCGTAATTGGCCCCCTTCTCGATGATGTTCAGCTCATCGCCACCCTTGGCGCCGTGCTCATGTGTCCACAGGGTGCCTGTCCACGGGTTCAAGGCCGCCCCCTGCTGGTTGCGGTGGCCGAACGACCAGATTTCCGGGCGCACGTTTTTCTGCCCTACGAAAGGGTTGTCCTTGGGCACCTTGCCGTCGGGGAAGATACGCACAACCTTGCCCTGCAGCTTGTCCAGATCCTGGGAAGTCGAGCGCTCGTTGTTTTCACCCAAGGCGATGAACAGATAGCCGTCGCGGTCGAACACCAGCCGCGAACCGAAATGGTTGCCAACCGACAGCTTGGGCTCCTGACGGAAGATCGTGGTGAAGTTTTCCAGGTGAGTCAGGTCCTCGGACAACCGGCCGCGCCCCACTGCCGTACCCCCCTTGCCGTCCTCACCCTGCTCGGCATACGACAGATAAACCATGCGGTCAGCCTTGAAGTCGGGCGACAGCACCACGTCGAGCAGCCCGCCCTGGTTCTTCGCCCATACCTGCGGCACGCCGCTGATGGGCGACGAAATCTTGCCTTCGGCGCTGACCACGCGCAGATCACCTGGTTTTTCGGTCACCAGCATGCCTTTGTTGTCCGGCAAGAACGCCAGAGCCCAGGGGTATTTGAGGCCTTCGGCAACGGTAGTGACCGTCACCTGGCCCAGTTCGCTCTGATAGGTTTTCACCGTGGCGGCCGAAGCGGCCATTCCATACAGGGCAAGGCCGGCGAAGGCTGAGGCGAACAGGGTTTTCTGCAACATAGGGCTTATCCTTCAGCGGAAAAAAAGAGGAATCACCGCGTGCCAGGCGCAGTGCGGGGTTGCTGGGTGCCGTTGGCTGGCCGGCGCAGGTTGTCGCCGTTGCCGATGCCGCGATTTTCCAGCGTCGGCGGCCGCGGGTTATCGGTGCGCGGTGTCGGCTGGCGCGGCTGCGGATTGGGCGCAGTGGTGCCTTGCCGACTGTTGGGGTTGATCCGTCGGATCGGGCTGTTATAGGGGTTGGAGGCGTCGTTTGCAGCCAGGCTGATAGGCTGGCGTAGCGGCGCGTGTGCAGCTGCCACGTCGGCCAAGGCCGAATGGGACAGCATCGCGCCAAGAAGAATGGTCGCCAATAGGGACAACTTCATGAATGGCGTGTCCTCGATCACGGTGGGTTCAGGCCTTTGAGGCCGAATCGTCCTCGGCGTTCGCCGCGCCATGGCCTGACGACACCCCCGAGGTGATTCACCATGTTTCCGAACGGCCCGCGGGCTCAGTCCTGAGTCAAGCCGAGCCGCTCGTGCCATTGAGCCAACGATTCGTCAGGATACTGCTGGAATTGCCGGTCATTCCTGCCGGCTTCCACCTCAACCCACCCTGCCTTGGAGTCCAGCAGCAAGTGAGTGTGCTCCGGCGGCACGGGCAACTCGCTGTCGATGGCGCTGGCAAAGGGATGCACCAGCTCCGGCCAGGCCGGATCGAACAGCCACAAGGCACTGCCGCACAGATGACAGAAATGCCGTTCGGCGGTGCTGGCGTGAGTGCCAGTGCCGTCTTCGTCGGGCATCCGGGCGTGGTAGACGGTGATGTGGCTGCGGCCCTGCACATTGAGGCTCGCGGCCTCGCCCCCCAGGTTGATTGCGTAGCCACCGCCGCCCTGGGTCTTGCGGCAGACCGAACAGTAGCAACGCTGATAAGGATAAGGGTGGGCGCTGTGCAGGCTGAAGGTGACGGCACCGCAGTGACAGGATCCGTGCAATTGCATGGCTGAACTCCGTATCGAATGACCATGAAGGGTCGACTGGACCCCGTTCAGCGTAGACCCTGCACGGTCGCTTCAGTTTCGCAGGTAGCGCCCGCTGGCGGCGACGAACAGCAGCAGCACGATCAGCACGCCCAGCGCGATCGACAGGCTGCTGCCGTGGGCGACGAAGCCGATGAACGCCGGCCCTACCAGAATCCCCGCATACCCCAGCGAGGTCATGGCCGGGATGGCCGCGCTCTGCGGCATGGTGGTCTGCCGGCCGACAGCGGTGAACAGCACCGGGACAATGTTCGAGCAGCCGGCGCCGATCAGCGCATAACCCAGCAACGCCGCAGGCCAGGCCGGGATGGCGAGCGACAGGGCCAGTCCGGCAGCGGCGCAGAGCCCGCCGAACAAGGTGACCCGCGCTCCACCGAAGCGAGCGACGATCCTGTCGCCGGTCAGACGGCCGATGGTCATGGCAGTGGCGAACGCCGCATAGCCAAGTCCGGCATAGGCCGGTTGCATGTCCCGCTCGGAGACCAGGAATACTGCGCTCCAGTCGAGCATCGCGCCCTCGGTGAGAAAGACGATGAAGCACAGCGCACCGAGAAACAGCACGATGCCGCGCGGCATGGCGAACAACGGGCCGTCGCTTTCGTTGCCGTAGGGCAGCAGGTGGGGTGCGGCCTTGAATACCGCCAGCAGGGTCACTGCCACCACACAGGCCACTGCCAGCAGCGGCGTCAGGCCCAGCGCGAGCAGTGCGGTCATGCCGCCGGCCCCGAGTATGCCACCGACGCTGAACAGGCCATGGAAGCCCGACATCATCGGTCGGCCGCTGGCCTTCTCGACCAGCACTGCCTGGATATTCATGGCGCAGTCGATGGCCCCCATCCCTGCGCCGAACAGCAACACCGCACCGATCAACAGCGGCAGGGTCCCGGCAGTGGCCAGCAGGGGCAACATCAGGCAGATCAGCACGCCGGCACCGACGATGACACGTCGGCAACCCCAGCGGGCGCACAGATAACCGGACAACGGCATGGCCAGAATCGAACCGGCCCCCAGGCCCAGCAACAGCAACCCCAGGCTGCCATCGCTGAGTTCGGCCCGCGCCTTGGCCAAGGGCACCAGCGGGGCCCAGGCAGCCATGGCGAAGCCGGCAATGAAGAAAGCGATACGGGTGGAAAACTGCTCTCGCCGCCCAGGTGCGGCGGTGGCATAGGTGCTGCTCGACGACATGATCAAAGCCTTGGATGAGAAACGTATGAACGGTAGCAGACCCGACCTGAACACATGGCGGATGCTCCAAATGCAAGATGAACAATCCCGACAAATGCCGCCAATCGGCGAACTTGCCCGGCAAAATTCAATCAGTGACTGGTGTACCGACCAATAGAGCGACCCGCATTGTGTTCAGTTCCCGCGCCAGATTCACCCTCTTCCTGCTGTCAGTGCTGCTGAGTTTCAGCCTGCAGGCCTCCGAAGCACCCGCAGCCGATGCACCCAACGAAGACCCCGCGCCACTGGTGCAGGGAGGTCTACTGGGCGCCCTGAGCAACGGCATCGATGATGTGCAGAAAAAGCTAGATCTGGACGAGCACGTGCTCGACACCTGGCGCTTGCGCACCGACCGCGCCGCCAGCGAGGTCGACACGCTGATCAATCGGCATTCACGCTCGGCGCTGGACCTGGCGACCGATTTCATCCTGCTGTCGGTGTGCTGGATGGCCACGTTTCTGGCCGTGCATTTCCTCGGACGCTTCATCGTCGCGCGCAGCGCACGCCGCCGATTCGTCCGGGAACGTCCCCGCCTGCACAACTTGCTGGGCTATATCCTGCCCTTCACCCTTGCGGCCATCGTCGCACTGCCGGTGACGCTGTACGCCAGTCATTCCCTGGACATGTCCATCGCCCGCGCCATCGGCATGTCGCTGGCCTACGCCACCAGCAGCGGCATTTTCTCGACGTCGGTGATCATGTGCGTGATCACCCTGTTCGACAGCGGACACAAGCGCGCTGCCGTCGGCGCCTTGCGACGCTATGCGCCACGGCCGCTGTTCATGATCGGCTTTCTTGCCGCCCTCAGCGATGCACTGACCAGCCCGCAGATCGCTCGGCAACTGGGGACCAATTTCACTGCCAGCCTGGCGGTGGTCGCCGGCCTGTTCGCCACCCTCTCGTTCGCCGTATTGGTGGTACGCATGCGCCGGCCGGTGGCTCACCTGATCCGCAACCGGCCACTGCCGCAGCGTCTTCAGCATCGTGCGGTGCAGGAATCGCTGCGGCTGTTCTCATCCCTGTGGTACCTGCCTATCCTGCTGATGATCCTGGTGTCGGCGGTGCATTTGATCGGTGCGGGCGAGGAAAGCCAGAAAGCCTTGCAGAATGCGTTGCTGACCACGGTCCTGCTGATCGCCACGGTGTTTCTCAGCACGGTCATGCAGCACCTGTTCAAGCCCCCCGCCACGGCCACGCCGCGCCTGCGTCCCTATAAAGAGCTGCTGCGCAGCCTGGGGCACGCGGTGGCACGCATCGCCATGGCCATCGCCTTCATCGAGCTGCTGGGGCGGATCTGGGGCGTGTCGATGCTGGAGTTCGCCGCGCGCAACAGCATGGGCCGCGCCATCAGTGATTCGCTGAGCAGCATCGGCTTGATCCTGCTGGTCACCTGGCTGCTGTGGGTGGTGCTGGACACCGCCATTCAAGAGGCGCTGAAGCCCTCGGTGGGCAAGCGTGCCACGCGTCAGCCGAGCACGCGGGTGTTGACCATCCTGCCGATGCTGCGCAACGCGATCAAAATCATCCTGCTGGTGATCTGCACCATCACCACCATGGCCAACCTGGGCATCAACGTCGCGCCGCTGCTGGCCGGTGCCGGGGTGGTCGGCCTGGCCATCGGCTTCGGCTCGCAACAGTTGGTGCAGGATGTCATCACCGGGTTGTTCATTCTCATCGAAGACACCATCGCCATCGGCGACTGGGTGGTGCTCGATTCCGGGCATGCGGGCACCGTGGAGAGCCTGACCATCCGCACCCTGCGCCTGCGCGACGGCAAAGGCTTCGTGCATTCGGTGCCGTTCGGCCAGATCAAGGCAGTGACCAACCAGTCCCGGCAGTTCGCCTATGCATTCTTTTCGGTGCAGTTCACCTACGACAGCGACATCGATACGGCCTTGGACCTGATCAAGCAGGCGGGCCAATCGATCGTCGACGACGTGATGCTCAAGCACAACCTGCAGGGGCCGCTGCAGGTGTTCGGGGTGGACAAGATGGACCTCAACGGCATCGTGCTCACTGCGCAGTTCCGCACGGTGTCCGGCGGGCAGTACGGTGTCGGGCGGGCATTCAACGAGCGGCTGAAGAAGCTCGTCGACCAGCACGACAACGTGCGTTTCGCCCAGTACTACCCTGCCCTCGGCCTGCCCGCACCCGCCGCCGTCTGAAACGCAAGACGCCGACGCTCACAGGGCATGTGAGCGTCGGCGTCGATGCTTTCTAAGCAATGATCAGCTGCCGTCGCCGCCGTGCGCTTCTTCGAAGAAGTAGTCCTTCCAGCTCTGCGCCTTGTTCTTCAGCACGCCCAGCTCATGCAGGCGCTCGGCGTAGATGAAGGTGCGTTGCGGCGCCACGGTGAAGTTGATCTCCGGGTCCTCCACGATCTTCTCGACGAACGCCTCGCTCAGGGTGGATTTCTCGACACGGATGTAGGTCTTGGCGGCGGCGACCTTGTCCGCCGTGACGATCTGCGCCGCTTCCACCAGTGCGTCATAGAACGCCTTGTAGGTCTTGGGGTTTTCGTCGTGGAATTTCTGCGTGGTGTACAACACGTTGAAGGTCACCGGGCCACCGAGAATGTCGTAGCTGCTGAGCACCTTGTGCACCTTGGGGTTTTCCAGGGCCTGGTACTGGAACGGCGGGCTGGAGAAATGCGCGCTGATTTCCGAACCGCCAGCGATCAGTGCCGAGGTCGCATCCGGATGGGGAATGCTCACCGAAATGTTGTCGAATTTCTTGAATTCCTTGTCGCCGTACAGCTTGGCCGTTTCCAGCTGCAGGGTCCGTGACTGGAAGCCTACGCCAGCGGCGGGCACCGCGATGCGATCCTTGTCGGTGAAGTCTTTCAAGGTCTTCACGTCTGGGTTGTTGCTGAGCAGGTAGTTGGGCATGGAGCCCAGCGAGGCAATGGCCTTGACGTTCTGCCGGCCCTTGGTCCGATCCCACACGGTGAGCATCGGCGGCACACCGGCCGAGACCACGTCCAACGCACCGGCGAGCAACGCCTCGTTCATTGCGGTGGCGCCGGAAATGCTGTTCCAGTCCACCTCGATATCGATGCCCTGCTGCTTGCCGTGCTTCTCGATCAGGTGCTGGTCACGCACCACATCGAGAATGAGGTAGCCGATGCCGAACTGCTGGGCGATGCTGATCTTGCCTTCGGCGCTGGCCCCACCGGCCAGCAGCGCAGCGGCGAGGCCGCAGGCCAGGGAAAGCTTGTTTGCAAATACCATGTTGAATGCTCTGGACAGGGATTGAGGGATCAGCGCTGCATGCCCCAGCGCTTGATGGTCAGACGTTCGAAGGTGTTGAACAGCAGGTTTTCCACCAGCAGGCCGATCAGGATCACTGCGGCCAGTCCGGCGAACACCTTGTCGGTGTACAGCTCGTTGCGGTTCTGGAAGATGTACCAACCCAGGCCGCCCTTGCCGGACGACGCACCGAACACCAGTTCGGCGGCGATCAAGGTGCGCCAGGCGAACGCCCAGCCGATCTTGAGGCCCGCCAGGATCGACGGCAGCGCCGCCGGTATCAGGATGTACCAGACGAAGCGCAAGCCACGCAGTCCATAGTTGCGCCCGGCCATGCGCTGGGTTTCAGAAACGCCGAGGAAACCGGCGTAGGTGTTCAGGGCCAGGGCCCACAACACCGAATGCACCAGCACGAAGATCAGGCTGTTCTCGCCCAGGCCGAACCACAGCAACGACAGTGGCAACAGGGCAATGGCCGGCAGCGGGTTGAACATGGCGGTCAGCGTGCTGAGCAGGTCGCGCCCCAGCTGGGTCGACACCGCCAGGGTGGTCAAACCGAACGCCAGGACGATGCCGATCAGGTAGCCCTTGATCAGCACGGTCAAGGAAATCCACACCTTGCTCAGCAGTTCGCCACTGGCGATGCCATCGATGAAGGCGTTGGCGGTCTGCAGGAAACTGGGCAGCAGCAGGTCGTTGTTCTGCCAGCGTGCCGCCAGCTCCCAGAGCACGGCCAGGGCGAGCAGGATCACACCCTTGCGCACCCACGCCTGTTGCCAGATGCGCCGAGGCAGGGAAATATCCCGAACGAGTTCGGATTGAGTGAACGGCTCAAGAGCAACTTCGTACTCCTGACGCACGGGTGGGGAAAGGCTCATGGATGTGCTCCGAATGCGGCGAGGTCAGTGCAGCGATATCAATAGGCGATGCGCAAATGCTGGAAATCCACCGGACGATCCATCAGCGGCTCTTCACCTTCGTCGAACAGCAGCCGGTGAATGCGCTGGGCACTGGCCTGGAAATCCACGCCACCCAGGCTGCCCAGGTCGAACTGGTGGCTGTTGATCTCGGCCCGCACCCGGCCCGGATGAGGTGAGAGCAGCAGAATGCGATTGCCCACCACCAAGGCTTCCTCGATGGAGTGGGTGACGAACAGCAAGGTGAAGCGCACTTCCTGCCACAGCTCCAGCAGCTCTTCCTGCATCTTGCGTCGCGTCAGCGCATCGAGTGCGGCGAAGGGCTCGTCCATGAGCAGGATCTTCGGCTGCATGGCCAACGCCCGGGCGATCGCCACCCGCGCTTTCATGCCGCCGGAAAGGGTGTGCGGGTAGGCATCGGCAAAGGCACTCAAGCCGACTTTCTCCAGGTAGTAACGGGCCCGCTCGTTGGCCTCGGCACGCTTGAGCGTGCGCGACGCCAATAGCGGAAACATCACGTTTTCGATCACGGTTTTCCAAGCCGGCAGCTGGTCGAACTCCTGAAACACCACGATCCGGTCGGGGCCCGGCTCTTCGATCCGCTCACCCGCGAGGCGGATCTGACCTTCACTGGGCTTGATGAAACCGGCCACGGCCTTGAGCAAGGTGGATTTGCCGCACCCGGACGGGCCCAGCAAGACGAAGCGATCGGCCCGATCGACTTCGAAGCTGACCTGGTGAGTCGCACGCACCACTCGTTCGGAGGTGCGGTATTCGAGGCTGACGTTCTCTACCTGCAACAGGGTTTCGGGAGTCGCCCGTTGTCCGGTTGCCGAATCGGTCCCAGCGCTGGCCGTGTGGCCTGGCAGTGCAGCGTTCATGCAAGACTCCCTATCAAAACGGCGCATCGCCCTGGATGGTGGTGCGGTACAGCTTGCGCCGCAGGTGGTCCGGGCAGCCGGCCGCGAGGTGAATCAACGAGCGGTTGTCCCAGAAGACCATGTCGTGGGCTTGCCATTGATGCCGATAGACGTTGTCTTCGCGCACGCTGTGGGCATAGAGCTGCTGCCGCAGATCACGGCTTTCGTCTTCCGGAAGGCCGACGATGTGAGTGGTGAACCCTTCACTGACGAACAGGGCCTTGCGGCCGTTTTCCGGATGGGTACGGACCACCGGGTGGGTCACGGTCACAACTTGGGCCAGTTGCTCCGCCGTCAAGGTCGGCCGCCAGTTGGCCGCATTCTTGCCCTCGCTGTAGCGCGCGGTGTACGAGTGCACGGCCTGCCTGCCTTCGACTGCCTCGCGCAAGGCTGATGGAAGAGTGTCCCAGGCTCGATGCATGTCGGCGAACAGGGTGTCGCCGCCCTCGCTGGGCAACTCCTGCGCATGCAACATCGAGCCCAGGCTCGGCAGCTCTTTGTACGACAGGTCCGAGTGCCAATACTTGCCCGCGTCACCCAGCCCGACCGGCTGGCCGTTCTCGACGATGTTGGAAACGATGAGAATCTCCGGGTGCCCGGCCAGCAGAAACTGCTTGAGCACATGGATCTGCAGCACACCGAAACGGCGGCTGAAGTCGATCTGCTGCTGGGGGGTGATGCGCTGGTCGCGAAAGACCACGACGTGATGGTCGAGATGGGCCCGGTGGATGCTGGCGAAATCCTGGTCGTTGAGCGGCAGGCGCAAGTCCAGGCCGATGATTTCGGCCCCGACATGGCCGGCCAACGGACGGATCTCGAAGGACTGACGAGGAATTTCTGAAAGGGCGACGGCCATGTTGTGCTCCGACTCTGGCTATTGAGTACGAGGGAATGGCCGAACTGTAGAGGTATAAGAACGGAATTTTAAATATCGTTATCGAATAACGATATCACTGCCGGGACTTTCGATTCGACGCGACTTGTCGGATGTCTCTGATCGGGCTCAGGTTTTTTCCTGAACACGGAAGAAAAATCGCGAATCCGCTGTCAGAAACCCGCTATTTACCCAGGGCTATTGCGAAACGTCTTACAGTCAAATACTGTACGCACGTACAGCCCATCAAGGAAACGCGTCGTGACCACTGCCACCCCCGCCGCGCCGAGCGCCTATGAACGTCTAGGCGTGCGCATCCAGAAGATCATCAACTCACCCACCGCGCAGAAGTCCCGTGCGGCCCTCATCTTTCGGCTCGAACACGAGAGCGAAGATGACTGGGCGCAAATGCTCGAGGAAATCGCCGAGAACGATAACGTCACCCTTGCCCACCGCGACGACGGTGGCGTGCAGATTTTCTGGGTTGTACCGAAGGAAGATTGATTCAATGATGGTTCGCAGTCTGTTCGTCAGTTTGATGCTGTTCAGTTTCACCGCCCACGCCGATGCCCCGCGTACCTTCAGCGAAGCCAAGAAGATCGCCTGGAAGCTGTACGCGCCACAATCCACGGAGTTCTATTGCGGCTGCAAGTACAGCGGCAACCGCGTGGACCTCGCCGCCTGTGGTTATGTCCCGCGCAAGAATGCCAACCGCGCCGCGCGTATCGAATGGGAACACATCGTGCCCGCCTGGCAGATTGGCCACCAGCGCCAATGCTGGCAGAACGGTGGGCGCAAGAACTGCACCCGCAACGACAAGGTCTATCAGACCGCCGAAGCCGACTTGCACAACCTGGTGCCGAGCATCGGCGAAGTGAACGGCGACCGGAACAATTTCAGCTTCGGCTGGCTGCCCGAACAGCGCGGGCAATACGGTTCGTGCCTGACCCAGGTCGACTTCAAGGCGAAAAAGGTCATGCCACGACCGTCGATCCGCGGCATGATCGCGCGCACCTATCTGTACATGAGCAAGCAGTATGGGCTGCGTCTTTCACGCCAGGACACCCAGCTGTACCAGGCGTGGGACAAGACCTATCCGGTGCAGGTCTGGGAGCGCCAGCGCAACCAGCAGGTGGCCTGTGTGATGGGCCACGGCAACGCGTTCGTCGGGCCGGTGGACCTCAAGGCCTGCAGCTGACGCCGCGGCCCTGAAGTGCACCCTCGCTTCAGGGCGTGTCCGCCTTGCTGAACGGCATCACCACGGACTCGATTCCGCGCGAACCCATCAGACGTGCCCGCTCCTTTTCAGCTTCGGCTTTGCTGTCGAATGGCCCCAGATAGACGATGGTTTCGCCGTCATGCTGGACGAAGCTGGCGACGAAGCCATTTTCCACCAGCCGGGCGGCCATGTCGGTCACCGAGCCCATGTTGCGGCCCGAAACGATACGCACCTCCCATTGCTGCCCCTGCTGCTCGGCGACATCCACTGGCGGCAGCAGCTCCTCGGCACTGCCGCACACCTCGCGCACGCGCGGATCGTTGCCGTCATTGTCGATGACGACCTCGAACTGGTCGCCATGGGGAATCGCCGCGTAGCTGCGGTAAGGTCCGTAGACGCCTTGGGCGTCCTTGCCCTTCACCTGGCCACAGTAGTTGCCCTGGTCGGTGGTGCGCACATTGGTGAAACGCGCCGTCTTGGGGTTCTCCAGCAACTGCGAGACCGCTTCGTGGGCTTTTTCGAACGCCGTGCCGCACCCGGCCAACGTCAGCACTGCCATCACCATCATCAACTTGCGCACGCGTCTACCTCCAGAATTCGAGGCGCAGATTTTATCACCATCCGCCCTCCCCGCGCCCGTCCACCCGTTGACCGTCGCTGACGGGCCGGCGGCGCCATGGCATCATGTCGCTTTATTTCCAACAGTCAGCAGGGCCTAGACATGATCGCCAAAGAAGACCGCAACCAAGCCGCATTGGCGATATTTCTCGATGCACATCCCCAATTGCGCGAAGAGATTCAGGTGCTGAACGCCCGCGAGCAGGCAGAACAGGTGCAGTGGGCGTTCGAGGACGAAGCTCAGGCGCAGGGGCTGGAACCCTGGGAGCTGGCGCTGCAGTTGATTGCTGAAAGTCCGGAAGAACTCAAGGCCATGCGTCTGGAGGTGCATCGGGAAGTGGCCGATGCACTCGGCCTGAGCTGGGAGGATTACTGCGAATTCAACGAAGTCGAACCCTGACATGACCGACGGTCACGGATCGAACAGAACCTGCCCCTCCGGCATGCCTCCAATGCATGACCCCAACGTCAACTTGCGAGGCATGCCATGAATACCGATATCGACCCAATCCCGCTGATCGGCCAGGCCGAGGCCGATCCGCTGGCAGATGACCTGACCAGCGATGGCGCCGCCCTCAACGATGCCGATGACGGCGAGCCCGAGGTGCTTCCGGACGATCCGGACATCGATGGCGCCGATGCCTCGACCGAGCCCAGCTGAAAGCTTACCGACGATCCGGTAATTCGCCATGGCGGCTGTAGGTCAACCCTTCCAGGTCGATCACCATGGCGAACCAGCCGGCAGTGGCCAACAGGACTGCCAGCGCCATGCACGCGATCCATCTGTTCATCATTCTCAAGCATCCTTGCCCAGCTCGAACCGCACTGCGTTCGACGTCCTGTCCATCGTCTCCATCGCCTTCCCGATAACCCGGTCTGATCGATAGTAGTTTTTTGCCATCATGACGGAACTGGCCAATGGCCTGCATGTCTGATGCCCGGTAAAGCGGGAGCATTATATGACAAGCCGGTTCACGGATTACGAGATTCGCTATGTACTCAACGGTGAGTCCCGGCGCTTTCAACAGCGAGACACGCACATGAGCGACGCCGATGCGTGGTACTACGCGGCCTTGCACTCGGGAATCGGACTGGTCTACGGCGGCACCAATGCGGGGGAACATGCCGAGCAGTTGCGCCGCCACGTCGAACGCCGAGGGCTGCGCGATGTGCAATGGCGGCCGTTGAATTGAATCCGCGACATGCAAGGCCGCGCATTGGTAGGCTGCCGTAACACTGCAAGAAGGTGGCCGCGATGTTCCAGCATGATCTATTGGCGTTGCACCTGATCCGCCTGCACCAGCATCAGCAGGCGTACACCGGCGCCCTGGCCGATGTCCGGCGCTGCCTGGATCGACCGGAAACAAACGCGGAGCTTGGCGACTTACTCGCCGAGATTGAAATGCGCGGCGCTCAACTCGAAGCCCTGGTGGAACGCCTCCGGCAACTTTCCGATCGTTGAGCACAAAAAAGGGCGACCCTTTCGGATCGCCCTTTCGTACCGCCCAGCAGAGCGGATTTTGTTTGGTAGGCGCGATTGGACTCGAACCAACGACCCCCACCATGTCAAGGTGGTGCTCTAACCAACTGAGCTACGTGCCTGCTGTGAGGCGGCATTCTACGTAATCGACGCTGCCTGTCAACTCCTTTCTCACGCTAAGCCTATGAAATGCGGAATTATTTTCAGCGCCGGCCGATCCAGTGCGCTGGTGAGCGGCTGGCAACTGCGCTAGCATCCAGACACAGGCGAATTCCACCGAGCCGAGGTTGCCGGATGTCCAGCATGCAGTATCCACCGTCCTTCTATGCCGCTTCCGCCAACGCGGCGCCGCCCCGCCCTGCCCTTCAAGGCGAAGTCGAAGCGGATGTGTGCATCATCGGCGCGGGCTACACCGGATTGTCCAGTGCGCTGTTTCTGCTCGAGCGGGGTTTCAGCGTTTGCGTGCTGGAAGCGGCCAAGGTCGGTTTCGGCGCTTCGGGACGCAACGGCGGCCAGATCGTCAACAGTTACAGCCGGGATCTGGATGTGATCGAGCGCAGCGTCGGCGCTGATCAGGCGCGGCTGCTGGGCGACATGGCCTTCGAGGGTGCGCGGATCATCCGTGAACGGGTGACCCGCTACGGCATCAACTGCGATCTGAAGAATGGCGGTGTGTTCGCGGCGCTTACCGCCAAGCAGCTCAAGCACCTGGAGGCCCAGCAGCGTTTGTGGGAGCGCTACGGCCACACCCAACTGGAACTGCTGGACGAGAAGCGCATCCGCCAAGTTGTGGATTGCGAACAGTACGTAGGCGGTTTGCTCGATGTCAGTGGCGGTCATATCCATCCGCTGAACCTGGCCTTGGGCGAAGCGGCGGCAGTCGAGTCGCTGGGCGGCCGCATTCATGAGCAATCGCCCGCCACACGCATCGAGCGCGGCCCAAGCCCGGTGGTCCATACCGCTCAAGGCAAGGTGCGGGCCAAGTTCGTCATCGTCGCCGGCAACGCCTATCTGGGCGACCTGGTGCCGGAGCTGGCGGCCAAGTCGATGCCGTGTGGCACCCAGGTGATTGCCACGCAGCCCTTGGGCGAGGAGCTGGCGCGCAGTCTGCTGCCGCAGGACTACTGCGTGGAGGACTGCAACTACCTGCTCGACTACTATCGCCTGACGGCCGACAAGCGCCTGATCTTCGGCGGTGGCGTGGTGTATGGCGCGCGAGATCCGGCCAACATCGAGGCGATCATTCGGCCGAAGATGCTCAAGGCGTTCCCGCAGCTGGCGCAGGTGAAGATCGACTACGCCTGGACAGGCAACTTCCTGCTGACCTTGTCGCGCCTGCCCCAGATGGGTCGCCTGGGCGACAACATCTATTACTCTCAAGGCTGTAGCGGGCATGGTGTGACGTACACCCACTTGGCAGGCAAGGTGCTCGCCGAGGCCCTGAGCGGACAGGCCGAGCGCTTCGACGCGTTTGCCGACCTGCCCCATTACCCCTTCCCCGGCGGCCGCGCCCTGGGCGCACCCTTGACCCAACTGGGCGCCTGGTATTACAGCCTGCGCGACCGTCTGGGATTCTGACCCGGACGCGTTCATCCAGGCGCATCGCGAGTGCCGCCGACGCAGCTTGCGCAGCTGCTACGGGATTGCAGCTGATTCCCCTGTAGCAGCGGCGCGAGCCGCGTCCGGGCTAGACGCGTTCATCCAGGCACATCGCGAGTGCCGCCGACGCAGCTTGCGCAGCTGCTACGGGATTGCAGCTGATTCCCCTGTAGCAGCGGCGCGAGCCGCGTCCGGGTTCGACGCGGTCATTCAGGCACACCGCGAGTGCCGCCGATGCAGCTTGCGCAGCTGCTACAGGATTGCAGCTGATTCCCCTGTAGCAGCGGCGCGAGCCGCGTCGGGGTGCATGCGGTCCTTCGGCATGACTGCCGCGGCCTCAAGCGTGGTATGCGGTCACGGGCCAATGGCCTTGCGCGCGCGAGCGGCGGCGGGTTCCTGGCCGGCTGCGGCGGTTTCGCGGGCGGCGTCGAGCCAGCGCTGGCGGTCGACCTGTGCCGGCAACTGGTTGGGCTGCTGAATCAAGATGGCCCAAGACCCTGCACTCTTCCACGCGGACGCAAAGCTGTCGAAATCCATCGGCAGACGCCGGTTCATCCCCGAGCGCAGCAGCACGTGCCGTTTGAACCGGTCGTAGCCCACCAGCAAGGCATAGCGAGGTTGCGACCACAGGAACGAGCCTTCGCTGTAGCGCAACAACACCGGATTGCCCGCCGCCACTTGAGCCAGCAATGCGTTCAGGTGTGGATCGAGTGGATACACCAACAAGCCATATTCACGGGCCACCTGGGTGATGTTCTGTTGCAGGCGATCCGTCTCGCCGGGCAGCTTCAAGGCCGGATCGAGCAGCCCGGGTGTAATGGTAATGCCTTGTTGCGAGAGCATGCTGGCCAGCACCATCGAACCGCTCTGGTTGGCGTTGCCACGATAGAACGGTACGCCATTGAGCTCCACCCGGTCCGCCAGACCCGGTAACGCCGGGCCATTGTTGCTGGCACAGCCGGCCATGCCTGCCATCAGGCTGCAGGCCAACAGCAGCCTGGTCATGACGTTCGATTTACGCAGCATCGTGTTCCTCGGGACTGGGGCGGCGCACAACGTGCCGCGCGAAAGGCCATCATAGATTTCCCACGGTCCATGGTATAGCCGCCCGGTGACCCATTGCCGAAAAGCAGGATCGACTCACGCAAATGACCTTTCGTCAATAGGTTGAAACGCTCGCAAACCCTCAGGGTCATCTATTACGTGACCGAGAAGACGCGAAAGCAATGGAGGTAGTGATGAGCCTTGCAATGATAATCTTCAGCCTGATTGCCGGCTGGATGGCCGTGGCAGCCGCCATGCTCTGGGGTGTACTGCGCATCGCGCGTCGCCATCAGCACCATGAGCCGCAGGTCCGGCAACAAGTCAAACCAAAAGCCGCTGTAACGCTGCGCCGCACCAGCACCCCGCAACACATCTGAATCAACTCGCAAAAATTACCAGGCGAAAAAAAAGGGGGCATACATGCCCCCTCGCTTTGTCCCCCTCGCTTACACCTCGCGATTAGCCGCCAGCTTGCGCTGCTTGGCCCTGCGCGACAGCATGTTCAAGCCTTCGATGGTGGCCGAGAACGCCATGGCTGCGTAGATGTAGCCCTTGGGTACATGGGCACCGAAGCCTTCTGCAATCAGCGTCATGCCGATCATGATCAGGAAGCCCAGAGCCAGCATGACGACCGTGGGGTTGTCATTGATGAACTTGGCCAAAGGTTCGGCAGCCAGCAACATCACCACGACGGCGCTGACCACGGCGATGATCATGATCGGCAAGTGCTCGGTCATGCCCACGGCGGTGATGATGCTGTCGATGGAGAACACCAGGTCCAGAACCAGGATCTGACCGATCGCCGAAGCGAAGCTCAGGCTGACCTTGTCGCCAATCTTCGCCTCTTCCTGCTCGACAGGGTCCACGGTGTGGTGGATTTCCTTGGTCGCTTTCCACAGCAGGAACAGACCACCGGCGATCAGGATCACGTCTTTCCATGAGAACCAGTGATCGAACACCGAAAACACCGGCTCGGTCAGCTGGACGATATAGGCCACGGTGCTCAACAGACCCAGGCGCAGGATCAGCGCCATGCTGATACCGATACGACGGGCCTTGGCCTGTATTTCCTTGGGCAGCTTGTTGGTCAGGATGGAGATGAAGATCAGGTTGTCGATACCGAGCACGACTTCCATGATCACCAGGGTTATCAACGCCACCCAGGCGGTGGGGCTTGAAGCCAGTTCCAGTAGGTATTCCATGTATCGTTCCTGCCCTTATCACGGTTTGCTGAATGTCTGGAGAGGCTCGGCCGGTGCCGCGCACAGTAGCGAGCCCTAACTACTGGCTCTTTGCTAGCGAGGCATTCTAGAGACGCAAACACTTCTGGAAAATTCGTATTTTTACCAGATACACTTCGGTTTTTACGAAGTGTAGGTGCCCGTGCTCAACTATCGTCAGCTTCACTATTTCTGGGTTGTCGCGCGCACCGGAAGCATCGTGCGCGCCAGTGAGCAACTCAACCTCACCGCACAAACCATTAGCGGTCAGATCAGCCTGCTCGAAGAAACGTTCTGCGTGAAATTGTTTCGGCGTGTTGGCAGACATCTTGAGCTGACCGAGGCCGGTCGTCAGGCCCTGCCCTATGCCGAACGCATGTTCCAGATGGCCGGCGAACTCGAAGCGGTACTGCGCACTCAGCCCGATGAAGAGCAGATCCCCTTCCGTGTGGGCGTGGCCGACGTGGTGCCCAAGTCGATCGTCTACCGGCTGATCGCACCGACCATGGAACTGAGCGACCCCCTGCGCATCACCTGCCGCGAAGACAAGCTGGAACGCTTGCTGGCCGACCTGGCCATCCAGCGCCTGGACATGGTCATCTCCGACAGCCCCATGCCTTCGCATCTGGACATCAAGGGCTACAGCCAGAAGCTGGGCGAGTGCGGCATCAGTTTCTTCGCCACCGAGCAGTTGGCCGCTCGCCATGGCGGCGATTTCCCCCAATGCCTGCATGGAGCGCCACTGCTCATTCCCGGTCAGGAAAGCGTGTTGCGCAGCCGCCTGATGCGCTGGTTCGGCGACCAGGGCCTACTGCCGCGAGTGGTCGGGGAATTCGACGACAGCGCCTTGATGCAGGCCTTCGGCCAATCCGGCAGCGGGATCTTCATTGCGCCCAGCGTCATCGCCGAGGAAATCATGACGCAGTATCGCGTCCGCTTGATCGGGCAGACCGAAGCGGTCACCGAGTCGTTCTACGTGATTTCGGTCGAGCGCAAGGTCAAGCATCCCGGCATCGTGGCGATCACCGAGGGCGCGCGCCGGGACTTGTTCACCCCGCCCGCCTGAAGCTTTTCAAAGCCTCACAGACAAATATGGCAACATGGCCCCTGGCACCCAGAAAGAAGGAGTCCCCATGAAGATCATCAACGCCCGGTTGCGCAAGACCGATGGATTGCACACTGTCACCTGCGAGGGCGCCGTCATTGCCTCGATCCAGGCGCAAGGGGACACGGTGACAGCCCAAGGGGATGACATCGATGCGCAAGGAAACCTGCTGATCGCTCCACTGGTCGAGCCGCACATTCATCTGGACGCCACCCTCACCGCCGGTGATCCGCAGTGGAACATGAGCGGCACGCTGTTCGAAGGCATCGAGCGCTGGGGCCAGCGCAAAGCCAGCATCACCCACGAAGACACCAAGCAGCGCGCCTTGACCACCATCGGCATGCTCGCCGAGCACGGCATCCAGCATGTGCGCACGCACATCGACGTCACCGACCCTACCTTGGGCGCGCTCAAGGCCATGCTCGAAGTGCGCGAGGAAGCGCGCCACCTGATCGATCTGCAGATCGTGGCCTTTCCTCAGGAAGGCATCGAATCCTACCCCGACGGCCGCGAGCTGATGGAACGTGCGGTGGCCATGGGCGCCGATGTGGTCGGCGGCATTCCGCACTTCGAAAACACCCGAGAGCAAGGCGTGAGCTCCATCGGTTTTCTCATGGATCTGGCCGAGCGCACCGGCTGCCTGGTCGACGTGCATTGCGACGAGACCGATGATCCGCATTCGCGGTTTCTCGAAGTGCTCGCCGAGCAGGCCCGGGTGCGCGGCATGGGTAGCCGCGTCACTGCCAGCCACACCACCGCGATGGGCTCCTATGACAACGCCTATTGCTCGAAACTGTTCCGCCTGCTCAAGCAGTCGGGCATCAGCTTCGTGTCGTGCCCGACCGAGAGCATTCACTTGCAGGGTCGCTTCGATACATTTCCCAAGCGCCGCGGCGTGACCCGCGTGGCCGAGCTGGACCGGGCCGGCATGAACGTGTGCTTCGGTCAGGACTCCATCAAGGATCCCTGGTACCCGCTGGGCAACGGCAACATCCTGCGGGTGCTGGATGCCGGCCTGCACATCTGCCACATGATGGGTTTCGAAGACCTGCAACGTTCACTCGACCTGGTCACCGACAATAGCGCCCGCGCGTTGAACCTGGGCGAGCGCTACGGCATTGCCGTCGGACGTCCGGCGAATCTGGTGATTCTGGGTGCGGAGAATGACTACGAAGCGGTACGCCAGCAAGCCACGGCGCGGGTCTCAATTCGCGGTGGCCGGGTATTGATGAAGCGGATTCCCGAGCGTATAGAATTTGACTTCAGTTGACCCTTGGCCAATGGGCGCCATTCCTTGGGTACTGGGATCGAGGCTAAAAACCTGAGCGTCTGACAGACACATCCCACAGCACGAGGATCATTCCTACACTCATCGCCATGCCTGGCACCTCTCTAAAGTGGTCGGCGGCGGATTTATCCAGCCGCTTGCCAACGTCCCATAGCCCCCAGAGAGGAGCATCATTGTGCTACAGACCAACTCCCGTAAACCTTCCTTCACCCGACATACGCTCGGCCTTGCCATCTCGACCGTGCTGTTGGCCACGCTCCAACCTGCCTTGGCGGTGGAGCTGGCAGCGGTCGATGGCCCGATGGGCACGGCCATCGTCGACACCCAGGGGCTTGCTCCCGTCATCAATATCGTCGCACCCAATGCCCAAGGTCTTTCCCACAACCAATGGCAGGACTACAACGTCGGCACGGCAGGCGTCGTGCTGAACAACAGTCTGACTTCGGGGCACGCCCAGATCGCTGGACAAACGCTGGCGATCGGCGCCAATGCCCAGTTCGCGGACACGGCCGCCAGCACCATCCTGAACGAGGTGGTAGGCACGCAAGGTTCCACCATCGACGGCGAGCAGGTGATCTTTGGCCAGGCTGCCGACTATGTATTGAGCAACCCCAATGGCATCTCACTCAACGGTGCCCGTCTGACCTTGAATGAGGCAAACACCGCCACGTACGTGGTAGGTGCAGCCGTACTGGAAGATGGCCGTATCCAGCGCTACGACACGCGCTCGGCAGAGCAGCATCTGGTGGTCGACAAAGGCGGTGTGGAGGTCGGCGCCGGTGCCATGCGGTTGATCGCACCCAGCATAAGAATCGACGGCAACCTGACCGCCGGAGGCGATCTGAGCGTGCTGCTGGGTCGACAGCAGGTCGATGCGCAGACCCTGGCGATCAGCGACATCACCCAGGCCCCTGCCGCAATCGATGCCACCCTGGTGGGCGCGATGCAGGCCCAGCGCATCAAGATCATCAGCACTCAAGACGGCGCGGGCGTGAAAATGGCCGTCGACCGATTGCAGGGCAAACAAGGCATCGAAATCGCATCCGCCGGAGCGCTGGGGATGAATGCCTTACTCAAGAAAGACGAGCCCTACGTGCAGGCTTCGGTGGACGCTGGAACGGCGGATCTCAAGCTGTCGTCTGCAGGCGACATGCAGCTGACCTCCCTCGCACTCACGGGTGGGCTTATCGACGCGCGCTCGCGTGGTCGTTTGAAATTCGATGCCTTCAGCAATTCAAAGACGACCCGACGAGACGGCACGGCTGAAGACACCTGGTATTCCCTGGCGCCTGGCGAGTCGAATGCGCACGTTACGGAAAATGAGGTGACCCATGTAGGCAACAGCGTCGTTTCTACCGCAAGAGTCAGGCTGGACGGCTCCAAAGGCATCGAGATTGCAGCGACCTATATCGAAGGTCCTGAATCCGTTGACCTGTACACAGGGGGAGGTGGTGCTGGACTGCACGCAGGGGCAGTAGTGGACCAAGGCAGTCGCACGGTATGGCTGGACGGCTCCGGTGCCGGTGAAGAGCGCGCCTCCGTTTACGTCGAGCGCGCGCAGTCCACTCATATCAAAGGCGGCTCGATCTCCCTCCCAAATGGCACGCTGAACGGCGCTAAGATTGATGCGACAGGGTCGATCGATATTGGCGGAAAAAGTTTTGGAGCAACGCTCATCCGCGGGCTGGATCTCAAACGCACAGCGACTCAGGGTAACGGCACACGGCGGGTCAGCCTGACCGGCAGCCGGGCGCATGAAGCTCATCGTGAGAATGCGTTCCAGCAGCAGACCGAAATCAAGGCACAGCGTGACTTGTCGATCGGCGGTCATGACATTCTGATCAATGGGGCCAGGCTGGCAGGGGCCAATGTGAATGTTCACAGCAGCGGAGATCTCATCATTCAGGGGGCCACCGAGACTGCTCGTCTCGATGGTGCGCGTCCTGGCGCCGATCAAGCACTGCGCAGTTTTGATCGTACATTCCAAAGCAATCGATCGAGCGTGGTGACCGCCAGCAAAGCACTCTCTCTGAAAGCGAAGGGGGAAAGGTTTCGCCCAGGCAGTATTTTTGTCGAAGGTTCTCATCTCTCCGCCAAAGGAGCCATGAGTATCAACGCTCGCACCAATCTCCGGATTCATGGCATGGCCCAAACGCAATACTTCAGCCTGAGCGGCCTAGCGTGGGGGCCTGTGGAGGGCGAACTGCAGCAAGGCGGCTGGAACGGTAAAGGCTTGCGCAATTCCCAGGCGCGCAGCACCCTCGCCGGAGGCTCGATGCAGCTGGCAGCAGGCAATCTGCTCGATATGACGGGTTCGGCACTCAACAGCAAAGGTGACATCAAGCTGCAGGCCAACGATATCCAACTGACCGGCAGTTCGAAATCCAAGGATATACGCCAAGAAGTATGGGTTCACTTGGACCCCGATGCCGCCTCAAGTCGAATTGCCCGACGATGACAGCCACACGCAGATAACGGATCGTATCCACAACGGATCTTCGATCAAGGCAGGCGGAAACATCGACATCTCTGCAGAGAAGCTGGCGACTCATGCTACTTCGGTAAACGCGGCGGGTGGATTCACCGTCTCGGACAGCCTTGCTTCGTTCGAGGACACGCCCGTAACGGATGCCGACGCAATACGCCGCCACTACCATGGCTACGTAGCGCCGCAGCAGTCCAGTTGGCAGGTATTGGCAAGCTTGCCGCTGGGGGTGTCGGAGCCCGCGGTGCCGACGAATAACGGCACGACGCGTGACTCATTGTTCGTGGCCGGCGAAGTCAGTGCCGAGACGGCTCAGCGTCTAAAGGATCTGAACGTCCCCCTGACCCTGCGCTAATCGCCCGGCCGGACCATCCCTAGCACCATGCGGCTTGCGCCGCTGCTCCAGCGCTCTGCAGCAGCGGCGCAAGCCCACCGCCCGAACGCGTCATGGGTAATGGACGTTATCCGACCACCACTGGTGCGCAGGTAGGCGTAGGATGCCAGTATGCGCGCGATGACACGCCCAGACGGTCACCGCGTTCCCTGACAGATGGAGCCTGCCATGCCACGTTTATGTGCCAACCTTTCCATGCTGTTCACCGAACATGCCTTTCTCGACCGTTTCGCCCTCGCTGCACGGGCGGGCTTTCGCGGGGTGGAGTTCCTGTTTCCCTACGCATTCGACAGCACCGAGATCAAGGCACGGTTGCAACACCATGGCCTGACCCAGGTGCTGTTCAACCTGCCACCTGGCGACTGGGACAACGGCGAGCGCGGCATTGCCTGTTTGCCCGATCGTGGTGAGGAATTTCGCGCTGGCGTGGCCACGGCCATCGAGTACGCCAAAGTGCTGGGCAATACCCGAATCAATTGCCTGGCCGGTATCGCGCCGTCAGGCAGCGATCCGCAGCAGGTGCAGCAGACCCTTATCGACAATCTGCGCTATGCCAGCGAGGCACTGGCGGCTCACGGTATTCGCTTGGTCATGGAGATGATCAATACCCGCGACATGCCGGGTTTCTACCTGAACGGCACACGGCAAGCGCTGGCGATTCGGGAACAGGTGGGCCACGAGAATCTGTTTCTGCAATACGACATCTATCACATGCAGGTGATGGAGGGTGACCTGGCGCGCACGCTGCAGGCGCACCTGCCTGCCATCGGCCACGTGCAACTGGCGGACAACCCCGGCCGGCACGAACCGGGCACCGGGGAAATCAACTTTCGATTCCTGTTCCAGCACCTGGACCGGATCGGCTACCAGGGCTGGGTCGGTTGCGAGTACAAACCGTTGAGCGGCACCGAGGCCGGGTTGGGCTGGATGAAGAGCCACAACCTGGCCTGAGTCTGGCGGTTACAACGGCTGGCGTTCGTAGGCGCGATATTCCGGCTTCCAGAAATGCACCTCGATCGCTTCGCGCAGTGCGGCTTCATCCATCGGCGCTGCGACACCGTCCTTCTGTGCCGCCAGGCCGACGGCCAAGGCGATGCGCTTGCTGACCGACTGCACGTCGCGAAGCGGTGGCAGCATCTGCCCTGGCGCTGCGCTGTCGGCCAGCGCCTGGGCCGAAGCCATGAGCATGCCATCGGTGATGCGCGTGGCTCGACTGGCAATCGCACCCAACCCTACACCGGGGAAGATGTAGGAGTTGTTGCACTGGGCGATGGGGAAGGTACGGCCCAGCACCTCGATCGGCAGGAACGGACTGCCAGTGGCCACCAGTGCATTGCCCTCGGTCCACTGCAGGATGTCCTTGGGGTGGGCTTCGATCTGCGAGGTCGGGTTGGACAACGGCATGACGATCGGCTTGGAGCAATGCTGGTAGAGCGTCTTCACCACTTCTTCGGTGAACAAGCCGGCCTTGCCGGAGACGCCGATCAGCACGCTCGGCTTGGCGTTGCTCACCACTTCCAGCAGGGTTGGCCACTGTCCGGCGAACGACCAGGACGTCAGGCTCTCGCTGCCGTGGGCCAGACGCTGCTGGAAGTCGTAGAGGTCGGGCTGGCGATCGGTCAGCAGACCCTTGCTGTTGAGCAGATAGACCCGGCTGCGTGCTTCACTGTCGCTCAAGCCTTCCAGCTGCATGGCGGTGATGATCTGCTCGGCGATGCCACAGCCAGCAGAGCCGGCGCCGACGAAGGCCACGGTCTGCTCGGAGAGTTTCTGGCCTTTGACCTTGCACGCGGCCAGCAACGTGCCCACAGTCACCGCGGCGGTGCCTTGGATGTCATCGTTGAAGCAGCACAGCTGATCGCGAAAACGCTCCAGCAGCGGCATGGCATTGCTCAGGGCAAAATCCTCGAATTGCAGGATCGCTTCCGGCCAGCGGCGCTGCACGCCTTCGACAAAGGCCTGCACGAACGCTTCGTAGCGCTCGCCGCGCACCCGTTCCTCGCGACGTCCGAAATACAGCGGATCGGCCAGCCGCTCGGGGTTGTTGGTGCCCACGTCCAGCACCACCGGCAAGGTATAGGCCGGGCTGATACCACCGCACGCGGTGTACAGCGACAGCTTGCCGATGGGGATGCCCATCCCGCCCACGCCCTGATCGCCCAGGCCGAGGATGCGCTCGCAGTCGCTGACGACGATGACCTTGACGTTGTCCTTGGTCACGTTGTTGAGAATCTCGTCCATGCGTTCGACGTCGTCGATGCTGATGAACAGACCGCGATGGCTGCGGTAGATGCGCGAAAATTCCTGGCAGGCCTTGCCGACGGTGGGGGTGTAGATGATCGGCAGCATCTCGTCGATGTGATCATCGACCAGGCGGTAGAACAGGGTTTCGTTGGAATCCTGGATGGAGCGCAGCAGCACGTGGCGTTCCAGATCGGTCGAGCAGGCCTGGAACTGGTGATAGGCGCGCTCGCATTGCTGGTCGATGGTTTCGATCTGTTGCGGCAGCAGGCCTTGCAGATGCAGGACATCGCGTTCCTGAGCAGTGAAGGCAGTGCCCTTGTTGAGCAACGGCGTGGCAAGCAGTGCCGGGCCGGTGAACGGGACCTTTACAGGGCGTTTGGCGGAGCTGGTCATGCTGTTTCTCCCTTGCTTATTGTAATTTGCATTCAAAGTGGACGCCTTTGCCAAAGGGTGACTTCGGTTTTAGCGCAATCGGTGCCAGGAAGCCAGCGATGCCCTGTGTTCTGTTTCCAACCTTGGGTTCATGGACGGTTTGCCTACAACAGTCCAGTGAACCGCTTCGAACCTTTGCCGCCCCTGCACCGTCGTAAAAGCAGGCCTCATGCATCGAGGCTCCCATAGCCCAGGACCACGACCATGCAGATCATTCATCCCCAAGCCCGTTATCAACCCTACACCTCTTCCGCTGGGGGCTGGGGGTCGGCGTTTTCGGTGATGAATATTCTTTGGCGGCAACAGGCACTGGGCAAGGGTCCCTTGGCATTGCTCAAGCAGAACAAGCCCGACGGCTTCGCCTGTGTCAGTTGCGCCTGGGCCAAGCCCGGCAACCCGCACGCCCTGGAATTCTGCGAGAACGGCGCCAAGGCAACGGCCTGGGAATTGACTGCACTGCGCACCGGCCCCGAGCTGTTTGCCAGGCACAGCCTGACCGAGCTGCGGACCTGGAGCGACTACGAACTCGAACGCCACGGACGCCTGACCCACCCGATGCGCTATGACGCGACCAGCGACCGCTACGTGACCACCACCTGGGAAGAAGCGTACCGCGGGATCGGTGAGCAACTGCGTGGGCTGGAGCCCGACAGCGTGATCTTCTACGCTTCGGGACGTGCCTCACTTGAAACCTCGTTCATGTACCAATTGCTGGCGCGCGCCTACGGCACCAACAACCTGCCCGACAGTTCGAACATGTGCCACGAAAGCACCTCGGTCGGCTTGCAGGAAAGCATCGGCGTGCCGGTCGGCACGGTGTCGTTGAACGATTTCGAGCGCACTGATTGCATCTTCTTCTTTGGTCAGAACGTCGGCAGCAACAGCCCGCGCATGCTTCACCCGTTGCAGGAAGCGCGCAATCGTCAGGTGCCGATCATCAGTTTCAACCCGCTGCGCGAGCGTGGCCTGGAGCGCTTCGTCAATCCGCAATCGCCCGTGGAAATGCTCGGTCCCGATTCCACGGTGATCAGCACGCAATATCACCAGGTCGCCATCGGCGGCGACACCGCGGCGGTGATGGGCATCGCCAAGGCACTGTTGGCCATGGATCGCGCGGCACAGGCCGAGGGTCGGCCGGCAGTGATCGATCACGCGTTCATCGCCGAACACACTGAAGGCGTGGACGCTTTCCTGGCTCAGGTCGACCAGCATGAGTGGATCACCCTGGAGGAACGCAGCGGCCTCAAACGCGCGGCACTGGAAGCTGCCGCCACCGTCTATGCCCGCAGCGAGCGGGTGATGATCATCTACGGCATGGGCCTGACCCAGCATCGGCATGGCGTGCAGAACGTGCAGATGCTGGTCAACCTGCTGCTGTTGCGCGGCAACATCGGCAAGCCCGGTGCTGGCATCTGCCCCGTGCGCGGGCATTCCAATGTGCAGGGCCAACGGACCGTAGGCATCACCGAGGACCCGGCGAAAGTCCCCGCAGACAAGATCGAATCGCTGTTCGGCATCCAGGTGCCGAAGAAGAAAGGCATGGCCACGGTGGACGCCTGCGAGGGCATCGTCGCCGGGACGGTGAAGGGCTTCATCGGCCTGGGCGGCAACTTCCTGCGCGCCGTACCCGACACCGATCGCATCGAGCCCGCGTGGGCCGACCTGACGCTGAACGTGCAGATTGCCACCAAACTCAACCGCACCCATCTGTTCCCGGGCCAGCATGGCTGGCTGTTGCCGTGCCTGGGTCGCATCGAAAGCGACGTGCAGGACGGTCGCCGTCAGGTCTACACCACCGAGGACAGCACCGGTTGCATCCGCGCCTGGGAAGGCCGTGCGGAACCGGCCAGCGAGCACCTGCGCGCGGAGCTGGCGATCATCGCCGGCCTGGCCCAGGCGACCCTCAGTGGTCGCGAGCAGATTCCGTGGGAGCTGTGGCGTCAGGACTATGCCCGCGTGCGCGAGGCAATCGCCCAGACCTACCCGGAGATTTTCCATGACATGGAGAAACGGATGTGGGAACCCGGTGGCTTCCACCGCCCTTTGGGCGCCTGCGAGCGCAAATGGACCACGCCCTCGGGCAAGGCTCAGTTCGTCACGGCCAAGACCCTGGACGAAGACGACGACATCTCGCAGAACAGCGATCAGCGCGATGTCTTGCAGCTGATGACCCTGCGCAGCAACGATCAATTCAACACCACCGTGTATGGCTACGAAGACCGCTTCCGCGGCGTCAAGGGCACGCGCAGCGTGATCTTCCTGAATCGCAATGACATCGTTAGGCTTGGCTTCCACCCCGGTGACTGGATCACCATCCGCACCGCCATCGAGCCTGGAGTGCAGCGCGAAGTGGGGCCGATGCAGATCATCGCCTACGACATCCCGATCAATTGTGCGGGCGCCTACTACCCCGAATGCAACGCGTTGATTCCCTTGTGGCATTACGCGAGCAAGAGCAAGGTACCGGCCGCCAAATCGATCCCGGTCACCCTGCACAAGGCCCAGGCCCGCGCCGAAGACATGGCCCACGCCGTTCCGTTGGCGGACCAAGTGATGTAAATCCGGACGCGGCTTTCGCTTTCCGTGGCTGGTGGAAATCACCGTGATCGCAGCCGGCTGAACCGCGTCGCCTGATTCGCGGGCATAGGGCTCGCTGCGGTAGGTCAGACAGACCACATGCACCGCCGACGCGGCTCGCGCCGCTGCTACAAGGCACCGCCCCCCTTGTGGGAGCGGGGTGGGCGGCGAGCCCTCTGCCCGCGAAGGGCGCGCTGCAGTCCCAGACTTGAAACGCACAGCCCGCACGCCCCAATCGCCTGCGCAAATATCCCTCTTCCCCAGTTGACGGCCACGTTGATTTGGTGTCTCCTGAAACCGGTTTCAAACCATCGATAGCCTGCCCATAACATCCATAAAAGGACCCAGGCCTGTGACACGTCTCTCCCTCACTGCGCGCCCCCGCGTGACCATGCTCGACGTTGCCGAGCGCGCCGGTGTGTCCAAAGCCAGCGTCTCGCGCTTCATCGGCGAAGACCGTGGCCTGCTGTCCGATGCCATCGCCGGACGCATCGCTCACGCCATCGATGAGCTGGGCTACCGTCCCAACCAGATGGCCCGCGGCCTCAAGCGTGGTCGCACGCGTCTGATCGGCATGCTCATGGCCGACATCCGCAATCCCTACTCGGTGGCGGTCATGCACGGTGTGCAAACCGCCTGCCGCCGCCACGGCTACAGCCTGGTGGTGTGCAATACCGATCGCGATCCGGAACAGGAACATCAGCAGCTGCAGGCGCTGCGAGCCTACAACATCGAAGGCTTGATCGTGAACACCCTGGGCCACCATCAGGACGAGTTGCGCGAACTGCAACAGGAACTGCCGATGGTGCTGGTCGACCGCAAGGTCGCGCACCTGCCCAGCGATTTGGTAGGTCTGGACAACCAGCTGGCCGTCGACATGGCCCTGGACCACCTCCTTGAGCGCGGTTATCGCCACATCGCGCTGGTCAGCGAACCGGCGGACGGCACCAGTTCCCGGATCGAGCGCATCGACGCGTTCAAGCGGCGCGCCGATGGTCCGGTGTTCTTCACCGAACCCGACCTCGGCAAGGGCCTGCGGGACTTTCTCGCCGACGCCCATTCCGGACCCAAGGCGCTGTTCTGCGCCAACGGTGTCGCGGCACTGGCCTGCACCTTGGCGCTGCGCGCGTTGGACACATACCGCTGCGAAGACGTCGGGCTGATCGCCCTCGACGACCTCGACTGGTACCCCCTGGTCGGTGATGGCATCACCGCCCTCGCCCAACCTACTCACGCCATTGGCGTGCAAGCCCTGGAGTGTCTGCTGGAGCGACTGGACGGCTCGCAGGCCCCGGCCCAGACGTTTCATTTCACCCCAGAGCTGATCATCCGAGGTTCGACACCGCCGCGCTGAGCCGATTCGGCTGCGTACTGTTTACGTATACCTAAAATTGAAACCGGTTTCAGAGGACAATAACAATGCATCTCTATCCCGTCTCCATCAGCCTTTCCAGCTTCGGCGCGGACTCTGTCCGTGCGCAGGGTCAGGCCAGTCTGGCGCCGTTGGTTGCCCAGAGCGGCGCCAGCTACCTGGAACTGCGCGAAGAATTGTTCGACCACTTCGATGCACCTGCCCTGCGCAGCGCAATCGTCGACCAGGGGCTGACCTGCGTCTATTCCTCGCCGCTCGAGCTGTGGCAGCCCGGCCAGGCCGCACCCAATCCACAGCTGCAAGAGGCACTCGCCCGAGCCGTTGCCTGCGATGCAGTGTGGCTCAAGGTGTCGCTGGGCTTCTATTCAGCCATCAGCGACCTGAATCTGCTGCACCAGCAACTGCGCGACCAGCCCGTGCGCCTGCTGATCGAGAACGACCAGACCGCCCAGGGCGGGCGAATCGATCCCTTGGTCAAGTTCTTCACCGCGATCGCCGAACAGGGGCTGCCCGTGGGCATGACCTTCGACATCGGCAACTGGCAATGGCAGCAACAATCGGTGTCGAGTGCGGCGCTGCAACTGGGCCGTTTCGTCGAGTACATCCACTGCAAGGCAGTACAGCGCACGGCGACCGGCAAACTGGTCGCCACACCGCCCGAGCTGACCGACCTGCACCAGTGGTCGCGCCTGCTGCGCCACATGGCGCCGGGCCTGGTACGGACCATCGAGTACCCGTTGCAGGGCGCCGATCTGCTGGCTGTCAGCCAGGTACAAGTGGCAACCCTGGCAGCGCTCAGCCAGGCCGCCCAGGAGGTGGCCCATGGCTGAGTTCGACGTGCTGAGCTTCGGCGAAACCATGGCCATGTTCGTCGCCGAGCAGACCGGCGACCTGGCCGATGTCACCCGCTTTCACAAGCGCATCGCCGGGGCCGACAACAACGTCGCCATCGGCCTGTCGCGCCTGGGTTTCAACGTCGCGTGGCTCAGCCGCGTGGGCGATGACTCGCTGGGCCGTTTCATCGTTGCGGCCCTGCAGCGCGAAGGCCTGGATTGCAGCCACGTCGCCGTGGATCCGCAACACCCCACCGGCTTCCAGTTCAAGTCGCTGCAAGACGATGGCCGCGACCCCTGCGTGGAATATTTCCGCCGCGGATCGGCCGCCAGCCACATGGGCATTGCCGACGTGCCTGCGCGATTGCTCGATGCCCGGCACCTGCATGCCACCGGCATCCCCCCGGCACTGTCGCCGAGCATGAACGCCTTGACCCGAGGCTTGATGACCGCGATGCGTTCGGCAGGCCGCAGCGTTTCGTTCGACCCCAACCTGCGCCCGTCACTGTGGCCCAGCCAGGCCAAAATGATCGAGCAGATCAACAGCCTCGCTGCCCTTGCCGACTGGGTGCTGCCAGGTCTGGCCGAAGGGCAGCTGCTGACCGGGCAAGAACGCTGCGAAGACATCGCCCGCTTCTACCTGGACCTGGGCGTGCAAGCGGTGGTGATCAAGCTGGGCGCGGACGGTGCCTTTTATTGCAGCGCCCAGCAGCAGGGCTACGTGGCCGGACGCCCAGTGGACAAGGTCGTCGACACGGTCGGTGCCGGTGACGGTTTCGCCGTCGGTGTCATCAGTGCCTTGCTCGAAGGCCGCGACCTGCCTCGGGCCGCCGCCCGCGGCAACTGGGTCGGCAGCCTGGCGGTGCAGAGCCCCGGCGACATGGAAGGCCTGCCGACCCGCGCCGCGCTGACGGCGGACGAACACCGATGACCTGAACACACACCACCCCAGACCGTTGATTCAGCACCCTCTACCTGTTGCGACAATTACAAAATGCTCAGGAGTCAGATCATGCAGAGCCAGACCGCGAAACTCGCCAGCCGTCGCTGGTGGTACATCATGCCGATCGTTTTCATCACCTACAGCTTGGCCTATCTGGACCGGGCCAACTATGGTTTCGCCGCCGCCTCGGGCATGGCCGCCGACCTGAACATCACGCCGGGGCTGTCCTCGCTGCTCGGTGCCCTGTTCTTCCTGGGTTACTTCTTCTTCCAGGTACCCGGCGCCATCTACGCGCAACGACACAGCGTCAAGCAACTGATCTTCGTCAGCCTGATCCTCTGGGGCAGTTTGGCGACCCTGACCGGCGTGGTGTCCAGCGCCTACTGGCTGATCGTGATCCGCTTCATGCTCGGGGTGGTCGAAGCCGTGGTCATGCCAGCGATGCTGGTATACCTGTGCCACTGGTTCACCCGTGCGGAACGCTCACGGGCCAACACCTTCCTGATCCTCGGCAACCCGGTGACGATGCTGTGGATGTCGGTGGTGTCCGGTTATCTGATCCAGCATTACAGCTGGCGCTGGATGTTCATCATCGAAGGGCTGCCGGCGGTGATCTGGGCATTCATCTGGTGGCGCCTGGCCGACGACCGCCCGGCGCAGGCCAAATGGCTCAACCAACAGGAAAAAGATGACCTGCAAGCCGCCTTGGCCGCCGAACAGGTGGGCCTCAAGCCGGTGAAGAACTATGCCGAAGCCTTCCGCTCGGGCAAGGTGATCACGCTGTCGCTGCAGTTTTTTCTGTGGAGCGTGGGCGTCTACGGCTTCGTGCTGTGGCTGCCCTCGATTCTCAAGCAGGGCGCGCAGATGGACATGATCGAAGCCGGCTGGCTGTCGTCCCTGCCCTACCTGGCAGCGGTGATCGGCATGTTGGTGGTGAGCTGGTTTTCCGACCGTCTGCAAAAGCGCAAACGCTTCGTCTGGCCGCCACTGCTGCTGGCCGCGCTGGCCTTCTATGGTTCTTACGCGCTGGGCAGCGAACACTTCTGGTGGTCCTATGCGCTGCTGGTGATCGCCGGGGCCTGCATGTACGCGCCCTACGGGCCTTTCTTCGCCATCGTGCCGGAAATCCTCCCGGCCAACGTGGCTGGCGATGCCATGGCGCTCATCAACAGCATGGGCGCCCTGGGCTCGTTCGCCGGTTCCTACCTGGTCGGCTATCTGAACGCCAGCACGGGCAACCCCGGCGCGTCGTACCTGTTGATGAGCGGCGCCTTGCTGCTTTCGGCCCTGTTGACCCTGCTGCTCAAGCCCAGCGGCTGTGATCTGGAGGTAAAACAATCGACGACGGCAGGCCTGAAACCCTGCAAACACTGACCCAGATCATGAAACTCGATGAAATCATTCTGGAATCGCGGCAAACCACACAGCTGTCATCCAAGGGGTGCTACGTTTAATACTCCAAACGCAGCACTCGACAGGCCATCGGTCCGGATAGCCTGTCCCACGGCAGGCGACATGCGACAGGTGGGCGCGATGAACAAGATGACATTCCCCAATGCGTGCCAGGTGATGCGCTGGCACTTTCACCCCATGGGTTTCGAGGGCAGCATGGATGCGCCCAGCAGCATGGTCGCCCGGCTGTTCGATCGCAGCAGCGGCGAAACGCTGCTGACCATCGCCGGTCTGCCCTGCGCGGCCGTCATGAACGCCGCCGACGTGGAGCGCATCATCGAGGCGGTGGAAGCCGAACTCGAGGCCTTCATTCCGCCTCAGGCGCTCAAGGCGGGCTGAGGGCTGTGCCGAAATGACTCCGCACAGTGGCCTGAATGATCCCGGCGGCGGCCTGCGCGGCCTGGTCATTGAGCAGCGCCTGCCAGGCGCTGGGCCCGGGCAGATGCCGGGCTCGCTTCAGCAGGGCCGGCCAGTCCTGCGCAGCCGGCACGCCGTCCACTCCCAGTGCCACCCCCAACCGCTTCAGTTGCATGGCCTGCAGACGTTGCTCATCGAACGGACGCTGCTCGGCGATCGCGATCAGGCGTCCACCCAGGTGGGCCACTTCGGCAACGACGTTATCGCCCGCACTGCCCACCACGATCTCGGCGCGCAGCAACTCGGGCAATGGATCGGCCAACTGCCCCAACAGCGTCAGGTTGACGGGTAATGACAGGTCACTGCTTGGCAGCGGCCCGGCCACGCGAAATCGGTACTGCGGACAGCAATCAGCAATGGCCACCAGGGAATCCACGGTAAACGCCGTGCCGCCCTGCCCAGTGATCACCAGCACGCTGCCCTGCTCGGCCCCCACGTGTGCGCGGTCCTGCCCACTGTAACGGGACACCCAGCCGCAGTGATGGGTCTTGCTCGACACCCAATCGGGCATCTGGCTGCACTCCATGGCCGCCGGATAAGGCGCCAACAGACGCGATGCCGAAGCATAGGCTTGCAAGTGAGCAGTGTCGGTGCGTTCACCGTGCTGACGTATGTACACGCACGGCACACCAAACAGGCGCGCCAGCATCGCCACTTCGACCGATACGTCCACCACCAGCAGGCACGGCCAGGCGTTGCGCATCCAGTCGGCCAAAATCCCCATGCGCTCACGCAGACCGTCGACGGCCAGAGGTGCGTAATGCAGCGCGGGAAAGCTTTCGACGTGCATGCCTGGTGCCGTATCACCGGGCAAGAGCAGGCTTTTGACGTTTGCCGGATACGGACCCTCAGGCAAACGCGAACCGATCAAGGTGACGTCGCAGTCCAGGTGGCGGGCGATGGCCAACGCGCGCATGCCATGGCCCGACCCGTGGTGGTGAACGTAGTAGCCGACCTGCGGACGTTCACGCACCGGCTTGGGCCACCTGCCGCAGCAGCGCATCGTAGCGATCGAGCATGACCTCGTGGCTCCACTGCGTTTCGGCATGCAGGCGGCAAGCCAGGCGCGACTTGCGCCGAGCCAGGCGCAGCGCCTGGGCCAGGCCCTCGACATCGCCGCCCGCAGCCAGCGCACCGGTGGCATCGGTCAGCAGATCGCCAACAGCACCACGGGCAAAGGCGGCCACCGGCGTGCCGCAGGCCAGGGCTTCTGCCACCACCAGACCGAAGGGTTCTTCCCAGCAAGGTGTGACCAGCGCCGCGGAGGCACTGGCCAATTCGATGGCCAGCTCTTCGCGCCCCAGATGGCCAAGGTACTGGCACTGGTCACTCAAGCGCGGCTGGATCTGTTCCTTGAAGTAGCGAGGATCGACCGCCTGACCGGCCAGGCGCAACGGCACACCCGCCAGCTTCGCGGCGTCCATGGCCAAGTGGGCGCCCTTGTCGGGTACCAGTCTTCCGAACCAGATGGCGTGTTCCAGCGGTGCAGCGCGCGGTGACCAGGTCTGCAGGTCGATACCATTGGGAATGATGTGGCACTCGGGTATGACGTCCTTCCACTGCCGTGCATTAGCCTCGGAAATGGTCGAGAAATGCCCCGCACGGCGTTCGCCACTGTAGGCATTGATCAGCTCGAAGAACGGTGGTGTGTGCAATACCGTCAGCATCGGCGTGCGAATCATCGATGCCATGGTCGCGGGCACGTAGTGCAGGCTGTTGTTGAAGATGACATCGAAGCGACGGTCGTCGATGTTCTGCATGGCCTTGAGGTAGGCGTGGTGCTCCTCGATGTACTCGGAACTCAGGCACGCACGGCGACCATCTTTATAGGTGGCGTCGTCCCACACCGGCACGATATTGAGGGCTGGGTCACTGGATGAGCTGGCGAACAGGGTGACGTCGTGCCCACGTTGCATCAGCCCGGACGTCACATCGTGGGTGAACGCTTCCAGGCCGCCGGCGAACGGCTGACGAATGGGATGTTTGATGTGCGTCAGCACACCGATGCGCAACGGGCGAGCGGAAGATGAAGACATCGAGGACGTTCCTGGCACGGATTGCAGCTTTGAGGCTGCGGCACAGGAATGGTTGCATCTAAAGCGCCCCCTTGCCCCCTGTAGCAGCGGCGCGAGCCGCGTCCCGGTCAATGCGGTCACCTAGACACACCGCATTGGCCGCCGACGCGGCTCGCGCCGCTGCTACAGGGCAAGGTCGACGAGACCGTGTCAGGCCTTGAGGCTGGCCATGTCGATCACGAAGCGGTACTTCACATCACCGGCGTGCATCCGCTCGAAGGCTTCGTTGATGTTCTTGATGTCCAGCATTTCGATATCACAGGTGATGTTGTGTTCGGCGCAGAAATCCAGTACTTCCTGGGTTTCCTTGATGCCACCGATCAACGAGCCGGCCAGCACACGGCGCTTGAGCACCAGGTTGGCTGCGTGCAGCGCAGGGTCTACCGGCTGGATCAACCCGACCAGAATGTGCACGCCGTCGAAACGCAGGGTTTCCAGGTAGGGGTTCAGGTCGTGAGGCACCGGAATGGTGTCGAGCAGGAAGTCGAAGGTTTCGGCAGCGGCTTTCATTTGCTCGGCATCGGTCGACACGATGACATGGTCCGCGCCCTGGCGGCGGCCTTCGGCAGCCTTGCTCGCCGAACGGGTGAACAGCGTCACTTCGGCGCCCAGCGCCTTGGCGAACTTGATGCCCATGTGGCCCAGGCCACCCATGCCCAGAATGCCGACCTTGTCACCCGGCTTGACGCCGTAGTGCTTGAGAGGCGAATAGGTGGTGATGCCTGCACAGAGGATCGGCGCAGCGTTGGCCGCATCGAGGCCGTCGGGAATGCGCACCACGAAGTTCTCGCTGACCACGATGCTGTCCGAGTAGCCGCCCATGGTGTTGGTGCCATCGATACGGTCGGGCGTGGCGTAGGTCATGGTCGGACCTTCCAGGCAGTATTGCTCGAGGTCGGCGTGACAGGCATCGCAGTGCTGGCACGAGTCGACCATGCAGCCCACGCCCACGCGGTCACCGACGGCGTACTTCTGCACCTGGTCTCCGACGGCGACCACACGGCCAACGATCTCGTGGCCCGGTACCAGCGGATACACGGCGATGCCCCAGTCGTTGCGAGCCTGGTGCAGGTCGGAGTGGCAGACGCCGCAGAATTCGATGGCGATGCTGACGTCGTCGGGGCGCAGGGCACGACGTTCGAAGCTCAAGGGAGCCAGTGGCGTGGTGGGCGAAAGCGCGGCGTAGCCGAGTGCCTTGGACATGTTGAAACCTCTCGAAACGAAGATGATCAGGCGCCGATTGTGGCCCTCACGCGCGCTCGCGGCCATGTCCGATCCTGCGCGATGCATGCCCATTCCTCCGAGCACCCCGCAAACGGGGCCCGAACGTGCGATCATGGACGACTGATTTCATGCCTGATCCGTGGTATCCCATGAGCCTGACCAAACACCTCGACGCCAACGCCCGCTTGGTGGATCTGATCCGTCCGCTGGCCGTTGCCGATGACTGGATCCCTACCTCCATCGACGGCTTGCGGGTGGTTTCGTGCCGCAGCCATATCGCGCGCACCGCGCAGATCTATGAACCCAGCCTGATGGTGATCGCCCAGGGCAGCAAGCTGGCGTACCTGGGCGAGCGCACCCTGGAGTATGGCGCGGGGCATTACCTGATCCAGGCCCTGCCGGTGCCGTTCGAGTGCGAGACCTTCGCCAGTGAGCAGCTACCTCTGCTCGGTGTGTCGATACCGATCGATCGAACGTTGCTGGGTGAACTGGTGCTGGCCATGGAGCCCGGGCCGAGTCAGGCGCAGACCACCGAGTCGATGACCGCCGTGCCGCTGGACGACCCCATGCGCGGGGCCGTAGAGCGGCTGCTGCAGTGTCTGCACGATTCTCAGGACCGCTTGGCCATGGGCCAGGCTCGCCTGCGCGAAGTCCTCTATACCGCTTTGCGCGGGCCCAACGGACATGTGTTGCGGGCCTTGGTGGAGCAACAGGGGCAATTCGCCCGCATCGCTGGCGCGTTGTCCTGGCTGCATGCGCATTACGAAGAGCCGTTGCAGGTCGACGACCTGGCCCGTCGCGCGAACATGAGTGCCTCGACCTTCCACGAGCATTTCAAGCGCAACACCCTGGCCTCGCCGGTGCAATACATCAAGCGCCTGCGCCTGCTCAAGGCCCGCGCGCTGCTGGTGGCCGACGGGATGAACGTCAGCCAGGTCGCATTGAGGGTGGGCTACCAGAGCAGTTCGCAGTTCAGCCGCGAGTACAAGCGCCTCTTCAACCACAGCCCCGGCCAGGAACGCGACCTGCGCTGAATTCCAGCGCGACATCAAGTACCGCCCCACCCCTGTAGCAGCGCCGCAAGCCGCGTCCGGCTTCACCACGTGGCATCAGACACACCGCATCCACCGCCGACGCGGCTCGCGCCGCTGCTACAGAGGCACCGCGATCCGCTGTGGGAGCGGGCTCTGCCCGCGAAGGGCGCGCTGCGGTACAACAGGCAGACCGCATCCACCGCCGACGCGGCTCGCGCCGCTGCTACACAAGCGCCGCGATCCCCTTGTGGGAGCGGGCTCTGCCCGCGAAGGCCGCGCTGCGGTACAAAAGGCAGACCACACCCACCGCCGAAGCGGCTCGCGCCGCTGCTATACAAGCGCCGCGATCTCCTGTAGCAGCGGCGCAAGCCGCGTCCGGCCTCACCGCGTGGCATCAGACACACCGCATCCTCCGTCGACGCGGCTCGCGCCGCTGCTACAGAGGCACCGCGATACCCTGTAGCAGCGGCGCAAGCCGCGTGACATCAGGCGTTCCGCCGTCAGGTTTCGCGCACGACCAATTCGAAGCCCAGATCGATCGCCTGGGCGCAATGACGCTTGCCATCCATGCTGTCGAGCAGCATCTGCGCCGCCTTGCGGCCGATTTGCGCACGCGGGGTGCGGATCGAGGTCAAGCGCGGTACCAGGTGGGCCGACCCCGGCAGATCATTGAACCCCACCATGCCGACCCGATCCGGAACGGCAATGCCCTGGCGCTGTGCTTCGTAAATGGCACCCTGGGCCAGATCGTCGTTGCAGAAGAACACGCCGTCCACGTCCGGATGCCGACGCATCAGGTCGGCGAACAACTCGCCACCCAGGCCGATCGACGAAGGCTGCGGGCACAGCACTTCAAGTTGCGGATCGTGCACCCCTGCCGTCTCGAGCGCCGCCCTGAATCCCTCGGCCCGCTGCATCACGCGTGGATCGAGCTGTGCTGCCACGTACCCCAGGCGCCGGCGCCCGGCATCCAGCAGATGCCGCGCCGCCACACTTCCGGCCTGCTCTTGGGAAAAACCGACGCAGGCGCCTTGGCCATCAGCACCCAACTCCATCATGTGCACGCACGGCACACCGCTGTTGTGCAACATGACCTGGGAGCGTTCGCTGCGGCTCATGCCCGTCAGCAGCATCCCACCCGGCTTGTAGGCCAGGTAATTGCGAATGAGGTTTTCTTCTTCGTCGACATCGTAATGGTAGTTGCCGATAAGCACTTCCAGCCCACGCGGACGCATCACTTCATGGATGGCTTCCAGTGTGTCGATGAACAATTGGTTGGAGAGAGAAGGAATGAGCACCACCACCGACTGACTCTGCGCCGACGCCAGCGCCCGTGCCGCCGGATTGACCACGTAACCCAGTGCTTGCGCGGCTTCCAGCACTTTGCTGGCCAGTTGTGGAGCAACCGTGGACACCCCGCGCAATGCGCGCGAAGCGGTAATGGGAGAAACACCTGAAAGTTTGGCAACTTCGGCCAGGGTCGGCAGGCCGGTTGCGCGTGAGCCGATTCGCGCCATGATTCTTGTTGTTATCTACTTGCAATGAAAAAGAGTTGAGGTAAGGTAGCGCTGTCTCGAATCCAGAGCAATAATGATTTGTGCCTTGCTATTACTGCAGGCTGCACCAGACTGCTTTGACAAGATCAATAAGATGAGGGCGCCGTATCCATACCCGGTGCGCCCCAGCAGGAGTGACTTGATGAATGCCCCTCTGAACGCTTTGGTGGTGATGGGAGTATCCGGCTGCGGCAAGAGCAGCGTCGGTGCCGCCATCGTCGGTCGCAGCGGCGGCCGCCTGATCGAAGGCGACAGCTTTCATCCCGAAGCCAACATCGCCAAGATGAGCGCCGGCACTCCCCTCGACGACCAAGACCGCGCCGGCTGGCTGCTGCGTCTGGGCGAAGAAATGCGCGCCTGTATCGAATCGGGACAGCGCCCGGTACTGACCTGCTCCGCCCTCAAGCTCAAGTATCGCGAAACCCTGCGCAATGCCGTGCCCGGCCTGGGCTTCGTGTTTCTCGAACTGACCCGCGAAGAAGCCGCCAATCGCGTTGCTCACCGGCCCGGTCACTTCATGCCGGCCAGCCTCATCGACAGCCAGTTCGCTACCCTGGAACCGCCCACCGGTGAAGCATTGACCCTGCCCCTGGATGCCACAGTCCCCATCGTGGAGCTGGCGCAGCAGGTGGAAAACTGGCTGGTCGAGCATGGCGCCTCCACGCTGGCTTGAACGGCTTTTGAAGACAGCGCTGTCTGAGCTTTCCGCGCGGCAGCGCCCGATGTTCCCAACCACAACCGTTGCGCCCACAACAACGACAACACGAGGCAGACCTTTATGTTTGGCTTAGCTCACGACACCTACTTGCTGCTTGATGCACTGGTCACCATCATTGGTCTGATCGTGCTCATCACCCAGTTCAAGGTTCACCCCTTCGTCGCCCTGACCATCGCGGCGATCTTCCTGGGCCTGACATCCGGTCTGCCGGTGGTCAAGGTCATGAAGTCGTTCCAGGATGGCTTCGGTGGGGTCCTTGGCTTCGTCGGCATCATCCTCGCGCTGGGCACCATGCTCGGCAAACTGATGGCCGACTCGGGCGGCGCCGACCAGATCGCGCAGACCTTGATCCGCAAGTTCGGGGTCAAGCGCATCCACTGGGCGATGATGTTCTCCGCTTTCCTGGTGGGCATCCCACTGTTCTTCGAGATTGGCTTCGTGCTGCTGATCCCGCTGGTGTTCATCGTCGCCCGCCGTTCCGGCGTGTCGCTGGTGAAGATCGGCATCCCGCTGCTCGCCGGCCTGTCGGTGGTGCACGGGCTGGTCCCGCCACATCCGGGCCCGCTGCTGGCCATCGGCATCTTCAACGCTGATATCGGCAAGACCATTCTCTACGGCCTGATCGTCGGCCTGCCCACCGCGATGATCGCCGGCCCGATCTTCGGTTCGTTCATCTCCAAATACATTCCGGGCAACCCTTCCAAGGAACTGATGGACCAGATCGCCAAGGAGTCGGACAACCAGAACCTGCCCAGCTTCGCAGTGACCCTGATCACCATCCTGCTGCCCGTGTTCCTGATGATGCTCAAGACCTTCGCCGACGTGGCGCTGCCGGCGGAAAACCTGTTCCGCCAGTGGATGGACTTCATCGGTCACCCGATCACCGCCCTGCTCGCTGCCCTGCTGCTGGCCTTCTACACCTTCGGCGTGGCGCGCGGTTTCGACCGGGCGAAGATCATGAAGCTGCTGGACCAGAGCCTGGCGCCCACTGCGGCCATCGTGCTGATCGTCGGTGCCGGCGGTGGCTTCAAGCAGATGCTGGTCGACACCGGCGTGGGCAACATCATTGGGCAGATGGCCGTGCAGGCCGAGGTCAACCCGATCCTGCTGGCCTGGCTGGTCGCTGCGGTGATTCGCGTCGCGACCGGTTCGGCGACGGTGGCAACCATCACCGGCGCGGGCATCGTGGCCCCGGTCATCGGCATGATGCCCGGCGTCAACCGTGAGCTGCTGGTACTGGCTACCGGCGCCGGCTCGGTGATCCTGTCCCACGTCAATGACGCCGGTTTCTGGCTGGTCAAGCAGTACTTCAACATGACCGTCACCGAAACCCTGAAGACCTGGACCGTGATGGAAACCATCCTGTCGGTGGTAGGCCTGATCTTCATCCTGCTGCTGTCGCTGGTGGTCTGATCCCCAGCCCGCTCCCACACGAGTACAGTTCATTTCACTCTGTGGGAGCGGGTCTCTGCCCGCGAAAGCCGCCCCGCAAATCAACGCCGCTTCAAACGATCGATGATCACCGCGATCAACAGGATCGTCCCGCGAATCACGTACTGATAGAACGTGTCGATGTTCTTCAGGTTCATCGCGTTCTCGATGATCGCCAGAATCAGCACCCCGGCGATCACATGACGGATCATGCCGATCCCCCCTGCCAGCGACACCCCGCCCAGCACACACGCCGAAATCACCGTCAATTCGAAGCCCTGGCCGATCATTGGCTGGCCCGAGGTCATGCGCGACGCCAGTACCACACCGGCCAACGCACCGATCACGCCATGTACGGCGAAGATGATGATCTTGGTGCGATCCACATGCACACCGGCCAACAAGGCAGCTTCCTGGTTGCCGCCGATGGCCATGGTGTTACGGCCATAGGTGGTGTAGTTGAGCAGCCAGCCGAAGAAGATGAAGCAGACGATGGTGATCAGAATCGGCACCGGTACGCCCAGCAACTGACCGTTACCGAAGACGAAGAAGTCCTCCTGCATCACTCCGACCGCTTTGCCGTTGGAAAAGATATAGGCCAGCCCGCGCACGATCTGCATGGTGGCCAGGGTCGCGATCAGCGCATTGATGCGCAGCTTGGCGATGACGATGCCGTTGATCAGACCGACGATCAGCCCCATCAACAGAGCCGCGCCAACGCCCAGCAACACGCTGTCGGTGTCGCGCATGACCACCGCCGCAATCACCCCTGCGCAGGCGATCACCGAACCCACGGACAGGTCGAAGTGCCCCGACGCCAGGCAGTAGAGCATGGTGCAGGCGGCGATCCCGGTGGTGGAAATGGCCAGCCCGAGCCCGCGCATGTTCAGTGGCGAGAGAAAATTGTCGATGAACATCGTGCACAGCACGAAAATCGCCAGCGCCGCGAGCAGCATGACCCACTCGTCCAGAAAGCGGCGCAGGTTGAGCCCTTGGCGGGGCGCCGGCAGCGTGTTTTGCGTAGACATATGCACCTCTATTGTTATTGTTCAGCCGCGAGTGCGCGGCAGTGCCAATTGCAGCAACCTGGATTCCTGCGCCTCTTCGCGCAAAACTTCACCGGTCAGCGCCCCTTCGCTCATCACCAGGATGCGATCGCTGATGCCGATCACCTCCATCAAGTCGCTGGACACCACGATCACCGCGATGCCGTCGGCGGCCAGCCCATGAATGATCTGGTAGATCTCGGCCTTGGCGCCGATGTCGATGCCGCGCGTGGGCTCGTCGAGCAGCAACACTTTCATTGGCATCGACAGCCATCGGCCGAGAATGGCCTTCTGCTGGTTGCCGCCTGAGAGGTACATGATCGGCTGCTCGGCAGACGGGGTCTTGATGTTCAGCGCCTTGATCTGGCGCGCGGCGTTTTCCTTCTCCCACGGGCCCTGCACCAGGCAGCCCAGTGTGAGATGGCGGTCGCGGGCACCGATGTTGATGTTCTCGGCAACGCTGGCCAGCGGCACGATGCCTTCTTTCTTGCGGTCTTCGGGACACAGCAGAATGCCCGCGGCGATGGCGTCCCGTGGGTTGGCCAGGGTCAGCGCGCGGCCGTCCAGGGTCAGGCTGCCGGCCTTGCTCGTCGCCAATCCGGACAGCAGCCGCAAAAGCTCGGTGCGGCCCGCCCCCACCAGACCGAAGAAACCCAGTACTTCGCCTTTGGCAACACTGAAGCTGATCGGCTCCTGCAACCCTGGGCCCAGCAAGCCCTCGACACGCAGTGCCTCGCCCTGGTGAGGACGGGCACGATAGTTGTAGATGTCCTGGATATCGCGGCCGACCATGCAGGTCACCAACTGGTCATGGGTCAGCTGGGCCATGTCGTCGAAGGTGCGCACGTAGCGCCCGTCCTTGAACACCGTCACCGCGTCGCAGATGCGGAATATCTCTTCCATGCGATGGGACACGTACAGCACCACCCTGCCCTCGTCGCGCAGCTTGGCGATGATCGCCATCAGCCGATCGATCTCTCGCGCCGAAAGGCTACTGGTCGGTTCGTCGAAGGCAATCACATGGGCATTGCGCGACATGGCCTTGGCGATCTCCACCAACTGCCGCTGCCCCAGCGACAGACTGCCCAGCCGCTGGCGCGGATCGATCTCGTCGGCCAGCCCGGCCAGCAATTCGCTCGCGCGGCGCAGCATGGCGCCGCGATCGATCAAGCCGAACCGCGACGGCATGTGCCCAAGCAACAGATTCTCGGCAACGCTCATTTCCGGCACCAGATGCAGTTCCTGGTGGATCACCGCCACGCCACTGCCGATGCTTTCCGCTGCGGATTTGAAGACCAGGGTCTGAGCGCCGATCTGCAGGCTGCCGACACTGGGCGGGTAGGCACCGCCGAGTATCTTGAGCAGGGTTGACTTGCCGGCACCGTTTTCGCCCATCAGCGCATGGACACTGCCGGGACGGACTTCGAAGTTGATGTCCGACAGAGCGCGCACGCCTGGAAAATTCTTGCCGATACCGTTGAAACGCAATGACTCTACACGCATGGATACCACTCCAGAGCAGGCATCACGGCAGGCCGTGAAGAAGCGGCCTCTGCCGAGGCAGAGGCCATGGGTCAGATCAGTTCCACAAACCGATCTTTTCCAGTTCCTGCTTGAAGTTCTCGCGCGTGATCAGGGTCACGTCATCCATGGCGGTGTATTTGGGCGGTTCTTTGCCGGTGGTGACCCACTCGAACATCATGCTCGCCGAGTTGTAGCCCTCGGTGTGGGGGCTGGGCAGCATCGAGCCGAAGAAGCCGCTGTTGGCTTTCTTCAGTTCACCGATGGCATCGGTGCCATTGATGCCGATACCGATCACGTTGGCAGCAGCGAACCCGGCGCTTTCGGTGGCGCGCACGCCGCCCAGCACGGTGTTGTCGTTCATGCCGCCGATGATCAGGTTCTTGGCGCCAGCCGGCAGCTTGACCAGGGTCGAGTTGGTGGCGTCCATGCTGCCCGGCACGTCGAGGGTCTTCTGCGGGGCGAAAAGGATGTGATCAGTCGGCAGACCAGCAGCCTGCAAGGCTTTCACCGAACCGTCGGTGCGCTTCTTGCCGGTGTCCAATTCGTTGTAGGTGTTGATGATCGCGTAGGTGTCTTTCCAGTCCCAGCCGCGCTTCTTGGCTTCCCCGGCCATGGCCATGCCTTGTTTCTCTCCGACCTCGAAGGCCGCCATGCCCAGGTAGGGCACATCCTCCATGAACTGACCCTTGGCATCGACGAAGCGATCGTCGACGGCCATTACCTTCATGTCGTTGAGCTTGGCCTTGGCGACGATGGCAGGGCCCAGCGCCACATCCGGCGGGCAGATGACGAAGCCCTTGACGCCGTTGGCGGCCAGGCTGTCGATAGCGGAAAGGGTTTTCTCGCCGTCGGGCACGGCGATCTTGATGACCTTGAAGCCTTTGTCCTTGCCGGCTTTTTCGGCGAAGGCCCACTCGGTCTGGAACCAGGGCTCTTCAGCCTGCTTGACCAGGAAACCGATCTTGACCTCTTCGGCCCAGGAAGCCGCTGAGCCTGCGAACATCGCGGCGGTCAGGGCGGCACAGCACAGGGAACGGATCCCGTGACGACTCAACATAGCTAACTCCTTATTTTTATTGAATAGCTACAGCGTCCAGCAACATCAGCGAATAGTCATACCATATATCAGGATGTGCATTTGTAACGTAACGTCACGTTTATGCCGTCGAGGGCGGCGTGTCTTCGATCCTGTCAGAAATGACACCACGATCGATCTGCTAAATAGTATTACCATTTATTTTTACGGACGTCGAATTTCAGCTATACCTGCCAGTGCCGCCATCGCCGGAGCCCGGTTGTCCAACCCCGGGATCCAGCCATTTCCTATAAAAAACTACGGAACGCCTTACATGCCTATTCATCAAAAACTGCTCAGCGCCATTGGATTGACCCTCATGACTGCTTCTATTTCTGCCCACGCGGCAGGCTTGACTTCGACCCGCGAAAGCTTCGGCGCGCTGCCCGACGGCACGCCGCTGGAAAAAATCACCCTGAGCAACAGCCATGGTATGAAAGCCAGCATCATCACCTACGGCGCGACCCTGCAGGCGCTGCAGGTCCCTGACAAAAAGGGCGAGGTTGCGGATGTGGTACTGGGTTTCGATGACATCAAGGGCTACCAGGCCAACCCCACCGTGTATTTCGGCGCCACCATCGGCCGCTTTGGCAACCGGCTGGCCGACGGCAAGTTCAGCCTGGATGGGCAGACCTATTCGGTGCCGCTCAATGACAAGAGCAATGCACTGCACGGCGGTACCCGTGGTTTCGACAAGCACGTATGGGCCGTGGAGGCCAAACAGGATGCCGACCGTGTCGCTGCGACTTTCACCTATCGCTCGCCCGACGGTGACATGGGCTTTCCCGGCACGCTGGCGACCGAAGTCACCTACAGCCTGAACGAGCGCAACGAGCTGCGCGTGGAGTACAAGGCCACGACCGACAAGCCGACCGTGCTCAACCTGACCAACCACAGCTATTTCAACCTGGCCGGCGCCGGCAGCGGCGATGTGCTCAAGCAGGTTGCGACCCTGCATGCGAGCCGCTACACACCGGTGACGGCGAAGTTGATTCCCACCGGCGAGCTGGCGCCGGTGAAAGGCACGCCGATGGATTTCCTGGCGCCCACTGCCATTGGCAAGAACATCCAGGCCAAGCATGAGCAATTGACCTTCGCCGAGCCCAAACAGGGTGGCTTCGATTTCAACTGGGTACTGGACACCCAAGGCGACCTGAAGCGCCAAGCGGCGAAGGTGACCGACCCGGCATCGGGCCGCACCCTGACCCTGTACACCACCGAACCGGGTGTGCAGTTCTACACCAGCAACTTCCTCGACGGCACGGTTCGCGGCAAAGGCGGCAAGCTGTACCCGCACTGGGGCGCTTTCACCCTGGAAACGCAACACTTCCCCGATGCGCCCAACCAGCCCAACTTTGCCAGCACCCGCCTGAATCCCGGCCAGACCTACACCCAGACCACGGTGTTTGCGTTTTCAGCGCAATGATTGCCCGTTCGCGGCCGCGGATCGTGGCCGCATTTTCGCTGGGCAAAAAAAACCACCGCACTGACGTGAGGTGGCTGAAATTAACCAAAGAGAGTCGAAGCAGAGCACTTGGCCAGTCGCCATGCGGGGGGAAGAATCAGCGCCTGGCCATGTATTCATCTTCGACAGCAAAGATACCAGCGCAGACAACCCGCCACTATTGCGTTCGTCAATAGTCATTATCGACATATCGAGCGCATCTTTCGTAGTCACCATCGCGACTGTACCTGCACACCCCCGACATCATCACGTACACTCAATTACGTTAACATCTTGAAACGTATGCGCTCATTGCGTGACCCATTGACTGGCACAAGAACGTCGACTTTGAAACGCACCTCTACCGCTATCTTTTCCCAGCCCGGTTTCCGCGCTTTCCTCATGGTGCGCCTTGCGGCCATGTTCGCCATGCAGATCCAGGCGATCGTCGTTGCCTGGCACATGTACGACATGACTCGCCATCCGTTGACCCTGGCCTACGTCGGCCTGGCTCAGTTCATACCCATGGTGCTGTTACTGCTGCCAGCGGGCGATCTGCTGGACCGCTTCGATCGACGCCGAATTCTGCAGATCAGTTGGGGGGTGTCTGTGCTCTCCTCGGCCGCCCTGCTCTGGTTGGCCCTGACTGAAACCGTCGACACCTGGCCGTACTATGTCGCGCTGTTCGTGTTCGGCTGCACCCGTGCCTTCACCGGGCCGGCGGTTCAGAGCCTGTTGCCGCAGATCGTCGCCCGCGAACACCTGGCTCAGGCCATCGCCACCAACAGCATGATCATGAAAGTAGCGGTGATCGCCGGCCCATTGCTGGGCGGGCTGTTGTATGCCGCTATCGGCGGCTGGACGTTCGGCGTCTGCCTGCTGGGCTTCGCGATCGGTGTCCTGCTGTTGCAGTGGGTACCCAGCGTGCGCATCGTTCGCCCGGTCGACGATCAGACCACTGCGGTGAGTCGCTTCACCGCCGGTATCCGCTTCATCACCTCACGACCCATCATTCTGGGCGCGATCTCTCTGGACCTGTTCGCAGTGCTGCTGGGTGGCGTCGTCGCTCTGCTGCCGATCTATGCCGCCGAAATCCTGCATGTGGGCCCGGCCGGGCTTGGTCTGCTGCGCAGCGCCATCGCACTGGGCGAGCTGGGCATGGGTTTCTATTTGAGCATCCGGCCGCTCAACGCGCGCATGGGCCAGCGCATGTTCCTGGCTGTGGCGGTGTTCGGCGTGGCCAACCTGGTGTTCGCCTTGTCGACCTGGTTCTGGGTGTCCTGCGCGGCACTGTTCGTCGCGGGTGCAGCGGACATGATCAGTGTGTACATCCGCTCTTCGTTGATCCAGTTCGCCACCCCCGATGACATGCGCGGACGGGTCAGCGCGGTCAATATGCTGTTCATCGGTTCTTCGAACGAGTTGGGCGAGTTTCGCGCCGGCGTCAGTGCTACCGCGCTGGGCACCGTACCGGCGGCGCTGTTCGGCGCCATCAGTACCTTGGTGATCGTGGGGCTGTGGACGCGCTTGTTCAGGCCGCTCTGGACCATCGAGAACAACGAGCAGGCCCTGCCGGAACGTCAGAAGCAGCCAGGCTGATCAAGGCCTGGCGGCACCGCGCGGGGCGTTGCGGCGGAACCACTCTTGATTGGCTTTGAGCTCGGCACGCAGTTGGGCCACCAGTTCCGCGATGGCGCGGCTGTTGGACAGCGGCTGGGTATTCACGCCTACCATCAGCAGGTCGACCTGCCCACTGGCCGGGTCCGATACCTCGACCGTCATGGTGCCGCCGGGATTCAACGTGCAATGACAGCACAGCGGGGCAAAACTGGCTTCGACGATGCGGCGCATTTCGTTGGTGGGAATCATGTCGCGGTTCTCCTGGCAATGTCATGGCTGGAGACTTGTCGCAGCGTGCGTGCGCCGTCACGGGACTTGGAAGGCGCAGACACGCTTCACGCGTGGTCACGGCAGGCACACGGCGAGCGCTGCCTGCACAGGCTAACAGAGTCAGTCCTTGGTGCCATAGGGCGGATACGCGTCTGTGTCACCCGTCTCGTCGGATTGCTCGCTTTCAGGCTTCTTTGCTGGCTTCGGCGGATCGATCTGCGGATCGGCCAGATCGGGTGAGTCCGGGTCGAAACCCAGGTCGTCGTCGGGCTTGGTGTCGTTGCTCATAAATGCTCCGGTCGTGGGTGTGCCAATCGGTGGGATGCCTGGGTGCCTCAGGCCACCCCTGGTGGAATCCCGTCCTTGTTGAAGTCCTTGAGGCGCTCCTTTTCTTCCGGTGTGGAATGGGCAGGGGTCTGATCCTCGGTGTCCTCGGCGGGCGGTTGCTTGTCATCGGCCATGATCGGTTCCTGTCGGTGAGGGCTTCAAGACTGTGAGCCTGCGGACCGATCGTGGGTTCCGTCCAATGTCACAGCGCTGTGACTGACGCATCGGCAGCATGAAACTTTCACCGAGGTCAGGGACTCAATGTGCAGCCGCGCCTCTACGAGCGCTGCAGGCATATGACTACCCGAGGAATACACGATGATCGCTCGCTGGCGCTGGGCCCTGGGTCAGATGACCAAACGCTTGTGGTTTCGCGCGAGCCTGTTTTCCCTCGCGGGCATCGCCACGGCGCTGATCGCCATCGTCTTCAAGGATTTCGTTCCCGCCGACCTGCCGACGCGGATCGGTGCCGACTCGGTCGACAAGATCCTGGCAATCATCGCCTCCAGCATGCTCGCGGTGACCACCTTTTCGCTCAGCACCATGGTCAGTGCCTACAGTGCCGCCAGCAGCGGCGTGACGCCTCGGGCGACCTCGCTGGTCATGGAGGACACCACCACCCAGAACGCCCTGGCGACCTTCATCGGCTCCTTCCTGTTCAGCCTGGTCGGCATCATCGCCTTGAGCACCGGAGCCTATGGCGCGCAAGGGCGGGTGGTGCTGTTCGCCGTCACCATCGTCATGATCATCCTGATCGTCTATACCCTGCTGCGCTGGATCGATCACCTGTCGAAGCTCGGCCGCGTCGGCGAGACCATCGACCGCGTCGAAGCCGCGGCGCTGCAATCACTGAAGAACCGCGCGCAATGGCCGTACATGGGGGCTGCGCCCTACCCTGTCGATCAGGCCCTGACGACGGCCGGTCACAGCGTGCGCAGTGATCAGACCGGCTACGTCCAGCACATCGACGTCGCCGCGCTCGGCGTCCTGGCCGAGAAGCACGGGCTGCGCATCTATATGGACGTGCTGCCCGGCGCATTCCTGCATCTGGGTGCGCCAATCGCCCGACTCGTGAGCGACGAGGGTGCCCAAACCGGGACCTCCGAGGCGCTCGCACCGGCCATCCGCGACGCCGTGACCGTCGGCCTGCGCCGCAGTTTCGAGCAGGACCCGCGCTTCGGCATTTCGGTGTTGGCAGAAATCGCGTCACGCGCATTGTCGCCGGCCACCAACGACTCGGGGACGGTGATCGACGTGATCGGCCGCGGAGTCAGGTGCCTGACCGCCTGGCACGTTCACGGCACCGTTGAGCACCAACCATCCGAGATAGACGCCAACTGCCAACGCGTCTATGTACATGGCCTGCTGATGGCCGACCTGTTCGATGACTTTTTCACCTTGGTGGCGCGCGACGGCGCAGGGCTTCTGGAAGTCGACATTCGCATGATCAAGGCGCTGATCAGCCTGAACGACATCAGCCCCAACGTGTTCGGCGCGCAATGCCGCCTTCATGCCCAGCGGCTGCTGAAGCGAGCAGATCTCGCCCTGACGCTGGATGAAGAAAAACAACGATTGCATAGCCTGGCCAAGCCATTGCTTGACTGAACATGCCTGCGTCCTACCCCGTGCAATCCGCTTGACCAATGCCCCTGAACTTGTCTCACACGTCAGGGGCCTTAGTTGACACTGCACCTGCAGACAACGGCTGTTCAAACAGGAATCGATTATGAAGATAGCTTGCCTGGCGTGGGGATCACTCGTCTGGAAGCCCGGAGTATTACCGGTCTGCGGTCCGTGGCATGAAGATGGCCCGTGCTTTCCCATCGAGCTTTGCAGAGTGGGAGATGGCGGTGAATTGGCCACGGCAATCTGCCTGAATGCACCCTCCCGCCCCGCGCTTTGGGCCCTGCTGGACAGCGTCAACCTCGAGCACGCCTGCGAGGCGCTGCGTGAACGTGAGCAGATCCCGCGCAGCCGCGACGACGGAATCGGCACCTTCATCCGCAGTGAAACGGACACGGGTGTCATTGCCAGATGGGCTCAAGCCAACGAAGTGGACGCAGTAATCTGGACCGCCCTTCCTCCCCGCTTCGCTGGGATCGAGGCACGGGTGCCCAACGTCGATGACGTGATCGGCTATCTGACGGGATTGACGGGGGAAGTCAGTGAACACGCAAGAGAATACATAGAGCGACTGCCGCAACAAATTGATACGCCTTATCGAGAGGCAATCGAGAACTCGCTGGGCTGGAAAAAACAGATATAAGAGGAAGAACATAGCCGCATTAGTGCGGCACTTCCCGACCGTTCGACCGGCACCGAGCCTGGCATCGAACGATCTGGAAGAAGCAGTGCTACATGACAGATCAGCGACGCAGGAAGCGGCTGACCAGTACGAACACGGCGGCGCCGATGGCCAACGAAGCGCCTGGCTTTTCCTTGACGAAAGCGGACACATTGTTCAAAGCGTCGCCATAGGTCTTGGTCAGTTGGCCAGCCGCTTCGCGACCTGCGCCTTCGGCTTGCAGGGAATGGTCACCGACCAGTTTGCCAACGACGCCTTGAGCCTTGCCAGCAATCTTCTCTGCTACGCCTTCGATCTGTTCGCTTTTCATGTTAGTCCCACCTTGATCAATATTGAGTGACAGTATTTAAAGTATGTAAGCGGAAAAGCTACGTACTTATTGCATCATGTTAGGGCGTTGCGTCCTGCAAATAGTTCCAACGCTATTTTCTACTTTCATCCTTGAAAGATTCCTGCGGACAATCCTTGTGTCAGGGACTCACGGCTTCGAGTGGCGCGCTGATCGACAGCGATCGCAGGTAATCGCCGAATCCTTCGCGACAGCGGCAATCCAGACGTGCGCTGGTGGTCACGCAATTCATGGAAGTCCAGGTGATCGAAGCACCCGCCTCGTTCAGGTCCGCTACCAGATGGACGTCTTCGTGAGCTTTCAGAGGTTTGAAACCGCCCACCTGACGGTACGCCCGAGCGCTGACACCCATATTGGCGCCGTGTACGTGCTTGTGGCCTTCGACAGGGGTGTATAGCGCGTCGTAGCGGGTGCGAACTTCTTCGGCGTGCAGCGACCAGTCATCGATCCGGACCGTGCCGCACACCGCGTCGGTCCGAAAGCGCAGCTGATCCACCAACCAGGTGGCGGGTACCACGGTATCCGCGTCGGTGAACGCGAGCCAGCGCGCGCCCTGCCCCAGCATCAGCTCGGCGCCCGCAGCACGGGTGCGACCGACATTGCAGTGGGATACGTCCAGGCTTTGCACCGGATAGCGGCTGACCACCCGTTGAGTCCCGTCGGTGCATTGATCCAGCACGATGACTACGCAGACCTCTTCACCTGCCAAAGCCGGATGCTCACCCGCAATCAGCAACGACTCGATGCATTGGGCAACCACTGCTTCTTCATTATGGGCTGGGACAATGATTCCGATCATGGACAATACCTGTCGTGGAAGGGCCGGCATCCGGCGGCTGTAAGTCTCTTGACCTATCTATCGCGCGTTCGTTGCAGATAGATACGACGGGTGGTAGTGCGCCAAATGTTCATTCTTTTTTTCGATTCGAACGTTTCCAGCGGGCTCCTGCGGATGGCCGGTCACAGGCAGTCACAAGACCGAGCGAATTAATGAGGGGCCAGGGGATCAACCGAATCAGGAACCTTGGTGAGGCAGGCAGCGATGAACACTCGAACGACCGGCGTGGGCTACCTGCACTGCATTGTGCTGCTGGCCCTGATCGTCTCGGGCTGGCAGCCAGTGGACCGGCAGACCTGGTTGATCGAAAACATCCTGGTACTGGTCGGGGCCGTAGCGGTATGGACCACTCGCAAGCAGTTCTACTGGAGCCGTCGATCGTGGGTCATGGTGATCGGCTTCTTGTGCCTACATGAGGTGGGCACCCACTTCACCTATCCCGAGGTGCCCTACAACTGGGCGGTCTATCTGATCAGCGGTATGGATGTGAATGCCGCGTTCGGCTGGGAGCGCAATCAATACGATCGCTTCGTCCACCTGGCCTATGGACTGCTGCTGAGCTTGCCGCTGCGGGAAATCGTCAGCGAAAAGTGCCATTTGAAGGGTGCTTGGGCGTCGCTGATCGCCTGGTCGCTGGTGCTCTCGACCTCGATGCTCTACGAACTGATGGAGTGGGCTGGGGCTGCGTACGCAGGCGGAGGCGACTCGGCCTTCGTCGGCGCTCAGGGCGATGTCTGGGATGCTCAGAAGGACATGGCGGTGGCCGCGGCGGGCTCGCTGGTGGTGTTGATCTGTCGCGGCCACGCCTTGCGTGACAAGGTTTCGGCCCTGCGCGGCCGCCTGACGCCGAACTGACCGGGCCCAACGGTCAGTGCATCAGCACATAACCCAGCATCTGCTTGGCCAGACGCCACGGCTGCCAGACCGAGAGGTGGTCGAAGAGCCTGCCGGAGTTGCCCATCACACCCATGACGGTCACGTAGACGACGCCCTTCCTGATCAATCTCGATAGCTTCTTCTTGCTGTAGCGCAACAATCAGGACACCTGCACAAGTGAAATTCACAACGTGGCATTTCTGCAGGAGCAGAAACGAAAAAGCCCCGCCAATGCGGGGCTTCACGATGTTTGGCGGGAAACCAGGGATTCGAACCCTGGAGACGCTATTAACGTCCGCCGGTTTTCAAGACCGGTGCATTCAACCACTCTGCCAATTTCCCGATGTCTTGCTGGTTGCTTTGCGGGCGCCATAATACCGTAATGAAACACGCTGTCAAACTCTGGATAGAGCGGCTGCACAGGGGTCTGATATGATCTTTGCATCTGAACGTTTCAGACGTGTTCAATCAAAGGAGTCTCGCCATGCGCGAACAGGATTATGCAGTTAATCAAGGCTCGCAGGTGCAGCAGCTAGAAGTTAGCCGCGTCCTGCGCAACACCTACGGCCTGCTGGCCCTCACCCTGGCTTTCAGTGGTGTAATGGCTTACGTCGCGCAGCAGATGCGCGTCGGCTACCCGAACATCTTCGTCGTGCTGATCGGCTTCTACGGGCTGTTCTTCCTGACCAACAAGCTGCGTGACTCGGCCTGGGGCCTGGTGTCCACCTTCGCCCTTACCGGCTTCATGGGCTTCCTGCTCGGCCCGATCCTCAACCGCTACCTGGGCATGCAGGGCGGCGCCGAAGTGGTCAGCTCGGCGTTCGCGATGACGGCGCTGGTGTTCGGCGGCCTGTCGGCCTACGTGCTGATCACCCGCAAGGACATGAGCTTCCTGGGCGGCTTCATCACCGCAGGCTTCTTCGTGCTGCTGGGTGCGGTGCTGGCGAGCTTCTTCTTCCAGATCGCCGGCCTGCAACTGGCGATCAGCGCCGGCTTCGTGCTGTTCTCGTCGGTGTGCATCCTGTTCCAGACCAGCGCGATCATCCACGGTGGCGAGCGCAACTACATCATGGCTACCATCAGCCTGTACGTGTCGATCTACAACCTCTTCGTGAGCCTGCTGCAGCTGTTCGGCATCATGGGTCGCGACGACTGATCCACGGCTGTGAAGTCGAAGCCCGCCTCGTGCGGGCTTTTTCTTGTCTGCAGCTCACAGAGTCTGCGCAAAAAACCGTTTTGCCGCGTCGACGACGCGCCGTAGAATCGCGCTCTTTTTCCAAGAGCCATCGCGCGCTCGTTTTCCGGAGCCCTTGCCATGACCGCCCCATTGCCGCCCAGCGACGAATTGATCCTGGGCCTGGAAGACCGTCCGCGGCCATTACTGGGCCTGCTTGCCGCCCTGCAGCATCTGCTGGCGATCATCGTGCCGATCGTCACGCCGGGGCTGTTGATCTGCCAGGCGCTCGGCGTCAGTGCCCGTGACACCAACATGATCGTTTCGATGTCACTGGTCATCTCGGGTATCGCCACGTTCGTGCAGTGCCGTCGCATCGGCCCGTTCGGCGCGGGCCTGCTGATCGTGCAAGGCACCAGCTTCAACTTCGTCGGGCCGCTGATTGCCGGTGGTGCATTGATGGTTCAACAGGGCACACCCGTAGAGGCGGTGATGGCGGCCATCTTCGGCGTGGTCATTGCCGGCTCGTTCGTGGAAATCGGCATTTCGCGGATTCTGCCCTTCGTCAAACGACTGATCACCCCCCTGGTCACCGGCATCGTGGTGTTGATGATCGGCCTGACCTTGATCAAGGTCGGGCTGATCAGCATGGGTGGCGGTTTCGGCGCCATGGCCAACGGCACTTTTGCCAACGGTGAAAACCTGATGCTGTCTGGCCTGGTACTGGCGATCATCGTGGTGCTCAATCGGATTCCGGTGACCTGGATGCGCAGTGCGGCCATCGTTATCGCATTGGCCATGGGTTACGCCCTCGCCGGCTACCTGGGTCGATTGGACTTCACCGGCATGCATCAGGCCGCGCTGTTCCAGGTGCCGATGCCTCTGCATTTCGGCCTGGGCTTCTCATGGGCATTGTTCATTCCGATGCTGGTGATCTACCTGGTGACGTCTTTGGAAGCCATCGGTGACGTGACGGCTACCAGCAAGGTGTCGCGCCAACCTGTCGAAGGTCCGCTGTGGATGCAGCGCATCAAGGGCGGCGTCCTGGTCAACGGTGTCAACTCGATGCTGGCCGGGTTGTTCAATACCTTCCCCAGCTCCATCTTCGCCCAGAACAACGGCGTGATTCAGCTCACCGGCATCGCCAGCCGACACATCGGCGTGTGGATCGCGGCGATGCTGATTCTGCTTGGCCTGTTCCCCACCGTCGCCGGAGTGATCCAGGCGGTGCCCGAGCCGGTGCTCGGCGGTGCGGCCATGGTGATGTTCGGGGCGGTGGCTGCGTCGGGTATCAATATCCTCGCCAGCGTCGACCTCGATCGCCGGGCGCTGTTGATCATCGCGGTGTCGCTGGCGCTGGGCCTGGGTGTGGCCCAGGTGCCGGAATTCCTGGCGCACATGCCGGGCGCGCTGCGCAACGTGCTGGAATCCGGCGTGGCCACCGGAGGCATCTGCGCCCTGGTGCTGAACTGGTTCCTGCCGGCCGCACCTGCGGCTCGCCAGTAAGCCGCGCCCGCTCAGAGGTCGAAGCGGTCCACGGCACGCCGACGTTCGTTGTCGTCGCGCATGTCGTAGGCCGCCGTGGTCTGGATGTTGGTGTGGTGCGCCAGTTTCTGGGCGATCGACAGGTCGTGCTCTTCGATCACCCGAGTGATGAACGAGCGGCGGAAATCGTGGGGCATGATCTTCACGCCGACCTGAGCACCGCGCTGCCGGGCGATGTAATAGATGGCGTGTTTGGTGATGCGCTCGCGCGTGATGTGCGCGCCGCGGCGGATTCGGTTGAAGAGGAAGTCGTCGTCCGCCTGACCGGCCGGCAGTTGGCTGCGGCGGAACGCCAGCCAGGTCTGCAGGTGGGTAAAGGCCCAGCTGGGCGCGTACTTGATCAGCTCCTTGTTGCCCTTGCCCACGACCCGCAGGCTGCGCTCGGCGAAGTCGACCTGGGTCAGGTCCAGATTGACCGACTCCGACTTGCGCATGCCCGAGCCATACAGAATCGCGATCACGGCTGCGTCGCGCAGGCCCTGCGGCCGGGGATCGCTGGCGCAGACTTCCATCAGGTCGCGGATCAGACTTCGCTTGAGGTTGCGACCATTGCCCAGGCGCGTGCCCTGCATGGGCTTGACCGAGCGGATCTTGAGCAGGTGATCCTGGTCGATCAGGCTCAGCCGCCAGGCTTCGTTCATGACGCCGCGCACAGCGTTGACGTAGAGCGAGGTGGTGTTGGGCGCATAACCGTCTTCGCGCAGCGCGGCCACCAGCGAGGTGACATGCCCCGGCTCCAGCAGATGCCAGGGGACCTCGCGGATATCGGCGTCCTCGAAGCCGAGGCGGTCGGCTGCGTCCTGCAATACATATTGCATGGTCGTACGGCTGGACGGCATCAGCCGGGCGAGGTATTGCAACAGAGGGTTTTGCAGATCAGACAAACCGTGGGGATCCTTTAGAGCGTCGTGGTGAACACCGAACATTCTAACACCCGCATCCCTGCCTGACCTGCACGCCGTCACCCGGTCGGGTGTGATCAGAAATTGTCGCGCAGTGCCTGCAGGCCGCCTTGATAGACGCCGTCGAAGATTTCCACGGCCTCGGCGTCGGAAATACCTGCCGGGGTGAATCGACCGCCCCACTCCACGCGACTGTTGCCGGCGTCCACTTCGATCACCTTGAGGGTGGCGAGGTAGTCGGTTACCGGGAAAGGACCTTCGGTGATCGAATAGCTGTAGGTACGCGCAGCATTGTCGTAGCTTTCCAGGCGCTCGACGATGACCGTGCCATCCACCGTGGTCAGGTGGCGCAACCGACCATGCTCCTGGGCCTCGCTGTGTTGAATCATCGGCAGCCACTGGGCCAGGGAATTGAACCCGGCCACCAGGTTCCAGACCTGATCGGCCGATGCCGGAATGTCGATGCTCGCTTGCGTGATTGCCATGTCATGGCTCCTGTCGATGAGGTGGGGTACAACGGTAGCGAGCGTTCGAGTGTGCAGCAAGCCGTTAGTGCCTTCGTTCTTGCCTTCGATGGTGCCGCCGGTGCGGCCGGGGCAGCGCACCTGGCTGGGGCGCGAGCAACGGAAACATGGCGCCGAAGCGTTGTCCCATACAAGCCAACCCGGCCTGAACCCGTTCGTCGAAGGGGCGTTTGCAGCGTCATGAGAATCATCGAAAAGACCGGCGCCCAAGTGCGCACCCTCACCCCTGCCGAGCAGCAGTTGGTGACCGAGTTCGCCGAAGGCCGCAGCGAAGGTCCGAAACTGCTGCAGGCCAACCAGTGGCTGATGAAGGTCCGCACCCAGGGCCAGTGGCTGGCGTGCGATTGCCGGCCCGGCACGCTGCCGGTGATGAACGTGACGCTCAACAGCAGTACCGGCACCCTGTTCCTGAAGAACAACCCTGGTACGGCCGAGCATGCGCCCGGCTGCCCGTTCATCCATGACGAGCGCGAAAACCCGTCGGCGCGTGGGGACGACGCGCCACTGCCTGCCGCCTGGCTTCCTCCTGACGTGCCGCTCAAGCTGATAGGTGACTTTCGCGCACCTGCTACGCCGGCTGCTCCGGCGAACGCGCTGGCAGCGAGCCAGCGTCGGGAGCAGCACCGGTTGCTGTCGTTGCTGCTGACCTTCATCGAAGCCTCCGGGCTCAACGTGTATGCCACGCACTTGAAGAAGGACCTGAGCCGCCAGTTCTCCGATCTGCGCGCCGTGGCCACGCGTTACCCGCTGATCGATCGGGTGCCGGCGAGCAACTACCTGGAAACCCGCATCGACATGAAGCACATGATGATGCTCAAGTCGCGCCTGAAAGATTCCACCGTGTTCATCGGGCAGCGTCGCTACGGGCTGTTGCTCGATTGCGTGGCAGACGTGGTGGGTCGCAAGGTGATCACCGACCGCAGCAGCGCCGGGTTCGACTTTCAAGGTCATCATCTTCTGTGGGGAGGGGCGCGCAGCAGCGGGCCGTTGCTGGCACTGGCGCTGTACTCGCCGGCCACCGCTGGCAGTCAGTTCTACGAGATGGTCCATGTGGCCACGGTGCCGGTGCTGACCCGCGGGCATCTGTTCCCGGTGTTCCGTGACGAGGAGCGGGAGCCATTGAAGATGCTGGTGTCGCTGATCGACTGGATGGCCAGCAAGGGCGTCAAGGTGGTGATGCGCCGACCGGTCATCGGCGCCATGGTGATGGATGAGCTGGTGCTCAGCTCGGACCTGGACCGGGTGCTCTCGGTCTCGCTGATGAAGGAGCCGCTGGGTCCGGAGCCCAGCTCCGAGACCTTCAAGCGCTTGGCCGACTTCAAGAGCCTGGACACCTTCCGCAAGTACGTGGCCGGTTTCTTCATGCGCGAGCGGGATTGACCGTCGGCGGCGGATTCGCTGCTAGCGGCGCAGTTGCCAGAGCAGGGCGATATCCCGGGCGCGAGCGCTGAGCAGCTCACCTGCATCGCTGCAGGCCTGCTCCAGGGTCATCGGCCCGGAGGCCAGGGAAAAGGCGGCGTCGATCCCGTGGTTGTAAAGCTCTTGATAACCCTCGCCCAGCGTGCCGGCCAACACCACCACAGGGACGCCTGCGTCGCGTGCGATGCGCGCGACACCGAAGGGTGTTTTTCCGCGCAGGGTCTGCGCATCGAAGCGCCCTTCCCCCGTGATCACCAGATCGGCACCTTCCACAGCCTGGGCGAGGCCCACCAATTGCGCCACGACTTCCACGCCTGGGCGGAACGAGGCATCGAAAAACGCCTTGGCCGCGAAGCCCATGCCGCCGGCCGCTCCGCACCCCGGCAGGTTGCGGTGATCGTGGCCCAGTAGCGGTGCGCAGTGATCGGCAAAGTGGTCCAGGGCTTTATCCAGGGCCAAGACCTGTTCGGGCGTGGCGCCTTTCTGCGGACCGAAGATATGCGAGGCGCCATGCGGGCCGCACAAGGGGTTGTCGACATCGGCCGCGACTTCGAACTGCACCTCGGCCAGGCGCGGATCGAGGCCGCTGATATCGAGCGCGCTCAGGTTCGCCAATGCCAGCCCACCACGCGGCAAGTCGGCGCCCTGGGCGTCGGTCATACGCAAACCCAGCGCGCAGAGCATGCCGGTGCCCGCGTCATTGGTGGCGCTGCCGCCGATGGCGAGAATGACACGCCGCGCGCCGGCTTCCAGCGCGGCAGCAATCAGCTGCCCGGTGCCGTAGGTGCTGCTGGCGCAGGCATCGCGGTGCTGCCGTTCGAGCAACTGCAATCCACTGGCTTCGGCCATCTCGATGATTGCGGTACGTTCGCTCGCCAGCCAGCCCCAATGCGCTTCGGTGGGCTGGCCCAGGGGGCCTTCCACGGTAAGGCTGCGCAGCTCGCCCTGACAGGCGGCCATGATGGCCTGCATGGTGCCTTCGCCGCCATCGGCCATGGGCCGTTCGACGAGTTGCGCATCGGGGAGCGCCTGGCGCAGTCCGCGGGCAATGGCCGAAGCCACATCGGCGGCGCTGAGGCTGTCCTTGAATGAGTCAGGTGCGATAACGATCTTCATGGCCGTTCTCCAGTTCTTGTACGTCGATGCTGCCAGTTTCACCGCGCCGGCGCGACTCCCGCAGGAGCGGTCATCGGCCGCGAAAGGCGCGATGCGGTGTGGCTGGGACAACGCGGTGCTCTTTTTGCGGCCACGGACTGCTCCTACGGAGGGTGTTGTCGGGCTTGACCTTCCCATGATGGGAAGGGTCAAAGTCGAGGCTTGGAATGGAAGGAGGATGTGGGCATGGCGGCAAATGAAGGTGCGATCGAGCTGGGCATTCAGGGGATGACCTGTGCGTCCTGCGTGGGTCGGGTCGAGCGGACACTGAGCAAGGTGCCCGGGGTGACGGCGGTGGCGGTCAACCTGGCCACCGAACGCGGCCGGGTGGAAGGCGATGGCGCGCTGGACGTGCAGGCACTCATCGCCGCCATCGACAAGGCTGGCTACACCGCCAGACTGATCGAACACACCCGCGATGAGCTTGATCGAGCCAGCCAGGAACACCTGGAAGACGCCACCCGCCTGCGGCGCGACCTGCGCGGGTCGGTGGCGCTGTCGCTGCCCGTGGTGATCCTGGAAATGGGCTCGCACCTGATACCCGGTTTTCACGCCTGGCTCGACCAGCACCTCGCTCAGCAGAGTAACTGGCTGCTGCAGTTCGCCCTGACCACCTTGGTGCTGCTCCTCTGTGCCAAACGCTTCTACGTCAAAGGCACTCAGGCGTTGCTGCGCGGTGCGCCGGACATGAACTCGCTGGTCGCGGTGGGCACCCTCGCCGCCTACGGCTTTTCCGTGTTATCGACGTTCGCCGCCCACGTGCTGCCCCCTGGCACGGCAACGGTCTACTACGAAGCGGTGTGCGTGATCATCTGCCTGATCCTGCTGGGTCGCACCTTGGAAGCCCGCGCCCGCGGCCGTACTTCCCAGGCGATCAAGCGCCTGTTGAACCTTCAGCCACAGACCGCCTGGGTGCAACGCCAAACCGGGCTGATGGAAGTCCCGCTGGCGCAATTGGTACAGGGTGACGTAGTGCAGGTGCGGCCCGGCGAGCGGATCGCGGTGGACGGCAGCGTAGTGGCAGGCGACAGCTTCGTCGACGAATCGATGCTCACGGGCGAACCCATGCCGGTCCGCAAGGTGCGCAACGACAACGTCGTCGGGGGCACGCTGAACCAGAACGGCACGCTGCAGATACAGGCGACCGCGCTGGGCAGCGCCAGCCTCCTCGCCCGTATTGTGGCCATGGTCGAACAGGCTCAGGGCAGCAAGTTGCCGATCCAGGCGCTGGTTGACCGGGTAACGCTGTGGTTCGTGCCGGTGGTCATGGCTCTGGCGCTGGCCACTTTCGTCGGTTGGTACTGGCTGGGCCCTCAGCCCGCGCTGGGCATGGCGTTGGTGCACGCCGTGGCAGTGCTGATCATCGCCTGCCCCTGTGCGATGGGCCTGGCGACGCCCACCTCGATCATGGTCGGCACCGGTCGTGGCGCCGAGCTGGGCATTCTGTTGCGCAAGGGCGAGGCGCTGCAGCGGCTCAAGGAGGCCCGCGTGGTCGCACTGGACAAGACCGGCACGCTCACCGAAGGCCAGCCGCGCCTGACCGACCTGCAGCTTGCACCTGGCTTCACCCGCGAACGGCTGCTGCCTCTGCTGGCAGCGGTCGAGGTTTTTTCCGAGCATCCGCTGGCCCTGGCCATCGTGGCGGCGGCACAGGAGGAACAGCTGACCTGGCCTCAAGCGCAGGACTTCCAGGCGCACACCGGCTACGGCGTCAGCGCCACGGTGGATGAGCAAAAGGTGGCAATCGGTGCCGAGCGCTACATGGTGCAACTGGGTGTGGATACCACGCCGTTCACCAGCGCCGCGCACGCGCTGGCCGAACACGGCAAGACTCCACTGTATGCCGCAGTGAATGGCCGCCTGGCTGCAGTCATCGCCGTGGCAGACCCCCTCAAGCCCTCCACCCAGGCTGCGATTCAGACGCTGCATGCACTGGGCCTGAAAGTCGCAATGATCTCAGGGGATGACCGCCGCACCGCCCAGGCCATCGCCGCCCAGTTGGGCATCGATCATGTGGTGGCCGAGGTGCTGCCCGAGGGCAAGGTGGACGCCGTTCAGGCCTTGCAGCGCGAATATGGCCTGACGGTCTACGTAGGCGACGGCATCAACGATGCGCCGGCGCTGGCCCAGGCCGATGTCGGCATTGCCGTGGGTAGTGGCACGGACATCGCCATCGAGGCGGCGGATGTGGTGCTGATGTCGGATAATCTGGGCTCGGTGGCCACCGCCATCGCGCTGTCGACGGCGACCCTGAACAACATTCGTCAGAACCTGTTCTGGGCCTTCGTCTACAACGCTGCCCTGATCCCCGTGGCTGCGGGGCTGCTCTACCCGATCAACGGGCTGACCCTGTCGCCGCAATTCGCGGCGGGGGCCATGGCCTTGTCGTCGGTTTTCGTGCTGGTCAATGCGCTGCGGCTCAAAGGCTTTCAGCCCCCCGCCGCGCGGTCATAGGCGCTGCCGGTCGATGCCATTGGCCGCACGCAGGATATCCGCCATGACCGCAAGGGCGATTTCGGCGGGTGTCTTGCTGCCCAGGTTCAGACCGATGGGTGCATGGATACGCTGCTGTGCATCGGCGTCCAGACCGCCGATGCGCTGAAGGCGCTCGAAACGCTTTTCGCTGGTGCGCATCGAACCCATGGCACCGATGTAGAACGCTGGTGTGCGTACCGCTTCGAGCAGGGTGAGGTCGTCGAGTCGAGGGTCGTGGGTCAACGCCACCACCGCTGTCGCCGAATGGCAGCCGCCTTCGGCGATGAACACCGCGGGCAAGACTTCATGGACCTGCACGCCTGGCAGGTCGAGGCGGGCCAGGACTTCGGGGCGTGGTTCGCAGAGGATCACTTCGTAGCCAAGGCTCAAGGCGAACCCGGCACAGAACTCGGCCACCGGCGACAGGCCGGCCAGGATCAGGCGCTGTACGGCGCCGATGCGGATGCGTACTTCTTCATCGCTCACCAGCACCCGCGCATCGCCCATGCTCCCGGGGCGAATGCTGCGCTGATCGCTTCCGGGTATGACCTGGCGAGCCACCAACTGGCCGCCGGCGAAGGCGTGTTCCACCTGTTGCAGGTGCTCCCGCGTCGCGTCACCGGGCGTGAGGTATTCCACCAGCACATCCAGAACGCCGCCACAGGGCAGCGCCATGGTCGGCGCCAGGCCGCCGTCGCCGTAGCGCACCACCTGATTGACCGGTGTGAAAAATCCGGCGGCGACGCGCTCGAGAAAATCGTCTTCCACACAGCCACCCGACAACGAGCCGCAATGTTCGCCATTATCCAGAGCGACCAGCATCGCCCCCGGCCCGCGTGGCGCCGAACCGAAGGTCGACAATACCGTGCACAGCCATACGCCCCGGCCCTGGGCAAGCCAGGCCTGGGCCTGTTGTATGACTTGCAGATCAAGCTGCTTCATCGATGGACACCCGTCATGATCCTGCGCAATTCCCCGGCGCCCTGCCCTGCGGCGCTGCTCTGGTGCAACAGACCGCAGGCAGGGGGCAATAGTTTTCCGGGTATGGCGAAAGCATGGCGGCCATCCTTGCATATGCCCGACCGCAGCCGGGCACTCGCATCACTGCCCGTACGGCTACGAACCGCGATAGGTGCTGAAGCCGTAGGGGCTGAGCAGCAACGGGATGTGGTAGTGCTGCTCGGTGTTCTTGACCTCGAAGATGACCGGAATTTCCGGGAAGAACGTGTCATGACCAACCTTGCGGTAGTAGTCGCCGGTCTTGAACACCACGCGGTATTCACCCGCAGCGAATGGGCGCTGCTGCGGGAACAGCTCGGCGATGCGCCCTTGCTCGTTGGTAACGCCCTTGCCCAGTGCTTGCCACTGGTTGCCCTGATGCTGCTCCAGGGTCACTTCGATACCGGCCGATGGTACGCCGGTTTCCAGGTTCAGTACGTGGACGCTCAGGGGATTGGCAGCCATCGCCAGGCCGGACAGCGAGGCCAGGCTGATGGCCAGAAGAGTCTTTTTCAACATGGTGCAGCGCTCCTTCAAGGGTGAGTGGCCAGACCGACGGATTCGGTGGCCTTGATTGCACAGGCTTCGTCCTGCTCGGCCCCGCCGGCGCCGGCGATGCCAACGGCACCGACCAACTGCGTGCCCTCGTAGACCGGCACGCCGCCGCCGAGCAGCAGCAACTGCCCCAGGGAATTCAGGTTGGCGGCTTCGGGGGTGTTGCGGGCGCGTTCGGCAAAGGCCCGGGTCGGGGTCTTGGTCGAGAGTGCGGTGTAGGCTTTCAACCGCGCCGCTTCGGTGTTGTGCGGCCCCACCGCGTCGCCGCGTTGCTGGACGATGACGTTGCCGCCGCGGTCCAGGACCGCCACCGCGGCCACGCAGCCGCTGCCGTTGGCCAGCCGCTGGGCAGTTGCCAGGTCCAGGTCCGGATGCTGGGCCAGCGCAGCATGGGCCTGCGTGGCCAGCAGACAGCTCAGGGTGAATGTCATGCAAAGGGCTTTCATCGGGCTTCTCCGTGGTCAGTGGCAACCACGTTAACAAGCATGCCCCGACAGAACCCCGTCGCAGGGATTACAACTTTGTAATAGGCAATCGGGCGGCGGAGGCCTAGCCTATGCGCGGGTACAGGAGCTGAACGATGCGTGTGTTGCTGGTTGAAGATGAAGCGAAAACGGCGAATTTTCTCGCCAAGGGGCTGGGTGAATCCGGCTTTTCGGTAGACGTGGCGCTCAACGGGCTGGATGGACGCTATCTGATCGAACAACAGGCTTATGACCTGGTGATTCTCGATGTGATGCTGCCCGGCCTGAACGGCTGGCAACTGCTCAAGCTGATCCGTCAGCGAGGCGCGACACCGGTGCTGTTCCTGACCGCCAAGGACGCCATCGAAGATCGCGTGCGCGGGCTGGAGCTGGGCGCCGACGACTACCTGGTGAAGCCGTTCGCCTTCGCCGAGCTGCTGGCGCGGGTGCGTACGCTGTTGCGTCGGGGCGCGGTACGCGAGGTCGAGCACTACCAGGTGGCCGATCTGGAAGTGGACGTGCTGCGCCGTCGAGTCAGCCGCGGTGGGCAACGCATCAGCCTGACCAACAAGGAGTTCGCCTTGCTGCACATGCTGATCAGCCGGCCCGGCGAGGCGCTCTCGCGCACGTTGATCGCATCCCAGGTGTGGAACCTGAATTTCGACAGCGACACCAACATGGTCGAGGTAGCGATACGCCGCCTGCGCGCCAAGGTCGACGACCCGTTCATGCCCAAGCTGATCCATACCGTGCGTGGCGTCGGTTATCGGCTGGAGCACCAGGATGAGTGAACGCCGCCATTCCCTGGCCTGGCGGCTGGCGCTGGCCGTGGCGGTGGTCTGCACGCTGGCGATGAGTGCGGTCGCGGTGTTTCTGTACCGCTCGCTGGCGGCTGAAATTGCCTACCGCGACGATCTCGCCCTGCTGGGTCGACTCGAACAGGTCCGCACCCTGCTCCACGACAGCGACAGCCTGGGCGCCCTGCAGCAGCGCCCTCAGTTGTACCAGAACATGCTTGGCAATCAGGAGAGCGTGCTGCGCGTGCGCCGCGCCGATGGCAGTCTGGTGTTCGAGATCAACCCCCATGACGAGACATTGGGCGATCCGCCACGCATCGGTGTGAGTCAGCAGCCGAGCCGGACCGACATTCGTCAGGACCGTAACGCCTTGTTGCTGGCCGGTGACGCGGTCGGTCCGGCGGGCGAAGCGCTGACGGTGATGGTCGGCAAACGCCTGCACGAGCGCGAAGCGATCCTGGCCAGCTATCGGCTGCGTCTGTACCTGGCCGTGGCGGCGGGCGCTTTGCTGGCCTGGATCATCGGTCTGCTGCTGGTACGGCGGGCGCTGACCCCCCTGCGCGATATGGCCGACGCGCTGGCCCTCATCGACCTGCGCAATCTGCATCGACGGCTGGCCGATACCGCCGCGCCCCTGGAATTGCAGGCGCCCCTCCAGGCGCTCAATGGCATGCTGGCGCGGCTCGAACAGGGTTTCGAACGGCTCTCACAATTCTCGGCCGATCTGGCCCACGAAATTCGCACCCCGCTCCACACGCTGCTGGCCAGCACGGGCCAAGCCCTGAACCAGCCCCGCAGTTCGGATGAATACCGTGAATTGCTCGGTTCCAACATCGAGGAGTACGAGCGTCTGAATCGCATGGTGGAAAACCTGCTGTTTCTGGCCCGTGCCGACCACGGGCAGCGCCCGGTGCACCTGCAGGCCATCGACCTTGCTCATCTGGGCGAAGAGCTGTGCGACTACTTCCAACTGCTGGCCGACGAGCGCGGTGCATGCCTTGGGCATTCGCTGCATGGGACGTTGAACACCGACCTGCAACTGTTGCAACGGGCCTTGGGCAATCTGCTCGCCAACGCGGTGCGCCACGCCCGCCCCGGCACGACTGTGCGGTTGAGCCGACACGATGACGCGGCGTTCGTGCGCCTGTGCGTACGCAACGAAGGTGACACCATCGCGCCGGAGCATCTGCCGAGGTTGTTCGACCGTTTCTTCCGCATCGATCCGGCACGCACGGAGCCTGGCGACTCCGGTGGCCTGGGGTTGGCCATCGTGCAGTCGATCATGACGTTGGTGAACGGCAAGGTGAGTGCGTCCAGTGGCGACGGCGTGACGACCTTTACTTTGAGCTTCCCGAATTCGGGCAACGTGCGGCTTGATTCCTACGTTGATAGTGACCCTTCATCGGCGTGATTGAAAAAATCTCTGAGCATTCCGGTTCACAGCGCGGTCGATTTAATTAGTGGTTACAAACCCTATCCCGCAAACCTGTACCAGGAGATTTCAAATGGCCGTTGCCAATGTGAAACAGGAACTCAAGACCGTATCGTCCGTCAAGGCCAAGGCCGAAAAAGGCGAAGGCGCCCGCTTGCAGAACCAAGCCGAAGTTGGTCAGGAACTGGCAGTGCTGCTATCTGACGTCTTTGCGCTGTACTTCAAAACCAAGAACTACCACTGGCACATGAAAGGCTCGCATTTCCGCGACTATCATCTGCTGCTGGAAGAGCAAGCCACTCAGATCTACGCCATCACTGACCTGATCGCCGAGCGCGCTCGCAAGATTGGCGAGCCCACCGTTCGCTCGATGGAGCAGATGGTGCAACTCAAGCGCCTGGCCAGCAGCGAAGCTGCCGACCTGTCGCCGGAAGACATGCTGACCGAGCTGCATGACGACAACCAGTCCCTGGCTGCCTACATGCGCACTACCCACGGCGTCACCGACGAAGCCAACGACCTGTCCACCACCAGCCTGCTGGAAGAGTGGATCGACCAGGCGGAAGAGCGCGCCTGGTTCCTGGGCCAGACCGTCGGCAAGTGATTGCGACGATGCAACTGTGATGCCGGCAGCGCCCAGTTGCCGGTCATTCAGTGAGCGTGAGCGTGGTCGGGTGCATTCAGTGCCCTGGCCACGGCGTTTACTTCCAGCGTTTCTTCCTCTCCCTGTGCATTTTTGATCTTCAAGGTCAATGGCACCGCATCACCCTCTTTCACCTGCTTGACCAAGCCCATCAACATCACGTGATAGCCGTTGGCATCGAACACGACCGGTTCGCCGGCGGGCAGACTGACTTCATCCACCGGCAACATGCTCATCACGTCGCCTTTCATGGTCGACTGGTGGATCTGCGTGTCCTTGGCAGCCGGTGACTGCACGCTGAGCAAGGTGCTGTCCGAATCCGCCGTCAGCGTCATGAATGCGCCGGTAGCCGGCTGGCCTGGAACCGTGGCACGCGCCCAGGCATCTTCCACGGTGGTTTGGGCCATGGCATAGCCGGAGAGGCTGAGGGCGACTGCGAGGACGGTGAATGGTCGCAGGGCTTTCATTTTGGCAGCAGGGTTCATCAGCAGACTTCCATTACGGTGAGCAGGTCCTCGGCGCACTCTTGTGCGGTGAGGGAATGGGACAGACCCAGGCGCAGCACGCCTCGGGAGTCGTAGACGTAACTGGTCGAGGTATGGGAGATGGTGTAGGTATCCCCTACCGGGACCTTTTCGTAGAACACCTTGAATTCTTTGGCCACCTCGGCGGTTTGTTCCAGAGTGCCACGCAGGGCCACGAAGGTGGGGTCGAAGAGTTTGACGTAGGCGTCGAGCACTTCCGGCGTGTCGCGCTCGGGATCCAGGGTGATGAAGATCACCTGCAGGCGGTCACCGTCGCGGCCCATGAGTTTCTTGGCCTGGACCGCACGCGCCAAGGTGGTCGGGCAGACGGCCGGGCACTGGGTGAAACCGAAGAACACCATGGGCATCATGCCGCGAAAACTGGACAGGGTCTTTTCGTTGCCCTGCGGGTCCTTGAGCCGAAAGGTGCGGCCAAGGATCTCGTTGCTCAGGTCCTTGCCGTACTTGAACGACAGCGTATTGCTGTCGCCACATCCGGCCAGCGCACCGAGACCGAGAATGCCCATGCCGGCGAGTACTCGGCGGCGGGTCGGGAAATCGTTCATGCCATATCGCCCTCTGAAGAGGGCCGCAGTTTAAGGTCCACAGCGGCGCTTGGGCACTGCAACCTGTCACATTTTGTTTAATCGCGGACGGTCAGGCATACCGTGCCATGTCCTTCGCGGCCGATGACCGCTCCTACGGATCCACGCTGATCGTGTGGGAGCGGTCCGTGGCCGCGAAAAAGCACCTCGGTCATTCGGGCCTCTACCTAAAAAACCGACCAGCCGATCCGCTCGCTGAGCAGCTCCAGGGCAGCCATGCCGGCCAGCGAGTTGCCTGCAGGGTTGAGTTCCGGGGACCAGACGCACACCGTGAACTGCCCCGGCACCACCGCGACGATGCCGCCGCCTACCCCGCTCTTGCCCGGCAACCCGACGCGGTAGGCGAAGTTGCCCGCCTCGTCGTACAGCCCGCTGGTGGCCATGATCGAGTTGACCTGCTGGGTCTGGCGCCGGGTCAGCACCTGTTCGCCACTGTGTTTGCAGTAGCCGTCGTTGGCCAGGAAACAGAAGGCGCGGGCCAGATCGACGCAGTCCATGCGCAACGCGCAGTGGCTGAAATAGCTGCGCAGCACCGCCTCGACGTCGTTGTGGAAGTTGTCGAACGACTTCATCAGGTAAGCCATGGCCGCATTGCGCGCCCGGTGCTGGTATTCCGATTCCGCCACCCGGCCATCGACGATCACCTGAGGGTTGCCCGACAACCGCCGCGCCAGGTCGCGCATCGACAGCGCAGGGGCAGCGAAGCGCGACTGGTTGATATCGCAGATCACCAGCGCACCGGCGTTGATGAACGGGTTGCGCGGCCGACCCCGTTCGAACTCCAGCTGCACCAGGGAATTGAACGGCTGCCCGGACGGCTCGTGACCCAGTCGCTGCCAGATGTCTTCACCCGAGTGGCCGATCGCCTGGACCAGGCTGAACACCTTGGAAATGCTCTGAATGGAAAACGGCGTGTGGGCATCGCCGGCGCTGAACACTTCACCATCGTTGCCGTACACGGCAATACCCAGTTGCGCGGCGGGCACATCGGCCAACGCCGGGATGTAATCGGCCACCTTGCCTTGTCCGATCAGAGGGCGGACGGCATCCAGTATTTCAACCAAAAGCGCTTGCATCGGGCTACTCGCATCAAGGGATCAAGCCGTAGACGGCCGTACTCGCAAACGCATCACAGATCCGCTCTGTCGGGGGTGGCGGTGCATCTGCCGGACCGTGGTGCGCCCTTCGCGGGTAGAACCCGCTCCCACAGGGTCCACATTACACTCACGTTCACCACCACACCTTGTGGGAGCGGGGCGGGCGGCGAGCCCTCTGCCCGCGAAGAAGTCAACGCGGTGCATCTGCTGGACCTCTCAGCGATAACCCCTGGCCTGCAGGTCGAACAGTTCGGCGTAACGCCCCGCCTGGGCCATCAGTTGTTCATGGTTGCCGCGCTCCAGCACCCGGCCCTGTTCCAGGACCACAATATGGTCGGCATTGCGCACACTCGAGAAGCGGTGCGAAATCAACAGGGTCATGCGGCCCTTGGCGTACTCGCGAAAATGCTCGAACACCGCCGCTTCGGCACTGGCGTCCAGTGCTGCGGTGGGCTCATCGAGAATCAGAATGTCGGCATCGCGCCGCATGTACGCCCGGGACAGCGCCAGCTTCTGCCATTGCCCACCGGAAAGCTCCTGCCCACCCGCAAACCAGCGCCCCAACTGAGTGGCATAGCCGTGCTCCAGACGCTCGATAAACGGCTCGGCCGTACCCTGCACCGCCGCCTCGCGCCAGCGCTGGGGGTCATCGAACGCACGGGTGTCACCCACCCCGAGGTTTTCCCCGACGCTGAACTGATAGCGGATGAAATCCTGGAAGATTACGCCGATTCGCTGACGCAGCGCCTCTTCCTGCCAGTCCTGCAGATCGCTGCCGTCGAGCAGGATGCGTCCCTCGTCCGGCCGGTACAAACGCGTCAGCAGCTTGATCAAGGTGGTCTTGCCTGAACCGTTCTCACCCACCAGCGCCAGGCTCTTGCCCGGCATCAGATGCAGGTCGATACCCTGCAAGGTGGCGCGGTTGGCGCCTGGATAGCGAAAGCCCAGCCCTTCACAGCGCAGGCCGTCGCCCGGCTTCACGCCTTGAGTGAGATCGCCTTGGGTGGCCTGCACCGGGTAGGCTAGATAGTCGTACAGGTCCGCCAGGTACAAGCCGTCTTCATACAAGCCGCCGATCGCCGTGAGGCTGCTGCTGACCGCGCTCTGCCCCTGCTTGAACAACACCAGATACATAGTCATCTGCCCCAGGGTGATATGGCCGTTCACTGTGTCAATGACGATCCAGCCATACGCCAGGTAGAACGCCGTCGTGCCCAGCAGCCCCAGCATGAAACCCCAGCCGTCCCGACGCAAGGTCAGACGGCGGTCCTCGGCATACAGCTTGATGAACGTATCCCGATAACGCTGCAGCAAGAGCGGCGCGAAGCCGAACAGCTTCACCTCCTTGATGTAGCCCTCGTGGGAAAGCAGTGTTTCGATGTAGTTCTGTCGACGAGTTTCCGGTGCGCGGCGGCTGAACAGGCGGAAGGCATCGCCGGAAAAATGCGCTTCGGCAAAGAACACCGGCAATGCGCCGATCACCAGGATCACCAACGCCCAAGGCGAGAAATGCACCAGCAACACACCGAAGCTGACCAGGGAAATCAGGTTCTGCACCAACCCCAGCGACTTGCTCACCAGCGCCAGCGGTCGCGTGGACGCTTCACGGCGCACGCGCACCAGCTTGTCGTAGAACTCCGAGTCCTCGAACTGCATCAACGAAAGCGTCTGGGCTTTCTCCAGAATCAGTGTATTGACCTTCTGCCCCAGCTGGACACGCAGCAGCGCCTGTTGCACGGAGAGGCCGCGTTGCGCCGCGGCCAGCAGCGCCAGCACACCGGCTTCCAGCAAGACATAGCGCAGCACCGGCCACAGCGGCGCAGCGCCGGTCTGCTGGTGCAGCTGCATGGCTGATACCACTGCATCGACGATGCGCTGGCCCAGCGAGGCCGCCAGTGCCGGCAAGATGCCTGCGGCTAGCGTGGCGATTACCAGCCCAAGCAACAGGCCGGGTGAAGTCGCCCAAACCAGTTGCAAGGCACGTCGGGCCTGGCCCAGAAAATTATTCAGGCGAGAGAAGTCGAGCATCGACAAAAGCGTTCCTTGAACAAGATATATGGCCGCAGCCATGACACAATTTACCTTCCAGCCCAGAGTCGACAGCTGTGTGGCGGACTTATTCCAGGTACCCATGGTCATTTAACGGATGAATGCATTCAAATCCATTGCTCTACCCTTCTGGTTGCGCCGCGTGCTGCGGCCGTTGCTCGATCCCTACCGTCGTTACCGGCACGCGCGCCTGATCCACGCCGCGCGCATCGTCGCCGCCTTGCTGGTGTCCATCCTGCTGACCAGTGGCTTCAACCTGCCTCACGGCGAGTGGGCATCGGTCACCCTGCTGATCGTCATCGGCGGCCTCCAGCACCATGGCAATATCGGCAAGAAATCAGTGGAACGTGCCTACGGCACCCTCATCGGCGCCGCGCTCGGGCTGGCCGTGGTGGCCCAGCAGAACTACTTCGAACTGCCCATCGTCACTTACCTGCTGATGTCGGTGGCCTGCGGCTTCTTCGCCTACCATGCAATCGGCAAGGGCGGCTACACGGCACTGTTGTCGGCCATCACGTTGTTCATCGTCGCCGGTCATGGCGACAATCCGATCACCGACGGCCTGTGGCGCACCGTCGACATCCTCATCGGCATCGCCCTGGCCCTGGCGTTCTCGTTCGCCCTTCCGCTTTACGCCGTGTATTCCTGGCGCTACAACCTGGCCACCGGATTGCGCGGCTGCGCGACCATCCACAGTCGGATCGTCAGTGGCCAACCGGTGTCGGCCGATGAACACCTCAAGCTGATGGCCAAGCTCAACGCGAACATGGTCCAGCTGCGCTCGCTGCTGCCGTCCGTGTCCAAGGAAGTGAAGATCTCCATGACCGAGCTGGACGCGATCCAGGGTCATTTCCGCATGTGCCTGAGCACCCTGGAAATCCTCGCCAACCTGCGCCCCAGCGGGACCGACCGCAACGCCATGGCGCAATTGCAGCAGTGCCTGAGCGGTGAGCACCGGCACATTCGTCGACAACTGGTAGGCATGGCCCGCGCCCTGCGCGATGGCGCAACCGAGCGACTTGAGCGCAACTACGCCAGCGTCGATGCGGACGCGCCCAACGTGGTGCCCGGTGAGCTGATCGGGTATCGGCTGCTGACGCTGCAATTGGTCAATAACCTCGACGGGCTGCAGCAACGATTGGCCAAGACCGCGAGTCGCTGGAAGATCTGACGCGGCGCGCGCGAGGTGCCGCGCGATGGAACTCCCTCAGCGTGGCCAGCCTCAAACCTTGCATGGGGCAAGAGCGATGGCCATTCCGGTCCATCCCGCCATTTCGAGGTCGCGCATGAACATCGATAAATTGAGTAGCCACGTCAACAATGGCGAAATCCACGAAGTGAACCTGGTCTCCATGGAAGGTGGCTCCTACGTGCTGCATGCCATCCTGGAGGGTGTGTCCCAGCCGGTGGCCAGTGACAATGGCGCAACGATTCACGTCGCCTCGGTCGAGGAAGCACGCAAGGTGCTGGCCGGTGTCGCCGACATCAAGTTGTTCCTGGTGCAGGGTAACGCCCATGACGAGATGATCGGCAACCCCGAGGAAGGCAACCACATCATGCGCGAAGAAATTCCCCTGCGTTCCAGCCTGTAATCCTCACCCCTGTAGCAGCGGCGCAAGCCGCGTCCGGCAACACCGCGATCACACTGACCTGTCGCGGAGGCGACCGAAGCGGCTTGCGCCGCTGCTACAGGGAAAGGTGGAATTCTTTACTTCGGTGCAGTGCACTCATAGGATGACTGATCACAACAACAAAACCGAGGATCATCCATGCGTAAACATTTGCTTCTTGCCGCTGCCATCGGTTGCGCGGGCGGTATGGCCCAGGCCAATACCTTCGCTTACATCTCAAGCCCCGACGACGGCATGATCTCCCAATACCGCCTGGACGAAACCACCGGCTCCCTGACCCTGCTGCACCAGACTCCGGCTGGCGACAAGGTCAATCCCATGGCCCTCAGCCCCGATAATACGACCCTGTATGCCGCATTGCGGGTCGAGCCCTTTCGAGTGATCGCTTACCGCATCGACCCCGGCACTGGCCAATTGACCGCCGCCGCCGAAGCACCGCTCGCTGCCAGCCTGGCCTACCTGAGCACGGATCGCAGCGGCCGCTACCTGATGGGGGCCTCCTACGGGGACAACGTACTCACCGTACAAGCCATCGATGCGGAGCATCGCCCGGCCAAGGAGACCAAGGTCTACCCTACCGGCCCTTATGCCCACTCGGTGCGCAGCGACCCCAGCAACCATTTCGTCTACGCCACCTCGCTCGGGGATGAGAAGGTGATGCAGTTCTCCTTCGACCAGGAGAGCGGCGCACTGGAGCCCATCGGCCCTGCCCATGCGTCGGTGACAGCCGGTAGCGGCCCGCGACACATCGCATTCGCGCCAGGAGGCAAGTTTCTCTACGTAGTGGGTGAGCTGAGCGGTACGGTCGACAGTTTTTCCATCGACTCGCAGACAGGCGCTCTGACCAAAGTGGCCCATGCCGAAGGCGTGCCCAAATCTCTGAATCTGGTACAGGGCGAAATCCGCAACGCGGCCAACAACGACCTCAAGGACGACCCTACGCCGAGGATCTGGGCGGCGGACATTCGCGTGTCGCCGGATGGTCAGTTGATCTACATCACCGAGCGCACCACCAGCTCCGTCTCGGCATTCAAGGCCGATCCGAACAGCGGTACTTTGAGCTTCCAGGGCAATTATCCCTTGCAGGAAAAACAACCGCGCAACATCGCCTTCTCACCCAGTGGACGTTGGTTGCTGGTGACCGGCGAGAAAGCCGACAAGGTGGGAAGTTACGCAGTGGGGGCGCAGGGCGCGCTGACCCGTACCGGGGAGGCGCCTTCAGGCAAAGGCGCCCTGTGGATCGAGATGCTCAACCTGCCCGGCGTTTGAATCCAGGCATCAGGCGCGCAGGCGGCCGAGCCATTCGACCACTGTGCGCCAGACGCAGATGCCCAGGAAGTACGCCGACATCAGGCTCCACAGCCCCATCGCCACCGGGTTGCTGGCCGGATGATTGAGGATCAGCACGAAGGTGCACAGCAGCCAGATCGAGGTTACGGCGATATTGATCGCCATGAAGCGACGAACCCGAAACGGGTGCAGGAACTTCATCTTGGTGACGGTCAGCAGGGCCAGACCGATCACGCTGAGCAGCGCCACCCACGGCGACGGCGAAATGATGTACATGCACAGCGCGACCACGTTCCACGCCGCCGGGAATCCAACGAAGTAGTTGTCCTTGCTCTTCATGTTGACGTTGCAGAAGCAGAACAGCGACGACACCAGGATGATGCTGACGGTGATCAGCATGGTGAATTCGGGCAAGGGAATGTAGCGGTAGATGAACAGCGCCGGAATGAACACGTAGGTCAGATAGTCGATCACCAGATCCAGCGTGGAGCCGTCGAAGTGTGGCAGTACCGACTGCGTGTTGAGCTTGCGCGCCAGCGAGCCGTCGACGCCGTCGACCACCAGCGCCAGGCCCAGCCACAGCAGGCAGATCTTCGGCTGGCCATCGAAAAGCGCCAGTGTGGCAAGAAAGGCCAGCACCACGCCGGTGGCGGTGAAGCCGTGGGCGCCCCATGCTTTGAGCGTGGCCGAGGGTCTGATCAATATCACGGGGTGTTCTCCAGAAAGTAGACGGGCCAAGACAATCGCTGGCAGGTATCCACAGCATTGACCCGAAAGCGGCCTCTGTAAAAGGGTGGGCCGCAGCTATCGACCGGGTGTGCGGGGGTAAGGTTCACGACTCGGTCCCCGTAAGTGTCACAGGTAACGCGGTGCGCTGCCAAGCGATTCACTGCATTGGAGTTTTTCTGGCGACGGACGTTGACCGACGCGCAGCGGCGCGGAGTAAGATGAGACCAGTGTCGATCAGCCCCATGCCCAGGAGGAAACGGTTTTTCATCAACAGGACAAGCAGACCCGGCGCCCAGGTTTGAAAGACAGACAGCCTGGGGCCGGTGAAGTCGCTCATTATCCAGATGGGGCGGCCCGTGTGGCCGCGCTACAGTGCGTTAAGGGAATATAGAATGGCCCCAAGAAATGTGATCAATGCCTCGGTCAGCCCCAAGGGCAGCCTTGAAACCCTCTCCCAGCGTGAAGTCCAGCAACTCAGCGCCGCCGGTTCGGGCAGCACCTACACCCTCTTTCGCCAGTGCGCCCTGGCCATCCTCAACACCGGCGCCCATGTCGACAACGCCAAGACCATCCTCGATGCCTATCAGGATTTCGAGGTGCGCATCCACCAGCAGGACCGCGGTGTTCGCCTGGAACTGCTGAACGCTCCGGCCGATGCCTTCGTCGACGGCGAAATGATCGCCAGCACTCGCGAAATGCTGTTCAGCGCGCTGCGCGACATCGTCTATACCGAAAGCGAGCTGCACAGCCAGCGCATCGACCTGAGCGACTCCCAGGGCATCACCGACTACGTCTTTCATCTGTTGCGCAACGCCCGCACCCTGCGAGCCGGCCTAGAGCCCAAGATGGTGGTGTGCTGGGGTGGCCACTCGATCAATTCGGACGAATACAAGTACACCAAGAAAGTCGGCCACGAACTGGGCCTGCGCAAATTGGACATCTGCACCGGCTGCGGCCCTGGCGTGATGAAAGGCCCGATGAAGGGCGCGACCATCGCCCATGCCAAGCAGCGCATGAGCGGCGGACGCTACCTGGGGCTGACCGAGCCGGGGATCATCGCGGCGGAAGCGCCGAATCCGATCGTCAACGAGCTGGTCATTCTTCCCGATATCGAGAAGCGCCTGGAAGCGTTCGTGCGCGTCGGTCACGGGATCATCATCTTCCCCGGCGGCGCGGGCACGGCCGAGGAATTCCTGTACCTGCTGGGCATCCTGATGCACCCGGACAATCAGGGGCTGCCGTTCCCAGTAATCCTGACCGGGCCCAAGAGCGCCGAGGCGTATCTGCAGCAACTGGATCATTTCGTCGTGGCGACGTTGGGCGAGGCGGCGCGGGAGCACTACCAGATCATCATCGACAACCCGGCCGACGTGGCACGGGAGATGACCGAGTCGTTGAAGAAGGTCAAATCGTTCCGCCGCGAGCGTAATGACGCGTTCCATTTCAACTGGCTGCTGAAGATCGAGGAAAGTTTCCAGCGTCCCTTCGACCCGACCCACGCCAACATGGCCAACCTGGAACTGCGCCGCGCCCTGCCCCCGCATCAGCTGGCGGCCAACCTGCGCCGGGCGTTTTCCGGCATCGTGGCGGGCAACGTCAAGGACAAGGGCATTCGCCTGATCGAAGAACACGGGCCGTACCAGATCCGTGGCGATGCCGCAGTCATGGAGCCGCTGGACAAGTTGCTGCAGGCGTTCGTCGAGCAGCATCGCATGAAACTGCCGGGTGGCGCAGCCTATGTGCCCTGCTACCGCGTTGTGACCTGATCCCCCCTCTCCATGATCCGCTCCCACCCCCCCGCGTGGGAGCGATCATCGGCTGCGAAAATCTCACCGTATAACACCTGATACACCGCACCGCCCTCTTCTCGGCCACTGACCGCTGCCACCGTGTGCGCGTCGATCTGAGTGCGGTGGCCTCTTCGATCGTGCGCGCTTTGCCAATAATCCACACAAACCTGTTGCGCATCCAGCGGGATAATTCTATCGTTATTCCACATCAACTATCGCATTGAGATAAACATGTCAGACATTGTGCTAGAAATAAAAGGCCCCGTCGCTGTCATCACCCTCAATCGTCCGGAGGTACTCAATGCCTGGACCACGCCGATGCGTAACGAAATCATCGAAGCCCTGAACGGATACAACACCGACCCCGCCATCAAGGCCGTGATCATGACCGGCGCTGGCGACCGAGCGTTTTCCGCAGGTCAGGACCTTTCCGAAGCTCATGATTTCGACGGCGATCGCGCCGTGGAATGGGTGGGTGAATGGGAGCGCTACTACGCCACGCTGCGCGGCCTGTCCAAGCCCCTCATCATCGCGCTCAACGGCACGGCTGCGGGTTCAGCGTTCCAGGTCGCGCTGCTGGGCGACATCCGCATCGGCCACCCCGGCGTGCGCATGGGCCAGCCAGAGATCAACTCGGGCATTCCCAGCACCACAGGTCCCTGGATCATGAACAGCATGCTGGGCATGTCGCGCACCATCGAGCTGACACTGACCGGCCGCTTGATGAATGCCGATGAATGCAAGCAGATCGGCTTGATTCACCATTTGGTCCCGGCCGATCAGGTGATGAGCAAGGCGCTTGAAATCGCCGAAGAACTGGCCGCCAAGCCACCGATCGCCATGCGCCTGGACAAGCAGCGATTCCGCGAAATGAGTGAGCCGGGCTTCAAGGACTGCATCGAAGCCGGCCGACGCCTGCAAAAGGAAGCGTACGACTCCGGCGAGCCGGCACGCATGATGGAAGCCTTCTTCAAGGCGCGGGCCAAGTAAAACCTGGCCTACCTTCTGAAAGCAGATTAACAGTGGGAGCGCGCCCACAGGGATCTCTCCCACACTGGGGGAGCGGGCTCTGCCCGCGAAGGCAGCAATGCGGAGGCACTGATACACCGTGGAGGCCCGTTCGCGGGCAGAGACCCGCTCCCACAGGGTTCGCTCTCACACTGTGGGAGCGGGCTCTGCCCGCGAAGGCAGCGACGCGGAGGCACTGATACACCGCGGAGGCCCGTTCGCGGGCAGAGACCCGCTCCCACAGGGTTCTCTTCCATATTGTGGGAGCGGGCTCTGCCCGCGAAGGTGGCGCTGCGGAGGCACTGATACACCGTGGAGGCCCGTTCGCGGGCAGAGACCCGCTCCCACAGGGTTCTCTTCCATATTGTGGGAGCGGGCTCTGCCCGCGAAGGCAGCAATGCGGGGGCACTGATACACCGTGGAGGCCCGTTCGCGGGCAGAGACCCGCTCCCACAGGGTTCGCTCTCACACTGTGGGAGCGGGCTCTGCCCGCGAAGGCAGCGATGCGGAGGCACTGATGCACCGTGGAGGCCCGTTCGCGGGCAGAGACCCGCTCCCACAGGGTTCGCCCCACACTGTGGGAGCGGGCTCTGCCCGCGAAGGCGGCGATGAGGAGGCACTGATACACCGGGGAGGGCCGTTCGCGGGCAGAGACCCGCTCCCACAGGGTTCGCTCTCACACTGTGGGAGCGGGCTCTGCCCGCGAAGGCAGCGATGCGTAGTCATTGATACACCAGGGATGGCCCGTTCGCGGGCAGAGACCCGCTCCCACAGGGTTCGCCCCCACACTGTGGGAGCGGGCTCTGCCCGCGAAGGCAGCGACGCGGAGGCACTGATACACCGTGGAGGCCCGTTCGCGGGCAGAGACCCGCTCCCACAGGGTTCGCTCTCACACTGTGGGAGCGGGCTCTGCCCGCGAAGGCAGCAATGCGGAGTCATTGATACACCAGGGAGGGCCCGTTCGCGGGCAGAGACCCGCTCCCACAGGGTTCGCCCCACACTGTGGGAGCGGGCTCTGCCCGCGAAGGTGGCGACGCGGAGTCACTGATACACCGTGGAGACCCGCTCCCACAGGGATCGCTCCCATAGATCGCACTACGCACGGCGGCGGCCATGTACCTACCCCGGCTTTATGCAACACCTTGACTGCCGACGTCCTGACTACCCAACGATCCATTCGTTTTTTGTAGGAGACTGTCATGCACACACCTTCCAACCCCGGACGCCGTCAGTTGCTCAAGGCCGGTGCCACCGTCGCTCTGGTCTGCGGTCTGCCCAGCGTAGTCCGCGCCGCCGATAAACAGATCATCGTTTCCGATCCCGGTGGCCCCTACACCGAGGCCTACCGCAAGGCCTTCTACGACCCTTTCGAGAAGGCCACAGGCATCAAGATCATCAGCGTCGCCCGCGAATCACAACCCGTGGCGCAGTTTTCGGCCATGGTGAAAACCCGCAACTATGTCTGGGACGTCACCACCCTGACCATTTCCGCCGACATCCCCTACCTCGAAGCCCAGGGCTTTCTCGAACCCATCGGTCTGTCGGCCAGCGAATACCCCGACCTGTTGCCCGAAGCGATCACCCCCAACTTCCTGGGCGTCGATGTGTACTCCACCGTGCTGGCCTACCGCACGGACACCTTCAAGGATGGCAAGGGCCCGCAGAGCTGGGCGGACTTCTGGAACGTCGAGCAGTTTCCTGGCCGTCGCTGCCTGCGCCGCAGCCCCCTGGACACGTTGGAACAGGCACTGCTGGCCGACGGCGTCGGCCTCGACGAGCTGTACCCGATGGACGTCGACCGCGCCTTCAAGAGTCTGGACAAGATCAAACCGCACATCGACCTGTGGTGGACCTCCGGTGCGCAGGCGATGCAGGCCATCCAGAGCGGCGAAGTCGACATGATCTCGGCCTGGAACGGCCGCGCCCAGGCGGCCATCGACAATGGCGCTCCGGTACAGATCGTCTGGAACCAGGGGCTGTACTCCATCGAAGGCTGGGCGATTCCCAAGGGCACGCCACATGCCGACATGGCCAAGCAGTTCGTACGCTTCTGCGCCGATGCCAAGCGCCAGTCCGATTTCACCGACACGCTGGCCTACGGCCCCACCAACCGCAAGTCGTTCGAGTTCATCGCCCCCGAGCGCGCAGCGTTGTTGCCCACTGCGCCGCAGAACCTGGAACACATGCGCCTGCCCAGCCCGGCCTGGTGGGCGGAGCACCGCACCGCCGTGACCGAGCGGTTCAACGCCTGGATCTTGTCGTAAGGGAGTCGATGCATGAGCGTGAAACTTGAAACCCGTGGCCTGGGCAAGACCTATGGTCAGTTCGTCGCCCTGCAACCTACCGATATTCAGGTGCGTGAAGGCGAATTCCTGACCCTGCTCGGGCCTTCGGGCTCGGGCAAGACCACCCTGCTGCAGATGATTTCCGGGTTGGTCCCGCCCGACAGCGGGCAGTTACTGATCGACGGCCAGGAGGCGACCCACATCGCACCCGGCAAACGCGGCATCGGCCTGGTGTTCCAGAGCTACGCGCTGTTTCCGCACATGAGCGTGCGCGACAACGTGGCCTACGGCTTGCGCATGCGCAAGTACCCCAAGGCCGAGGTCAGCCAGGCAGTCGACGATGCCCTGGCCATGGTGCGCATGGAGGACTTCGCCCATCGCTACCCGAACGAATTGTCCGGTGGCCAGCAGCAGCGCATCGCCCTGGCGCGCTGCTTCGCCTATCGACCCTCGATCATCCTGCTCGATGAACCACTGGGCGCGCTGGACAAGAACCTGCGCGAGCACATGCAGCTGGAAATCCGCCGCATGCACAAGGAGCTGGGAGCCACGTTCATCTATGTCACCCACGATCAGGAAGAGGCGCTGACCCTGTCGGACCGCATCTGCCTGATGAATCGGGCGCGGATCGAGCAGCTGGCGACGCCAGCAGAACTGTACGATCGGCCGGCCACACGCTTTGCAGCCGAATTCATCGGTCATTCCAACCTGTTGCAGGGCCAGCGCGACGGTGCTGGTCACCTGCAGGTCGAAGGGCAACGGCTGGATTTGACCGGATGCGCCGGGCACCAGGCGCCCAGCGCAGGGACCGAGGCGTTTCTGCTGATCCGGCCTGAAGCCGCGCGCCTCACCGATCCCGCCGCTGGCCTGCTGCAAGGCACCGTGGATGAATGCGTGTTCCTGGGCAGTGACACCCGCGCCTTGGTCCGACTGCCCTCGGGCAACCGCTTCAGCGTGCGCTGTTCACGCGACCTCAGCCCCCGCATCGGCGACCCGGTGGGCATCGCCTGGGACTCGACCCGGGCTACCCTGCTGCCTGCGCAGGCCGTGTCATGAGCTGGCGCAAGGGCCTGATTCCAGCCATCCCAGCCCTGCTGTTCCTGGCGCTGTTCTTTCTGTTGCCGGTCGCGGAAATGCTCATGGGCAGTTTTCAGAACGCCAGCGGCGAGCTGAGCCTGGGCAACTTCGAACGGATCGCCTCGACCCCGGTGTATGCGCGCGTATTGGGCATCACCTTCTGGATCTCGGCGCTGACGGCATTGTTGTCGGTACTGCTGGCCTACCCGGTGGCGTACCTGCTGACTCGCCTCTCGCCCATGGGCCGCGAGCGCTGGTTGCTGTGGATCATGCTGCCGTTCTGGACCAGCTACCTGGTCAAGACCTACGCATGGATGCTGCTGCTGTCGCGCAAAGGACTGCTGACCACCCTGGCCGCCGATGTGCTGGACAATCCGTCCGGATTGGTCCCGGCACTTTCCGGGGTGCTCATCGGCATGGTGCATTCGATGCTGCCGCTGGCAGTGATCACCCTGCTGCCGATCATGCGCAGCATCGACCAACGCCTGGCGCCCGCCGCGCAGACCCTGGGCGCCAGCGGATCGATGAGTTTCTTCAGCATCTTCCTGCCGCTGTCGGCGCCGGGCATTGCCGCCGCTGGGCTGTTGGTGTTCATCACCAGTCTGGGCTTCTTCATCGTGCCTGCGCTGCTGGGTTCGCCACGGGAAATGATGGTGGCGCAACTGGTGATTTCCTCGGTGCTCGATCTGTTCGACATGAACTTTGCCGGCGCCCTCTCGGTGGTGCTGCTGGCCTGCTCGCTGGTGGTGTTCGTGATCTACGATCGCATCGCCGGGCTGTCGTCGCTGGGCGGCGAGGCGCCCAAGGAGCGCCAGTCCGGGCGCGGCCTGCAGATGCTGATCTGGCTCGGGCATCTGTTTTCGGGCAAGGGCAACGCTCCCCGGCGCAGTGGCGACGGTGTGCTGCTCACGGGCTACAGCGTGTTGTTGGTCATGCTGTTGATCCTGCCAGTGCTGGTGGTCGTCCCGCTGGCCTTCACCAGCAGCCCGTTCATTGCCTTTCCACCCAAGCTGTTCAGCCTGAAGTGGTTCGAAGAATTCTTCACGTCCGCGGTATGGCAGGCGGCGCTGTTGCGTTCGCTGGGCGTCAGTGTGGCCACGGCCTTGTTGGCCCTGGTGCTGGGCTTTGGCGCGACCCTGGCACTGACACGGGTCAGCGCGGGTTGGCGCAAGGGCCTGTTCGCCCTGTTCATCGCACCGCTGATCGTGCCGCGCATCGTCATCGCCCTCGGCCTGCTCTACCTGTTTTCCCGGCTGGGGCTGGCGGGCAAGGATATCGGCCTGGTACTGGGCCATACCGTGCTGGCCCTGCCCTATGTGGTGGTGACCCTGTCCGCGGCCTTCAAGCAATACGACTGGCGTCTGGACGATGCTGCGCGGATCCTCGGTGCCGGCGCATTCACTCGCCTGCGCACGGTGACCCTGCCGCTGATGTCGGCGAGCCTGGTCTCGGCCTTCCTGCTGGCCTTCATCACCTCGTTCGACGACCTGACCATCGCCATCTTCGTCAGTGGCGGCATCAATACCACCTTGCCCAAGCAGATGTGGGACAGCATCCAACTGGCGCTGACGCCGACCCTGGCTGCGGTTTCCACCACCTTGCTGGTGTTCATCGTGCTGTTTGCCGTGATCGCCCAGTGGGTCTCGCGGCGCTCCAACTCCAAACGTCAAGGGCTCTGAACGATGCATCCATACACTCGATTCTTCCCGCATCGCATCAGTCAGGATCAACTGACCACCGCACCGCTTATTCATGCTGGCCTGATGATTGATGACGACGCTGTACGCGTCACGTTCGAAGGTCGTTCCCTGACTACACGGGAATTGCGCCAGCGGGTCGCCGCGCTGCAACAGGTACTGGCCGAACGTGGCCTGCGGGCCGGGCACCGGGTCGCGGTCATGCTGGGCAACAGCGACGACCAGATCGTATTGATCTATGCACTGATCCTCAGCGGCTTGGTGTGGATTCCCATCAACACCAAGCTGCGCGGGCCGGGCCTGGACTACCCGTTCGAACATGCCCGCCCGGACCTCGTGGTGGGCGACGCCGAGTTCGCCGAGCGCCTGGCGAGCAGTGCCGCAGGCGAGCTTGACTGTGTCGACATCACCACGCTGCACGAACAGGCGCTGGCCTGCCCGGCCGCGCCCCTGCGCCTGGAAGACAGTGCGACCGAGGCGACGCTCTGTGTGATCTACACCTCCGGCACCACCGGGGCGCCCAAGGGCGTGGTGTTTACCCACCGCATGTTGCGCATCGCCAGTGAGGCGGTATTGCAGGTCGCCGACGTCAAGGCCGGCGATCGTCTGCTGTTGTGGGAACCGCTGTGCCATATCGGCGGTGCGCAGATGCTGCTGATGCCCTTTCTGGCCGAGGTCAGCCTGAACGTGGTGCAGCGGTTTTCCGCAAGCAAGTTCTGGGCGCAGTGCGTGCAAGTGCAGGCCACGCAATTGCATTATCTGGGCGGGATCATCGATATCCTCATGCAGCAACCCGAACAGCAGTGGCCTGCCCACCATGCTCTGCGCACCCTGTGGGGCGCGGGTGTCAGCCTGGCCAACTGGGCGGCGATCGAGCAGCGTTTCGGCTGCAAGCTGCGCGAATGCTATGGCATGACCGAATGTTCCAGCTTCGCCACCTTGAACCGCACCGGCAAGCCCGGCTCGATCGGCCGCGCCTTGCCATGGCTGAGCCTGGAACTGCTGGACTCCTACGGCAAGCCCGTCGAAGTCGGGCAATTGGGCGAAATCGTACTCGCCAGCGAGGTCGACGGCGTCTTTCTGCCCGGCTACCTCGACAACCCGGAAGCGACGGCCAGCGCCTTGCGCGAAGGCCGCCTGTTCACCGGAGACATGGCTCGCATGGATGCCGAGGGCGACCTGTTCTTCGTCGGTCGTCGTACCGACAGCATGCGCGTGCGTGGCGAGAACGTGTCTGCCTGGGAGGTGGAGCGGGTGTTCAGTGGGCATCCAGCGGTGCAGGCCTGCGCCGCGATCGGGGTCGAGTCGACGGTCGGCGAGCAGGAAATCCTGCTGTACGTGCAACTGCAGACCGATACCCCCTCGGACTGGCCAGCCATGCTCGAATGGGCCGCTCGCCGGTGCGCCTCCTATCAATTGCCACGCTACTACCGGCAAGTGGAGAGGTTCGAGTTGACCCCCAGCGAACGCATTAAGAAACACTTGCTGCCCAAGGACGCCAGCCTGGCCTGGGACAGCCGCAGTTGAATGCGGGACCAGGCCCGACGTGCACAGTAACGTTCTAGTGAATAGCGATAGAAAGTACCAGGCATCTGCCGGATAATCGGTTTTTTCACCACTGTGTTGCGTTCATGGCCCGTACCCCGAAGACCCCACCTGCCGATCCCACGGCCTCCTCGCTCTACGTGCAGTCCGTCGACAAGGCCATGAAAGTGCTCATGGCCTTCGACGGCAGCCAGCGCCAGTTGTCGCTGTCCGACATCGCCGCACTGACCGGCATGGACCTCAGCGCTGCCCAGCGCTTCACCCACACCCTGGCGACCTTGGGCTATCTGAACAAGGACAGCAGCAAGAAGTACGAGCTGTCGCCGCGGCTGCTGGATTTCACCTATCACTACCTGACGTCCAGCGAACTGGTGACCCGCGCCGCACCCTATCTGCAACAGTTGAGCGCGGATACCGAAGAGGCGACCAACCTGACGGTGCTCGACGGCACCGACATCGTCTACGTGCAACGCATCGTCAGCCGGCACGTGTTCAACGCCAGCGTCATCATCGGTACCCGTCTGCCGGCCTGGTGCACCGCGCCCGGTCAGGCGTTGCTGGCGACCTACAGTGACGATGAAGTGAACGATATCTTCGACCGCAGCCAGTTCGTCCAGCACACACCGGCCACCATCACCGATCGTGGGCAGATCTGGGCCAGCATCGAGCAGATTCGCCAGCGGCGCTATGCACACACCGAAGACCAGTTCTTCTATGGCGATGTTTCCACCGCGGCGGCCATCGTCGATGGCAACGGCCGCGGGATCGGCGCGGTGAACCTGGCGGTCTCTCGCTCGCGATGGGTCCCGGAGCGCGATACCAAGCGCTATGCCGATCTGGTGATCAGCGCGGCATCGTCGATATCGGTCAAGCGCAAGGTGTGATCCTGATGCTCCCGTAGGAGCGGTCATCGGCCGCAAACCACGCGCGCAGCAATAGCGGCTGTCATCGCTCTGCAACATGACTGACTTAATCTGCGAGGCTTCCCGACCCGGTAGTCCGCCATGCGCCGTCTGTTTTTCATGCTGTGCATCCTGAGCCTGTGCAGCGGCGCCCTCGCCGGCCCGGACACGGTGCGCATCCAGGGCTCCAATACCCTCGGTGCGGCGCTGCTCCCAGCCCTGGTGCGCGGCCTGCTCGAAGCCCGCGGCCTGCAGGATATCCAGACGTTCACCCCGGCTCCGGGCGAGCAACTCATTACCGCGCACGAGCCGAATGGCTCACCGCTGCGCTTTGCCATCGCCGCCCACGGTTCCAGCACCGGCTTCGACGGTCTGCTGGGCGGCCAGGCAGATCTGGCCGCTTCATCCAGACCGATCAGTGACCTGGAGCGTGCCCGATTGGCGCCTCTGGGTGACCTGACCAGTTATGCCGCTGAACACGTGATCGCCATCGATGGCGTGGCGGTCATCGTTCATCCGGACAATCCCCTTCGACAACTGACAACGCAGCAGCTTGCCCAGGTGTTCAGTGGCGAGATCGACGACTGGCGCGTGCTCGGTGGCCGTGGACCGATCCATGTACTGGCACGGGACGATCGCTCGGGCACGTGGGAGACTTTCCGCGACCAGGTGTTGAGCCCTTATGGCGGCCGACTGAGCAGCCACGCGCTGAGGCTGGAGTCCAGCGAGCAGCTGTCGGATCGGGTCAGTGCCGATCGCCAAGCCATCGGTTTCATCGGCCTGGCCTCGGTGCGCAAAGCACGAGCGCTGGCGATCGTCGACGGCGCCAGCCAGCCCATGGCGCCTACGGTCAGCTTGATCGCAACCCAGGACTATCCGCTGAGCCGACGGCTCTACCTGTACAGCGTGCCCACACGCCCTTCGCCCTGGGCCGACGCGCTGATCGCCTTCGCCCAGAGCGAAGCGGGCCAGGGCATCGTCGCCAGCCAGGGCTTCGTGGCGCAAACGGTAAAGGCCATGAGCGTCCCGACTTCGCCCGACATGCCCCTGCTCTACCGGCAACTGGCCCGTGACGGCCTGCGCCTGTCAGTCAGCTTTCGCTTCGCCGAGGGCAGTGCCACGCTGGATAACAAAGCGTTGGCCGATGTGGTTCGGGTGCAGGACTACCTTGGCCGTCATGGTTTGCTGCAGAAAAAAACCACGCTGGTAGGTTTTGGCGATGCGAAGGACGATCCGGCCCGCGCCGTGTTGCTGTCTCGGCTCAGAGCCATGGCGGTGCGCCGGGAGCTGGTCAAGGCCGGCGTGGTGTTGCGCGACATCCAGGGCCTGGGTGCGCAGCTGCCGGTGGCGACCAATGAGGTCGATGAGGGGCGAATCAAGAATCGTCGGGTGGAAGTGTGGATCAACCCATAGCCGTCAGGGTGTCACCTGTGCGCGACCCGGACACAAAGTGTTACCGGTCCTGCCGATGGGGAACGCGAAGCGGGTAACATGGGAACAAATCTGCGTCACTCTGTCGCACCACGTTTGCGCAGAAATCCTAAGCCATTGATTATAAAAAGATTTAAAAAGTTGGCACGCACCCTGCTATAACTTACGTACAACAATAACAACAACGCGACAAACCAATAACAACAAGACGAAACGACTCTGACATAACAAGAACAAACGCGACAGAGACGTAGCTAACAGATTTTTTTGGAGAAGATGGGCTTTTCAGGGGCCTGCCCCGCAGCCAGGTAGAGAACAATAAAACTACGTTCAGTAGATACCCACTGGTTGGATCGATGATGAAAGCAGATCAGCGCTCAAAAAAATACGTTTGCTCTTGATCCCGCATGGGGATCGCACAACACGCGGTACGGGTCACGACCGACAACTACAACAACAGGTCGCCCCTCAATAATAAAAACAGAGCATGCAGAAAAACCTTGAGGGGAGCCTAGGCTCCCCTCAGTGCTTTCCGGATTTTGCTTTCCAGGCGCCGATGCGGTGTACGCATCGGCGCCTGCAACCCATCAGATCGGCGAGGCACTCACCACACGCAGGGCAAGGCCCTCATACGGGTCCAGGGTGATGGTGAATTCACCGTCTTCGGTCAGATCGCCCTCGACCCGCTCGTTGATGATGTCCACCACCGGACCTGCCGCAATGCCTGGCAGATGCAAGGTCTCAACGATCGGCTCGTTGCTGAAGTTCAACGCAGTGATCTGCGTGCCTTTGCCCGCTGGCAGTTCATGCACCATCAGCAACAGTCCGGGATGCTGCACATCCGGGATCAGAATCTGCTTGCTGGCTGCGATGTCGTAGGCTCGCCGTACCGCCAGGATTTTCTTCAGCTGCGAAGCGAAGCTGTCTGGACGCTGCAGTTGATCGACCAGATTGCCGTACAGGGTCTTGGGACGCGGCATGTTCCCGGCGGAGAACTCTGCTGTTGGATCAAGGCCTACCAGGTCGTATGCTCCACGGTGGATCCAGCGCGTGTCACCGTCTTCCATCAGATGCGCGACTTCGTCGGCCGGCAGAGTCAGGGCGCCGACCAAGTCCCAGCCCGACAGCGCGAATACGCCAGGCTGCATGGCGTTGTACATCACCAGCAGCAGGTGAATGTGCTGGATCTGCTTGATGTCCTGCTCGGTGATCGCCTCCAGGTCGCGAATGCCCAGCGCCGCCGTGATGATACTGGCAGTGGTGCAAGAAACCCCGTTGGTCACGAACTTGAGGTTATAGGGCGCGTGCTCACCGGCCAGGCGCTCGTACATCTCTTCGCGAATGTGCTCGCGCAGAATGTTGCCGGGGAAGGTCTGGCCTTGGTACAGGTAGGTATCGTGAGCGTGCAGGGTCCAGAAGTGCACCAGCTCCAGGGTCAACTCGTCGTGATTCTGCAAGGCGTGAATCAGCGAAGCCGGGTCGATGCCGAAAGCATGCACTTGCCGCAGCATCAGCCGCAGGAACTCGGTATTGCCCAGCAGCAGCGCATGTTGATAGGCCGGACGAGTGATGAAGTCGTAAGACAGGTCTGCGCCGCCGTGGGACATGGAGGCGATATCGTCGATGGTCAGGTTCAGCTCCTGAAAGCTGAAACCCCCGGCCTTGCGAATGGCACCGCCGAGCAATTGGTTGCCGTTGACCGACAACGGATGGCTTTCGGACCAGGCCGGGCCCTCGGCACGCCGCTCGACCCCCAGGAAACCGTTGGCATCCAGGCGCAGAATGCGAGCGCCCATCACGTCGATGGAATGCAGCGCATCGCCAATGATCATCTGCTGCGCGGCGAAGGTCGGGTCCAGCCAGTTGAGTGAAGGCTGACCTTCCTTGAAGTAGTGCAGGTACACCCAACGCCGCGGCTTGCCGTCCACGCCGACCACCACTGGGGTGGCGCTCCAGTCGGTTTCCTTGACGCCCGGTTCGAAGAAGATCACCCGCTGCAACTGGCCAACGATGTAGTGCTTGTCCTTGAGGATGTCGCAGACTTCCGGGGTCAGGTTGACCGCATCGCGACCCGCCGGCACCTCAGGCAACAGCCCCCAGTCCTCCTCCTTGATCTCGACCATGTGGTACAGACCCGGATAGTCCGCATGGGCCATTTCGGCCAGACGGAAATCCGCGCCTTTACCGGTGTGCGACGGGATCGCATCGTCGATGACTACGGCATTGTGCGCGGCGGCCATGCGGCTGAGCTGGATCATGTCGGCTTCGGTGCCCAGTTCAGGGTCGATGTCGAAGCTCATGCGGTCGAAGTTGCCGTCCACGCTGGGCGTGCGTTCACGTCCGCGCAGGCCACCGGAGAGCTTCAACGGGCCGTTGTGAATGCCCTGAATACCAATCTCGGACAGCGCATGCCACAAGGTTTCGTCACCCAGGGCCTGCAACACCGAGCCCTCTTCGCGGGTCACGATGGAAGCTGGGTAGGCAGTGAACCACACCGAAGCAATGGCAGAGGCGTCCCGAGGTCTGGCCTGGGCGTAGGGTCGCTGCCACAGCCGTGCCTGTCCGGCGTACAGCTTGGCGCGCTGTTTGGCCGTGTGCAGCATGGACTGGTCGACCAGCCATTGGATGTAGTCCTTGTCCGGCGTCGTCATCGTTACTTGCCCTCGAAAAGTGTCCTACATTGAGAGTACGACGGAAGGTTATCGTTGCATCCGTCGCGGATTTCCCTGAAGGCGCCCGCTGACCTGATCCGACATTCGGTATAAAGCATTGTGCCATCAGGCCGATACAGGATTGGCAGGGGATTCTCCCTGCGCGGGCGATCAACAGGAGAGACCCATGATTACCTTTCTGCTGGGCTGGTGCGCACTGTCTGTTCTCGCGGCTATCGTCTTTGTCGGACTGATACGGGCAGACAAGCGACGCGAAGTACAGGCCATGGAAAAAGCGCGTACAGAGTACGACCGCGTTTTCTTTCAGACACGTCTGTTGGGGTGAGCTAGCCGGATTTCGACCGTTGCGATGCGGCTGGAAAAAGAGGCGGTTGCCGCTCGAGCGAGCGGCGGCGGGATAGAGGGCAGGCCGAGCGGCAGATGCCGGCCTGCCCTGAAGCATCAGACCTTGACGATCCAACCCTCGGGTGCTTCCACGTCGCCGGCCTGAATGCCGGTCAATTCCTTGTACAGGCGTTGGGTGAACGGCCCCACTTCTTCCTGGCTGTAGAACACGTGCAGCTTGTCCTTGTATTCGATACCCCCGATCGGGGTGATCACCGCCGCGGTGCCGCAAGCACCGGCTTCCTTGAACTGGTCGAGCTGATCGATCAGGACATCACCTTCGATCACTTTCAGGCCCAGGCGCGATTGCGCCAGCTCGATCAACGACAGACGGGTGATGCCGGGCAGTACCGACGGCGATTTCGGGGTCACGAACTCGTCGTTCTGGGTGATCGCGAAGAAGTTGGCCGAGCCCACCTCCTCGATCTTGGTGTGTGTCTGGGGATCCAGGTAGATGCAGTCGGCGAAGTTGGCTTTCTTGGCGTTGGAGCCCGGCATCAGGCTGGCAGCGTAGTTGCCACCGACCTTGGCGGCACCGGTGCCGTTGGGCGCAGCGCGGTCGTAGCCGGAGATGACGAAATCGTGCGGCTTCATGCCGCCCTTGAAGTAAGGGCCGACCGGAATGCAGAAGATCGAGAAGATGAACTCGGGTGCAGTGCGCACGCCGATGTTGTCACCTACGCCGATCACGAAAGGACGCAGGTACAGGGCACCGCCGGAACCATAGGGCGGAATGAAGCGCTCGTTGGCCGCGACCACTTTGCGGCAGGCTTCGATGAACACCTCGGTGGGGACTTGCGGCATCAACAGGCGACCACAACTGCGCTGCATGCGCAGAGCGTTCTGGTCAGGGCGGAACAGGTTGATCGAACCATCCTTGCAACGGTAGGCCTTGAGGCCCTCGAAGCACTGCTGCCCATAGTGAAGTGCAGTGGAGCCTTCGCTGATGTGCAACACATTGTCTTCGGTCAGGTTGCCCTGATCCCATTCACCGTCGCGCCAGTGCGACAGGTAGCGCAGATCGGTCTTGATGTAGTCGAAACCCAGTTTGTCCCAGTTGATGCTTTCGTGACCCATGACACCCTCTACCCTTTGGCGATCGCCTGAACAGCACAGGCTTTTACGAATGGACACAACAATACTGCATTTGCCTGCCCCGCGCAGCCTGGCTAGCGGAAATCTCGGCTGCGGATATCCAGCCCGTGGAGCATGGCGCTGACATCGGCCATGTGGCCGGCAATGACATGGCGCACGCCGTCCTTGTGCTCGAAGCGACCCTTGACCTGCATCATCTGCGACCCCACCAGCACGCGCCGCTGACGCTCGGCCAGGTCACGCCAGACCACCACGTTGATCATGCCGAACTCGTCTTCCAGGGTCACGAAGGTCACTCCGGTGGCGGTTGACGGTCGCTGGCGGCCCGTGACCAACCCCGCCACGGTAACCGGACGACCGTGGGCCAGGCTCTGCAGATCCTGGGAGCTGCGGCAACGCAACCCCTGCAGGCGCTCGCGGAGCATGGCCAGCGGGTGTGGCCCCAGGGTGGTGCCGAGGCTGGCGTAGTCGGCATACAGATCTTCGCCGACACTGGGCACTGGCAAGGCCACGCTGGCCTCGCGAGCAGTCGATACATCGGCAAACAGGGGCAACTGCTGCTCGACACTGGCCACGTCCCAGCGCGCCTGGTGGCGGTGACCCACCAGGCCAAGCAAGGCGTTGGCGTCGGCCAGCTGTTCCAGCGCGCGGTTGTCCAGCCCACAGCGACGGGCCAGATCGGTCACGTCCAGAAACGGCCCGGCCAGGCGAGCCTGCTGCACCGCACGCCCGGCCTCTTCGCGCAGCCCCTTGACCATGCGCAACCCCAGGCGCACAGCGGGTTGCCCGGTGGTGCGGGGTTGCAGGCTGCAGTCCCAGTCGCTGTGGCAGACGTCCACGGCCAGGATCTGCAGATGATGGCGACGTGCATCCTGCAGGATCTGGTCGGGACTGTAGAAGCCCATGGGCCAGCTGTTGATCAAGGCGCAGGCAAAGGCCGCAGGTTCATGGCATTTAAGCCAGCAACTGGCATAGGTCAACAGGGCGAAGCTGGCCGCATGGGATTCGGGAAAGCCGTAGCTGCCAAAGCCCTTGATCTGCTCGAAGATGCGTTCGGCGAACTCGCGGGTGTAACCGTTTTTCAACATGCCTTCGGTGAGCCGGATCTGGTGGGGTTCCAACCCGCCATGACGTTTCCAGGCGGCCATGGAGCGCCGCAGTTGGTCGGCCTCGCCGGGGGTGTAGCCCGCCGCGACGATGGCCAGTTCCATTACCTGTTCCTGGAACAGGGGCACGCCCAATGTCCGCTCGAAAACCTTTTTGAGGGCTTCAGAGGGGTAGCTGACCTTCTCCTGACCATTGCGCCGGCGCAGGTACGGGTGAACCATGTCGCCGACGATGGGCCCCGGTCGGACGATGGCCACCTCGATGACCAGATCGTAGAACGTGCGCGGTTGCAAGCGCGGGAGCATCGCCATCTGGGCGCGCGATTCGATCTGGAAGACGCCGATGGTGTCGGCCCGGCCGATCATCGCGTAGGTCTGCGGGCACTCCTTGGGCAAGGTCGAAAGGGTCAGATCTAGGCCCCGGTAGCCGCGCACCAGGTCGAAACAGCGACGAATCGCGCTGAGCATGCCCAGCGCCAGAATGTCGACCTTCAACAGGCCCACGGCATCTAGGTCATCCTTGTCCCACTGGATCACCGTACGCTCGGCCATGGCGGCGTTCTCGACCGGCACCAGGGTGTGCAAAGGGTGCTCGGAAATCACGAAGCCGCCGGGATGTTGGGACAGGTGACGCGGGAAACCGATCAGTTGCTCGGTCAGTGCCATGACCCGCTTGAGCACCGGGCTGTCGATGTCGAACCCGGCCTCGACCAACCGCTCGACCGGGGGCAGGTGGTCGCTCCAGCGGCCGAAGCAATCGGCCAATGCGGTGATCTGGTCCGGTGGCAGGCCTAGCGCCCGGGCGACGTCGCGTACCGCGCCGGGGCCCCGGTAGCTGCTGGCGACGGCGGTCAGCGCGGCGCGGTCGCGACCGTAGCGACGAAAAACGTACTGCAGGACCTCCTCGCGCCGCTCGTGCTCGAAATCGACGTCGATGTCCGGCGGCTCGTTGCGTTCCTTGGAGATGAAGCGCTCGAACAGCATGTGCGTGTCGCGCGGGTCCAGCTCGGTGATGCCCAGGGCGAAACAGACCACCGAGTTGGCCGCCGAGCCGCGCCCTTGGCAAAGGATGTACTGCTCGCGAGCAAACCGCACGATGTCATGCACAGTCAGAAAGTAGCTTTCATAGCCCAGCTCGATGATCAGTTTCAGTTCCTTGTCGAGCAAGGCCTGAACCTCGGCGGTCACCCCCGATGGCCAGCGCCAGCGCGCACCCTCGGCGCTCAGATGGCGCAGCCAGGAGCCTGCGTCATGGCCCTGGGGCACCAACTCGTGGGGATACTGATACCGCAGCTGGCCCAGGTCGAAATGGCAGCGCCGGGCTATGTGCAGGGTTTCCTCAAGCAGCGCGGCCGGATACAGGTCGATCAGTTGCGGCAACCCGCGCAGATGCCGCTCGCCGTTGGCGAACAACACATGTCCGGCCTCGGCCACGGGTACGTGATGGCGGATCGCGGTCATCGTGTCCTGCAAGGCGCGTCGCCCACGGGCGTGCATGTGCACGTCGCCGCAGGCCACCGCCGGCAGGCCCAGCGTCCCTGCTAGATCAAGCAAACCGCGCAGACGCCGCTGATCATCCGCGCCGCAGTGCAATTGCACGGCCAGCCACAGGCGGCCGGCAAAACGTCCCTTGAGCCAATGACCGTGGGCCAGTTCATGAGGCTCATCGGCTATCCACAACGCCAGCAGTCCTTCGCGTTCGACCTCGTCGAGGTCCTCGCGCAGCAGACGATACCGGCCTTTGTCGGCACGTCGGCGGGCCAGGGTAATCAAGCGACACAGGGCTTGATAACCGCCCAGATCCTGCGCCAGCAACACCAGCTTGGGCCCGTTTTCGATGCGCATCTCACTGCCGACGATCAACGTCATCCCGTGAGCCTGGGCTGCTTGCCAGGCACGCACGATACCGGCCAGGGTGCACTCGTCGGTGATCGCCAACGCTTCATAACCCAAGGCCGCCGCCTTGGCGAACAGCTCCTGGGCACTGGAAGCGCCGCGCTGGAAGCTGAAGTTGGAGAGGCAGTGCAACTCGGCGTAGCCCTGGCTCATGCGAACCAGCCTTGCAACAGCAGCGCCGTGTCATCGCCCACCGAGCGGTAGGCCCAACCGCGCCGGCCTGTCGAGGTTTCGACCAGGTAGTAATCACGGCGCACATCGCCACCGTCCCACCAACCCGATTCGATGCGCTCAGGCCCGGCCAGCACGCGCAAGTCATGGGCGGGCAAGGGTTCGGCCTGCTCCAGCAACCATCCGGGTCGCTGTGCACTGAGGTCCAAAGAGGCCGGCATCCAAGGACCGTCGTTGCGCCAGGCCCGCTCCGGACGATGGTCGGCATGGGCGCGCAGATCCTGCATGGCATCGTCGCCCAGGCGTGCGCGCAAGCGTTCGCGCAACTGCTCCCAGGGCTGCGTCTGTTGCGGCCGCTGATCGAACAGCTCCTTGCAGGCGGGCACGAAGCGCGGCAGGTCGAGCGCGCTCAAACGTACGACCTGCACGGGCCGTGGCACCTGCAGATGCTCGAAGCGACCGCGGGCCAACTCGAACAGCAGGGCCGCGTCCCGCTCGGCCGCGAGCAGGCCCACCTCGACCCGCGTGTCTTCGCCGTCCGCATGCTTGAGGTGCAGGGTAAAACGCTGCACCCCCACATCCCGCCCCGCCAGGTAAGCCGCCAGGTCGTTGATCAGGCGTCGCAGGGGAAACAGCAGAGCCTGGTTCGACTCCACATCGAAATTGAGCTCGATGCGTTGGTCGAATACGTCCGCAGGAATGAAGAATTCCAGCGCCAGGGGGCGATGCCCCAGAAGTGTATCGAGATGGCTGAGCACCTGGGCTGGGAATCGCCTGGCCAGTTGTGCCCTGGGCAACGACAAGACCTCACCCAGGTGACGCATGCCCATGCGCTTGAGCGCCGTGGCGTCATCGGCAGCCAACCCCACCCGTTCCACCGGCAGGCGCTGGAGGGCATCGACCAGGGCAGCCGGATCTTCGACGCCGAAACCGTCATAAGCATTGGCCAGCATCCGCGCCGCGGCCGGATTGGGCGCCAGGGTGATGCGATGGCGGAAACCCAGGGCGTTCAGTTCATCGCGCAAGCGCGCTTCGAATTGCGGCCATGGCCCGAACAGGCCCATGGTCGATTGCACTTCCAGTAGCAACACACGTGGATAGTGCACGCTGACTTGGGAGCTGAACCGATAGGCCCACACCGCCAGAAAGCCTTGCCAGTGCTCGATCTGCGCCGGATCGTAGGGCGCGGTGGCAAAATCGCGGCTGAGCATGTAGGCGGCGGTGAGCGACTGCCCCGGTTTGAGACCCAGGGCCCGGGCGGCTGGGTTCACCGCCTGCAGCACTCGCCGCTGCACCGGGCCGGTGACCAGGACTAGCGGCTGCTGAGGATCGTCGCGCTGGCGCAGCACGGCATCGAGGGCCAGTTGCGGCAGCAGAATGCAGGCCCACAGCATGGCAATCTCAAGCGTAACTGACGAAGGTGACGGGCATCGCAGGGGGTATCCCGCCGCGACATTTGAGAATCTGCACTTGCCCGGCAGGCCCTTGCAGCGACAGCCGCAGGGCAGCAGGCGACGGGTTGTGCGCCGCCTGCTGCCCGCGCAAGGCAAAGGCCAGAGTTTCGCCGGTTTCGGCGGCTACCTGCAGGCGTCGCAATGCCTTGTCGTCGGGGTTCTGCGGCCAGCAGAGCACGGCTGCGCAACTGCCGGAACGCAAACACTGCTCGGCAGCCCACAAGGCATCTCGGCCTTGTGCTTGCAGCACGCTCAGGTGTTGCAGGCGCACACCGGCCGCCATCCAGGCATGGGGGTAGGGAATGAACGGGGGTGCTATCAACACGATTCGTTCACCGGCCTGGCTCAAACGCGCCAAGGTCGGCCAAAGCAACTGCAATTCGCCACAGCCATTGGCGGCCAGCAGGATTTCACTGAGTGCGGCCGGTGGCCAACCCCCGCTGGGTAGCACGGCGTCGAGGGCGGCATGCCCGGTCGGCTGCGCGCCGCTGGGGCTGGACTCCTGGCGACCGCGCCAGACGCGACGTTGGTCGATCAGCCCTTCCAGGCTGACCACGGCGCCCATCACTGCCCTGCCCTCATGGTCAGGCAGCGTGGGGAAAAAACTTCGGTGAGTGGGAGTGATCTGTTCATGGGTGCATTTTTACTACTGTATGCATGAACAGTAAAGCGTCTATTTTCATTTCATGCCATCGGGGGGGGCGAACGGTCCCGATCACTCCGGCGTGGGCACCAGCAATTTGCGCAATGGAAAGCGCGAAGCGCCGCTCCAGCCCAGGAACTCCTGTTCGACCATGGGCCGTGCGAAATAGAAGCCCTGGGCCTCATCGCAGCCCAAGGCACGAATCACCTGCATGCACTTGAAGGTTTCGACGCCTTCGGCAACCGTTCGGTAGCCCAGTTTGCGGGCCAGTTCCAGCACCGCCTGGACGATCAACTGATGCCGCGGACTGTATTCCAGGCCAGTGATCATCGACTTGTCCAGCTTCACCACGTTGGCCGGGATCTCGTGCAGGTAGGAAAAATTGCTGTAGCCGGTACCGAAATCATCGATCGCCACATCCACCCCCAGGTCACGGATGGCCGCCAGCTGGCTGAGCACCTGCGGATTGGAGCGCAACCACTCACCTTCAGTGATCTCGACCTCCAGACGTTCCGGGTCGATGCCATGGGTACGACAGGCATTGCTGATGACCTGGGTGATGTCGTGGCCGTCGAAATCCAGCGCCGACAGGTTCACCGAAAGCCGAGTCAGGAGCGTGGCCGGCCATTGGGCGAGCTTGGCCAATGCCGCGTCGATCACCCAGCGCGTCACGCTGTGGATCAACGCGTTCCTTTCCAGCACGGGAATGAATTCGTCGGGCAAGACCAGGCCCAGCCGTGGATGCTCCCACCGCAACAGGGCTTCAGCGCTGACCTGCTCACCCTCGTGCAGCGCGAAGCGTGGCTGGAACACCAGGCGCAACTGACCTTCACGCATCGCCTGGGTAACGTCGGAAGCCAATTTGAAAGACCGGCGGTAAGCGTTGTCCCGCACCGGGTCGTACCACGCCCACGGCTGGCCTGCGAGCAGGGCCAGTTCAGCGGCGTACATGGCCTTGCGCAGGGCATCGCGGACTGCTTCGAAGTTGATCACGAAAGGCGCGACGCCCGCGCGTACGCTGGGGCGAACCGGCATGCCGTCGATCTGGGTGGTGCAGCGCAAGGCGTGTACGAGAATGTCGAGGTAGCCACTGACGTCACTTTGCTGCGCGTCCAGTACAAAGGCAAAGCGCTTGCGGCCGATGTGATACACCCTCCCCTGGCCTGCCCGCAGACGCACCAGACGGCGTGCAATGCAGCACAGCAGGTTCTCGAACGGGACCATACCCAAGGCCAGGGTCATGTCGTGGGCCCAGGCGGTGTCCATGGCATCGATCAGCACCAGGTAGCGCGACTCATCCGGGTGCTGGAGCAACAGATGCCCCAGGTCAGTCAGGAACTGCCGGCGATCAGGCAACAAGGTAAGCCGATCGCTCGAGACGAACGCCTGAGCAGCGGCATGGACACTATCCGACATCACACTTTCCCGCGAATGACAGGCTCGAGCTTCCTGCGAGAGACTGGCCAGTTGTTCAGAGGGTATTTACTGAGGGAGTAGCCGTCGAAGAGCGGCTCTTTAGGTGGTGGCAAAATAACATCGCACTAAATGATTGCCAAGTCCCATTGCTTCTGTATCGCTCATCCAAGCATCGAAGCGCCTGGCGACGCTGCTACACTGGGACAAACTTTGGGAAGGAATGGACGATTCATGCTTGAAGCCCTGCTGTTCGACCTCGATGGCACTCTGACCGAAACCGACGCCCTGCACCTGCTTGCCGTCCAGCAATTGCTGGCCGAGGAAGGCCGCGACTTCACCCACGAAGAATTCCAGTTGCACGCCAGTGGCCGGGCCAACGCCGACATGTGCCAGTACCTGTTCCCGGATCGCTCGGTGGCCGAGCATGAAGCCTTTGCCGATCGCAAGGAAGCACGCTTTCGCGACCTCGCCCCGCAACTGACGCCCATCGCCGGGCTGCTGCGCCTGCTCGACCACGCCGAGCGCGAAGGCCTGGGCATGGTCGTGGTGACCAACGCTCCGCGTGCCAATGCCGAGCACATGCTCGACGCTCTGGGCCTGGCCGAGCGCCTGCCGCAGGTGGTGGTCGCCGAAGAGCTGGAGCGCGCCAAACCCGATCCACTGCCCTACCTGACCGGTTTGCAACGCTTGGGTGCCCGGGCCGAGGCTGGCATCGCTTTCGAGGACTCGGTGCCAGGCGTGACAGCCGCAGTCGCGGCCGGTCTGTTCACCGTCGCGCTGTCGACCAGCCAATCGCCGCAGACCCTCAGATCCGCCGGCGCCAATCTGGTGATCGAATCCTACGAGGATGAAAACCTCTGGATTCATATCGACAAAATGCGCCAAGGACAATAACCAGCTGCGCCCCCTGTAGCAGCGGCGCAAGCCGCGTCGGCGGTCCATGCGGTATTCCTGATACAACCCGGCCTTGCCCATCTACCGCAGTGAACCATTCGCGGGTAGAACCCGCTCCCACAGGGGTTGCTGCTACGCGGGATCGTGGAGCAGGAAATTGCCGGGGCGCTGGGGGGTGTCGTTGTCGATTTCAGGCACCAGCGCTTCATCCTTCAGATGTACACCCGACAGCTGCCGCTTGTGCGCTTCGCGCATCAGGTACTGCAGCTTGTGCGCGGCCGTGGCGTAGCTCAGGCCTTCGAGACGCACATTGGAAATGCAATTGCGCGCAGCATCGTTCAACCCCACCCGCGGTGCATAGGTGAAATAGAGCCCCAGGCTGTCGGGCGAGCTCAGGCCCGGGCGCTCACCAATCAGCAACACCACCATGCGCGCGCGCAACGCCTGAGCGACTTCATCGGCCACCGCCACCCGGCCTTGCTGCACTAGGCAGATCGGCGCCAGGCTCCAGCCCTCGTCAGCGGCAATCCGCTCGATGCGCTCGAGCATGGGCAGCGCATGCCGATGCACCGCCAACGCGGAGAGGCCATCGGCGATCACCAGCGCTAGGTCGAAACCGGTCGCATGCTCGTTGGCATAAGTACGCAAGGTCTGCAGCGACGCCTCGTCCAGGCGCCGCCCCAGGTCCGGACGCTGCAGATAGACATGCCGATCACCCGCCGCGCTGTGCAGGCTCAGGCTCTCGGGACGGGCCTGTACCAGCTTGGCCTGGTCGAACGGCAGGTGAACGGCATCGCGAGCTTGCGCGTGAGCGTACTGAAAGTCCAATTGGGCACGGCTGGGCAGGCTGGTGCCAGCTCGCCCCAAGGCGATGCGCGCCGGTGTCAGTGCACGCAACGCATGCCAGGGATCACCTTGTGTCAGCGTTTTATCATTCATGATTTACTGTCCACCCCATCGCTATGACCAGACGAAACCGGCGCTTCAACCCAGCCGCCCCAGTGCTTTGCCGAACAACGGCGGCACGCCGCTGCCCAGACGCAGCTGGCCATCCTTCTGTTGCAGAATGTCCATGCGCGCCAGCCATTCCTCGAATTCGGGCGCCGGGCGCAGGCCCAGGGTCTTGCGCGCGTACAAGGCGTCGTGAAAGGACGTGGTCTGGTAGTTCAGCATGACGTCATCCGAGCCTGGAATGCCCATGATGAAATTGATCCCCGCCACACCCAGCAGGGTCAGCAGCATGTCCATGTCATCCTGATCGGCCTCGGCATGATTGGTGTAGCAGATGTCGCAGCCCATCGGCACACCCATCAGCTTGCCGCAGAAATGATCCTCGAGCCCGGCGCGGATGATCTGTTTGCCGTTGTACAGATATTCCGGCCCGATGAATCCCACCACTGTATTGACCAGAAAAGGGTCGAACCGGCGCGCCACGGCATAGGCCCGCGCTTCACAGGTCTGCTGGTCCACGCCATGGTGGGCATTGGCCGACAACGCACTGCCCTGGCCTGTCTCGAAGTACATCAGGTTGTTACCGACTGTCCCGCGGCGCAAGCTGAGACCCGCTTCGTAGCCTTCCTGCAACACCGCGAGGCTGACGCCGAAACTGCTGTTCGCCGCCTGCGTACCGGCGATGGACTGGAACACCAGGTCCAGAGGCACGCCACGTTCGATCGCCGCGATCGAGGACGTGACATGGGTCAGTACGCACGACTGGGTCGGGATACCGTAATGCTCGATGACGCCATCGAGCATCTTCAACAGTTCGCTGATGGCGCTCAAGCTGTCGCTGGCCGGGTTGATGCCGATCATGGCATCGCCGTTGCCGTACAGCAGGCCATCCAGCACGCTGGCAGCAATGCCGGCCGGATCGTCGGTGGGGTGGTTGGGCTGCAACCGTGTCGACATGCGCCCCCTCAGCCCGACCGTGTTGCGAAAGCGCGTGACCACCCGGATCTTCTGCGCCACCAGGACCAGGTCCTGCACGCGCATGATCTTCGAGACAGCCGCGGCCATCTCCGGCGTGATGCCTGGCGCCAAGGCGCGCAGGCTGGTTTCGCTGGCCGCATCGCCGAGCAGCCAATCGCGGAAGCCGCCCACGGTCAAATGGCTGACCGCAGCGAAAGCCTGCGCATCATGGGTGTCGACGATCAGCCGAGTGACTTCGTCCTCTTCATAGGGGATCAACGCCTCGTCCAGAAAGCGCTTGAGCGGCACCTCGGCCAGCGCCATCTGCGCGGCCGCCCGCTCGGCATCGCTGCCGGCGGCGATCTCGGCCAGGTAATCGCCGGAGCGTGCCGGACTGGCTTTGGCCATCAACTGCCGGAGGCTGTCGAAACGCCAGGTTTGCCCGCCGATGCTGTGCACGAAACTCATGCTGCCCTCCTCACTCGCTGGCCAGTACGGGTTGGCGGTCGCCACGGCTGCGCACGAAGACGCAGAACAGCGAGCCGAGGGCCATCAGGCCGATGAAGATCCCGCAGATCATGGCATTGAACCACACCATCGCCACCAGACACACCAGCGCCAGCAGCAAGGCTATGGCCGGCACCAGCGGATAGCCGGGGGCGCGAAAGGAACGCTCCAGTTGTGGCTCGCTGCGACGCAGTTTGAACAGGCTGAGCATGCTCATGATGTACATGACGATGGCGCCGAACACGGCCATGGTGATCATCGCTGCGGTCAGCGTCAGGCCTTGGAGATTGACCAGGCCATCGCTGAAGATCGCTGCGATACCCACCACGCCACCGGCGAGGATGGCGCGATGAGGTGTCTGGAAACGCGACAGCTTGGCCAGGCTTGCGGGCAAAAAGCCGGCCCGTGCCAGCGCGAAGAACTGCCGCGAATAGCCCAGGATGATGCCGTGGAAACTGGAGACCAGCCCGAACAGGCCGATCCACACCAGCATGTGCATCCAGTTGGAGTTCTCGCCTACTACCCCTTTCATGGCCTGCGGCAGCGGGTCGTTGATGTTGGCCAGGGCGCGCCAGTCACCCACGCCACCGGCGAAGATCATCACGCTGATGGCCAAGGTCACCAGGGTCAGGATACCGGCGATGTAGGCCCGTGGAATGGTGCGCTTGGGATCCTTGGCTTCCTCGGCGGCCATGGCCGCGCCTTCGATGGCCAGGAAGAACCAGATGGCGAAGGGAATCGCCGCGAACATGCCGCTCAAAGCACCCAGGCTGAACGTGTCCGACCCGGCCCATCCGCCCAGGGCGAAATTGCTGAAACTGAATGCTGGCGCCACCACCCCCATGAACACTAACAGTTCCAGCACGGCGAGGATGGTCACCACCAGCTCGAACGTGGCGGCGATGCTCACGCCGACGATGTTCAGGCTCATGAACACACAATAGGCCCCCACTGCCGCCCACTTGGGGTCGAGCCCTGGAAACTGCACATTGAGGTAGGCGCCGATGGCCATGGCGATGGCAGGCGGGGCAAACACGAATTCGATCAGCGTGGCCAGCCCGGCGATCATTCCACCGGTAGGGCCGAACGCACGCAGGCTATAGGCAAAGGGTCCACCCGCGTTGGGGATGGCGGTGGTCAGTTCGGTGAAGCTGAAAATGAAGCAGGTGTACATCACGGCGACCATCAGCGTCGTGCAGAGGAAACCCAAGGTGCCAGCACTGCCCCAGCCATAGCTCCAGCCGAAATACTCACCGGAGATCACCAGGCCAACGGCGATGCCCCACAGGTGCAGTGTGCCCAGCGTGGGTTTGAGTTGCGAAACGGTCATGGGTGTGCCCTCGAAGGTGGAGATGAGCAAAGGAGCGTTCCTGAAGGTAACCATAGGCGCCCAATGGCGATCTGGCGCCGTGAATATGAAAGCTGCCTTGCCATCGACTTCGCCGATGGCGCGCCAAGTTGAAGCACGCGTTTTCGTACGATGCCCCAATCACGAGCACTCGATGGCAGCACTTTTTCACGGTGTATGGCTGACTACACAGGAACGCCGTTTCCTTGAACCCTGTGCTTGAACGATTCTCGGAAACAGTTCTTTGAAACATCTGCACACATCAAGCCAGCTCATGATGGAGGTGTGTCCAACCCTGCCCCGCATTGCGCGTAGGCGGCGAACCGATAGCGTCGTTCATGGTCGCAGACAGGGAGCGACGTGCTCGGCCGGTGAGTTGCAAAACCATGTTTCGCTTGATTCGCAGTTGTTTGACCGTAGCGTTCCTGGCCAGCGTGGTGGGCTGTTCGCTATTGCCCCAGCGTGACCCGGTGTCCATCAGCGTGGTAGGCATCGAGCCCTTGCCGGCGCAGGAACTGGAACTGCGCTTCGCCATCAAGCTGCGACTGCAGAACCCCAACGAAACGCCCATCGAGTACGACGGCGTGGCAGTGAATCTGGATGTCAACGGCCGTCCGCTGGCCAGCGGCGTCAGCAGTCAGCACGGCCGTATCGAGCGGTATTCGGAGGACGTGCTGGTAGTGCCGGTCAGCGTTTCTGCACTGACCGCCTTGCGCCAGGCGGTGGGCCTGAACCCGGCGCAGAGCTTGAACGGCTTGCCCTACCGCCTGCACGGAAAGCTTGCCGGGGGGCTGTTCGGGACGGTGCGTTTCAGCGACAGCGGTACCTTGAGTCTACCGTCCGCAGCGGGCTATTGAGTGCGGATGGAGTCGCGGACCGAGTAATCCTTGGGATGCACCACGCCAGGTGAATCAGCGTGCCGCCGCCATCAGCTTGTTCACTTCGGCGCGCACCATGTTCGCGTACTCGGGCGGTGACATACCATCCAGCTCGCCCCGCACCCATTCGGCCCAGCGGCCCTTGCGCTTGGCCTTTTCGCCGATGAGACGCGCGGCTTCGGCTTTGGCCTTGCCCAGGTTGGCTTGCCACAGCTCGTAGAGACGGGCTTTTTCATCCTCGATCATGGCGCGCTCGGCCAGCGAGCGATTGGCGAGATTGAAGCTCATTGCAGGTACCTGTCAGCAGAAAAAACAGGCGACATCTTACACGCCTATACATGAAAATCTGTAGGAACAGACGGCGCGCCCAAGCCCTTCATGCAACTTTCCAGGGCGCTGGGACTCCATCTTGCACTGCCTTAATAAACACCAGGAGTTAGTGAAATGGCCCGTAAATCAGGTGCTCAATCGGCCGAGGATCAAATCAAGGATCAAGTCTTCAGCGAGCTGTTGGCGCTGATCGAAGAGTCGGAAAAAATGCTCAGGGACAGCGCCTCTCTGGGAAGCAACGAGGCCGACACCGTGCGCGCGCAGGTCAACTCCAAACTCGAACATGTGTCCTATTCCCTCGCCGGCCTGCGTGAACGCGCCAAACCGGTGGTCGAAGCCACGCAGACCTACATCGGTGGCCATCCGTGGCAGACCGTGGCCGCATCGGCGACCTGTGGCTTGCTGCTCGGTCTGTTGCTGGGCCGTCGTAACTGATTCACCTCCGCTCTGGGCCGCCGATCGCTGCGGCCCTCTTGTGTTGTCGATTTACTCCCCCGCCAATGCCCGCAGCTTTTCCACCTCCTGCACCGACATCGAAATACCCTGGCTGTGCGATAACGCCCGCTGACGATAGCGTCTGTCACCCGACAACCGTGTCTGCCCTGCCTCGTGCATGCGCTCGACCAGCTCGCGGCTACGCACGGCAAAATCCCGACCGGCGCTCTTGCTGGGGTCGATGACGATGATCAGTTGCCCGGTCCAGGGCGTTTGCGCGCCGGGGTGTCGCTTCCAGTCGAACTCGAAGGAAAAATTCCCGCCAGTGAGCGCTGCGGCGAGCAGCTCGACCATCATCGACAAGGCCGAGCCCTTGTGTCCGCCAAAGGGCAGCAGCGCACCACCCTCGAGAATCGCCGTCGGATCGGTGGTGGGCTGTCCGTGCTTGTCGACACCGCTACCCACGGGCACCGAATGGCCCGCCCGCGCGGCGATCTGCACGTCACCGTGGGCCAGCGCACTGGTGGCCATATCGAAGACCAAGGGATCCTTGCCCGCACAAGGCGCCGCGAACGCTATGGGATTGGTGCCGAACAACGGCTTGTTACCGCCGTGAGGAACGACGCAGGTCATGCTGTTGACCACGCTCAGGGCGACCAGGCCTTCGGCGGCGAAGGGTTCTACATCCGGCCAGAGCGCGGCGAAATGGTGGGAGTTGCGGATAGCGAGGACAGCGATGCCCGCCTCGCGCGCCTTGCTCACCAACAGCCCTCGCGCAGCGGCCAACGCCGGCTGGGCAAAGCCTCCAGCGGCATCCACCGCGACGTAACCGCCCGCCACATCCTCGACCACGGGGAGCGCCTTGCCGTCCACCCAGCCGCTGGCCAAGGTAGAGAGGTAACCGGGTATGCGGAATGTGCCGTGACTGTGAGCGCCGTCGCGTTGGGCGGTGGCACAGTTGTGGGCGAGAATGTCGGCCACCTCGACCGAGGTGCCATGACGCAGAAAGATCTGACGCAGCAGCTGCGTCAGATCGGAGAAGGACAACGATTGCGAGGCGTCGCTGGCAGGCATCATGGGCTTCCTGGCGTGAATGGAACAGAGTCCTAGTACGCCATACCCACCTGCCTCAGGACAAGCCTGCTCGAATCAGTCCTTCTGATCGCGCAGCACGTTGCCCGATACGCCATCGATGCGGAACTCGTAAGTCACGCCATCAGCCTTGAGACCTTCGCCTTCCCAGTACCCATCGTTGTCGGCTTCGATCTTGGTGACCTGAGTGTAGCCTTTGGACTTGGCGGTTTCGATGGCTTTCTCGATGGTGATCCAACCCGCACCCGGCTTGTCGGCCAGCGCCAGGCCGGCAGTCATCAGGGCGGAAGTTGCAACTACGGCAGTCAAAGTCTTCTTGAACATGGGGGCACTCCATAACAGTGATTGGTATGTGCTGCACTGTCTTGGAGCGTCACGCTGAAAAATTAGTTCACGGCCGCTTGACCTTGCGCCGCATCACCCCGTTGATCACAACCACAAGCACGGCAATGCCCATGGCAATGTATTGAAAGAGTTTTTCGGTGATCACGCCTTGGGTCTGCAGGTACGACAGGCCGAGCATTGCCAGCAGCACCAGCAGGGCAATCAGCAAGGAATATTTGATACGTTGAGCTTGAGTCATCTAAAGGTCCTTACAGGGGTGTTGGCCGGCCTGGGTATTCGGCCTCCTGCCTTTGCGTAGATTGCACATGAACCGAAGTCAGCTCTGTGCGCGAAAAGTCGCATTTTACAACGCCTGGGCGCAACAGGGGATGGCGTTCAAGGACTGAATCATGGGCCATTGGGATGCGGCATCGTGATGAACGTTTCCGACGTAGCTGTCGGAACCCACCTACATCCAGAGACCCCTTGACTCCTAGAGCCTCAAAGGCGCCTGGACAAGAATGACTGCCGGCCGGATGGGCCATTTGCTGCCACAAGGAAGTCACCATGAACACCCAACAGCTCCAGCAGATCGACGTCGAGCAACTCCCCCACTCATTACAGGTACTGATCGACTGCATTGGCGTCGAGCAAGCCTATCGCCTGACGCAATTGTATGGCGGGCGCCCACGCTACATCCCCAAGCACCCGCAACGCACAAGCCTGAGCGAACAGCTCGGAGTCGAAACGGTGGCCGCGTTGATCAAGCGCTTCGCCGGCATGGCGTTGGAAATCCCCAAGTCCGATCATTTTCTGCGGCAGTGGCGCAACCAGCAGATTCACCACGAAACGCTCAACGGCACTTCACGCAGTGTGCTGGCGCACAAATATGGACTGAGCCAGCGCCAGATCGGCAACATCCGCCGCACCCTTGGCTAGGGTCTGTGTGAAAAGTCTTAAGACGAAGGTCAGGCAAGGCGAAAACAGCCGAGGAAGCGGAGTTTACGGGTTGTAAATGAGCATTCCGAGGCTGTTTTCAACGCAGCATCACCAAGTATCAAGGCTTTTCACACGGAGCCTAGTGAACCGTTCCCCAGGCCCATTCACGGGCCTGGGTTCACCCCTCAGAAATCGCGCTTGTAGAACAGATCCAGTGAGCTGGCCACGCCACTGGCCACTTCCAGGTAGAGACGCTTGCTGAGCAGATAGCGCAAGGCAATGGTATTGGCCGGCTCGAATACCCCCACCCCATAACGCAAACTGAGTTTCTCCGACAGATTACCGCTGGCGACCACACTGGTTGCATCGCCACTGCCCTGGGTGTCGAGCTGGAAATCCTCGATACCCAGGTCGGTCGCCAATTTGCTAGTCACTCCCGAACTGCCCATCAGCCCCAAACCGAGCGCCGCCTGGGCCAGCATGTTGTTGTCCTCGCCGCTGTTGCCTAGCGGGCGACCCAGCACCAGATACGACAGCGCCTGCTCCTGGCTCATGGTGGGTTCCGAAAACACCTCACTGGTAGGCTGCTCGGCGTTGCCGGTCAAGCGAATACCGGCAATCACATCGCCCGTGGTACGGATCGCTTCGATGTCCAGGTATGGCTGGCTGATGGGCCCGGCAAACAACAGCCGCGCGCGTCGTATGGTGAGGCGCTGGCCATAGGCGTTGTAGCGCCCGTCGTTGAGCGCCAATTCACCCCGAGTGTCGAGGTTGTCGCCGATGTGCACGTGACCGGCCAGGTTGGCACTCAGGCCGAAGCCGTTGAAGGTGAGTTTTTCCTGACCCACTTCCACATCGATATCGATCGCCATGGGCAAGGGTGTCTTGCCCTGCTCGGTCTGGTTACCGACGATCACCACGTCATCGGAAAGTTTGACGGTGGACGGTGGCAGCTGACGGACGACGATGGCCCCTTTGGGAATGAACACCTTGCCGGCCACGGCGAGCCTTTCGCCATTCATCTGGATACTCAGATCCGGTGCCGCTTCGAGCGTCGCATAGGGTTCGACGTTGATCGGCAGGCGCGATCCCTTGAGCTGCACGTCCACGTCCAGAGCGTTGGCCCAGGCGACCGTGCCGCCCAACGTCCCCTGACCCGTCTTGCCGCTTTTCCAACTGCCCTGCAGGCGCACGCTTTCACCTGCGATCAATGCCTGCAGTTGCAAGTCCTCGAGCGTGGTCGGCAGTTCAGGGCCGGCGATCTGACCGCCGCTGAGGGTGACATTGCCGTTCACTTGGGGCGCCACCAGGGAACCGGCGATCTGCCCGCTGCCATCGAGTTGGCCCTTGAGGGTTTCCACCATTGGGATGAATGGCCGGGCGATGGAAAGGTCGAGTCCGGACAGGCGGAAGCTGCCGCTGATCGGCTTGCTCTGCGCAACGGGATCGATCTGGGTGATGACTTGCAACTGTCCCAGGCGATCGCCGCGGAAGTTGAGTTCGGTATCGATCCGTTTGGGGTTCAAGCGACTGGTCAGGCGCAGTGTCTGGTAAGGAAAATCAACCCATTGCTCTTTGTTGCGCACGCGCAGGGTGCCGTTGCCAGCGTCGATCATGACCTCACCGGCCGGGCCGCTGGCAGGGACATCGATTGCGACATCGGCGTTGAGCATGCCCTTCCAGGCGAAATCCTTCGGCAGCCATTGGGCCAGGCTGTCCAGCGGAAACTGCTTGAGGTGGTAACGCAGTCGCGGCTGCGGCGCCAGGCGCTGGTCGTCGCCGCACAGGCTGGCAGATCCCGAGCGCCAGCAGTGGGCGCCGAAATTGACCTGGCCACCGGCCAGGTATTCAAGACGTACCGGTGCCTGCAGACGCCAATCCTGGCCACCGGCCTGGACCGAACCGCTGGACAGCCGCCCGCGCCAACTGCTTTGCGCGGTGAAGCCCTTGTCCAGCGTGCCGTCCAGAGCAGTGGCCAAAGCCAGTTGCGGCCCCTTGAGCGCCAATTGCAGCTGCTGCCGTTTGATATCGCCCGAGGCCTTACCGGTCAGGGTGCCCAGGTCGGTGTCACCGGCGCGAATACCGGCGGCGGTCAAATCAAGATTGCCACGCTGGGCCTTGTCGAGGGCGGCGTCCAGTGTCAGGTTTTGCAGACGGTTGCTGTCCAGTGCCAACTGACGCCCCTGCAGCGAGAGCTTGCCCTGGGGCGCCTGCAAGGTACCGGCTGCGTCGAGCTGGCCCTTGAGTTGCCCTTGCAGCCCGGGCCACAACTGGCCCAGACGGGCCAGATCGATGTTGAGTCGCGCCTGAATCTGCTGTTGCAGACTGCCTTGACCCTGAATACGGTTGTCCCCCAGGCGTACGTCGAGGTTCCCCAGCGTCCAGCGCTCGCCGGCGCCCTGTGCCTTGGCCTGGAGCACCGCAGGCTGCCCGCGCAGGCGCCCCTTGAGGTCCAGGTCGGCATCGAGCTTTAGCTGTTCGTTCTTGAATTCACCGGTGCTGCGCAGCGGACCGGCGAGGCTGCCGGGCATCTGCGCAACCCAGTAGGCAGGATCGATGGCGCTCAGGTCCAGAGCCGTGTCCCAGGCAACGCCATCGGCGAACTTGACGTTCAGGTGCCCTGCTGCCTTGCCCTGCCCCGCGACCAGCTCCAGTTGCGGCAGAAACACTTGCTGCAGATCGCCGCTAAATGGCGTCACCAAGGTAAACGCACCGGCTGGGCCATCGAAGGCACCGTTCAGGTTGCCCAGGTACTTGCCGTCGCGATAGTCGATCTCGCCTTTGAAACGCCGGACTTTCACGTCCGGCTCGGCAATGACGGGGTACAAACGGTGCCACGGGAAGTCCTGCCAATCGATAGTGGCCTTGGCCGCCAGACCTTGTTGCCAATCCAGGCTGCCAGCCAGCCGCACCTGCTCCCGCGCCGCTGAAGAAATGTCCAGGGTCTGCACCACCGCACCCTTGGCGTCGACCCGCGCGCTCAGCATTAACGTCATCGGCGATTGTTCGGCTGGCAGACTGGCGTGGCCATCGATGACAAAGCCAGCCTGCAGGTCGCCTTTGGCGAGCAGCTGCAGTTGATTGAATGCCAAGGTGTCGGGCAGCCCGGCGCTGGGTTTGAACGCATCGCTGACAATGCGCAGCTGTGCCGGCAGGTGTTCGGCCAGCGGCTTCAGGGTGCCCGTTATGGCGGCCGGCAGGTAGCCGGAGCTTTGCCCGTTCAGGGTCAGCGTGTCGAGCAGATCACCTGTGGCGTTCAGGGTGACTTGCCAAGGCTTGTCGTCAACCTTGGGCAACTGTATTTGGGCATTGAGGTTCAGCGGCCATTGGCCGCCGGGGCGCAGGGTGCCGTCCAGATCCAGTACCAGGTCATCGCGTTGCAGGTGCCCGCGATCGATCTTCAGGCCGTCGGCGGTCCAGTGCGCCGCCAGCTCGAAACCACTGAGCTGCTGCACGCCATCGAGTTGCAGGCTGCCGATACTCACATCGCCCAATTCTATGGCGACGGGCAACTGCAGGTCAGGCAGTGTGATCGGCCCGTCGCTGGCCGGTTCCTGGCTGGCAGGCAGTTGCACAAGAATGGCGTCGGTGTGCAGGGTGTCGATGCACAGCGTCATACGCCACAGGCAGCTGGGTGACCAGGCCAGCTCGGGCGCCCGCACTTCGACGCGGGTCGCGCCTTGCTGCCAGATGAGCGAGTCTGCCTGCCAGTGGCTACCCACTGTGCCCTTGAAGTTTTCCAGGGTCAGTCCGGGCACACGGGCCAGCGCCCAACGACTGCCGGCCTGGGTTCCCAGCACCAGCGAAAGGGTCACCAGAACGATCAGCAACAGGCCAACGAGCGCAGCCAGGGTGATCAGCGCACCGCGTTTCACCGCCGGCCTCACAGTTCCGGCCCCATGGAAAAGTGCAGCCGCACGCCGCCATCGTCGTCCATCGCGTGGGCCAAGTCGAGCCGAATGGGGCCCACCGGCGACACCCAGCGCACGCCGACGCCGATGCCCGTCTTGAGGTCGGCGAATTTAAGATCGTTGAACGAATTGCCCTTGTCGATGAAGGTTGCCACGCGCCACTTTTCGGCAATCGAATATTGGTACTCGACACTGCCGGCGACCATGTAGCGTCCGCCGATGCGATCGCCATCGGAGTTCTCCGGCGACAGGGTCTGGTAGTCGTAGCCACGCACGCTCTGGTCGCCACCGGCGAAGAAGCGCAACGAAGGAGGAACGGATTTGTAACCGTTGGTGGCATTGCCGCCTAACTGCACCCGGCCAAGCAAGCGGTGATTCTGTGCCACAGTGGTCAAGCCCTTGAGCATTACGTTGCCATGCAACAGGTTGGTGTCCGACAGTACCCCTTCCTTGGCCACCTGGGCATCGAACTGCACGCGGTAGCCGTTATGGGGGTCGACCTTGTTGTCGCTCTTGAGGTAGGTGTAGCTGATGCCGGGCATCAGCAAGGTACTCAAGCCGGTGTCGTCGCCGAGCCGGTATTCTTCGCGTTGCCACTTCAACGAGATGACCCGCTGCCAACCGCTGGGGAGTTTGCTGTGCCATTCCGGGCCGAACGTGAGCAGTTTACTCAAGCTGTCGGTGTCGGCCAGCTCTTCGTATTGATAACCGCCCGCCCATCGCAGCTTGTCGGTCAGAGGGGGATCCAGGGGAATGTCGTACCAAAGCCCGACGTTCTGCCGAGGCGCCGAAAGTTCCAGCTCTGCACCGTAGCTGTGGCCTTGGGGGTTGACCCAATGGCGGGTCCAGTTGGCTTTGCCGCGCGGACCGACGTCGGTCGAATACCCCAGACCCAAGCCCATGGTCCGAGGCTTGCGGGTCGTCAGCTGGACATCGACAGGAATGACTCGCTCGCTGGCGGCAGTGGGCGCAGCATCGACCCGCACACCTTCGAAGTAGCCGCTCGATTGCAACGCCTGGTTGAGTTCGGCGATCAGTTCGGAATCGTAGGCCGTGTCTTCCTTGAACGGCACCATGCGTTGCAGGAGTTCTTCGTCGAACGGCGTGTCGCCCTGGAAACTGACCTTGCCCAGTTTGAAACGCGGGCCGCTGTTGTAGACCAGTTCGACATCCGCGACGCCGGCCCGTGGGTCGACCGCCAGACGCTGCTTGCTGAAGGTGCCGCTGAAGAACCCATACCGCGAGGCCTGATTCTGGATCAGCTGCTTGGCATTTTCGTACTGACCGTGGTTGAGCACGGCACCGGGCGCCAGCTCGTTGCTGCGCGGGACGCGAAAGGCCTTCAAGTCGGCCGCCGGGCCTTCGACGCGCACCGTGACGTTGCGCAGATGCACAGGCTCACCCGGTTCGATACGCAGCAGCAAGCGCGGGGTTTCGCCCGGCTGCACTTCGCTGGTCACGCGTGCCTGATAATAGCCCAATGCCTGGGCTGCCTTTTGCGCCTGCTCCTCGGCTCCACGGCTGAAGCGCAGCAGCGCCTCACCGTCACGGTCACCCAAGCTGCCGATGTAGCCTTCGACGTTGCTCTTGAGTGCCGGGTTGGCAGGGTTGACGCGTACGTCGAGTACGCTTTGGGCCTGGGCCGCCATGCTTGCGACCAGCAGCGCCAGGCTGCCGGCCAATCGTCCTGAATAATTCATAGGCGAATGCTATCACGACCCGTACGTCGATTTGGACCCTGCCAGGCGTTGCCGAGGGCTCTGGATCAGCCCTGTGCGTAACCGACTGTTTCAGGACTGGGGTGGAAGAACACATGCTCGACCACAGGCCCCAGGTTCACTTCCCCAATCTGGGTATAGCCCTGCCGCTCGAAGAACGCCAGGTAGCGCGGGTTGCCGGTGTCCAATACCACGCCTTCTGAGGTTGGATCCTGAGCACACCAGTTGTGCACTGCGGTCAGCAGTTGCTCCCCGAGTTCAGGGCCCTGAAAGTCCGGGTGCAGCCCCATCAGCGGCAGCACATGGACGGCATCCGAGGGGATGCATTCCTGGACGGCGTGATGGTATTCGAGATAGCGGCGCGTGCCTTCCACACCCGTACCGAGCATCATTCGCCACTGCCAAGCCCAGCTTTCGGTGATGCCCAGGCGACGCTGCGGCGGCGCGACCAGCGCAACACCCGCCAGGCGGTCGTCGAAGAACAAGCCCAAGGCCGGCAGGTCCTGGAGAAAATGCTGATTGACCAATTGCCGCACGGTCGAACGCACACGCCGTTCGAAGCCTGGGCGATCGGCTTCGAACAGGTAGGCGAAGGTCGGGTCGACTAGATAGGTCTGGTACAGCAGCGCACGGGTTTCACGGGCATAACCACCATCGAGCTGACGTACTTCTGCAGCGGTGGTCGAAGTCTGGGGCATCGGGTCTGTCCTTGAGGAGTGCAACGAGTAGTCAATGGACGGTCCGCGACCCTAGGGGTTCCGTACCTTGGCCAGGCAAATCGTGCGTCGATGCCGGACGCCGTGCTGGTGGGCTGCGCCGCAGTCCGTTAGCATCGCCGATTTGCCAGGATCCGCGACCATGAAAATCGTCTCGTTCAACATCAACGGCTTGCGTGCCCGCCCCCATCAGCTGGCCGCCTTGATCGACAAGCACCAGCCGGATGTGATCGGTCTGCAGGAAACCAAGGTGTCGGATGAACAGTTCCCCCAGGCCGAGATCGAGGCGCTGGGGTATCACGTGCACTTTCACGGGCAGAAAGGCCATTACGGAGTGGCATTGCTGTCGCGCGCCGCGCCGCTGAGTATCGACAAAGGGTTTGCCAGCGACGAGGAGGACGCACAGCGTCGCTTCATCCGCGGTACCTTTGCCGATGCTCAGGGCCAGGTCGTGACGATCATGAATGGTTATTTTCCACAGGGTGAAAGTCGCGACCACCCCACCAAATTCCCTGCCAAGCGCCGTTTCTACAGCGACCTGCAAACCCTGCTGGATACAGGGTTCAGCAACGATCAACCGCTGGTGGTGATGGGTGACGTGAACATCTCTCACCAGGATTGCGACATCGGTATCGGCGCGGACAACGCCAAGCGCTGGCTGAAGACCGGCAAGTGCAGTTTCCTGCCCGAAGAGCGCGAGTGGATGCAGCGATTGCAGCAGTGGGGCCTGGTAGACAGTTTCCGCCATTTGCATCCGGAAGTGGCAGACCGGTTCAGCTGGTTCGACTACCGCAGCCGTGGCTTCGAGGATGAGCCCAAGCGGGGGTTGCGGATCGATGTGATCCTGGCCTCCCACGGATTGCTGCCCAGGGTTCGGGCAGCGGGTATCGATTACGATTTGCGGGGGATGGAAAAACCTTCGGACCATGCGCCAATCTGGTTGGAGCTGGGGCCTTTGTGACCATTATGTAAGGATCGGCGGTGCGGCCGGACGCGGCTTGCGCCGCTGCTACAGGGATTGTGGGGTGCTTGTTGGATTGGCGGTGTGGGTGGACGCAGCTTGCGCCGCTGCTACGGGGCTTGCGGGCGTTTGGTGGATTGCGATGGTGCAACCTGGGCCGGGGCGCGGAGATACTCTGTAGCAGCGGCGCGAGCCGCGTCGGCGGTGCATGGGGTTGGCCTGCAGCATCGCCGTACGGCTTTTGAGGTGGACTTATTGCGCCTCGGCCTGCTGATCAAGCTGGGCGCGCAATTCCGGCGCCAGGTTGAGGGCAGCGGCCAATTGGTCAAGCCAGGCGCGCTCGCCGGCATCTTGCTGACCCATCAACATCACACTGGCAAGGTACATCTCTGCCGCCATCGCCGGGCCATCGGCCGCGCTGGCCAACTCCTGCGCGTCCAGCGGCCGTGCCAGTTCCGCGTCCAGCCACTGTTGCAACTGCGCATCCTCGGCATGCTCGGTCAACTCGGCGCGGATCGCCGCTTCCTCCTGCGCATCCACCCGGCCATCAGCCTTGGCAGCGGCAATCAGAGCGCGCAGGATCGCATGACTGTGCCCTTCCGCTTCCGGCTCGGACAACTGATCGACGGTGCGTAACGCCTGCTGTGGGGCGTTGGCCTGCTGTTGCTGCCATGCCTGATAGGCCTTGAAAGCCATCATCCCCAACGATGCCAGCGCGGCGTACTTGCCGGAACCGGATCGATTACCGCCACGCCCACCCAACAGGCCGCCCAGCAAACCACCCAGACCGCCCAAACCACCGACCCCGCCGCCTGATGCACCCCGGCTGCCGCCGAGCAGGCTGCCGAGTACATCCCCCAGACCACCCTGCCCGCTCGAGGCACCAGGTTGATTGGCTGAGGATCGGCCGCCGCGGCCGCGCAGCAGTTGTTCAAGTAGGTCAGTGGTGTTCATGGCAAAGCTCTCTGTGTAGTGATGAGGAGTGCAACACCATAGATCACCCAGCGGCTCGGCGGGTTCAGCACAAACTGTAGGCGTAACCCTCAGAACCAGCGGTCGTTACGCTTGCGGCCACGGGTCATCATCGGCAGGATCAAGCCTGCGAGCAGACCGGCACCGGCGATGCTGCCGCCGTAGACCATGTAGCTCATCATCACGTGCTTGTTTTCGTCACCCAGCTTCGCCTGGGTGCTGCGCAGCTCGGACTGGGCATCGCTGAGCTCGGCATTGAGTGCCTTGCTGCGCGCTTCCAGCTCGTCGATCAGCGCCTTGCGCGCGTCCAGGGTTTCCTGCATGCCCTGTACACGGTTCTTCCAGCTGTCGTCGATGGTTTGCAGCTTGCCGCTCAGATCAGCGACCTGTTGGGTCAACAGGGGAACATGCTCGGCGGGACCTGGCGTCTGTTGCAGGTCGCTGCTGGGGATCCAGACACTGGAACCGCCTTCACCGCGCACTTGACTGTAGTCACCCTGGGTAGACAGCAACTCGACCTTCTGGCCGGACTTCAAACTGCCGACGATGCGATAGCCGTCGGTAGGACCACTGCGAACGAAAGTGCTCAGGTTGTCACTGACCCAGCGGCTGTTGCCAGGAGCCTCTTCGCCATGCGCCGGACCGACAGTGAAGAGCAGGCCAGTGAATACGCCGGTGGCCACCAGGCGGGTGCGGCTGAATACGGTAGAGAAACGTTGGAATGAGGGCATGGCGATCTTCACATGAATAAGAAAAAAGGCCCCGATGAACGGACCATTTGATAGCGGGACAGCAATGTCCCAAGAGGCTGGGCCTGCACCGGAGGGCCTGTCGCTACTACCGCTACGGGTGGCTACTACTTGCGAAGGGAGGCGATGAAAAGCTCCCAAAGGGCCTATTGCCCGGCATGCCGTCGGTTCAAGCCGCCAGCTGAAAGACCACGAAATCGTGTCAAGGTTCACAAAAAAAGAGTGACTGGCCGCACGCTATGGGTGAGTGGAAGCTAGGCGTCGCCCAGCTTCACACTGAAAAGACAGCCGTGGGGTTCACGGCTGCTCAGGCTGACGCTCCAGCCCTGGTTGACGCAAATGCGCTGCACCAGCGACAAGCCCAGCCCCAGGCCTTCGCCCCGCTGCTCGTCACCTCGAACAAAGGGCTGAAACATCGCGTTGCGTTTTTCCTCGGGAATGCCGATGCCGCTGTCTTCGACATGGAAGCCGCTTTGCGTCAGGGTCAGGCGCACGAAGCCGGTGTCGGTGTAGTGCCAGGCATTGCGCAGAAGGTTGCCCATCACCGAGTGCAGGAAGGCCTGGTTGTAGACTTCGCTCGAATGGTTATCCACGACATAGATGAATTCCAGACCCTTGGCTTCGATCTGCCGTCCCCAGATCTCCACCAGTTCATCGGCCGTACGCCTGAGCGTCGCGGTGGGGTTGCCGTGGCTGGCCGCCTCGCGATCCCGGGCGAGCAGCAGGAAGGTCTCGACCAACTGACTCATGCCATCCGTGGCCCGGGCGATGCGGGTCACCTGCCGTTGCGAACGCTCATCCAGCTCGCTGCCGAGCAGCAGATCGCAGGAGCTCGCCAGGATCATCAACGGCGTACGCAGCTCGTGACTGACGTCGCTGGTGAACATCTGCTCGCGGTTGAGTGCGGCGCGCAATTTGCTCAGGGTTTCATCGAACGAGCGCGCCAGTTCGCCGACCTCGTCGTCGGTGTAGTCCGGCGACAACGGCGGCGCCAGACCGAGCATCTTGTCTCGATGACGCACCTGCCTCGCCAGACGCACCACCGGCGCCATCACCCGGCGTGCCAGCAGCCCGCCCAGCAGGATCGCCATGGCGATGCTCAACAGAAAGCCGGCGCCCACTACGATGAACAGCACATGGGCGCGCTGCTCCATGCCCTCCTGGTCGCGCAACAGGACGTATTGACGCCCGTCGACCTGGGCAACCATGGCGTAGTAGGTGCGCGGGCCGAGGGTGAGCTCCTGGAACCCGACCGGCAGGGTCTTGAGTTCATCAGGCATGCTCAGGTCACCGTCGCCGCCATCGATGTAGAACAGCTCGTCTTTCTCGGGGCGATGGCGCCAGTCATCTGCATTGTCCACCAGCAACAGGCGGTGCATGTTGCCGCTCAGGCTCATGGTCGTCAGCTTGCGCTCCACCAGATGCACGGTGGCCACGATGCCTACCGCGAATACCCCGGCGACGAACGCGCTCATCAAGGCAAACACGATGACGATGCGGCGACTCAGACTCTGTTTGAACTCCATAATCCTCCAGGGGTGCTTGCACGGGACGACCCGACCGTGCCGGGGCCGAGCATGATTATAGGAGCGATCGGAACAATCAACCCTTACCGTGACTTTCTCGGGGTTGCGGGTCGCTATCAAGAATTTCCCTTGCCGACGCACCGTGACCAAAGGGTCATAATTAAAATATGTAGTGCCGAAAGAAAAGCACTACATATCCATTGACGCGCCCCTCTGGGCCTTGCATGATGAGGCCGTCTCCCTGATCGGGAACAGAGCAGAGCCCGAACAAGCCCTGCTCGATGAGCCATCGAGCCACTCCGATGACCTCCGCGTACCAGGCGGGCCGCTGGAACCTGAACCGCATGAGTTTAATGTAGTCGGGTTTTCCGGCACTACACATCGAGCTCGAGCCAGTACTGACCTAGACGGACAACACCTGATGCGTACCGGCGGATGCGTGTTGAAGACGACAACCTGACAGATCACACAGAGCTCAAGGAGCGTAATCATGAACCTGAATCACCAACCTACCGTCGACCAACTTGCTCGTATTCTGGCCGCGGGCCGTGACACGCTGGACGATCACATCCTTTGGGTCTGCAAGCGTGGCGACGTGCATATAGATGCCTTGGCCAACGACGCCGACGGCGAAGCATTCGAGCGCAATCACCCAGAACTGCGTGCACGCATGCCTATCTACCGGCGTGGCAAAGGCTACGTTGGCAAGAAAGCTGCGGCTGACCGACAGTTCGTCAACGATGTATTCCAGACACTCAACCGGGAATGGAGCCTGAGCCAGGGCCAAGGCCAGGTTCGACGGATCGCGAGCTATTGCTGAACTCGATCGGGGTGAACCTGGACCACTGCGTCAACCCGGACGCGGCTCGCGCCGCTGCTACAGAGAGTGATGCCATCCTGTAGCAGCGGCGCAAGCCGCGTCGGCGGACACTGCGGTATGCCTGGACCACCGCATCAATCACAACGCGGATGGCAACCTCCTGTAGCAGCGGCGCAAGCCGCGTCGGCGGACACCGCAGTGTGTCTGGATCACCGCACAGATTTGACGTCGAGTGTGGGTTTATCCAAAGTAGCCGCCTCTTCCCGCTATCAGGATGCGTTGCGTGACCCATTTCCGTTTTCCCTGGCGGCGCTTGCTCATCGGCGTCGTGCCAGCGCTGGCACTGTTGTCCGCCTGCGACAACAGCAACAAGCCTGTCGAAACCACTCACCCCGTCGCCACCTACGCACCCGCCACATGGAATGACCTGCCCAAGGTCAGCGACAGCGACCTGCAGGCCGGTTTTACGGCGTGGCGCTCTGCCTGTCAGCGCCTGGCCAAGGACGCGGTCTGGGGAGCAACCTGCTCCGCCGCGCAAGCAGTCGACTCATCGCCTGCGGCGATTCGTACTTTTCTTGAGGCCCAGTTGCAGGTCTATGGACTGCGCTCAGCCGAAAAAGGCGAACACGGCCTGATCACCGGCTACTACGAACCTGTCTATTCGGGTAGCCTCAAGGCCGACGCGCAGCATCCGGTCCCCGTGTACGGCGTGCCGACCGACATGATCAGCGTGCAATTGGACAGCCTCTACCCCGAACTCAAGGGCAAACGTCTTCGCGGTCGGCTAGATGGTCAGGTACTGCGCCCTTATGACGACGCCGCCACGATCCAGCGCCAAGGCATCAATGCCCCCGTGATCGCCTGGATGCGCGACGCCATGGACCTGCAGTTCCTGCAGATCCAGGGCTCGGGCCGTCTGCAGCTGGACAGCGGCCGCCAACTGCGGGTGGGCTACGCCGACCAGAACGGCCACCCCTACCGTCCGGTCGGCCGCTGGCTGGTCGAGCAAGGCCTGCTCAAGAAAGAAGAAGTCAGCATGGGCCGTATCCGCGAGTGGGCTGTGGCCAATCCGCAGCGGGTGCCGGAACTGCTAACCAGCAATCCTAGCTACGTGTTCTTCAGCCTGCGCCCCGACAGCAACGAAGGCCCCCGCGGCTCACTCAACGTGCCGCTGACTGCTGGCTACAGTGTTGCAATCGATCGCAAGGTGATACCGCTGGGCAGTCTTTTGTGGCTGTCCACCACACGCCCCGACGGCAGCCCTGTGGTGCGCCCGGTCGCGGCGCAGGACACCGGTGGCGCCATTGCCGGCGAAGTGCGTGCGGATCTGTTCTGGGGTACGGGAGACGAGGCCGGGGAACTGGCCGGCAATATGAAGCAGGAAGGTCAAGTGTGGCTGCTCTGGCCCAAAGGTGCCGCGCTGCCGACGCCCTGAAGCAGATAGCGCCTGGATGAACAGGGTGCCTGATCGTCCGGCACCCTGCTCTCTTACGCCAGTAATTTCTCGATCTGTTGGTGCAGCGTGTCCAGGTCGAATGGCTTGGCCAGGATCGGTGCCTTGCGCGCGATTGGGCTGTTGGTTTCTTCAATTTCCGCCGGATAGCCGCTGATGAAGATCACTTTGAGATCCGGGCGCAACAGCACTGCGGGTTCAGCGATCTTCACGCCGGAGATGCCGCCGGGCAAACGAAAGTCCGTCACCATCAGGTCAAGGTGCGGCTTGGTCGCAAGAATCTCCAACGCCTGCTCGCCGTTCTCGGCTTGCAAAACGCGATAGCCCTGACCAGACAGATAGTCCGCCAGCACCATCAATATCAACGGCTCGTCCTCGACGATGAGAACGACATCTTGTGCATCTTCACTCATGGGGAAGCCTATGTACGTGTGTGTTTCGCTGCCATTACGACCATGACCTGCGACAGAGGTTGCGTGCGATTGCGCTTATTCCTACAGCGGGAGGCTGACTCGGAACGTCGCGCCGTCGCCCAGCGCACTCTCGACTTCGATACGTCCACCATGAGCGGCCACGATCTGCTCGGAAATGAACAACCCCAGGCCCAGCCCGGCCACCACGTTGCTACCGGAAACGCGCTCGAACTGCTGAAAGATCCGTAGCTGGTTTTCCTTGCTGATGCCGATGCCATGGTCGCGCACTTCCACGCGCGCCCAGCCGTTGTGTCCATACACGGTGACCTCCACCGGGCCTTTGCCACCGTAGCGCAAGGCATTGGAAATCAGGTTGCTGACGACCTGCTCGATGCGGAACTCGTCCCAGATGCCCAGCACGGGCTCGTCGGCGCGCAAACTGATGGTGCAATCGGCCGCGTCCACTTGGGGCGCGAAACTGTCGACCAGGTTGCGCACCAATTGCGCGAGGTCGAACTGGGCAGGTCGGATGGACAGCTTGCCGGTACGGATCCGCGACACATCGAGCATGTCCTCGATCAGACGAATCAGGCTCTGGATCTGGCGCTCGTCACGCTCGACCATGGCGCGCATCTTGTCGAGGGTGAAGGCGTCGGCGTTATCGCGTGCCAGGTGCAACTTGCGCAGTTGGGTTTCCAGGATCAGGCCGTTGAGCGGCGTGCGCACCTCGTGGGAGACGATCGACATGAAGTCGTCACGCATGCGCACCGCATGTTCCAGCTCGCTTTGGGTCACCTGCAGACGCTTGAGCAGGACCTCCTGCTCCTGGCGCGAGCGCTCCAGCGCATCGAGCTGCTCCTTGAGTGTCTTGCGCTGACGGTACAGGTCGACGAACACGCTGACCTTGCTCTTCACCGCCTGCATGTCGAGCGGCTTGTGCAGAAAGTCGACCGCGCCGCTCTCGTAGCCCTTGAAGGCATAGTTGAGCTCGCGCCCGGCGGCGCTGACGAAGACGATCGGAATGTTCTTGGTCTTCTCGGTGCTGCGCATCAGTTCTGCCAGCTCGAAGCCGTTCATGCCTGGCATCTGCACGTCGAGAATGGCCATGGCGAATTCGTGCTGCAGCAACAATGAAAGGGCTTCATCGGCCGACAACGCCTTGTGCACCTCACGGCCGGGGCTGGCGATCAACGCCTCCAGGGCCAGCAGGTTTTCCGGCAGGTCATCGACGATCAACAGTTTTGCTTGGACGTTGCTTAGCATGTGCTTCGTTCCAGCTCGGCAAGCAGACAGCCAATGCCGTGGAGTGAAAGAATATGGTCAGGCGTCTGCAGGCGGATGGCCGCCTGCGGCATGACCGCAACCCGCGCCTCGGCGGGGTCTTGGACGATGGTCAAGCCACCTTTGCGTTTGATGCTGGCCAGGCCGCGCGCACCGTCTTCGTTGGCACCGGTCAGCAGAACGCCGATCAGGCTGGCGCCATAGGCATCGGCTGCCGAATCGAAGAGAAAGTCGATCGCTGGCCGTGAATAATGAACCCGCTCCTCCTGACTCAATGACAGACTGAAGTCGCGCTCTACCGACAAGTGATAGCTGGGCCCGGCGAAGTAGAACATGCCTGCCTCGATCGGCTCCTTGTCGCGGGCCTGGCGCACCGGCCGATTCAAGCGCCGCTCGAACACTTCCGCCAGCTGGCTGTGACGCTCGTCGGGCAGGTGCAGTACTGTCAGCACCGGTAGCTTGAAGGTCGTCGGTAGCTGGCCGTAGATGCCCAGCAACGCTTCCACGCCGCCGGCCGAAGCCCCCACCACCACCGCTTGAAAACGACTCATGACTTGCGATAGATCCGTTCCGGGCGCGTCAGGGTTTCGAAGCGCGAACTGTAGGCCGAGAAATCCAGGGTTTCCTTGCTGCCCAGCATGAGAAAGCCACGCCGGCTCAACGACTCGTGGAACAGCCCGAAGGCGCGGTCCTGCAAGCCCTTGTTGAAATAGATGAGCACGTTGCGACACGACACCAGTTGCGTCTCGGAAAACACGCTGTCGGTGGCCAGGCTATGGTCGGCGAAAGTCACGTTGGCGCGCAGGCCGCTGTCGAAGATCGCGTTGCCGTAGGCCGCCGTATAATAGTCGGAGAACGAGCGAGTGCCACCGGCGCGCTGGTAGTTCTGCGTATAGGCGCGCACGCTTTCCATGGAATAGATGCCTTGCTTGGCCTTCTCCAGGGAGACTGGATTGATGTCGGTCGCGTAGATGATGGTACGTTCGAGCAGACCTTCCTCGCGCAGGAGGATGGCCATCGAATAGACCTCCTCCCCCGTGCTGCACCCGGCGATCCAGACTTTCACCGACGGATAGGTCTTGAGCAGCGGCACCACTTCGCGGCGCAAGGCCAGAAAGTGCTCTGGATCGCGAAACATCTCGCTGACCGGGATCGTCAGGTACTGCAGCAGCTCCATGAACGCCGTGGGCTCGTGCAGCACCCGCGCCTGCAGCGACGAGACGCTGCCGCACTCCATCTGCCGCAGCGCGTGCAGAATGCGGCGCTTCACCGAAGCGCCGGAATAGTCACGGAAATCGTAGCTGTAGGTGAGGTAGATCGCCTCGATCAACAGCCGGATCTCGATATCGATATGGCGTTCGGCAGCCGGTTGCAACGACTGATCGGCCGGGGAATCACTCACTACATGCGCTCCAGTTGCGGCAACCAGACGCGGATCAAGGAGAACAGGCGGTCCAGGTCGATGGGCTTGGCCAGGTAGTCGTTGGAACCGGCCTGCAGGCAGCGCTCCTGATCGTCCTTCATGGCCTTGGCGGTCACCGCGATGATCGGTAGCTTGCGCCAGCGTGGATCCTTGCGAATTTCACGGGTCGCTTCGTAGCCGTCCATCTCGGGCATCATCACATCCATCAACACCAGATCGATGTCCTCGACCTGATTCAGCTTGTCGATCGCCTCACGGCCATTACGGCCTACTTCAACGATGGCGCCCTTGTGTTCCAGGGCGCTGGTCAAGGCAAAGATATTGCGCACGTCGTCGTCGACCACGAGGATCTTGCGCCCCTCGAAGACCTTGTCGCGACTGCGGGCGGTTTTCAACATCTTCTGCCGCTCATGGGACAACTGCGATTCGACTTTGTGCAGAAACAGGGTCACTTCGTCGAGCAGACGTTCGGGCGAGCGCGCGCCTTTGATGATGATCGAGCGCGAGTACTTGAGCAGTTCGGTTTCTTCATCGCGGGTCAGGTTGCGACCGGTATAGACAATCACCGGCGGGAACGAACGGATCTCTTCGTTGGACATGCGCTTGAGCAGGTCGCCGCCGAGCATGTCGGGCAACTTGAGGTCGATGATCATGCAGTCGTAGACGTTGTCGCGCAGCAGGTCGAGTGCTTCCTGGGCAAAGCCGACGGCGGTGATCTCCACGTCATCGTCGCCGATCAGCAGCGAAATGCTTTCGCGCTGCAGGTCGTCGTCTTCCACCAGCAAGATGCGCTTGAGCTTCTGGGTGAGCTTGGCTTCCAGGCGGCCGAAGACCTCCTTGAGTTCGTCGCGCGTGGTCGGCTTGACCGCATAGCCGATCGCGCCCATGTGCATGGCCGCCTCGACCCGATCCTCGACCGAGATCACGTGCACCGGAATGTGCCGGGTGGTGGCCAGCTCCTTGAGGCGTTGCAGTACGGTCAGACCGGAATGGTCGGGCAAGCGCATGTCGAGCAGCACCGCATCGGGCACGAAGGTCGCTGCCAGATCGAAGCCCTCGTCGGCACCGTGTGCTACCAGACAGTGGTAGTCCAGCTCATGGGCCAGGTCGTAGAGAATGCGGGCGAAATTGGGTTCGTCTTCGACCACCAGAATGCAGCGCTTGGTGAACGGCCCCTTGTCACGGTCGTCGGCGAAGCGCGCCACGGTCAGCGGTGCTTCGATCACCGCCGGGGTGTTGGATACCGGCTGCGGCGCGATGACCATGGGCTGCGGTGCGTGTCGCGGTGCCTCGATGATCTCTTCGTAACGCTGCGGCAGGACCAGGGTGAAGATGCTGCCCTTGCCCAGTTCGCTGGTGACGGTGATGTAGCCACCAAGCATGTTGGCCAGATCGCGGGAAATCGACAGACCCAGGCCGGTGCCGCCGTAACGACGGTTGGTGGTGCCGTCGGCCTGGCGGAACGCTTCGAAAATGGCCTGTTGCTGGTCGACGGCGATGCCGATGCCGGTGTCGCGAATCTGGAAGGCAATGCTGTCATTGGCGTGGCCGGAAACCAGCAGCTCGACCATGCCGTGTTCGGTGAACTTGAGCGCATTGGCCAACAGGTTCTTGAGAATCTGCTCCACGCGCTGGCGGTCGGTATAGAGCATCGCCGGGGCATCGGGAAGAATCTGTACCGACAGCTCGAGATGCTTCTGCCCGGCCAGCGGCTCGAAGGTCATGCGCAGACTGTCCACCAGCCGCGGCACGCTGCTGTTTTCCGGGCGCAGGTCGAGCTTGCCAGCCTCGACCTTGGAAATATCCAGAATGTCGTTGATCAGGTTGAGCAGGTCGTTGCCCGCCGAATAGATCGACTCGGCGAACTTGACCTGATCGGCCGTAAGGTTTTCCTGGGGGTTTTCCGCCAGCAACTTGGCCAGGATCAGCGAGCTGTTGAGCGGCGTGCGCAGCTCGTGGGACATGTTGGCGAGGAACTCGGACTTGTAGCGGCTCGAACGCTGCAGCTCGTCGGCGCGCTCTTCGAGCTGCACCTGGGCCTGGTTCAACTCCAGATTCTTGCGATCCAGCGCGTCGCGCTGTTCGCCCAGCGCTTCGGTCCGTTCGGCCAGTTGCTCGTTGGTCTGCTCCAGCTCGGCCTGTTGGGTTTCCAGGTACGCCTGGGACTCCTTGAGCACCCGTGACTGCTCTTCGAGCTCTTCGTTGGCGGTCTTGAGCTCTTCCTGCTGCACTTGCAGTTCTTCATTGAGCTGCTGGGTTTCGGCGAGCACTTCCTGCAGACGCTGGCGATAGCGCGCCGCTTCGATGGCGGTGCCGATGTTGTCGGCCAGCAATTCGACGATTTCCAGGTCGCGGTCGGTCAAGGGACGCAGGAAGCCCAACTCGACCACGGCATTGATGTGGTCGTTGTCACTGGTCGGTATGACCAGTACGCTGCGCGCGGCGCCCTCGCCCAGGCCGGAGCTCAGGCGCAGGTAATCGGCCGGCACGTCGTCCAGACGAATGACCCGGTTGCGCTGCACAGCCTGGCCGGCGATGCCTTCGCCATTGATCAGCACCTGATCCATCACCTCACGCTCGCGGGAGAACCCGTACGAAGCGATACGGCGCAGGTTGCCTTGTTCTTCGCGGATGTACACCGCGGCGACTACCGTGCCCAGGTATTGGGCGAAGAATTGCAGCATGTTGCGGCCCAGCATCTGCAACGTCTGCTGGCCCAGCAACTGCTCGGCCAGTTGCGTCTGACCGGTGCGCAGCCAGGCCTGGTCCTGCAGGCGCTTGGCGCCCTTCTGCAGGGCGGCCAGGTTGCCACCATAGGAGGTCGACAGCTCGGTCATGTCGCGTCGGCCGAAATAGGCGAGCAAGGCGCTGACCACGAAAACGAAGAGCACATAGAGGCTGACCGAGGTCCAGATGGTGCGCGACACGTTCTCGCTGCGTTCCACCCGCAGTTGCTGCTCCATGGCGATGAAGCCTTCATATTCCTTGCGGATCGCGTCGGTCAGACGCTTGCCGCGACCGGTCTGGACAACACTGGAATAGTCGCCGGTGGTGCGTTTGAGCGCGATCAACTGCTCGCCGTAGTCGAGCCAGTCCTTTTGCAGCGCCATGATCCGCGTCAGCCGATCGACCTGGCGCGGGTTGTCGCTGACCAGCGCCTGCAACGCCGGCAGTTCGGCAGCCAGACGCGGCTTGGCCAGCTCATAGGGATCCAGGTAGCCTTCGGCGCCCGACAACAGGTAACCGCGCATGCCGGTTTCCATGTCGATGGACAGCTTGGTCGCTTCGTTGGCGTTGTTGATCACCCGGTCGGTGTGCTCGACCCAGTCGATCACGGACAGCAGGTAGACGATGATGCCGATGAACACGGCGGCGCTGAGCACGCCGACGCCCAGCGGCAAGCCGACGTTGCGACTGAGCAGCCGACGGAAGCTTTGTTCGTCGATCGAAGAGGGTTTGTTCATGTCCTTGGACCCGGATCCTGTAATCGAGGCGGGGGATTTTGCCGCAATTCGATCAAAGAGTTAGGTTTTTTCCGTACGTCTTGTAAGAATTTTCATATCTAAACGCGGGAACCGTCTCGTTTAATGGCTCCGCAGGCATGGTCTGGCTCCGACCCATGCTTTATGATGGCGCCCTGCCTCCCAGGTGCTTTTCGCCTCGAGGCGCATCGATATCAGCGAAATGACGGCTCGGCGCCGTCTGCGCCCTTTGCCGACCAGGATCCGAACGATGTCCGATACCGCCAAAACCATTCCTGTCGTCGAAGACGACGCGATCGTCCGCATGCTGATCGTGGACGTGCTGGAGGAATTCGAGTTCGAGGTACTGGAAGCCGAGGACGGACCGGGCGCCCTGAAATTTCTCGAAGACGCCGCCAAGACCATAGACCTGATGATGACGGACATGGGCTTGCCCGGCATGGATGGCAAGGAATTGGCCCAAAAGGCGCGCGTTCTGCGCCCGGTACTGCCAGTACTGTTTGCCAGCGGCTACGCCGAAGCCCTCGACGTGCCTGCGGGCATGAGCAGTATCGGCAAGCCGTTTTCCATCGACCAGCTGCGCGACAAGGTCAAGAGCATGCTGGTGGCATAAAGCCCTGCCTGTGGCTACAACCCCGCGCGTAATCATGGCCTAATACGTGCCCGGTTTTTTCCCAGAGTCTTTTCATGTCTCCTCAGCGCGTCCTGGTCATCGGCTATGTATGGCCCGAGCCCACCTCATCGGCAGCCGGTGGACACATGATGCAGCTGCTGCACTGCTTCGTGGCCCAGGGATGGCAAGTCACCTTCGCCAGCCCCGCCAGGGTCGGCGAGCACAAGGCCGATCTGGCAGCGCTGGGCATCGGCGAACAGGCCATCGAGCTCAACAACGAAAGCTTTGACCATTTCATCGGCGACTTGCAGCCAGACGTGGTGCTGTTCGACCGCTTCATGATGGAGGAGCAATTCGGCTGGCGTGTGGAGCTGCACTGTCCGCAGGCACTGCGGGTGCTTGAAACCTGTGACCTGCAAAGTCTGCGCGACGCCCGCCAGGCGCTGCTGAAGGAACGTTTGCGCGACAGTGACGATGAAGACGATTTCACCGCATTGTTCGACGTATCGCCTGACCGTCTCTACCAGCACATGAGCGAGGCCGACATTACCCACCGCGAAGTCGCCGCGATCTTCCGCTGCGACCTGAGCCTGATGATTTCGCCATTCGAATCGCAGTTGCTGATCGAGCGCTTCGGTGTCCCGCCCAGTCTGCTTCATGACTGCCCTTTGATGGTGGAGCCGCTGGCCACACCTCCCCTCGATTTCCAGCAACGCGCGAACTTCGTCTGCATTGGCAACTTTCGTCACGCACCCAATTGGGACGCCGTGCTGTGGCTGAAGCATCAAGTGTGGCCGCGCATTCGCAAGCGACTGCCCAAAGCCGAGCTGCACCTGTACGGCGCCTACACACCTCCCAAGGCCACAGCCCTGCACAACCCCGCACACGGGTTTCTGATCAAGGGCTGGGCGCCCGATGCATTGGAGGTGGTGGGTCAGGCGCGGGTCGCACTGGCGCCTTTGCGCTTTGGCGCCGGTATCAAGGGCAAGTTGCTCGATGCCGTGCTCTGCGGGACGCCCAGTGTGACTACACCTTGCGGGGTCGAGGGCATGCGCACGGGTGACTGCTGGCCGGGTCTAGTCGCCAGCAGTGCAGAGGAACTGGCGGAAGCCGCGGCGGTGTTGTACGACGACGAAGATCAGTGGAACGAAGCCCAGCAGCGGTGCCGGGAGCTCTTGCCCGCAGAGTATGGAATGGAGCACCACGCTCGAACACTGGTCCTGCGCCTGGAGCAGGTCATAGGAAACCTTGCGCGGCATCGCCGTGACAATTTTATCGGCGCCATGCTTCGCCATCATCTGCACAAAAGTACGAAGTATTTCTCACAGTGGATCCAATCCAAGAACCAATCGATCTAAGCACCTTCTGGACGTACGTAGTCGGACAACTAGACTCTTGAGTTCAAAGCACCATTCCCATGCTCTTTCAGGATGAACGACGATGGCGCCGACCACTAACTCCAAGGTGTACGACTCCGATCTGATGCTCAAACTGCGCACCCGACACGAAAAGCTAGGGCCGGCGCTGCAAAAAGTCTCCGGGTTTCTGTTGGCCAACCCCTACCGAAGCGCGACGCTCAATATAGAAGAACTGGCTGTCGTGACCGGCACTTCCACAGCCGCCGTCAACCGCATGGCCAATGCGATAGGATTGAACGGTTTTACGGGATTGCGCTTCGCCCTGATGGAAAATCTGCTGGCCGTCGTGTCTGCGGCCGACACCATCCACGAGAGACTCCAGCACTCATCCGACAAAAGTTTCTATCTGAATCATCAGATCAGTCTGAGCAAGCACCACCTGGACAACGTCGCCCGGATGAACGACAACCAGACCTTCGAGGACATGGCTCGGCAGTTGGTGCGCTCACAGAATGTATTCGTGGTCGGTTTGGGCAACAGTTTTCACATCGCCCAGATGGCGGCAGCAGGGCTTAACCCTTTCTGCGTCGGCGCGCACTGCGTGACGCTGGATGGAGGCATGGAAGGTTCAGCCTACAGGCTGAGCAACATCACCAGCGACGATGCACTTCTGGCCATCGCCCTGCCTGCCTACACCCGAGAAACCATCGACATGGCCAGGTTCGCTCAATCCCGCGGCGCGTGCGTGATGAGCATCACCGACTGCCCGGCCTCGCCCTTGGTGAAGCTGTCCAACAAGAGCCTGTTCATCCCTACCGCTCATCCGGTGCTGCCTCATTCCAAAGTAGGGCTGATGGCCGCCGTCGAGGCCTTGTTGGCGCAGGTCCAGCTCTTGAAGCCAATGAGCCGTGAAAATCAACCTCCGCCTGCTGGCTGGAAACCGGATCGCCCCAGCGTGCGACCTTCGTGGCCCAGCCTGTTGCGTCCCGGTGCGCCACGCAAGCACGACGATCCGCAATGAGTTTGGTCATCTCAGCCTTGGACGTGTAGCCCCGAACGCCGCTATGCTCGAGTGCGCATTCCCGATCGGCACAATCACAATAGCAGCCACGGCATGACCCGACCTATACGGATAACAGACCCATCCTATGAGTTGATGGACGACCACGAAGGTCGCTCCATCATCTATCGCCAGCACGGCTTCCCGTGTCCGCTGGTGCGCTGGCATTTTCACAAGGAATACGAACTGCACCTGCTGGTCGCGACGTCGGGCAAGGTGTTCGTGGGTGATTACATCGGCAACTTCAATCCAGGCAGCCTGTTTCTGACCGGGCCCAATCTGCCGCACAACTGGATCAGCCAGATGCAGAGTGGTCAGTCGGTGAACAAGCGCGACATGCTGGTCAATTTCACCGATGAGCTGTTCGACCAAGGCCATCAGGTCTTCAGCGAACTGCGCAGCCTCGCCCCGCTGCTGGACCGTGCGCGCTATGGCATCGAATTTCGCTGCCCACAGACCATCGCCCAGGCCAGCGTGTCGATGCAGCGTATCGCCGACAGCCAGGGCATCAGTCGACTCGGCCACTTCCTGATTCTCATGGAATCGCTGGCCGCCTGTGACGATTACCAACTGCTGTCAGGCACCGCCGCCGCACAGGACGCCGACGAGCACGCGGTCGAACGGACCAACCGCGCCGTCGACTACATCTTCGCTCACTACGCCCGTGAGCTGTCCCTGGAAGAAGTCGCAGCCTACCTGGGCATGAAACCCACCTACTTCTCCAGGGTGTTCAAGCAAGCCACCGGCCGCTGCTTCGTCGAATTCGTCAACCGTCTGCGCATCAGCAAGTCCTGCGAGCTGCTGGCCGATGGCGATCGCCCGGTGACGGACGTGTGCTTCGAATCGGGCTTTAACAATATCTCCAATTTCAACCGTCGCTTTCAACAGCTCAAGGGCATGACCCCGTCGCACTATCGTCGTCTGGCCATGCAACGGCTGAGCTCCTGAAACCTGTACGAAACCTCACAGCGCCTGCCGGCATCCCTCTGGCACGGCGCGCCTGTCGCACGGGCAGTGCAAATTAGTATCAGTGCAGGTGCTCCCAGGGATTTGTCAGAACGGCTGCGGGGGTCTGTAATCAGAGCCAGTGCTTCACCTCGACGAAGACACAAGAATAATAACCAAGGCCGCCTCCCGGCGTGCCGAAGAGGAATGCGAGATGACGATCGACCGCAAACATCTGCTCGTTGCCGGCGCCCTGTGCGGTGCACTGTCCCTCAGCGGCTACAGCTACGCTGACACCACCCTGACCATCGCCACCGTCAACAACAGCGACATGATTCGCATGCAGCGCCTGGCCAAGACGTTCGAGACCGAGCATCCCGACATCAAGCTCAACTGGGTGGTGCTGGAAGAAAACGTGCTGCGTCAGCGCCTGACCACTGATATCGCGACTCAGGGCGGCCAGTTCGACGTGCTGACCATCGGCATGTACGAAGCGTCGCTGTGGGGCGCCAAGGGCTGGCTGTCACCGATGAAGGACCTGCCCGCCAGCTACGACATCGACGATGTCTTCCCTTCGGTACGCGACGGCCTGTCGGTGAAGGGTCAGCTCTACGCCCTGCCTTTCTATGCCGAAAGCTCGATGACCTACTACCGCACCGACCTGTTCAAGGCGGCCGGGCTGGAAATGCCGGAGAAACCCACCTGGACACAGATCGCCGACTTCGCCGGCAAACTCACTGACAAGAGCAAGGACCAATACGGCCTGTGCCTGCGCGGCAAGGCCGGCTGGGGCGAGAACATGGCCTTGATCACCACCGTAGCCAACAGCTTCGGCGGCAGCTGGTTCAACAATGAGTGGAAGCCGCAGTTCGACAGCGAGGCGTGGAAGAAGGCGCTCAATTTTTATGTCGACAACATGAAGAAATCCGGCCCACCGGGCGCATCGAGCAACGGTTTCAACGAGAACCTGGCCCTGTTCAACAGCGGCAAGTGCGCCATCTGGGTCGACGCCAGCGTGGCCGGCTCCTTCACCATGGACAAGACCCAGAGCAAGGTCGCCGACAGCGTCGGCTTCACCTTCGCCCCCCACGAAACCACTGACAAGGGCTCCGCCTGGTTGTACTCCTGGGCCCTGGCCATTCCGACCAGCTCGAAAAACCAGCAGGCTGCGCAGCAATTCTCGGCCTGGGCGACCTCCAAGGAGTACGCCGCGCTGGTGGCCAAGACCGACGGCGTGGCCAACGTGCCGCCGGGTACGCGCAAATCCACCTACACCGATGAGTACCTGAAGGCGGCGCCGTTCGCGCACATCACCCTCGAATCGCTGAAGGTCGCCGATCCCAAGCAGACCGATACCAAGCCGTATGTGGGTATCCAACTGGTGACGATCCCCGAGTTCCAGGCCATCGGCACCGAGGTCGGCAAGGCATTTTCTGCCGCGCTGACCGGCCAGAGCACGGCCGATCAGGCCTTGGTCGTCGCGCAGACAGCCACCGAGCGGGCCATGAAGCGCGCCGGCTACCCCAAGCAGTAACACGTCTGCCCTGCTGCCCGCCGATTGCGGCGGGCAGCGCTGCTCACCAGGTGCGCACTCATGAATACTACGACTGCCAAGCCCCAGCCTGACACGGCTGAGGTGGCGGGCAAGCGCCGCTTGTCCAACCCCGGCTGGTTTCTGGTCACCCCTTCGGTCGCCTTGCTCCTGCTGTGGATGATCGTGCCGCTGGGCATGACCGTGTACTTCTCGCTGATCCGCTACAACCTGCTGTACCCCGGCGAAAACGAATTCGTGGGGCTCGAGAATTTCAGCTTCTTTCTCACCGACGCAGGCTTCATGCCGGGCGCCACCAATACCTTGCTGCTGGTGGGCAGCGTGTTGCTGATCAGCGTGGTGTTCGGCGTATTGATTGCCGCGCTGCTGGAAGCCAGCGAATTTCTCGGCCGCGGGATCGTGCGGGTGATGCTCATCTCGCCGTTCTTCATCATGCCCACAGTGGGCGCACTGATCTTCAAGAACCTGATCTTCCACCCGGTCTCGGGCATTCTCGCCGCGGTGTGGAAGTTCTTCGGCGCCGAACCGGTCGACTGGCTGGCTCATTACCCATTGTTCTCGATCATCGTCATCGTCAGTTGGCAATGGCTGCCGTTCGCCATCCTCTTGCTGATGACTGCCATGCAGTCGCTGGATCAGGAACAGAAGGAAGCCGCGCGGCTGGACGGTGCCGGTGCCCTGGCGATCTTCTGGCACCTGACGCTGCCGCACCTGGCGCGACCCATCGCGGTGGTGGTCATGATCGAAACGATCTTCCTGCTCTCGGTGTTCGCTGAAATCTTCACCACGACCAACGGCGGACCGGGCTTCGCGTCCACCAACCTCGCCTACCTGATCTACAACCAGGCGCTGGTGCAGTTCGACGTGGGCATGGCCTCGGCCGGTGGCTTGATCGCCGTAGTCATCGCCAACATCGCCGCGATCATCCTGGTGCGGATGATCGGCAAAAACCTCACCGACAAGAACTGAAGGCCTGCGCCATGACACTTCAACAATCGCGTCGCCTGCAAAGTCTGGTCCTGGGCTGCCTGGCCTGGGCTATAGCCATCGTGGTGTTCTTTCCGATCTTCTGGATGGTGCTGACCAGCTTCAAGACCGAGATCGACGCCTTCGCCACGCCACCGCAGTTCATTTTCACGCCCACGCTGGAAAACTACCTGCACATCCAGGAACGCAGCGACTACCTGCACTTCGCCTGGAACTCGGTGCTGATTTCGTTCAGCGCCACGGCTCTGTGCATGTTGATCGCCGTGCCGGCCGCCTACTCGATGGCATTCTACGAGACCAAGCGCACCAAGCAGACCCTGCTGTGGATGCTCTCCACCAAGATGCTGCCACCGGTGGGCGTGCTGATGCCCATCTACCTGCTGGCCAAGGGTGCCGGCCTGCTCGATTCGCGCATCGCCTTGATCGTCATCTACACCCTGATCAACCTGCCGATAGTGGTCTGGATGGTGTACACCTACTTCAAGGACATTCCCCGGGAAATCCTTGAAGCGGCACGCCTGGACGGTGCCACCCTGGGTCAGGAAATGCTCCGGGTGCTGTTGCCGATCAGCAAGGGCGGACTGGCTTCGACCGTGCTGCTGTCACTGATTCTGTGCTGGAACGAAGCGTTCTGGTCGCTGAACCTGACGAGTTCCGGAGCCGCTCCCCTGACCGCACTGATCGCCTCGTATTCAAGCCCTGAAGGGTTGTTCTGGGCCAAGTTGTCGGCCGTCTCGACCCTCGCCTGCGCGCCGATTCTCATATTCGGCTGGATCAGCCAGAAGCAGCTGGTGCGCGGCCTTTCCTTCGGTGCAGTCAAGTGACCCTCACATCATTGTGCGGCGCGCCCCTGTGGGAGCGGCTTCTACCCGCGAAGACGCCCGCCCGAACACCACCTCCTTCCAAAGGACCCAACCCATGGCCACTCTGAAAATAAAAAACCTGAAAAAGGGCTTCGAAGGTCTGCAGATCATCAAGGGCATCGACCTGGAAGTGCACGACCGCGAATTCGTGGTGTTCGTCGGCCCGTCGGGCTGCGGCAAGTCGACCCTGCTGCGACTGATCGCCGGGCTCGAAGAAGTGAGCAGCGGCACCATCGAGCTGGACGGCCGCGACATTACCGAAGTGACGCCAGCCAAACGCGACCTGGCCATGGTGTTCCAGACTTACGCCCTGTATCCGCACATGACCGTGCGCAAGAACCTGTCGTTCGCCCTGGACCTGGCCGGCAAACCCAAGGCCGAGGTTGAAAGCAAGGTGGCGGAAGCGGCGCGCATCCTCGAACTCGGCGCCCTGCTCGATCGCAAGCCCAAGCAATTATCCGGTGGCCAGCGTCAGCGGGTTGCGATCGGCCGGGCCATCGTGCGCCATCCGAAGATCTTCCTGTTCGACGAGCCGCTGTCCAACCTCGACGCCGCCCTGCGCGTGCAGACCCGCCTGGAACTGTCGCGCCTGCACAAGGAGCTGCAGGCCACCATGATCTACGTGACCCATGACCAGGTCGAGGCCATGACCCTGGCCGACAAGGTGGTGGTGCTCAACGGCGGCCGTGTCGAGCAGGTCGGTTCACCTCTCGAGCTTTATCATCATCCGGCCAACCTGTTCGTCGCCGGTTTCCTCGGCACGCCCAAGATGGGCTTCCTCAAGGGCAAGCTCAGCCGCGTAGACGGCCAGGGCTGCGAAGTCGCCCTGGACGCCGGCACCCATATCTACCTGCCACGTGTCAGCCAGACGCTGAGCGTGGGCGACACGGTGACCCTGGGCATCCGTCCCGAGCACCTCGACCTTGCCCAACCCGGACAATGCCAACTGGCGGTGACCGCCGACGTCAGCGAGCGCCTGGGCAGCGATACCTTCTGCCATGTCGTCACCGACTCGCAAGAACCGCTCACCCTGCGCATTCGCGGTGATCTGCGCAGCCAGTACGGCGAACGCCTGAGCCTGCTGCTGGATCCCCAGTACTGCCACCTTTTCGACGCCCAGGGCATTGCCGTGGCCAAACCGCTCCAGGCCGCTGCCTGATACAGGACCGATGATGAAACTCAATCGACAGAATCTGCACCAGCTCGCCAAGCATATCCAGTTGCCGACCTACGATCCTGCGACCCGTGCGCATGGCATCGTCCACATCGGTGTGGGCGGCTTTCACCGCGCGCACCAGGCGTTCTATACCGATGCGTTGATGAACACAGGAGAGGCCGAACAGTGGGCGATCTGTGGCGCCGGACTGCGCAGCGAAGACCGCAAGGTCCGCGACGCCCTGGCCGAGCAGGACTTCCATTACACCCTGGTCGAGCTGGGCGATACCCCGGACACCGAAGTGCGCGTGATCGGCGCGATCACCGGCATGCTCCTGGCCGAAGATGGCGCTCAGGCGTTGATCGATAAACTGGCCGAGCCTTCGGTGCGCATCGTCTCGCTGACCATCACCGAAGGCGGCTATTGCATCGATGACAGCAACGGCGAGTTCATGGCCCATTTGCCACAGATCCAGCACGACCTGGCGCATCCGCAGGCACCCGGTACGGTGTTCGGCTTTCTCTGCGCAGCGCTGAGGCAACGTCGCGATGCCGGTATCGAAGCATTCACCGTGATGTCTTGTGACAACCTCCCGCACAACGGCGCGGTTGCCCGCAAGGCGCTGCTGGCGTTTGCCGCACTCCATGACCCAGCGCTGCACGACTGGATCGCCAGCCATGTGCAGTTTCCCAATGCCATGGTCGACCGCATCACGCCAATGACCAGCGATGCGCACCGCGCGCAGCTGCATGAGCGCCACGGTGTCGACGATAGCTGGCCGGTGGTCTGCGAGCCGTTCGTACAATGGGTGCTGGAAGACAAGTTCGGCGCCGGTCGGCCCGCGTGGGAAAAGGTCGGCGTGCAGTTCACCGACGACGTCACGCCCTATGAAGAAATGAAGATCAAACTGCTCAATGGCAGCCACCTGGCCCTGACCTACCTGGGCTTCCTCAAGGGCTACCGTTTCGTTCACGAAACCATGAACGATCCATTGTTCGTGCGCTATATCCGCGCCTATATGGACCACGACGTCACCCCGCAACTGGCGTCCGTTCCCGGTATCGACCTGGAGGGTTACAAGGACACCCTGATCGAGCGTTTCTCCAACCAGGCCATCGCCGATCAACTGGAGCGTGTCTGCTCGGATGGCTCTTCGAAGTTTCCCAAATTCACCGTACCGACCATTAACCGGCTGATCGCCAACGGGCAGAGCACCGAGCGCGCGGCACTCGTGGTGGCGGCCTGGGCGCTCTATCTGGGCGGGGTCGACGAAAACGGCACCCACTACAGCATTCCCGATCCGCGCGCTGCATTCTGCCAGGCACTGGTTGCCGATCCGGCCTCGCTCGCCGAGCGGCTGCTGGGCGTCGAGGAAATCTTCGGCACACAGATCCCGCAGTCGGCGGAGTTCGTGGCCGCCTTCGAACGCAATCTGCACAGCCTGCGTACCCGGGGCGTGCACGCTACCCTGGAACATATGCTGGACGGCAAGGAGTAAGCGGCCATGTTTCTCGGGATCGACTGCGGCACCCAAGGAACCAAGGCGTTGATCCTTGACGCGGACAGTGGCCAGGTCATGGGCCAGGGCTCGGCTTCCCATCACATGATCAGCGGCGAAAACGGCCGTCGCGAACAGGAGACGGGCGACTGGCTCACCGCCTTCGAGCAGGCCACTGCTCAGGCGCTGGCGCAGGCCGGCATCGACGGTCAGCAGATTCTGGGTATTGGCGTGTCCGGGCAGCAGCACGGGCTGGTGTTGCTCGACGCCGATGGTCAGGCGCTGCGGCCGGCGAAGCTGTGGTGTGACACCGAAAGCACGCCACAGAACGAACGCCTGCTGGCCGAGTTGGGCGGTGAACAGGGCTCGCTCGACCGCCTGGGGCTGGTGATCGCGCCGGGCTATACCGTGTCCAAGCTACTCTGGACGCGGGAGCACCATCCAGAGATCTTCGAACGGATCGCCCATGTGCTGCTGCCCCATGACTACCTGAATTTCTGGCTCACCGGGCAGGCCCGCGCCGAGTACGGGGATGCCTCAGGCACCGGTTATTTCAACGTGCGCGAACGCCAGTGGGATCTGGCCCTGCTGCGGCAGATCGACCCCAGCGGCCGTCTGGAAGCCGCGTTGCCGCGGTTGATCGACGCGCACCAGCCGGTGGGCACCATTCGCCCGGGCATTGCTGCACGCTTGGGGATCAATCCGTTGGCGGTGGTCGCCAGTGGCGGGGGCGACAACATGATGGGCGCCATCGGCACGGACAACATTCACCCTGGGGTCATCACCATGAGCCTGGGGTCTTCAGGCACGGTGTACGCTTACAGTGACCGTCCCACCGTGCTGAAGGAACCGTCGGTGGCAAGCTTCTGCTCGTCGTCGGGAGGGTGGTTGCCGCTGATCTGCACCATGAACCTGACCAACGTCACCACAGCGGTGCGCGACCTGCTGCAATTGGACATCAGCGGATTCAATCAAGCGGTAGCGCAGGCGCCGATCGGCGCTGAAGGCATCGTGATGCTGCCGTTCCTGAACGGTGAACGGGTTCCCGCCCTGCCCCACGCCACCGGGTCCGTGCTGGGCTTGACCACCAACAACCTGAACGCTGCGAACCTGTGTCGCGCGTCCGTGGAAGGCACGACCTTCGGCCTGCGCTATGGCCTGGATCTGCTGCGGGCCGGGGGTCTGCAGACTCATGCCATACGCTTGATCGGCGGTGGTTCGAAAAGTCCGGTGTGGCGCCAATTGGTTGCGGACGTCATGGATGCGCCCGTCGTGTGTACCGAGCAGCCGGAAGCGGCAGCCCTGGGCGCAGCCATTCAGGCCGCCTGGTGTGCCGGTCAGGATCCGGACGGACTGGCCGCGTTATGCAAACGCTGTGTGCGGCTGGACGACACCAGCCACACCCAACCTATCGTTTCCAATGTCCTCGCCTACCAGGATGCTTATCAGCGTTACCGCCAGCACATTCCGGTATAACCTGCCGCGCCGCTACACGGTCTAGCGTCACCCCTGTAGCAGTGGCGCGAGCCGCGTCTGAGACGCTGCGGTGGGTCATGTTCACCACGTCGTCCCTGACGCGGCTTGCGCCGCTGCTACAGAGGGAGTGCTCTACAGGTCGGGCTGGATGATTTCGACCCAGTAACCGTCCGGGTCCTTGATGAAGGCGATGCTCTTCATCCGGCCATCGGTCAGACGCTTCTGGAAGTCCACGCCCAACGTTTCGAAGCGCTCACAGGCAGCGTGGATATCCGGCACCGACACACAGATGTGCCCGAAGCCACGGGGATCGCTATTGCCGTCATGGTAGGCGAAATCGGCGTCGTTCTCGGTGCCGTGGTTATGGGTCAGTTCCAGAATGCCCGGCATGGATTTCATCCAGGTGGTACGCGCCTTGTCATCCTCCGGGATGGTCGACTTGTCCACCAGCGCCAGGAAGTACAGGCTGAACTGCGCCTCGGCGAAGTCACGCTTTTCAACCAGACTGAAACCCAATACACGGGTATAGAAATCCAGCGACTTCTCGATGTTCTTGACCCGCAACATGGTGTGGTTGAAAACGAACTGGGATGTGGCGGCTTCAGGTTGCGCGGTAACACCGGGCACATTGTTCAAATGATCGAGGCTCATGAAAGCTCCCTTGAATGAATGGGCAGTAGCTGCGGTTGATGATACGGAACGGTACGGATGATGCCAAACCAGATACGGCAACGAACGCGCGACACGGAGACGCGGGGGGATTGAAACTGGAGGAAAGCGTGAATCGCGGGCAATAAGAAGCCCGCCGAAGCGGGCATTTGGGGCGCTGTTCCATCAGCGGATTTCATAGTGGAACAGTGGCTGTGAAAAGGATGTGAAAACATTGAAGAGCATCTGCTGTTTTTCGTGGCGCTGCCGAACGGTCACGTCCGACTGTATAAAAGCATGCAACTCCAGTGCGATATAACTGTGGCAACCGTAGTTGCGTAAGTGCTGTGCAGGAAGTGTATAAGTCAAAAGCGACGCGGCTTGCGCCGCTGCTACAGAGACCGCGCTCCCCGTAGCATCGGCGCAAGCCGCGTCAGCGGTACACGCGCTCCCCCGTAGCAGCGGCGCAACCCGCGTCAGCGGTAAACGCAATCCCCCGTAGCAGCGGCGCAAGCCGCGTCGGCGGTACACGCGGTGCGCCTGGGTGAACGCGTCGGAGCCTGACGCGGCTTGCGCTGCTGCTACAGGAGCATTACCGGGCGTATCAGGCCGGGGCGGACGTGCGGATCAGGTGATCAAATGCCGAGAGCGACGCCTTGGCGCCCTCGCCGACCGCGATGACGATCTGCTTGTACGGTACGGTCGTCACGTCACCGGCGGCAAAGATACCCGGCAGGTCGGTTTCGCCACGGGCGTCGACCATGATCTCGCCACGGTTCGACAGCTCGATGGTGCCCTTGAGCCAGTCGGTGTTGGGCAGCAGGCCGATTTGCACGAAGATGCCTTCCAGCGCGATTTCGTGATGTTCGCTGCTCTGGCGATCCTTGTAGCGCAGGCCATTGACGCGCTGTCCGTCACCGGTCACTTCAGTGGTCAGCGCACTGGTGATGACCTTGACGTTGGGCAGGCTGTGCAGCTTGCGCTGCAACACGGCGTCGGCACGCAATTGTGTGTCGAACTCGATCAGCGTCACGTGGGCGACGATACCGGCCAGGTCGATGGCCGCTTCCACACCCGAGTTGCCACCGCCGATCACCGCTACGCGCTTGCCCTTGAACAGCGGACCGTCACAGTGCGGGCAGTAGGCCACGCCGCGGTTACGGTATTCCTGCTCGCCCGGCACGTTCATTTCACGCCAGCGTGCGCCGGTCGCCAGGATCAGCGTCTTGGCCTTGAGCGACGCGCCGCTGGCGAAGATCACCTCGTGAGGCGCACCATCCTTGCCCGGCACCAGTTTTTCGGCGCGCTGCAGGTTCATGATGTCCACGTCGTACTGCTTGACGTGCTCTTCCAGTGCGACGGCCAGTTTCGGGCCTTCGGTTTCCTGCACCGAAATGAAGTTCTCGATAGCCATGGTGTCCAACACCTGCCCGCCGAATCGCTCAGCCGCAACACCGGTACGAATACCCTTACGCGCTGCATAGATGGCCGCCGATGCACCGGCAGGGCCGCCGCCGATCACCAGCATGTCGAACGCCTGCTTGGCGTTGAGCTTTTCCGCCTGACGATCACTAGCGCTGGTGTCGATCTTGGCGAGTATCTCTTCCAGACCCATGCGGCCCTGGCCGAAGTTCTTGCCGTTGAGGTAAATGCTTGGCACAGCCATCACCTGGCGTTCTTCGACTTCGGCCTGGAACAGGGCGCCGTCGATGGCCACGTGACGAATGTTGGGGTTGAGCACCGCCATCAGATTCAGTGCCTGGACCACATCCGGGCAGTTCTGGCACGACAGCGAGAAATAGCTTTCGAACAGGAACTCGCCTTTCAGGGCAGCGATCTGTTCGATGACCTCGGCACTGGCCTTGGACGGGTGGCCGCCAACCTGCAGCAGCGCCAGTACCAGCGAGGTGAATTCGTGACCCATGGGGATACCGGCGAAACGCAGGCCGATGTCCGCTCCGGGGCGATTGATGGAGAACGACGGCTTGCGCGCATCGTTACCGTTGTCCAGCAGCGTGATCTTGTCCGACAGTGCATCGATGTCACGCAGCAGACCGAGCAATTCTTGGGATTTCGCGCCGTCATCAAGGGACGCGACGATCTCGATCGGTTGGGTGACCCGTTCCAGATAGGCTTTCAACTGGGCTTTAAGATTGGCGTCCAACATGAGGGCGATTTCCGTTTTGAGTGTTTCGAAGACGACAGTTGCCCGCCAGGGCACCAGGCCCCGCGTGAGCGAGATACTTTTGGAAACGATCATACGAAGGCGATCCGTTACGGAGGTGTTGCGATCCCGTAACGGATGTCGCGATCCCGCGGGAAGTATCCCGCGGGAGACAGCGTGGGAAGCTGCTTAAATCTTGCCAACCAGATCCAACGATGGAGCCAGGGTGGCTTCGCCTTCTTTCCACTTGGCTGGGCACACTTCGCCTGGGTGGGCGGCAACGTATTGGGCAGCCTTGACTTTGCGCAGCAGCTCGGAAGCGTCGCGACCTACACCACCGTCGTTGAGTTCGACGATCTTGATCTCACCTTCAGGGTTGATCACGAAAGTACCACGATCGGCCATGCCGTCAGCTTCGATCAGCACGTCGAAGTTCTTCGAGATGACGTGAGTCGGGTCACCGATCAGCGGGTACTGGATCTTGCCGATGGTGTCGGAAGTGTCGTGCCAGGCTTTGTGGGTGAAGTGAGTGTCAGTCGACACACCGTAGATTTCCACGCCCATTTGCTTGAACGCTTCGTAGTTGTCGGCCAGGTCGCCCAGTTCGGTCGGGCAGACGAAGGTGAAGTCGGCTGGGTAGAAGAATACGACAGACCATTTGCCTTTCAGATCGGCGTCGCTGACCGGCACGAAAGCGCCGTTGTGGTAAGCGGTGGCGTTGAATGGCTTGACTTGGCTGTTGATGATCGGCATCGGTGACTCTCCTTCAGGGGGTTGAAATCGTGTTTGAATTCGATAGGGAGCATCCTAAACACATGCTCGGCCGATAGCTCATTGGCAAACTGGATGCTGGCGATTGGTTTTGCCTATCGAGACTACACATAATAAAGAAGAATTGTGAAAGCGGGGCAATGCTGCAGTGATTTGTAGACTTTTCTCACGTCTGCGCTCACGCCCCCCTTACAGTCATCCCGGGGCACGACAGATAGCATGAAGCCCGCTTTCGCAGATGAGATGAACCAGGTGACTATCAAAACCATCGTGGCCGACGACCATTCGGCTGTTCGACTCGGGCTACGCATCGCACTGGAGCGTGCGCCGCGTTCACGCTTCAACGTGATCGACGAGGCCGAGAATGCCAGCCAGGTCCTCGAATCGTTGCAGCAGCACGCCTGTGATCTGCTGATCACCGACTACCGCATGCCCCAGCAGCAAGGTGGCGACGGCCTGGCCCTGCTGCGTCAGGTACGTCAGCGCTACCCACGCTTGCCGGTGCTGGTGCTGACCACGCTGGACAACCCCATGGTGTTGCGCGCCATTCTCGACACCGGCGCGAGAGGCCTGTACGACAAGCGCGAATGCCTGAGCAATCTGAGCACCGCGGCCTACAGCCTGATGCGTGGCAGCAACTACCTCAGCGCCCGCTTCACCCAGCGCCTTGCCGAACACGAAGTCGACCACCGCGGGGCTCACGAGCGACTGTCGACGCGCGAACTGGAAGTGCTGAAGCTGTTGGTGGGTGGCATGAGTGGGCGTGACGTGGCGGCCCATCTGGAGCGCAGCGAAAAAACCATCAGTCGCCAGAAACGCTGTGCCATGGAGAAATTGGGCATCAGCCACGATGCCGCGCTGCAGGAATACGCCGCCGTGGTTGGCCTGCCGGACTGACCGGCAGGCCGAAGACTCAGGCGCCTACCGGTGTGCGCATGGTCACGAACTCTTCGGCGGCCGTGGGGTGCACGCCAATGGTTTCGTCGAAGACCTGCTTGGTCGCGCCCGCCTTCAATGCGATGGCGAGGCCCTGAACGATCTCGCCAGCGTCAGGACCGACCATGTGGCATCCCAGCACCTTGTCGGTATCGGCATCGACCACCAGCTTCATCAGGGTGCGCTCCTGGCTGTGGGTCAGGCTGAACTGCATGGGCCGGAAACGGCTTTCGAAAATCTGCACCGAATGGCCCTGCTCGCGCGCTTCTTCCTCGGTCAAGCCAACGGTACCGATGTTCGGCAGGCTGAACACGGCGGTTGGAATGTGCTTGTAATCCACCGGGCGATACTGCTCGGGCTTGAACAGCCGACGCGCCACGGCCATACCCTCGGCCAAGGCCACAGGCGTGAGCTGTACCCGTCCGATCACATCACCCAACGCCAGAATCGATGGCTCGGTGGTCTGGAACTGCTCGTCGACCTGGATGAACCCCTTGTCGTCCAGCTTCACACCGGTGTTCTCCAGCCCCAGGTTGTCCAGCATCGGGCGGCGTCCGGTGGCGTAGAACACGCAATCGGCTGCCAACTCGCGGCCGTCCTTGAGGGTGACGTTGAGACTGCCGTCATCGAGCTTGTCGATGCGGGCAATGTCGGCATTGAACTGCAGGTTCATGCCGCGCTTGGTCAGCTCTTCGCTCAAGTGCTTGCGCACCGAACCATCGAAGCCACGCAAGAACATCTCGCCGCGGTACAGCAAGGTGGTTTCGCTGCCCAGGCCATTGAAGATCCCGGCGAATTCAACGGCAATGTAGCCGCCCCCTACCACGATCACTCGCTTGGGCAACTGCTCGAGGAAAAACGCCTCGTTCGACGTGATGGCATGCTCGCGACCGGGCACGTCGGGGACCTGCGGCCAGCCACCGGTTGCCACGAGGATGTGCTCGGCGCTGAAGCGCTGGCCATCCACTTCGACCGTGTGCGGGTCGACCAGGCGTGCGTGACCTTCTACCAGCTTGACGCCGCTGTTCACCAGCAGATTGCGGTAGATGCCATTGAGCCGTTCGATTTCCTTGTTCTTGTTGGCGATCAGCGTCGACCAATCGAACGAGGGTTTCTCCAGGCTCCAGCCAAAGCCGCTGGCATGGTCGAAGTCGTCGGCAAAGTGCGCGCCGTACACCAGCAGCTTCTTCGGTACGCAGCCCACGTTGACGCAGGTCCCGCCCAGGTAGCGGCTCTCGGCCACCGCCACCTTCGCTCCGAAACCTGCGGCAAAACGCGCGGCGCGCACACCGCCGGAACCGGCACCAATCACGAATAAATCGAAGTCATAGCTCATGTTGCTCTCCTGGCACCTGCACGACCCGCCACCGGGCCGTGGCCATAAAACGAGAACGCCGCTGTCCGAAGAGCAGCGGCGTCGATCATGCAAGCCGGTGAGGCGTCAGATGAACGCCTTGCCGGTTTTGTAGAAGTTTTCGAAACAGAAGTTGGTGGCGTCGATGTAGCCTTCCGCACCGCCGCAGTCGAAGCGTTCGCCCTTGAATTTGTAGGCCAGTACGCAACCGTTCTGGGCCTGCTTCATCAGGGCATCGGTGATCTGGATCTCGCCACTCTTGCCTGGCTCGGTCTGTTCGATGAGGTCGAAGATGTCCGGGGTCAGGATGTAGCGGCCGATGATGGCCAGGTTCGATGGGGCATCTTCAGGCTTTGGCTTTTCAACCATGCTGGTCACGCGATAGATGTCTTCACGAATCATGTCACCGGCGATCACACCGTACTTGTTCGTTTCCTGAGGATCGACTTCCTGAATGGCGACGATCGAGCAGCGAAACTGGTTGTACAGTTTGACCATCTGCTGCAGCACGCCGTCGCCTTCCAGATTCACGCACATGTCGTCCGCCAGCACCACGGCGAACGCTTCGTCGCCGATCAGTGGACGACCGCTGAGGATGGCGTGGCCCAGGCCCTTCATCTGCACCTGGCGGGTGTAGGAGAAGGTGCACTTGTCGATCAGTTTGCGGATACCGACCAGGTACTTCTCTTTCTCGGTGCCCTTGATCTGGGTTTCCAGCTCATAGCTGATGTCGAAGTGGTCTTCGATCGCGCGCTTGCCGCGACCGGTGACGATGGAGATCTGGTCCAGGCCGGCTTCCAGGGCTTCTTCGACGCCGTACTGGATCAGTGGCTTGTTGACGATCGGCAGCATTTCCTTGGGCATTGCTTTGGTCGCTGGAAGGAAGCGAGTACCGTAGCCGGCCGCTGGAAACAAGCATTTCTTGATCATGTGAGTCCTTACAAAAGAGCAATGCTGACGAGGTACGGCACAGTCGGTTTCAGGCGTCGACTACTTCACAATGTCTGCCGCTGGCCAATTGATTGGTTGATAGAGAAATCCTGATGCATATAGTTCCACTGCAGGGTAAATATTGCTACATCGGTCGAGCAACGGAATTTTTCCTTGCACAACTACCCTTGCCGCTTGCCAGTGTATAGCATTGGGCCACCGCATAGCGGCCCCCTTGTCTACCTGAAGAATCCCGCCCCATGAACACCCTCCTGCGCACTACCCTGTCTTGCATCGCCGTGCTCGCCGTTTCGGCCTGCGCGAGTACTTCCCCCACCATTTTGAAGAACGGCCAACAGGGCTTGAACATCGACTGTTCGGGTCAGGCCATGTCCTGGGACAAGTGCGACGAGCAGGCAAGACTCGAGTGCCCCGGCGGCTACCAGACGGTAGCGACTCAGGGCGTGCCGCGACGTGCGGACGAGGCTGGGCTGGCGGATGCCGACCTGGGCAACTACCAGACCCGCAGCCTGGTGGTGATCTGCAAGTAGGATCGGCTCAGCCGGAAATGCATTTCTCGGCCGCCTGGCGCACGTCAGCCGGGCGCAGAGGCACATTGGACAGGCGCTCGTGCACCTTGATGCTGCTGCCGCCGGAACGATCGTCGACGATCAGCACGGCGGCCGGATCCTTGGAGAGTTTCTGCGGAACGATGATGCGATAGCCGTCGTGTTTCTGTTCGATCACCGACGGTCCGCGGCTGTCGCTCAACTGGGCGACCACACAGGTGGAATATTCCTTGGGGGTCTTGCCGGAAATCACACTCATGGTCTCGGGGCTTTTCTCGATGTCCGTCACGGTGGCACAACCACCGAGCATTACCACTGCCGTCAACCAGGCCCACTTCATGATGCATCTCCGTCATTAAATACCCTGTGACCGCAAGGTCACGAATTTGCTCCATGCATCGGTAGAATTTATCTGCGCGGCGATGCGCATGATATCGTTGCGCTTTTTCGCGCACCTGTAACTGTGGAGAGCCCATGAAATTCGTTCACCAGCGCGAGCACCTCAATGAAGACGATCTGGTTGTCATCGAGTGCTCCCAGCGCTGCAACATCCGCCTGATGAGCGACGCCAATTTTCGCAGCTTCAAGAACGGTGGGCGACATACCTATCATGGCGGCGCGTTCGACACCTTCCCGGCCAAGATCACGGCGCCCAGTACCGGTTTCTGGAACATCACCATCGACACCGCCGGCACCAAGCTGTCGAGCGTGACGCGCAAGAGCACGTTCACCCACAAGATCAAGATCGTGCGCCGCACGGCTTCGAAATTCACCTGATGCAGGGGCACCCATGATCAAGTACGTGATCCGCTACAACCTCGACGGGCAGCGTCGCTGGGATTTCGCGCACCTGGAAACGGGCTCGCTGGAAGAAGCGAAGGCCGCGTTGGTCGCCCTACATGGCGACGCCGCCGCGAACATCAGCGACATCCATATCAGCAAGGCCCTCTGATAGACCTGGATCCGTGGTGTGCCCCTTCGCGGGCAGAGGGCTCGCTCTCCCACAAGGCTATCGTTAACCCTGTGGGAGCGGGCTCTGCCCGCGAAAAGGTCACTGCAGCTCCGCAGGCATTCCGCGGTGTGCTCTTCGCGGGCAGAGGGCTCGCCGCCCGCCCCGCCCCCACAAGGCCTGCCCCGCCAACGCGTCAATGTCCTGAAGACATGAAAACGCGCCGTTGTTATGCATTCTGGTTCGGTGCATATACTCAAACGTCACTTTTACGTCTATTTACAAACTGTTATCTTCCGTCGGCTCTGCTAAGAGTGCGCGACCGTGCGCGTGCTTTTTCTGATGATGCGAAAGACAGCCTGAGAACAGGATCACCATGTACGTTTATGACGAGTACGATCAACGGATCATCGAGGACCGCGTCAAGCAGTTCCGGGATCAGACCCGCCGCTACCTGGCTGGCGAACTGAGCGAAGAAGAATTTCGCCCGCTGCGCCTGCAGAACGGCCTGTACATCCAGCGTTTTGCCCCGATGCTGCGCGTCGCCGTGCCCTACGGCCAGCTGACATCGCGCCAGACGCGCATGATGGCCAAGATCGCTCGCGATTACGACAAAGGCTATGCCCACATCAGCACCCGGCAGAACGTCCAGTTCAACTGGCCGGCCGTGGAAGACATTCCGGACATTCTCGCTGAACTGGCCACCGTGCAGATGCACGCGATCCAGACCAGCGGCAACTGCCTGCGCAACGTCACCACCGACCAGTTCGCCGGCGTTGCCGCCGACGAGGTGATCGATCCACGCCCCTGGTGCGAGATCGTTCGTCAGTGGACCACCTTCCACCCCGAATTCGCCTACCTGCCGCGCAAGTTCAAGATTGCCGTCAACGGCGCCAGCACCGACCGTGCCGCCATCGAGGTGCACGACATCGGTCTTGAGCCCGTGCACAACGCCGCCGGCGAGCTGGGCTTCCGCGTCCTGGTCGGTGGCGGCCTGGGCCGCACGCCGGTAGTGGGCGCGTTCATCAACGAGTTCCTGCCGTGGCAGGACCTGCTCAGCTACCTGGACGCCATCCTGCGCGTGTACAACCGCTACGGCCGTCGTGACAACAAGTACAAGGCGCGCATCAAGATCCTGGTCAAGGCCCTGACGCCGGAAGTCTTCGCCCAGAAAGTCGACGCCGAGATGGAACACCTGCGCGGCGGCAGCACCACCCTGACCGAGGCCGAACTGCACCGCGTGGCCAAGCACTTCGTCGACCCGGACTACAGGGCATTGCCAGATTTCGCGGCTGACCTGGCCCAGCTCGACAGTGAGCACCCCGGCTTCGCCCGCTGGCGTTCGCGCAACACCCTGGCGCACAAGAAGCCTGGCTATGTGGCGGTAACCCTGTCGCTCAAGCCGACCGGCGTCGCCCCCGGCGACCTGACCGACAAGCAGCTCGACGCCGTCGCCGATCTGGCCGACAAGTACAGCTTCGGCCAACTGCGCACGTCTCACGAGCAGAACATCATTCTGGCCGACGTCGAACAGGCCCAGCTGTTCAGCCTGTGGAACGAGTTGCGCGAAGGCGGTTTCGCCACGCCGAACATCGGCCTGCTGACCGATATCATCTGCTGCCCAGGGGGTGATTTCTGCTCCCTGGCCAACGCCAAGTCGATTCCGATCGCCGAATCCATCCAGCGTCGTTTCGATGATCTTGACTACCTGTTCGACATCGGCGAGCTGGATCTGAACATCTCCGGTTGCATGAACGCCTGTGGTCACCACCACGTCGGCCACATCGGCATTCTGGGCGTGGACAAGAAAGGCGAAGAGTTCTACCAGGTGTCCCTGGGTGGCAGCGCCAGCCGCGACGCCAGCCTGGGCAAGATCCTGGGCCCCTCCTTCGCCCAGGAAGCCATGCCCGATGTCATCTCCAAGCTGATCGACGTGTACGTGGAAAAACGCACCGAAGACGAGCGTTTCATCGATACCTACCAGCGGATCGGCATCGACCCCTTCAAGGAGCGCGTCTATGCAGCGAATCATTAAGAACAACGAAGTCGTCGACGAAACCTGGCACCTGCTGCCCAAGGACACCCCGTTCGACGGCATCAGCAACTGCGACGACCTGATCGTGCCGCTGGCCCTGTGGCGCGAACACGGTCCGGCGCTCCAGGCCCGCGATGGCGGCCTGGGCGTGTGGCTGGACAGCGACGAGGAGGCCGAAGAGATCGGCGAGGTGGCCAATCAGTTTCAGGTCATTGCCCTGAACTTCCCGGCATTCACCGACGGGCGCAACTACTCGAACGCACGTCTGTTGCGCGATCGTTATGGCTTCAAGGGTGAACTGCGCGCCATCGGTGACGTACTGCGTGACCAGCTGTTCTACCTGCACCGTTGCGGCTTCGATGCCTTCGCCTTGCGCGCCGACAAAGATCCGTACGAAGCACTGGAAAGCCTCAAGGACTTCTCGGTGACCTACCAGGCGGCCACCGACGAGCCGCTGCCGCTGTTCCGTCGCCGCTGATACCGAGCCGACCATCGCGCCCACAATTGTCGATAGGTGAGCGCGATGGTCACCGGTCCAGTCAAGCCTGCGCCTTGACCACCTCCTGCGACAGCGTTTTGATTAACTCGGCATGCGCCTGGGTCCGCGCCTGAGTGATGGCGTTGTACAGCTGCAACAGCTGCTGTTCGTCCACAGTGACTCTGAGCGGACGCCCTTGTGCACTGCGCCAGTTCGTACTTGGAGCAATCTGGCTCAGGCGCGCGAGTACGGCTGCCAATACAGGTGTGACTTCCTCGGGTAAAGGCGAGCCATCGGTGGCATCCTCGAAATGACTCATGACCTCGGCCCAGAACTGGTCCAGTGTGTCGAATTTCGATTCATAGACCTTGCGCAAATAAACTTCCCAGAAAGGTTGGTCTACCAGCCAGTTGATCAGTGCCTCATCGGTGGCCTGCTCACGGACAGCGGCGCCAACATGCCTGATGGTCCGGGTGGTGAGGTATTCCGCGTACAGTCGAACAGGCTGTGGCCGCAGATCCAGCGTGGCTTGTAAACGATCTCGAAGCATTAAGCGAATTTCCACCTCATCAGGTGGAGGGTTGTCCAGAAATTCGGGCGGGACACTGTCGAACGCAAGCAAGGGGGGCGCCTGGGTTGATTCGCCGGCCAACAAAGCCCGCCGCCTGTTCATGCGTGTCTGGGTGATGGACACTGCGTATTCATCCACCAACGCCGCCTTGTGCAGCTGCCGCGCCAGGCGCAGCAAGGGCGCAAACATGGATGCCCCACCCTCAACCGCACTCGATGCAGCCTGCCACGCTGCCACGCGCGTTTCGAAATCGTCCAAAGCGATACTGATGCCATCCTCGCAGGTTTGGTTGATCAGCGTTGCACGTTCGAACAGCTGCTGGCGCAGATCGACCACTCCCAGTCCATCGCCGGTCGGATGCGCCATGTCCGGCACCACGGCGCGCATCACGTCCCACATCCGCGCTCTGAAACCCTGGGGGTCTTGCTGATAGCCGCCGGTAAATGAGGTCTGGTCCATGATGCGATAGAACGCGCTCGCATTGTCCGAATTGCGATCGGCGTCGATGCGGCTGCGCAGGTCTTCGGGACAGCCAATGAGCCAATCAGTCGACGTCCGGTCAGGCCCTCGAGCGCCTTCAGGAGCACGAAACGGCAGCCCTGCCCTGCGCAACATGTTTTGGCTCTCGGCGTTGAGCGGGTTACCGCCAAAATCGATATAAACCTGACCTCTGAGGTAGGTGCTGCGGGCCCGTACGAATTCCAGCTCGCGAAGCTCGGGCAGTTGCGTCATCAAGTTATGACCCAGGGCAACCACGCGTAACCGCAGGGGCCTGATCTGCATTAACTCGCTCAGTCCCTGCGGCCATTCGGTGAGTCCGCATTCATGCAGGGAAAGGTTGACCAGATTGCGCAGGTGGGTGATGTCCACACTGCCCAACCCATTGACAGATCCGGACAAGTCGAGGGTGTGCAGTCGCGTCAAGCCGGAAAATGCACTGGCGCGTTCCCCTTCCAAGGACAGGAAACAGTCACCCAAACGCAGCGTTTCAAGCTGCGAAAGGGACCCGATGACATTCAACGCGTCGTCGGCGATGCGAAATGTGCCGGATGAAATGTCCAGCAGCTTGAGCCGGTGCAGGTGGCTTAGAGGTTCGAGCATCCGCCCGGTAAGTTCGAATACAGTGAGAGGCAAAGCGGGTTCGCCGAACGCCAGGTGTAGCTGCAGGCTGATCAGCGGACTGCTGCCGTCTTCTCGCCTCAGTGGCTGCAGCAGGTCATCCGTCACCCTGAAGTTGTTGTCGTTCAAGTTCAGATGTTGCAGCGATTTCATGCTTGCGATCTCGGCGGGAATTTCCCGCAGGTGGTTACTGCGCAACGCCAGTGTCCGCAGGTTGGGAAATCGTCCGAGAAAAAACGAAACATCGGTATCGGGTCGTAGATGTTCCAGGTAAAGCTCAGTGGTATGGGAGAAATCGGCGGTGATCACTGGCAGTTCACCCGGAATCAGGTCACGCAGATCCAGAGTCGTGCTTTCCCTGCGCCACGCCCGCACTATCCGCGCCGTCGCATGACGACGTACCGCAAAACCCGTCCCCTCACGCTCCCACTGCTCCAATCCTAGCTGCAACGTACGAAACTCCTGCTCAAGACGACGTATCGCCAGTTCCAGACTTTCATTGGGTCGAGGCAGCGATCCAGCCAGATCGGCGAGATCGTTGTTGTTCATGGAGGGGTACAGACGTCGCAGGCGTGACTGTTGCCGCCAGCCAGGCGTTTGACGGCCGCTCAGTGGATAGCCTACCCCCTGGGGGTCTGAGTACGGCGCCCTGAACCAGGGCTGTACCTGACGCTGGCCCAGCAGCTGGCCAGTATGCGTCCGATTGACCGCTGCTGCTTTTGCGATGCGCTGAGCCAGAGCGTTGGCGTCGCTGCGCGCCAGCTTCAGCGCTTTTATCTCGCGGTCGGGCAGCGCCGCGCAAATCGCCGAGAACAGATCCTGTTGGGCACTCAACTCTTGTTCCAGTGCATCGTAGGCCTGATACACCCCATGCCGACGCACGATGTATTTAACGTCTGGCGCCTGGGCGCCGCCTGACTGTGCCAGCAATTCACCGTTGATCCCCCCGGCGCGCAGTTCGATACGCACCTCACCGGTCCAGCCGGGCAACTGCTCGAGCAGTTTCAGCGCGAGGGTGTCGCGATCCGGGGAGTGCAGGCCAAGTCGTGACAAGCCCTCGCAGGCTTTGGTCAGGCGCTGTTCACGCAATGCCATCAGCGCCTGCTCCGCCATCCGTGTCGGGACTTTGCCGTGCTGGGTCATTCGCAACCTCTCAGCCTCGCTGGCTTGCTCGGCGATCAGGTTCGCCTGGGCATGGGAGAGATTCGGGAAGATGCGCTGCAATTGCGCGCCTGCCTCGGTGAGCTCTGGCGCATGGCGATCGCAGATGGCCTTGGCGATCGTGGTGCGATTGCGCTCCACGCACATGGCCAGGCTTTGGCTGAAGTCGATGGTCTGCCCTTCGACACTGTTGTCGACCGAAGCGCTGAACATCGACGTCCGTTCATCTGCGGTCAATTGAGCCAGCAGTAGCTTTGCCAGGTCGCCATTGCGCCACTCGGCGTGGGTGATCTGCACCGCAGCGCCGTTCCCCTCACCATAGAGCAGCGCCTTACCCTCGGCATCTATGACTCGCACACCCCGTCCACTTGGCCAACCCGGGACCTCTACAGCCAGAGGCAGGCAGAATTCCGCGCCCTCCCCGAGCGGCTGGCGGGTTTTCAACGCGGACACCAGGCGATCCACGTCACCCTGAGCGCGCACCCGCTGCAGACTGTCCAGGACTGCGGGCGGCAGCGGCTGGCGATCGAAATGGGCCTGACGCAATTGAGCTTCGGGAACCCCGCACGCCTCCAGCACCTGCGCCAGTTCGACATCGTTCAAGCGTAGCGCCGGTGCCCCACTGCGTTTGAGCAGCTCGATACCCTGCCATGCCAGCGGTTGCTGGTGAGCGTGGCGCCAGTTACCGTGCCCGTCACGCTCCACCACCGGTCGGTAGCTTTCCCGAGCATGGGGCGAGGCGATTACCCACTGCTGGTTGGCCTGGTCATAGAAATGCCGGTAGTACTGGCCGTCGATATCCACGTAAGCCTGACCACCTACGACATACTGACCGGTGCTGTCGGGCTGCATGTCCTGTGGAATGTCGATATCCGCAGCGTAGCCGGGCAACTCTGGATGGACGAGTCGGTTTCGCCCCCCCGTGTCGACGATGTCCATGGCTTCCATGAACGGCGAACGCGCGAATGCCAATCCCCCAGCGGCCCCTGCAGCGATCATCGCCACGTTCTGCATGACACCGGAAAAATGTTCGAGCGCTTCCTGGCGCTGTCCATGCTGCCAATCGTCCACGCCGATGCACACGTCCTTGACCATTTCGATCAAGCCGTAGGCCGCGACCATTTCGCCGAGCACGGGTACGAAGCCCAGCACGTTGAGAGAGAACATTCCAGCCTCTTTCCACCATGCCAACCGCTGCTCCCAGGCCAACTCGTCTTCATCTTCGACAGGGACCACGAAGGTTCGCGCGTTTTCCGCGATCAGCACCAGGTACTGGTTGTACATCAGCCGTGACAGCGAACCTTGGTAGGGTTCTCGATGCACCCCGATGTCGGCGTTCGGATCCGCTACTGGAGGCTTGGTGAACTGGCCGGGCCAGGGTATGGGGGTGGGAGCAAGTGTGTTGCTCAGCCGTTCGCCAAATGCCTCGTGACTACGGTAAACCATCAGCCCTTTGATGAAGGACACGTAGTCGGGGTGACGCAGCTTTTCGCGCAACGCATCGGCAAATGCCTGTGCCGATGTGTATTGCATGAGCGGGTGCTGCGGCTCGCTGGGGATATAAACCAAACACGGCCCGATACCACTTTGCGCCTCGATGAGAACCGCGCCCTGCAGGCTGTGTCCGGCGAATAGTCGCGTGTGCAGCAGCCGCAGTTGGCAAATGCGCACCGGCTCCCCGGCCCAGCGCAGCTCTTCGTCTGCTTCGGTGGGACGGGTGATCTGGTTGAGAAGGAGGTAGGCCGACTCATCGATATGACCCTGAAGCCTGGCGGCAATGGCATGAGCACCCAATCTGTCGCGCAGCGACTGCATGATTGCCGTCGTCACTTTGCGCTGCTCGCTATCAAGGCTCGGCAAGGTCGAAGACATGGGCCGGAACACCGCCTTGAAATGCGCCTGGTATTGGGCTCCAAGATCCAGATTACGGACCAGGCTGGCAAATTGCTCTGGGGTAACGGCCACCTCATCGGCCTTATTGTGTATATAGCCGATGCCTCCTTGTTCAGTGATATGGGTACCCAGCTTTCCCACCGGGAGAATCAGCGAGTGGACCTCTATGCCTCCGCGGCGCGCTTCATCGGGCTCGAAATTCTGCATTGCGGCCTGCAACAAGGTTTGATGCCGGGGAACGATAAGCCCGCCTGCACCTTGGGTCATGCGGATCAACTCGTGCCGGTCGGCGTCGAGCTTGAGGTGAGGAAACGTGCGATCAAGTGCTGCTTGCAGCAGTGGACGGCAGAATGCTTCGGGGGATTTGAACGCACGTGTCTTTCGATGGGCAGCGTAGGCCGATTTCAGGCTTACTCGTGAAGCCTGTAGGTAGTCCTTCATACGGGCATCAGATGCGTTGCGAAGCCAGGCGGGGAGCGACTTGGCAATGAGGGTGTCCACCGGATGGGGAATCGATGCTGGTTTGGCAATGGTATGGGTCATGACGGTTTCCATGGCAGGACCCACCGCGTGACTGCGGTGGGGCGCTAGGGATTGCACCATCGCCGAGCCAGCGGGAGGCCCTACATATTCATTGCCCTCGCGATGCCTGTCAGCGATTCATGGCCTGTTGGGTCAGCTCACGCAGCACTTCGGTCTGGGCTGCGGCCTCTTCCACCTGCAAGGCCACCAGACGCTCATCGTAAGCTTCGTCCCACGCCTGCGCCGCGAGCGCCTCGCGTCGAGCAACGAAGGGAGACAGAGCAGCGTCCAACCGTGCGGGATAATGGCGACGCAGGTACTGCAGCCAATAGTCTTGAGTCATGTGCCAGTCCAGCAGAGCTTCCGAGGTCTCGGCCGCCAGCACTTGGGTCGCGGCAGCGTCCAGTTGTGCGGCACTGACGGGCTCCACGGCGTCGAACAGCATCGCGTGAGGCTGATGACGCAGCTCCAGTCGCTCGGCCAGCCCGATGCGGTAGGCCAGGAATACTTCCACTTCTTCGATTTCGTCCTCCGACACATCCCTTGCCGTGGCCCGCGCTCGCACGTCAGCCCTGGCCAGCCGATTCAGCTGATCGAGTCGGAACAAGCTGCGAGAGGTGGCCAGCAGCTCAGCCTGACGCTGCGCGCCGTCCAGGCTCGGGTCGGCCGCGCGTGCGTACCACAGCTGTTGCTCCAGATCGGCAAACAGCAGGATGACCTGATCGCCGCAGTTCTCGGGCCGTTCGGCTACCGCCGCCAGCTCGGCGCGAATGGCGAGGGAACCGTGTGCGGCATCGATCACATCCCAGGCGCGGGTTGCCAGGGACGCGGGCGCGAGCCGATAGTCCGCCGTCTCGCTGAGTCGGGCAAGCAACTGCAACATTCGGGTCATGGATGGATCGGTACGGAGTTGGGCCAGGCGGCCCTGTGCGGCGGCATCGGCACCGTCGGCCAGTATCTGCAGGTAGTCAAAAGTGATGCCCACCGCATTGAGCCTGGCCACCGCATGAGGATTCAGACTGGTGAACGTCAGGCTCAGCGGTCGCTCTATCTGAGGTTCGGTTGTAAAGAAGCGCAAGCTCTGCAGTTCGGGCACGTCACTGATGGGATTCTCCTCGAGCTGGACCCATCGCAGCCACAACGGCTCCTGATTCATCAGCGCGGTGAGCCCACTGGGCCAAGTGCTCAGTTGACAGTTGCGCAGGTTGAGCGCACCGACACTGCGCAGCCGGGAGAGGTCCAGTGCGGATCCCAAGGGGTTGTCGGACAGGTCCAGATAGTCCAGCGAGCTCATGTCGGCCAGAGCCTGCATAGCGGTCGGTGTCAGCACCAGGGCATTGCCTTGAAGCCACAGGCTCTCCAACTCTGGCAAACGTGCCACCCATGGCAGGTGCTCGGCCATCGCGGTGTGGTCGGTATTGGACAGCGCCAGATAACGCAATGAGCGCAGCGTGCTCAGCCGCTCCATTGCCGCGCCCGGGATATGCATTGGATTATTGCGCAGAATCAGCGCCTGCAACTGATCCAGCCCCTGTAGCGCATCGAACATCGAGGCTGATGCGACCAGGCGGTTGTTATCCATGGACAGCGATTGCAGATTCGGCAGCGAAGCGACCGCAGGGGGTATTTCCGTCAAGTGGTTGTTCTGCAGGTCCAGCTGTTCCAGCCTGGGGAATTGATCGAGGAACGACGCTTCCACGCGCTCCAGCCCCGAACCCTCCAGGGTCAGATAGCACACCTGTGGCAGTGCAACGTTCAGTACCGGAAGTGCACCGATGCGCAGCTCGGAAAGATCCAGAAAATACCGTATCGGCTGGCCAGGCAGTACGCCGATGCGGGGCGCCTGGCCGTTCCAGGCGTCGAGAATTCGTTGACGTGCCGTCGCGCGGTGAGCTGGATTGACGGCCACCCGCTCACCGTTTTCGGCCAGCACGGTGGCCGGCGTGTCGACCCACCGATCCAGGTGCTGCAAGAGTGCCACTTCCTGAGCTTCGCGCTGTGCCCGAGTCGGTAGAGCGACCGTGCCTGGGTCGGGTTCGGCGCTGCCCGATGCACGTCCACTGAGCCGATAGCCGACGCGACCGTCGGCCAATGCGGTGGGCGCGTTGATCGCTTTGGGCCGGCGCTGCCCGATCATCTCTGCCGCTTCGCTACGGTGCTCGAGCGCCCATCGCCATGCCTGCACTGCGCTGATGTCCTTGCGACCCTGCCGTTGCTGAATGCCGGCACGCAGGCGCTCGACTTCTGGGGTTTCCACACTTCCCAGCAAGCCCAGGATGGACCGATCCAATTGCATGTCCCACAGGTGGGCGCGCGCTGACAAGGCCAGGCGCAAAGGCACCCTGCCCTGTCCGAGCTGCGTACGTTCGCGCAGGTTAGCCCCTGCTACGATGTCTTCGGCCGCCCAGACGCTGAGGGTAGGAAAATCACGGTGCATCGCCTGTGCCTCATGATACGCAGGCCAGACGCCGAACTCTTGTTGCCAGCGATCCAACGCCAGGACGCGCTGAGTCGACGGCAGTGCCTCGAGCATTCGTTGCGCACGCAGATACGCTGCGGCCTCGATCAGGCGAGGGGGGACCCGCTGCCCAGGCAGGTGCAGACGGCGCAACTGCCGTCCGGTCAATCCGCAGACTCGACGCAGCCGATGAAGCTGCGCTGCATCCAGCGCATCGACCAGCGGTCCCAGACGGCTGATGGCCTGTTGCGCGGTCCACGCCGCGAGGTTCTCGTGTGCCATTCGCCAGGCGCCGGCATCGTTGTGTTCCAAGGCGATACGCCAGGGCTGGGCGCTGTCAGGGTGTACCACATGCCAGCGCTTGAGCCGTGAATCGTAGTTCTGGCGGTAGAAACGGCCATCGAGTTTGATGTGGTTTTGTCCCAGATGAGCATACTGACCCAGAGCGTTGGGTTTCACCGTGTCGGGAAGTGCGGGTGTGGCGAAGGTTTCAGGCTCCACGTTCCATAGACGAGTCTCCCCTGCGGCATCGACCACGGGCAGCATGCCCTTTACGAACGGCGACGCGTTCAAAGCCATGCCGGCAGCTGCGGTAGCGCCCACGAGGGCGACATTGGCCGCGACATCGAGAAAACAACCCACTGCCTCTTCGGTCTGGCCATGGATCCAGTCATCGACCCCGACGAACAACTCACCCAGCAACTGCGCGGTGCCGACTGCGACGACCAAAGGCGCCAATGCTGGAACGAACACACTGGCGACGTTAAGCAGAGTCAACCCTTGCTCGAGCCATTGCTTGGAACGTTCATCGCGTCGCGCCTGGTCGATATCCGTCGTGGGCACCAGGATATAGCGGGCATCGGCCGCGAGTTTTTCCGCCAGCATGTTCTGCAACACAGTGACCAAGGGTTCTGGTGTCGGCAGACCCACCTGTCGAAGGCCGATGTCCGCATGCGGGTCCGCTACGCGATCCTTTGGCTGGCCCAGGGTGAAAGGCTCAGGACTCAGGGTGTCGAGTAAGCGCTTGGAAAACGTCGCTTGATCCGTCTTGCCGACAAAACGGGTGAAATCACGACGGTAGTGGTCGTCTCGCAATCTGTTTCGCAGCCAGTCACTGAAACTGCTGAAACTGGCGTGCAGCTTGAATGGCTGATCCGCATCACCTGCCAGGTAGATCAGGCAGGCAGGGTGTGCCGGCGCGTTGCACTCAATGCACAGCACGCCATGCAACGGCGTACCGCTCTGAACCCAGGTGGTGAGCGCGCTGACCGTGTACAGGGTAGGTGCTACGCCATGCCATTGAGGGGCTGCGTCGTCATCCCCCAACAGCATCTCGATGACACGCATTGCGGGCTCGTCGATATCACCCTTGAGCAATGCCTCCTGGGCTCGAACGGCGAGCTCGTCACGGATGTTCATACGCAGGATCTTTCCTGCTTCCGTGCCGTCAGGGCCAAGGCCCTGAAGCAGTGCCTGGAGCCGAGCCTGATAGGCGCCGCCCAGATCCAGCTTCCGACACAGTTGTGCATATTGATGGGGGGCCAGGGGCAATTGGTGCTTTAACTCGTAGTGCCAACCATAGGTCCAACGTCTGCCACTTCCGCCGATCTGCAACTTCAACGCATCGGCTTGCAGCAACACCGTGTCCGTACCCCAGTACCCCTCCTGGGTTTCTGCTTCGCCGAAGTTGGCCATGGCCACTTCGAGCAACGGCGTTCGAGTTACGCTCAACGGACGTCCCAGCAATACCGAGCCGCGATTGAATCGAATCCACAGGTCCTGGTCCACGTCAATGACGCGATTGACGGCTTGCCGCAGGGCCTGTTCCAGCCGCAGTCGGGCAAAGGCGGAGGGCGCCGGGAGGGTTTGCATCAAAGCCTGGGCTCGCCGGCTGGACTGGCGATTCTTCTGCAGAGCCGTGCGGTAGGCCCGTATTGCGCTTGGGGAGGCTTCGCGCAGCCACTGCGGAATACGTTGGATGATGGCATCCAGGTGCGGGTCGGTGGGGGTAGGAAAGTCGGTTCCGGCCATGTTACTGCTCCAATGATAGCCTTCAGCAGAGCGCTGCAGGGGCTTCAGTGAAGCAAGCGCCGACGTTTCGGCGGCGCTACATAATGCTGGCCGTTACCAGAAGCGTTGCTGACTGAGCTTGCCCCATACCTTGCCTGCCAGGTGTTCGAGGGAGCCGCTGGCGGCCAGCCCTACACGCTCCTGCAAGCTCTTGGCCTTGGCGTAGTGCAGATGGAACACCTCGGCCTGCCTGGCCCTTTCCGCGAGGTATTCGTCACTGGTCTTGAGTTCGTCGACCAGTTGCTTGTCGAGTGCCGCCACGCCCAGCCAGACTTCGCCGGTGGCGACATCGTCGATGGACAACTGAGGCCGGTAGTGAGCGACGAAGCTCTTGAACAGCTTGTGGGTGACGTCCAGGTCTTCCTGAAACTTCTCGCGGCCCTTTTCGGTGTTTTCACCGAACACGGTCAAGGTGCGTTTGTATTCACCCGCGGTGAGGACTTCGAAATCGATATCGTGCTTCTTCAGCAGCTTGTTGACGTTGGGCAGCTGTGCCACAACCCCGATGGAGCCGAGAATGGCGAATGGAGCACTGATGATCTTTTCGCCGATACAGGCCATCATGTAGCCGCCACTGGCGGCGACTTTGTCGATGCACACGGTCAGGGGTACCCCGGCCTGGCGAATGCGCGCGAGTTGCGAAGACGCCAGGCCATAGCTGTGAACCATGCCGCCGCCGCTTTCCAGACGCAGTACGACTTCATCGTTGGGCGTGGCCAGGGTCAGCAGCGCGGTGATCTCGTGACGCAGGTTTTCGGTGGCCGAGGCCTTGATGTCGCCATCGAAATCCAGGACGAACACCCGGTGTTTGCTGTCGGGCTTTTTCTTCCTGGCTTTCTTGTCGGTTTTCGCCTGTTCCTTGCGCAGGGCCTTGAGCTTGTCCTTGTCGAACAGCCCGGCTTCGAGCCGTTCGCGCAGGCCCTTGTAGAAGTCATTGAGCTTGCTGACCTGCAACTGCCCGGCCGGTTTACGCCGGCCCTTGGCACGCAGCGAGGCGATCGCGGCCAGCACCACCAGAATGGCAACGACCAGGGTGACGGTCCGGATCAGAAAACCGGCGTAATCGGCAAGAAACTCCACGGTGACTCCTTACATGCATGACGCCCGCCGAACCAGGGGACGATTGAATGGGCCCAGCATACCGGGGGGCAAAGCCTTGGGCCAGCCGTGAAACGATCGGCATCAAACACGCCTTTCAAACGCACGTATGATTTTTCGTTGACAGCTGTCGATGCCCCCCCTAACCTCGCAGGACGTTTACTGTCACATCGAGCCTTGGCCCCCCCAAGACTGCGCGCTTGCCGCATGCTTCCAACAGGCACACTTCCAAAAAAGGACCGTACCATGACCTCCGTAGCCGACGCCGTACAAGCCATGAAAGCCAAGTTCAATCCAGCCGCCGCTCAAGGCCTGGATCTGGTGTTTGGTTTCAACATCACCGACGAAGACAAGCACTACGCGCTGCACGTGAAGGACGGCACCTGCGAACTGGAGGAAGGTGAAAACCCGGACGCCAACGTCACCCTGGTGATGGACAGCGAAACCCTCAAGGGTATCGTCAGCGGTGAAACCGACGGCATGCAGGCTTTCATGGGCGGCAAGCTGCGCGCCGAAGGCGACATGATGCTGGCCATGAAGCTGAGCGAGCTGTTCCCGGTCTGAGCCGGCACTGCACCCTGCCCATCCGCATGTCCCGACCACGCATCGGGACATGTTCGTCGTAACGCGCTGCTTGCATCACCTCCCTCCGCGACATATGTACAGCCATCGCCTTTGTACTGCGCCCTAGCCTTGATCGCTCGCAGGTCGGCATCAGCCGCCTGTTCCGTCAATGGAGCGCATCATGGCTAACACACTTCCCTGGTTTCATTCGCAACAACTTGCCCTGTGCATGTCCCGTCACCTTACTCAGGCGCTGGAAAGCGAGCAGCTGAGCGTCATCGAATACGATTGGTTGAGACGCCTTGCGGAGCGTTCGGTTATCCCGGACGACATGCAGGTGAGCCTTCTGAGCAACGCCGAGCCCGGCCTGTTCTGTGGTTTGCGGATCGCCTACAGCGATGCGCAGAAACCGGCCGCCTATTTTTACTCGCCATTGACCGGCATTGTGCCGTTCGCCAGCGGCGAAGCGCTGCGCGATGCATTGATAGCGCCCGCGCAGAGCGAAGCCAGCGCCGGCCTGATGGCAACGTCCCGCGAACCGAAGTGGCTGTCGTTGACGCAATCGCCGTTCAAACGCTGGATGAAAGCGATCATCACCACGCAAGCGGCGCGTCTCAAGGCGATCGATCACACCTGGCACCGGATGCCGCAACTGGTCGACGTCCTCGACCAGCACCTGACGTCGGCGTTGCGAAGCGCCATGCCCGCCAGCGATCCTATTGTGCCGCGCAGCCACAAGGTGCAGCGCGTCAACGCAAAAACGAAGGCGATCGTCAACGTGCAGCGCTTGCTCGATACAGCGCTGGATATGCTCCTCGACGACCCTCAAAACGATTGCGAGCATCGTTTTCTGGACGTTTACGGCCAGGCGTTGAGCGATGCCCAGACTCAGCTCTATCGCAGTACGTTGGCCACCACCGTGGCACAGCTACCCGGCACATACAGCGACGCGCTGGCCAATTTCTGGCAGGATGTGCCGAGCTCGCAAAGTCTCAGCCTGCGTGCCGGCCTGAGCCAGAGCCTGCGGTACGCTTACCTGAGCGCGGTGCTGGAAGAGCAAAGCGATCAACGCTTGAACGCCGATCAAGTGGCGCTGCTCAAATCGGCAGTGGCGCAGCGACTGCCGACCGGACTGCGCCTGGAAACCCTCCAGTTCAATGCCGATGGGGCATTGCGCGACACGCCGGTGGCGTGGCCGGGCACCTTGCTCATCAGCAGCACCCTGAAGCCCGCCCTTGGCTATTTCGTTTTCAACACTGACCAAGGGCTGAGCCACTGTGCAGACCTGCCAGCACTGGGCAACTACTTGGTCGGACTGATCTCCGAGGCCGATGACAGCGTGCGGGTGATCGAGCCCGACCGCGCTCTTTTCAATGCGACGGTTCAACCGGTACCGCAGCGGGTGGCGGTAACCGGTACGGCGTTCGACGCGCTCGCCGACGGATTGATCGATCTGCAGCGCCGACGCGTAGGGCAGGCCTTCGCCGACAAGGCGGCGTTTCAGGCGTCTGCGCTTACAGCAGTCGTGAAGGCGCTGGATCTGCGCACGCTGGCGCATCCGCGCCTGCAAGGGTTCGACGGCGAAAGCGATAACAAGACCGCCGCAGCTCAGCCCCCCGACTCTTCCGCCGAACGGACCTGGGGCAACTGGCTGTTACAGATAAAGGCCCTGCGCGATCGGCAGCAATGGAACATGGCGCGTGCTCTGACCCTCAAGGATGGCGTGCGCGCCCTACTGGCGCCTGGCTTGCTGGCCATGCAGTCGCCTCTGCCGGCCGACGACATCTGCCTTCGGATCCACGACGATCCCGAGCGAATGGCCGTGAGCCTGCTCGACTATTTCCTGGAACGAACCAGCGGCGCCGTTGCACAGCCCCTGACATCGGCGGACAAAGTGCTGGACTTGGCGGGTGCACCGATCAACTGGCCTGATACCGAAGTACTGGAGCAGCTAGTGCTGACCTGCAGCCCGGCGCTGACCAAGACCTACCGGCGTCTGGTTCGTCGGCAGATGTCCGCGCCGCAACCACCCTACCTGGGTGCCTATGATCTGCCAGGCCAACGGCGAGCCTTGCGTGACATCAGTCTGCGCACCAGCCTGGCCTTTGCCCAGCGTGATGGCAGTATCGACAACGCATTGCTTGAGCTGCTCGCCACGGCCGTGGATCGCCCCACTGCTCGACTGCGCAACACGGCCGATACCGACGTGCACGCGATCTACCTGAGACTGCCCTCGGAGACGAGCACCATCCCGCTGACCGACATGTTCGTGCTGCATCGCCACTCGCAACCCGACGGACCGGTGTTGATGTGGTCTGGCGACCACGGATTGTTCCCCTTCACCTCTCTGGAGCAACTGAAAAAAACCGTCGCGGCCTCGATCGATCAACCGGAGACCCGTGCACGCTGGCTAAGAGGCATCGATCCGAACTGGGTCAGACCGTTTCTCGAGCGCTTCCAGACCACCCCAATGACAGGCGTGCAGGTGGAAACCCGTGCGATGCCGGGTGACTTCATCACGGAACTGGATGTGATCGAAAGTCATCGGCAGTTGAATACGCTGGGCATCAACATGGCGCTGGCCGTGGAATGCAGCTTTACGGCCAAGTTGTTTCGGCGCAATGCCGACTACAGTCGCTCGGACGATATGCTCACTACCGGCCTGGACCGGCTCGCCGTGGACGCTGCGAACCTGCAGGTCGATGAGCTGCTGCCGACCTGGATCAAAAACGCCAGCACCGAACAGCTCGCCCGCTATGCCTTGATCCTGGAACGCTGCCGGGTCACCGCCAACCAAAAAAGCAACTACCTGGCACAGATCCCGTTCATCGAGGATTTCTCGCGCACGCGCTTGCGTGCGTCTATCGCGAAGCTCTGGCCGGGTGCGACGATCGATCCGGATCGAGTGGTCATCAAGCTGACCGACACCAGCGGGGGTGGCATGAACATGGGTGGGATGATCGCCGCCGGAACGCTCACCAGCCGTACCAAAACGTTGACTCAATGGGCGATCAGCCAGTTTTCCGGGACATTGTCCAGCGAAATGCACATTACGCTGGATCCTCCTTCCCTAACGCTGGACCCACCTTCCACCCATCAGGTTCGCCAAGTGGTGGAAGACGCGGATGTCGGCGGCCAATACCGTACGCTGCTTGCTCAAAAGCTGTCGAAGCAGTCCAGCGATTATGCTTCGCGCCGTCTTCTGTTCGTCATGGCGCTGCCGGCGCAGATGCTGCGCCACGCGCTGGAGCAAGAGATGCAAGGGCGGATCAGCACCATGGCAACCGACATGATCACGCGGATCGTGTTAATGCCCGACGGTGTCGCACGCGAACCCTTGAAAGGAGAACGAATTACCTTGGGACCGCTGGGACTGATCCCCAGCCCCGGCATGCGGGCCGATATTGCCTGTGGCATGTACGTGATCGCTCCTGCGCACCCCGAGCATGGCCCGGTGGTGCTTTACACAGCCTACGGCGAACCCGACACCATTCGCGAGTATGCATCGCGCGCCCAGTTGCTGACGCAGATCAAGACCGATACCGCGCTTCAAGAGCAGATTTTGAGCCGTCTGCCCGAAGACGTTCACTCGCGCTATCAGCATTCCGGATTCACTGAACCGCACATTCCCTGGACCACCGAAGTCAGCGACGGCCAACGACTTGAAAAGCCGCCGTCCATCGTCCTGCTCGACCAGCCGGAACAGGGCAATGCCTTGGACTATCTGTTCGACGACAACCTGCAGCTCATCCAGCTGCTGGCACGACAACACACCATGTCTTCGGGAGAGGCGAGCTGGAACGCTTTCTGTCACCTCGTCGAGCTGGGGCTCGAACAAGGCGCGATGCTGCTGCCCAGCGCGGTAGGTTCCCTGATAGCGCTTTATCAATCTCACCGCCTGCTCAACGATTCGGTCCAGGCCATCGGCCGCAGAAATTGGGGTGAAGCGCTGGCCGATTTCATTGCGGCTCTGGCCTCCGTGGTGGGCGCGCGGCGTGGTATCGAACATTTCAAGCAGCAGATCGAAGCGGCCGAAAGCACGAAGCCGTCCAGGCCAGCGCAGCTCGGCGGTCGTCTCCATGACAACCTGAACTTCGCATTGACCGCGCTGGAAGCCACTGACGTGGCGCTGAAGACGCTCACCTACGACTCGCTGCTGAACATGTACAAAAGCGTCGACGGCAAGCACAGTTACGCCATCGTCGACGGCAAAGTGATGGAGGTGGCACACGCAGAGCAAGGTTGGTCGATCGTCAGCCAAGGACGTGAAGGGCCGACCATCAGCCTGGACAGCCAGCAAAAATGGCATGCCGATATGGAGATCGCGCGCATGGGCGCCGGGTACTCGATGATGGACAGCTACGAGACCTGGATCACCGACATCAACATTGCAGACGTGTTCATCACCCAGGCCGAGGGCATCGAACAGATTCACAAACACTATCCTCGCCATCACCAGATGATCGTGCACGCCCATGCTCACGCCGTCGATTGCTTGCGCAACGCGCTGAAGAACCTCAACCAGCGATCTCCCCACATACCCTTGCCAGCGCAGACCTTGGACATACTCACCGACGTCTTCGAAGTGGACGTCACCCCGGCCATGCTGCACCGCCTGCGCAGCGGTTGTGTTCAACTGCTCGACGAGCTGACCAGCGACGCACTGGATCCCCAGTCGTCACCGCGCTACTGGGACGGACTGAACGAGGAAGGTCATGAGAGCAATCACGCTTTCATCTGGGAAGGCGATCCGCGCAAGCGAATCTTCCTGACCGACAAGTTCTTCACGCTGCCGGTCGAAACCTTGATGTACGCCAAACCCGAACGCACGCAGACGCAGTTGTACGCACACCATCAGGCGGCATCGTTGCTGCACGAACTCAGCCATCAGGTGCTTCGGACCGTGGATATTGCCTACCTCGATACCTTTCGCCCACTTGATCAGCATTTCGATGATCTGGGCGGTGTGCATGGTCAGGCGCAACAGTATGCTCATGACCTGCGGGTATTGCGCCAGCGGGCGTTGTCGGTGAGCACGTCGACGGCGAATCTGTTCACCCGTCCAGGCTCCAGGGGCCGACGCGATTTTCGAGACAGCGACGGGCGGCAGTACAAAACCATCCTGCAGCTGTCGGGCAAGACGAGTCTGTCGCAGGCACGCCAGGTCTTTCGTACTGACCCGGATGTGCGCTCGAAGCTGATCATGGCCAACGCTGATTCCGTCACATTATTGGTCCTGCGCTTGGGCCAGGAGGTCTTCGCACCGTCAGGTTTCTGAAGATTTGTTAAGCTTCCGCTCGGCGTAAAGATCAAGCGCTCTGTTCAATAATGAGTATCATTATGTTACAAGTTAGCATCCTTATTACTCCCTGAACGGTGCGAAGTGCTGGTTCCATTCTTGATCATGCTGCGCGAAGGGATTGAAGCCGCGCTCATCGTTGGCATCATTGCCAGCTACCTGCAACAGACTGGTCGTGGTCAATGGATGCCTGCGGTCTGGATTGGCGTCTTCCTGGCAGCGGCGGTGGCCCTGTTGGTGGGCGGCGGGCTGGAACTGATGAGCGCGGAATTCCCGCAGAAACAACAGGAATTGTTCGAAGCGCTTATCGGACTGGTGGCCGTGGTCATCCTCACCTCCATGGTGTTCTGGATGCGCAAGGTCGCCCGCTCCGTGAAGCATTCGCTGCAGGCGGCGCTGGACCAGGCTCTGACCGGTTCTCGCCACCAGGTTGCGGCGCTCATTGTCATGGTGTTCTTTGCGGTTGCTCGGGAAGGCCTGGAAACCGTGTTTTTCCTGCTCGCCGTTTTTCAACAGAGCGAAGGTTCAGGTGCGCCCATCGGCGCCCTGCTCGGCCTGCTGGTCGCGGTAGCGGTCGGCTTCGCCATCTACTCAGGCAGCATGCGCCTGAACCTGTCGCTGTTCTTCCGCTGGACCGGGTTATTCATCCTGGTGGTAGCGGCCGGGATTCTCGCCAATTCCGTCATGGCCCTGCATGAAGCCGGGGTCTGGAACAGCCTGCAGACCGTGGTCTTCGACATCAGCGCCACACTGCCCATGGACGGTCCGACCGGATCGGTGCTGGCCGGCATGTTCGGCTATCAGGATGCGCCCACCGTCAGCACGCTGGGCGCCTACCTGATCTACCTGGTCGTGGCATTGGTGGCGTTCTTCATGCCCCATGCTGCGCCGACGCCGGTCCCCTCTTCTCCTGCCACACATCAGTAAGGCCTCCATGTCCAATCCAGTCAATGGCGCGCCACCGCGCCTGATGCGTCTGGCCCTCGCCGGTTCGGTGGTCGTGATGATCGCCGCCGGCGGCCTGTTCTACTACGCCTCTCAAGTGGCTTCGAACAAACGTCAGGCCAGCGCCCAGAACGAAATCGTGGTCAACATCCATCCGCACAACTGCGAGCCGGCGGCGCTGACCGTGCCTGCCGGGCGCAACAGCTTTCGCATCGTCAACCGCTCCGAACGTGCGGTGGAATGGGAAATCCTCGACGGTGTGCTGGTGGTCGAAGAGCGCGAGAACATCGCGCCCGGCTTAAGCCAGGTGATCAACGCCAACCTGCAGCCAGGTGACTATCAGATCACCTGCGGTCTGCTCAGCAACCCGCGCGGCACATTGAAGGTGACGCCTACGGCCGAGTCCGATGCGGCCGCCAAGGCACGCCCATCGATGGTGGCCTTCGTCGGCCCGTTGTCGGAATACCGGGTCTATCTGGCGACTCAGAGCAGTGGTCTGATCCGGGCTGTGGATGCGCTGCAACAAGCCATTGAGGCCGGTGATCTGGCACAGGCGCGCCATTTGTATGCACCGGCACGGGCAGCCTATCAACGCATAGCGCCCGCCGCGCAGCGTCTGGCCGAGCTGGACAATGCCATCAACGCCCGCGCGGACTACTACGAAAAGCGTGAGCAGGACCCGGCCTTCGGCGGCTTCCATCGCCTGGAGTACGGCCTGTTCAAGCAAAACACCTTGGATGGCCTGACGCCGGTGGCGAAGAAATTGGCGGCCGACGTCACCGATTTGAAACGCCAACTGCTGGCGCAATCGCTGCCGCCCGAGCAACTGGTGAACATCGTCTCGCGCAATCTGCATGGGCTGGCGGACATTCGCACCAACGGTGAGGAAGAGCGCTACAGCCATACCGACCTCAATGGCTTCGCTGCCAATCTGGAAGGCGCGCGCAAGGTCATCGACCTGCTGCGTCCGCTGCTGGCGAAGTCGGCCTCCGAGGTGCTGCCGGGCATCGATGCCGCGGCGGACGAGCTGGCCATGCAGCTGGCGAGCTTGCGCAGTGGCGATGGTTACCAGAGCTACGAAACGGTCAGCGCCGAACAGCGCCAGCAGATTGCCGCGCAAGCCAAGGCCCTGGCCGACGCCCTGGACGGCGTCGGCGCGGCCCTTGGCCTCTCTACCCTGTAGCAGCGGCGCGATCCGCGTTGGCGGCCTCCGCGGTGTGATGGAGTGGTCGCAGTGAAGCCCGACGCGGCTCGCGCCGCTGCTACAAGGGCGATGGCGCGCCGCGTCGGCGGTCTCCACGGTGTTATTGGCTGGCCGCAGTAAAGCCCGACGCGGCTCGCGCCGCCGCCACACGTGCGGTGAATGGAAAAGATACGAGGTCAACGATCATGAGCAACACCGACAACCCGAATTCACCGGTCGACGCCCAGCGTCGGCGCGTGCTGCTGGGCCTGGGCGCTGCCGGCGCGGCACTGGCCGGCGCGGGGCTCAGCTGTCCGGCGATGGCGGCCCCCGCCGCCAAGGTCACCGAAGCGCCTAAAAGCGACAAAACCCAAGACCGCCACGACTACGAAGGCCAGCACCAGGCCGGGATCGTCACGCCACGACCGGCCGCCGGCATGATGGTCGCTTTCGATGTCCTGGCCAGTGACCGCGCAGACCTGGAGCGCTTGTTCCGCACCCTGGACGAGCGCATTCGCTTTCTGATGACCGGCGGCCCTGTTGCCCAGGTCGATCCGAAGCTGCCCCCGCTGGACTCGGGCATCCTCGGGCCGGTGGTGGTGCCAGATAACTTGACCATCACCGTGTCGGTGGGCGAGTCGCTGTTCGACGAGCGCTTCGGCCTCACCGACGCCAAGCCCAAGCGCCTGTCGCGGATGGTCGGCTTCCCCAACGACGCCCTGGAAGCCGATCAGTGCCACGGGGACCTGACCCTGCAGTTCTGTGCCAACACGCCGGACAGCAACATTCACGCCCTGCGCGACATCGTCAAGAACCTGCCCGACCTGCTGTTCGTGCGCTGGAAGCAGGAAGGCACCGTGCCGCCGCAGGCGCCCGCCAAACCGGGCGAACCCGAGCAGAGCGCGCGCAATTTCCTCGGCTTTCGTGACGGCTCGGCCAACCCGGATTCCAACGACAATCGGCTGATGAATGCACTGGTGTGGGTGCAGCCCGACAGCGACGAACCTGCGTGGGCCGCCCATGGCAGCTACCAGGCGGTGCGCATCATCCGCAACTTCGTCGAACGCTGGGACCGCACCCCGCTGCAGGAGCAGGAAAACATCTTCGGCCGGGTGAAGACCACCGGCGCACCCATGGATGGCCGACTCGAAAGCGATGTGCCGGACTACGCCAAGGACCCCGAAGGCAAGATCACCAAGCTGGACGCACACATCCGCCTGGCCAATCCGCGCACGGCAGCGTCGCAGCAGAACCTGATCCTGCGCCGCCCGTTCAACTATTCGAACGGGGTGAACAAGAACGGCCAGCTGGACATGGGCCTGCTGTTCATCTGCTACCAGGCGGATCTGGAAAAAGGCTTCATCACCGTGCAGACCCGCCTTAACGGCGAACCGCTCGAGGAATACCTCAAGCCCGTCGGTGGCGGCTATTTCTTCACTCTGCCGGGGGTGACCAACGCCCAGGACTTCATTGGCCGCAGCCTGCTCGACGCGACCAGAACCACCACGACCAACGCATGACCACTTGATACCACCGGGGAACCTTTCATGAAAAAGACGCCACTCGCTCTGCTGCTGACCCTAGGCCTGTTGAACGCGCCTCTTTCGGCCTTTGCCGCGACCCAGTCGCCCCTGGACCTGGTGGGTCCGGTGTCGGACTACAAGATCTACGTGACCGAGAAGGTCGATCAACTGGCCGAGGAGACCGCCAAGTTCACCGACGCGATCAAGAAAGGCGATCTGGCAACCGCCAAGAAACTGTACGCACCCACCCGCGTCCACTACGAAGCGATCGAGCCGATCGCCGAGCTGTTCAGCGATCTGGACGCGTCGATCGACTCCCGGGTCGATGATCATGAAGCGGGTGTGAAGGCGGAAGACTTCACCGGGTTTCATCGCCTGGAATACAGCCTGTACTCGGAAAACACCACCAAAGGTCTGGATGCCCTGGCCGACGGCCTGCTCAAGGATGTGAAGGACCTGCAAACCCGCATTGCAGAGCTGACCTTCCCGCCGGAGAAAGTGGTCGGCGGCGCCGCCGCGCTGCTTGAAGAAGTGGCAGCGACCAAGGTGTCGGGCGAGGAAGATCGCTACAGCCACACCGACTTGTATGACTTCCAGGGCAACATCGACGGCGCGAAGAAGATCGTCGACCTGTTCCGCCCGCAGATCGAAAGCCAGGACAAGGCGTTCGCCGCCAAAGTCGACAAGAACTTCGCTACCGTGGACAAGATCCTGGCCAAGTACAAGACCAAGGACGGCGGCTTCGAAACCTACGACAAGGTCAAGGAAAACGACCGCAAAGCCCTGATCGGCCCGGTCAACACCCTCGCCGAAGACCTCTCCACCCTGCGCGGCAAACTCGGCCTGAACTGACCGGCCACTGTTTCCCGCATACCCTCACGAGGCCCCTCTTGCCAGGGGCCTTTTTGTGGGCAAACCCCGCTCCCACAGACACACCCCGACCCCCCGTAGCAGCGGCGCAAGCCGCGTCGGCTGACGCAGGGTTATGCCTGACCCACCACAATCTGCCCCCTGCGGCTAGCGCATTAGCGCATTCGGCTATCAACACGTGTCGTTGCAACTTACGATCATGAAAAGAAGTGCACAACTGCCAAAGCGTCGTAAATAATATTCCGTACAACCTTGAATCTCTTCAAATCACTACAACGCCAGGCAGACCAACTACAGTTACCGGGAAGGGACTTTCCTTCGTAAAAATTCAAGGACAACGAAGATGAAACGTACGGTAATTTTCACAACAATGATGCTCCTGGCTCATTCATCTGCCCACGCAGCAGAACCTCAGACACCCACTCCGAATTCAAACGCAGTCAATTGGATTTCCGATATCAACGCGCCTATCGAGTTGAAAGCCAGGTGGGTGCAGGAATGGCGAAAGGCGATAGACGCAAACCCCATGGATAAAAAGAAAATTTCAACCCTCACTGCAGAAGTGTCAGCGTTCACGGAGAAGGCGCTCAAGAGCCGTGCGACGGCACAACATAACGTCGCCGTCAATCAGAAAACACCCCTCAGCGGACTTCAAGGGGCGGGCACTGGAGAGGAGCTGGCGGCTAAGCTGAATGCCCGTTTCAATCGTGTGGTTCCGGATTGCGATGGCAAGGCTGCCTACCGCTGTTCCGGCATTGTGCTGCGTAGCAACGAGCATGGCGGTACTGTCCCGACATGGGTTCCAGCGGGTACATCGGCCTTGAAAGAGATCCTCCCCATGACATATATCAGACAGGACATAACCAACGCAACAACCTCGATCTGGTCTTATCAAGCCATGGGATTTGGGATCCTGCTGAATGCCCCAGACGAGGCCCCCTATAATACGCGCTGCCTATTTCCTATAAACGGTTACTCTAATTCAAATGCTGACAATGGCTGCGGCGCAATAGAACGACAGCCTCAGTCTGACGTTGATAATAGTAACTGTGCCGCACTTGGCGTCACCACCGCTGTACAGTGGATGGAGAAAACGTCTTCAATATTACCCTACTGTTCGTTCAGCACGCACTCCGCACTTCCATTTCTGGAAGCAATAAAAGCGCAAAACCTCTACCACGAGGAACGACAGCCGAAAGAATGGAATGAGTTGATAGTGAATGCATCGCCAGAAAACTGGGACGCAGTCAATCCTGCCAATGATCCAATAGAGGCGCTTTGGTATCACCGGCGCGCAGAAGAGTCGGATCTGTATCTGACAGGGCGCCGCGGTGCGCAACACGAACAACTATTGATCTTCGAAATGAGTGGCAAGGCCATTCCTGTCATCTCAATTGACGATGCAAAGCCGGACGCTCCTTTTGGGTATGCTGCTGAAGACCAGCTTGTTTGGTCGACAGAGGGCGCAAAACCCTCTCTGTAGCAGCGGCGCGAGCCGCCTCGGCGGTGTATGCGGCAGGCCTGATGCACCTCAGGGCCCCTTCGCGGGCAGAGCCCGCTCCCACAAACACCCCGATCCCCTGCAGCAGCGGCGCAAGCCGTGTCGGCGGTATATGCGGTAGGGCTGATGCAAATGATTGGCGGCTAAGACTGCGGTTTGGCGCCCAGCTCGGCGCAGACGGCCTGGGCGGCTTTTTGGACGGTAGGGACCAAGGACTGCATCTTTTCCAGCGGCATGTACGGCACCGTACTGGCGACACTGATTGCAGCCACGATCTGTCCGCTGGCGTCGCGGATCGGCGCGGCGACACAGCGGATCGAGGGTTCGTTGTCTTCCAGGTCGAACGCATAGCGACCCGCAACGTACGTTTGCATGCGGGCCTGGAACTGTGACCAGGTCAATTGCGGATGGTCGGGCCATAGCGCCGACCTGGCCGCCACCTGCTCTCCCTGCTCGAACAACCGCTGCCATTCGGCTTCGCTGGCATCGAGCATCAACGCCTTGCCGATACCGGTGCGTGCCAGCGGCATGCGATGCCCGACCCGCGAACGCATCTCCGGGCCATTGCGCCCCGGGGTCTTGTGCAGGTACAGCACCTCATCGCCGTCGCGAATCGCCAGGTGAATGGTGTCGCCGGTCAGGGCCGACAGCTCATCGAGCCAAGGGGTCGCCAGCATCACCAGCGGCACCTCCTCCCGCGCCTGGAAGCCCAGCTCGATCAGGCGCGGGCCCAACAAATACCCCACCTGAGGCAACACCCGCAGGTAGCGCTCGTCCACCAAGCAACTGGCCAGTCGGTGGGTGGTGCTGCGGGTAGTGCCGATGCGCCGCGCAATCTCCTTGAGATCGCGGGCGCCGCCAGCCACGGCCTGGATCACCGCCAGGCCGCGCAGCAAGGTCTGTGTGCCGGTCGGTACGGCGGGGGGCATGTCGTCCTGCATGGTCAACCTTCGCGTCGAGAAAAAGCAGGCGCATTATGTTCGCCTGCTTGCAAAGCGGTCAAAGCTCGATCCGCTCGACCTTGCCCACCAGCAGGATATAAGACAACGCCCCAACCAACGCCGTGATCGCGATGTAAGTGATCGCTGGCGCGAACGAGTCGCCGGTCGCCAGGAAACCGATGGCGATCGGCGTGGTGATCGCCGACAGGTTGCCGATGAAGTTGAACACCCCACCCGTAAGCCCCAGCAAACGCGCCGGCGCCAAGGTCGAGACCAGGGACCAGGTGATCGAGGCCAACCCGTTACCAAAAAATGCCAGCGCCAGGCAAGCGATCACCAAGGCTGTGGAATCCACATAGTTGGCGCCGATGATGCAGGTCGAGATCAGCAGTCCACCGATGATCGGCAACTTGCGCGCCAATCCGATGCTCGCGCCGCGACGGATCAGCCAGTCGGAGAAGAACCCGGAGCACAGCACGCCGACGAAAGCTGCCAGGAACGGCAGCGAGGCGAGCATGCCCGACTTGATGAAGTCCATCCCGCGGTATTTGACCAGATAGGTCGGGAACCAGGTCAGGAAGAACCACAGTGTCGAGTTCAGGCAATACTGCCCCAGGTAGATGCCCCAGAGCTTGCGCTTGCTCAGCACGATACCCAGGTCGATCCAGCTGAACCCGGCCTTGGCCTGACGTGCCGATTTCTGCATGTCGACCAAGCCGCCGCCGTCGCTGATGAGCTGGATTTCGGCAGCGTTGGCGCCTTTGAAATCACGCGGCTCGCGGTACACGGCGTACCAGATCACCGCCCACACGATACCCACCAGACCGGTACTGACGAACACCATGTGCCAACCGAATTCGTGTTGCAACCAGGCCAGCACCGGGGTCAAGAAGGCCAGGCCGACAAACTGGCCCGACGTGTAGAAACCGATGGCGGTGGCGCGTTCGCGTTCGGGGAACCAGGTCGTCACCACGCGGCTGTTGATGGGATACGCCGGGGCTTCCAGGGCACCCACCGCCATGCGCAGGACGAACAGGGCGATGAAGCTGCCGGCGAAGCCGAGCATGACCGTGGCGATGGACCACAGGGCCAGGGCCACACTGTAGAGAATGCGCGGCGGCACGCGGTCCACCAGCCAGCCACCGGGGATCTGCATGGCCGCGTAGGTCCAGCCGAACGCCGAGAAGATCAGGCCGACGTGAACCGGATCGATACCCAGATCGCTGGTCAGCGCCGGTGCGGCGATGGACAGGTTGCTGCGGTCCAGGTAGTTGATGACCACGGTGATGAACAGCAGCACCATGATGAAGAAACGCTTGCGGCTGGGCGTCGCCAGCGCCGGAGCGGTGGTTGCGGTTTGCGTGTGCATGGGGTGCCTCTTATTGTAGTTGTAGAGGGTGATGCGGCGCCCTGGCGGACGCTTTCGCAGGCAGATGGCTCACCGCCTGCCCCGCTCTCACAAAGGTGTCGATATCCGTGTGGGAGCGGGCTCTGCCCGCGAAGGCCGCGCCGCAATATCAGCGTCTTCTCACCACTCGGCAAAGCTGCCATCGGCGTGGCGCCAGATCGGGTTGCGCCAGCGATGGCCGATTTCGGCCCGCTCCCGCACGTACTCCTCGTTGATCTCGATGCCCAGCCCCGGCCCATTGGGGATCTTCACGAACCCGTTGTCGTAGTCGAACACCTCGGGATGGGCAACGTAATCGAGCAGATCGTTGCTTTCGTTGTAGTGAATGCCCAGGCTCTGCTCTTGAATGAACGCGTTGTAGCAAACCGCATCCAGCTGCAGGCAAGCCGCCAGCGCGATCGGACCCAGCGGGCAATGCAGCGCCAATGCCACGTCATAGGCTTCAGCCATGTTGGCGATCTTGCGGGTCTCGGTGATCCCTCCGGCGTGCGACGCATCGGGCTGGATGATGTCGACATAGCCTTCACTCAGGATCCGCTTGAAATCCCAGCGTGAATACAGACGCTCACCCAGCGCGATCGGCGTGCTGGTCAGCGGCGCCAGTTCCTTGAGCGCTTCATAGTTCTCGCTCAGCACCGGCTCCTCGATGAACATCAGCTTGAACTGATCGAGTTCCTTCATCAGCACCTTGGCCATGGGCTTGTGCACCCGGCCATGAAAATCGACGCCGATGCCCACGTTCGGCCCGACCGCATCACGCACGGCCGCCACACTGGCCAGGGCGCGATCGACCTTGTCGAAGGTGTCGAGAAACTGCAGCTCTTCGGTGCCGTTCATCTTCACCGCCGTGAAGCCACGCGCGACCGCTTCGCTGGCCGCCCGCGCCGTATCGGCCGGCCGATCCCCGCCGATCCACGAGTACACACGGATCCGATCACGCACCTGACCGCCCAGCAGGTCGCTGACCGAAACACCCAGGGCCTTGCCCTTGATGTCCCACAGCGCCTGGTCGATACCGGCCAGCGCACTCATGTGGATCGCACCACCGCGGTAGAAGCCGCCGCGGTACAGCACTGTCCAGATGTCCTCGATGTTGCGTGGGTCCTTGCCGATCAGGTAGTCCGACAATTCGTCGACCGCGGCAGCCACGGTATGAGCGCGGCCTTCGACCACCGGCTCGCCCCAGCCGACCACGCCCTCGTCGGTTTCGACTTTGAGGAAGCACCAGCGCGGCGGAACGATGAATGTAGTGAGTTTGGTGATTTTCATCTGTTGTCTCTCTTGTTCGATGGACGCTCAAGCGCCTGTAATAAATTCGCGACTTCCACCCCTGTAGCAGCGGTGCAAGCCGCGTCGGCCCGCACCACCGCACCCTGAGCGGGGCACCTCTCAGCCCGTCAGCGATCGCCACGCCTGCGCATACGCCCTGGCGTTGTCCGCCACCTGCTGCACCGTCATGCCCGGCTTGAACAGGCCCGAGCCCAGGCCGAAGCCCGCCACGCCCGCCTCGAGAAACGGCTGCATGTTGTCCGGGCTGATCCCGCCTACCGGCACCAGCGCCGTGCCCTTGGGCAACACCGCCAACAACGCCTTGACCACCGCAGGTGTCAACGACTCGGCCGGGAACAGTTTCAACACATCGGCGCCCGCAGCGAGGGCGGCGAAGGCTTCGGTTGGTGTCACCACGCCCGGCGCCAGATACAGGTCGGCCTCCTTGGCCGCCTTGAGCACCACAGGGTCACTGTGGGGCATGACGATCAACTGCCCGCCTGCGGCTTTCACCTGCTGCACCTGTTCGGCCGACAGCACCGTTCCGGCGCCGATCAGGCAATCGGCGGGCAGGCTGTTGCGCAACAGCCGAATGCTGTCGAAAGGCTGAGGGGAATTGAGCGGCACCTCGATGATGCGAAAACCGGCGTCATACAGCACTTCGCCGATGGCCACCGATTCCTCGGGGCGCAGGCCACGCAAAATGGCGATCAGGCCGTTCTGGGCCATTGCTTGCTTGAGCATGTCAAACCTCTTGGAGCTGTTGAGCGACAAGCCCGGCGGCCAGCGCCAGGCTCCAGAGACCGCGTTCGGTGGCCTGCTCGGCCTGGCTGACGCTGGAAAAACCGCAAAGGGCCAGGGCTTGGCTGTAGCGCTGGCACAAGGCCCCGTTACCGATCAGGACTACCGCCGGCAGCGTCGCCAGGCCACTGCGCTGGCGCAGCATTTCCGCCAGCGCCCGCAGCTCGTGCCCGATCATCAGGCCGGACAGGTAGTCAGCCTGCTCGCTGCTGGCCAACTGGCCGGTCAAGCCGAGGCTGCGCGCGCTGAACATGGTCGACAGCACGCCGATGCTGCCCTCGGCCGACATCGCCACGGCCACGCCGCGCTCGAAGGCCACGCTGTCGAACGATGCACTGCGCTTTTGCGTGCGGCCGAGAATGGTGTGGGCACTGGCGGCGGCGAACAGCTCGCCGGTCATGAAGGTGTCGAAATGTTCGATGCGCTGCTCGACCACCCTCGCCCACTTCGAGTGGCTGCCGGGAAGACCGACCAGCAAGGTCTGGTCGCGCTCGGCCGAGGGCAGCGTCTGCAACAGACCGAAGATCTGGGTTTCCTCGCCGCGCATCACGTTGGGCAGCGCCGAGCGTTGCAGGACGCCGGGCACAAGGTGCACATGGATGCCGCGCAGCGTGCGTACCCGTGCCATGCCAGCGGCCACGTCGGCGGCCTGGGCAGGGCTGGCGCAATAGGGGACTTCACGCCAGCCCTGGGCGCTGCCGACCATGCCGCAGGCGATCACGGCAATGTGGGGGTAGGCGTCGAGCCAGTCGCCACAGGCCTCGTCGAAGGTCAGTTCGAAACCATCGCGGGTGGATTCGCCGCAGATGGTTCGGGGGATGGTGGATAGCTGCATGATGCCGCGATCCAGCGAGCGCTGGTCGAGTACATGGCCCTCAGGGCCGAGCAGATAGGCTCGCAGGGAACTGGTCCCCCAATCGAGTGCAACGAGTTGCGGCTGCATCGCTTCACCTTGTTTGTTTTTGGTAGTGAGTGGCGGTGTGTGATGGCCGACTATAGATCCATTCGAGCATAAATCTCAATATATAATTATCAATCCCACATATGGGGATGCCCTTGTGGGAGCGGGCTCTGCCCGCGAAGAATTCACTGAGGTATATCTGACAAAACGCGGTGCTCCATTCGCGGGCAGAGCCCGCTCCCACAGTTCTGTTCCCCACAGTTCTGTTCCCCACAGTTCTGCTTCTCACAGTTCTGTTCCCCACAGCTCTGCTTCTCACAGTTCTGTTGCCACAGCTCTGCTTCTCACAGACCTGCCTCAACAGGTCTGCTGCCTGAAACCGGCCATAAAAAAACCGGCCTGAGGAGGCCGGTTCGTTTGGAGTCAGGCGTACGCCTGCAAGGGGCGGCGCCTGCCGAAGACCCATGCGGTACCGATGCCGACCGCGCCCATCACCAGGCAATAGCCCACGCACACCCATGGGCTCCAAGGCATCAGGGCGATCAGCAACAGCGGAGTGGTGCTTGCCCACAGTGCATAGGCGACGTTGTAGGTAAACGAGATCCCCGACACGCGAACTTTTGCCGGAAACAGACTGACCATCAGCGACGGCACTACCCCCACCACCCCGCACCCCAGACCTGCCAAGGCATAAGCCACCGCCAAGCTGCCCACGCCGGCGACCAGGCTGGCGTACAGCGCAGTGATGCCCAGCGGTAGCAACACACTGTAAATGACCAGCGCACGCCAGGCGCCGACGCGATCGACCAGCAAGCCCGCCAGCACGCAGCCGATGTTCAGGAACACGATGCCCAGGCTGCTCAGCGCGAAGGTATGCCTGGCATCGAGGCCGAAACGTTGCTGCATCACCGTCGGTGTGATCACCACCAGCACCACCACGGCCGAGGTCAGCACGCACGTCAGCAGCACCGCCGGGATCAACGACGTGCGATGCTCGCGCAGCACCGTGCGCAGGGAGAACTCGCTGACGTGCTCGCTGCGCGCGCGCATGGCCAGAAACACTGGCGTTTCACTCAGCAAACGACGCAGCCACACCCCTACCACCCCAAAGACCCCGCCGAGCAGAAACGGCAGACGCCACGCCCAGTCCAGAATTTCCTGCGGACTGTACACCCGCGCCAGCACGGTGGCAGTCAGCGCCCCCAGCAGGTAGCCGAAGGTCAATCCGGCCTGAAGAAACCCCAGCGCATAGCCACGTCGCCGCAATGGCACATGTTCGGCAACGAACACCCAGGCACTCGGCACCTCCCCTCCTACGGCTGCGCCTTGCAGGATGCGCAAGGCAAGGAGCAGCAGCGGCGCCAAGTAGCCGATCTGTGCATAGGTGGGCATCACCCCGATCAGCAGGCACGGCACCGCCATCATCAGGATGCTCAGGCTGAATACCCGCTTGCGCCCCAAGCGGTCGGCAAAATGCGCCATCAGGATGCCGCCCAACGGACGAGCCAGGTAACCGGTCACGAAAATGCCGAAGCTCTGCAGCAAGCGGAGCCATTCGGGCATCTGCGGGGGAAAGAACAGCTGACTCAGGGTCAGCGCGAAGAAGACGAAGATGATGAAATCGTATATTTCCAGCGCACCGCCGAGGGCGGCCAGCCCTAAGGTCTTGTGGTCGCTACGGTTGAGCAGCAGTGGCTGAACTGAACTATCGGCAGGCATGGGCAGGTCCGCTGGTGGCCGACGGCACGTATCCTCGCGCCGGTCAAAGGCGCGCAGGATAGCAAAAAGTGTCGAACGTGACAGGCGCGAACAGCTAAGGCGGAGGGGAGCTCAAGGACTTGCGCGTGCGAATGCCCTCGCCGATCACCCGCACACGGTGCTCCAATGGTGCCTTGGGCGATTCGACAATGGCCATGAACGTGCGCAGCGCTTCAAGATCAGGCAACTGCGTGACGCTGGTACGCAACCGCTCGCCGCTGGCATCGGTCAGTTCCGTTTCGATCTGCTTTTGGCTTTCATACAGCAACGCATGGCGGACATGCTCGGTGTTCATGCAGAACCGTGGCAAGTCAACACCGGAGCGCACCGCCATGTCGGTGTTGGCGATCAATAGATCGAATGGCTCATAAGCGCTCTGCACCATGGTCAGCAGTTCGTCGAGAGACCGCACCGGCACGACCCTGAAATAGCCCAGATTGTTGAGCGTTCGCTCGATCTGCACCGCTTGCTGCCCCAGCTCGTCGGCAATCAGAATGCGCAATGTCTTGTCAGCCATCATCCACTTCCCAGGCGAGGGCACAGGACGGTCCTTTACCCGCCGCGCCAAGCCACTACAGCAGGTGCGATCCGACCCGCGTCGTCCAATGTACATCACCCGCAAGGGTGGCCCGACGGCAAGCTTACTCTGCTATAGGCTCGTCCGGAATGGAAAACGCCGAACATTTGACGATAAAGTACAAATGACATTCAAGGACAAATGCAAGTACATGTTTTTATTGGCTAATTTGTCTATTCATAAACATGTGTCGCGTTTTTATTCCGACGAGCAGCACGGCCGTATGGTAGATTTCGTTGGACAACGCGGAACATGCACCACCTGCATGTGCTCCTAGTCTCAGATACCCGCTCCGTGCAAGTTAGTCCTGACGTCGCATGGCTCGTATTACTCGCCGCGAGGGCAGGCGCCTGACGCATGGTATTAACCTGACCCCGCGGGAGTCGACAATGATCCGTTTCGCAATCATCGCACCTCCCTTGCCAAGTCATTTTCATCCACTTGAACACTTGGCAATGGAGCTGATCGAGCGGGGTCACTGTGTGACATTCTTCCACCAGTCCACAGCCCGCCGGCTTCTGCGTTTCCCCAAGGTCAAATTTCATGCCATCGGTCCTGAACGCACTCCTGCGCGGTGGTTTTCGAAAAGCCCGACCCAGGCAGCAAGTTTCGGCACCTGGCTGGGCCAGCGACGTATCTATGCAGAAATGGCGTGGGTAACGGAAATGCTCTGCCATGAGTTGCCGGCGGCCTTGCGGGAAGATCGCATCGATGCATTGCTATGCGACCAGATGGAAGCTGCTGGTGGGCTGGTGGCGGAGTCCCTTGGCCTGCCTTTCGTCTCCATTGCCTGTGCACTGCCCGTCAACCGTGAGGATGCGACCATCCCCTTGCCGGTGCTGCCCTACCCCTACGAGCGTGGCGAAGATGCCGTCAGGCGTTACGCGCGTGCCGAGCGTCGATACGACTGGATCATGAAACCCCTGCACAAGACCATTGCTCGTCAATCCGTTGCGCTTGGGTTGACTACACGCAAGCGCCTGCACCAGTGCCTGTCGCCATTGGCGCAGATCAGCCAAACGGTGCTTGAGTTCGACTTCCCACGCCCCAATCTGCCGCCCTGGTTTCATGAAGTGGGGCCGTTGCGGCGGGTTCCGGATGAGGCGAACCACCTGCCCTATGCCTTGGACAACAGCCGCCCCTTCGTCGTCGCAACGCTCGGCCCGCTTCACGGCAATCGGATGAATATGTTCAAGCGGATCGCCCGAGCCTGCAAGATGCTCGATGCCCAGTTGCTGGTCATTCATCACGATGGACTGAGCCATCGCCAGTGCGCTCTGCTGTTGCGACAAGGCGCAACCTGGGTCACGAACTCGGCCGATCAAGCGCTGTTGTTGCAGTATGCCGACGTATTGGTGACCCACGGTGAACTTGATATCGTACTCGAAGCCGTCGTGGCGGAGACCCCCATACTGGTCTTGCCCATAGCTGCCGACCAACCGGGTGTGGCGGCACGTGTGGCGTACAGTGGCTCCGGCGTGCATGCGAGCCGGCATAGCAGCAGCCGTGAATTGGAGAAACACCTGCGTCATGTACTCGAGAATCAGTGGCCCCACCTTGAACAGCTCGCCGATGCCATTCACGTGATGGGCGGTACCCAACGTGCCGCCGATATCATCGAGGCGGTGATTCCGGACCGCACCAAGCTGCGGCTGGTCAGCGGTGGCTGAAGCAAGTCGTCATACGTCCTCACTCAACGGTGAGCTTGTCGCGGTTGCGATCCAGCAGGGTCTTGCCGATGCCGGTGACTTCCAGCAATTCATCGACCGATTCGAAGGGGCCGTAGGTCTGCCGGTGTTCGACGATGGCAGCGGCCTTGGTGCGCCCGACCCCCGACAGTACTTTCCTCAGGGTTTCGGCATCGGCCGTATTCAGGTTGACCTGGCTTGGCAGGTCCACCTGCATAGCCCGTGACGATGTTGTCGCAGCCGTTGCCGGCGTAGTGCCAAACACCCCCCCGATGCAGGCCAAAGCCACCAGCGCCAGTGCGGGCAAAGAAATTCCAGGCATTGCATACCCTCCATGACATGAATGAGAAGTGCGGCATTTCCGAGCCGCCTGCCAACCCTAGTCCAGCGCGCCAATTGCGCTACTGCCAGCCTGTTGCACGACGTGTCAGGCCGCGCCGATCCGTAGGATTTTTCAGCGCCGGGACCTTCACTGTTGATGCGAAGTCACATCCACGTACAATCCACCCGCCCTCATCACTTCACTCATCAGGCCTATGGACAGACAACCCCTCATCCAACCTCAACGCGCGTCCGTGCGCGTGCGCACGGCGCAGGTGCTCAATGCCTATGTTCTACCGATAGGCTGGCTGGTCATCATGACCGGAATGTTCTGGGCGTGGGATCGTTCCCTCTACCACAAGCTGTTCTACCTTTTCCTGGCGATCCCCACGCTGCTAGCGTTGGCAGTGCAACCGGGTCCGTTCAAGGCATTGGTGCGCAACCCGATGTTTCTGGCCTTCGTAGCGTTCAGTGCGTACATCCTGCTCAGCGTCAGCTGGGCCATAGACGGAGAAGATTTTGGCTCGTTGTTCAAACGGCCGCTGTACATCGCCATGGTGCTGCTTTCCGCTGGCCTGATCGCGTTGAACATACCGGCCCGGCTGGCGCAGATCACCCACCTGGCAGCGCTGATCGCAACGGCGGCTGGAGGGTTGTCGCTGATCTATTTCTATGGTGTGCAAGGTGCCTCTCTCGGCAGCCGCCTGGACGGCTATGGCGCGCTGTACAACCCATTGCTCAGCGCCCACGTGTTCGGCGCCTTCGCCAGTGTCTGGCTGGCCACGTGGTACATCGGTCGCAATCCTTGGAACCCATTGGCGCTAGGCTGCCTGGCGGTGCTTGGCGTGACCTTGATCGCCACCGGTTCGCGTACCCCCATCATCGGCATGGCGGCGGCTCTGCTATGGCTGATGGCGGCAGGAAACAAGAAACGCGGCGGGTTGGCCATTGCCATCGCACTGGTGGGCATTGCCGCGTTGTATGTGGTGATGCCTGATGTGCTGACATCGCGAGGAGCGTCGTATAGGCCGCAGATCTGGATGGAATCGCTGCGTCAGATCAGTGAAAACCCCTGGCTGGGCCGCGGTTACGATTCGGAAATGACCATTGTCATTCCAGGGCTGCCGACCACCTTGGCGGATCCGCACAATATCGAATTGGGCGTGCTCTACATCGGCGGCGTGGCCGGACTGAGTCTGTGGATGGTGCTGTATGGGTTGGCCATGCGCTTCTGCTGGATGAACCGGCGAGAGCCGCAGGTGGTGGTCGCCGCCACCTGGCTGGTATTCGGATTTGCTTCGGGCCTGACCGAAGGCAGCGCCTTCATGTCGCGGCCCAAGGAGCACTGGTTCCTGATCTGGATTCCGATGGCATTGGTGTATGCGCAGTGGTTGTGCCACTGGGGCAACCGCCTCCACCATCCTCCGGCCAAAGCCCTGTAACTGAGTCCTATCGAAATACCGCAGCTTGCGCTGCTACAGCCCCCGCCCCCCTGTAGCAGCGGCGCGAGCCGCGTCGGCGGTATATGCGGTAGACCTGAAGCACCGCACGCCCCCCTTCGCGGGCAGAGCCCGCTCCCACAAACACCCAACCCCTGTAGCAGCGGCGCGAGCCGCGTCGGCGGTATATGCGGTAGGCCTGAAGCATCGCACGCCCCCTTCGCGGGCAGGGCCCGCTCCCACAAACACCCGCCCCCTGTAGCAGCGGCGCGAGCCGCGTCGGCGGTGCACGCGGATGCTAGCCGAACACCATGCGGATCATGCCGCGCAGGGTTTTCTTGTTCCAGGCCCTGAGCGGAATCATGCCGAGCAACTCCCGGCTCAATCCCTTGTCCTTGCGCGCGTACTTCAAGAACATCGAATTCAGAAATCGCCAGCGCACCTGCTCGTAGGCGGGATGTTCGCGATACACCGCGTAGGTCTTGAGCACGTTCTCGACCATGAAGCGGCCATTCTTGTAGGTGTTGGTCGCATGCTTGCGATACTGCGCCAAGGGCTCGCCCAGCACGTCAATGAAATACCCGGCGCGGGTAATAGCCAGCTCGATGTAGACGTCTTCCAGACGAATCTCCGGATCGAAACCACCGACCTTCTCCAACGCCTCACGCCGGAACATCAACGTCGCAGCCGTCGGTCCCGGCTTGCGGTCCATGAACATGTCATCGAAGTCCAGGCGACGAAACGGCTCGTTGCGCTTGCGCTGCTCGCGCTCGCACATCACCTTGCCCGTGGCATCGATGATCTCGGTATTGGCCGAGCAGATCCCCACTTCGGGCTTGCCCTCCATGTACGCCACCTGAGTCGCGATACGATGAGCAAACATCACGTCGTCCGATCCGAACGGCACTACCAGGCTACCGCGGCACCGCGCCACCGACTCGTTCAATGTGCGCGACAAGCCTTTGTTCTCCTGCACCCGCAGATCGAATCCGTGTTCGGCACTGAGCGTGCGCAACAGCTCGACGCTGCCATCAGTCGATCCGTCGTCCACCACCAGCAGTTCGATGTTGGCGTAGGTCTGCGCCAGCACACTGCCGATCGATGCTTCGATATACGGCGCGTGGTTGTACGAGGCGATGATCACCGACACCAGGGGCTGCATTCGATTGTCGGAGATGGACGTATTCATAATCGCTGCTCTGAAAAAGTGATGCCGTGCCCGAGCGAAACCAGGCACTCTAGGTATGACAGGCGTGCGAGCCGATCGCGGGAACCGCCTGGAGTGTAACCATGCATGCCCCCAATGAATGTCAGGACGTGCCTGAATCGTTCACGATGCACGATACCGCTGCGATCCTTGATCAATGACTGGCGTCGACTGGCGATTACGGGCATAGGCCAGAAACGCCTCCAGGTCGTCGCTGCACAACAGATGCGCGACCGCCTTGACCTCGGCTACGGGCCAGTCCCACCACGCGGATGCCAACAGCGCCTCACGCACCTCCTCCTCGAAGCGCCACCTGATGAATCGACAGGGGTTGCCGCCTACGATGGCATAGGGCGGTATGTCCTTGGTCACTACCGCACCGGCTGCAACTACCGCGCCATGGCCGACCGTCACCCCGGATAGAATCAGAACGTTGGCGCATAGCCAGCAGTCACTGCCGATGGTGACATCCCCCTTGGTGGGCGCTGCACCCGGCACATCCTTTACCTCATCAATAATCAGTGGGAACGGAAAGCACGAGACCCAGTCCGTACGATGACCACCGCCCAGCAGGATCTTCACGCCTTCGGCGATCGAGGTGTAGTTGCCGACGTTCAGGGTGGTGTCATCCCCGAACTCCTGTACGTCCGGGATCCCGTAGGTTCCCACCCCAATCGAATACTGGGGGTAACGCATACGGATCCGCTCAGGGCCGCGAAACAACTTCTCGAACTGCCCGAGGTGCTTGCGAACCTTCCTTTTCTTGAAACGATCCCACCACTTCATCGACACACTTCCTTACTTACCAATGCAACACCAGGCGCTTGAGACGGCGAAACGTGGTGCGGTCCCAGAGCTTGAGCGGGATCGAGCGCAGCAGGCGCAGCGCATCCTTCTTGTCTTCCACCACCGCATACTTCAAAGCCTTGTTGACCAGTTTAGCTCGGCCCCGTTCGTAGCCGGGGTGCCCTCGATAGGGTTCGATGGCGCGCATGTCGGCTTCGAACAGGGTTTTGTAACGTCGCGACAGGTTGTGCGGATGACGCCGGTAGCGGGTGACGATCACCGGTAGCATATGGATCTCGAAACCCTGTTCGGCAATGCGCAGGGTCATCTGGAAATCCTGGACCTTGATGGCGGGGTCGTAGAACTTGGCCTTGCGCAGCACCTCCATGCGGTACAGCGATACCGGCGCACCGCAGACTCGTGCATTAGCGAGGATGTCGGCAAAATCCATGCGCCGTATGCGGGTGTGAGTCTGGTCCTTCAGCGCATTGCCCTGGGTATCCATGTAGGTGATCAGCGCCCCAACGGCGCCGACATCCGGGTTTTTCTCCAGGTAATCGACGCGCACGCGCAAGGAGTGGGCGAGCATGATGTCGTCCAGGTCCGGCGTGGAGACGTACTTTCCGCGAGCCTGCTGCAACCCGAAGTTGAGCGCAGCACTGACACCTTGGTTGGCCTGCTGCAGCAACTGAAAGTCGTAGGTGGTCTGCAGCGCGGTGAGCATGTCGATGCTACGGTCACTGGAACCGTCGTCGACGATGATCACTTCGAAGTTCGGATAGTCCTGAGCGAAGATGCTGACCAACGCCTCTTCGAGAAACTTTTCAGCGTTGTAGCAAGGCGCCACGATCGAGACGAGGGGGTAATCCGCCACGTCGACTCGAACCGCAGGTTCGGAAAGTATGTCGGTCATTTTTATGGGCAACGACTGGTTCGGGTATGTGCAGCCTGGTATCGGCAGCGCTGCATGATGGGCGATCCGTAGCCGATTGTCGACCCGCGCATGGCCCGCCATGGTCGATACGGTCACCGGCCGCGAAAAAGGCAGCCCGATGGGTCAGTCGTTGCTGCCGCGATGCTGGTGGATGTGCAGCCAATCGACGATCTCGCCTTCCGGGGCGTACCCGCTCACGGCCTCTCTGAGGATTTCGCGGACCCGATCGAAATCGGCGTCATCCAAAGCGCGCAGCAACTCAGTCAGTTCAGCCTTGAGCGACTCCCAGGACAAATGATCCTCATGGGCACTCATGATCATCGGATGACGGGTGGCAACCACGTTATTGCCAATGAGCAACTCTTCGTACAACTTCTCGCCCGGCCGCAACCCGGTGAATTCGATGCCGATATCGCCCTGCGGGTTCTGCTCGGAACGGATGCTCAAGCCCGACAGGTGAATCATCTTCTGCGCCAAATCGATGATCTTCACCGGCTCGCCCATGTCCAGCACGAACACTTCGCCACCGCGCCCCATGGAGCCGGCCTGGATCACCAGTTGCGCCGCCTCGGGGATGGTCATGAAATAACGGGTGATGTTCGGGTGCGTAACTGTGACCGGGCCGCCCGACTTGATCTGCTTGTGAAACAACGGAATCACCGAACCCGACGAACCCAGCACGTTACCGAAACGCACCATGGTGAAGCGTGTCTTGTTGACGCGCGCCACATTGGCGGGGTCGCCGAACAGCACCGGTGCCAACTCGCGGCTCAGCGCTTGCAAGCTCATCTCCGCCAACCGCTTGGTACTGCCCATCACGTTGGTCGGGCGCACGGCCTTGTCGGTGGAGATCAGCACAAAGTTGGCCACCCCGGCCTGCAACGCGGCCTGAGCGCAGTTGAGCGTACCCAACACGTTGTTGCGTACGCCTTCGGCGATATTGTGTTCCACCATAGGCACATGCTTGTAGGCGGCCGCGTGGTACACCGTATCCACGTTCCAGGTGGTCATGACTTCGAGCAGCTTGGCCTGGTCGCGCACGGTGCCAAGCGTTGGCAACATCTGTACGTTCAGCCCCTCACGAGCGGCACGCTGCTCCAGCTCGCCGCTAATGGTGTAGAGATTGAATTCCGCGTGATCCAGCAAAATCAGCAGCGCCGGCTCCAGGCTCAGTATCTGTCGGCACAGCTCGGAGCCGATCGACCCCCCTGCCCCGGTCACCATCACCGATTTGCCGGCAATGCAGTGCTCGAGCAGATCGTCTTGCGCGGGCACCGAATCGCGCCCCAGCAAGTCGGCAATGTCCACTTCCTGAATATCGTCGACCTTGACCTCTCCGCTCGCCAGCGCGGTGAAGTTGGGCACGCTGCGTACATGCAGCGGAAAGCCTTCGAGGAAACTGAGGATCTCACGGCGCCGCGAACGCGATGTCGACGGCAGCGCCAGCAGCAGTTCCTCGGCGCCGGTCAGATCGATCATGCGCTGGATATGTTTGGGCTTGAACACCTGAATACCTGCAATCACCCGGTCGGAGATGCTCGGATCATCATCGATGAATGCCACCGGACGCATCACCCGGCCCATGCGCAGCGCGGCGACCAGTTGATTGCCCGCCACACCTGCACCGTACACCGCTACCTTGGTCAAGCGGTCGTCACGCCCGGCGAACGGCACGTTGTGCACCGCGTTGAACCAGTCCCCCATGAAGTACTGACGCATCGCCAGGCGCAAGCCGCCGATGATGACCAGGCTGATCCACCAGTAGTTGAAGATGATCGAGCGCGGCACCACCGTTTGGTGGTTGCTGTACCAGTACACCACGACCGCAAGAATGAGCGCCGAGAGGCTGACCGCCTTGACGATGGCCACCAGCGCATCGTTGCCGAAGTAGCGCATCACCGCTCGATACATGCCGAAGCGAATGAATAGCGGTATCGCCACCAGCGGTGCGGCCATGAACAGCCAGTCGTGCTCGCGAATCGGGTTGTACATGTCCTCGATGCCCAGGCGCACCAGGAATGCCATCCACAGCGCGACCCAGACCAACACGATGTCCGTGACCACCTGCAGCATGCGCTTCTGGCGACGTGGCAAACCCAGCAAGCGTGTACGTAACTTATCCATCGACATTCGACCCAATTGGCCTCTGACCGTGACGGTCGGTTGCAGCAACTACGTAACCATAAGTGCGATCAGTCGATTGCACCAGTGCGCGAACGCAATTTCATGCGCGTTCCAATTCCCCCGCATGATAACGAAAAGCCAGCCACAACAAAGGGATGTAAGCAATGAAGGTGCCTAGCACAGGGTTCAGACCGAAAACCGTCACGCAAACGGCCATCGGTAGTAGCCACCCCAGCGTGATCAATGCCGTGGCGACGGTAACCGGCAGATGTCGCCCATAAACCCGCGAAGCGTACTGGTAGGCGTGGCTTCGGTGCGCCTGGTACACCTTGTCGCCGCGCAGCAACCGCCGCAGTAGCGTAAACGTCGCATCGACGATGAACACACCCAGCAGGATGATCCAGACCCAGAAATAACTCGGCTCGACCCACGCGGCCTGGACCGAAAGAATGGCCAGGACCAAACCGAGAAAACCGCTGCCGGCATCGCCCATGAAGATCTTCGCCGGCGGCCAGTTCCACAGCAGAAAGCCTGCTACCGCTGCCGCGAGCAGGCCGGGCAACCACATCAACTGAAGGTGCCCGCCCACGGCATAGATCACGCATGCCCCGGCGCAGACGCAGATGGCCTCGACGCTGGCTATACCATCGATGCCGTCCATGAAGTTGTAGAGGTTGAGCATCCACACCAGATACAAAAGGCCGAACACCCACCACAGCGGCGCAAGGCCATCGACTGCACCGAGCACACCGGGCATGCCGCCCAGCCACAGCAACGCCCAGGCGCCCGCACCGAAATGCCCGAGCAAGCGCCAGCGCGCGGCAATGTGATTATGGTCGTCAAGAAAACCCACCACCGCCACCAGCGCGCCACTGCCGAACAGCGCCAGCCAGGAGCGGGTATCGAGCGTTCCGTTAAGGGTCAGCAGCGTTATGGCCGCGAGGAACACCAGCACAATAGCGACCCCGCCCCCGCGCGGTGTCGGCACCGTGTGGGAGCTGCGCGCATTGGGCACGTCCATCAGGCTGCGTGCCAAGGCATAGCGGCGCAAGGCGTAGGTCAGCCCATAGGCCATCACCAGAACGATTACCAGCCACACCGGCATGCTCATCGACGTCGCGCTTCCACGTAGGGCCGCGCGGTGGCGAGCAATGCATCGGCCATTCGGGTGGAGGGTTCCCAACCCAACAGCTGGCGATTCTTGTCGATGTCCACTTCCAGCGACTCGAACAGACGCTGCGTCACCGCGCCTTGCCCCAGTGCCTGGGCCACGCGGCTCATCCACGGCAGCGGTACGTCGAGCAGACGCGGCTTCTTGCCCAGCGCCATCGCCATGGCTCGCACCAGTCCTGCGGTCGACACCGCTTCGCCGTCACTGACCAAAAAGGTTTGATGGGCGGCGGCTGGATGCTCCAGGCAAGTGCACACCATGTCCACCAGGTTATCCAGTGCGACCAGACTGCGGCGATTGCTGGTTCTGCCGAACGGCAACGGTACGCCTTTGTTGACCAAACTCATCAGCGCCTGAAAATTCGCGCGCACACCCGGCCCGTACACCAGCACCGGACGAATGATCACCACTTCCATGCCCGTGGTCTCGGCCAGCGCACGCAGACCCACTTCCGCCTCCAGCTTGGACACCCCGTAGGCGTCCTGGGGTGCCGGCTCGTCGTCGGCACGAAACGGCCGGCCCGGCTCGGTGGCTTCGCCATTGACCTTGATCGAACTGATGAACACGAAGCGTCGAACCCCGGCCTGGGCCGCCTGGCGAGCAAGGTTCAAAGTGCCTTCGACGTTCACCCGGCGGAACGCGTCCAAGGGGTCGGTTGCGGACTCGCGCATGACATGCACCCGCGCAGCGGCGTGGACCACACTGTCGATGCCGGCCAGGGCGCTGGTCCAGTCGGTATCGGCGGCCAGGGTCGGAACAACGCACCCTTCAACGCCCAGAGGCAGTTGCGTGTAGGCGCGGCGAACTGCCGCCCGCGTGTTGGGGCAGCCCAGCTGCACCAGACGCGCCGCTACGGCGGCGCCGACGAAACCCGACGCGCCAGTGACCAAAACAGGTTTCGAGATCATGAGCCAGTACCTTGGTCGAGTGGGTTAACGCTGCAATACGTCGTGATACAACTGCACATAACTGTCCGCCATTCCTTGTGCGGTAAATACTTGTTGGAAACGCCGCGATGCGGCGGCGCCCATGGCACTGGCCATGGCCTCTTCGTTCCACAGGGTCTGCATGGCCGCTGCCAGCTCCTGCGGATCGCGGGGAGGAATCACCAGCCCGGTTTCCCCGGCTCGGTTGATGTAGCTCATGCCGCTGCCGATGTCGCACGAGATCATCGGCTTGCCGTACATCGCGCCTTCAAGCAGCGATATGCCGAACGATTCCGAGCGCAGATGCGAAGGAAAGACAAAGGCGTGGCACAAGGTGAGCAGCGCCGCCTTGTCTTCATCCGGCAGGCCGCCGAGAAAATGCACGTTGCTCACGTCCAACTGCTGGGCGTAAGCCTTGAGTTCGGCCTCCAGATGACCACCGCCAAGAATCACCACCGGTAGCCCAGTGGCTTTGGCAGCATCCAGCAGGTAGTTCAAACCCTTGTAGTAACGCAGCGCGCCAACGAACAGAAAGAATTTGCCAGGGAAGCGACCACGCCAGTGTGTCAGGCGCTCGGCGGCGGGCATGGGATAGGTCGCCGGATCGAGGCCGAAGGGAATGACCGACAGCTTCTCGGGAAAGCGCTGCAGAACCGGGCTGCTCGCCGCGTAATCGGGCGATGACACGACGATGCGGTCCATGGCCCCGAGAAAGCGATTCATCAGCGGCTGATAGAGCTTGAGCAAGGTCTTCTGCTTGATGATGTCGGAGTGATAACTGACCACCGACGGCTTGCCCGTACGGCTGGCAAAATGCACCAGGTCCATGAACGGCCACGGGAAGTGGTAGTGGATCAGGTCCGCCTGGCTGGCCAATGCCTTGAAATCGCCCAGCGCCGACCAGGAAAATCCGGTGGAAGCCACATGCAGATCCAGTTTCGAGCGATGGGCGAGGTGGTGCCCTACCCGCTCGTTGCGTGCGGCACCGCGATCGCTAAGGTACAAGACCTCGGACTGCACACCGCCAGCGGCACAGCCTTCAGCCAGCTGGAAGATGACCTGCTCGACGCCACCCATGGAATCGGGAAAGTAGGTCTTGAAAAAATGCAGCACCTTGATCATCGGCTTTCCAACGTCTTGCGATAGGCGATCAGCGTTTGCGCGGTGCAGCGGTCCCACGAGAAGCCGTTGGCGTGCGTCAAGCCCCGTTGACGTGCGTCCGCGCGCCATTCAACGTCTTCCAGTGCCTGAGCCATATGCTTCGCCAAGGTCTCGATGTCCATCGCTTCGCACATCAGGGCCGCATCACCTGCCACCTCCAGCAGCGAGGAGTTATCTGAGCAGACCACCGGCACGCCCGAGCTCATCGATTCCAGCACCGGCAGGCCGAAACCTTCGTACAGCGACGGAAATACGAACAACCGCGCGCCTGCGAACAGGATCGGCAGGTCCTCGGCGGACACGAATCCCAGATAGCGCGCCCAGCCCTGGCGCTGCGCGGACTCGATGCGCGCGAAGATGGCTTCGTTGCGCCAGCCCCGATAGCCGGCCAGGATCAACGGCCAGCGCTGACGCGTGGCCAGCGGCAAGGTTTCATAGGCCGTGAGCAGCGTTTCGATGTTCTTGCGCGGCTCGATGGTGCCGGCAAACAGGCTGTAACCCTCGTGGGTCAGACCATAACGGGCGAGCACTTCGCTGGTTTCGGCGGCGCTGCGTGGATGAAATTCCGGGGAACTGGCCAGCGGTACGGCATCGATCCGCTCGATGGGCCAGTCGAAATACTCGGCCAATTCGCGCCGAGTGAATTCGGAATCAGTGATCAGGCGATCAGCCCGCTTCAAGGTCAGCCGCAGTTCTTTCTGAAGGTAGCGCGCCAGCTGTGGTGCATGACACTGGGACCAGGTGAACGGCGACAAATCGTGAAACGTCGCGATGCGAGGCCCTTTGAACGGCGGCAGATAGTAGTTGGGGCTGTGATACAAGTAGTCGCCATGAGCCTTCAAGGCTCGGGCCTTGAGCAGCGGCATCAGCAGGCGATAGGCCTCGATGGCGAGAAAGTTCTTCTGTACTGCACGCTTGAGGCTGTAGCCACTGCCAGAGGCATCGGCCGCACTGGGCAAGCCTGGCAGGAAACTGCGACCGGCGAAGAACTGCAGGTCGGTGATCTCGGGGCTGTTCTGCAGACGCCGCGCCAATTCATAGGTGTAACGACCGATGCCCGTCAGCGGAAAGCGGACAGGCTCGACGGAAAGGACAACCTTCATTTATTGGGCAGCCAACATCCATTGCAGAGTGTCGCGTAAGGGCGGGGTCTGCCAGTCGCCGACCAGCGAACGCAGGCGGCTATTGTCACCGCACAGCGTCTTCACTTCGTTGGCGCGCACAAACGCGGGGTTCACTTCCACGCGGATGCGGTGGCCAGTGATGCTTTCGCATAACTCGATCACTTCGCGCAGGGAATGAGTGACACCCGAGCTGACGTTGACGGTCTGCCCCAGGGGCTTGTTTTCCAACAGCCCGCGGTACGCGGCCACAAGCGCACGAACGTCGCTGAAGTCGCGCCATACATCGAGGTTACCCAACTCGATGACTTCGGCCTTGCGGCGGAAGTGCGAAACGATCTTGGGCAACAGGAAATTGTCCGCCTGCCCCACCCCGGTGTAGTTAAACGGCCGGGTAATGACAATCGGCAAGCGGGTTTGCCACAGGCTGGCCATGTATTCCATTGCCAGCTTGCTGACGGCGTAATCGTTGGCCGGCGCGGGCGCCGTGCCTTCGTCCAGCATGCCTTCGGATGCATTGCCATACACATTGGCGCTACTGGCCAGCAATACACATTCAGGCGCCTTGCCCGAAGCGGCGAGCGCTTCGAGCAAGTTGCGCGTCCCGATCAGGTTGACCTGATAGAACGCATCAGCCACACCATGGCCCACGAACGCCAGCGCGGCGAGGTGGACCACATAGTCAGGCTGCAGCTCTGCCAGCAAGGCGGCGAGCCTGGGCGCATCGTTCAGGTCGGCCTGGTAGTAACCAGGCTCCTCTGACGGCTGACTGCCCAGGCCGATGACTTCATACCCATGAGCCGTCAACTCGGCCGCCATGTAGCGACCGGTGAAACCCTGGATACCAGTGATCAATGCACGCTTGCCGACATTAGCCATCAGAACGAGAACCCTTGCTCATTGCGGCGCAGGTCGGCCTCGACCATCATGCGGCACAGCTCTTCCAGCGACGTTTTCGGCGCCCAGCCCAGCACTTCCTTGGCCTTGGCCGGGTTGCCGATCAGCAGGTCGACTTCGGTCGGGCGGTAGAACTTCGGATTGACCGACACCAGGACCTTGCCGGTCTTGGCGCACAGACCTTGCTCGGCTTCGGCTTCGCCCTGCCATTTGATCTCGATGTCCGCGGCCTTGAACGCCATGGTGACGAAGTCACGCACGGTTTCGGTACGGTTGGTGGCCAGCACGAAGGTGTCCGGCTCGTCGGCCTGCAGCATGCGCCACATACCTTCGACGTATTCCTTGGCGAAACCCCAGTCGCGCTTGGCGTCCATGTTGCCCAGCTCCAGGGTTTCCTGCAGGCCCAGCTTGATCTTGGCGACGGTGTCGGTGATCTTGCGGGTCACGAACTCACGGCCGCGCAGTGGCGATTCGTGGTTGAACAGGATGCCGCTGGTGGCGAAGATACCGTACGACTCGCGGTAGTTGATGGTCATCCAGTGGGCGTAAAGCTTGGCTACACCGTAGGGGCTGCGCGGGTAGAACGGGGTTTCCTCGATCTGAGGAATGGCCTGCACCTTACCGAACATCTCGGAGGTCGAAGCCTGGTAGAAGCGCGCTTTCGGGTTGACGATGCGGATGGCTTCCAGGAGGTTCACAGCGCCCAGGCCGGTGATTTCGGCGGTGGTCAGCGGCTGCTCGAAGGAAACACCCACGAAGCTCTGCGCGGCGAGGTTGTACACCTCGGTGGCTTCGGTGGTCTGCAGCAAGCGGATGCTGGCGGACAGATCGGTCAGGTCGTACTCAACCAGGTGCAGGTTGGGGTTGTTCTGGATACCCAGCTCTTCGATACGCCAGAAGTTGACGGAGCTGGTGCGGCGGTAGGTGCCGTAAACGGTGTAGCCCTTTTCCAGCAGCAGTTCCGCCAGGTAGGCGCCATCTTGACCAGTGATACCAGTGACAATAGCTTTCATGCGAATTAACCAACTCCATTTAGTGCCGACGAGGCAGCGAAAGAGAAACCGAACCACGCTTGCGGCAGCGCAAAGCACCGGCGCTCGAATATGCAAAGCGCGGAGTATACATATACCCGCCAGCTCAGCCCAGTCTCCCCGCCTGCGTCATCTACCGTGCGACCTGATACGACCCCTGTAGCAGCGGCGCGAGCCGCGTCCGGGGGCTTCGCGCTCCAACTGACACACTGCGGAAGCCGCCGACGCGGCTCGCGCCGCTGCTACAGAGGCCCCGCGAGCCCGTCCGGGTGCGCAGTGTTCCAACTGACACACTACGCAAGCCGATGCTACAGGGGATGGATCAGGGTTTGGTTTTCACCTTGGCAACGTCGCCACCGGGCAGGCCTTGCTCGGGCTCTGGGCTGAGCCAGACGTTGACACTGTCGACACTCTCTTGGTTCAACTGCCCGCTCCAACGATTCAACATGAAAAGGTTGGTAATGAAGTCATATTGGGATTTGAGCAAATCCCTGCGCGCTTTGAACTCATTCTGCACGCTGGTCAAAACGTCCACCGCATTAACCACGCCATAGGCAAAGGCTTTCTGAGCTGCAACGCTGGACTGCTGAGCCGAAGACAAGGCGTTCTTGTTCGCACGGATTTTCTCGACGCTGGCCTGCGCGGTCAGATAGGCCGTGGTCGTCTCTTTGACGACCTGCCGCCGGATGCCTTCGAGATCCTGCTCTGCGGCCAGCTGATCGTCATAGAGACCGCGCACCCGCGCAGAAGTAGACCCACCGCTATAGATGGGAACCCTTACACCCAGTGTCGCAACATAACTATCACTGCGTGGCGTCAAGGTATTGTCGTAACCCACGTCACTCTGCTGAGCACTCAGACTTACGCTCAGCTGCGGATAATGCCCACCCTTCCCTTCACGCACGGCGGCATCAGCAGCTTCGGCACCACTCTGGTAGGCCTTGAGCAACGGATTGGCCTCCATTGCCTGGGACACGAAGTTGGCCAGGGGCGCGACCGGCGCCTGCAATGCCACGTCGTTACGCACCCGGCTCAAACGCTCATCAATGCGCCGCCCGACAATCTCCGACAGCGCTTCGCGACTTACCTGCACCTGGTTACGCGCATCCACTTCCTGTGCGGCCAGGGCATCGACCCGCGCCTTGAGATCCAGCTGATCGGTGATCTTGGCCATCTGCCGTTCATACAGCATGTTTATCCGATCGAGGTTCTTCTGCGTCGCCCGGCGTTCGGCTTGCACCAGTTCCAGTTCGTCGTCGGCAGCCAAGGCAATGAAATAGCGCTTGGCCAAGTCGACTGTGGCCTCGGCATGGGCATCTTCAGCCTGCGCGCCTTTCTGCGCAGTGACGCTCTTGGACTTCTGCCAGCCCTCCCAAGCCGTCTTGTTATAGAGATATTGGGTCAGGCTCAGGGAATAGCTCTTGTTGTCATAGATTTCCCGCGCGGCGTCGTCCTTGCGCAGAATCCGGTTGACGTTGCTCTGCGCCGACAACTGCGGCAGCAAACCACCAAGCGCCTCGCGCTGTTGTTCAGAGGCAGCACGGGCCCGAGCATAGGCCGCCAGTACCCGTGGATCTTCCAGGCGCGCCTCGCGATACAGTCCAGCCAGGTCGAGCGCATAGGTCAACGCCGACACGGGCGGTTTGGGAGGTAAATCCTTGGGCACCACCGGTTCCGCGCCCGCTGCTTGCAAAACGAACATGCTCAATATCACACCAGATAGCAAACGCAGCACGATCATTCCTCGATCATCGACGTGGCGATTAGATTCTGCGCAGGCTTAAGTAGATACTCCAACATAGTGCGGTCACCAGCATTGATGAGCACTTCAGCAGGCATGCCAGGCTGCAATTTACGATCACCGAGTTTCTTCATGCCGTCTTCGGACACCTTAACGCGCACCAGGTAATAGGGATCACCTGAACGCTCGTCCTTCAACGCGTCGGCCGAAATACGGGTTACCTCGCCTTCGATTACTGGAGTAGTAGAGTTGTTGAAAGCGCTAAAACGAATATCTGCTCTCTTGCCAAGCGAAAGCCGATCGATGTCATTCGGTGCGACGTGCGCCTCGACAATCAGCTCTGCGGAAGCAGGTACGATATCTAGCAGTGGAGTAGCAGCACTGACCACACCGCCTACCGTATGCACTTTCATATCCAGCACCATGCCGCTTTCCGGCGCACGAATGACCACGCGGGACAGGCGATCGCTCAAGGCACTCTCTTTCTCCTGCAGATCAAACACCTGAGCCTGCACATCGGAAAGCTCGTTAGCCACGTCCGAGCTGAATTTCTTGTTCAGCTGCACGATCTGCATTTCTGTCTCGCTGATCTGCAGGCGGGTTTTCACAATGGTGGACTGATGATCGGCCACTTCCGTCTTGAGCATGTCCAAACGGCGCTGCTGTTCCAGCAAACGCTGATTGTCGACAAACCCCTGAGACAGCAGGTCCTTGAGCTGAACGATTTCACCGGTATAGGACTTTTCCAGATTCTGCTTGGTCTTGATCATGTCCTGCAGGCCCAGAATCTGCTGCCTCAACTGACTGATGCGCTCGCGCTGGACAGATATCTCGCTCAACCGTGAGTCATGACGCGCACTGAAGACCTGCTGCTCGCCGGCCAATGCCTCTTGGGCACGCTCCGAGTCGGTGCCGGACAAGACCACGGGCGGAATGGCCTGCAACCCGTCGCGCTCGGCGCGCAAACGAGCTTCTTTGTAGCGGGCAACGATCAACTGGTTGCGCGTGGACTCATACTCGGCACTTAGTTGTCCTTCATCCAGCACGATCAGCGGATCACCCTTCTTGACCATGTCGCCATCGCGGGCAAGCAGCTCTTTAACGATCCCGCCCTCGAGGTGCTGGACTGTTTTACGGTAGCTCTGCACCGTAACATTACCGGTGCCGTGGACCGCGTTGCCGAGCGGTGCCAGCGCAGCCCAAGTCCCGAAGATACCGAAAGTGACAAAAACAATGGTCATGCCAATGCGCCGAATGCCTCGATCGGAGGTGGGCATATCGTCAAAGTTGTGGTCGAACGTGGTAATAGCCTTGCTGGTCACTGATGAATTCCTTTCAAGCGCCATTGGGTGCAGAAGCAGCAGGTGCTGGCGCAGCGGGGCCTGCCGGAGGCGCTGGAGGCTTCGGTGCTGTTGGAGCTACGGCGCCGGGAGCGGCGGCCCCGGGCTGCGCAACACGGGCCTGCCCTTTAGCCTGCTGAGCGGCAAGCTCGGCGATGACCTTGTCTCGTTCGCCGTACAGAGAAATCGTCCCGTTCGACATCACCAGGATGCGGTCCAACCGTGAAAGTATGTTGGGGCGGTGGGAAACGATGAACACGGTGGCGCCTGTTTCCTTGATCTTCTGCAGGGCCACGCTCAATGCACGCTCACCCACTTCATCGAGGTTGGAGTTAGGCTCATCGAGCACGATCAGTCGCGGGTTGCCATAGATTGCACGTGCCAAGCCAATTCGTTGACGCTGACCACCTGAGAGGTTGACTCCGTCGCTACCGATCACTGTGTCATAGCCGTCCGGAAGCATCAGCACCATTTCATGGACGCCTGCAGTCTGTGCTGCTTGCACGACTTTTTCCGCATCGATTTTTTCGAAGCGCGCGATATTGTCGCTGATCGTCCCTTCAAAAAGCTCGATGTCCTGAGGCAGGTACCCCACATAGGGGCCTAGTTCGTGCTTGTCCCAACTACTGATGTCTGCGCCGTCGAGTCGTACAACGCCGTGCTGTGTAGGCCAAATGCCCATCAATGCACGAACGAGGGTCGATTTGCCCGCAGCGCTAGGGCCGACGATACCGACGATTGAACCGGCGGGCGCAACGAAACTGATGTTGCGGATGACCGGGGCCTTGGCGCCCGGCGGCGCAACGACGAGATTTTCGACCTGGATATGACCTTGTGGCGCTGGTAGCGGCATGCGGTCAGGCTCTGCGCTGAGTTTGTCCAGCACGCCGTTAAGGCGAGTGTACTGAACCCGCGCAGCAATGAAACCCTTCCAGCTGCTGATTATTTGATCGATCGGAGCTAGAGCACGACCTAAAAGAAGCGAGCCTGCCATCATCAGGCCAGGGTTGATCTGATGGGTGATCGCCAAATAGGCACCCAAAGCCAACATTATCGACTGGGACCAATTTCGAAATGTTCTTGAAATGGAAGAGATAGTTCCGCCTTTGTCGCTGGCGTCCGATTGCAGCATCAACACCCTGCGCTGACGTATCGCCCACCGGTTCATCAGCGTCTCAAGCATCCCCATGGATTCGATCACTTCCGCGTTGCGCAATGTCTTATTGGTTGTGACATTTGAGCTAACGCTTTCCTTGTTGGCGGAAGCGATCGCATTCGCCGTGTACCTATGGTTGGCGAACGCCAATACGATCAGGACTAAGCCCGACCCCACGGTCATCCAACCAAACCAAGGGTGAAACAGAAACATCACAGCTGTATAGATAGGAAACCAAGGGGCATCGAAAAATGCAAAAAGGCCGTTTCCAGTGAGGAACTGGCGCAGCGACGTCAGATCGTTTAGCGATTGAGCTGTTGCGTCCATGCCACCACTGCTCAACGCGCGTTTGAAGCTAGCTCGGTACACGTCGCGGCTGAGCAAGACATCGAGCCGATTGCTTATACGAACCATGATTCTGGAGCGGACCCATTCGAGCGCACCCATGGTGATCATGAGCACAGTCAGTATCAAGGTCAGCATCATCAAGGTAGAAGTGCTGCTTGCTGGAACCACCCTACCGGACACTTGGATCATGAAAAAGGTTGGCACCAGCATCAACGCGTTTACGAAGAAGCTGAAGAATCCTACCGAGAGGAAGCTGGTTTTGCAGGCCTTTAATGCTGCCTGCAGATTATTTTCACGTGGCCGACTCATAGTATCCGTACTGAAAAAATGGCAAAAACGGCGCTCAGTGTACCACTTGCTTTCATCTGATAGGAGTGAGCACCACAACTACCGACGTAGGCAGACGGCTAGCGCCCTAGCGCAAAACCCGTGGAAGCATATGGAAGCACAACAAGAAGAACTATGATTTTTTTCCTAATTTTTTATTCATCTAGGCTTCGCTGGGGACGCCTAGGCATGTCAAGCATTTCGGTGATCCTACCTAAGGCAACGATCACGAAAACCCTCAGGAAATTGGTAGTTAAATGCCAGAGCGCCAAACGAATGATCTAGCGAGAGGATATGGCGAAACGCCTCCACTGTAGTGACTGAAATCCGTCGAATTAAATTATTACATTCAAATATGATTCACAACCTATTGTTTTTTAACGTTTTTTTATTTTTTAACACGGCGTAGCAGTTTTCGTAATGAGGCTGTCTGAATATGACGGCGTCTGATGAGTTCGCTCATCAGACGCTCCTGCGGCTTTTCAGATGAGCGTGTAAGAATTTTTACATTGGGTGATTGACATACCCCCCCCTTACGCTCAATCATTCTTGCACGCAGGGACGCCGCCACTGGCCACGTTATTGTTTTTGGGCTTGTCATGTTTTTTAGATGACACAGTGTGTTTCAGCCAACAGGAAATTGGAATTCATGTCACTGCCTTCGCATGCACTAGATGGCCTGAAAATCAGCTCACGGGTTACCCTGCTAGAGCCAGGAATGTACATCTTCAGGTATGCCTCGCAGCCTCCGGTGGATAAACCAGTGTGCATCGCCCTACAGCAAGCACCATTGGGCAAGGGATCCATTGATTTCTTCCCGGCTGAAGGCGTCAGCAAGAACATGCTGACCCACTTGGGAGACACCATAGTTGCCCGAGTCAAAAGTGGCGTCGCCACTGTTTTAATCACCGAATACCATATGTTCGATGCCGAGATTGATCCCATCGATTTGCGCATTGATCGTATCGACACCTCCCCTGCCATCATGCGAAATTTTGCAGTTGTGGCCACTCCAGAGCCAAGCCCTGCAATCGAGGCAGTCGCTTCGCCCGCGTCCTTGAAACTCATTGCGCATCTACAAGGTGCTGGCGATGTGGAATCGAATAAAGGGTGGGTAGGCGAGCACGACGGCACCAAGCGCCTGGAAGGTTTTAGCGTCATCTGGGAGAACAAGCCTGCTGGCGTGGACTTAGTCTACACATCCACCGTCGCAGGCTCCGGGCCTAGTCCAAACGTCGCAGCTGGCACATTCACCGGCACGCGCGGTAAGGCATCCCCGCTTATTTCAGCAGGTTTCAGCCTCGTCGGGCCCAACCGCTCCCTTTACGAATTGTCAGGCCACATCGTGTTTTCCGGCTCCTCGCCGCAACTCGTCGTGCCCAACCAGATGATGTATGGCCCCACTGGCACCGAGCCATTGGTGGCGCTGCATCTCTCTATAGATCCCGTTACGAAGATGAACGCTCCCCGCTATAAGTCTCCTTGGGAAAACTCTGCACTGAAGCAGAAAATCAGCAGCACAGGCCAGATGGCCTGAAGTAACAGGAATTACACATGCAATACGACAGCCCTATTTCGTCCGAAACGTTCCAGACCTCTCTGACCAGCACCAATTTCTCGTCCGCAACTGCGGCCGCGATCAGTTCGTTGCTCAGCCTGGAAACCACCGAAACTGTCAACCTGGCTAGCTGGGATGGCGTTTCTGCACCTCTGACTCCTACTGGTCAGACTGCCGCTGCAGAAGTCGTTACGGGCACCATCGCTGGTCGTACTGGCGACACCGTTAACTTGGCTATTCCTGATTCGCTGGCTTCAGCCAAGGCGTTCGTACTGGACAGCAATGCTAACCTCAACGTTACATTCAATCCTGTCGTAGCTGCGGCCGCTGCAGCAGATGCATCGACTGTAAACGCCTTCAGCATCGCAGCCGCCGCTGTTGCCGCTGATCCAGCAACTGCCATCGAGTTCCTGGTCAAAACTGGCAACGGCGATGACATCATTACTGTAACCGGCGACCAGAACACCTACATCGACGCCGGCTTCGGCAACGACATCATCACTACTGGTAACGGCAACAATACTGTAGTAGCCGGCTTGGGCAACAACGTCATCACCACCGGCACTGGTAACGACACCATCGTTCTGAGCGGTGTAAACCATTCTGATGTCGTCAACACTGGCGCTGGCTATGACGTGGTTCAGCTGGATGGTTCGTCTGCCAACTACAGCTTCGTTGCAGGCAACAACTTCAACGTTACGCTGAACGGCGCTCAAGGCCTTGGCCAAACTGCTGCAATCACCGACGCTGAATTCCTGAGCTTCACTGATAGCGAAGGCGTTCTGAGCACCGTTGCTTTGGCTCATAACGATGCCGAAGCTGTCGCCCTGCGTCTGTATGAAGGTATCCTCGGCCGTGACGCTGACGTTACTGGTGCTCAGCAGTGGACTACTCAGGTCAATGCTGGCACTTCGGTGAACACCATTGCCGAGAACTTCCTGAACTCTGCCGAGTACACCGACGCTGACAACACCGCATTCATCGACACCCTGTACACCACCCTGCTGGGTCGTGGCATCGGTGAAGACACTGCTGGTGCTCAAAACTGGCTGAGCGTATTGGCCAACGGTGGCTCCCTGGTAGACGTCGTAACCGGCATCGCTACTTCGCAAGAAGCCATCGCCCAGGACAGCAGCAACGGCGAATTCGTCGAAGCTCTGTACCAAGCAGCTCTGGAGCGTACTGCCGACGCTGACGGTCTGTCGTCGTGGGTTAGCCAACTGGTGAACGGTGCAAGCCGTGCAGAAGTTGCCGCTGGCATCCTGGGTTCTTCCGAAGCAGCCGAGAAGTCGACCGACAACTTCCTGAACGACCTCTATGTAAAAGCGCTGGGTCGTACTGAAGAGCAGGCTGCTGCCGACGTTACTGGTAAAGCAGGCTGGGTCGAGGCTCTGGCTAACGGCGCCACCCATGCTGACGTTGCCATCGGCATCATCGGTTCGCAGGAAGCCATTGCTCACATCGACAACGTTGTTGTGCTGCACGGCGCGGTGTAATTCACCCTGCTAAGTCGGAAAATACGCTCGGCTGAAAGGCTGAGCGTATGTTGAAAAAAGGGGCGACTTTAGAGTCGCCCTTCTTTTTATTTTGAATGGCGAATCGATCAGCCCATGTCCAGACCCCTTGATCGTGAGCGAGAAACGCTCATGGACATTTTTCACCGTCACCGTCAGGCCAATGAGCATGACCTCGCCGCTGCAGCGCTGGAATGCGCCATGCAAACGTCCGAATACCGACCGGAGGCTTTGATCTGGAAAGGTATCGGGACATTGCCGCATGATCCGCAGTTGGCTTTTATTTTTCTAAGCAATGCAGCGCACCTGCTTCCTCATCGACCAGACGTACACGCCTTGGTCGGCCGAAGCATTCTTCTTCAGCGTCAGCCAAAGCTTGCGAAAGAGTATCTGTGGTCGGCCTGGCAGAAAAACCCAAACGACCTTTCTTTGAGAATGACTCTGTGGCAAGCCCGTAGCCAGTGTGAGTCGCCCCAGAAATTGCGCACATCAATTCTGGCGCACCTTCCTGATATCACCGAGGCGAGTGAACTCTCTTTCGTGTTGAAGTTGCTGCTCGCCCAGCCCGATGGCGCTTCTACCTTTGGCGTGGTTCGCTACAGCCCCGAGGAAAAGGAAGTTCAGGGCTGGGCCGTGGATCTACGCAATCCACAAGCTGTCCCCACTTTGGAGCTTGAGTCCAACGGGCAAACGATGTCGTTGACCGCCAATCTGGCGCATCCGCTACTGACTGCCATAGGTCTTCCCGCCACTCACGGCGGTATCCGAATCAAGGTTCCTAATCCCACGCGGGCCGTGAACATACGATTCTCAGCAGGAGCCTGCTTGCTGGGCAGCCCGGTGTCGGCGATGCCAACGTTCGTCCCGCCCCCTGCAGTTCTTGGAACAGGTACAGCTCCGTCAGTCGATGTACTGATTCCGGTATATGACGGGCTCGAGGAAACCCTCGAGTGCATCAACAGCGCGATCGCAGCTCGTAAGCTCAATCGCACACCACACCGGATCGTAGTACTGGAAGATGCCACGCCGATTCTAGGTTTGCGAAAGGCGCTCAACGTCTTGGCAGGGAAAGGCAAAATCAAGCTGGTGCAGAATCCTGTGAATCTGGGTTTCATTAGGAACATTAACCGCGGCATGGCACTCAACAGCTTGCAAGACGTGGTCTGGCTCAATGCCGATACACGAGTCCAGGGTAATTGGCTGGACCGGCTGCATGCAAAGGCGTACGCTGCGGCCGATATCGCCTCAGTTACCCCCTTTACCAACAATGGCGAGCTGATGAGCTTTCCTATTAGCCGCATTAGCGCGCCGATGCCAAATGCCATCGAACACGCCAAGATCGATGACCTGGCTCGAGAAGTGGACAGCCCTGCGGTAGAGCTAGAGACCGGATGCGGCTTTTGCCTCTATATCAAGCGGAGTGCATTGGATGTCGTGGGCTATTTGGACGAGGTGCATCTGAGTCGTGGTTATGGTGAAGAAACCGATTGGTGCCTTCGAGCGCGTCAGCATGGTTTCAGGCATATCGGAGCTCCCAACGTATTCGTCGCTCACAAAGGCGGAGTCTCCTTCAAGGAGGAAAAAGCGCTAAGGGTGGCTTATAACAACGCAATATTGCGTACGCGGTTTCCTAGCGCCGAATCCGACTATGAGGCCTTCTGCAAGAGAGATCCATTGCGGCCAGCACGCAACGCACTTCAGAGCGCTCGCCTACCTGAAATATACGATTGGCTCAAGAACCGAGGGCTGCCTAGCAACGGTGTCATACCTCTCTATGCCCACAATCAAGTGCCCGTCGATGAGCCGGTGATGCTTGAGTATCGCCAAGGTGAAGCTGGTCTGATGATCACCGTCAAGGCAATGACTACACCCTTAATGACAGTACTTGAATACAGCATGCCTAGAGATAGTGCAGATCTCCGTCAAACCATGACCGCTCTGCTGAACAATGGTGTGCGCGGCTTGGTTTGCAAAGGGACTCCTCAAGTGCCAGTCGCACTACAGGATCTACTGTGTGGATTAGATATAAGTTCCAGCGCCGACGACCTCCCCCCCATTGAGACGGTGAATATCACGTCAGACGTTCTCGAACATCGCGCGATAATAGCGGACGACCTATCCCAATCCGACGTGCTGCACAAGTGGTTGAAGATCGCGCAGGTACTTCGCAAAACGCGTTCAGTCAACGTGCTCTGCGTCGAAGGTGACGGTCCCGCGTTAGCGACACTTCGTTCAACCGGCGCCGTACTAGGCCTGCTTGCTCCATCTGGACATGACCATGCTCAATGGGCAGCATTGAGCGGTTGCGAACGATTGATCAGCCTTGACCCTGAATCGGCAAGTGATGCCTATTGCCAAACCATGACCAAGCGGTATGGTTTGCCCCTTTATATACTGGATCAAGAACCTTCAGTCGAAATCGACGCCGGGATCCGTGCACATGGATAAATCAAGGAAATAGGCCCGCAGCCTGACAGAACTATGAACGATCAAAATGCAACCTCTCGTATGTGTGGACTCATTACTGGGCTGTACGGCGACGTACTACAAGGCTGGGCACTAGACCCTTCAAAACCCGCGCTACGTCTGGTGGTCGAAGTGTTCATCGATGGGCATAGCGTAGGCTTTGCCAAAGCTAACGAATTCCATCCAGGGGCGGATGGGGGCGACGAATTCAATGGTTTCGCCCTTCAGCTTCGTGAAAGCTGGCTTTCAACCGCTAAAACCATCTCCGCACGTATCGCCAATCAAGAGAAATGGCTTGAAGGAACTGTTCACCTCCCTGCGCCCTCTCCTGCTGATCCAGCACCGGCGGCTTCACAGGTATGGCATACCGGTGGACTTAAAGTCAGTGGCTGGGCATTCGATCCTACTGATCCGAATCGAGCAGTGACCGTGACGGTCCGAGAAGGTATCAACACCGTGGCCACAGTCACCGCCGATCATCTGCATCATGCTCTAGCTTATAAGGCCAGCCGGCACCACGGCTTCGAGATTGATTTGCCGTGGGTATTAGCGGATGGAAAACTGCATAATCTCGAGGTATTAAACGACCGAGGTCAACCCCTGTCTGGTAGTCCACTGCAGCTATGCTGCTGGCCAGAAGGTATAGAGTCACTCGTACGCTCAAATGGCCACACTCGTCTAAACACGCACGGTGATACTTTGTTGGCAACTGTAGCGCGCCACCAAGAAGTACTACTTCCAAAAAGTGCTGGATTTGAGCACTATCCAGAGTGGTTTGAAGTATTTCAAGCGCCAGCACCAGCTGTAGAGGGTACACCGCTTAGATGTGGCGTAATGATAATTACCGATGGGAACAATACGCTTGAGACAATCACTCAATCAAGTGTTGCGAATCAACGGGCCGAAGTTACTCTCACTGTGCTGACCCATGAGGATGACATTACAGCGGCAATAAATAAGCTTGAGGCCCAGAAGTGTGACGCAATTATTCCCGTGATGGCTGGAGACAGATTATCCCCATACGCAGTTGATCAACTGATGGGGTTGATGACTGACGGGGTGATTTGGGGATATGGTGATTGTGATTGCGATGGCATAAATGGTGAGCGTACCTCGCCATGGTTAAAGCCGATTTGGGATATAGACCTGTTCTTAGGCGCTGACATATTTACCCCTGGCGCGGTGATACGGACCGAAGCGATCAAAAGCGTTTTCGAGCACATTCGAAAAAATACCCAGCCAGCGCGGATCAGCTGGTTAGACTTCGTTAGCGCTCTAGCTTTTTTTAGCGAAACATCAGGCTCTACCGTAGGGCATCTCCCCCGCGTAGTTTATCATCGGCATACTAGACTACCTAGAAGTCCTGTTGGGGCTGAAAGAAACATAAAAAGAGAAAAGTCGATTGGGTGGCTGGTTCAAAACCTAGTGCCCGGTTCGACTGTAAAACCAAATCACATTTATCCCGCGCTGCTAGTTCCTCAGTGGGCTCACCCCCAAACGTTTCCTAAAGTGACCCTTATGATTCCGACGCGAGATCGGGTTGATCTTCTTCGGACATGTGTTGAGGGGGTTTTGAAAAGCACCAATTATCCAAACTTAGAAATTATTATAGTTGATAATGATTCCACCGAGGATGAAACGCTCCAATATTTCGACGAACTACAAACACGGGGTGTACGCGTGCTGCCACATCCGCATGCGTTCAACTATCCTGCAGTCAATAACAGGGCTGCCGAGGTATCAACAGGCGAGCTTGTCTGCCTACTGAATAATGACATTGAAATCATAGATAGCAACTGGCTCACCGAACTGGTGAAGCATTGCCTTCGTCCCAACATAGATGTGGTAGGAGCGAAACTCCTTTGGTCGAATGGTATGGTTCAACACGGTGGAGTCGTTATAGGTATCAATGGCCTCGCCGCACACGCAGGGAACAACCTAGAAGATAGAGATCCCGGTTATCTTGGGAACAATCAGATTACACATCGCCGAACTGCAGTGACTGGCGCTTGCATGCTACTCACCAGAGAGTTGTACTTGAAACACCGCGGCATGGATGAGTTCCTTTTTCCGGTAGCTTTCAATGATGTTGATCTCTGTTTGAGAATTACGGAATCTGGAGGGCGTATTTTGTGGGTAGCTTCCAGCAAGCTAATTCACGCAGAATCTGCAAGCCGTGGCAAGGACATTAGCGCCGAGAGGCGAAGTAGAGCAAAGCGAGAGCAAGATTACTTCATAAGAAAATGGTCCGTAATCAATAGAAGCGATCCTTTCTATCACCCTTCTCTTTCTCATGATTATTTGACTGGGCCATATTCAGGTCTAGCATTACCACCAACTAACAACTCAATCAGATACAGCTACTCAGTTCTAACCTCAACTGAGCAGCGAGAAATGGAAAGATTGAAAGGATGAAGAATTCATTCGCAGAACTAAATGACGGCGAATATAGCCCATGGCGCCGATCCATGCCATTGAAGTCAACGACAGTATCCTTTTGATGAATACACCATTACGTGACAACATGAACGATAGACATTCGTTACCAAGTAGTAACACACACACTCAATTTGATGCTGTATTCTATCGAACTTGGTTTCCCGACGCGTCGCAGCTGGACGATGTAGCGGCTAGGGAAAATTGGGAGGAAAACAAAGCATCGAGGCCACCCAACTTCAATAGCCTGCTGAATAGCAGAGGACTTTCTCTTTCTACCATCCCTAAGGATACAGATTGGGATCTCTATGTTTCTAAGCATCACAAGCTTAAAGAGCCCAGCACATCTCAGTACCATATACTTTTCAGTTATTTAAGGAAACAGCAAGCCGAAAAGCTCCGAGATTTTCATTTTGTGCGATCCTATTACAAGTCACTTAGCGCATATAACGATAAGGATTTGAATTCACTTTTCATGAATAGTGAACATGGCGCCTATGTGGGTTCCATACGCGAACTGCTAGAAGCCTATGGATTCGAACCAAACGTTATAGGCTACCTATATTCAAAAAATATCATCCCAATTGCAGCATCGGAAAACCTCGGCTGGGACTGGGATAAATTCATTGACCAGTTGATGATGCAACCCGTTCGGAAGCATACCTTTAGCAATAGTGCATTAACAAACGCAGAACTATACATTTTACTTGCGTGGCACGCGCATCGCAGTGGGCTTGAAGCCAAAGCAGAACAGTTATATAGAATTGCAAAGGAAATACATGCTGACTGTGCGATGATTAAGCAATGGACTAGTAAAGTCACGCTATCCACGTCTAGCTACATATTTTCACCCAATAACTGTGTTGATACGCTTTTTTATAGATCTCGTTACGAGGACCTCAGCCTCAGCGACGTTACAGGCTTGGAAAGACATTGGCAAACGCATGGCTTTGCTGAGCATAGAGCTCCGACCCTAGAGCATGAGCTGCATTTATTGCATCTCAACATACAAGATCTGCCCATGGGTTTCGACTGGCGCAGCTTTTTGAAAGAATATGAGATTGATGGTAACAGACCTTGGGCGAGCAGAAACTTTGCCATAATCTCATACCTCCAGCTGGTTAAAGAGGGAAAAGCGTATGAGCATAGTTTTTATACCAGCTACTACGTGGATGCCCTGAGGTTATCAGCCGATCCAAGCCAAGCTTTCGCTCACTGGTCAACTAGCGTGTCGGGCTCCGATCGTCGTATCGGTAACCTTACTCAATATTTGACAAGCCTAGATTTGCCTATAGGCAAAATTCCGAGTTGGCTTGATTTCGAGGAAATCAAAGAAATCAATAGTGAATGGAGCAAACCATATTGGGATACTATCGCCCACATCCTCCGCTCCGCATCGCTTCCACTACTGAAAGTCACAAAGGACTCGATGCGCAACGCTGATTTTTACTATGAAATCGGCAATCATTACGAGCACTTGGGAAATCTCGATAGGGCACATGAAATCTACATCGGACTACTTGAGTTTGCCAGCCATACATTCACATTAGAGCATCTAGGCAATATATACTACCGCGCTGGATTATATTCCAGGGCGATGAGCAAATACCTGAAGGCAGTTTCAAATGGAAACTGTTCAGAGTGGGCATATATCAACGCCTTGAGATGCGCAACCAAAAATATCAGCACTGCGGCAATCACAGTGAGCATATGCTCTTCAGCGATCGACAATCTCACAGATCCAAAGCTGATAGAAGAATATATTGGCGAGATCGTTGATACGCTATGGACTGAAGCATCTAAACAAATTGATATTTATTTACATCAAAACAAAAGATCTGAAATAATAGATACCGTTTTTGAAACAGCTAAGGTTATCGATGCTTTATATTCAACACTGACGATTGGGAAATCGAAGCGACGGTACGAAGGAGCGCTTAACTCGGAAAAGGTTCTTATTGTGGGAGATTTCTTCCTACCTCAATGCAAACGATACCGTATTCATCAAAAGCTTGAACAGCTGGAGGCAGCCGGATACAGCGCAACCGCGGTCTCGTGGGTGGATGCCGATCTGGCACTGCAGGAAATCGCTCTGCATGATATTTGTATTTTCTATAGAGCACCTGCGCTCCCCAATGTAGTTAAAGTCATTTCAACCGCTAAAGCTATGGGCAAAGTAGTGGTGTATGAAACAGATGATCTTATTTTTGATGGTGCATATCCACCGCCCATAGAAACATACGGGGGATATATTAGCGAAGCTGAGTACAAAGATCTTGTAAAAGGAATGAGTCTCTACAGGGCAGCTGCTAAGCTCTGCAATTATGCTATTGGATCCACACAACCATTAGTAAATGAGCTCGCCAAACTAGTCACATCAGGCCGATGCTTCCTACATCGGAACGCTTTAGATAAGCAAAACGTGATTCCAGGACCTCCGCCCCAGAAAATCAATCGTGACCATGTCAATATCTTCTATGGCAGCGGCACCAAAGCGCACAATAGCGATTTTATCGAAACCGCACTTCCCGGCTTGAAAAAGCTGATGAGCGAACACACGGTGACAAGGCTCGTCATCGTCGGTTACTTAAATTTACCAACTGAGTTCTTAAAGCTTTTTTCTGATCGAATCGTACAAATCCCCCTTACTGATTCCGTGGAAACGTATTGGTCTTATCTTTCAGCCGCCGACATCAATCTCGCGGTACTTATTCCAGACGCGTTAACTGACTCCAAGAGCGAGCTTAAATGGTTCGAGGCCGCAATCTACGGCATACCATCCGTTGTCAGCCCGACACAGAACTACATAGATGTTATAAATGAGGGTGAAGACGGATTAATCGCTTTTGACCTTGAACATTGGTATGAAAAGCTTGAGCAGCTGGTGCGCTCGCCTGAATTGCGTCACCGCATTGGCGACGCTGCATATAGGCGCGTCGTGAAAGATTACGGAGTTCCAAAAATGTCTCAACAGCTGAGAAGTACGCTTGACCTATTGGTCGAGCTACAAACGTCTGTCAATAATCAGCGCAGTGAAAGATCCCCGTCATGAGCACTAAGAAAAAAATAGCACTCGTAAATGTATTTTTTGCTCCCCAGTCTATCGGAGGGGCTACACGTGTCTTGATGGATAATTTCGATCTGCTTCGCAAGGGTTATGCGGAGGATTATGATCTCGTTGTTTTTACCAGCGATCACGGTTCTCAAAAACCGCACACCTTAACCACCTATCTTCATGAAGGTGTAAGGGTGTACCGTGCAGGCATCGTCTACAGAATTAATATGGACTGGAACCCCCACGATCCGGTGATGGGAGAATTATTCTCGAAATTTCTAGAGCTGGAAAAGCCGGATATTGTGCATTTCCATTGTATTCAACGACTGGGATCGGGCATTGTTGAAGCGACTATAGCGATGTCTATACCATACATAGTAACTATACATGATGCTTGGTGGATATCAGACTATCAGTTCCTGATGGATCGGGAATCTAATGTTTATCAAGATGGCCACCCTGACGTATTTGCTCCACTGCTAACGCCCGAGGGAGTTTCCACACAAGAGTCGCTTAATCGGCGCACGCATCTCAAAAGTCTTTTGAGCAAAGCTTCTTCTGTGCAAGTTGTCTCACAAGCGTTTGAACAAATTTACAATCATAATGGTGTAATAAATACAGTTCCGAATCCTAATGGCATCAATTCACGCGAATGGAAGAAAAGAGCTACGTCATACACGAATAAAATTTGTATTGCCCATATTGGAGGAATGGCGGAACATAAGGGCTATCATATATTCAAACAAGCTCTTCTTGCGCTACCTTATAAAAATCTCGAAGTGTTAGTGGTCGATCATTCCGTACCCTCAAATCATGTTGCGAAAGACATGTGGGGTACAGTTCCGGTGAAATACATCGGAAAGGTTCCGCAAGAAAAGATTGAAGACCTTTACGCGCAGATGGACGTATTGGTTGCTGTGTCAATTTGGCCTGAAAGCTTTGGCCTCGTGACGCGCGAAGCTACTGCGGCTGGCGTTTGGGTAATAGCCTCCAATATAGGAGGCATCGGCGAGGATGTTGTCCAAGGCGTTACAGGAGTGGTGATTCCTCCAGCATTAAACGCGTTAATCGAAGTGTGCCACCATCTCGACCAATTAGGTACTCCACCTAAAGTTCCAAAACATGCAAAGGAGCAGATCCGCACAGTTCGTACTCAAGTTGATAAAGTGGTCGAAACCTATGGCCAGATTCTTCATGGAGGCGAGACAACGGGTGATTAAACAGCAACGATCTTATTGGGGTCATCTAGATGGCTACGCCGATGGACGCATCACGGGTTGGGCGTTAGATCGACTGAACTCCGTTAAAGCCCCAAGACTAATTTTTCTGATAGATGGGAAGCGTGTTGGCTCCTTGAAGCCGCGGCAGTTCCGATCAGACCTAGTGGCGTCAGGCATTGGAGACGGACATCATGGCTTTTCGTTCAAAATTCCCGATACGTATTTGCGGGCAGAGTCGTTTACGGTAAGTGTATTTTTTGCAGATGATTCTCAAGGACTTCAAGCAATTACCGGCTCCCCTGCAACTTATCAACATGGACCTAACATAAAAATAGTTGGAGCATTCTCCGTAGGTTGGGATGGGGTTGTACGAGGCTGGGCAACCCACCTCCCAGCATCCAAGGAAGATCTAGGTTTAGTCGTTCAAGTAGATGGCATCGCTGTAGGCACTGTTTTCACAGACATAGAGCGTCCTGACGTTAAACTTGCGGGGCTGGCCGATAGTAGGTGTGGCTTTCAGTTCGTATTATCTCCATCAGATTGCTTACGGGATATCGTAGACGTTTTGGTATTGGACCAAAAGACTGGAGCTAGCCTGACAGCTGGACCAGCCAAATTCAATGCGGGTAGCTCATATCTAAAAAAGCAACGTGCGTCAGACTTAGACTCCTACCTATTCCAGCTAGACAAATCCTCTCCGCAACTGACATCTACGATTTGCATATCAATACTCCTTCCAACCTACCGGTCTGATCTCCACTACCTATCTCTAGCGATAGAGTCTGTGCTGAACCAAAGTTATCAAAACTGGCAGCTATGCATTGCAGATGATGGTTCCAATTGTGTCAAGCTGAAATCTCTCCTACTGCAATATAGTCAATCAGATCCGCGGATCTCCTGTGTTTTTATGGCAGAAAACCGACACATTAGTGAGGCTACCAATGCCGCTCTCGCTCTCGCACAGGGCGAATACATCGGGTTACTTGATCACGACGACGTTTTGCATAAAGATGCCATTTTTCATGTAGTAGGCGCTATTCAGTCTAATCCAAAAGCCGTGCTCTTATATACAAATGAAGACAAATGCGATGGCACAGGCGCGAGATATGACCCATATTTCAAGCCCGGCTATGATCCGGAGCTTATGTACAGCCAAAACTATATTAGTCATTTTGGTGTGTATAAAACAGATTTGGTGCGAATGATCGGGGGGTTTAGGCGGGGATATGAAGGAGCCCAAGACTATGATCTGGCGCTTAGAGTCACACGCAATGCCTCACAACAGCAGATAGTTCATATCAACCAAGTCCTCTACCACTGGAGAGCGCTAAAGACTTCTACGGCGTCTTCGATAAGTACAAAGGCCTACGCAAAAATCGCTATGCGGAAGGCTATTTATAGTCATATCCGGGCTAAGGGAGAATCCGGAAAAATTAAGTTTAGCCACGATGGCCAGTATATGCAGTTCAAACCATCAAACAGCACACGGGAGCAGAAATATATATTAATAATTAGTACTAAAGTCATAAATTACGGCACTTTGAAACTCTTGCAGGACCTCCCTAGCGGACTCAGAGACAACATACAAATTCACATAGTACAATGCTCTTCACCTGGTCAAGCTATTGCAAATATTGTCCTTTTTAACTTATTTAAGGTGATGCTGCATCACGTCTCGCCCAACAAATCACTTGCTCAAATCCTTGATGAGGTACTCTATCATCACAAACACGGCATAGTAATTTATTCCTCTTCTAGCGTCACTCGCCATGCTGCTTATCCTCATTGGTTTAAAACTCTGACCAGCCATGCTAACCGTAAAGAAATTGGATTTGTAACTCCGCGAATTCTTAATAGCAATGGAGACCTATTGCATTATGGTGACACTCGCCAATGCAAAAGCAGCCTAAAAGAAACCGCCCCCCCCGACAATGCATTTGGACAACTTGAGCTTGCGAAAACTGCACGATCTATTAGCTATTGGATGTTTTCAATACGCACTGAGACCTATAAGCGCGTGAGATCACACTGCCCTGAACAGTCTTCCGACGTCCCGCTCAGCCTAGATTCCATGGCTGAGATTAGTACACAGCTAGGCTTCCGCAATATAGCTATCCCGTGTAATGTGATTTTCGAAAAAGATTTCTAGCACTTCCTATTCAACATCATCTGAAGAATTTTATGGACAATACTCTCAGCAGCATCGAAGAATACAACGCACTCCTTGTACAAGGAGTGCAATGGCGGAACGACGGAAATTTTGAACTAGCTGAAAAAGCTCTGGTTCTCGCATGCAAGTCTATGCCCCTCGAGTGGCAAGGCTATTATGAGCTCGCTCTCATTTATGAAATAAGAAAAGATTCACTAAATCTCAGACAGTGTCTCGAACATGCTTTAACCCGCAACCCAGGGCAAATAGATACCATCCATAAGCTACTTACGCTCGTCATACTGGATGATAACGACAAAGATTATTTCAAGTTTATATCAATTATCGATTTTTCGCACGAATTGATCATCGAGAGAGTATGCGCACTTGATGAACTCAGGAGATTTAGAAAGCTGCATCCCATAGCTAGTATCCAAGAGGGTCATCAGCAAATAGTCGAGCAGTCAGAGGGTTGGATTTTCGTTGAGGACGTCATACAACGTATGCGAGAGGCACTTCATAACCGAGAGGGTTTCGCATTCATCAGACTCGGCGATGGGGAAGGCACTTGGTTGAACCACGACAAAGCAGATGAGATTCTTTATCATACCATGCGAAGTATCAATAGGACTGAATTTTGGAATATATGGTACGGAGAGGAGGTTGCTGTCCATCGATACAGCTTTTTGTCAATTATGCATAACCTGGCGTTCCGATTAGGTGAAGCTGATATTTTGGGGATTCCCCCGTTGACATGGTTGGAACATGAGCACGCTATCGGCAGCCTTCGGGGGCTTCCTGGCACCGTCAACGTAGTGAAATTACTAGCTGCTAACTCCGCAATTCTTGAGAACATGTCACTGTGCACTCAACTGATGCATTATGAATTATCAAACCATCCCGATTTTTTAGAGTTTCTATGCAATCTTGATCGAATCGCGATTATTTCTTGCCACCCTGAAACCGCCCAACTGATGCAATTGAAGTTTGGCATTCTCGACGTTCTCTACATCCCTGTCCCAGGTGAGCCGTCACGCGCACATTTGCTTGGTGAAAACTCTGTTAAAGGCCAACATTATCCCGATGGTTTCTATCAAACCCTACAATCAATCAATACGGTCGACTTCACCGGACTCGTATGTCTTGTAGGTGGAGGCATACTTGGCAAGCTCTATAGCTTGGAAATAAAAGCTCGTGGCGGTATTGCAATAGATGTCGGCTCTGTCATGGACAAATGGCTGAACAAACCAACTCGTCCGGATTTTTTCTAAATGAAAGCTACCAACATTACAGTAGTGGGCACAGGTTATGTTGGACTTGCGAATGCAGTCATGTTAGCCCGTCATCACAATGTGATCGCTTACGACATTTCAGCATCAAGAGTCGATCTTATAAACAGCAAATCGTCGACTGTCATCGACCCGGATATAAACCATTTTTTCGCAAATGAAGATTTGCGACTATCTGCAACTACATGTCCGCAACACGCATATGCAAATGCAGAGTTCATAATCATTGCAACGCCAACCGACTACGACCCGGAACTCAATCATTTCGACACAAGCAGCGTGGAGCAGGTTATTTCTGACTCTCTCAGAATATGTCCTACTGCGATTATAGTTATAAAATCCACCGTGCCTGTCGGCTTCACTGAAGAAATGAAAACTCGTTATCCGTCCGCAGATATTGTGTTTTCACCTGAGTTCTTAAGAGAAGGCTCATCACTACATGACAATCTGTTTCCATCTCGTATTATAGTCGGGGGTAAGGGACCTTCTGCACATTTATTTGCAGACATTATCCTAAATGCCACTGAGCGCGGTGACGCCCCTACCCTTGTTGTCGAATCAACCGAAGCTGAAGCGATCAAATTATTTGCAAACACATATCTCGCTATGCGTGTTGCCTTCTTCAACGAGCTCGATACCTATGCTCAAATCAAAAAACTAGACTCGCGCAATATAATTCGAGGTGTAGGTTTAGATCCGCGGATTGGCCTGCATTATCATAATCCGTCTTTTGGCTATGGCGGATACTGCTTACCTAAAGACACCAAACAATTACTTGCGAATTACACAGCAGTTCCTAATAATCTTATCAAGGCGGTCGTTGATGCAAATAGCACCAGAAAAGATTATATCGCCGATTCTATCATTAAGCTGAAACCTAAGTGCGCTGGCATCTACAGACTCACGATGAAGACTGGCTCTGATAATTTCAGGGCTTCGTCGATTCAGGGTGTAATGAAGCGACTCAAAGCCAAAGGCATCGACGTGATAATATATGAACCAGCACTTAAAGATGGTTCATTTTTTAATTCAAGGGTCATCAATGACCTTGAGCTATTTAAGTCTCAAGCAGACTTGATCATTGCAAATAGACTCTCACCTGATCTAGCTGATGTCATAGACAGAGTCTATACCAGAGATCTATTTGGACAAGACTAAGCTATAGCCTGTTTGGCCGCGCAATTGTCAGTGGCATTTCTAGGTGTCGCTGACAGTAAAAACCACCTTCATGCTCATTTTCGCCACGCCGTAAGTGTGCATTTTTCGCTGACTATTACATTCATGCTTGCACTATTCGCAGATCTTAGGGGCTGCCTCTCTTACGACCCTATCTTCTACATTTTTCCATCCTCTGGCCTACCGATCTTCAGTACGAGTCATCGTCTCTGTGGCCTCGGCAAAGAACAGTTTTCTCCGCCTGCGTCTCACAATTGGCTATACTCCCGCGCATGAATTCGCCCCACTCAACAGCTTTGAACATCGTGACCCTCCACGCCGGTCATGATTCGCCGCGATTTATTGGTAGGCCCTTGCCGTGAGCCAATATCCCTTCAAGCAACCAACTTTCTTGACTGCGCTCATTCAATGGCGAACCGCTGTCATGCTAGGTTGGAGGTCTTCACCGGTCTGTCGCTCTCGTATGGACCGTTTGAGCTCATATCACTGATGGCCTACTACGCTCTCGTAAATGTGTGGGGGAGACCTGCCATCCAAGCCTCACCCACCCAACCCCGATCAAGCACCACTTAAAGGAAAGTCAAGGGATGCAAATACCGAAAAGCTCACGCGTGAGCGCAGCCACCGTATTGCTGGCCATCATGGTGGTCACCTTCGTGCTGCTGATGCTTCGTTCCAGCGGCATCTACCCCACGGTCCTCGGTGACGAGTACACCTACAGCTCCATGGCGCGCTTGCTGCCCTTCTCAAGAGCTTCTATCCCAAACTACCTGTACTTGCTGGTTTTCAAGTCAACGTTGGTGTGTGGCGATGGCTTCATGGCGTGTACCAAGCTTTACAACACGTTTTTCTTCGTCGCTGCCGCTCCGTTCATCTACCTAACGGCACGTCGCTGCTGCGGTGCAGGTGTGTCACTGCTTATAGTCGCGGTAAGCATGCTTGGACCGATCAACAGCTATACGGCGTATTTCATGCCAGAGGCGCTGTTCTTCTTTTCGTTCTGGGTGAGCATCGCGTATTTTCTCAGCTTGAACGCCCAATCGCCGCTCCGCAAGTGGGCAATTTTCGGTCTCATCGTCGGATGTTCGTCGCTGATCAAACCTCATGCCCTCTTCGCGGTACCGGCATTCTGTGTCTGCATCGTGTTCTTCACCTATAAATGCGCAGAAAACTGGGTACGCCGATGCACTGCAGCTATAGCAGCCTTTTTGGGTAGCCTTTTCGCGACAAAATTCATCATTAGCTTCCTCTTGGCCGGCAAAGCAGGCTTGACGCTATTTGGTGGCTTCTACAGCTCCACGCTTGAATCTAACGCTACTACGTTACAGCGCTACATCGACATCTTTCTGGCTGCCCCAAAGATCGTCGAGGGCCATTTGCTTGCGAATATCTTGATGTTCGGGCTAGCGGTCGTGATCGTCGTGCTTGGCGCACTCAGGGCACTCTCTTTTAAGCCGCTGCAGGCCCAGGACCGCGTAGCCTTCTGCACGCTGATGCTATTCATGAACCTGATTGCTATCGTCGCGCTGTTCTCGGCATCCGTTGCCGGGAGCAATGCGATCGAAACGGCATTCAGGCTGCATATGCGCTACTATGATTTCCTCTTTCCTTTGCTGTTCATCACTGCTGGCTCTCAGATGGGCGTGGCCCACACCGCGCAGTTTAAGTACATCAGATTAGCCCTGGTAATCCTCGCGGTTGCAGTTATTGGCTATGCCGCAGTCAACAAAATGCAGCCGTTTACGGTGAGTTTCATCGACAACCCGGAACTGCGCGGCTACGCCTTGAACGATGTTATGTTCATGATCCTGGCAGGTTTGTCAGCCATCGCAGTGATCACCTGGTACAGAGCCGCAGACACCGGTGTTCGCTTTTTCCTGTTTGTTTATCTTCCACTGGCGGTCCTTACCAGCACGGTATGCAATAACGAGGAGATCCGGCAGCGTATCGAGCCAGATGCCTTCGACAAAGCTGGCTTATTCGCTCGAAGCTATCTGCCAGCTTCCGAGTTTCCGCATCTGTTGGTGGTAGGTGACAACCCGGCGTCGATCTTGCGTACCTTGTTTTATATAGAAGACCTGAATGCCGGTCCCGACCTATCCTACGTCCCAGGGACGACGTATACAGCAGCTCAAACAGCGCCAGACAAGAAGTGGATTCTGATCGTCGGGGATGTCAATCTCGCCAAAGGCGACTTCGATGTCATGAGATTCAATGGCTATTCACTTGCCAAGAAAATACCCGCCCTCTACCCGCTGGCTATCGATCTGCGTACAGGTGTTTTGCCCAGTTCCGTAGAAGCCGTCACCGGGCTGTCAGATCCGGAGCCCTGGGGCACATGGTCCGATGAGTCCAAAGTCGAAATCAGCTTTAAGAAAGCACTGCCTCCGGTCTTCGAGCTAACCCTGACAGCAAAGGCGTTTGGCCCTAATGCTGGTCAATCGTTTGATGTTGAAATAGGTGGCGTTCACTATCCGGTGGAGATCGGTGAGGGTATGGCGACACATGCACTCAAGATCGCAAATCCGACAAGGGCTGACGAATTGCTCATTAAGGTGCCGTTACCCACGTCCCCGAAGCAGTTGGCGTTAAGCCAAGACGGCCGCCCATTGGGGATTGGCATTGAGCACCTAGTCATTAGACCCGTTGAGTGACCGTTGACTCCGTATGAAGTGGAAGGTATGGCAGATTAGCTCATACCTTCCGCGTGGTCGGACGGTTTTCTGTCCAGTTCATCGTAGCCCCCCTAAACGTTGGTGGATCTTTTCGGACCTTCATGATCAATCCTACCCCTCCCCCCACTAGGCTATACACGTTGGATGCGCTGCGCGGTATTGCAGCGCTTTGTGTAGTGTTTTGGCATTGGCAACATTTTTTCTATGTCGGCGATAATCCCGCTGGCTATGTCATAAGCAATCAGCCTTTCTTTCAGCTATTCGCACCGCTTTATCATTATGGCGGTCTTGCCGTGCAGCTATTTTTTTCGATTTCAGGGTTCGTCTTTTTTTGGCTTTTTTCGACTGGCATCGAAAGGCGAACGATAAGCGCTAGACGTTTTGCAGTTGACCGTTTCAGTCGTCTTTATCCACTTCACATTGCCACCTTCGTGCTAGTCGCAACGCTGCAGTGGATCTATGTCGCAGTGCACTCGACTTACTTTGTCTATCAGGCCAACGATGGTTACCACGCACTATTGAACATTCTGCTCATCCCTGCATGGGGCTTCGAAAAGGGGTGGTCATTCAACGCTCCGATCTGGTCGGTGTCAGTCGAGATGCTGCTTTACCTATCGTTCTTCCTGATGTGCCTAATAGGAAGGTTCAAGTACCCACTGACCATCGCTGCCTGTGCGCTGGGATGGTATCTTTACCCTGAGCAATACAAGTTAGGCAGTGGTGTATTATGCTTTTACATAGGCGGCATCACGTATGGAGTATTTGATGCCGCACGGCGACAGATGAGTAGCGGCAATGCCTGCGTTACGATGACTCTGCTTTGCTTGGCTACATGGGTTTACATTGCCACATCTGGAGAAGTAAATGCGAACGCTGTGATGTGCTTGTGCTTTCCAACGACGATTGCTGCCCTAGCAGCGATGGGCCATCACTGGCCGAATGTACTGCGATCTTCCGCAGTACTCGGAGACATCAGCTATTCGTCATACCTTATCCATTTTCCACTACAGATTGTCTTCGCATTGATAACCGATGGTTTAGGCTTCGAGCGATCGGTTTTCTATCAGGGTTGGACAATGACGGCTTTCTTCGTCGTGCTGATTCCACTGAGTCTACTTTGTCACAGACACCTTGAGCGTCCAGCACAGCGCTATCTACGATCGCTGGGGCGACACACGATTTGAATCCTATCGATCGACACGATCTTGAAAACGCTAAGGGACAATCAACTGCCACTGCTTGCTGGGTAGATCCAGCTTGCACACGCGGTTTATCTGGTGACTGTAGGCATAACTGCGCATCCTGTTGTCGTAGTCGTCGCTGTCTGGATTGGCGAAATTCCAGTCCGGAGGGTTGAACGACGCAAAACCGTTGATCGTAGGCATCCTCAGAAGCTCGGCTATGATCATCGCACTCACATTATGTGCATAGATTTTTGCTGTAGGGGTTACCTGATCACCCCAACTGCTAACATAAAAAAAGCTGCACTGCTGTGGTGCTCCAACGAGTCCAGTTATCTTTTCAACCTCTGCTTGGCGATCCAGTACGATGTACGCATCGTTGAGCTCCTCCACGACCAATACTATGCCGATCAAAATCAGAGTCACGCTCGAAAAACGGGGCATCCATTTTTCCAAGTACAGAGTGACAACCACGAGGATCGGAAAGATTAGAAAGATCTGGTACGCACCAATCACATTGAGTGCCTTGGCACCTGGAACCGTGTGATAGACCAAATACCACAAGCTGAAAGTGCCTACCTTGATCACGCAAAGCCATGTGATGATCGTGGCCACAGCGACAGACCAAACCAATCTGTTGACAGAGCCACCTTGCCTGCGTGCGTAACTCGTCACTACCGCCAGGCAAAAGAACACAAACAGAATCGGAGCTACACCGGTGTTGTAATACTCCCCCATGGGCTGATAGCCAGGCTGTGCCCAAGCGAGAAACCGCGTGTAAGCATGGCCGAACATCACGTTGGTCTCACCGACCTGCAAAATGCCCGGCAAGGTAACGGCGAAGTTTAGTGCAGACTCGTAAGGCCGCACGCCCGACTCTGCGGCCTTGGGCAGATACACGCTCAGTAAAGGCAGCATGGAAACAACCGCCACCATTGCGATGGCAAGCAGCGCCAGCCTCTGCTCTTTGACTACTTCCAACAATGCAGAACGTTGCGTCGCGCTGGCGGACACGTACAGCACTACAGAAAGAACCAGGGCAAAAAACAGGAAGAACCACGTAATGTAGAAACATGTGATTGCCCAAGCGCCTAACGCTGCGCCTGCGCCGCTTCCCCAGCCCAAGAGCGATAAGCGCCGACGGGCCATCAAACTCGTATAGGCCTTGTTCAGCAACACAGCTACAAAGGGCGCGAAAGCCAGCGTTGCCAGCTGCACACGAGTACCATGGACAGTTAGATTATTAGCTATCAGGAACAGCCCTGCCGAGAAAATAGCCCATCCATAACCCACCCGAAAAACGCTGCGTATCATCCAGTAGAACCCTAGATAGCCTATGGCACGCTCGGTCATGTTGGAAAACTCGGAAGAAATGAAAGGGTCGAGTCCGAACTGCCTGATGATTGAATAAATGATCCCGATGAGGAAATAGCCATCGGTTTGAGCAAGCGTATTTTTGTAAGGGTAGAAATAATACAGTTGTGACCATTGGGAGCTGCCCCTAAAGACATTCGACCAATGCTCGAGTATCGCGACGACAATTGCCGAATCGTAGCTATCGCCATATAGCGTACTGAATCCGTTACCGATCTGCACCCGGAACTGGATATACAGGAAGAAACACATGGCCATTACTATGAGTGCAAGTCTGGCCAATGTTTTTATAGGAGAGTTACTGTGACCGGTGGCTTCCACTGAATGCGCATCCGTTAAACTGAATGAGTAAACGACGGGATCCGTGGACCCCGTGGGATCAACCTTTCAAAGCGACGACAATACCCGCCATGATCAAGGCTACACCGATGAAGTACTGAACACTGAAGCGTTCGCCAAACACGAAATGGCTACCGATAGGCACCAAGATGAAGGCCATGGCCATCAGGGGATAAGCCTTGCCTAGATCGATCTTCTGCAGGACCCAAACCCAGGCGATGGTTGTGATGCCATACAACGCAAAGGCGGTGAAAAGCGTCATCAAGGTGTGCGTATCGAAAATGCTGCCCGAGCGATGCAACGATGCGGCACTCAACTTGAACAGAATCTGGCCACCCGCAATGCCCAATACGCACAGTATGGCTACGAAGTAGATCATTGAAGCTCTTCCCGCGCTTTGACCTTCACTTTCTTGCGAGTCCGATGGAATGGGTGCTTCGGTCCTGAGGCGATGTCATGACCGATGAAGGCGAGCAGTAGTTGCACTCCGATGATCACCGGCAGCGCCGACAGCATTACCGTACCTGCTGGCGTCGGGATATCGGTGTTCATGGATTCGATCCAGTGCGATATGCCAAAACCACCGCCCCAGACCAGAAGTACCAAGGCGATCGGGAGCTCCAGCGAAGCCAGCGACATTCCTCGCAAGTAGTAATTATAGAAAATGCGCTTTCCGAAGTTACGGATGTGCTTGAACAAAAACTCGCCGACCACTTTTGATATCTTGAGGTTGCTGACTTCGTCTTCGTACTTTGCATCCATAGGGATATCGACGACGACAGCCCTCAGGGTATTGAGCCGGAAAAGCATGTCAGTTTCGAAGAAGTATCGACGGCTGATTCTGTTGAACGGCAAATGACGCACCACATCGGTATGAATGGCCGTGAACCCATTGGTAGGATCGAACAGATCCCAATAACCAGACGAAAGTTTGGTCATGAACGAGAGAACAGCATTTCCGAACAGCCGCATTTTCGGCATGGCCGAAATCTTTTCCAGATCGTAAAAGCGGTTGCCCTTGGTATAGTCGGCATCACCCAGCAAGATCGGAGAAATGAAGCTTTCGATCAACGTTGGGTCCATTTGCCCGTCACCATCGATCTTCACAACGATGTCTACACCGTCGGCCAGGGCGGCCTGATAGCCAGTCATCACCGCGCCGCCAACGCCTTGGTTCTCAGGATTGCGCAGGACTACGACGCGCGGATCCTGATTATGCAGCTCAACGAAATCGCCGGACCCTTCCGGGCAGCAGTCGTCCACCACATAGATGGTCTGAATCTCGGACCCGATGCTCTTGATGACACCTAGAATGTGTGCCTTCACCTTGTAGCTCGGGATGACGACGGCCACCTTCACATCATTTACTACCATTTCCAACTCCATTCAGTGTCATCGGCAATCACTCCATCTTTGCAGGTGATAGCTGCCCGGCTTACGTGAGAAGCCGGGTTAAAAAACGTCTCGCCGGATGTCGAGAGGAACCGGACCCGACCAAAAAAGCCTTTTACTAACCTTTAGCGCGTGGCCACAACGCTCAAGCAGGGCTTGAACCAGCGCGCAAGAATACCTTGATACGACTGGTTTGGGGAGGTCATGCCCTCAGTCGCGGACACCGCGGCTCTTGCGCCGTTTTTCCCTGCTCCGCCCGCGCCATTATCGACTCACTGATCCGCGTCAAGGGTTGGGTCTTCCGCCCTTACTCAAGACTCACCGCTCAGCCACGCGGTCCAGTTCATCAATCAGCTGCTGAGCGCTTTGTTTCCACGTCAGCCATGGCATTTCATCGGAACGCGGATGCTTGCTCTCCTGATACAGGGCCAACCAGTCAGCCAGCCTATCTGCGATCTCCTGAGTCTCGGTCCCTTCGAAGTAGTACGCATACTCCCCCGCCACTTCGCGAAACACCGCCAGATCTCGCGCGAAGATCGGCAGGTTGTACTGTGCGGCCTCGATCAGGGGCAGGCCGAAGCCTTCACCATAGGAGGCGGCCACTAGGCAGTCGGCCTCATTGTAGAGATGCTCAAGGTATTCATCGCTCACACCTTCCAGCCACAGCAAACGTTTACCCAACTCCGCATGCCCGGTCAGGCGCGCCGCCAGCTCGTCAACCAGCCAGCCGTGCTTGCCTACGATGATCAAGTTGGCGTTATGACCTGCCTTCCACAGCAGTTCGAAGGCGTCCAAAGCCTGCGCATGACCCTTACGGGGCTCAAGCGTGCCCACCATGAGAAAGCTGGGGGAAGGACTAAGGGATTCGATACGCAACCCCGGACTTTCAGGCACGCCAGTGGACGGCATCGATTGATCGATGTCCGCACCAAGGTGGAACGCGCCGATATGGAAAGGCCGACTGCGCTCTGGCGCATTCTCGACCAACCACTCGCGCAGCTCATCGGCCACCGCGTGGGAAATACACATCGCACCGTCGTAATGCGCGACGGCGTTAATCCACTTGATGTAGTGCGCCTGCAGGCTTTCCACGAAGCAATGCGGTAATTGCAGGATAAGCAGGTCGTAGACTACGAAGAAGATGCTGACGCCATGCGCACGCATCGTATCGAGGTAGGACTGCTTGTGAGGCAGTACATCCATCAGCAGGTCCAGGCAGATGTAGACGTCGCCGGCGCGGTAGCTTATCGCTTCGTCGATTTCGGCTTCGCTGGCTTCTTTGCCCAGGAACATCGTGGTGAACTTGGCCGCATAGCGGTAGAACGGCTCACCGGCTTTTGTGTACACGGGCTTGACGACGTAGCCTGCTGGGGCGTTGGTCAGCCATTCCAGAAGAATGCTGCGCACGACGCGCTGGATGCCGCTTTTGCCGTCGTGCTTGCACAGCTCGGAGATGTCCACGAACAAGGTCGGTTTTTCGCTGACGCCCTGAATCGAATAGTCGATGGCCTTGGCAAGGAGCGAAACGTCCACTGCCCTGTTGCTCAGGTGCCCGGTCGCAGCCAAAGCATCTACCAAGGCCTGAGTGGCGTCGATCTGTGTGGTTGCCGTTGCTGCAGGTTTGTCCGAGCGCTCCAACGCCATCTCGAACGCCGCTATGGCTGCCTTGCCGCTGAGATCCCACGAGAATGCCTGAGAACGTTCCAGGCCATGCGCGGCCAGTGCTGCGCGGAACTCATCGTCCACCAGTGCCTGACGCAGCTTTCTGGCGATGGCCGAAATGTCGAATGGATCGAACATCGCTTCCTTCCAGCCGATCACTTCCGGAACGCTGGAAGTGTTCGCGCCGATTACCGGAGCTCCGCACTTCATGGCCTCCAGAGGAGGCAGACCGAAGCCCTCGTGCCAGGAAGGAAACACGTACAGTCGGCACATGCTGTAAAGGGCCACCAGCTCTTCGTCGGTGATGTAGCCGGTGAAGATCAGGTCCGAATTACCCAGGCCCTGTGCGCGCGCCAGCGTCTTGTAGCTGTTGATGTGGTACTCGGGCATCTTCCCGGCGAACACCAGCTGAATATCGCCCAGCTCCGCCTTGATGTTGGCGAACGCCTTGATCAGTTGGGGCAGGTTCTTGCGGTCGTCAGCGCCGCCGGAATAGAGCACGAACTTGTCATGCAGAGCGAACTTCTTCACGACGGCCGCGCGCTCGTCGAGACTGAGTGAAATAGGTCGGAACACATCGTCGGCCGCAGTCGATACATTGACGATGTCAGACTCGTTCAGCGGCAACAGTGATAGCGCCTCATCCCGGGCGAACTCGGAAATCGACAACAGCAGATCGTATTGCTTGAACGCTTCTACCTTTTCCAGGTAGTGCCGCTTGTAGCCGGGGTTGGGATCCAGATACTGCTTGGTGCTGACCAGAGGAATGAGGTCGTACAGCGTCGCACTCACCACTGCACCGGTATCCAGTGTCGGACTGCCAATCGCGGCATCGTCGATATAACCTTCTACGGCGCTGGTCACGTGAACGACGTCAGGCTGCAGATCATCGATGCAGGCCTGGCGAATCAACTCCGCCACTTGCCGCCGCGCGGCATTGGCAGGGTCACGATCACTCACCGGACCTTCTGCGTACCAGACGCGGATATGACTCTGCGGCAACAACCCGACGAAGGCGGCGCGGATGTTCTCGATGCTCTCGCTGAGCATGCCGTTGAGTACCAGAAACACTTCGTGCTCACCGCGGTTGCGGGCGATGCCCTGCGCGAGTGACAGACTGTAACGCCCAATACCTCTGAAACGACTTTCAGTTTGCGCACCCTGCATGTCAATTACGATACGCATTCAGTTCTGGTCCTTCGTCATGGCTTGCATCAGGGCGCGCTCGATATGGCGGCCCCGCTCTGTCAACGGCGCGTGATCGATGACGCCGTGTTGTGGGTCAGCTGCGTTGTGTACCGCCTCGGCGTGGGCTGCTTGCTGGTACAACTGGCGCAGCTTGGCGGTGAGTCGTGGGTTGCGGTCGAGAAACGCTATCACCGGCCGATGGATCGCGGGCCGACGGGCCACCCAAAGGCGCGCGTGCGGCGCGACCTTGCGCAGTGTGCGACCAGTTGCAGATTTTCCGGACTGAAACGGCCAGTGCATCGCTTCCACCAATGCGCGAAAGGGTGCCGTGACGCGCCACGAAGTACTGGAATGCACAGCTTGCAGCTGTTGCTCGTAGGCCGTAGCTCGCAGGTACCAATGGTGAGCATTACCCAGTGAGGCATTGAGCTCAGCCCTGACTTGTTCAGTCTGCGCCATCGCGTCGCTGTAGCTCTGTTGAACGTTATTCATTCCGGTCTGCAAGCCTGAGCAATGCTGCTGCAAACTGAGAATGCTTTGATTGAAACGCTCCTGTTGCGCCATCACTTCAGCATTGAAACGCAGTTGCAGCGCTTCAGCCTCTTCACTAAAGCGCTGATGCTGGGCTTCCGTCGTTTCGCTGAAACGCTCCTGCAGCAACGCTATTTGCTCCACATGATGCGCCTGCATACGATCCATCAGGTCCTGCAACCCATCACGGGTTACGAATTCTTCCCGAGCGGTGGCCAACCCACCTTCTATACCCTTCAATCGTCGCTCCAGCGCTTTATCATAACGAACTGCCAATTGGTCCAGGGAGACGCCGTAGGCGGCGTCGAATACAGCGTTGAATGCCTCGAGTTGCTCGGGTAGAGCCTGCTTCTGGCCTACCACCGCATAGTCGGGACTGGTTCCGGACAGAACATCCCACACGCCGACTTTGGTCTCGTCGTCGCGCAACTCGGCGCGCTCCTGCAGCCGTACGATTTTGGACTTTGCAAACCCAGCGTGCTCGGCGAGAAACGACAGCAGCAAGTTAGGCAAAGGCCGCTCGTGGGTCGGGTCCAGGTAGAAGGAATTGGTACCCACTACCAGACTCTCGGCATTGGGTGTTTCCAGAATCAACAAACCAGCCGGGCGCAGGACGCGCAGTGCCTCGGCGACGAGCTCCTGCAACACAGGAAATGGAATGTGCTCGGCGATGTGGAACCCGGTTACCGCAATCAAACTGTTGTCGGGTAGCTCCTTCAGGGCGGCCAGGGCATCGACGTTGCGCGCTGGCAGGTCAAGAGCCTGACAGGCTTCGAGCATACCTTCGTCCAGATCCACGCCGGTCGGCGCATAGCCCTCGGCAACCAGCAATTCCAGCCACTCACCGCGACCGCAACCCAGGTCCAGAACGGGATAATCCTGATACAGGCTCTTGAGCGGAGACAGGAACGGCAGATAGGCTTTCAGTCGTTCGGTAATCAGTTCACGAGAGCCACGATAGCGGTCTTCGAAAGCGCGATAGAAACCGTCGTCCATTACTTGCACTCCACAGTCGGCGGCATCCACGCCAGGCCCACAAAAGTACTCTTCGACATATTGACTACGTTGAACACCAGAGCGAGGTCGCGCCACTCGTAGTTGTCGGCGATATGACTGTCGGTAGCATGCAGGGCCACAGCCACCGAATAGGACCCGACACCCAGACTGGCCCTGAAGGAAAACTTGTAAGAGAGCGTATCGCCCTCGCTCAGATGAGTTCGAACACACTCGAGGTGGTGCGTGTTAGTGCCGAATACATCCTGACCAAGACGGTCCTTGATGACATAGCCGACGACCAGCTCCGGCAACTCGGCGTTGACCTTGACGTTCACGGTCAGGCACACATCGTCGCCTACGGCCACGTACTCGACCGGAGCACCTTCGCTGTTGTAGAGCGCTACGCTATCGATGACTGCCTTGCCGCTGCCCGAACGCGTTTGCACGCCGCCGTCTGCCAAGGTCTGCACTTCGACGGTAGAGTTTTCCTTCTGGGCGATGATGGCGTTGTAGTAGTCCATCACCTCCTCTGGCGAGCCGTCCTTGATGACGGTGCCGCCCTCCAGCAGGATCGCCCGGTTGCACAGCGCCTGGATGGCACCGCGATCGTGGGAAACGATCAGCAGCGTCGTGCCGGCTTTCTGGAACTCCTTGATGCGCCCGAAGCTCTTGTGCTGGAAATAGCTGTCGCCTACCGACAAGGCCTCATCAATGATCAGGATCTCGGGGCGGAACGCGGTGGCCACGGAAAACGCCACGCGCATCTGCATGCCGCTGGAGTACATGCGCACGGCCTGGTCGAAGTACTCGCCGATCTCGGCGAAGGCTTCGATGTCTTCAATGACGCCATCGATCTGGGCTGTGTTGAAACCCATCAAACCGGCTGCGTGGTAAACGTTCTGCCGTCCGGTGAGTTCGGCGTTGAAGCCCATGCCCAACTCGAGAATCGCGGCTATGCGCCCGTTCACCTGCACCTTGCCTTCGGTCGGTTGCAGCGTGCCGGTGATCATCTTCAACAGCGTGGACTTGCCAGCACCGTTCTGGCCCACGATGCCGATCGCTTCACCCGCCTCGATATTGAAGCTGATGTGCTTGAGTACCCAGTGTTCCTGGCTCGCGCTAACCGGCAGATAGAACCAGCGCGCTAGGCGCTGCCATTCCGAACGATAGGTGCGGTAGGCCTTGCCTACGTTGGTGACTGCAAGAAGAGTCATAGCGAGTCCACCATTTCTGCGGATGCCCGGCGGAACAGGAACAGCCCCAGCAGCATCAGGCCGACGGCAATCAGGAACGTCACGCCGATCTGCTGAAGATCAGGCGAAACCTTGTAGACCAGCACATTGTGGTAGGCGGTGACGATGGGATACATCGGGTTGATGTCCAGCGTGCCTTTCAGGTAGTCGGGCACGATGTTGACCGAATAGACGATGGGCGTGAACCAGAACCACACCTGCAAGATGATCGGAACCACTTGCCCGATGTCGCGCAGGAACACGTTCAATACGCCCAGCACCAGACCAATACCAATGGCCAGTGCCACCACGGCAAACGTCAGGGGGATGAGCCAGAACATCTGGATATTGGGCGAGTGCCCCAACACCGCGAAGATGATCAGCACTGCGCCAAACAGCAGCAGGTTGTTCAGCAGGCACGAGCCCACGACGATGACGGGCAACGCAATACGCGGAAAGCGCATCTTCTTCATCAGGTTGCCCTGCTCGATGAACACCGTCAGGCAGCGCCCGACGATCTCCGCGAACAGGTTCCAGGCCAGGATCCCGGCAATCAGATACAGCGCGTAGGCGTACTTGTTGTCGATGCCCGGCAAGCGGGCGCCGAGCACGTTCGACAGGATGAGCGCGTAGATAGCGACCTGGGCCAGGGGATGAATGATCATCCAGAGGCCACCGAGTTTGCTGCGCGCAAAGCGCGCGACGAACTCGTTCTTGATGGAGGTGACGATGAAGCCTCTGTAGTCCCAGATGCCTCTTAACATGCCAAACATAATTATCCTTTGATCAAACGCTCAATCTCAGCGACACGCTGAGCCACCAATTCTTCGCTGCCGCGGCTTTCCACGTTCAGGCGCAGCAATGGCTCGGTGTTCGAACCCCGCAGGCTGAAGCGCCAGTCGGCGAACTCGACGCTGATGCCGTCGGTACGGTCGACGCTGGGGTTCTGGGCGGTGTAGAACGCCAGGATCTTCTCGATGGAGCCTTTAACGTCGGCGACTTCGTAGTTGATCTCGCCGCTGCACGGGAACGCTGCGATGCGCTCGTCCACCAGTTGGGCCAGGGTCTTGCCGGTGACGCTCATCAACTCGGCGACCAGCAGCCACGGGATATTGCCGCTGTCGCAGTAGGCGAAGTCGCGGAAATAATGGTGGGCGCTCATCTCGCCGCCGTACACGGCGTCTTCGGCGCGCATGCGCTCCTTGATGAAGGCGTGGCCGGTCTTGCTCTGGATGGCAACGCCGCCGGCGGCCTCGACCTGTTCGATGGTATTCCAGGTCAGGCGCGGGTCGTGGATGATCTTGCTGCCGGGGTGCTTCTTCAGCAGCATTTCAGCCAACAGACCGACGAGGTAGTAACCCTCGATGAAGCGGCCCTTGTCGTCGAAGAAGAAGCAACGGTCGAAGTCGCCGTCCCAGGCGATACCCATGTCGGCGCCGTTTTCCAGCAAGGCCTTGCGGGTCAGCTCGCGGTTCTCCGGCAGCAGCGGGTTGGGCACGCCGTTGGGGAAGTTGCCGTCTGGCTCGCCGTTAATGACGATCAGTTCCAGTGGAAGCTTGGCTTTGAGCAGCTCGATGGTCGGGCCGACTGCGCCGTTACCCGGATCGGCCAGGACCTTGAGCGGCTTGAGCGATTTGACGTCGATGTAGGTGAGCAGGTGCTCGATGTAGGCGCTCTTGTCGAACACTTCGCGAACGTGGCCTGCAGTGGCTGCCTTGTCGTCGAAGTTACCGGCTTCCACGCGGGCGCGAATGGCATCGAGGCCCGTGTCGCCGCTGATCGGCTTGGAGTGCTCGCGCACCAGTTTCATGCCGTTGTAACCCTTGGGGTTATGGCTGGCGGTGATCATGATGCCGCCATCGGCCTTGAGGTGGCTGGTGGCGAAGTAGACTTCTTCGGTGCCGCACAGGCCCAGGTCGAGTACATCGGCGCCCGCCTCGGTGAGGCCCTTGATCAGGGCAGCGGCCAGGCCTGGGCTTTCCAGGCGCATGTCGCGACCGACCACATAGGCCTTGCCATGCAGCTCGGACACCAGCGCACGACCGATACGGTAGGCGATGTCGTCATTGAGGTCGGCGGGAACCTGGCCGCGGATGTCGTAGGCCTTGAAGCAACGGGTCTGAAGAGGGGGATACATGGCAATCGCTCGCTCTATGTGGCCGACGCGCAATCGGTGCGGACGTCGGTAGATTGGACGGTCGCTGACGAACGACCAGCACGATTCGGCCCCTGCGCGTGTTTTTCGAACACGGGCAGAGGCCGAGGCGGAAGATGTCGGTCAGGCCTTGTCAACGCGGCCGTAGACGTCTTCGAAACGGACGATGTCGTCCTCACCGAGGTAGTCGCCGCTCTGCACTTCGATCAGGACCAGATCGATCACGCCCGGGTTTTTCAGGCGATGCTGGTGGCCGGCACGAATGAAGGTCGACTCGTTGGTGTTGAGCATCAGTTCACGGTCGTCGTTGACCACGACAGCCATGCCGCTGACCACGATCCAGTGCTCGCTGCGGTGGTGGTGCATCTGCAGCGACAGCGACGCCTGTGGCTTGACCACGATGCGCTTGATCTTGAAGCGCTCGCCCTCTTCCAGGGTGGTGTAGGTACCCCAGGGACGGTGCACGGTGCGGTGCAGCTTGTGCAGGTGGTGACCGTTGGCCTTGAGCTGGCCGACGATGTGCTTGACGTCCTGGCAGTGATCCTTGTGGCTGATCATCAGCGCGTCCGGAGTGTCGATGACCAGCAGGTCGTCGACGCCGACCAGCGCGGTCAGGCGGTCTTCGCTGTGGACGAAGTTGTTGCGGGCATTGTGCGACAGCACTTCGCCTTCGAAACGATTGCCCTGTGCGTCGGCGTCAGTCAGTTCGCTGACCGCGTTCCACGAACCGATGTCGCTCCAGCCGATGTCACACGGCACGGTAGCGACCTTGTCCGAACGCTCCATCAGCGCGTAGTCGACCGAGATGTCCGGGACCTGGGCAAACGCATCGGCGTCCAGCGCCAGGCAGCGATAGTTCGGCGCTTCGCTCAGACGCGAGGCTTCCTTGACGGCCACGGCGGCGGCCAGCACGTCCGGCGCATGTTTCTTCAGTTCTTCGAGGACGGTGCCGACCTTGAAGCAGAACATGCCCGAGTTCCAGAAGTAGTTGCCGGCGGCGACGTAGCCCTTCGCGGTTTCCAGGTCTGGCTTCTCGACGAAACGGGCGACTTTCAAGGTGCCGTCCAGGCCGGTGCCAACGCCGGCTTCGATGTAGCCGAAGCCGGTTTCAGGGTATTGAGGCTGAATGCCGAAGGTGACCAGCCAGCCGTCGGCCGACAGTTTCACAGCCTTGGCGACAGCGGCGGAAAAGGCGTCTTCGTTCTGGATCAGGTGGTCGGCGGCCAGGACCAGCATGTGGGCATCGGGGCCGTGGGAATCATTGAGTTGCAGTGCGGCCATGGCGACGGCGGCTGCGGTGTTGCGGCCGAAGGGCTCGAGGATGAAGCCCTGGGCGTGGCCAGTCTTGTTGACGGTGCGGTATTCGTCTTCGGTCTTGAACAGCAGTTCGCGGTTGGTGACGGTCAGCACTTCGGACACGCCTTCGAGCTTGGCGGCGCGCAGAAAGGTTTTTTGAATCAGGTTCTGGCCGTCGGGCAGTGCCATGAATGGCTTGGGATGGGCCTCGCGGGACACGGGCCACAACCGGCTGCCAACGCCGCCGGAAAGAATAACGGGGATCAGGTTCATGCGTATTGGATCCTTTGTTTGCCGGTGTAGCGGCACTGTGAAATCAATCTGTAGACCGTCTGCACAAGGGTAGAACACCCCTGCGCATCGAAGATCTGGCGGCTCCCTGCGCCGCAGACAACATATACGTCAAACCCCTAAAACCGCTCGCTGCTGATGAGTCAAGGAAGTGGCGGCTAGAATATCAGGAAATCCGGGGCCAAGCGCAAATCGTTCGCGCTTGGACAGCTGACCTGGCACGGTAGTTCAGCGACCATCACTTGGTGCTGATTTCTGCCAGCATGCGTCTCACGCCCAGTTCCCAATGGGGCAGCTCCAGACCGAAACGCTCGGTCAATTTGCTGGTATCGAGCCGCGAGTTCAGTGGACGTCGGGCGGGCGTCGGGTAGGCGCTGGTGGGAATGGCGTCGACCGTTTCCACAGCCAGCTTCGTGCCCTGGCTGCGAGCGTTTTCGATGACCAGTTTGGCGAATGCGTGCCAGGATGTTTCACCACTGGCCGCCAGGTGATAGGTGCCTGCCAGGTCGGGTTGGGCGAGCGCCTTGGGAATCGCATGGGCCACGACATCGGCCAGCAGCTCGGCGCCGGTGGGTGCGCCGATCTGGTCACTGATGACGCTGAGGCTCTTGCGATCCTTGGCCAGGCGCAGCATGGTCTTGGCGAAATTGTTGCCGCGCGGGGCATAGACCCAACTGGTGCGGAAGATCAGGTGCTTGCAGCCGGAGTGGCGAATCGCTTCCTCGCCGGCCAGCTTGCTGGCACCGTAATAGTTGACCGGCGCCGTGGTGTCGCTTTCGCGCCAAGGCTGGTCGCCGCTGCCATCGAACACGTAGTCGGTGGAGTAATGCACCAGCCAGGCGTCCAGGCCTAGTGCTTCACGGGCGAGCACGGCGCTGGCTTGGTGGTTGATCAAGTCAGCGGCTTGTTTCTCACTTTCGGCCTTGTCCACGGCGGTATAAGCGGCGGCGTTGACGATCACGTTCGGCGCGATGCGTCGTACCGTCTCAGCCAAGCCTTCAAGTGCCGCCAGGTCTCCGCAGAGACCGGCTTCATCGATGTTCCTGCCCAGCGCGACTACCTTGCCCAGCGGCGCCAACGCACGCTGCAGCTCCCAACCCACCTGACCGTTCTTACCCAGGAGCAATATTTTCACAGTTCACGCCCTTGATAATTCGTATCGATCCATTGCTGGTAGGCGCCGCTCTTCACGCGGTTCACCCATTCGGGATTATCCAGATACCACTGCACGGTCTTGCGGATACCGGACTCGAACGTTTCTACCGGCGTCCAGCCCAGCTCGCGCTGGATCTTGCTGGCGTCGATGGCGTAGCGAACGTCATGGCCGGGACGGTCTTGTACATGGGTGATCAATTGCGCATGCGGACGGTGGGGAGACTGCGGGCAGAGCTCGTCGAGCAGGGCGCAGACCGTGTGCACGACTTCGATGTTCTGTTTTTCGTTGTGACCGCCGATGTTGTAGGTCTCCCCTACTTCGCCTTCGGTCACCACTTGATACAGAGCCCGTGCGTGGTCTTCGACATACAGCCAGTCGCGAATTTGATTACCTTTGCCATAAATGGGCAGCGCCTTGCCTTCCAGGGCATTGAGGATGATCAGCGGAATGAGTTTTTCCGGGAAATGGCACGGCCCATAGTTGTTCGAACAGTTGGTGACCAGCGTCGGCAACCCGTAGGTGCGCTGCCAGGCGCGGACCAGGTGATCGGAGCTGGCCTTGCTCGCTGAATATGGCGAGCTCGGCTGGTACGGTGTGGTTTCGGTGAATAGGTCTTCGGGGCCTTCGAGGTCGCCATACACTTCATCGGTTGAGATGTGGTGGAAGCGAAAGGCCGCCTGCTGTTCGGCATCGAGCTGCGACCAGTACTGGCGCGCGGCCTCGAGCAGTGTGTAGGTACCGATGACGTTGGTTTCAACGAACGCCGCAGGCCCGGTGATCGAGCGATCGACATGGGATTCGGCGGCCAGGTGCATGACGCGGTCGGGCCGATGTTCGGCGAACACCCGATCCATTTGTGCCCGGTCGCAGATGTCGACGTGCTCGAAGGCGTAGCGCGAGGTGCGCTCGCTGCCCATGAGGGAATCCAGATTGCCGGCGTAGGTCAGTTTATCGACATTGACCACCGCGTCGTCGGTATTCGCCAGGATATGGCGAATGACTGCCGAGCCAATGAAGCCTGCACCACCGGTTACAAGGATTTTCACGTTAAACAACACCATCAAGTGGAGGAAAGGACGCGCTGCATCGATTCAGGACGCGTCTGTCGTAGGCGAACCCGCGCGAAGCCAGATGATACCAAACCACCCAAGGCGTGTCCGCACAGGACATGCAGGCCGCCAGCCAGGTCTGTAACGTGGCTTGAACAGACTGGCGAAAAAGATGTTACTGGAGGTAACTAGCATAGCTCGGAATGAGCATTGCAGCTTCGCAGTCGAATTTCGCGAGGCTATTGACAACGTCCTCCGCGCTTTCGTGAATCTCAGTTCCGTTGATCTGACGAAAGGTACGTCCCGCGCCTGGATAGGCGAGCTGACAGAAAAGGTTATAGTGCCGGCCTCGCACAAGGAGTGACGGATATGAAAGTGTTGGCAGGTATGGCTTTGGCGGCGTTGTTGACGGGTTGCGGCACCATCAATACGGTATTTCGCGACGACGTGGTGACCAGTGACAATCTCAAGGAAGCGGAATCGTTCTGCGGCGCCGTGCCTCGGGTTTACAGCGGTGTGGTCTATAACTTCTGCCTGCTCAATGGCAAGGAACCAAGGCCTGGTCGAATCAGCACCGGGCCGCAGATGGGTTTCGTGGCGGTGGACATGGCCATCTCTGCCTTCACCGATACGTTGATGCTGCCTTATACGCTGTACCGGCAGCACAATGATGGCAGCATCGAGGTGGTAGGCGGCTGACTGTCATTCTGGCGACGGCTAGGGATTGAGGAAGCCGTCGAGGCAGGTGACGCAGGCACCGGCAACCTTGATCGACTGGTCGGTGATCGACAGCTGCAGCTTGCCGGCGCGACCCAGCGCGGCGCCTTGGGCGACCCGCAGGTGCGAGCCCAGCGAAGAGGTCTGGCCGGTGGCACGGATGAAGGCAGCGACCGCCCCGCTGCCGCTGCCACAGGCGGCGTCTTCGGTGATGCCGCAGGTGGGCGCGAACGTGCGGACTTCGATATGCTCGTTGCTCCCATCAGGGTGCGGACCGAAGATCACCACACCGGTGGTGCTGGTACGGTGATCGTTGATGGCCATGCGCGCCAGGTCGGGTATCACCGCCAGCACAGTTTGCGCATCGCGCAGTTGCACCACCAGCCATCGCGGACCCACGGTCACGAAGCACGGCCGGCGGTCGCGCACCACGCTTACGCCGAGCACGGCCTGCAACTCGCGATGATCGCTGTCGTTGACCGGCTGGATCGTTGCCGGTGGCAGTTCGAAGGTGATCAGTTGCGAGCCGTCGGGGCCGCGTGCGATGTCGACATCGATCAGGCCTGCGATGCATTCCTGCACCAGCTTGCCGTTGCGAGGCTCGATGAGCCCGGCTTCGATCAGGGCATGGGCGCTGCCGATGGTGGCATGGCCGGCGAACGGCAACTCGGAGTTGGGCGTGAAGATGCGCAGCCGGTAGTCGGCGTCGGGATGCGTGGCGGGAAGTACGAAGGTGGTTTCGGAGAGGTTGTTCCAGTGGGCGATCTGCTGCATCTGCTCGCGCGTCAGGCTTTCGGCCTGCAGGACGACCGCCAGAGGGTTGCCCTTGAATCGCTGGGTGGTGAAGACGTCGACGTGCTTGAACGCTAAGCGGTGCATGGTCGGCCCTGCAGATGGGTGTGTGGAGGCAGTGATAAGGCGATTTTCCGTAGCAGCGGCGCGAGCCGCGTCCGGTGGCGGCGCTTTTGTCCAGACCCGCCGCATGTACCGCCGACGCGGCTTGCGCCGCTGCTACAGGTTACAGATTGGCGCGGTCTTTGTAGCAGCGGCGCGAGCCGCGTCCGGTGGCGGCGCGGTAGTTCAGGCCCACCGCGTGTACCGCCGACGCGGCTTGCGCCGCTGCTACAGGTTACAGGTTCGCGCAGTCTTTGTAGCAGCGGCGCGGATAGGGATGAGCTGTCAGAGCGTAATGGGTTTACGGCCGGCAAATGAATGGGCCAGGGTGCCGCCGTCCACCAGTTCCAGCTCACCGCCCAATGGAACACCGTGGGCAATGCGTGACGCGACCAGACCTTTTTTCGCCAACAGCTGCGCGATGTAGTGAGCGGTGGCTTCGCCTTCGACGGTTGGATTGGTGGCCAGAATGACTTCGACGAAGGTGCCCTGCTCGTCTATACGTGCCATCAGTTGCGGAATACCGATCGCTTCCGGCCCAAGCCCATCCAGAGGCGACAGATGCCCCTTGAGCACGAAGTAGCGGCCGCGGTAACCCGTTTGCTCTACAGCATAGACGTCCATCGGCCCTTCCACCACGCACAGCAGTGTGTCGTCGCGGCGGGGGTCGGCGCATTGCGGGCAGAGTTCTTCTTCGGTAAGGGTACGGCACTGGCGGCAATGGCCGACGCCTTCCATGGCCTGGCTCAGCGCTTGGGCCAGGCGACTGCCGCCGCTGCGGTCGCGCTCGAGCAGCTGCAGAGCCATGCGCTGGGCGGATTTCTGACCGACGCCGGGCAAGGTGCGCAGACTATCGATCAGTTGGCGGATCAGTGGGCTGAAGCTCATGGAAGGCGGCCTGAGGTGACGACGAGACGCGGTTTATACCCGCGCCTCTGGACCACGTCAAATGATCAGACGTCGGAGACCTTGACCACCAGCTTGCCAAAGTTATGCCCCTGCAGCAGGCCAATGAAGGCCTCCGGTGCGCGCTCCAGGCCGTCAACCACATCTTCGCGGAACTTGATCTTGCCATCACGGACCCACGGCACCATGGCCGAGAAGAATTCGGCATGGCGATCGCCGAAGTCGTCGAACACGATGAAGCCCTGCATGCGGATGCGCTTGGTCAGCAGCATGCGCGGCAGCAGCGCGAAGCGATCCGGGCCTTCTGGCAGGTCGGTGGCGTTGTAACCGGCGATGAGGCCACACACCGGAATGCGCGCGCGGGCGTTGAGCAACGGCATGACGGCATCAAAGACTTTGCCGCCGACGTTTTCGAAGTAGATGTCGATACCTTTGTCGCAGGCCTTGGCCAGGTCATCGGCGAAGGTATCGCTCTTGTGGTCGACGCAGGCGTCGAAGCCCAGTTCCTCAACGACATAGCGGCATTTGTCCGGACCACCAGCGATGCCAACGACCTTGAGGCCTTTGATCTTGCCGACCTGCCCTACCACCGAGCCGACAGCGCCGGAAGCCGCGGCGACCACGAGTGTTTCGCCTTCCTTGGGCTGGCCGATGTGGGTCAGGCCCATGTAGGCGGTCATGCCGGGCATGCCCAGTACGCCGAGCGCCATGGACGGGGTGGGGATGCCGGCAGGCAGCGGCGTGAGGTTGCTGCCATCGGAAATGCAGTGGGTTTGCCAGCCTGTCATGCCAACCACCAGATCGCCTTCACGGAATTTGGGGTGTTTGGACGTTTCCACACGACTGACGGTGCCGCCGGTCATGACTTCGTCGATCTCAACCGGGGCAGCGTAGGACGGCGCGTCACTCATCCGGCCACGCATGTAGGGGTCCAGAGACAGATACAGGGTGCGCAGCAGGACTTGGCCATCTTCGAGATCCGGCAAGGCTTCGCGCTCCAGGCGGAAATTCTCTGGCGTGGGTGCACCGGTCGGGCGGGAAGCCAGGACGAAGCGCTGGTTGAGGGTCAGGTCTTGAGACATTGCGGGGTATTCCTTGAGCAAGTGGCTATAGGAAAAGGACAGCGGGGGGTGGCGGGATGTTCAAACGGGTGATGGTTAAAGGGCAAGTTGTGGTGGTTGTAGGTGAGTAGATTGTGTGAGGCAGGTGAGTTGTGGAAGCAGATAAATCATGGGAGCAGATGAATTGTGGGGGGGGGGCAAGATGAATTGTGGGAGCGGGCTCTGCCCGCGAAGCGAACGCCGCGGTATGCCTGATAAACCTCGGCACGGCCTTCGCGGGCAGAGCCCGCTCCCACGGGGATTGCGCTGCCTGTGTAGCAGCGGCGCGAGCCGCGTCGGCGGTGCATGCGGTCTGTCGGACGCACCACAGCACGGCCTTCGCGGGCAGAGCCTGCTCCCACAGGGATTGCGCTGCCTGTGTAGCAGCGGCGCGAGCCGCGCCGGCGGTGCATGCGCTCTGTCGGACGCACTACAGCACGGCCTTCGCGGGCAGAGCCCGCTCCCACAGGGATTGCGCTGCCTGTGTAGCAGCGGCGCGAGCCGCGTTGGCGGTGCATGCGGTCTGTCGGACGCACCACAGCACGGCCTTCGCGGGCAGAGCCCGCTCCCACAGGGATTGCGCTGCCTGTGTAGCAGCGGCGCGAGCCGCGTCGGCGGTGCATGCGGTCTGTTGGATGCACCACAGCATGGCCTTCGCGGGCAGAGCCCGCTCCCACAGGGATTGCGCTGCCTGTGTAGCAGCGGCGCGAGCCGCGTCGGCGGTGCATGCGGTCTGTCAGACACACCACAGCACGGCCTTCGCGGGCAGAGCCCGCTCCCACGAGGATTGCGCTGCCTGTGTAGCAGCGGCGCGAGCCGCGTTGGCGGTGCATGCGGTCTGTCGAACGCACCACAGCGCAGCCTTCGCGGGCAGAGCCCGCTCCCACAGGGATTGCGCTGCCTGTGTAGCAGCGGCGCGAGCCGCGTCGGCGGTGCATGCGGTCTGTTGGATGCACCACAGCATGGCCTTCGCGGGCAGAGCCCGCTCCCACAGGGATTGCGCTGCCTGTGTAGCAGCGGCGCGAGCCGCGTCGGCGGTGCATGCGGTCTGTCAGACACACCACAGCACGGCCTTCGCGGGCAGAGCCCGCTCCCACGGGGATTGCGCTGCCTGTGTAGCAGCGGCGCGAGCCGCGTCGGCGATGCACGCGGCCTGTCGGATGCACCACAGTACGGCCTTCGCGGGCAGAGCCCCCTCCTACAGGGATTGCGCTGCCTGTGTAGCAGCGGCGCGAGCCGCGTCGGCGGTGCATGCGGTCTGTTGGATGCACCACAGCATGGCCTTCGCGGGCAGAGCCCGCTCCCACAGGGATTGCGCTGCTTGTGTAGCAGCGGCGCGAGCTGCGAGCCCTACATTGACCCGGATACAAAAATGCCAGGCTTGGCGCCTGGCATTTTGTTTTAGAACGGCATCTTGAAGCCTGGCGGCAATTGCATGCCGGAGGTCATGCCGGACATCTTGTCCTGGCTGTTGGCCTCGATCTTGCGCACGGCGTCGTTGATGGCGGCAGCGATGAGGTCTTCCAGCACGTCCTTGTCTTCCTGCATCAGGCTGTCGTCCAGGCTGACGCGCTTGACGTCATGGCGGCCGGTCATCACCACGCTCACCAGGCCTGCGCCCGATTGGCCAGTGACTTCGGCCTTGGCCAACTCTTCCTGCATCTGAGCCATTTTTTCCTGCATCTGCTGGGCCTGCTTCATCAGGCCGGCCATGCCACCTTTCATCATGGGGTTCACCTCAAAGGTCGATGGGTATGACCGCGCAGTGCCAGGAGCATCCTGCGCGGGTTCGGGTAGGTTGCTTAACGCGTTGGGCTGGCCACCGCTTCGACTGGTTCAATCGTATCGTTGCGAATGATGGCGCCGAACTGTTGCAGCATTTGTTGAATGTACGGGTCTTGCTGAATCGACTGCTCGGCATCGGCCTGGCGATTGGCGCGCCAGCGCGCTGCGGCCTGGGCTGGCGTTTCCTGTTCCGGGCGGATCAGCTCGATGGTCAGGCTGATGGTGCGCTCGTGATACTGGTTCAGTGCATCGTTCAAGCGGCGCTGCTGGGTGCTGTTGAACAAGGCGCTGTGGGCCGGATCCAGGTGCAGCAGCCAGTCGTCACCCTCGACGGCGATCAACGTGCAGTTGGCGGCGATGCTGCCGGTCATACCCGAGATCGGCAGTTTAGGGAACAGTTCGAGCCATTGCAGGGCCAGACCGGTGGCGGGCTGCGCGGCGGGTAGCACTTCGGGTTCGGCTTCGACCGGGGCTTCGTGAACAGTTTCGCTGGCCAGTTCGTCGAGGTAGCTGTAGGCGGCGCCATCGGTTTCAGGGGCGTAGTAGTCTTCGTCGAGCGGTGGCTCGTCGTCGCGTTCCATGCCGGCGGGGATGTAGTCGACTGGGTCGGTGTCGTCAGCGGGCGGTGTGGCCTGGGTTTCAGGGGCATCGGGTACGGCGCTGGCGGGCGTGGGGGCAGGCATGGGCGTGAGCGCGGGCTGTTCGCCAACGACGTCGAGGATCGGCTCTGGCGCCGGTGCGGCGACGGGCGTTACAGGGTCGTTCCAGGGGAGGTCGATGGGTTCTGCGGTTGCCTGATGGTCCGCGGGGGATTCTTCGCGGGCAGAGCCCGCTCCCACAGGGGGTGATGCCGGTGCGACGCGGTCGTTCTGGGGGACTGCGGGGGATTCTTCGCGGGCAGAGCCCGCTCCCACAAGGGGGGGTGCCGTTGCGATGCGGTCGTTCTGGGGGACCGCGGGGGGTTCTTCGCGGGCAGAGCCCGCTCCCACAAGGGGGGGCGCCGTTGCGATGCGGTCGTTCTGGGGGACCGCGGGGGGTTCTTCGCGGGCAGAGCCCGCTCCCACAGGGGGAGTCGCCGGGGCGACGCGGCCGTTCTGGGGGACCGCGGGGGATTCTTCGCGGGCAGAGCCCGCTCCTGCAGGGTCCGGGTCCATGGGGGCCACGCTTGGAGATTGTGGCTCCACAGGAGACGAGACTGCCACGGGTTGGGTGGAATCAACTGTGGCCTGGCTGATCCCCACTGTCTTTAGGGGTTGATCGGGCCCATCGCTGGTGCCTGCCGGGCGGAACGCGAGCATGCGCAGCAGCACCATCTCGAAGCCGCCTCGCAGCTCCGGGGCCAAGGGCAGGTCGCGGCGGCCGATCAGGCCCATCTGGTAATAGAACTGCACATCTTCGGCCGGCAGCGCCTGGGCCAAGGCCAGCACACGGTCGCGATCACCCTGGCCGTTGTCGACCGCTTCGGGCAGCGCCTGGGCGATGGCCACGCGGTGCAGCACGTTGAGCATTTCGGCCAGCACGCCATTCCAGTCGGGCCCCTGCTCCGCCAGATGGCGCACAGCTTCGAGCAGTGCACGAGCATCGCCATCGAGCAGTGCCTGCAACACGCCATACACCTGGCCATGGTCCAGGGTGCCGAGCATGGCTCGCACATCGGCTGCCAGCACCTTGCCTTCGCCGAACGCGATGGCTTGGTCGGTCAGGCTCATGGCGTCACGCATCGAGCCATCGGCGGCGCGGCCCAGCAACCACAGCGCATCGTCTTCGAACGGCACGTTCTCCACACCCAGCACATGGCTCAAGTGCTCGACCACGCGCTCTGGCGTCATGTTCTTCAGCGAGAACTGCAGGCAGCGCGACAGGATGGTCGCCGGCAACTTCTGCGGATCGGTGGTGGCGAGGATGAACTTGACGTAGGGCGGCGGCTCTTCCAGCGTCTTCAGCAGCGCGTTGAAGGAGTGGCTGGACAGCATGTGCACTTCGTCGATCAGGTAGACCTTGAAGCGCCCGCGGCTGGGGGCGTACTGCACGTTGTCGAGCAGCTCGCGGGTGTCTTCGACCTTGGTGCGGCTGGCGGCGTCGATCTCGATCAGATCAACGAAACGGCCTTCGTCGATCTCGCGGCAGACCGAGCACTCGCCACAGGGCGTGGACGTGATGCCCGTCTCGCAGTTGACGCATTTGGCGATGATCCGCGCAATGGTGGTCTTGCCCACGCCCCGGGTGCCGGTGAACAGGTAGGCGTGATGCAGCCGCTGGTTGTCCAGCGCATTGATCAATGCCTTGAGCACATGGGTCTGGCCGACCATTTCGCGGAACGAGCGCGGACGCCATTTACGTGCAAGAACCTGATAACTCATCGAAAACCGTCGCGACATGAAAGCGGAAGACCGCCAATGCTAATGGAGCAGGGCCAAAATTGCATCCGCGCCCTGCTCTATTGCTGCGTTGGCTTGTAAAAACGCAGGCGAAAGCTGGCGAAGACGATTGATCGCAGGATACGAGGACAACGAGGGTAGTTCGAGAGAGGCATTGCGACGAACCCGTGCGACGACGAATTCGGAAATAGGTGGCAACCCTACCAGCCACACCCCGGCACACAATGTTCCCGCTGTGGCTGCTTCCTTCCGGATCTGACCAGGTTCACGGGTAATCGTTGCGGGGGGACCGGCAGGGTCACCATAACGACACTCGCTAGGTAGCGAGCGGGGGCCATTGTACCGGTCCTGACGGAAGTTACAACCCGTGACGCAAGATAAAATTTCGAGGGCCGTCAGGGACTTGGCGTGGTGCGCTTGTTGGTGATTGTGTTCGCAAGCGTTTGTTTGCGCGCAAGTGAAGCGACAGACGGCATGTGAATTGGTAACGTCGCCACATGTCTCTTGCCCGGTTGCCAGCGATGAATGTTCTGACGCCCTACCCCGACTTGTCTCCTGATCAACTGTACCAATTGATGGACATCGAGATCCGCCCTGAGCAGAAGCAGTATTCGGGCGATGTGGACATGGCGCTGTATACCCTGCTGGGCTGCATGGACGGTGAAATCCGTGGCTTCGCTTTGCTGGTGGATGAAGTGCCCAAAGCGTTTCTGTTGCTGAAACATGGGCGATATGTACCGGAGTGGGCTGATCCGCAAGCGGTGACGTTGCATGCGCTGCAGGTGGATTGGCGGATGCAGGGTCGTGGGCTGGGTCGTGCATGTCTGGAGGGTTTGCCGGAGGCGGCAAGGGCCGCGTGGCCTGGGGTCGAGCAGCTGGAGTTGTCGGTGGATGCCGACAATGTGGCGGGTGTTGGTTTGTATAAGGCGTTGGGGTGGGTGGACCGTGGTGAGGCTTATCGTGGCCGGATTGGTTTCGAGCGCAGGTTTGTGCTGGAGCTTTAGTGGGACTCTTGTTGCACCTGGCATAAACCCATGCAGGAACCGGTGATTGTGGGAGCGGGCTCTGCCCGCGAAGGCGTCCGGATGGGCGGTGCACAGTTTGGAAGATGTGGTGCTTGGGAGTACGTCTTCGCGGGCAGAGCCCGCTCCCACAGGGTTGGGCTTGGACATGGAGTGGGGTCCACTCCCACAAGGGTAGGCCTGGACATAGGTTGCACTTGGCATGAATCCATGCAGGAACCGGTGATTGTGGGAGCGGGCTCTGCCCGCGAAGGCGTCCGGATGAGCGGTGCACAGTTTGGAAGATGTGGTGCTTGGGAGGGCGTCTTCGCGGGCAGAGGGCTCGCCGCCCGCCCCGCTCCCACAGGGTTAGGCTTGGACATGGAGTGAGGTCCACTCCCACAAGGGTAGGCCTGGACATAGGTTGCACCTGGCATGAATCCATGCAGGAACCGGTGATTGTGGGAGCGGGGTCTGCTCGCGAAGGCGTTCGGATGGGCGGTGCACAGTTTGGAAGATGTGGTGATTAGGAGGGCGTCTTCGCGGGCAGAGCCCGCTCCCACAGGGTTAGGCTTGGACATGGAGTGGGGTCCACTCCCACAAGGGCAGGCCTGGACATAGGTTGCACCTGGCATAGATCCATGCAGGAACCGGTGATTGTGGGAGCGGGCTCTGCCCGCGAAGGCGTCCGGATGGGCGGTGCACAGTTTGGAAGATGTGGTGATTGGGAGTACGTCTTCGCGGGCAGAGCCCGCTCCCACAGGGTTAGGCTTGGACATGGAGTGAGGTCCACTCCCACAAGGGTAGGCCTGGACATAGGTTGCACCTGGCATGAATCCATGCAGGAACCGGTGATTGTGGGAGCGGGCTCTGCCCGCGAAGGCGTCCGGATGGGCGATGCACAGTTTGGAAGATGTGGTGCTTGGAGGCGTCTTCGCGGGCAGAGCCCGCTCCCACAGGGTTGGGCTTGGACATGGAGTGGGGTCCACTCCCACAAGGGTAGACCTGGACATAGGTTGCACCTGGCATGAATCCATGCAGGAACGGGTGATTGGGGGAGCGGGCTCTGCCCGCGAGGGCGTCCGGATGGGCGGTGCACAGTTTGGAAGATGTGGTGATTGGGAGGGCGTCTTCGCGGGCAGAGCCCGCTCCCACAGGGTTAGGCTTGGACATGGAGTGAGGTCCACTCCCACAAGGGCAGGCCTGGACATAGAGGGGGGCCCACTCTCTCAGGGGCAGGCCTGCACATGGAGGGGGCCCACCCTCACAGAGTCAGTCCTGCATATGGAGTGGGGACCTCACAGAGGGAGGGGCTCACGCTTGAGGGGCGGGGTTGCCGGGTTCAGACCTGCAGGACGTCATCCGCGCGGCCGCCGGCTTCCTGGACGACGACGTGGATGAAGTGCAGCTTGGCGATCACGGCCGGTGGCAGCACGAATGGGTAGAAATCGGGCTGGCCCATGGCGCGTGACAGTTCGTTGAGCATGCCGGCCAGTTCGATCCAGGCGTTGACGAACGCCAGGAATGCCGGGCCGCTGGTGTGGTCCGGATCGTACAGGGTCGTCAGAGGGAACGGCGTGTAGTCGAGGTCCATTTCCTTGGCGCTCATGCCGAAGCCCAATGCCGTGTCGACGGCGTCCATCATGTGCAGGTAATGCGCCCAGGTTTCGGCCCAGTCTTCCCATGGATGCATGGTGGCGTAGGCGCTGACGAAGTTCTGCTGCCAGTCGGCCGGGGCACCCTGGTCATAATGACGCTGCAATGCATCGGCGTAGCTTTGGCTTTCATCGCCGAACAGACGGCGGTAGTCGGCAACCCAATGGGTGTCGGCAATCAGACGATCCCAGTAGTAGTGCCCTACTTCGTGTCGGAAGTGTCCGAGCAGCGTGCGGTACGGTTCGCGCATCTGCACGCGGACCTTTTCCCGGTGGGCGTCGTCCGCTTCCTTGATATCCAACGTTACCAAGCCATTGGCATGGCCGGTGGTGGGTGCGTTGCCGTTCATGTCGGTGCCGATGAAGTCGAACGCCAAGCCGGTGTCTTCGTCCTCGGTCTTGGCGATCACCGGCAGGCCAAGGTTGATCAGTTGAGCGATCAGACGGCGCTTGGCGGTTTCGACCTTGCGCCAGTGTTCGGGGTTTTCCGGGACACTGAGGTCGGGGATGGTGCGGTTCAGGCTGCACGCGGTGCACAGGGCAGCGGCGCCCTTCTCTGCCGGGACTACCCAGTTGCAAGCTGCCGGCGTGTCGAGGTTGGCGCAGCGGCGAAACAGTCCGGCGTCTGGCGCGGCGTGCAGGCACCAAGTGCCCGCTTCAGGGCCGGCGTCGAGTGTAGATAGCACGTTCTTTTCCGGCCAGAAACCGAGCAGTCCGTGGCAGGCCAGGCACTGGCTGTTGCGGAAGAAGATCGACTGCCCGCAGGTGCATTCCCAGACCTTGCTGTGGCGGTTGTCCGGCTTGGTGAATGGGGTGGTTATTCGGGTGCTGAGTTGTTCGAAAAAACGATACATGGCGATCTCCAGTGGCCTGCCATGACTAGAGCTTGCGGCCGCGAGAAAGGTTTCATCTGCGATGTGGGTGAAGCGCGAAATGCGGATGAGAGGTTGAAATACGCCCCTGTAGCAGCGGCGCGAGCCGCGTCCGGTTGTACTGCGTTTATCCTGATGCACCGCGTGCGCCGCCGACGCGGCTTGCACCGCTGCTACAGGGGCTGTGGGGGGTTGTTGACGTGGTGCAAGCCGCGTTTATCCCGATGCACCGTGTGGGCCGCCGACGCGGCTCGCGCCGCTGCTACAGGGGGCGTGTTGTTCATTTGTGGGGGGGATTGAAGAAGTGGCGGGTTTCGCGTTGATTACTGGGCTCACATCGTAGGTGGGCTGATTTCGCTAGGGACCCGTCATGATGTTACATATTGTGGGCCACGGTCAGGCGCGCTGGGTTGGCAGCGCGCTACCTTATCATGATGTTACATCTTGGTCAGGAACGTCAGGAATTGTTCTTCGTCGAGGATCTCGATGCCCAGTTCGTTGGCCTTGGCCAACTTGGAGCCGGCGCCGGGGCCGGCGACGACGGTGTGGGTTTTGGCCGAGACCGAGCCTGACACCTTGGCGCCGAGGGCTTCGAGTTTCTGTTTGGCTTCGTCGCGGCTCATCTGTTCGAGCGAGCCGGTCAGCACCCAGGTCTGCCCTGCCAGCGGCAGGCCTTCGACGACTTTCCTTTCACTGGCCCAATGCATGCCGAAGGCCTGCAACTGAGCCTCGACCGCCCTCGCCGTCTCGGCGTTGTGCGGTTCCTTGAAGTACTCGCGTACCGCTTCCGCCTGTCGAGCATTGAGCGCCTGGCGCAGGTCGATGCCGTCGGCGGCGATGATCTTGTCCAGGCTGCCCAGCTTGGCCACCAGTTTCTCGGCGCCGGTTGGCCCCACCGAGTTGATGTCCAGCTTGGCGATCATCCCGGCCAGCGTGGTACTGGCGGCGTACTCGGGGTGCACCTCGCCCTCCTCCTGCAACTGCAGGCCGCGCCCGAGCAGTTGCTGAATCACGCTGCGGTTGTGCGGGTCTTCGAAAAAGCTGTGGATTTCAAAGGCGACTTCCAGGCCGATGTCCGGCAGGTAGGTCAACACCTGGGGGAGCGCTTCGCTGACGCGTTTAAGCGAACCCAGGGAGCGCGCCAGTACTTTAGCCGTCTCCTCACCCACATCCGGGATGCCCAGGGCATAGATGAATCGCGCCAAGGTCGGCCGTTTGCTGTTTTCGATGGCCGTGAGCAGGTTGTTGCTGGACACCTCGGCAAACCCTTCAAGCTTGACCACATCGTCGAATTGCAGGGTGTAGAGGTCGGCTGGTGAGCTCACCAGGCCTTCGTCGACCAGTTGCTCGACGCTTTTCTCACCCAGGCCGTCGATGTCCATGGCGCGCCGCGAGACGAAATGGATGATCGCCTGCTTGAGTTGCGCACCGCAGGCCAGACGCCCGACGCAGCGATAGACCGCGCCTTCGCTGACGGTCTGCTTGCCCTTGCTGCGCTTGATCAGCTGGGTGCGCTCGACATGGGAACCGCACACCGGGCAGGTTTCCGGGACGTGCACTGGACGTGCGTCTTGCGGACGACGCTCGGTCACCACCTGCATGACTTGGGGAATCACGTCCCCCGCGCGGCGGATGATCACGGTGTCGCCGATCATCAGGCCTAGGCGTGCCACCTCGTCCATGTTGTGCAGGGTGGCATTGGCCACCGTCACGCCGGCGACCTTGACCGGCTTGAGCCGTGCTACGGGTGTGACCGCGCCGGTGCGGCCGACCTGGAATTCAACGTCGAGCAGTTCGGTGAGCTCTTCCATCGCTGGAAACTTGTGGGCAATGGCCCAGCGCGGCTCGCGGGCGCGGAAACCCAGCTCGCGCTGCGCCGCCAGGCTGTTGACCTTGAACACCACACCGTCGATTTCATAAGGCAGCTGGGTCCGCCGTGCGCCGATGTCGTGGTAGTACTCCAGGCACTGCTCGATGTTCTCGGCGACCTTGAGTTCGCGACTGACCGGCACGCCCCACTGCTTGAGCTGTTCGAGATTACCGGTATGGGTGGTGGCGATGTCCTGGGTGACCTGGCCGATGCCGTAGCAGCAGAACTCCAGGGGGCGGCTGGCAGTGATTTTCGAATCCAGCTGGCGCAGGCTGCCGGCTGCGGCGTTGCGCGGGTTGGCGAAGGTCTTGCCGCCGACTTCCATCTGGCTGGCGTTGAGCCGCTCGAACCCGGCCTTGGACATGAACACCTCGCCGCGCACTTCCAGCACCGGCGGCCAACCGCTGCCGTGCAGCTTGAGCGGGACGTTGCGGATGGTGCGCACGTTGACGCTGATGTCTTCGCCGGTGGTGCCATCGCCGCGGGTCGCGCCACGGACCAGGGCGCCGTCCTGGTAAAGCAGCGACACGGCCAGACCGTCGAGCTTGGGTTCGCAGCTGTAGTGAATCGCAGCGCCGCTGCCGAAGAGGTCACCGGTGGGCAGGTCGAGGCCTTCGGTGACGCGGCGGTCGAACTCGCGCAGGTCGACTTCTTCGAAGGCATTGCCAAGGCTGAGCATGGGGATTTCGTGGCGAACCTGGGTGAACGCGGTCAGGGCCGCATTGCCAACGCGCTGGGTGGGCGAGTCGGGGGTGATCAGGTTCGGGTGGTCGGCTTCAAGGGCCTTGAGTTCGCGGAACAGACGGTCGTATTCGGCATCGGGGATGCTGGGTTCGTCGAGCACGTGGTAGCGGTAGTTGTGCTGGTCGAGTTCGGCACGCAGTTCGAGGATACGGTTGGCGTCGTTCATGATCGGTTCTCGCTTGAAGCAAAAGAGCAGCCTTGGCTGCTCTTGGGTTGAATCTTGGGGTTTGGCGGTGGGGCTTTCGCGGGCAGAGCCCGCTCCCACAGGTCCCACTCCCACAGCGATTAGTGTCTGATGGAGCAGGAAATGTGTGGGAGCAAGACCAGCGCCGCGGTTTAAAGCCTAGCGCTTGTGGGTCAAGGCGCGGCGTTCGAATTCGACGATGCGCTGGCGATAATGTTCGATGGTCTGCGCGGTCAGCACGCTGCGCTGGTCATCCTTGAGTTCGCCGTCCAGTTCGTGGGCGAGCTTGCGGGCAGCGGCCACCATCACGTCGAAGGCCTGCTTGGGATGACGCGGGCCGGGCAGGCCGAGGAAGAAGCTCACGGCACGGGTACTGAAATGGTCGATGTCGTCCAGATCGAAAATACCCGGCTTGACCGCGTTGGCCATGGAAAACAGGATCTCGCCATTGCCCGCCATGCTTTCGTGACGGTGGAAGATGTCCATCTCGCCGAAACGCAGACCGCTCTCCAGAATGTTCTGCAGCAGCGCCGGGCCACGGAAGCCGCTTTCGCTGCGGGAAATCACGCTGATGACCAGGACTTCTTCGACCGGCGGCAGATCCTTCTCTACAGCCGGAGCACCGGTGCTGGAGAAGCCTTTGGCATCGCTGGCGAAGTCTTCGTTGCTGTCACGTGCGGCTTTCATAGGCGGCTGCGGCTTGGCAGGCTTGGGCTCGCGTGGGGGCTTGGGTGGACGCGGCTCACGAGGCTCCTTGATTTCGTCCGGCTCCACGGCCAGGTTCAAGTCGGCATGATCAGCCACGGGCTCGCGCTTGGCGCGCTTGCTGCCGCCGTCGCGTTGGGCGCTCATGGACGGCAGGTCATGCTCGTCCAGTTGCGGCTCCTTGTGATCGTCCAGCACCCGGGGCGGACCCAGCACTTCGGCGCCGGTGTCTTCGTCGGGCAGGTTGGAAAGGTTGCGATCCAGACGAAACTTGAGTTTGCCCTTGCCACCGCGCATCCGGCGCCAGCCATCGAAAAGAATACCGGCAATGACAATGATGCCGATGAGGATCAGCCACTCGCGCAGACCGATTTCCATGTAATCCCGTGCCTCTAATAAAAATGCTGAAAAATAAAGGGCTTGAACCCTCTTTAAGACGTGGCGCCAACTCTATGTTCTGACAGGCGTTTTCTCCACGCGTAAATACGATGCGGTAAAACTAGCACGACCAGAAACAACTTTACACCGTCTGTCGCACATGGCTCGATTTTAACGTCGGCTTGAGGGTTTTTCAGGCCTCGACCATGGCCAGGGCCTCCTCCACATCCACCGCCACCAGACGCGAACAGCCCGGCTCATGCATGGTCACCCCCATCAATTGATCGGCCATTTCCATGGCGATCTTGTTGTGGGTGATATAGATGAATTGCACCGTCTGCGACATCTCTTTCACCAACCGCGCGTAACGACCGACGTTGGCGTCGTCCAACGGTGCATCGACTTCGTCGAGCATGCAGAACGGTGCCGGATTCAATTTGAAGATGGCGAAAACCAGGGCCAGTGCGGTCAGGGCTTTCTCTCCACCGGAGAGCAAATGAATGGTGCTGTTCTTCTTGCCGGGCGGACGCGCCATGATCGTTACCCCTGTATCGAGTAAATCTTCGCCCGTCAGTTCCAGATAAGCACTGCCGCCACCGAAAACTTTTGGAAAAAGAGCCTGCAAACCGGCGTTGATCTGGTCGAAAGTGTCCTTGAAACGGCTGCGGGTTTCCTTGTCGATCTTGCGGATGACGTTTTCCAGCGTGTCCAGCGCTTCGGCCAGGTCGGCATCCTGGGCGTCGAGGTAGCGTTTGCGTTCGGATTGCTGCTGGTACTCGTCGATGGCCGCCAGGTTGATCGCGCCCAGGCGCTGGATGCGGCCATCGATGCGCTGCAGCTCTTCCTCGGCTTCCTGTTCGCTGGTCAGCACGTCGAGGGTGGCGAGCACGCCGTGCAGGTCGTAGCCGTCGGCGTGCAGTTGTTCCTGCAGGGTCTTGCGGCGCACGCTAAGCCCTTGCCATTCCAGGCGGTGCTGTTCCAGCTGGCCGCGCAACAGCTGGCTCTGCTGTTCGGCCTGGGTACGGCGTTTTTCGACCTCGCGCAGGTCACGATCGGCGTCGTCCAGCGCCAGTCGCGCGTGGCGCATCTCGTCGTCCACGGCCATGCGTTGTTCGAGCAGACCCTCCAGGCTCAGGCGCAGCTCTTCGAGGGGGGCTTCGCCCTCCTCCAGGCCCAGCGTCAGCTGCTCACGCTTTTCCGTCAGGCGTTCGGCCTGCAGTTGCAGGCGCTCCAGTGCCTGGCGCGTGGAATCGTGCTGGGCGCGCAGCGAACCCAGGCGGACTGCCAACTGGTGAGCCCGGTCCTTGTGCTGACGCGCGTCCTGGCGAATGCGCTCCAGGCCCTCGCGCAGCTCGTCGCGCTGCGCCATCAATCGTTCACGCTGTTCGGTGTCGCTGGCCATGGCGTCGAGCGCGTCCTGCAACTGCAGGCGCGATTCGCCGACCTGCTCATGCTCCAACGCGCGCTGCTCGGACAGCTCGCTCAACTCTTCGTCGAGCCGGCGCCGACGCAGCGACAGTTGCTCGGCCTTGGCCCGGCTGGCCGAGAGCTTGGCCTTGAGCTCGCCCTGCTGGCGGTTTTCTTCCTGGATGCGGCGGCGCAGCTGTTCGCGCAGTTGTTCCTGGGCTTGCTGCTGCTCGCGGCAGGTGAGCAATTGTTCCTGCCAGTGCGCCAGGGTCGCCTCGTGGGTCTGCACGTCTGCCTGAAGGGCCTGCAGCTCCTGGCCACGGGCCAGGACGCCGCGGCTGGCGTCGTTGCCACGGCTGACCCGCAGGAAATGCCGTCCCAGCCAGTAGCCGTCCTGGCTAACCAGGCTCTCGCCTTCGGCCAACTGGCTGCGCAAGGCCAGCGCAGTGTCGAGGTCAGCGACGCCGCGCACCCCGGCCAGCCAAGGGCTGAGGTCGACATCGCTGTGGACCTTGTGCAGCAGGCTGTCTGCCGAGGCTGGAGCGCCCTTGGCAGGGCTGACCAGACGCAGCTCGCCCTGATCGAAGCCGGCCAGGTCCAGCCCCGCCAGATCATCGACCAGCACCGCTTGCAGGTCGGCGCCCAGAACGGTTTCCACGGCCAGCTCCCAGCCCGCATCGACCCGCAGGCCTTCGGCCAGACGCGGATGTTGGGCAAGGCCCTGGTGGTCAAGCCACTGCGCGGTTCCCGTGCCCGGGTCCAGTGCGGCCTGCTGCAGCGCTTCCAGGGAGGCCTGGCGGCCGTTGAGTCGCTGCAACTCGCCCTGAGCCTGCTGTTGGGCCTGGGTGGCCTCTTGCAGTTGCTGACGGGTGGTTTCCAACTGCTCGGCCTGCTGCTGTTCCTGCGCGGCGCATTCTTCGATGAGCATTTCGCTGCTGGCCAGTTGTTCGTCCAGTTCGAGGATGGCGGCATCCTCGGGATCGGCCGCCAGCAGCTCACGTTCCTCGCTGTGGCGCCGCTGCCGCTCGGCCAGGCGCTGCATCGACAGTTCCAGCTGGGCAATCCGCGCCTGCTGGACTTCGGCCTGACGCCGCGGCTCGGCGGAGCGTATGTTGAACCGATCCCACTGTTCCTGCCAGCCGTGCATGCGGGTCTCCGCTTCTTCCAGAGCTGCGGCGGCCTCCTCGGCGGCTTCCGTGCTGATCGCCTGTTCGGGCTCGAGCATTTCCAGCTCCTCGCCCAAGGTGGCCAGCAGTGTGCGGTCGTGGCCCAGGTGCGATTCGGTTTCCAGGCGCGCGCGTTCGGCTTCCTTGAAGTCATCCTGCAATTGGCGCAGGCGCTGCTGGCCGTGCTGGATGTTCTGCTCGACCCGAGCAATGTCGCCGCCTACCGAATAGAAGCGCCCCTGCACCGTATTGAACCGCTCGGACAGCTCGTGATGACCATCGCGCAGGCGCTCGATGCTGGCATCGGCGTTGCGCTGTTCGGCGACCAGGGCCTCGAAGGCCACTTCCTGATCGGCGATGACCGCTTCGCGCTGGCCGACCTGCTCGTTCAAGGTCTGCCAGCGCAAGGCGGACAGCTGTGCCTTGAGCTGGCGCTCCTCGGCCTTGTACTGCTGGTATTTCTCCGCGGCCTGGGCCTGGCGGTGCAGGCGTTCGAGCTGGCGCTCCAGCTCCTCGCGCAGGTCGGTCAGACGCGCCAGGTTCTCGTGGGTACGACGGATGCGGCTCTCGGTTTCACGACGGCGCTCCTTGTACTTGGAGATGCCCGCCGCTTCTTCGATGAAATTGCGCAGGTCTTCGGGCTTGGCCTCGATGAGCTTGGAAATCATGCCCTGCTCGATGATCGAGTAGCTGCGCGGGCCCAGGCCGGTGCCAAGGAAGATGTCGGTGATGTCGCGCCGACGGCACTTGGTGCCGTTCAGGTAATAGGTGTTCTGGCTCTCGCGGGTGACCTTGCGGCGGATCGAGATTTCCGCATAGGCGGCGTACTCGCCGACCAGGGTGCTGTCACTGTTGTCGAACACCAGTTCGATGCTGGCCTGGCTGACCGGCTTGCGGTTGGTAGAGCCGTTGAAGATGACGTCGGTCATCGACTCGCCGCGCAGGTTCTTCGCCGAGCTTTCGCCCATGACCCAGCGCACCGCGTCGATGATGTTGGACTTGCCGCAGCCATTGGGCCCGACCACGGCGGCCATGTTGCTGGGGAAATTGACCGTGGTGGGGTCGACGAACGACTTGAACCCGGCCAGACGAATGCACTTGAGGCGCATGCTCAGCGGGCCGCCAAGGCGCTGAGCACCAGTTCGCAGCTGCGCTGGCAGTATTCGCCCAGCACCTTGCGGATGAGCGGCAGGTCGCGCGCGGACACCGCTTCGAGCAAGCGCCCGAACAAGGCCAGGTATTCGCTCATCGACGCCTTGCGTTGTTCCAGTGCCAGGTAGTAGGTGCGGTTCATGGCCGGTTGCAGGTTCTCGACGGTTTCTTGCAGGTACGGGTTGTTGGCGAAGGGATAGGCGGCGCGCATGACGTTGAAGCTGTCCTCGACGAAGGCATTGATGTCCTGGCGCTCGAAGCTGGTGTGCAGCCGCCGCTGGATGACCAGAAACGGCGCCAGGTCGGCTTCGCTCTGCCAGCGCTGGGCCACGGCCTCGCCGAGCATGATGTACATCTCGCCCATCAGGGCGCACAGGCTGCGCACCTTGTGCTCGCTGAGTTCGCTGACCTGGGCGCCGCGCCGCGGCAGGATGTCGACCAGATGACGCCGTTCCAGAATCAGCAAGGCCTCGCGCACCGAGCCACGGCTGACGTTCAGCGCCTGGGTGACCTTGAGTTCCTGGATGCGCTCGGCCGGCTTGAGCTCACCGCTGATGATGCGCTCGGCCAGATGATGGGCAATTTGCTCGGCGAGGCTGTCCGGCGCCTTGAACGTCATGGTTTTCCTTCGACAATCGGTAATCGGTGATCGGCTGTCTGTGATCGCAGCATGGCGCGCAGTGTACCCCAATTGCCGGGCAAAGGCGGCAGGTTGGCACGGATGTGGCTTGGCAAAGGGCATGACTGCCGGGGTGCAGGAAACGGGCTCGCTCAACTTCCTGACCCGCAGGTCAACTAATCATTGACCGCTCCCCGGCCGCCGCATAGATTCTGCTTGAGGCAGACCCAAGAATCAGGTGTCGTGAGGCCATCCGTGATCCAGTTCCTTTTGAATCAAACGCTGCACACCGAGCATGCCCTGGACCCGAATCTGACCGTGCTCGAGTACCTGCGCACCGATTTGGCGCGTCCGGGCACCAAAGAGGGCTGTGCCAGCGGCGATTGCGGTGCCTGCACCGTGGTGATCGGCGAGCTGGTCGAAGACCAGGGTCAATCACACATTCGTTATCGCAGCAGCAACGCCTGCCTGACGTTCGTTTCCAGCCTGCACGGCAAGCAACTGCTCAGCGTCGAGGACCTCAAGCATCAGGGTCGCCTGCACAGCGTGCAGCAGGCCATGGTCGACTGCCACGGCTCACAGTGCGGGTTTTGCACCCCAGGTTTCGTCATGTCGCTGTTCGCCTTGCAGAAGAACCAGCCGCAGGCCAACCGCGAGCAAGCCTGCGAGGCGCTGTCCGGCAACCTCTGCCGCTGCACCGGTTACCGCCCCATTCTCGACGCCGCGGCCCAGGCCTGCGGCGGACCTGCCTTGCCCGATCAGTTCGACCGCCAGCAAGCGCAGACCGTCGCCCGGCTGAAAACCATCGCGCCGGCGCAGACCGACGAGCTCAACGGTGGCAACAACCGCTGCCTGGTGCCCTTGACCGTCGCCGATCTGGCCGAGCTGTACAGCGAGCAGCCCGAGGCGCGGCTACTGGCCGGCGGCACCGATCTGGCACTGGAGGTGACACAGGCGCATCGGGTCCTGCCGGTGATGATCTACGTGGGCCATGTGGCCGAGATGAAGCGCATCGAGACCTTCGACGACCGCCTGGAGATCGGCGCAGCCACGCCGCTGACCGATTGCTATCAGGCCCTGGCGGACGAGTACGCGGATTTCGGCCATCTGTTGCACCGTTTTGCCTCGTTGCAGATTCGCAACCAGGCCACCCTGGGCGGCAACATCGGCAACGCCTCGCCGATCGGCGACAGCCCGCCCCTGCTCCTGGCCCTGGGTGCGCAACTGGTATTGCGCAAGGGCGAGCGCAGCCGCACCCTGCCCTTGCAGGACTACTTCATCGACTACCGGATCACCGCTCGCGAAGACGGCGAGTTCATCGAAAAGGTCATCGTGCCCCGGGCCGACGCTCGCCGCGTGTTTCGCGCCTACAAGGTCTCGAAACGCCTGGACGATGACATTTCCGCGGTCTGCGCCGCGTTCAACCTGCTGATCGAAGACGGCCGCGTTCATGATGTGCGCATCGCCTACGGCGGGATGGCGGCCATTCCCAAGCGCGCCGCCGCCTGCGAGGCCGCGTTGCTCGGCAAACCCTGGACACAGGCGACCGTTGAAACCGCTTGCGCCGCCCTGGCCGATGACTTCACACCGCTGTCGGATTTCCGCGCGAGCAAGCAGTACCGCTTGCTGACCGCGCAAAACCTGCTGCGCAAGTGCTTCATCGAATTGCAGTCGCCCCACCTCCAAACTCGGGTGATCGCCCATGTCTGAACATCAAGCGCCCGACAGCCAGGCACGTATGGCTGAACTGTTCGCCCAGGGCCTGACCACCGGCGTTGGCCGGGGCATCAAGCACGACAGCGCCGACAAGCACGTCACCGGTGAGGCGGTGTACATCGACGACCGCCTGGAATTTCCCAACCAGCTGCACGTGTGCGCACGGCTTTCCGACCGGGCCCATGCGCGCATCCTGCGCATCGACACGTCGGCCTGCTACGACATCCCCGGTGTGCGCCTGGCGATCACTCACGAGGACATTCCGGGCCTCAAGGACATCGGTCCGCTGCTGCCGGGCGATCCGCTGCTGGCGATCGACAAGGTCGAGTTCGTCGGCCAGCCGGTGCTGGCCGTGGCCGCGCGCGATCTGGACAGCGCCCGCCGCGCAGCGATGGCCGCCGTGATCGAGTACGAGGACCTGCCGCCGGTGCTGGACGTGGTCCAGGCGCTGCGCCAGCAGCATTTCGTGCTCGACAGCCACACCCACCAGCGCGGTGACTCGGCAGCGGCACTGGCCAGCGCGCCCCATCGCCTGCAGGGCAGCCTGCACATCGGCGGCCAGGAACATTTCTACCTGGAAACCCAGATCAGCTCGGTGATGCCCACCGAGGACGGCGGGATGATCGTCTACTGCTCGACGCAGAACCCGACCGAGGTGCAGAAGCTGGTGGCCGAGGTGCTGAACGTGCCCATGAGCCAGGTGGTGGTGGACATGCGGCGCATGGGCGGCGGTTTCGGCGGCAAGGAAACCCAGGCCGCCAGCCCGGCCTGCCTGTGCGCCGTGGTGGCGCGCCTGACCGGGCAGCCGACCAAGATGCGCCTGCCGCGGGTCGAAGACATGCTCATGACCGGCAAGCGCCACCCCTTCTACATCGAATACGACGTCGGCTTCGACGACAACGGGCGGCTGCACGGGATCGATCTGGACCTGGCCGGCAACTGCGGCTATTCGCCCGATCTGTCGGCGTCGATCGTCGACCGAGCGATGTTCCATGCCGACAACGCCTATTACCTGGGCGATGCCACCATCAATGGCCACCGCTGCAAGACCCACACCGCGTCCAACACTGCCTACCGCGGCTTCGGTGGCCCCCAGGGCATGGTGGCCATCGAGGAAGTGATGGACCGCATTGCGCGCCATCTGGCCCTCGACCCGCTGGCGGTGCGCAAGGCCAACTACTACGGCAAGACCGAGCGCAATGTCACCCATTACTACCAGACGGTGGAGCACAACCTGCTCGAAGAGATCACCGCCGAACTCGAAGCCAGCTGCGACTACGAACAGCGCCGCGACGCGATCCGCGCGTTCAACGCCGACAGCCCGGTGTTGAAAAAGGGCCTGGCGCTGACCCCGGTCAAGTTCGGTATCTCGTTCACGGCCAGCTTTCTCAACCAGGCTGGCGCGCTGATCCATATCTACACCGACGGCAGCATTCACCTGAACCACGGCGGCACCGAGATGGGCCAGGGCCTGAACGTCAAGGTCGCGCAGGTGGTGGCCGAAGTGTTCCAGGTCGATATCGCGCGTATCCAGATCACCGCCACCAACACCGACAAGGTGCCCAACACCTCGCCCACTGCGGCGTCCAGCGGTGCCGACCTGAACGGCAAGGCAGCGCAGAACGCCGCGCTGACTCTCAAGCAGCGGCTGGTCGAGTTCGCCGCCCGGCACTACCGGGTCAGTGACGAAGACGTAGAATTCAGCAACGGCCATGTCCGCGTGCGCGACCAGTTGCTGACCTTCCAGAGCCTGGTGCAGCAGGCGTGGATGGGCCAGGTGTCGCTGTCCAGCACGGGCTACTACAAGACGCCGAAGATTCATTACGACCGCAGCCTGGCCCGCGGCCGGCCGTTCTACTACTTCGCCTATGGCGCGGCCTGCTGCGAAGTGCTGATCGACACCCTGACCGGCGAGTACAAGCTGCTGCGCACCGACATCCTCCACGACGTTGGCGCCTCGCTGAACCCGGCCATCGACCTGGGTCAGGTGGAAGGCGGTTTCCTCCAGGGCGTGGGCTGGCTGACCTGCGAGGAGCTGGTGTGGAGCGATCAGGGCAAGCTGCTGACCAGCGGCCCGGCGTCATACAAGATTCCGGCGGTGGCCGACATGCCCCAGGACCTGCGCGTGCGGTTGGTGGAAAACCGCAAGAACCCGGAAGACACCGTGTTTCATTCCAAAGCCGTGGGCGAGCCGCCGTTCATGCTGGGTATCGCTGCCTGGTGCGCGATCAAGGATGCCGTGGCCAGCCTGGGTGACTACCGGCTGCAACCCAGCATCGATGCCCCGGCCACGCCGGAACGGGTGCTGTGGGGCTGCGAGCAGATGCGCCAGGCGGCGTCGGGGAGCGTGTCTCATGACTGACTGGATCGGTGCCCTGGCCGAACACCAGGCCCGTGGCGAAGCCTGCGTGCTGGTGACCATCATCGAAGAGAAAGGCTCCACGCCGCGCAACGCCGGGGCGAAGATGGTGGTCAGCGCCACGGCGCTGTTCGACACCATTGGCGGCGGCCACCTGGAATACAAGGCGCTGCAGATCGCCCGCGAAATGCTGGCCGAAGGTACCCGCGCCACACGCCTGGAGCGTTTCAGTCTTGGCGCTAGCCTGGGGCAATGCTGTGGCGGTGCCACGGTGCTGCTGTTCGAGCCGGTGGCGCAAACCCAGGCGCAGGTGGTGGTGTTCGGTGCCGGCCATGTCGGCCGTGCGCTGGTGCCGCTGCTGGCGAGCCTGCCGTGCCGGGTGCGCTGGGTCGACTCGCGGCCCGAGGAGTTTCCGGCCAGCCTGCCCGACGGTGTCTGCCAGGTGATCACCGACGAGCCGGTGGACGAGGTCGCGAGCCTGCCGGTGGGCAGCTACTGCATCGTCATGACCCACGATCACTCGCTGGATCTGGAACTGACCCGAGCCATCCTGGAGCGCAACGACTTCACCTGGTTCGGCCTGATCGGCTCCGCCACCAAGCGCGCGCGATTCGAGCACCGTCTGCGCGACCGCGGCATCGCGCCCGCAGTGGTGCAGCGCATGCGCTGCCCCATGGGCCTGGCAGCGGTGAAGGGCAAGCTGCCCATGGAAATCGCCGTTTCCATCGCCGCCGAGATCATCGCCACCTACAATGCGCACTTTGGCGCCCGCGCCGAGCCGGGGACAGCCAGCTCGCCGGGGGTCGCCCAACTGCTGCCGCGCTCGCGCCGCAGCCCCGTTCCCTTGAGAGATGCACCATGAGCCTTACCCGCAAAGCCTATCGCGCCGCGATCCTGCACAGCCTCGACGACCCTGCCCTGGTCGGTGTCCAGGCCTCCTACGAATACTTCGCCGATGGCGTGCTGGTGGTCGAGGACGGGCGGATCAGTGCGTTGGGCGCCGCCAGCGAGGTGCTGCCGACGCTGTCGGACGACGTCGAGGTGAGCCATTACCCCGATGCCTTGATCACTCCCGGCTTCATCGACACCCACATCCACTTCCCCCAGACCGGCATGGTCGGCTCCTATGGCGAGCAACTGCTGGACTGGCTGAACGAGTACACCTTCCCCTGTGAAGGCCAGTTCGCCGACAAGGCACATGCCGACGGTGTCGCCCAGATCTTCCTCAAGGAACTGCTGCGCAACGGCACCACCACCGCGCTGGTGTTCGGCAGCGTCCACCCCGAATCGGTCGACGCCCTGTTCGAGGCCGCCCAGGCCCTGGACCTGCGCCTGATCGCCGGCAAGGTGATGATGGACCGCAATGCGCCGGACTACCTCACCGACACCGCCCAGAGCAGCTACGACCAGAGCAAGGCGCTGATCGAGCGCTGGCACGGCAAGGGCCGCCTGCACTATGCGGTGACGCCGCGCTTCGCACCGACCAGCAGCGAGGCCCAGCTGACCCTGGCCGGACAGCTGCTGCGCGAGTACCCGGACGTCTACCTGCAGACCCACCTGAGCGAGAACCTCCAGGAAATCGAATGGGTCAAGGCGCTGTTCCCCGAGCGCAGCAACTACCTGGACGTGTACGACCACTACCAGCTGCTCGGCGAGCGCTCGGTGCTGGCCCACGGTGTGCACCTGTGCGACGCCGAGTGCGCGCGCCTGGCCGAAACCGGCTCGGCCATCGCCTTCTGCCCCACCTCCAACCTGTTCCTGGGCAGCGGCCTGTTCAACCTGCCCCAGGCCGAGCGCTTCAAGGTCAACGTTGGCCTGGGCACCGACGTCGGCGCTGGCACCAGCTTCTCGCTTTTGCATACCCTGAACGAGGCCTACAAGGTCATGCAGTTGCAGGGGGAAAAGCTCAACCCGTTCAAGTCGCTGTACCTGGCGACCCTAGGCGGCGCCCGCGCGCTGCGCCTGGAGGACCGCGTCGGCACGCTGCAGCCGGGCACCGATGCCGACTTCGTGGTGCTCGACTACCATGCCACGCCGTTGCTCAGCTACCGCATCGCGCAAGCCAAGACCTTCGAAGAGGTGCTGTTCGTACTGATGACCCTGGGCGACGACCGCGCGGTCTTGCAGACCTACGCCGCTGGACGTCGGGTGCACAGCCGCGACTGACTCGCCATACAGATTCCCATGGAACTTTTGCAGGAAAACCGCCCCTCAATCGGGTACCCTGCCCACTTTTCAGAAAGGAGAATCACCATGGCTAAAGCCACTGCCCGCCACATCCTGGTTGCCGACGAAGCCAAGTGCAACGACCTCAAGGCCCAGATCGAAGGCGGCGCCGATTTCGCGGAAATCGCCAAGGCCAATTCCACCTGCCCATCCAGCCGTCAAGGCGGCGACCTGGGTTCGTTCGGTCCAGGCCAGATGGTCAAGGAATTCGACACCGTCGTGTTCAGCGCGCCGATCAACGTCGTGCAAGGCCCGGTGAAGACCCAGTTCGGTTACCACCTGCTGGAAGTCACCAGCCGTCAGGACTGATTCGTCCGCGGTCTGCGCTACACCCGAACGGCCCGTCTATCGCGGGCCGTTCTGCGTTTGCAATACCACCGGGCCATGATGTTAGGCTGCACCCTTCGCTTTTCGACCCAGGCAGACAATGCGCGCAGTTTTCCTCTCTTTCGTTCTTTGTGCCCTGTTCACCACGGCGGCCCACGCCCAGGCCGCAGCGCAGCATGCACTGACCGTCTATGGCGAAGCACCGCGCTACCCCGCCGACTTCCAGCATTTCGACTACGTGAACCCCGCCGCGCCCAAGGGCGGCAGCCTGCGCCGTTCGGCCATCGAGATCGGCCAGTACGATCATATTCTGCCGTACATCGACAAGGGCATCGGTGTCAGCCAGGTCGACGGCCTGCTCTACTCGCCCCTGGCCGTGCGCTCGCTGGACGAGCCCTACACCGTCTATGGATTGGTGGCCGAGCGCATGGAGCGCGGCGATGACGGCCGGTGGCTGCGCTTCTACCTCAACCCCAAGGCCGTGTTCGCCGACGGTCAGCCGATCACCGCCGAGGACGTGCGCTACACCTTCGAGCTGCTGATGCGCGAAGGCAGCCTGGGCTATCGGACTCAGTTCGCCAACGTTGCCGACGTGCAGGTCGAGGGTCCGCGACAGGTGCGCTTCAATTTCAAGAATGCCGAAAGCCGTACCCTGCCGCTGGACCTGGCCACCCTGCCGGTGCTGCCCGAGCATTGGTGGAAAACCCGCGACTTCGCCAACGGCGGCGGTTTCGAGGCGCCCTTGGGCAGCGGCCCTTACTCGATCGAGAAGATCGACAACGGCCGCAGCATCACCTTCAAGCGCAATCCCGACTGGTGGGGCAAGGACCTGCCCGAAGCGCGCGGCATGTACAACTTCGACCATTTCAGCATCGAGTACTTCGGCGACACCGACGTCGCCCGCCAGGTGCTGCGCGGCGGCGGTTACGACTACAACCGCGAGTTCTCCGCCACGGCCTACACCATCGGCTACAACGGCCCGGCGCTCGACGACGGTCGCCTGCAGCGCGCGCACTTGGCCAAGCAAGGCCTGCAACCGGCCCAGGGCTTCGTGTTCAACCTGCAACGGCCGGTGTTCCAGGACCGACGCGTGCGCCAGGCGCTGGCCATGCTCTGGGATTTCGAATGGAGCAATCGGCAGATGATGCGCGGCATGTACATCCGCCAGCAGAGCTTCTTCTCCAACAGCCCCCTGGCCGCTCGGGAACTGCCCAGCGACGGCGAACTGAAGATTCTGGAACAACTGCGTGGCCAGGTGCCGGATGAAGTGTTCACCCAGGTGTTTCACGCACCGGTCAGCGACGGTTCCGGGCTGATCCGCGACAAGCAGTTGCAGGCGCTGCGGCTGCTCCAGCTGGCCGGTTGGCATGCCGACGGCGACCGTTTAGTGAATGCCGAAGGCAAACCGCTGAGCTTCACCTTCCTCAACACCCAGAACGGCCTGGAGCGCCTGCTGCTGCCGTGGAAGCGCAACCTGGCGCAGATCGGCATCACCATGGAGATCCGCCGCATCGATTCGTCGCAATACGTCAACCGGCTGATGGCCCGCGACTACGACATGATCATTACCGGCTATCCGGTGACCCCGACGCCGGGTATCGAGCTGTACGGCTTCTTCGGTTCCGGCGTGGCCACCGACCCGGGTTCCAACAACCTGATGGTGCTCAAGGATCCGGCCGTGGACGCGCTGATCAACGGTTTGGGTGCGGCCAGCACGCAGACGCAGATGCGCGACTACGCCCACGCCCTGGACCGGGTCCTGCAGTGGAACTACTACTGGGTGCCCAACTACTACCCGCCAGGCACTTCGACGGTGTGGTGGAACCGCTTCGGCATGCCCGCCTCCCCGGCGCCCAATGACCCGGCGATCGAAACCTGGTGGGAGGTCAGCCCCACGGCGCTGACCACCGAACAGATGCGTGACCGCCTGACAGGGAAGACACACTGATGCTGGGTTACACACTACGTCGCCTTTTGCTGATCGTGCCGACCCTGCTGGCGATTCTGCTGGTCAACTTCGTCATCGTCCAGGCTGCGCCGGGCGGCCCCGTGGAACAGGCCATCGCGCGCTTGCAGGGTGTGGGCGGCGGCAGCGTCACCGGCGGTGGCGGCGACACCTTGCAAGGCGGCTCGCGCGCCAGCCGTGGCCTGGACCCCAAGCTGATCAAGGACATCGAGCGCCAGTACGGTTTCGACAAACCGGCCCATGAACGCCTGTGGCTGATGATCAAGAGCTACGCGGTGCTGGATTTCGGCAACAGTTTCTTTCGTGGTGCCAAGGTCACCGATCTGATTCTGGACAAGATGCCGGTGACCCTCTCGCTGGGGTTCTGGGCGACGCTGATCACCTACCTGGTGTCGATTCCGCTGGGCATCCGCAAGGCGGTACACCATGGCAGCCGCTTCGATGTGTGGAGCAGCAGCCTGATCATCATCGGCTACGCCATGCCGGCATTCCTGTTCGCCATGCTGCTGATCGTGGTGTTCGCCGGCGGCACCTCGTTGAACTGGTTTCCGGTGCGGGGGCTGGTCTCGGACAACTTCGCCGAACTCAGCCTGCTGGGCAAGGTGGCCGATTACTTCTGGCACCTGGTGCTGCCGGTCACTTCGCTGGTGATCGGCGGTTTCGCCACCCTGACCATCCTCACCAAGAACTCGTTTCTCAACGAGATCACCCGGCAGTACGTGGTGACGGCCCGGGCCAAGGGCCTGAGCGAGCGACGGGTGCTGTACGGCCATGTGTTTCGCAATGCGATGCTGTTGGTGGTGGCCGGCTTGCCGCAGGCGTTCATTAGTGTGTTCTTCGCCGGTTCGTTGCTGATCGAGGTGATTTTCTCCCTCGACGGCCTGGGCCGCCTGAGCTATGAGGCGGCGGTGTCGCGGGACTATCCGGTGGTGTTCGGCTCGCTGTTCATCTTTACCCTGCTGGGGTTGCTGATCAAACTGATCGGCGACCTGTGCTACACCCTGGTCGATCCACGCATCGACTTCAGCGCGAGGAATGCCTGATGCGTCTGTCGCCCCTGGCCCGTCGTCGCCTGGACCGTTTCAAGCAGAACCGCCGTGGCTGGTGGTCGCTGTGGCTGTTCCTGGCCCTGTTCGCCCTGACCCTGGGCGGCGAACTGGTCGCCAATGACAAGCCGCTGGTGCTCAAGTACGACGGCGAGCTGTACTTCCCGGTGTTCAAACGTCACACCGAGCAGGAGTTCGGCGGACAGTTGCCGTTCCAGGCCGACTACCGCAGTGACTACGTGCGCCAGCTGATCGCCTCGCGTGGCGGCTGGATGCTGTTTCCGCCGATCCCGTTCAGCGCCGACACGCCCAACTACGACCTGACCCAGCCTGCCCCCAGCCCGCCTTCGACGACCAACTGGTTGGGGACCGACGATCAGTCCCGCGACGTACTGGCGCGGGTGATCTTCGGTGCGCGGGTGTCGATTCTGTTTGCTCTGGCGCTGACCTTGATCAGCTCGCTGATCGGCATCGCTGCCGGAGCGTTGCAGGGCTACTACGGGGGTTGGGTGGATTTGTTCGGCCAGCGTCTGCTGGAAGTCTGGTCGGGGCTGCCGGTGCTTTACCTGCTGATCATTCTGTCGGGGTTCGTGGAGCCCAATTTCTGGTGGCTGCTGGGCATCATGGCGCTGTTTTCCTGGCTGGCGCTGGTGGACGTGGTGCGTGCCGAGTTCCTGCGCGGGCGCAATCTGGAATACGTGAAGGCCGCACGGGCGCTGGGGTTGTCGGACCGCAAGATCATCCTGCGGCACATCCTGCCCAATGCCATGAACGCGACCTTGAGCTTTCTGCCGTTCATTCTGACCGGGGCGATCTCGACCCTCACGGCGCTGGATTTTCTGGGCTTCGGCATGCCGGCCGGCAGTGCTTCGCTGGGCGAGCTGATCGCGCAGGGCAAGCAGAACCTGCAGGCACCGTGGCTGGGCTTCACGGCGTTTTTCACGCTGGCGCTGATACTGTCGCTGCTGGTGTTCATTGGAGAGGGGCTGCGCGATGCGTTTGATCCGCGTGCTTGAAGTGAGATCGGCAGGGCGCCCTTCGCGGGCAGAGGGCTCGGCCGCCCGCCCCGCTCCCACAGGTTCAGCTTTCAACAGGTCCTTGTGGGAGCGGGGCGGGCGGCCGAGCCCTCTGCCCGCGAAGAGGCCCTTACTGTCACCGCACAAGGCTCCTGCCCATGACCTCTGAAAACCTCATCGAAATCCGCCACCTCACCGTGGCCTTCAGTGGCCAAACAGTGGTTAAGGATGTCGGTTTCGACATTCCTGCCGGCCAGTGCGTGGCGCTGGTCGGCGAGTCGGGTTCAGGCAAGTCGGTGACCGCCCACTCCATCCTGCAACTGCTGCCAGCGAGCGGCTGCCAGAGCAGCGGCAGTGTCCGCTATCAGGGTCAGGAACTGCTGGGCGCGGATGCGGCGACCTTACGCCGCATGCGCGGCGATCGCATCGCCATGATCTTTCAGGAGCCCATGACCTCGCTGAACCCTTTGCACACGGTGCAGAAGCAGATCGGTGAAACCCTGCTGGTGCACAAGGGCATGGGCGGCAAGCAGGCCGAGGCGCGCATTCTGGAATTGCTGCAGATGGTGGGCATCCAGGAGCCGCACAAGCGCCTGAAGGCCTACCCGCACCAATTGTCCGGTGGCCAGCGCCAGCGCGTGATGATCGCCATGGCACTGGCTTGCGAGCCGCAGCTGCTGATCGCCGATGAGCCCACCACCGCGCTCGACGTCACGGTGCAGCGGCGCATCCTGCTGCTGCTCAAGTCGTTGCAGGAGCGCCTGGGCATGTCGCTGCTGTTGATCAGCCACGACCTCAATCTGGTGCGCAGCATCGCCCAGCACGTGTGCGTGATGCGCGCCGGGGAAATCGTCGAGCAGGCCCCGTGCGAACAGCTGTTCAACGCACCGCAGCACCCCTACAGCCAACTGCTGCTGGATGCCGAACCCGCTGGCGTGGCGCTGTCCCACGAGGCGCGGCCCGAGCTGTTGCAGGTTCAGCAGTTGAAGGTCTGGTACCCGCTGAACGGCGGGCTGTTCCGCAAGCCGCGCGAGTTCGTCAAGGCGGTGGATGGCATCAGCCTGAGCGTGCAGCAAGGCAAGACCCTGGGCATCGTCGGCGAATCCGGCTCGGGCAAGTCGACTCTGGGTCAGGCGATCCTGCGGCTGGTCGATTCGCAAGGGGGTATTCGTTTCCAGGGCCAGGCGCTCGATGGTCTGGACCAGAAGCAAATGCGACCGTGGCGCAAGCAAATGCAGATGGTGTTCCAGGATCCGTTCGGCAGCCTCAGCCCGCGCATGTCGGTGGCGCAGATCATCAGTGAAGGTCTGGAAGTGCACAGCGGCGCTAACGCCCGCGCGTGCGATGAACAGGTGATCCAGGTGCTGCGCGAGGTGGGTCTGGACCCCGAGGCGCGGCACCGCTACCCCCATGAGTTCTCCGGGGGCCAGCGTCAGCGCATCGCCATCGCCCGCGCGCTGGTACTGCGCCCGGCCCTGATGCTGCTGGACGAACCGACCTCGGCCCTCGACCGCACGGTGCAGAAGCAGGTCGTGCAACTGTTGCAGCAGTTGCAGGCGCGCCATGGCCTGACCTATCTGTTCATCAGCCACGACCTGGCGGTGGTGCGGGCGCTGGCCCATGATGTGATCGTGGTCAAGGATGGCAAGGTGGTGGAGCATGGCCCCACCGATCATCTGTTCAACGACCCACGGCACCCCTACACCCAGGAACTGCTGCAGGCAGCGATGGTGTAGCCTGGTATAGCGTGCATAACAACCATAAGGACATCGCACATGGCACTCCACGGCAAGACGGCTTTGGTTACCGGTTCCACCAGCGGCATCGGCCTGGGCATTGCCTCGGTGCTGGCCGCCCACGGCGCGAACGTCGTTCTCAACGGCTTCGGCGATCCGACGGCGGCCTTGGCCGAAGTCCGTCGGCACGGCACCCAGGTTGCGCACCATGGCGCTGATGTCAGCGATCCGGCGCAGTTGGCCGAGTTGTTCGAGTACGTCCGAACGAGCCTTGGCGGTGTCGACATTCTGGTCAACAACGCCGGCATCCAGCACGTGGAAGCGGTCGAGGCCTTCCCCGTGGAGCGTTGGGACGCGATCATCGCGATCAACCTGTCTTCGGTGTTTCACGGCATTCGCCTGGCGCTGCCCGGCATGCGCGAAAAGGGCTGGGGGCGGATCGTCAATATCGCCTCGGTGCATGGCCAGGTGGGTTCGGTCGGCAAGTCGGCGTATGTGGCGGCCAAGCATGGGGTGATCGGTCTGACCAAGGTGGTGGGCCTGGAAACGGCCACCACGCAGATCACTTGCAATGCCATCTGTCCCGGCTTTGTCCTGACCCCACTGGTGCAGAAGCAGATCGACGACCGCGCGACCAAGGGCGGTGACCCGGCTGCCGCCCAGCGCGAACTGCTGGCTGAAAAGCAGCCGTCGCTGGAATTCGTCACCCCCGAGCATCTGGGCGAATTGGTCCTGTTCCTGTGCAGCGAGGCCGGTAGCCAGGTGCGGGGCGCGGCTTGGAACATCGACGGTGGCTGGCTCGCGCAATGAGGCGGGGAACCGCCCCGTGCCGGCAAAGTCGGAGTAAGGACATTCTCATGTGCAAGGAGCTTCTGTGACCATCGCTCCCCCCAGCGACCCTCTCGGCCCGCAACCGTCGGACCAGCCTCGTGAAGTGCATCGCCTGCGGGTGCTGACGGTGAACACCCACAAGGGTTTCACCGCCTTCAACCGCCGTTTCATCCTGCCCGAGTTGCGCGAGGCGGTGCGCAGCACCAGCGCCGATCTGGTGTTCCTGCAGGAAGTGCTGGGCGGCCACGATGGCCATGCGTCGAAGTTCTCCAACTGGCCACAGATGTCGCAGTACGAGTTCCTCGCCGACAGCATGTGGAGCGATTTCGCCTACGGGCGCAATGCGGTGTATCCGGACGGCCATCATGGCAATGCGGTGCTGTCCAAGTACCCGATCCTGCGTTACACCAACCTCGACATCTCGATCACCGGGCCCGAGCGCCGCGGCTTGCTGCACTGCGTTCTGCAGGTGCCGGGCCATGATGAGGTGCATGCGATCTGCGTGCACCTGTCGTTGCTGGAGAGTCATCGGCAACTGCAATTGAAGCTGTTGGGTCAATTGCTCGATTCATTGCCTGAAGATGCGCCAGTAATCATCGCCGGGGATTTCAACGACTGGCAGCTGCGCGGCAACGCCACGCTGGCCAAGCGCCAGGACCTGCATGAGGCGTTCGAGCGGCACAACGGGCAGTTGGCCAAGACCTACCCGGCACGCTTCCCGCTGCTGCGCCTGGACCGGATTTACGTCAGAAACGCGACCAGTCATGGGCCGATCATCCTGGGCAACAAGCCGTGGACGCACCTATCGGACCATTTGCCCCTGGCAGTGGAAATCCACCTGTAGCAGCGGCGCGAGCCGCGTCGGCGGCGTACGTGGTGTGTCTGGATGAACGCGGTGGACCCGGACGCGGCTTGCACCGCTGCTACAGGGGACCGCGTCGCATCAACCGCGTTTGCGGTGCATCTGAAACAGCGAGGCCTTGCGCATTTCCTGTAGCAGCTGCGCAAGCTGCGTCGGCGGCGTACGTGGTGTGTCTGGATGAACGCGGTGGACCCGGACGCGGCTTGCACCGCTGCTACAGGGGGGGCGCGTTGCATCAACAGCGTCTGCGGTGCAGCTTGAACAGCGAGGCCTTGCGTATTTCCTGTAGCAGCTGCGCAAGCTGCGTCGGCGGCGTACGTGGCGTGTCTGGATGAACGCGGTGGGCCCGGACGCGGCTTGCACCGCTGCTACAGGGGGCCGTGTTGCATCAACCGCGTTTGCGGTGCAAATGGAACAGCGAGGCCTTGCGCATTTCCTGTAGCAGCTGCGCAAGCTGCGTCGGCGGCGTACGCGGTGTGGCTGGATGAACGCGGTGTGCCCGGACGCGGCTTGCGCAGCTGTTACAGGCGTCAGTGCGGGGTTTCTGGGTCATCCGCCACCAGGCCCCAATCTGCGCTTTTGCGGTCGGGGGCTGGTGTGGGTAGGGCTGGTGCGGTGGTGTGTTGCACGCCTTCTTCGCCTTGCAGTTTCAAGCGCAGGCGCAGGTTGTTCACCGAATCGGCGTTCTTCAACGCCTCTTCTTCACTGATGGCCCCCTCCACTGCCAGCTCGTAGAGCGCATGGTCGAAGGTCTGCATGCCCAGGTTCACGGATTTCTCCATGATGCCCTTGAGCTCGGAAAACTCGTTGCGGTGAATGAAATCGCGGATGGTCGGGGTGCCCAGCATCACTTCCACCGCCGCGCGGCGCTTGCCGTCGGTGGTGCGCACCAGCCGCTGCGAGACGAACGCCTGCAGGTTGTTGCCCAGGTCGTTGAGCAACTGTGGGCGGCGGTCTTCGGGGAAGAAGTTGATGATCCGGTCCAGCGCCTGATTGGCGTTGTTGGCGTGCAGAGTTGAAATGGCCAAGTGGCCGGTGTCGGCGAACGCCAGCGCATGCTCCATGGTTTCACGATCGCGGATCTCGCCGATCAGGATGACGTCCGGCGCCTGGCGCAGGGTGTTTTTCAACGCCGCCTGGAAACTGCGCGTATCGACCCCCACCTCGCGCTGGTTGATGATCGACTTCTTGTGCCGGTGGATGAATTCCACCGGGTCCTCGATGGTGATGATATGCCCGCTGCTGTTACGGTTGCGGTAGTCGATCAACGCTGCCAGCGACGTCGACTTGCCCGAACCGGTGGCGCCGACGAAGAGCACCAGGCCGCGTTTTTCCATGATCACGTCGAGCAGCTTGCGCGGCAGCTTGAGGTCTTCGAAGCTGGGAATGTCGAGCTTGATGTTGCGTGCGACAATGGACACTTCGTTGCGCTGCTTGAAGATGTTGACGCGAAAGCGCCCTACGCCGTGGATCGACAGCGCCAGATTCATTTCCAGCTCGCGCTCGAAATCGATACGCTGCTCGGCGTCCATGATGCCGGCCGCGATCTCGGCGATGTCGCCGGGCTTCAACGCCTCGGCGCTCAAGGGTTTGAGCACGCCGTTGAACTTGGCACAGGGTGGCGCACCGGTGGACAGGTAGAGGTCGGAGCCGTCCTGACTGGCCAGGAGCTTGAGCAATGCTTGAATTTCCATGTGCTGGGGTCCTGCGAAGGCCGTCGATAGTAAGTACGCTATAGCTTGGCTGCATCTGCAGCCGCGGTAAATCAAAGGATAACGCAATGAATGCCTCACCTGTGGGCGGCAAGGTCTCGACATTGATCGCAAGCATGGACTGGGCCGACAGCCCCCTGCCCGCCCCCGATGCCTGGCCGCAGAGCCTGCGCACCGCCGTGGACATCGTCACACACTCGCCCATGCCGATGCTGCTGCTGTGGGGCACGCAGCTGTGCCAGCTGTACAACGATGCCTTCGCCCTGCTGGTGGGCAGCAACCACCCGCGCGCCCTCGGCCAGCCGGTGGACAGCATCTGGCCGGAACTCAAGGCATTCACCGACCCGATCTACGCCGCCGTGTTGCAGGGTGAGGTGCGTACCTTCAGCGAAAAGGACTTCAATCTGCCACGCGAGGGCGATTCCGAACAGGTCTGGCTGGACCTCACCTACAGCCCGATCCGCGACGAAAACGAGCGGGTGGCCGGCATTCTGGTGACCGCCATCGAGGCCAACGAGCGGCGTGAAGTCAGCGCGTTGGGCCGTCGCGCCGAGCAGGAACTGCGCGACCGGGAAGCGCATTTTCGCATGGCCATCGAGCTGTCACCCGCTGTGCACTGGACGGCCGAGGCCAATGGCCGGACCGACGGCAAGAGCCAGACCGAGCGCTGGCGACAACTGACCGGTATTCGCGGCCTGCAGCCGGACGAAGACTGGGCACAGCTGATGCACCCGGATGACCACCTGCCGACCCTGGACACCTGGCAACTGGCAGTGAGCACCGGCCGTCCCTACGACGCCGAGTACCGCTTGCGCATGGCCGATGGCAGCTATCACTGGATGCATGCCCGCGCACTGCCCGAGCGCGATGCCGATGGCGTGGTCCGACAGTGGTTCGGCATGACCGAGGACGTGCAGAATCGCCGTCAGGTCGAGCAGGCCCTGCGCGAACTCAACGAACACCTGGAAACCCGCGTCAGCGAGCGTACCCAGGCCCTGGCCGAGGTCAATCTGCGGCTACAGAACGAAATGCAGGAGCGCGAACGCGCCGAAGAGGCGTTGCGCCATGCACAGAAGATGGAAGCGCTCGGCCAGTTGACCGGCGGTATCGCCCACGACTTCAACAACATGCTCACCGGCATCATCGGCAGCCTGGACCTGATGCAGCGCTACATCGACGCCGGGCGCAGCAGCGAGATCAAGCGCTTCAGCGAGGCGGCGATCAGTTCGGCGCATCGCGCGGCGGGCCTGACCCACCGGCTACTGGCGTTTTCGCGACGCCAGTCGCTGGACCGCAAGCGCCTGGCGCCCAACGAGCTGGTGCATTCACTGGAAGAGCTGTTCAGCCGCACGTTGGGCGAGCACCTGCAACTGCGCCTGCAATTGGCCGAGGACGTGTGGCCGGTGAACACCGATGCCAGCCAACTGGAAAACGCCCTGCTCAATCTGGTCATCAACGCCCGCGACGCCATGCCCGAGAGCGGCGTGCTGACCATCGAGACCGCCAACTGCGAACTGGACGCCACGCCGGAAGGCGCGACCCTGGAACCGGTCAAGCCGGGCGCCTATGTCATGTTCCGGGTCAGCGACAACGGCAGTGGCATGAGCCCACCGATACTGGCCAAGGCGTTCGACCCCTTCTTCACCACCAAGCCCATCGGCCAGGGCACCGGTTTGGGGCTATCGATGATCTATGGCTTCGCCCAGCAATCGGGCGGTCAGGTGACGTTGCAGAGCCGACCTGGCGAGGGCACCTGTGTGCGCCTCTATCTGCCGCGGCACAGCGAACCGTTCGGCGACACCGCCGAGCAACGCATTCCAGCCGTGGCACCGATGGCCCAGGCCGGGGAAAGCGTGCTGGTGGTCGAAGACGATCCGGCGGTGCGCATGCTGGTGCTGGATGTGCTGGACGAACTGGGCTATGCCGCGCATTCGGCAGCCGACGCCAGCGCCGCATTGGCGCTACTCGAAGCAGGCCTGCACATCGACCTGCTGGTGACCGACGTGGGTCTGCCGGGCCTCAACGGCCGGCAATTGGCCGAGATTGCGCGCCAACAGCGGCCTGGACTGAAAGTGCTGTTCATCACCGGCTACGCGGAAAAGGCCGCCGAGCGTTACGGGTTCCTGGCCGAGGGCATGGACATGATCACCAAACCGTTTTCCATCGAACGACTGGGCAGCAAGATCCGCGACATGATCAACCTGTCCTGATTTGCGGCATAATCAGCGGCTTTTTTTCAGCGAGCATCCGGCAATGAAGGCACAAGCAAGGCACATTCTGGTCAAGACTGCCGAGGAAGCGGAAGCGCTGCGCCTGCGCATCGCCAAGGGCGAAGCGTTCGATGTGCTGGCGAAGAAGTATTCGACCTGCCCATCCGGCAAGCGCGGCGGCGATCTGGGCGAGGTCCGACCTGGGCAGATGGTGGGAGCGATCGATCAAATCATCTTCAAGAAACCGCTGCGCACGGTGCATGGCCCGGTGAAGAGCAAATTCGGTTACCACCTGGTGCAAGTGTTCTACCGCGACTGACACCACATCGGCAGACACCGCGCTGCATCAGAGCCACCGCCCACTTGCGATGCCGCATGGACGAACGCCGTGGTCCCTGAAAACGACCACCCCCTGCAGCAGCGGCGCAAGCCGCGTCGGCGGCACACGCCGTTCATCGAAATGAATACGGCCCAGTCGTTGCTGATTCAGAGGTACTCCCCGACAGCCTTCGGCATCTGATGCTGGCGCTTGAGATCGGTGCGCATGCCCGCAATCAGATTGGAAATCGCTCGGCTGCTGGTCAGCTGCTCGGCGCGGATACCACTGAGTGTGTAGTCGACCTTATGCGTCGCCTGATCGAATACACGTACGGTCAAGGAACGATCGGTGGCCTGGGTGCACTGGCAGCGCTGGGGCAGGAAACTGCTTTCAATGATGTTACGCAGTTCAAGGGTGGACAACATGATGACACTCCATTCTTGGTCTTATCCCTGAAGTCGGGCTTGCCCGAAGACAGTGCACCTTTCATGCCCTCTGCACCAAAAAGCACTTCCCATATCTATCAATGAGTTAGCCCTCAGGCTGGATCCACGGATCGTGCATTGTGCAAGATCACGGTGCACCGTCGTTGCAATTTGCATAACACCAAGCCATTGCAACTTTGCCGCCCCTCATAGGGTCCCCTGCAGACACACCGCTCAGGGGCAATTCTCACCATGGCAAGAGCAATCTGGAAAGGCGCGATCAGTTTCGGTCTGGTGCACATCCCCGTGGCCCTGGTTTCGGCCACTGCCTCACAGGGCGTGGATTTCGATTGGCTGGACAAACGCAGCATGGACCCGGTCGGCTACAAGCGCATCAACAAGAAGACCGGCAAGGAGATGGACAAGGAAAACATCGTCAAGGGCGTCCAGTACGAGAAAGGTCGCTACGTTGTCCTGAGCGAAGACGAAATCCGAGCGGCCCACCCTGTGTCGACACAAACCATCGATATCTTCTCTTTCGTTGATCGCACCCAGATCCCCCTACCCAATATAGACACACCCTACTTTCTCGCCCCGGATCGCCGTGGCGAAAAAGTGTATGCACTGTTGCGGGAAACATTGATCAGCACGAAGAAAGTTGCACTGGCCCTGGTGGTATTGCATACCCGTCAATACCTGGCTGCGCTGATGCCGCTGGACGGTGCACTGGTGATGGTGAAGTTGCGCTGGCCTTCCGAAGTGCGTGACCTGGATATTCTGGAACTGGGCAAGGAAGTGAAAAAGCCCGAACTGACCAAGAAAGAACTGGACATGGCCAAGCGTCTGGTTGAGGACATGAGTGGCGATTGGCGGCCCGAAGAATATGTCGACAAGTTCGAGCAGAAGATCATGGCACTGGTCGAGAAGAAGGCCAACAAAGGTGAAATCGAAGACGTGGAAACCGAGTCCGACCAAGCGTCACGGCAGACCGCCGACGTCATCGACCTGACCGAGCTGCTCAAGCGCAGCCTTGCCGGCAAGCCATCCGCTGCTGCCAAGCCCAAGCCGGCCAAGGCGAAAACCGCCGCAAAAAAAGCGCCGGCCAGACGCAGTCCGCGCAAGGCTTCTTGAGCACGAACAACCAGGAACACCTTTGCAACTAATAGCGGCATCGATGAATAACTTTTTTCATCCATGCCGCTATTGAATAACTTCATACCGTTCTGTCTTTTAAAGCAACTTCCAACCTTCGTCGACTACACTCGTTGCACCATGTGATTCCATTAACCACCTGATCGCCCACCGCGTCTTGTTTCGCGGCGAACGCGTGTGTGGGAGTTATCGATGAACACCAACGAGTTGTTTAGACACCGCTGCTTATTGACTGCGTCGTTGTTGACCAGTTGTGCCGCCTCCGACATGGCGTTGGCCGATTGCACGTTCGCCCCCGGCCTGGGCAATGACGCCTACGTGTGCGACAGCGCAACGGCTTCCTCGCTGAGCGATCTGCTGGGCAACAACAGCCTCACCTTGCCCCCAGGCGGCACCGGAACCATTACTGGAACGGTCGAATTCGGCCCTGGCCAGGACAGCGTGTTGCTGGGCTCTGGCAGCATCGAAGGCGTGCTGAACACCGGTGCAGGCGCGGACATGGTGCTCGTCAGCGGGGGGCGATTGTCTTCCCTGATTCAGGGCGATGGCGCCGATACGCTCGAAGTGGTGGACGGCGCCATCAGCGGCGCGGTCAGCCAGGGCAGCGGCATCGACAGCTTCATCATGCGCGGCGGGCAGATCCAGTCGCTCAGCCAAGGTGACGGGCTGGACACCTTTTCCATGACCGACGGCACTATCGTTGGCGCCTTCGAGGACGGTGATATCGCGCGAATGAGCGGCGGCACCATTGGCCGAGTCGACATGAAGCTGGATAACAACCTGTTCGAACTGTCTGGAGGCCGCATCAACGGCAACCTGGTCGCTGGCTTCGGCAACGATACCATCGCCGTGTCGGGTGGCAGCATCGGTGGCAACATCAGCGTCAGCGGCGGCGTCGACCGAGTCACGGTGAGCGGTGGCGACATCGGCGGCAACGTCTTGCTGAGCTTCGGCGACGACCGTTTCATCTGGCGCGACGCGGGCCTGATCCACGGCACCATCAGCATGGGCGCAGGCGACGACACGGCGCTGTTGAGCAATCTGGAGGAAACGCAACTGGCATCGCCGCGCCTGATCTACGGGGATGCCGGCGTCGATACGTTGACCCTCGACAACAGCAGAACAACTGGCGGCGCACGCTACAGCTACTGGGAAACGATCAACCTGAGCAACGGCTCGGTGCTGGACTTGCCCGATCGTCTGAGCCTGGCGGACGATTCGACGCCGCCGAACAGTGGCTTGCTCACCCTCGACCGCAGTAGCACCCTGGGCGCGACCCAAGGCACGGTCGGCCCGATCGTCGAGGGTCAGACGATCACGCTGAACAATGCCGGGCTGATCGACCTCACCCGCAGTGGCGCCCAGGCGGCCGACCGCCTGACCGTCATCGGCAACTACGTGGGCAACGACGCGCGCCTGAAACTGCAGACGGTGCTCGCCGGTGACGACGCCCCTTCCGATCAGCTGGTCGTGGCCCGAGGCACGCTGAGCGGTCGCACGGCGATTACCGTGGATAACCTCGATGGCCGCGGCGCACAGACCGCAGCCAACGGCATCACGTTGGTGGAAGCCACGCAGGGCGCGACCAGCACTGACGGGGCCTTCACCCTGGCCAACGATCTGTCGGTCGGGGCCTACCAGTATTATCTGTTCAAGGGTGGAGTGACGGCGGGCAGCGAGAACAGCTGGTTCCTGCGTTCATCCGTGGTCGCGGCGCCGCCCGTGGTGGTGCCACCGGTCATCAAGCCGCCTGTTGTTGAGCCACCGGTAGTCGAGCCACCTGTGATTCACCCCCCCGTAGTCGAGCCACCGATAGTGCAGCCGCCCGTGATTCAACCCCCGGTAGTCGAGCCGCCGGTCATCGAGCCGCCCTTGGTTCAGCCCCCTGGAGTCGAGCCACCGGTAGTCGAGCCACCCATTGACGAACCACCTGTGGTCGAGCCACCTGCGATCGATCCGCCCGTAGTGCTGCCGCCTCAAGTGGTGCAGCCGCCAGGCCAGCCGCAACCTTCCGACCCCGAACCCACGCCGCCTGTACCCGCTGCGCAAGACCCTATCGCCGCGATCGGTACGCCAACCCTGCCCCGGCCGGCACCCGGTCAGAGCATTGCGTTGTACCGGATCGAAGTGCCTGCCTACAGCGTCGTACCGCCCGCGGCCGCTTTGCTGGCGCTGGACAGCCTGGGCAGCTTCCATGAGCGTCAGGGTGAGCAAAGCTTGCTCAGGGAACGCGGCGCCCTGCCTGCCGGCTGGGCCCGGACCTTCGGCAGTCACGGACGACAGCAGTGGGCTGGCGCTGCGACCCCTGACCTGAGCAGCAATATCAGTGGCTACCAGGTCGGCCACGATCTGTTCGCCGCCCTCAGCGACAACGGCTACCGCCAGCACGTCGGACTGTTCGCCGGGCATGCTCGGCTGGATGGCAACGTGCGCGGCTTCGCCTTAGGATTCGACGACACCCCCTCGGGCAACATTCGCCTGCGCGCCGACAATCTTGGCGCCTATTGGACGGTGGTCAGCCCTGCAGGGGCCTACCTCGACCTGGTCGCGATGAGCACCCGATTCGAGGGACGCAGCCGCTCCGAACGCGGCTACACGCTCGACCTCGACGGACACGGGGTGGCCGTATCCCTGGAAGCCGGTTACCCGCTCAGACTCTCCGAGCAATGGTGGCTGGAGCCCCAGGTGCAAGTGGTCGGGCAGAAAATCACGCTGGACACGGCGCGTGATCCCGTGTCGAAAGTGGCATTCGACAGCGAGCACTATTGGCGGACACGCCTGGGAGTGCGTTTGAAAGGGGAGTATCGGGTGGGCGGTACGCCGGTCGAACCCTATGTGCAGGCCAACCTTTGGCACACGCTTGACGGCGAAGACGCAGTGAACTTCGATGAGATCGATACCCTGCGCAGCCAGCACCGGTCAACTCAGGCCAAACTGGGTATGGGCCTGGCCGCGCGGCTCAGCGACGACGTCAGCCTGTACCTGAACACCGACTACGCCCGCAGCCTGGATTCACAACCCCAGGAAAGCCTGCAGGGCAGCCTGGGGTTGCGAATCAGCTGGTAGGCTCAGGCCGGATCGTCCGGGCTCATGTCGGCGTCGCCGGTCTGGGTGCGCACCTGGCGCGGGTCCAGCTCAGGGTCGCGGTCCATCGCCATGGGCGACAGGCCTTCGTCGCCAGGCCGCACGTCCTCGTCGAGCTTGCCCTCGGCGTAGGGTTCGGGCGCGGCCGGGTCGTTGAGACCGTCCAGAGGGTCGGGAATCTGCGTCGAACTGCTGGGTGCCATATCATCCTCACAAAGCACAGTGATTTTTGTTGTATCGATGAAGTCATGGCATCAGACGCGACTGCAGCGCAGGGGTGCAGATTATTTTGACGCAGAATCAGGACGTTTCGTGCTTAAAGGCAGGTGGCCAGCGATGCCAGTCGGCGCGTGGCGACCTCGCCCTGCTCGCGGGCATAGAAGCTGACCTGGCTACCGGCACCGCGTGGGCGGATGTCGGCGAAGTAGGTGGCTGCGGGAGTGAACACGGTGTAACCGCCATCGCTGGCTTCGCTGGACGCATCGGTCATCACCCCGAACATGGCCTCGTCCTGCCAGCTGAACTGCACGCATTGGGCGATCTTCTGCGCAGGTTTCGTCGACGTCACGGTCTGCACCGGCGCACCACTGCGCGCCTGTTTCATGTTGAGGCTGGTGCAACCCGTGAGTACGCACAGGCCAAGTGCTGCAGCGATGATTCGCATCGTCGTTTCCATTCCGGATTCAGATAAACCGCGAATGTAGCATCGACGCGAACAGGCAGCATCATCGCCCGAGCATCATTGGCAAAGATGCATGGCGGTGAGCAGCAGGAAGAAGGCACCGAGCACCTCGAAATGGCCCAGCAGCCAGGTGCCGAGGCGCGAGCGCCCCACCGTCCCGGAGCGGCCACACCATTGCGGCCATAGAGCGGCCGAAGTCGCCAGCACGGCGCCTGCCAACAGCAACAACACGTAGGCCATCGCAAGGTCCTGCGGTGATGAATGAAGATAGGCCTTAGTGCTCGCCAGGCACCGCGCGTTCCACTGGCTTACGTGCGCTTCGTCACAAAACAGCACGCACCCGGCATTGCCTGCATCGACGGGGGCCTGCACAATCGTGCCCTTTCCCACACCGATCGAAGGCCCCATGGCAGAACCCGATTCGCGTCACCAGGCCGCACTGGACCGTTTTCTCGAGATAAGTCCCGAGCTGCAAACGGAACTGGACAGCCTCAACCCCCTGGCCGCACGTGCGGCAGGGTTGAGCATCGAGGAATACCGCGCCGAACGTCTGCACGAGGCCTTCGAAGAAGCCGCCAATGGCCAGGACCTGTTCGCCTGGGAGCTGACCCTCAAGCTCACCGCCGACACCCCGGAAGACTTTCAGGCGCAACGGCTGGAGGTTCACAGGGAAGTGGCCGAGATGGCTGGCATGCCGTGGGAGGAGTACATGCAGCTCAATGGCCTGAAGGACGCCTCGGGCTCGGCGTAAAATGCAAGCACCCTGCGCAAGGCAGGGTGCAGGTTCACTAGGCAGGCCGGGCTCTTATCTAGAGGATATTAGCTAGAGGCTGTTGCCGGGCGAAGGCTCTTCGTCTTCGTCGACGGGCGGATTGGCCTCGGTATCAGGCTCTTCCACCGCCTTGTTCCCAGGCGAGCCGTCCTGTTCGTCATCATGCTCGTCGTGGATATCAGGGTAGCCCTCTTCCCCGCTACCTGGCTCGGCGGGCCCTGGATACGGATTCTGCGGGTGGTTGTTGTCTTCGACCATGATATGTCTCCTTTCGTGGCGCGGTTCATCCGCACCTGATAGTGGGAGATCACCGCAACCCGGGAAGTGCCACTGACGTGACGAGCGGTTTGCCCTTCCCTGCAAACCAGCCACTGCCTTGTCTTCTGAGGTTTCTTTGCTATAGCTAAAGGCCTCTCTGATCATTCAGGCAATGGAGTGGCCGTCATGAAAAAGATGAGTGTGAGTCAGCTGACCATGCTGACAGCCGTCAACATGCTGGGATCCGGCATCGTTCTGTTACCCACCAAGCTCGCCGAAGTCGGCGGCATTTCGATTCTCTCCTGGCTGATCACGGCTACCGGCTCCCTGGCCCTGGCCTATGCCTTCGCCCGCTGCGGCATGCTCAGCCGCAAGACCGGCGGCATGGGCGGCTACGCGGAATACACCTTCGGCAAGTCGGGCAACTACATCACCAACTACACCTACGGACTGTCCCTGCTGATCGCCAACGTGGCGATCAGCATCACGGCGGTCGGTTACATCCAGACCCTGTTCGATATCAGACTCGATTCGCTGCAGGTGGGCCTGGCGACGATCGCGCTGTTATGGCTGACCACCTTCGCCAACTTCGGCGGGGCAAGCGTCACCGGCAAGATCGGTTCGATCACGGTGTGGGGCGTGATCGCACCCGTGGTGCTGGTGTCGACGATCGGCTGGTTCTGGTTCGACAGCGGCACCTATGCAGCGGGCTGGAACCCCCACGATATGCCCTGGTACGAAGCGGCCGGCGCCTCGGTGGCAATCACCCTGTGGGCGTTTCTTGGCCTGGAATCGGCGTGTGCCAACGGCGACGCCGTGGAAAATCCGGAAAAAAACGTACCCATTGCCGTGCTCGGCGGCACGTTGGGCGCGGCGGTGATCTACATCCTGTCCACCAATGTGATCGCCGGCATCGTCGACAATGCCGAGCTGGTTTCCTCCACCGCGCCGTTCGGCCTGGTGTTCGCCAAGATGTTCACGCCGATGATCGGCAACCTGGTCATGGGCCTGATGGTGCTCGCCTGCATCGGTTCGCTGCTGGGTTGGCAGTTCACCGTGGCCCAGGTCTTCAAAAGCTCGGCCGACACGGGCTACTTTCTGCCGATCTTCGCCAAGGTCAACGGGCACGGGGTGCCGATCATCAGCATGCTGATCCTGCTCGCTATCCAGACCGCGATGGCCTTGCTGACCATCAGCCCAGACCTGGCCAAGCAGTTCGACACCCTGGTGAACCTGGCGGTGGTCACCAACCTGGTGCCGTACATTCTGTCGATGGCCACCTTGATGACCTTGCAGAAGGTGTCGAATGTCCCGGCCAACAAGGCCTTGATAACCAACGTCGTCGCCGCGGTCGCGACGGCCTACAGCTACCTGGCGCTGTACAGCTCGGGAGCCCAGGCCCTGATGCTGGGCGGCGTGGCGACCATCGTCGGCTACACGCTGTTCGGCTTCGTCAACAACCGCCTGATTCGCCTGGAAGCGCTCAACAACAGCGCCCCGACCCAGACCGTTGCCGCCCAGCACATCGTCGGCGCGCCGATTCCGGTGAACAGTTTGCCCCGTACGCCAACCAACCCCCCTGCCCTGGAAGCGCGACCATGACGGATCATAGAAACCTGCTCGGCATGCTGGCTTTGTTGATCAGCGACCAACCCGACAAACGCACTGTGTTCGGACGGGCGCTGATTCAGCTGATCACCGACGTGGAGGAGCGATCCATCAGCGTGATCACCTCCGAGCGCCTGGACGATGCCAAGTCGATCCTGAGCACCGACCCGGCGATCCAGTGCGTATTGCTCAGTTGGGAAATGGACAGGAGTGCCGACCATCAGCAATGCATCGATCTGCTCGCCCGACTGCGCGAGCGCAACACGCGGGTGCCGGTGTTCCTGATCAGCGACCGCAGCACCGCATCTAACGTGCCGTTGATCGTCATGCAGCACGCCGACGACTTCATCTGGCTGCCCGAGGACACCAGTCGTTTCCTCAGTGGGCGGATCCTGGCGGCCATGGAGCGCTATCGCCAGGCGGTGCTGCCGCCCATGTTCGGCGCCCTGCTCAAGTTCGCCCGCAGTTATGAATACTCCTGGCACACCCCGGGCCACGCCGGCGGTACGGCCTTTCTGAAAAGCACGGCTGGCCGGGCGTTCTATGAGTTCTTCGGGGAAAACCTGCTGCGCTCCGACCTGTCCATTTCGGTTGGCGAACTGGGCTCGCTGCTCGACCACAGTGGCCCCATTGGCCAGGGCGAGCGATACGCGGCCAAGGTGTTCGGCGCCCATCGCACCTACTACGTCACCAACGGCTCGTCGATGTCGAACCGGGTGATTCTGATGGCCAGCGTCACCCGCGATCAGATCGCGCTGTGCGACCGTAACTGCCACAAGTCCGCCGAGCACGCGATGACCCTGTCCGGGGCGATCCCGACCTATCTGGTGCCAACGCGCAATCGCTTCGGCATCATCGGCCCGATCCTGCCGCAGACGTTGAGCGCGGCTGCGGTGGGTGCGGCGATTGCGAGCAACCCGCTGGTCGGGCCGCACATCGACCCCACGCCGGTGCACGCCATCGTCACCAACTCCACCTATGACGGCTTGACCTACAACGTCACGCGGGTCGAGGAATTGCTCGGGCAAAGCGTCGACCGGCTGCACTTCGACGAGGCATGGTATGGCTACGCGCGGTTCAATCCGTTGTACAAGGACCGCTTCGCGATGCACGGCAGCCCCGATGACCACGACGCCTCCAAGCCGACGGTATTCGCCACCCAGTCCACCCACAAACTGCTGGCCGCGCTGTCCCAGGCATCGATGATCCATGTGCGCAACGGGCGCAATCCTATTCACCATGCACGCTTCAACGAGTCGTACATGATGCATGCGTCGACCTCGCCCAACTACGCGATCATGGCCTCCTGCGACGTCAGTTCGGCCATGATGGAGGCGCCGAGCGGGCAGATCCTGACCAATGAATCCATCGAGGAAGCCATTGCGTTTCGCCAGGTGATTTCACGGATGCACGCTGACATGCGGGCCAACGACGACTGGTTCGTGTCCTGCTGGCAGCCACCGTCGATAGACATCGGCGGGGCCGCCATCGACTTCCATGAAGTCGATCCGGCGAAGCTCAAGTCCGACCCGAACTGCTGGGTGCTGCACCCCGGCGAAGTCTGGCATGGTTTCGGCGACATCGAAGACGGTTACTGCATGCTCGATCCGATCAAGGTGTCGATTCTGACCCCCGGCATGGGCGACGACGGGCAACTGCTGGACTTCGGCATCCCGGCCTGTGTGGTGAGTGCGTATCTGGGCAGGCAAGGGATCGTGGTCGAGAAAACCACCGACTTCACCCTGCTCTTCCTGTTCTCCATCGGTATCACCAAGGGCAAGTGGGGCACCCTGGTGAACGCGCTGCTGGATTTCAAGCGCGACTACGACGCCAACCTTGAGCTGGAACTGTGCCTGCCCGACCTGCTCGCCGCCACGCAGCAGCGCTACAGCGGCATGGGCCTCAGAGACCTGGCCGAAGAGATCTTCACGGCGATGAAGGCCAATCGCACCACGGCCGCCATGGCGGCAGCCTTCGGCATGCTGCCCCAAGCCGAGTTCAGCCCGGTACAGGCCTACGAGAAACTGGTCCGCAACCAGGTGGAACTGGTGACGCTGGACGATGCGGCTGGACGGGTCGTGGCGACGGGCATCGTACCCTACCCGCCCGGCATTCCGTTGCTGATGCCCGGCGAGAACGCCGGTGCGGCGGACGGGCCGCTGCTCGCCTACCTGAAGGCGCTGGAGAGCTTCGACCGCGCGTTTCCCGGCTTTGCCCACGACACCCATGGCATCGACAACGATGCCGGAGTGTACCGACTGTCGGTGCTCAGGTAGGGAGACCCACGGCAGTTTTCAGCTTTACGGCCGTGCTATCGGCTCGGCCGCATTTCTGAGAAACTGGACCGTCGGGCACCTCGCCCCGTACCTCTTTCATGCATCGGAGATCCGCTTGCACATCGTATCCAAGGGTCTCGACAGTTGTGAACGACTGTCCCACGTGCTGCAGGCCAGCGAACGGCTGGCCATGGCCGAATCCATCGACGAGGTGGTGAGCGTTCTTCGCGACACGGCTCGGGCGACGGTGGGCGCCGAGGGCATCGCGGTCGTCATCGAAAATGGCGGGCACTGCACCTACGTGGCCGAGGATGCGATTTCCCCGCTGTGGAGCGGCAAGACGTTTCCGATCGATCGCTGCGTGTCCGGCTGGGCGATGCTCGACAACAAGACCTACGTCATCCCGGACGTGCGGCTGGACCCGCGTATCCCGCGAGAAGCCTACGACCCGACGTTCGTGCGCAGCCTGGTCATGGTCCCGATCGGCAAACCGCTGGCGGTGGCCGCGCTCGGCGCGTACTGGTCGCAAGTGCGCCCCCATAACCGCGACACGATCGAACGCCTGGAAAGCCTGGCGCGCCTGGCCACCATTGCCATCGAAAACGCGCGTCTGACCCAGGCGCGCAACCGCGCGGCCGCCATCGGTGCTGCGCAGAACCGCATGCTCGCGCTGGCAGTGGCCGAAGCCAGCCTGGACGTGACGCTGGAAGCGATCGTGCGCGAGGTCGAGACCCTGTCCACGTCCGGTCTGCTGGGGAGCGTTCTGCTGCTGGACGAACAGGGGCGGCACGTGCAGCGCTGCGTGGGCCCCAACCTTCCTGGTCACTACACCGGGGCGGTCGAAGGCCTCTGCCTGGACTTGAGCGCCGGTAAGACGAGCGCCGGCGACAGCTCGAACGACGCTTTGGCAAACCAGTTGGCGGTGCTGGCCAACGAGCATGGCCTGCAGGTGTGCTGGTCGACTCCGATCCGTTCGACGCAGGGCGCCGTGATGGGTGCCTTCGTGCTGTATCACCCAGAGGTACGGCAGGCCGTTCCGGCCGACGTCGAGATCATCGATTTCGTCGTGCAGACCATCGGCCTCATGGTGCACCGCGTGCAAGTCGATGTCGCCGTGCGCACCAGCGAGGCCCGGTTGCGTCTGGCGGTGGACCACGCCGATGTCGGGTTCTGGGACGTGGACCTGGTACAGAACACGCTGGTGTGGCCACCGCAGACCAAGGCGATGTTCGGCATCTCGGCCGATGTGTCGGTCACCCTCGAGGACTTCTATCAAGGTCTCCATCCTCACGATCGCCGGGCAACCCTGGAGGCCTTCAGCGCAGCCATGGACCCTGAGCGCCGGGCGCTCTACGACGTGGACTACCGTACCATCGGTCGCGAGGACGGCGTGGTCCGCTGGGTGGCCGCCAAGGGACGGGCCGTGTTCGATGAGCACGGACGCTGCCTGCGGGTCACTGGCACGGCGATGGACATCACCGCCCGCAAGAACGCCGATGAGAAACTGCGCGAGCTCAATGCGACCCTCGAAGGGCGCGTGGCACAAGCCATCGCCGAGCGTGAAGAAGTTCAGTTGGCTTTGCGGCAGAGCCAGAAGATGGAAGCCATGGGGCAACTCACCGGTGGCGTGGCTCATGACTTCAACAACCTGCTCACCCCGATCGTCGGCACGCTGGACATGCTCCAGCGCCGGGGCGTGGGCGGCGAGCGGGAGCAACGGCTGATCTCCGGCGCCGTGCAATCGGCGGATCGCGCCAAGACGCTGGTACAGCGGCTACTGGCCTTTGCCCGACGCCAGCCGCTGCAGGCGGTCGCCGTCAACGTCGGCAAGCTGGTCAGCGACATGGGCGACCTGCTGGCCAGCACCACCGGCCCGCAGATCAAGGTCGTCGTCGATGCGCCGGAGCATCTGCCCGCGGCGATCGCCGACGTCAACCAGCTCGAAATGGCGCTGCTCAACCTCTCCGTCAACGCCCGAGACGCAATGCTCGAGGGCGGAACACTGCGCATATCCGCCTGCACGGAATCGATCGAAGCGGGGCATCGGTCGGGACTTGCCGTGGGCAACTACCTCTGCCTGTCCGTCGCGGACACCGGCTCGGGCATGGACGCCGCCACGCTGGCGCGTGCGGTGGAACCGTTCTTCTCCACCAAGGGCGTCGGCCAGGGCACCGGTCTGGGGCTGTCGATGGTGCATGGGTTGGCCTCGCAGTTGAACGGCGCGCTGACCATTCAAAGCTCACCAGGCCTGGGGACCAACGTCGAGCTGTGGCTGCCACGCAGCGTTACCCTTCCCGCCGAGGCCCTGCGCTTGGTGGAAACGCCGGAGCTGTCCTCCAGCCGTGGCGTCGCGTTGCTGGTCGATGATGAAGAACTGGTACGGGCGAGTACCTCTTACATGCTGGCCGAGCTGGGCTATTGCGTCATCGAGGCCGCGTCCGGCGAGGAAGCCATCGCCTTGATGGACACCGGCGAGGCCTTCGACCTGCTGATCACCGACCACCTCATGCCGGGCATCAGCGGCACCGATCTGGCCAGGCAGGTCCGCTGCTCCCGGCCGGGGACCGCGATCCTGCTGGTTTCGGGCTATGCCGAGCGCGAAGGCCTCGACCCGGACCTGCCGCGGTTGAGCAAGCCGTTTCGGAAAAATGAGTTGGCGACGAGTCTGGCGCAGTTGGGGCGCGAGGGCTGACAGTGGGGACACGGTCCGTCACACGGCCATGGCCTTGCGATCGACCAGGCTTTCACCGAACCGAGAGTACGTCGGGCAGACGTACAACTACCGCCGTACCTATGCGACAATAGCCGCACTGTCCGGTCTGCATCCCGCCTTTATTGCCCGGCTCCAGCGTGGTATCGCGTCGGTCTCGAATCGGTATCGCCTGAACCCATCGCTCCCCCAGTTATTGATAGGTAAGCTCCTTGATCTCCACAGCTAACATCACCATGCAGTTTGGCGCCAAGCCGCTGTTCGAGAACGTTTCCGTGAAATTCGGCAACGGCAACCGCTACGGCCTGATCGGCGCCAATGGATGTGGCAAGTCGACGTTCATGAAGATCCTGGGCGGCGATCTGGAGCCCTCGGGTGGCCAGGTCATGCTCGAACCGAACGTGCGCCTGGGCAAGCTGCGTCAGGATCAGTTCGCCTACGAGCAGTTCAGCGTGATCGATACGGTCATCATGGGCCACGAGGAGCTGTGGAAGGTCAAGGCCGAGCGTGATCGTATCTACTCGCTGCCGGAAATGAGCGAGGAAGACGGCATGGCCGTCGCCGAGCTGGAGACCGAATTCGCGGAAATGGACGGCTACACCGCCGAGTCCCGTGCCGGCGAGCTGTTGCTGGGTCTGGGCATTCCGCTTGAACAGCATTTCGGCCCGATGACCGAAGTCGCGCCGGGCTGGAAGCTGCGGGTGCTGCTGGCACAGGCGTTGTTTTCGGATCCTGAAGTGCTGTTGCTCGACGAACCGACCAACCACCTGGACATCAACACCATTCGCTGGCTGGAAAACATCCTCACGGCGCGTAACAGCACCATGATCATCATTTCCCACGACCGGCACTTCCTCAACAGCGTCTGCACCCACATGGCCGACCTGGATTACGGCGAGTTGCGTCTGTTCCCGGGCAACTACGACGAGTACATGACCGCGGCGACCCAGTCGCGCGAGCAGCTGCTGTCGGACAACGCCAAGAAGAAAGCCCAGATCGCCGAACTGCAAACCTTCGTTTCGCGCTTCTCGGCCAACGCCTCCAAAGCCAAGCAGGCGACGTCGCGGGCCAAGCAGATCGACAAGATCCAACTGGCCGAGGTCAAGCCCTCCAGCCGCGTCAGCCCGTTCATCCGCTTCGAGCAGAACAAGAAGCTGCACCGCCAGGCGGTCACCGTCGAGCGCATGTCCAAGGGTTTCGACGGCAAGCCGTTGTTCGAGAACTTCAGTTTCGTGGTCGAGGCTGGCGAGCGTGTGGCGATCATCGGTCCGAACGGGATCGGCAAGACCACCCTGTTGCGTACCCTGGTCGGCGAGCTGACCCCGGACGCGGGCGCGGTGAAGTGGACCGAAAGCGCGGAGCTGGGCTATTACGCCCAGGACCACGCGCACGATTTCGAAGACGACATGAACCTGTTCGACTGGATGGGCCAGTGGACCCAGGGCGAGCAGATGGTGCGTGGCACCCTGGGCCGCATGCTGTTCTCCAACGACGAGATTCTCAAGTCGGTGAAGGTGATTTCCGGTGGTGAGCAGGGGCGCATGCTGTTCGGCAAGCTGACCTTGCAGAAGCCCAACGTGCTGATCATGGACGAGCCGACCAACCACTTGGACATGGAGTCGATCGAGGCACTGAACCTGGCGCTGGAGAACTACCCTGGCACGCTGGTGTTCGTCAGCCACGACCGCGAGTTCGTCTCCTCCCTGGCCACCCGCATCATCGAGCTGAGCGCCAGCGGCGTGGTCGACTTCAGCGGCACGTACGACGACTACCTGCGCAGCCAAGGCGTGGTTTTCTAAACCCGAAGTCCCTGTAGCAGCGGCGCGAGCCGCGTCCAGGGCCGGCGCGTTTGCCCTGACCCTCCGCGTGTGCCGCCGACACGGCTTGCGCGGCCCCTGTAGCAGCGGCGCGAGCCGCGTCCGGGGGCGCCGCGTCTGCCCTGACCCTCCGCGTGTGCCGCCGACGCGGCGTGCGCGGTCCCTGTAGCAGCGGCGCGAGCCGCGTCAGCGGACGCTGCGTTTGTTCTGATCCTCCGCGTGCGCCGCCGACGCGGCGTGCGCGTTCCCTGTAGCAGCGGCGCGAGCCGCGTCAGCGGACGCTGCGTTTGTTCTGATCCTCCGCGTGCGCCGCCGACGCGGCTTGCGCCGCTGCTACAGGGGTATGCGAACGTTTCCAAAGATGGTGCGGGCGCGGTTCGTGTAGCAGCGGCGCGAGCCGCGTCCGGGGGCGCTGCGGTTGTTCTGACCCTCCGCGTGCGCCGCCGACGCGGCTTGCGCCGCTGCTACAGGGGTATGCGAACGTTTCCAGAGATGGTGCGGGCGCGGTTCGTGTAGCAGCGGCGCGAGCCGCGTCCGGGGGCGCTGCGGTTGTTCTGACCCTCCGCGTGCGCCGCCGACGCGGCTTGCGCCGCTGCTACAGGGGTATGCGAACGTTTCCAAAGATGGTGCGGGCGCGGTTCGTGTAGCAGCGGCGCGAGCCGCGTCCGGGGGCGCTGCGGTTGTTCTGACCCTCTGCGCGAGCCGCGTCCGAGGGCGCCGCGTCTGCCCTGACTCTCCGCGTGTGCCGCCGACGCGGCTTGCGCCGCTGCTACAGGGGTATGCGAACGTTTCCAGAGATGGTGCGGGCGCGGTTCGCGTAGCAGCGGTGCGAGCCGCGTCCGGGGGCGCCGCTGCTACAGGGGTTCGGGGCGGCCGAGGAGGAAGCCTTGGGCGTTGGCGGCGCCCAGGCGTTTGAGTTGCGCCAGTTCGGCTTCGGTTTCCACGCCTTCGGCGACGATCACGCTGCCGGTCTCCCGGGCGAAGGCTATCAAGGCCGACGCCATGGCGCGTCGCTGGAAATCCTGATCGATACCGCGGGTCAGGCTCATGTCGAGCTTGATGATGTCCGGGCGCACCTGAAGGATATGCCGCATGCTGGCATACCCGGCGCCCGCGTCATCGATCGCCACCCGCACACCTCGCACTCGCAGCGGCTGCAACGCCACCTGCAACGATGCGTAATCCTGCACCACGGCATGTTCGGTCAGCTCCAGCACCAGGCGCTCGGCCGGATACCCCTGGAGTACCCCCAACAACTCGCCGCTGAGCACCAGCTCGGGCGAGCAGTTGATGCTCAGGTAGGTGTCCGGCGCCAGCCGTGACAGCCCGGCCAGCGCCTCGCGGATGGCAAGGCACTCCAGTTCCGTTCCCAGCCCGACTTCGGCGGCCTCCTTGAACCACACGTCCGGGGTGCGTGCCGGTTGGCCGCCGAAGCGCGACAGGCACTCCCACCCTGCCACACGCATGGTGTGCAGGTCGAAGATCGGCTGATAGACCACCCGTGGCTGACGCGACTCGATGACTTCGAGCACTCGCGAGGTCTTGACGTCATGGTCGCGGGCCCTCTGCAGATCGGTTTCGAGGCGCTCGGCGATCAGTTCGGCGAAGACGTTCATCATCTTCAGATCGCGCTCGCTCAGCCCCGGATCGGGCGTGTGGCTGAAGCAGCAAAAGGTCCCGTATAGTCGGCCGTCGCTCAAGTGAATGGGCACGCTCATGTGCGCACCGACTGGCAGACCGGGGGTTTGAGGCACGGCCATGGCGGCCGGCAACTGACCGGTGTCACGAATCAATCCGGGCAGTTCGCCGCTGACAACCCCGCGACAGTAGCCGGCGCTCATCTCGAGCACATCCCCTGGGCTGAGCGGCACCGGGCTGGCAGCATCGACGTGAGTGAACACGCGGTCGCTCTCGCGAAAATGGGAAACGAACGCTACATCCATGCCCAGATGTGTGCGCATGGCGCGCAACACACGATCCACGCAGCCTGCCTCGGTGGCAGACAACGGCTTCAGCGCAACCAGGTCCATCAGGTTATCGGCTGTCATGACGCACTATCGCCTCCTAATGTGATAGTGCCATCAGTGTAGATGGACCGCCCCCCCTCCCTTCAAGTAAAAAACGACGAGACGCCCAACGGTAGGCTCGAGTCGCTACGCAACCGGCGGTGGCGAACCGGCGTGCCGTCCACCGTGGCACTGCTACACTTCGGCATCCAACCGTGCAAAGGACACCGTGCCCGATGCTTGCAATCTTCAACGTCGCCTTTCCAGTGTTCGGCTTGATTCTGGTGGGTTTCGTCTGCCGTCGGCGCCACGTCCTGGGGCCCAATGCCTCCATCGAGCTCAACCGATTCGTGATCTACCTGGGCCTGCCTGCCCTGCTGTTCGAAGCCATGGCGCGGCTGGGTACCTTGCAGGGTCTGAACCTGGGCTACGTGCTGGCTTTCGGCCTGGGCATGGGCATCGTCTTTCTGCTGACCCTGTGGCTGCGGCTGCGCGCCCACGCGCACTTTCTGGACGCCACCATCGACGCGCTGGGCGCCGGCTATCCCAACTCGGGATTTCTCGGCATTCCCCTGTGCCTGCTGACCTTTGGCGACCCCGGCATCGCTCCGGCAGTGATCGGCGCGGTGATGACCGCCTGCCTGCTATTCGCCGTGGCCATCATCATGATCGAGACCTTCCAGCAGACCGAGAAACACCTGGGACGCACGCTGCTCAAGGTCGGCCAGTCGCTGCTGCGCAATCCGATCATGGTGTCTCCGGTGCTGGGCTCGCTGGTGGCCTACAGCGGCCTGGTGCTCCCGGTGGGCGTTCGCCAGTTGTTCCAGTTTCTGGGTGCGGCGGCGGGGCCCTGCGCGCTGGTGTCGATCGGGCTGTTCCTGGCGGCGGAGAAATCCCAGAAAGCCGACAGCAAGACCCTGGCCATGCTGGTAGCGATGAAACTGCTGCTGCAACCGGCGCTGACGGCGTGGCTGGCGTTCTGGGTGTTCGACATCCCGGCCATGTGGGCATGGGCGGCGCTGCTGGTGAGTGCCCTGCCCATCGGCAACGGGCCGTTCATGCTGGCCGCGCTGTATGGCCGCGAGGCCGATACCATGTCCCGCGCGATTCTGGTATCGACCCTGTTGTCGCTGGTCACGGTGTCGCTGATCCTGGCGTTGATACCGGCTGCGGTGCAGCGCTAGTCGCGCATGTAGCCGCCGTCGACGTCCATGATCTCGCCGGTGACGAAGCTGGCCGCATCGCTGGCGAGGAAGCACACGGCTGCGGCGATGTCCCGCGGTGAGCCGGCACGCCCCAGGGGCATGTCGGCGAGCACCCGGGCGCGTGCCTCAGGGGCCAGGGCTCGGGTCATCTCGGTGTCGGTCAAGGCCGGGGTGATGGCGTTGGCGGTGATGTTGAACGGCCCGGCTTCGCGTGCGAGGCCCTTGGTCAAGGCGATGACGCCGCCCTTGGCCGCCGCGTAGCAGCTGTTGCCCAACAGACCGCCGCCGCGTTTGCCGGCCACCGAAGCGATGTTGATGATGCGCCCGGCGCGGCGCGCCATCATGCCGGGCAGCACGGCCTTGGCGCAGAAGAACACGCTGGTGAGGTCGATGGCCAGGACTCGATTCCATTCGGCCGCGCTGACGTCCAGCAACGGCCCGGTCGAGACGATCCCGGCGTTGTTGACCAGAATGTCGATACCGCCCAGCGCTCGTTCGATGGTCTCGACCATGGCCTGCACCTGGCCTTCGTCGGCCACGTCCACGGCCACGCCGATGGCGTCGATGCCCAGTTCGCACAATTGCCCGGCAGCGGCGCTGGCGGCCGCGCCGTCGAGATCGGCAATCGCGACCCGCGCACCGCATTGACCCAGCGCCTGAGCGATGGCAAAGCCGATACCGCGCGCGGCACCGGTCACCACCGCCACCTGGCCGGTGATGGCAAGACTGATAGGGGCATTCATTATTGTTGTTCCCTTGGTTGAAGAGCCTGCAGCGCAAAGCGGGTCGTCAGGCCGGCTGGTAAACGCCCTGGGCGAGCTGGTCCTTGAGCGGCGGGATACCCAGCCGGCGCAACACTCGGTAAAGCGACGGCCGACAGATGCCCAGAGCACGGGCTGCCGCGGACATGTTCCAGCGGCAGGCGTTGAGCACATCCAGCACGTCGGCACGCTCGTCGACCGGCGTGGCCAGGGTGACCGAGCGGCGGATCGGCGTGACGTTGGCAGGCGCTGCCTGGGTGGACGTAACCTGTTGCGCAACAAAATCCGCGGGCAGATCGCTGCGCTGAATGCGGCTGCCCTCCATCACCGCGCAGGCATAGCGAATCACTGCACGCATCTGCCGCAGATTGCCTGGCCAGGGGTGATTGAGCAGCAGCGGCCAGACATCCGAAGCGATGACCTGCCGCGGGTCGCAGCCGGGCAGTTCGCTGGCTACCATCCGGCAGACCAGTTCGGCGCGATCGGTACGCTCGCGCAGGGGCGGCAACTGCACGACGCCGGTGGCGATGCGATAGAACAGGTCTTCGCGAAAGGCGCCCTGCTCGACCAGGCCGGTGAGGTTCTGGTGGGTGGCGCAGATCAGCGCGAAGTCGACCTTGACGCTGCGCTCGGAACCCAGAGGGCTGACTTCGCGTTCGGCGATGACCCGCAGCAGGCGGGTTTGCTGTTCGAAGGGCATATCGCCGATCTCGTCGAGAAACAAGGTGCCGCCGTCGGCCTGCTGAACCTTGCCTTTCTTGCCGCAGGGCAACGCGCCGGAAAAGGCGCCGCGCGAGTAGCCGAACAGCTCGCTCTCGATCAGGCTTTCCGGAATGGAGGCGCAATTGAGCGCCACGCACTGGGCCCGATGGCGTTGACTGTGGGCATGCAGCGCGCGGGCCAGCACTTCCTTGCCGGTGCCAGTTTCGCCCTGAACGAGCACGGCGATGCCGCGTTCCATCAGGCGCAGGGCGCGGCGGAAGGCTTGGCGCACCTGTGGGTCGCTGTCGTTGGCGATATCGGAGTCGGGCAGTGCCGCGCAGGACAGTGCGGGCGAAGTGGTACGTGCAGTGTGTTCGCGAACGGAAGACATCGGCGTCACCTTTTATTGTTTTATAGCTCGTGACTATCTCGAGGTCTGGCGCTCGTGACGCAAGCCTCGACGCTGTGGCCATTTCACAATACGGCAGGCGGAGTTATGTTTTCCAATCCATAATCAGGTACCCACTGATACCTTTGCGAGCATCATGATCGAGCTCAGGCATTTACAGTATTTTCGCGCGTTGGCCGAAACCCTGCACTTTGGCCGTGCCGCCGAGCGCCTGCACATCTCCCAACCACCGCTGTCGCGGCAGATTGCGCTGCTGGAGCAAGAGCTGGGCGTGAAGCTGTTCGATCGCTCGCGGCGCCATGTGGAGTTGACCGATGCCGGCCAGCGGTTCTATCTGGACACCGGCACGGTGTTCGCCGCGTTCGAACAGGCCAAGCGCAATGCGCTGGCGGCGGCGCGGGGGGCGGCGGGTGAGTTGTCGGTAGGGTTCATGATGTCGACGGCCTACAGCGTCACCCCGGCCATCACCCGGCGCTACGCGGCGCAGTACCCGCAGGTGAACCTCAAGCTGACCGAAACCCTGCCCATGGACCTGGCCCAGGACATCAGCAGCGGCAGCAAGGATGTGGCGATCATGTACCGGCCGCAGGATTGCAGCGGGCTGGAGACGGTAACTATTTACCGGGAGGAAATGACAGTGGTGCTGCCGCCGGGGCATCGGTTGCTCGAACAGCCGCTGATCGATCCGCGCGACCTGGCAGCGGAAACCTTCATCATCGTGCCACGCCGCATCGCCCCGGCGCTGCATGACATGATCGTCAATTACTGCCTGCAGCATGGCGTAACGCCCAATGTCGGGCTGGAAATCAACATGCAGCAGACCATCGTCAACCTGGTCGGTGAAGGCCTGGGCATCGCCATCGTGCCGCGCTCGATGCGCAACATGCGCCTGACCACCACCACCTTCCGCCCGCTGGTGGCGCCGCCGGTGGTCGAGGTGGTCGCGGTGTGGAAGGCCGACAACCACAACCCGTGCATTGCCACTTTCGTGGAAAGCGCCATGCGCGCGGGTGAAGAGGCGACGCTGCAGGATCAGTGAGGGGCGATACACCCTGGAGGCTGACCCGGCAGGTGAGCTGACATTGTGGGGGTAACATTGTGGGAGCGGTGCCTTTGTAGCAGCGGCGCGAGCCGCGTCGGCGGTGCATGCGGTGTGTCTGATGTACCGAAGCGCGGCCTTCGCGGGCAGAGGGCTCGCCGCCCGCCCCGCTCCCATAGGAAGCTCCACTACCCCAGGGATTTTGACCAGTCAGCGTTCGCGCTCGCCGACGCGCTCAGATTTCCAGAATGCCGGACGCCATATAGCCGCCGTCCACAGGAATCACATGACCGCTGATGTAGGAAGCATCGTCGGAGGCGAGGAAGGCCACCGCGCCGGCCATTTCCGCCGGGGTGCCGTAGCGGCGCATGGGCACGGCGCGGGCATAGGAGTCGCGGGTGGCGCTGGAGTGCAGGCGCTGGGTCAGTGGTGTATCCACCGGCCCCGGCGCGATGCCATTGACGGTGATGCCATACTCGGCCAGTTCGACCGCCATCTGCCGGGTCAGACCGATCACCGCAGCCTTAGACGTGCCATAGGCAGTGCGCCCCGTGCTCGCGCGCATGCCACTGATGGACGCGACGTTGATGATTCGCCCCCAGCCCTGCTCCTTCATCAGGCGCGCTGCCTGCTGACCGCACAACAGCGCACCGGTCACGTTGATGTTCAACACCCGCTGCCAATCGGCCAGGTCGCAGTCCAGAAAGGCCTGGGTCCTGGCGATGCCGGCATTGTTCACCAGCACGTCGCAGCGCGACAGACCGGCGAACACCTCGGCGATCGACTGCGCATCACCGATATCGATCACCACCGCACGCGCCTCGATACCCTGGGCGTGCAAACCGGCGACCATTTCTTCGGCGGCGCCGCGGTTGATGTCGGCCACCACCACACTGTGGCCGTCCTCGCCAAGGCGCTGGGCGATCGCCGCGCCAATGCCCATGGCCGCGCCGGTGATGAAGGCCACCCGGCCCTCGCCGCTCTTGCTGGGAAGCTTTCTGACTGCTTGGCTCATGACCAGGACTCTCTTAAAGGAAACCGATGGAAATCCACGGAAAACAGGCAACGATGACCAGCGCCACCACCAATGCTGCCAGGTAGCCCCAGACGCGGCGGATGACATGGTCGGACGGCGTCTTGCTGATCGCACAGGCGGCGTAGAAACCCACGCCCAGGGGCGGCGCGAACAGGCCGATGCCCATGGCCAGGATCACCACCATGGCGTAGTGCACCGGATGGATGCCGAGCATTTCGGCGAGCGGGAACATCAATGGGCCGAACAGCACGATGGCTGGGATGCCTTCGAGCACGCTGCCCAGAATCAGGAAGGTCACGATGGTGACGAACATGAAGCCGATGGCGCCGCCCGGAATTTCGCTGATCAGCTCGACCAGATTGGCCGAGAACCCCGACTGGGTCAGCGCCCAGGCCATGGCCGAAGCCATGCCGATGATCAACAGGATCGCCCCGGACAGCGCCGCGGCCTCAATCATCATCGGGTAGACCTTGCGGAACTCGATGTGGCGCATGAACAGGTGCATCACCAAGCCCACCAGCACCACATAGGCCACGCCGATGGTCGAGACTTCGGTAGCCGTGGCCGCACCTTCGAGCACCGCCACGCGGATCAGCAATGGCAAGGCCAGGGCCGGCAGCGCGACCATGAAGGTCTTCGCCACCACCGACATCGGTGCCCGCTTGACGGTGGGCATGGCTTCCTTGCGCGAGCGCCACCAGCAGACGATGGCGATGACCACGGTGGCCACCACCGCTGGCATCAGGCCGCCGATGAACAGCGCGGTGATCGAGACGCTGCACACGGCGCCGATGGTGATCAGCACCAGGCTGGGCGGAATGGTTTCGGTCATCGCCCCGGTGGCAGCCAGCAAGGCGGCCAGCTCTTCGGGCTCGGAGCCGCGCTTCTTCATTTCCGGAAACAGTGCCGGCGCCACAGCAGCCATGTCGGCCACTTTGGAGCCGGAAATCCCCGATACCAGGAACATGGCGCCGAGCAGCACGTATTGCAGACCGCCGCGCACATGCCCCAGCAGCGAGGCCATGAAGTCGATCAGCGTGCGGGCCATGCCCGACAGCTGCAGCACCACGCCCAGCAGGACGAACAGCGGCACGGCGAGCAGCACCATGTGCGACATGCCCTCGTCCATGCGACCGACGACGATGGACAACGGGGCATGGGTCGCCAGCGCCAGATAGGCCATGGTGGCGGTGCCGAAAGCGAACGCGATCGGGATGCCCCCGAACACGCAGGCGCCCAGCAGCACCAGGAAGAATACCACCAGGTTGTAGTTGCCGATCTCGGCGAGCAGCGGCTGGGCCAGCCACAGCGTACCGCCCACCACGGCGACCACGGCCACCCCGGCCACGAACTGGCGCAGGGTGGAATAGCGGGCCATGCGCGCGACCGCCGCCAGCAGCATGAGCATGGCGCCGACCGGCAGCGCGGCGGCGCGCACGCCGTCGGGAATGCCCAGGGCCGGCGTGGTGATCGCCATCTGCTCGTGGGAGTGGACCATCGCCGGGGTGATGATCATGGCCACGAACAGCACCACGATCAGCGCCGACAAAGTTTCGCTGAAACCGCGCCAGGCCGGCGGCAGCTTGTTGACCAGCGCCGACATGCGCATGTGCTCGCCCCGATCGAGCGCCAGCACGGCGCCGAACATCGCCAGCCAGATGAACAGCGACGAGGCCAGCTCGTCGGTCCACACCAGCGGGTTGTGAAACACGTAGCGCGAGACGACGCCGGCGAGCAGCACGCAGGTTTCCACCAGCATCAAGGCCACGGCAAGCACCTCGACCACGCGCATGGCGCAGCGGTTGAGGCAGGTCAGCGCCCGGGCCGGCAGGCGCATGGCAACGGTTTCGGCCGGCATCGCCTCGGCGCTCATCATGCCAGCTTCCCGGAGTATTTTTCGAGGATGGCCCAGGCGGCCTCACCGAACTTCTCGTGCCAGTCGGCGTAATAGTTGGCGCTGCGCAGCTTCTCGCGGAACGCCTGCGGCTCGGTGTCGGCCAGCTCCAGGCCTTTTTCCTTGAGGGTGTCGCGGATGCTGCCCTGCAAGGCGGCCAGGTCGGCGCGCTGGCCCATGACCGCAGCATCGATGTGCTTGCGCACCACCGCCTGCACGTCGGCCGGCAGGCGGGCGAACGACTTGCTGTTACCGAGCATCCAGAAGCCGTCCCAGACATGGTTGGTCAGCGAGCAGTACTTCTGCACTTCATAGAGTTTGGCCGACGACACCAGGGTCAGCGGGTTTTCCTGACCTTCGACGATGCGCGTCTGCAGGGCCGAATACACTTCGGCGAAATTGATGCTGGTGGGCGCCGCCTCGAATGCCTTGAAGATCGACATGATGATCGGACTGGGTGGCACGCGCAGCTTCATGCCCACCAGATCTTCGGGCTTGAGTACCGGGCGAGTGCTGGTGGTGGTGACGCGAAAGCCGTTGTCCCACATCTTGTCGAAGGCGAACAGGGTTTCGGTCTTGGCGATCTCGCTGCGCACATGGGCGCCCAGGTCGCCGTCCATCGCGCTCCAGACCTGATCGTAGTCCTTGAAGGCAAAACCCACGGCGCTGATCTGCACCGAAGGCACCAGGGTACCGAGGATGACCGGCGACAACGCGAACAGGTCCACCGCGCCGGAACGCACCTGAGCCAGGGTATCGGTGTCGCTGCCCAGCTGGCTGCTGGGGAACACCTGGATCTGCACCGCGCCGTTGGTTTCTTCCTTGATGGCCTTGGCCATTTCCCGCGCCCGCACGTTCATCGGGTGAATCATGGGCAGGTTGTTGGCGAACTTGAGCCTGAAATCCGCCGCCTCGCTGCGTGGGCTGAACAAGCCCAGCCCCGTGGCGGCGACGGCCGCCGATGCGAGGGTGGCGGTCTTGATGAAACGGCGGCGCGAGAAATCACTCATGTAGCTCTCCTGACCTTCTTGTTTTTATTGACCAGCTTTCATTCACCGGGCTGCCGGGGCAGGCGCTGGGGTACCGGTGAGAAAGCAAATCGGGTGCCACCCCTGCCCGACCCGCCGAAAAACCGTGCCCATCGGCGTGAAGCGAACAGCAAGCTGCTGTTTTGTCTGAACAAACTCGTATCGATGTGAATGTATCCGCAGATGTCAGGCGCCAAGCCCTGCCCGGCTCGATGTAACAGGTGTCTCCCTCAGGTGTCGCCCGGCACCGACGAAGCGACACCTGCGGCGACACCCGACGTCTGCTGGGTAACAGCCAGCCCGCCGCCGGCTGGCGTTTCAAGGCCTTGGCACCGCTCTTGCTATCGTCCTTGGCAAACAACATCAACAAGCCTTCAATCGAGGACACACCTCATGGGTTCGCCAGTCATCAGCGGTTGGTACCACTCCCCCTTCGGCAAATTCGACCAGCTCGATCCCGAGCAGATGATGGCCGATGCGGCCGTGGGTGCGCTCGAACATGCCGGGCTGGACGCCGAGCAGATCGATTCGGTCCACGTCGGCCATTTCAATGCCGGCTTCCTGTATCAGGACTTTCCCTCCGCGCTGCTCGCCAATCATATTCCGGCGCTGCGCTTCACCCCGTCGGTACGCCTGGAAAACGCCTGCTCCACCGGCTCGGCAGCCATCCACTCGGCGCTGCAAACGGTGCTCTCGGGGCAGGCTCGGCACGCGCTGGTGGTGGGCTTCGAGAAGATGAACACGCTGCCCACCGACGAGGTCGGCAAGATCCTGCTCAAGTGCTGCTACGCCAAGGAGGAAGCGCAGATCGAAGGTGGCTTCGCCGGGGTGTTCGGCACCATCGCCCAGACCTACTTCGAGCGCTACGGCGACCAGTCCGACGCGCTGGCGATGATTGCCGCGAAAAACCACGCCAACGGCGCACTGAACCCCTACGCGCACATGCGCCGCGACCTGGGCTACGACTTCTGTCGCGAGCCGTCGGCGAAGAACCCGTTCGTGGCCGGACCGCTCAAGCGCACCGACTGCTCGCTGATCACCGACGGCGCCGCCGCGCTGGTGATCAGCCGCGACGACCACGCGCCCGGCCGGGGCCAGGCGATCAGCTTCAGGGCGGCGGTGCAGGTCAACGACTACCTGCCGCTGTCGCGCCGCGATCCGACGGTGTTCGAAGGCGCCGCGCGGGCCTGGCAACAGGCGCTGGACACCGCAGGGCTGAGCCTGGCTGATCTGTCGCTGGTGGAAACCCATGACTGCTTCACCATTGCCGAGCTGCTGGAGTACGAGGCCATGGGCCTGGCCGAGCGTGGCCAGGGCGCGCGGGTGATTGCCGAAGGCATCAGCCGCAAGGACGGTCGCCTACCGGTCAACCCGTCCGGCGGGCTCAAGTCCAAGGGCCACCCGATCGGTGCCACCGGGGTGTCGATGCACGTGATGGCGGCCATGCAGCTCAGCGGCCAGGCCGGCGACATGCAATTGGCCAAGGCCGATCGCGCCGGCGTCTTCAACATGGGCGGCGCGGCGGTGACCAACTACGTGAGCATTCTGGAGCGCGTGCAATGACCGGCATCGACAACGTGATGAACCTGGGCGAACTGCTCAACCAGATCGCCCGGCGCTACCCCGACGCGCCGGGTTTCATTCGCGGCGAGCAGGTGCACACCTGGCGCAGCATTTCGCAACGGGTCGACAGCGTCGCCGCGGCGCTGCGCGCGCGTGGGCTGGGCAAGGGCGACAAGCTGCTGGTGCATTCGCGCAACAACCTGCCGCTGTTCGAAAGCGCCTGGGTGGCGTTTCGCCTGGGCGCGGTGTGGGTGCCGACCAACGTGCGCATTACCCCGCCGGAGGCCGCTTACCTGGGCAGTTCCAGCGGTGCGGTGGCGATGCTGTACGACGAGGGGCTGGCGCACTACGTGGATGCGGTGCGCGCCGAAGCACCGGCGCTGGCGCAGGTGATCGCCATCGGCGAGCCACGCGCGGGCGAACTGGGCTATGGGCAATTGCTCGACGAAGGCGCGCCACATGCCAGCACGTTCCGCGCCGCCGACGTCAATTACCATGACCCGCTGTGGTTCTTCTACACCTCAGGCACCACCGGTCATCCCAAGGCAGGCGTACTCACCCACGGGCAGATGGCCTTCGTCATCAACAACCATATCGCCGACCTGATGCCGGGCCTCTCCCAGCATTCGCGTTCGCTGGTGCTGGCGCCGCTGTCTCACGGCGCCGGTATCCACGCGCTGGTCAACGTGGCGCGTGGCGCCGCCTGCGTGCTACCGGCCAGCGACCGCCTGGACTGCAACGAAGCCTGGCGCCTGGTGCAGGAGCACCGCGTCGACAACCTGTTCACCGTGCCGACCATCGTCAAGATGCTCACCGAAGACCCTGCCGTCGACCGCTACGACCACAGCAGCCTGCGCCATGTGATCTACGCCGGCGCGCCGATGTACCGCGCCGATCAATGCCACGCGCTGCGCAAGCTGGGCAAGGTGCTGGTGCAGTATTACGGCCTGGGCGAAGTCACCGGCAACATCACCGTGCTGCCCGCCGATTGCCACGACGCCGAAGACTCGCCCGCCGCCAAGGTCGGCAGTTGCGGCTATCCGCGCACGGGCATGCAGGTGGCCATTCTGGACGACGCCGGTAACGAGTTGGCCACCGGTGAGGACGGCGAGATCTGCGTCCGCGGACCGGCCGTGTTCAGCGGGTACTACAACAACCCGACGGCCAATGCCAGTTGCTTCAAGCACGGCTGGTTCCACACCGGCGACCTGGGTCATGTCGACGAACAGGGGTATCTGTTCATCACGGGCCGCGCCTCGGACATGTACATCTCTGGCGGCTCCAACGTGTACCCGCGCGAGGTCGAGGAAGCGCTGCTCACCCACCCGGCGGTCAACGAGGTAGCCGTGCTGGGCATGCCGGACGAGAAATGGGGCGAGTGCGGTTGCGCCGTGATCGTCACCACCGGCCAGGTCAGTGACGAGCAGTTGCTGGCCCACCTGGAGCCGCGTCTGGCCCGCTACAAGTGGCCCAAACGCTTCGTGCGCTGGGACGCCATGCCCAAGTCCGGCTACGGCAAGATCGTCAAGAAGCAGATCCGCACGTTGCTGCAGGAACGCGAGGAGGTCGCCTGATGAATCCCCATTTCGAGGAGCGCAACGGCGTGCGGGTCTTCGTCCATGGCGGGCCGGCCCAACAGCCGCGGCGTCTGGACCGCAGCGTGGCCCAAGGTGAAGAACTGCGCCTGGTACTGCCGCGGGCGTGCAACGTCGGCGCAGGCGTGCTGCAAGCCCTGCAGGGGCGTCGGTACGGCAGCGCCGTGGGCCGCATCCTGTGTGGTGGCGCGGCGCACCTGAGCTACCACCGCATGGTGGTCACCGACAAGCCGGAACGGCCCTACGACTACGGTGCTCCGGTGGTGCTGGACGGCTACATCACCTTCATCAGCGGTGCCATCACCGTGGGCCGGGATGCGCAGGGCAGGCCATTGCTGCACTGCCACGCCGGTTTTCTGGATCGTGACGGCCAGCAGCACGGCGGCCATCTGCTGCTCGACAGGCTGGTGGTCGGCAGTGAAAGCCTGGTGATCCGCCTGTGCCTGTTCGACCAGGTCGCCTACCAGGCCCAACCCGACGCGGAAACCCACTTCAGCCTGTTGCAGCCGATCGATCAGGAGGCCTCATGAACACCAGCGCCGTACTCGAACCCGACCTGTCCCCTTCAACCGTCCAGACCGGCCGCCTGGGGCGTCTGGTGGTGGCGCGGCTCAAGCCCAACGAAGACATCGTTGAAAGCGCCGAAGCGCTGTGTGTCAGTCACGGCATTGAGCTGGCAGTGATTCGCGGCGGGTTGGGCAGCCTGATCGACGCACAGCTGGGCTATCTGGGACGGCAGGGCATGAAGACCTTGACCGTGCCCGGACCCGGCGTGGAGATACTGAGCATCAGTGGCGAGATCGTCATCGGTGAAAGCCGCCTGCAGGCGGTGGTGGCCGACGCCGACGGCAACATCTTTGCCGGACGCCTGGAGCGCGGCCGCAACCTGTCGTTCATCACCGTGGAACTGACCCTGCAGGAATGGGTGCCAGACTGAAACGGTGGCGAGCCTTTGGGAGAGGGTTCACCGGACGCGTCGATCCCGAAGGTGATCGCATACACGATCAGAAAAGCCCTGAGGTCGGCGGCGGTGTGCCTTTGAGCTGCCAAGTGCCCACTGCCGCAGCTTTCCAGTCACGAGGGTTGTGATTGGCCACGGTGCGGGCGTTGCGCCAGTGCCGGTCAAGGTTATGGCCGCGCCCGGTCGTGGAGGCGCCGCCCACATCGAACACTCGTTCCGCCGCCTTGAGCGCGCATTCGGCGGCGATGTATTGCGCCTGCGCCACCTCGATCGCGGCCTCGTCCACCGCTGCCGGATCGAGCCCCGCCGCCCAGGCGCGATCGATCGCTTCGGCGGCCTTGAGCACCACCGCCTCCGCAGTGTAGGCACGCGCCGAAATCTCGCCCACGCTCAACGCCACATAAGGATCATCCACCGACTGGTCGGCGCTGCTGTGCTTGATCGGACGCGCATGATGGCGTGCGAACGCCACCGCATCGTTCAACGCGTTGCGGGCGATTCCGGCCTGCACCGAGGCCAGGAACAGCTGCAGGAACGGCGTCACCAGGGTGCGCTTGCCCTCTTCCACCGTGCGCGTGCGAACCTCGTGGGCATAGACCTGCACGTTGTCCAGCCGCGTCGTGCCACTGGCGGTGAGGCGCTGGCCCATGGCGTCGAAATCGTCCAGCAGCACCAGCCCTTCGCGGTCACGGGGCAGGATGAACGACAGCGGCTGGTCGTGCTCGTCCAGCGCCACCGCGCTGATCCAGTCGGCGTACAGCGAGCCGGTGCTGTAGAACTTGCTGCCGTTGGCCCGGTAGTGATCACCTTCGCGCACGATGCGGGCGCTGATGGCACCGTTGGCACCGCCGACTTCCCAACCGGCGTTGCCCAGGACCGCTCCTTGCAGGTAACGGGCGAACCAGAGCTGACGCTCCTGCTCGGCGCCTTCGGCCCGAGACACCAGCAGCCCCTCGATGAACGCGAAGCCGGGACGCAAGGCCTGGGCGACATTGGAGTCCACCGCGGCGATGCGCACCAGCAGGCCGACGACGTCCTTCACCGAGCCGCCAGGGCCACCATAGCGGGTGGGGATGCGCAGGGTATAGAGCAACGCTTGGGCGATCTGTGCGACGGCCTCGTAGGGCAGTTGCCGGTCACGCTCGCGCGCAGCGGCGCCGGCAGCGATGGCCGGCAGCAACTGCTCGGCACGTGCCAGCAATTGCGCCACGCTCAGTGGCGCTACGGGTGAAGGGGAAGGCGTGACCTTGGCAGCGTGAGTCATGAAGGGTTCCTGTCTGGAAATGGATGGAAGGGGCAGCGCGACGCCTTCAAATGGCGATCTTCCACAAGCGGGATTCATCGAACAGCAGCACGGCGTTTTCCGGCTCCAGTGGAGGGACCTGCAGCGCCACGCCAGCACTGGGCAGGCGTGGCACGGCGCCGAGCAGGCGTTGGGTGTAGGGGTGCTGCGGCGACTCGAACAATTGCTCGACCGGCGCGTGCTCGACCACCTGCCCATGGCGCATCACCAGCACCTCGTCGCTGACATGACGGATGACGCCCAGGTCATGGGAAATGAACAGGTAGGCCAGGCCCAGTTCGGCTTGCAGGTCGGCGAGCAAGTCCAGCACCTGGGCCTGGACCGAGACGTCCAACGCCGATACCGGCTCGTCGCAGACAATCACCTTGGGGTTGCTGGCGATGGCGCGGGCAATCGCCACCCGCTGGCGCTGGCCACCGGAGAGTTGCAGGGGCCGTCGCGTTGCCAGCTCGGCAGGCAAGCGCACCTGCTGCAGCAAGTGACGAATACGAGGCGCCTGATCAGGCGCTGCGACGCCGGCCACGTCCAACGCATCGGCGAGAATCTGCCCGACGCTCCAGCGCGGGTCGAACGAACTGAGCGGGTCCTGATAGATCACGCTGATGTCACGTCGCAGCGCCCGGCGCTGGCTTTCGGCGACCCGTGCATCGGCGCTGCCATTCCAGGGTTGATCGAGGAAGCGCACCTGGCCATCGTCCGTTTCGAGCAGTCCCAGGGCCATGCGCGCCACGGTGGTCTTGCCCGAACCGGACTCACCGACGATGCCCAGGGTCTGGCCGGCCCGCAGCTCGAAGTCGACGCCGTCGACCACCTGGCGCACGTGCTGGTCAGGCCCGACATAGCGTTTGCCCAGGCCACGGGCGTGCAACAGCACGGGCTGATCGAGCCGTGGCGCGCGGGCGAGCGTGGCGGCAGGTTGACCGGGGCTGAGGCGGGTACCGCGCTCATGCTCCGCCGGAACCGCATCGAGCAGGCTGCGGGTGTAGGGATGGCGCGGCGCGGTCAGCACCTGATGCATGCTGCCCTGCTCCACCACTTCACCGTGCTGCAACACCAGCACCTCGTCGGCCAGTTGCGCGACCACCGCCAGATCGTGACTGATGATCAACAACGAACTGCCCTGGGCCTTGATCGCCTGCAGTACACCGAGAATCTGCGCCTGCACGGTGGCGTCCAGTGCGGTGGTCGGCTCGTCGGCGATCACCAGGCCCGGATCAAGTGCCAGGGCGCTGGCGATCAACGCACGCTGACGCAATCCACCGGACAACTCGCCCGAGCGCTGTCGGGCGCGCAGGGCCGGTTCCGGCACCCCGACCCGTTCCAGCAGTTGCAGCACCCGCGCGGCACGGGAAGCACGATCGCCCCAACCATGGGTCTGCAGCACTTCGAGAATTTCCTTGCCGACCGGCCGCAGCGGATCGAGCGAAACCAGGGCATCCTGCAACACGAAACCGATGTCCTTGCCGCGCACTCGGCGCCACTGGCGGTCGCTCAAGGCCAGCAAATCGAGATCACCGTAGTGCAGGCGCCGTGCCCGCACCTGTGCGCCCTCTCCGGCCAGGCCGATCAGGCTGCGCGCGGTGACGCTCTTGCCAGAGCCGGATTCCCCGACCAGGGCCAGGGTCTTGCCCGGTTCCAGAGTGAACGACAGGTTGCGCACCACGCTTTGCCCGGCGAACTCCACGCTCAGGCCTTCGACGATCAGCGTCTTGTGGCTCATGTCAGGCGGCCCTCCAGGCGTTGTTGCAGATAGCGACCGGCAACTGTGGTCGACAAGGTGGTGAGTACGATGAACAGTCCAGGGAAAAACGTCAGCCACCAGGCGTTGGCAATGAAGTCGCGGCCCATGGACAGCATGGTGCCCCACTCCGGCGTGGGCGGCCGCGCGCCCAGGCCGAGGAAGCTCAGCGCCGAGGCCCAGACGATGGCCTGCCCCACACCCATGGTCAGGGTGACGATCAGCGGGCGCATGGCGTTGGGCAGCAGCTGTCGCCAGATGATGCGTCGAGTCGGGTGGCCCAGGGCGCGCGCCGCTTCGATGTAACCGGCGTTGCGCACCGCCAGCACCTGCCCACGGACCATCCGCGCATACCCCGGCGCGGCGCCCAGGCCGGTAGCGATGATCAGCGGGCCGATGCCGCTGCCGAAGATGGCCACGAACAGCAACGCCAGCACCAGGCTGGGAAAGGCGAACAGGACTTCCAGCAACCAGCCCACACTGCGGTCGGTGCGCAGCCCGCCCAGGCCGCCGAGCAGGCCGAGAACAATGGCGATGCTCATCGCCAGCGCCGTCGCCGCCAGGCCGACGAACAGCGACAGGCGCGCGCCGTGGATCACCCGTGAGTAGATGTCGCGACCCGATTGATCGGTGCCGAACCAGTGTGCCCAACCGGGCGGATGAAAGGCGTCGCGCGGGACGATGGCCAGCGGGTCGCCGTGCGCGAACAGCTGCGGTGCCAGCGCGGCCACGATCACCAGCGTCAGGAAACCGATGACCAGGCTCGCGCCCAGACGGATCCGAAGGGGTCGACGTTGAGTGCGCAGCGGCAGCGCCGGGCTCTCCAGAATCAGATCGCTCATGCCAGGGTTTCCTTCTGCCGTGGGTCGATCCACTGGTACACCAGGTCGACCAGAATGTTGGCCAGCACATAACCGGCCGCGACCACCAGGCTGATGCCGATGGTCAGTGGCAAGTCCTGCAGCTGCACCGCTTGATACAACTGACGGCCCAGCCCCCTGCGGGAAAAGATCACTTCGATCACCACGGCGCCGCTGATCAGCGCGCCGATCGCCCATCCGGACAACGACACGCCGGGCAGCACGGCATGCCGCAGTGCGTGCCTGAAGCGTACCGCCGCGTCGCTCAGCCCACGGGTGCGCGCGGTCAGCACGAAGGGCTGATCCAGGGTCAGTTCCAGAGATTCGCGGGTCACCTGGCCAATGAAGCCGGCCAGCGGCACCGCCAGCGCGATCGTCGGCAGCACCAGGGTCCGCCAGCCGTCGCTGCCCGCCGGTGGGAACAGGCGCAAGCCGAAGGCGAACACCGCCAGCAGCACGATGCCCAGCCAGAAATGCGGAAGGGCCGCGCACAGGGTTTCAGCCAGGGACGCCAGGCGCCCGACCCAGCTGCGGCGGCCGGCGGTGAACACGGTCAGGCCCAGCACCAGCAGCCAGGCCAGCACCAGTGCGCTCAAGGTCAGCTCCAGGGTCGGCCCGGCCTGCTCGGCCAGTACCCGCGTGACCGGCATGTGCTGGGAGTAGGACACCCCCAGGTCGCCCTGCACCAGGCGCACCAGGTACAGCCCGTACTGGACCGCCAGGGGCCGATCCAGGCCGTACTCGCGGGTGACCTCGGCGATGGTCTCCGGGGTCGGGTTGCCGCTGGGTCCGCCCAGGATGGCCTGTACCGGATCGCCCGGCATCAGGCGCAGGGCGAAGAAGGTCAGCGTGGCGACGGCCCACAACACCAGCAATCCTCCGCCAAGGCGCACGGCGGCGCGGCGGCCCAGACGAATCAAGCGCTGGCGACGGGGGTCCGGCGACGAAACGGTTACAGGTGTGGTGGTCATTTGTTCACCCAGGCGTCATAGAGGTAGGTCACCGCCAGCGAGGTTTCCAGACGAACCCCCTGGGTCGTCTTGTAGATGCCCAGCCGGGTGCTTTGTGGGTAGGTGGTCAGTTGCAGGTACTGGCTGGAGGCTACGGCCTGCGCCTGGTGGTACAACGCCTGGCGTTGGCTGGGGTCCTGCGTGGCCAGGGCCCTTTGCACCAGCTCGTCGAACTGCGGATCGCTGAAGCCTGCGGTGTTCTGGTGATAGCCGCCCACCCCAGCAGGCTGGATGAACGCGCTGCTGAAGATGATCCGCAGCACGTCGGCGGTGTTGGTGTTCCAGTAGCCAACGCGGATGTCGTAATCCCAATCGGCCTGGCGCTTGGTCGCCTGCACATCGCTCATCTGCTCCATGATCAGCTCGATGCCGGCTTGCCGCGTGGTGGCTTGCACCTGCTCCCACAGGGTGAATTCCGACGGCGGCGTACGATTGCCCAGCACCACCGTCACCTGCAGGCGCTTGCCGTCCTTGAGGCGATAGCCCTCCTCGTCACGGCCGGTCCAGCCGGCCTCGTCGAGCAGTTGGGCGGCGCGCGCCGGGTCGTAATCCTGGGCGTGTTCGAAGTCGGGGCTGTAGAAGCGGGTGGCTTTGCTCAACGGACCACCGGCGCGAGGAAACTCGCCGAAGTAGACGCTTTGCAACGCACCGTCGATGTCGGCGCTGCGCACGAAGGCTTCACGCACCTTGATATCGTTGAACGGCGCGCGGCGGATATTCAGCGTGCCGTTGGTAGGGTTGCCGGGGCGCTGGGCAATGATCAGTTGCAGGTCCGGGTTGCGGCGGGCCGCTTCGTGGGACTCGGGCGGCAGGACTTCGATCACGTCCACTTCACCGGCCTGCAGTGACGCGAACCGCACGGAAGGCTCCTGAATGAACTTCCAGACGATGCGATCCAGGTACGCAGGCCCCTGATGCTGGGCCGTGGGCGGCGCCGAGTTGTAGTGCGGGTTGCGTTCGAGCACCACCTGGCTTTGCCGGTCCCAGCGCGCCACCTTGAACGGGCCGGTGCCGACCGGGCTTTCGCAGTTGACGTCGCGCGGACGTAGCAGCGCCTGGGGCGATTCGATACCGAGGAAGCCCTGGGCCAGCACTTCCAGAAACGCGGCGTAGGGTGTGGCCAGGTGCACCTGAGCGGTGTAGGTGTCGAGCACATCGGTGCGTCGGTACTGACGGATGTAGCCGCCCGCGGTGCTCGACTGGGTCTTGGGGTTGGCCATGTGGTCGAGGTTGGCCTTGACCGCTTCGGCGTTGAACGGCGTGCCGTCGGTGAAGCGCACGTCATCGCGCAGGTAGAAGGTGTAGGTCAGGCCATCGGGCGAAATGTCCCAGCTTTTCGCCAGCCAGGGTCCGATACGCCCGTCGGCGTCCATCGACACCAGCGAGTCGAGGACTTGCTGGGCGAGAAACACTTGCGGCATGTCGCCGGCGACGTGCGGGTCAAGGCAGGTCGGTTCGCGGTCGGTGGCATAGATGAGCGTGCCGCCGCTGACCGGGGTATCGGTGCGTGCCGCAGCGGTGGGATGGTTATCGCAACCGCCCACCAGCAAGCTGACGGCCAACAGGCTGGCCCACGCGATACTGCCATGGGGTGTTGCAGAAGAACGCGGATGAATGTCTGCCATGGGTCGGGCTGCGCCTTGTGTCGATGCTGAAGCTCACAAGAGGTGATTGCACAAGCCATGCCGACTGCCCCGCCCCGCTTTTTCGGGGCTTTGCGGGTTTTGCTGGAGGGATTGACGGGGCAGTTTGTTGAAGGGGTGTTGGCTGGCGGACAGTTGTTGGGGAGAAGCTTTCTCTGTGTTGCAGATCCAGTTTCATCGGTGACTCGAAAACCGCCTTCGCGGGCAGAGACCCGCTCCCACAGTGATGCGGATGAGTCTCGTCCTGTGAAATCAGGGCGGGCGACGAGCCCTCTGCCCGCGAAACGGCCCGGCCTTTTCCACCTAGGCAGGGCGCACTCACACCAATGTGGGAGCGGGTCTCTGCCCGCGAAAGGGCCCGGCCTTCTCCACCTTGGCAGGGCATACTCACACCAATGTGGGAGCGGGCCTCTGCCCGCGAAAGGGCCCGGCCTGCCTGCCGCGCTCACTCAGACCCACACAGCATCCCAGAGCGGATAGTCGCCCAAACGCTCGACCAGCCCAGCCCGCAGCGGATTGGCCACCACATACCGCGCAGCGGCCACGACGCTCTCTTCACGCCGTAATGCGCGGTCATGGAAACTCGCCTGCCAGAGTGGTCCCGCGCGGCCGGTGTGCCGGTTGAAAGACCTCGCAGAGCGAGATTTCACCTCGCGGATCACGCTCGCCAGCGAGCTGGAGTGCAACTCGATCAGCCAGTGCAAGTGGTCGGGCATCAGTACCCATGCCAGCGAAGTTACACGCCCACTGGCCTGTGCCCGCCGCAGTTCGGTGACGACGTGGCGACCCAGTGACCAGTCGAGGAAAACAGGCTGCCGTGCGAGCACGACGGTGGTGAGAAGGTATGGACGTCCAGGCTCGGAATATCGGCCAAGACGCAGGCTTTTCGAGGTGTAGTTCGGCATGCCAGGCTCTTTGAAGAAAACCTGGAATGTATAGGTTTGGTGATGGTCGGGAACGGGTTGATGATCACTGGATGTGTCGTGGCCGAGGGCGCTTTCGCGGGCAGAGACCCGCTCCCACAGGGGTTGGGCGTGATTGGTGCGGTTTGGCTATGGGATGCAGGTAATGGCTACTGGATGTGTTGTGGCCGAGGGCGCTTTCGCGGGCAGAGACCTGCTCCCACAGGGGTGCGGGGGAGTTTCATCCCTGTGGGAGCGGGTCTCTGCCCGCGAAGGGGCCTGGCCTGCTTTACGCGTTTCCACCGGACTACGCCAACGCCAGCTCCTCGTCGTACGGGTTCTGGGCCTGGCGGCTCCAGAGGCGGAAGTACTGGCCCTGCTGGGCCAGCAGGTCATCGTGAGAGCCGTCTTCGATGATGCGACCGTCTTCGAACACCAGGATGCGGTCCAGGTGGGCGACCGTCGACAGCCGGTGGGCGACGACGATCACGGTCTTGTCCTGCATGATTTCGTCGAGCTTCTCCTGGATGAACCGTTCGGTGATCGAGTCCAGCGCCGAAGTCGCCTCGTCCATCACTAGAATGGGCGCGTTCTTGAGCAACACCCGGGCGATGGCGATACGCTGCCGTTGCCCCCCGGAAAGCTTCACGCCACGTTCACCCACCAGCGACTCGGCACCCTGGTCCATGCCGTCGATGAACGCGCTCGCACCGGCGCGATGGATGGCCTGGGCCAGTTCCTGGGGGCTGGCATCCAGGCGACCGTAGTTGATGTTTTCGGCGATGCTGCGGTGAAACAGGCCCGGTTCCTGAGGGATCAGGCCGATCTGCTGATGAAGTGAATGCTGGGTCACCCTGCGCACATCCTGGCCATCGATCAACACCTGCCCTTGATTGACGTCGTACAGACGCAACAGCAGGTTGAGCAGCGACGACTTGCCCGAGCCGGAAGTGCCGACCAGGCCAACCCGCTGTCCCGCCGGGATGGACAACTGCAGATGCTCGAACACCGGCTTCTGCGGCGAATAACCAAAGCTCACATCGCGAAATTCGATGGCCCCGCGCACCGCGGCGAGCGGCTGCGCATCGGGCTCGTCCACCACTTCATGGGGCCGGATCAAGGTGCGCACGCCGTTGGCGATGTTGCCGGTAGCCTCGAAGAAATCCAGAAAGCGCCGCGACAGGTTGGCGACGTCGGTGATGATCAACAGCGACAGGCTGGTGGCCATCACGAAGGTGGCGATGTCGATGCTGCCCAGGCGCCAGAGGTACAGGGCGATCAGCAGCATGCCGACCTTGAGCGACATTCCGCAGATCGACTGGAACCAGCGGATCTTCTCCATGTAACCGAACGAGCGGCCGGCGGCCTTCAGCTCGCGGTCCAGGTAATCGCCCAGGTAGCGATGTTCGAACGAATGCCGGGCGAACAGGCGGATGTTGGTCAGGTTGGACACCGCATCCACCACCTTGCCGTTACTGGTGCTGCGCGCCGCCGAGTATTGCTGGGACAGCGGGTGACTGCGCTTGGCCAGGAAATAGCAGACGGTGATGAACGCCACCGACCAGCCGAGCATGAACAGCGCCAGCCAGACCGACGCTGTGGCCAATACCGCCACGGCCAGGGTCAGGGTGACCAGCAGCGGAATCAGGTCGAACAGCAACAGCGCCAGCGCCTGGCCCACGCCCATGGAGACTTCGGAGATCTTGTGCGCCAGGGCGCCGGCGAATTCGCTGCTGACGAAGCGATGGGAGTGGCGCTGCAGGTAGGCGTACACCGCGTGAGTGACCGTGCGCCGTTGCAGTGGCAAGACGCGGATATGCGCGCCGGTGGCGCCGCGGGTACACAGCACTTCGAGCACCAGCAGGCCGGCGAACAGCAGCAGCGGCCGGCCCAGAGTTTGCCAGTCCAGATTGGCCGCGCTGGCGGTGCTGACCACTCGGGTGATCTGCCCCAGCACCCAGGGCACCAGCACCGTGCAGGTCACTGCCACTACCTGCAACAGCAGGATCGCCAGGTACCAACCGCGGAAATGGCCGACGAAGAAACGGGCGAAGGCGAAAGGCGTCTCCGGCAGCGACTGGATGTTCCAGCTGCGCAGGGCGTGTTGACGTTCCTTGTACGAGGGTTTCAAACGGTAGTCTCCAAGTGTCAGCGGCGCGGGCCGCGTTTGGGGTGTTGCGTTTCTACTGGTGCACCGCGTATACCGCCGACGCGGCTCGCGCCGCTGCTACAGAGGAACGCGTGGACCGTGCGTCCGGTGTGCCGGGCGGACCGTGTAGCAGCGGCGCGAGCCGCGTCCGGTGTGCCGAGCGGACCGTGTAGCAGCGGCGCAAGCCGCGTCCGGTGTGCCGAGCGGACCGTGTAGCAGCGGCGCGAGCCGCGTCCGGTGTGCCGAGCGGACCCTGTAGCAGCGGCGCGAGCCGCGTCCGGTGTGCCAAGCGGACCCTGTAGCAGCGGCGCAAGCCGCGTCCGGTGTGCCAAGCGGACCGTGTAGCAGCGGCGCGAGCCGCGTCCAGTGTGCCAAGCGGACCCTGTAGCAGCGGCGCAAGCCGCGTCCGGTGTGCCAAGCGGACCCTGTCGGGCTCGGCTCAGATCGCCAAGGGTAGATAGGTCAGCGCACGCAGGGCGCCGGTCTGCAGGGTCGGTACGGCGCTGAGCAAGGCTTGGGTGTAAGGGTGTTGCGGGCGGTCGAGGACCTGTCGCACCGCGCCCGCCTCCACCACCTCGCCATCCTTCATCACCAGCACATGGTCACTGACGTGGTTGATCACCCCCAGGTCGTGGGAAATGAACAGGCACGCCAGCCCCAGCCGATTCTTCAGGTCGTCGAGCAATTCCAGAATCTGCGCCTGCACCGACACGTCCAGCGCCGACACCGGCTCGTCACACACCAGAATCTGCGGCTCGGCCGCCAGCGCGCGGGCAATCGCGATACGCTGGCGTTGCCCTCCGGACAACTCGATGGGTCGCCGATCGATTACCGCAGCGTCCATCTTCACCAGCGCCAGCAAGTGCTGGGCCCGGCTCTCCCACGTTGCACGGGGATGACCCGCCACCTGCAACGCCTCGAACAGCACCTTTTGCACCGTGTAGCGCGGATCGAACGAGCTCAGCGGATCCTGGAACACCACCTGAATGCTGTGCCGAGCCTTCGCCTGCTGGGCCTTGTCGAGATCGGACCAGCGCTGGCCGTTGATCCACACCTGACCGCTGTCGGGACGTTCCAGTCCCAGGATCATGCGCGTAAGGGTGGTCTTGCCCGACCCGGATTCGCCGACGATGCCCAAGGTCCGGCCACGCTCCAGGCGCAGGGATACATCCGCGACCACCCTGCGCACCCGCCCGTCCGGACCTGGGAAGGACTTGCTCAGGTGTTCGGCACGAAGCAGAACTTCGCCAGTTTGAGGTATCTCGGCAACGATCGGCGCGTTACCGTAGGCGCGGCGAAAGTGCACCGCGGTACCAGCTGCCAGCAGGCTCTGGGTATAGGGATGGCGAGGGTCGCGCAGGATCTGGTCGACACTGCCCAGCTCCACGATCACCCCGTGCTGCATCACCGCAATGCGTGTGGCCAGGCGTGCGACCACCGCCAGGTCATGGCTGACGATGAGCATGGCGGTGTCTGCGCCGCGCAGCGATTCGAGCAGGCTCATGACCTGTGCCTGAACGGTGGCGTCCAGCGCCGTGGTGGGTTCGTCGGCGATCAGCAGGCGCGGGTTGCAGGCGATGGCCGAGGCGATCAGGGCACGCTGGCGCAAGCCTCCTGACAACTGGCCCGGATGCTGGCGCGCACGCAGTTCCGGCTCGGGAACACCGACCGAGCGCAACAGCTCGATGACCCGCGCATCGCGCTGCTGGCGCTTCAGGTCGGTGTGCAGGCGCAGCGGCTCGGCGATCTCCTGGCCGACCCGCCGCAGCGGGTCCAGGGAACCCAACGCATCCTGCATGACGAAGCCCAACTGAGCGCCGCGCAATTGCAGCCAGTCCTTCTCGCGCAGCGTGCGCAGATCCTGCCCGGCGAATGACAAGCGCTCGGCGCGGACCTGAGCGTGTGCCCCTGTCAGCCCGGCCAGGGTACGCGAGGTCACGCTCTTGCCCGAACCGGATTCGCCCACCAGCGCCAGGCACTCACTGGCGCTCAACTGGAAGCTGATCCCGCGGATCACCGGCTGCGCCTGGCCGGCGAAAGCGACGTGCAGATCCTGTACATCGAGCACCGACGGCGCTGGCTGGACGATGGCATTCATAAGCGTTTTCCTTCGCTGCGACGCAGCAGTTCACGGCCGATGGCGGTGATCGAAATGACGGTGCAGGTGATCGCCAGCGCCGGCCAGGCGACCAGCCACCAGGCGTTGGCGAGGAAGTTGCGGCCGATGGCGAGCATGGTCCCCCACTCCGGCGCAGGCGGCGGCGCACCAAAACCGAGGAAGCTCAACGCAGCGCCTGCGGTGATGTTGCCGCCAATGCCGATGGTGGCCAGGATCAACACCGGCTTGATCGCATTGGGCAGTACGTGTCGCCCGATCACCGCGGCGCGCCCCAGGCCCAGGGTGGTCGCCGCTTCCACGTAACCGGCGCCACGCACCACCTGAGTTTGCGCGCGCACCAGGCGGGCGTAGCGCGGCACGCTGGCGATGCCGACGGCGATGATCAGGTTCAAGGTGCCCTGACCGAAGAAGGTGATGATCACCAGCGCCAGCAGCAGATCGGGGAACGCCAGCAGCACGTCCACGCTGCGCATGACCGCCGCGTCCAGCCAGCGTGGCCCCAAGCCTGCGGCCACGCCCAGCAAGGTGCCCAGTGCCAGCCCCATGGCCGTGGCCGCCAGGCCCAGCAGCAGCGAGGGTCGCACGCCGTGAATCAGGCGGCTGAGTACATCGCGGCCATTCTCGTCGGTGCCCAGCCAATGCAACGCATCGGGCGCGCGATACGCCTGGCGCGCCACGGCATCGAGCGGGTCGATCGACGTCAACAGGCTTGGGGCGATGGCCGCCACCACCAGCAGCAGCACGAAGGCGCCGGCCAGCGCCAGACCTGGGCGCAACCGGGTGCGGGCGCGCCGACGGCCGATGCCGGCGTCCAGTGTGCCCGCCGGGACCGGGCCCAGCATCGTGGGCGATGAACTGATTGCCATGGACGATTCTCCGTACGGCAAGCGCCGATCAAGGCGCCGGGTTGGGGGTCGCGCGATGGATCTCGGCGATCTTGTCCAGCAAGGTCGGGGTGAACTCGATGTCCAGCGCACTGAAGTTGTCCTGCAACTGCGCCTCGCTCGTTTGCCCGGTCAGCACGCTGCTGACGAATGGCTGCCGGGCGACGAAGCCCAGGGCCAGTTGCGCAGGCGTATAGCCGTAGTCTTTGGCCAACTGCACGTAGGCGGCGATGGCGCGGCTGGCCGATTCGCTGTCGTAGCGGTTAAAGGTGCGGTACACCGAGGTCAAACGCGAACCCTGCGGTCGCGCGCCGTTCAGGTATTTGCCGGTGAGGGTGCCGAACGCCAGTGGCGAATAGGCCAGCAACCCTACCCCTTCGCGATGGCTGAACTCCGACAGCCCGCCTTCGTACAACCGGTTCAACAGGCTGTAGGGATTCTGCACACTGGCAATGCGCGGCAGCCCGCGTTGCTCGGCCTGTTGGAGAAAGCGCGCCACGCCCCAGGGCGTCTCGTTGGAGACACCGATGTGACGGATCTTGCCGGCCTCGACCAGTTCCCCGAGCACCTCCAGGGTTTCTTCGATGGCAACGCTGCCACTGTCGTCGATATAGGGGTATTCACGTTGACCGAAGATATTGGTGGTGCGATCGGGCCAATGCAGCTGGTAGAGGTCCAGGTAATCGGTGTGCAGACGCTTGAGGCTGCCTTCCAGCGCGGCGGTGATGTTGGCACGGTCGTGGCGGGTCAAGCCGTCGCGGATGTGGCCGCCGGTGCCCGGCTGGCGCGGTGGGCCGATGATCTTGCTGGCCAGCACGATGTCGGCACGACGCCCGCTGCGTTGCAGCCAGGTGCCGATGAAGCGCTCGGTGCTGCCCCAGGTATCGGCATGGGTCGGTGTGGGATACATCTCTGCGGTGTCGATCAGATTGACGCCGTGCGCCAGGGCCAGGTCCAGTTGCCGATGGGCGTCCTGCTCGCTGTTCTGATGCCCCCAGGTCATGGTGCCCAGGCCCAGCAGGCTGACGTTGAGATCGGTGTTGCCAAGGGTGCGATAGTTCATGGTTCGAATCGGTCCGTTGCGGGTGAGAGAGGTTCAGGCGCTGTGTGCGTACTGGCTGGTCGGATACGGCAGGCCCAGGTGATCGCGCAGGGTGTGGCCGCTGTATTCGTGGCGGAACACGCCGCGCTGGCGCAGCAGCGGCACCACTTCATCGACGAAGATCTCGACGCCGGAGGGGAACATGTCCGGCATGATGTTGAAGCCGTCGGCGGCACCGGCCAGAAACCAGTGCTCCAGGGTGTCGGCGACCTGCTCCGGGGTGCCGACCAGCAGGCGATGGCCCACCAGAATGCGCCGCGACAGTTGGCGGATGCTGAGGTTTTCCCGACGCGCCAGGTTCAGCTGGGCTTCCAGAAACCCGTGGGAGCCGCGTTCGAACGAGGCCACCGGGCCGATCTTGTCCCAAGGCAAGGGTGCGTCGGGGTCCAGCTCGGCCACGCTCAGGCCGACGCGCGCCGCCACCTGATACAGCAAGCCTTCTTCGCCGTGGAAATCGTTGAGCCGATCGAAACGCGCGTGGGCTTCGGCTTCGGTACTGCCGATCACCGTCGACAGGCCCGGCATGATCTTCAGGTGCGCCGGATTGCGCCCCCACTGCCGGGCGCGGTGTTTCATTTCCTGATAGAAGCCCTGGCCGTCTTCCAAGGTGGTCTGGGTGGTGAAGATCGCATCGGCGTAGCGCGAGCCCAGCGCCTTGCCGCCTTCGGAGGAGCCGGCCTGCACCAGCACCGGTCGGCCCTGGGGCGAGCGCGGCAGGTTGAGCGGGCCCTTCACCGAAAAGTGCTCGCCGACGAAGTTGGGGGTGTGCACCTTGGCCGGGTCGGCGAAACGGCCGCTGGCGGCATCACCGATGATGGCGTCGTCTTCCCAGCTGTCCCACAGCTTGAGGGTGATGTCGATGAATTCGTCGGCGCGGGCGTAGCGGTCCACGTGCAGCGGCGCGCCGGCCAGGCCGAAGTTCTGCGCGGCTGCATCGCCGGCGTTGGTCACCACGTTCCAGGCCGCCCGACCGCCGCTGATGTGGTCCAGCGAAGAGAAGCGCCGCGCCAGGTTGAACGGATCGTTGTAGGTGCTGGACGCGGTGGCGATCACCCCGATGCGTTGCGTGGCCAGCGCCACGGCGGTCAGCAGTACCGTGGGCTCCAGGCGACCGGCCGGGTGCTGCGCCACGTCGCCGCCCAGCGCCGGACCGTCGGCGAGGAAGATCGCATCCAGCGTGCCGCGTTCGGAGATGCGCGCGATGTTGCAGTAATACTCGGCGTCCAGATAGGCATTGGCCGGCACCTCCCCCGCCCGCCAGGCGGCCGCGTGGGCGCCGAAGCCGAGGATGTTCATGCCGATGCTCATTTGCGGTTTGGGGCTCATGGCGGTTCCTTGGAAACGGTTCAGACGGCGCTGGCTTCGTCGTGCAGCGCAGCGGCGGGTTCGGACTGGGCGGCGTCGTGCGCAGCCTGCGAGGCGCGCCAGGCGGCATTCGGGCTGATGCCGTTGAGGTAGTAGTTGCCCAGCGCCCGCTCGCGGTAGATCGCCGGGTTGTGCGAGGCCAGCGTGCGCGCGTTGCGCCAGTGCCGGTCCAGGCGCCGCGACTGGCTGGTGGCCGAGGCACCGCCGACTTCGAACAACAGCGTGGTGGCCTCCAGCACCTGCTCCAGCACGATCTGCTGGGCCTGAAAGGCGCGCACTTCGGCCTCGGTGTAATGGGCTTCACTGGCCTGCCCGGCACGTTCGGCTTCGTAGACGTTCTGCAACACCTGGGCGACCGCCAGCACCTGGGTCTGCGCGGCATAGGCCAGGCTCGACAGGCGGCCGACGACGCGCTGTACGAGTGGATCTTCCCTAGGGCTGGACTGGCCCGGGACGCCAAAGGCGCGGGTCCGGCCCTGAACGAACTCGCTGGCATCGCGCAGCACCGCCCGGGCGATCCCGGCCAGGGTCGCCAGGTGAAACAGTTGATAGAACGCCGAAATGTAGGACTCGGGACGCTGCTCGCCGGCTGCATAGCGACGCAACACGTACTCGGATGGCACCGGGACATTGTCGAAACGCGTGGTGCCGCTGCCCGACAGGCGCTGCCCGAAGCCGTCCCAGTCGTCGTCGCGGCTCACGCCGGGCGCATTGGTCGGCACCGAGACGCTGACGAAGTCCTCACCGGTCAGCGCCGACACGGCGATCCAGTCGGCGTACAGGGTGCCGGTGCAGTAGAACTTCTTGCCGTCCAGACGCCAGCGCTGCTCACCTTCGGCCGTCAGCGTCACGCTCTGCTTGCTGGTGTCGGTACGCTCGGCCATGGCCGCGCCCCACAGATCACCGGCAACCACCTTGCCCAGCCAGTACGCCTGGGACTCGGCTTCGTCGCGGGACAGACGGCCTTCGACGAAGCCGAAATGCGCGCGCAGGATGTGCGGCAGGTTCGAGTCGGCCTCGGCCAGCTCGATCAGCAGCTCGAACAATTGCGGCAGGCTGGCGCCACCGCCGCCCTGCTCGCGAGGCACGCGCAGCGCCCCGAAGCCGGCCTCACGCAGCCAGTTCACCGCATCGAAGGCCAGCTCGCGCTGCTGCTCGCGGGCCAGCGCAGTGTCCTCGATGCGCGCGAAGATCTCGGCAAAGGGGGCCCGCAGGCTCGCGTAGTCGGAAGCCAGCGGAAAACCGCCGGTACGCTGTTCAACACTCATGATCATTCCTTGGGTCATCGGGCTGCCGAGCAGCCATGAAAATTCGGGTCATGCGGACTTCACTCGCGGGTCGACCCAGTGGTTGATCAGGTCCACCACCAAGTTCACCGCCACATAGATCGCCGCCGCCAACAGGGTGATGCCCAAGACCATGGGCACGTCCTTGGCATTGGCGGCATCGAGCATCAGCCGGCCGATGCCTTGGCGGGAAAACAGCAACTCCACGATCACCGCCCCGCCCAGCAGGCTGGCGAACACGAAACCGGCCAGGGTCACCAGTGGCACCAGCGCATGGCGCAGGGCATGGCGCAGGCGCACGCCGGTTTCGGACATGCCCCGGGCGCGCGCCATGGCGATGAAGGGTTGGTCGAGGATGTCTTCCAGTTCCTGACGCAGCACCTGGGTCAGTACGGCGGCGAGCGGCAGGGCCAGGGCCAGGGTCGGCAGGATCAGCGACTGCCAACTGCCCGATCCGGAAGGCGGCAGTACATGCCAGTGAAAGGCGAACACCAGCAGCAACAGGATGCCGATGACGAACGAAGGCGCCGACGACAGCACCAGCTCGGTTCCCGACACCAGCGAGCGCACCCACGGGCTGCGCTTGGCCGTGGTGATCGCGCTGATGACCGACAGCAGCACGGCCACCACCGCCGCGCAGATCGACAGCTGCACCGTGGCGCCGATCTGTGCGCCAATCGCCCGTGTGACCGGAATGCGCAGGCGATAGGACTCGCCCAGATCGCCCTGGACCAGGCGAGCGATGTAGTGGCCGTACTGCACGATCAGCGGCTGATCGAGGCCGTACTCGGCGCGCACCCGCACGATCATCTCCGGGGTCGGCATGGATTCCGGGCCGCCGAGAATGGCCAGTGCGGGGTCGCCACCGCTGAGGTTGATGGCCAGAAAGGTCAGGCTGGCCGCCCCCCACAGCACCCCGACACCGGCCAGCAGCCGCCAGAAGATCCTGATCGCGATACTGTTCATTCAGCCTCCGGTTGCAGCCACAGGCTGGGCAGGAAAACGGTGTTGTGGGAGGTGTCGAAGATCACTCCGGCAAGGCGTTTGGAATACGCCACCAGCACATGGCTCTCGAACGACGGCACCACCGGCACTGACTCGGCCAGACGCTGCTGTGCCTTGCTGTACAGCGGTTGCAACTGCGCCGGATCGTGACTGCGCCGTGCCGCGGCCAACAGTCGATCCAGCTCGGCATCGCGAAAGCGACCGGCGTTCTGGCCGATGCGTTTTTCCGAGGTGATGGAGTCGCTGTGGTAGAGGATGTACAGGCCGTCCGGTGTATTGGTGTGCCAGTAACCGCCGCCAATCATCTGGAAATCCCCGGCATAGCGGCGGTCGGTGGCCTGCGCCACCGGCAACAGTTCGATGCGCAGCTGGAAGCCGAGCTTTTTCAGGTCCGCCTGAATCGCTACCGCCACGGCGCTGGAGAAGCTCGGGCTCTCGGTGGCCAACAGCGTTGCCCCCAGCCGCTGCCCGTTGCGGGTGCGATACCCCTGAGCGTCGCGCGCGGTCCAGCCCGCCTCGTCGAGGGCGGCGTTGGCCGCTTTGGGGTCATAGGCCAGCACGTCCTTGTAGGCCGGGTCGTAATAGCGCGTATTGGCGGCGAGGAAATCAGCCTTGGGCCGGAACTCGCCAAAACCGATGATCCAGGCCAGGCCCTCGCGGTCGATCCCCTTGGCCACGGCACGACGCACGCGCACATCGTCGAACGGCGCCTTTTCCACGTTGAAGGTCAGGCTGCGAAACGGATTGCCCTTGCGAATGCGGCTGCGCAGGGTCAGCGCCGTCGACTCGCGAATGCCCTTGGCATTCTGCGGCGGCGCATCCAAGGTCAGGTCGGACTGTCCGGCCTCCAGTGAGGTGAAGCGGATCATCGCCTCGGGCACGAAACTCAGCTCGATGCGATCCAGGTAGGCTTCGCCCTGGTGGCGTGTGACCGGCGGCGACCAGTCATAGCCTTCGCGGCGCACGAACACCGCGCCCTGGTCGCGGGTGTAGCTGTGCAGCACGAACGGTCCGGAGCCGACCGGATGCTCGGCGATCGATTTCGGCGCTTCGAGAATCTGCTTCGGCGAAATCATCCCCAGCCAGGACTGCGCGAGCACGTCGAGAAACGGCGAGTAGGGTTCGCGCAAGGTGGCCTCGAAGGTGTATTCGTCGAGCACACGCCCCTGCACGTAGGGCGCGATGTAAGCCGCAGCCAGCGGCGATTTGGTGGCCGGATCGCGCATGTGCTCGAGGTTGATCTTCACCGCCTGGGCGTTGAAGGGCTCGCCATCGCTGAAGGTCACCCCCTCGCGCAAGTGGAAGGTGTAGGTCAGGCCGTCTTCCGACACCTCCCATGACTTGGCCAGCCAGGGCGAGACGTTGCCCTGCTCGTCCTGATAGACCAGGCAGTCGTAGAGCACCCGCCCCAGCCACTGCACGTTGCCATGGGAAATGGAATGCACATCGAAGGTGCCGGTATCGGCCGCGGTGGTCACCCGCAGGGTACCGCCGCGCTTGCCCGGTCCCGCCTCGTGGTAGTCGCTGGCGGGATAGCTGATCAGGTCGCCGGCGACGATGCCATCGGTGCTGGGCGCGCGGGTCACGGGCGCACTGGGGGCTTCGGTGCCGGGTGAGCACGCCGAAAGCACGAGCATGGTGCCGACCAGTGCTGTTCTGAGAAACACGAAAGTCATGAGCGGGCAGCCATCAGAAGTTGTAGGTCACACCGGTGAACGCGCCGAAGCCATCCCCCGGATAGAGCGCGGCCGTGTCCTGCCCCTGCGCGTTGTAGCCGGGCACGATGGCGGTCACGTAGTCCTTGTCGCCCAGGTTCTTCAGGTCCACGTAGGCCTGCCACTGCTTGCTCGGTGCGTCGTAGCCCAGGCGTGCGCCGAAAATCGTGTAGGACGGCGCATTCGAGGTGTTGGCGTAGTCCACCGCCGTGCTGGACACGGACCGGACGTTGACGCCTGCGTAGAAGCCGTTGGCGTACTGGTATTGCAGCTCGGCCTGGTAGATGTGCTTGGGCAAACCGGGGAGTTCGTTCCTGCTGAACGAGGGGTCGTGGCGATAGTGGAAGTCGTTCAGCGTGTAAGCCTGGCGCCAGCTCAGCACGTCGCCATTGCTGCCCTGCCAGAGCCGCGTGGTCAGCCCCGCTTCGATGCCCTGGTGAATGGTCGGGGTGGCGTTGGCGGTCGTGACGATCGCCGCAGTGTTGCCAGTGGCGGCGGCAATCTGGGTCGTCAGCAGTTCGTTCTTGATCCAGGAGCGGTACAGCACCAGGCTGCCATCGAAACGCTCGGACTGGCCGCGAATACCGAGCTCCACGGTGTTGGCGGTCTGCGGCACCAATGGCTTGATGTAGTTGTTGGTCACCCCGGAATTGGAGATCGACCACGAGCTGGGCGGGTCGATGGAGCGGCTGACGTTGCCGAACAGCTGCAGGTTCGGGGTCAGCTCGTAACGCAGCCCCGCCCGCGGTGCCAGGGACCAATCGTCATAGTCGTAGCGCGTGGGGAAGCCGCTGGTGTTGGCGCGGTCGCTGAACGTCACGTCGATGTCGCGCTTGATCTGGATCGCCGAAACGCCGGTGCTCAGGTACAACCGGTCGGTCAGCCCCAGGTCGTTGCCCACGGTGAAGACACGGTCGGACGAGCCATCGTACTTGACGTTCTTTTGCAAGATGCCGAGGTCCTTGTCACCGCGGTAGGTCTTGGCGCCGGCATTCAGGTGCTCGGTGCTGGTGAAGCCCAGGGTGGTGGTGCTGTCGAGCCCGAACAGTTGATCGTTGCGGGTGTATTTGAGCGAGGCGTTAAGGTCGCTCCAGTCCCAGTAATTCGGGTTGACCGGGCTGCGCCGATTGAGGATCTGCGGGTAGTCGTGGTAGCCGATGCCGAATTCCAGGGTCGCGTCGTCGTCGAAGGTGTAGGTGATCTTGCTCGCCACCCAGGTCGACCCGCGCTTGGTGGAATCGCCGCGGCTGGTGCGCGTGGCCGCATTGGTCTGGGTGCTGTCGTGTTTGAGCTGGGCGCGAGTCAAGGCCCCGGCATTCTCGTGGAATTCCTCGCGGTAGCGCACGATCAGGCGGGTCTGCAGCTTCGGGCTGAAGCGGTAGCCGAAATTGCCCACCACGCCTTGGGACTTGCTGAAGGTGTAATCCTGATAACCATCGCGTCGCGCGTTGTCGACGCTGACGAAGTAATCCGCATCGCCCACCACACCACCGGTGCGCAGGGTCTGTTTCTGCCAGCCGAAACTGCCCCCCTCGAGCTTGATCTGGCTGCCCGGCGCGCTGTAGCCGGTGTGGGTGATGAAGTTGATGCCACCGCCCAACGACAAGGCGCCGTACTCGAACGCATTGGCGCCGCGCAGGATCTCGGTGTACTGCACGCCCTGCCCGTCCAGCAGTTCGTACGGCGTGCCTCCGGCGCCAGTCAGGGCCAAGCCGTCGAAGAGAAACTTGGTACCTTCGCGAAAGTAGCCAGGCGAAGCATTCGCGCCGGAACCACGGATGGAAATCTTGATCGCGTCATTGCCCCCCGCCGACTGCGCGTACACGCCGGGCTGATAGGCCAGGGTGTCCTCGAGGCTGGCCGAACGGCCCTTGTTGACCACGGCCTGGTCGACCAGGCTGGTGCTCCCGGGCACTTCCGCAAGCCTGGCCCGCGCCTGCTCGACCGGGGTCGCCTTGGCCGCCTGCACGGTGACCGTTTGCAAACGTTGCTCGGCCGTATCGGCCAGCGCCGGCGTGACGTTGAACAACAGGCAGGCACCCAGGCGTGAGGCAAGTTCGGTATAGCGAAAAGCACTGCTGCGCCGACTGTTCAATGACGGCGTAAAGGCATGTAACTTCAACGGTGTTGCTCCCACCCAATGAATATAAGGCGAGCTTCTATTGGTATAGTCGGACTCGGGTGATGACGTCTGCGACCTCATCGATAAAGTTATGGATTGCAGTGTTCGTGCCAATCGCCAAGTGCCCTGAACAGGGAACTTTTTTGATATCAGGTAGCGGCTGGATGTTTGAAATGGCCGCAACTGCTTAGTGACTGCTGCCCCAGCAACACTTGTGAGAGATAGCCCCCCGTAGGAGCGGTCCGTGGCCGCGAAGGGCGCGATTCGGTATGCCTGATACACCACAGCGCCTTTTCGCGGCCGATGACCGCTCCTACGGTAGGCCTTGAATTACCGGAAGCTGTACTGCACCCCCGCATACGCACCTATACCATCCCCCGGAATGATCGCCCTGACATCGTTGCCGTTGGCATTGAACGTCGGGCTGATGGAGGCGGCGTACTTCTCGTCGGTCAAATTGCGCAGGTCCAGATAGACATTCCAATCCTTCTTCGGCGAATCCCAGCCCAGTATCGCGCCCCACAGGTTGTAAGAACCGGCGTCCTTGGTGTTGGCAAAATCCACCGGTGTCTTGGAGGCGTAGTAAGTGTTCACGCCCACATAAACGCCATTGCTGAAGTCATAACGCAGTTCAGCCTGGTAATTGTGTTTGGGAATGCCGGGCAACCGATTGCTGCCAAACTGCTCGTCATCGCGGTAGAAAAAGTCGCTGTAGGTATAGGACTGACGCAGGTGCAACGAATCGCCATCATTCTGGTACAGCAGAGAATCCAGACCCAGTTCCACCCCCTGGTGAATGGTCTTGCTGGCGTTGTATTCGGAGGTCAGCGCATCGGCGCTGGACGTGGCCTCTCTGATGATCACCGAGAGCAGCTCGTCCTGCACGTGAGACCGATAGAACGTCAGATCCCAGTTGTTGTTGCCGAACTGCCCACGGGTACCGAATTCCAACGTATCGGCAATCTGCGGTTCAAGTTTCTGTCCACCGGAGTTGAGCCCGGTGGCCGGCCCGGACGTGAACACCTGCGCACCGGACACATAAGCCCACGATTGCTGGGCCTCGACCGTGCGACTGAGGTTGCCGAACAGCTGCCAGTTGGGGTTGATCTGATAACGCACGCCCACCCTGGGGGCAAACTCCCAGTCGTTCTTTTCGATAGGGTTGTTGGGGTTGTCGGCCTCGCCACCCACCGGATACGACACCTTGGCCTTGCGCTGGAACTCCACGGCGGAAAGGCCTGCGCTCAACCATAGTGTGTTGTCGATCCACTCGGTTTCATTGCTGGCGCTCAACACGGTGTCGGAGCCTTCGTACTCAGCCTTGCGCACCAACGCCCCGGACGGCAGGTTGGCGGTGATACCGGAAGGAATCCGCACCTTGGTCTTGGCGTAAGCATTCAAATGCTCGGTCCGCAGCGCGTTGAATCGAGTGATGCTGTTCTTGCCGAACAACGTGTCCAGGCGGTCGTATTTCAAACTGGCGGAATAATCGCTGAAGCCCCAGGTCGTGCGGTTGACGCCCTGTCGCGCGTCGATTGGATAGTCGTGGTAGACCAATCCCACTTCCAGATTGGAATCGTCATCGAAGGTGTATTGGGTCTTGCTCGCTACCCAGGTCGAACCTGGCTGCTTGCGATGCGCACGCACGTTCACACTGGCCGGGTTGGCCTGCTCGGGGTCGTCCTTGAGTTGCGCGCGGGTGATGTAACCAGGCGTCTCGTTATCGGTGGTGCGGTAGCGGTAGTAGAGACGGGATTTCAACTGCGGCGAAAACTGGTAGCCGACATTGCCGGCGAAACCGGCGCTCTTGCCTCGGGTTTGATCCTGAAAGCCGTCCGACGCCGAGTCGGTGAGGCTGACGTAATAGTCAAGCGGGCCCAGCACTTGCCCTGAACTGATCTGACGCTTTTGATAGCCGTAACTACCGGCCTCGTAGCGCACTTGCAAGGGCGCGGAATTGTAGCCTGTCTTGGTCACGTAGTTGATCGCACCGCCCAGATACAACGAGCCGATATCGAAAGCATTGCCGCCGCGCAGCACTTCGGTATGGCTCAGGCCCAGCGGCTCGAACAGTTCGTAGGGGGTACCGCCGGGCCCGGACACCGGCAGGCCGTCGAACAGGTAGAAGATGCCGGCGCGGAAATAACCCACGCCCTTGTTGATTCCCGACCCACGAATGGAAATCCGTGTGCCGTCGTTGCTGCCGCCGCCCTGCGTGGCGATGACACCGGGCTGCAGAGCGAAGATATCGGTACTGGTCGACACGCGCCCCTTTTCAACCGTCGCTGAATCAACATAGTTGACCCCGCCTGCCACTTCCTTCAAAGCCGTTTCGGCGCGTTGGTTCTCGTCCAGCCTGGCACCCTGAACAACTACGGTACTGAGTTGACTGGTCGGCTTCTGCTCGACCGATTCGGTGACGGGTGCGGCATGAAGTTGGCCGATAAACAGCAATATCGCCCCAGCGCCCAGCGCCGACGGCAAGCGACTGCGTGCCGTCGTTGTTGCAATGACTTCCCCGTTCATTCCCTGCTCCTGCTTGACTCATATAACACCGCCCTGAAAAAAGACGATGCTTATTTATTGGCAACAGGGTGATAGCAGAGAGCGTGCCAGCTATGGGGCGACTGAAACTCGTTAAAACCGTACATTAACGCGGCCAAATGGCTGCCAGCACACACTTACTGATGGATAACTGCCTTGATTCGAACACTTGAAACTTCACTGCGTCCTAACTGACAAACACCGTCCGCGAAGAATTCTTCACCTATTTATCGTGAACAATAAGCGCCTGAAGCCGTCAGCATACCTATCGTCAATCTGGGGCCCCATGCCATCGACGGCGGGCTCCACCCTTACCAAGGAGGTCAACCATGCTCACCGATTGGGAAATGTGTATCCGCCTGCTGCTGGCTGCCCTGCTCGGCAGCCTGATCGGGCTCGAACGCGAGCGGCTGCTGTGGGCCGCAGGTCTGCGTACTCACATGCTGGTGTGCGTGGGCTCGTGCCTGCTCATGATCGTATCGTCGTTCGGCTTCCAGGATGCCCTGGCCATGGCGCACACCGAACTCGACCCCTCGCGGGTGGCGGCGCAGGTGGTCTCGGGCATCGGTTTCCTGGGCGCCGGCTCGATCCTGCTGCGCGGCGAAGTGATTCGCGGACTCACCACGGCGGCCAGCCTCTGGACGGTCGCCGCCATCGGCCTGTCGGTGGGCGGTGGGCTGTACGTGGTCAGCACCGCCGCCACTTTCATCATTCTGGTGATCCTGATCGCCATAAAACCCATGGAACGGGTCTACCGCAACCGCGTGCAAGTCCACGTCATCAAACTGATCGCGCCATCGCAGACGCTGTCCCTGAAAAAGGTCAACGAAGTGATGGGCAACCGCGCGGGCAAGGTCAGACAGTTCATCGTCGAAAAAGGCAACCGTGACGACACCGACAGCATCACCATCGAACTCAAACGCACTTCAGGCGCGCAGGCCAAGCAGATACTGGAGCAACTGCTGACCATTGATGGGGTTCAGGAGGATGCTTCCAGCCAATGAGCGTCGCCAAGCTTGAACACCAGCGTGTCGCACACCCCGAAGACATCCGATCGGCGATCACCGACCAAGGTACGAACCAGGCGAAACCCTACCGACTCCGCGAGCTGGCGGCTGGCGGTATTAGCTGAAGACGTCGTCAGGTACAAATGTGCTCCAGGCAACTGGGCAATCAGTGCCGTCAATGCTTCGCGCATCAAACCCCGACTCTGAAATGATTGGTTCGCCCAGTAGCCTATCTCGTGGGAGCCATCGGCCCTGGGGGTGAAGCCGATACACCCCACCAGTTGCTGCGGGTGCTCGCGAGTCAGCAGGAAGCACTTTTTCTCCGCATCGTGGCGGACGAAATCGCTCTGTGCTCGCTGGAGGGTGTCCAGCGTATCGGTCAGCTCCCAGCGTGGCCGGCTCCAAATCAGAAACAGACGGTGGGTTTCGTAACTCGCGTTCAAGGCATCCGCCAGGAGCTGTGCCAGGGCAGGCTCAGGCGCCACAATCTGAACACGGGCCGTCAGTAAAGGCATCTGCCCTTCCGTGAATATGGCTTTGCGTTGGCTGCCTTGCGGTTCAACCGCTCGGAATTCCGTTTCCTGCATGTAATCGCCTCATCCTGGATCGGTAGCTGTAAGGTTCCTTTGAGTGGCGGACCCTAGCCATTCGGTGCGGGATGCGTAATGCAGAATCGGTCACTCAAAACCGAAACGCAACGCCAGTGGTGACATTGAACGCATCCCCCGGGTAGAAATTGGCCGAATCCTGCCCGCGGGCGTCGTAGGTGGTGTTGGCCGCGGTGGCGTAGCGTTCGTCGGTCAGGTTGCGCATGTCCAGGAACACGTCCCAGCGTTTGCTTGGGGCTTCGAAGCCTATGCGGGCGCCGAGGATGGTGTAGGACGGCGCGCTGAAACTGTTGGCGTAGTCGATGAAGTAACTGGAGGCCGAACGCAGGTTGAGTTGGGCGTAGAAGCCTCCGGCCTGCTGGTACTGAAGCTCGGCCTGGTACACGTGGCGTGGCAGGCTGGGCAGTTCGTTGCCGCCGAAGGTGTTGTCGTGGCGATAGTAGAAATCGTTGAAGGTGTAGGCTTGGCGCAGGTTCAGCGTGTCGCCGTTCTCCCCTTCCCACAGCAGCGCATTCAAGCCCGCCTCGACGCCTTGGTGAATGGTTGGGCTGGCGTTGGACGAAGCCACCAGTTGGTCTTGATTGGCCGAGGCCTGACGCACCACCACGGACAGAATCTCGTCATCGATCCAGGAGCGATAGAACGTCAGGCTGCCATCGAAAATCCCGGCACTGGCACGTACGCCCAGCTCGGCCGTGGTGGCTTTCTGAGGTTTCACGTCGCGTATGAACGGCGAGCCGGTGCTGCCCAGCTGCCAGGTCACGGGCGGGTCTATGGAGCGGCTGACGTTGCCGAACAGCTGGATGTCCGGCGTCAGTTCATACCGCAGGCCCAGCCGCGGCGCGGTGTCCCATTCGGAGTAGTTCACGCCATCGGGAAACTCGCTGGTGTTCACCCCGGTGGTGTATTCGATCTCGGCCCTGCGCTTGATGTTGATGAAAGAAAGCCCGGTGGACAGCCAGGTCCTGTCGTTGAGCTGCAACTCGTTGCCCAGCGCCAGCACGCTGTCGCGCGAGCCGGTGTATTTTGTGTCCTGCAACAGTTGGCCGGTGCTGCGGCTGTGGGATTTGACATCGCCCAGGTAGGCCAGGGTATTGCTGAAGGTGACGCTGCTGTCGCTGGGCAGGCCGAACAGCTCATCGTGGGCGCGGCGATAGCGCAGCACCACGCTGGTGTCCTTGGAACGCCAATCCTGTGGCGAAACCGAATACCGCCAGCCGTTGAGCAACGGGTAGTCGTTGTACCCCAGGCCCACTTCCAGGGTCGAGTCGTCGTCGAACCTGTAGGTGGTGTTGCTGCCCAGCAAGGTGGTGCCGTCCTTCTTGCGACCAGTGGGGACGTCGTTGCTGCGCGGATCGTGCTTGAGCTGGGCTCGGGTCAGGGTGTTGCCATTGGTGAGCTGTTCTTCGCGGTAGCGCAGGAAGAAACGCGTTTCCAGTTTGGGGCTGAACACATGGCCGAAGTTGGCGATCAGGTCGCGGCCCTTGTTGGCCGTGTTGTCCTGATAGCCGTCGCGTTCGTTGTGCAGCACGCTGACATAGTAGTCGCTGTCGCCGACCACGCCGCCCGTGCTCAGTTGTTGCTTGCGGTAGCCGAAACTGCCGACTTCGAACCGTGCGTAGTTGCCTGGGGCCGTGCGTCCGGTGCGGCTGACGAAGTTGATCGCGCCACCCAGCGACAGCGCCGTGTGCTTGAAGGCGTTGGCGCCGTACAGCACTTCGGTGTGATCGACTGCGGCCATGTTCAGCAGGTCTTCCTGAGTCCCGCCCGGCCCGGTGATCGGCAATCCGTCGTAAAGGAATTTGATGCCAAGGGCATAGCCCTGATAGAAGGTATTCAAACCCGAACCGCGAATCGAAATCTTGTTGGCACCGGTGCCGCTGGTGGCCTGTGCGAACACGCCTGGTTGTAGCGCGAGTACGTCTTCGGCATTGGAGGCACGGCCTTTCTCGACCTCTTTCATGTCGACGACCGCGGTGGTACCGGGGGTCTTGTCCAGTTCGACCTTGGCCTTTTGCGCTTCGCTGCGCGCCGCGCCCGTCACCACCACCGTGGACAGCTGCGTATCCTCGGCGTGGGCCAGACCCAAACTGGTGACGGTGAGCAATGCCACGCTGCTTGATACGAAAGCGCGATATGAACCACTGGGCTTGCGGCCCGATGTTGAACCCATGGATGAAGCTCCTGAACGCTACGAAAAGATGAGGAGCCTCTATTCGTATAGTCGCGCTCGCAGGGGCTTGAGCAGCTATCGTGCCAATCCGGAAAAGCCGAACACTGGCCATACAGGCAGCATTGGCGCTGCAAAGTGATGCAACTTGTCGCCCAGGTGTTGATAGACGAACAGTTGGTTGCAGGCTTGCAAAGGTACAGAAACGGAAAAGCCCACACTGACCTGGTCAGCGTGGGCTTTTCTGCAACCGTGTTACGTGTGCGGATCGATTAGACCGCAGCAACGACCTTGGCAGGTGGCTGAGTACGACGACCCAGTACACCGGCACCGGCGGCTACCAGACCCGAGATCACCAAGGTGATCAGCAGGATCCAGGCGCCTTGCGAAACGCGCTTGGCAGCCACTTCGGCAGCTTCACGGGCTTTCTGCTCGGCCTGAGCTTTCAGTTCCTGATACTTGGCATAAGCCTGACGGTAGCTGGCCTGGGCCTGATCGACGATCTGGTTGGCTTCAGCATCGGTCTTGTTGCCACGTGCCTTGATCAGATTGACCAGTGCTTCGCGGTCAGCAGCATCCCAAGCCTGGTCGCCCTTGGCTTTGATGCGATCCATCAGGCCAGCCAGCTGGTTGTCGGCTTGCTGAGGGTTCTCGGCGCTGCGCTGAGCGGTGTTCTGCGCATCTTGCTGAGTCGCCTGAGCTTCCTGCTTGACGTTGTCGGGGTTCAGTTCAGGCTTGCCGGTCTGACGCATGGCCAATTCGATCTCGCCCTGGATATCGTCCAGGTTGAAGTCGATGCCTTGCTGACGCAGTTGATCCTGAATCTTGTCACCCAGTGCAGGAGCGACTTGAGCGATGCCACTGCCCAGTGCGGATACGCCGCTGCCAGCCAGGTTCAGACCGCCACGGACAACGCCGGTGACTGCGCTGGATACCAGGTAGACAGTGATCAGCGAAACACTCGCCCAGACCAGCAGACCGTGGAAAGCGCCTTCGCGCTGTGCCAGACGGCCAGCCGCCCAACCGCCCACGAACAACGAGATGACCGCGCTGACCACGACCCAGATACCGGCACCGGTGCCGATGCCCGACAGCGGGTTGGCTTCTTGCATTGGATCGATGGTGGCTGTACCGATGGCGGTACCCAACAGGTTGAGCAACAGCGAAACCACCATGGCGAGTACCACACCGGCGAGAATCGCACTCCACGAAATTCGCTTGAGCAACGGCGCGGTTGTGGCGTGGTCATGGTAGACCGGGGTGGTGTAGCCGTCTGGAGCGATACGGTCATCGCGGATCATGATTGTAGTCCTTTGGGTCAGTGGCAGAACGAGTAGGTGAACTCGCTTACAGCAATGACCAAGGGCTTCGCGAAAAAGTTTTAAAAAAACATTGAATATCTTTTTTCACCAGCGTGGACAGGCTTGCTAGTCGCGACTGGCCGCACTGACCTTCGCTGGTTACTATGCGCCTACAAGCCTTTGAATCTTTCACGCATTGCCGCCATGAGCACACGATGAGTACAGACCTGGACACGCTGTTCGACCGCACCGGCACGGGCAGTACCAAATGGAGCCGCTACCCCGAAGATGTATTGCCGATGTGGGTCGCTGACATGGATTTCGCTGCACCGCCTGCGGTCATCGAACGCTTGCAGACGCGTCTGACCCATCCGGTTCTGGGCTACAGCGTGCCCTCGGACGAACTGCGTCAGGTGCTGGTCGATTACCTGCGCGAGCACTATGACTGGCAGGTGCAGAAGCAGGACATCGTGGTCCTGCCGGGTGTGGTGCCTGGGGTCAACATGGCGCTGCACGGTCTGGTAGACGAAGGCGATGGCGTGGTGGTGCATACCCCCAACTATCCGCCACTGCGTCAGGCAGCCGGGCACTGGAAAATGCGCAGCATCGAAGTGCCGTTGCAGGCCACAGCGCAAGGTCAGTGGGCGTGCGACCCGCAGCGGCTGGAGCAGGCGCTGGCCGAGAGCTCGGCGTACCTGCTGAGCAATCCGCACAACCCGATCGGCAAGACCTATAGCCGCGACGAACTGCGCACGATCGGCGAAATTTGCGTGGCGCAGGATGTGTTGATCATCAGCGACGAGATCCACGCGGACCTGCAGTTCGATGGACGTCGGCATATCCCTGTTGCATCGCTGTCGCCGGAAGTGGCCCAGCGCACCATTACCCTGATGTCCGCAAGCAAGACCTACAACGTGGCGGGGCTCAAGACAGCCTTTGCAGTGATCCAGAATCCCTCGTTGCGCGCCCGCTTCGACGCGGCACGGGTGGGCATGGTGGACAGCGTCAATCCGCTGGGGATGGAAGCCACCCATGCCGCCTATGCGCAGCCGGGCGAGTGGTTGGAACACCTGAAAACCTATCTGCAAGGCAATCGCGACTACCTGCTGGAAACGATTCGTACGCGGCTGCCCGGCATCGTGGTGCATGCGCCGCAAAGCACTTACCTGGCCTGGCTGGATTGCTCGGCTTTGGGCCTGGACAATCCGCAGCGGTTTTTTCTTGAACAAGCTCGAGTGGGCCTGAGCGCCGGTCCGGAGTTCGGCGAAGGGCTGGAGCAATTCGTCCGCCTGAATTTCGGCTGCCCGCGCGCACTGCTGACCGAGGGCCTCGCCCGCCTCGAACGCAGCCTGCAACACCGCACCCCGTAGCAGCGGCGCGAGCCGCGTCCGGGTTCATCGCGGTTATCCAGACACACCGCGGGCACCGCCGACGCAGCTTGCGCAGCTGCTACAGGGATTGCGACCGCATCCGGCCTCACCGGCGCAGCCGCGTTGGGGTTCGATGCGTTCGTCCAGATACACCACAGGTACCGCCGACGCAGCTTGCGCAGCTGCTACAGGGATTGCGACCGCATTCGGCCTCACCGGCCTCACCGCATTCCCCTGTAGCAGCGGCGCGAGCCGCGTCCGGGTTCAATGTGTTTATTCAGATACACCGCGGGTACCGCCGACGCAGCTTGCGCAGCTGCTACAGGGATTGCGACCGCATCCGGCCTCACCGGCGCAGCCGCGTTGGGGTTCGATGCGTTCGTCCAGATACACCGCGGGTACCGCCGACGCAGCTTGCGCAGCTGCTACAGGGATTGTGACCGCATCCGGCCTCACCGGCGCAGCCGCGTTGGGGTTCGATGCGTTCGTCCAGATACACCGCGGGTGCCGCCGACGCAGCTTGCGCAGCTGCTACGGGGGTGGATTTTCTGGAGGGCTGGTGGTGCGCAGCGCGTCTCCGGTTGCGGCGCCGGAGGCGGTGTTGTCGAATATGCACCATACTTCGGCGTCGGTGGCGGCTTCGGCCAGGAGCAGGCGCAGGTGTGCCAGATATTCAGCACTGTACGCGTCGTGATAGATGCGCGGTGAACCGTGCAACCGCCAATAACGAAAGCCGCGCCAGCCTCCAGGGGTGGTATCGGTGGCAATGCGTGAAGGATCGACCGCCGCCTGGGCAATGCGGTGTGCCTGCAGGATCGGCTCGGCCTCGACCCAGGAAGGATGGCGCGGTTCGAGCACCACATGACCTGCGAATCGCTCGCGCAAACAACGGAAGAAAACCTCGGCAACCTGCACTTCGAAGGCGAGAGACGGCGGCAATTGCACCAGCAGGCAGCCGAGCTTGTCGCCCAGTTCACCGCATTGCGAAAGGAATTCATCGAGGGCCGTCGCGCAGTCACGCAGGCGCTGCACATGGGTGATCTGTTTCGGCACCTTGACCGAAAAGCGGAAGTCGTCCGGCACTGATGCGGCCCAGCGGGCATAGGTCTGTGAGCGATGCGGACGATAGAACGAACTGTTGATTTCCACACAGCGCAACCGCGAAGCGTAGCGCTGCAAATGGGTGCCGTCGCCGGTGAAGTGCTCAGCGTACTCGCGCGACAGGCTCCAACCGGCGCAGCCCACGCGTACCCGGTCCATGCTCAAAACAAGGCTCCACCGGCTTCGCGCATGAAGATCTCCACGGTTTTGGGCCCCACCCCATCGAACTGTGCCAACCTGCGTTCAAAATCCTTGCGATCGGCACTGGCCTCATGCATCTGGCTGACACTGCCGCCGTAGTCTGCAGTCAATGTCTTCGCCAACGCACTCAGCCGCGTCGCCGTGCTCTCGTCATAGCGCACGTAATGCGCCTCACCCAGCATGGCCACCAACTCGCGATGCGTGCAGTGGCCCAGCTTGCGCGGCGTATCGCGCCCATGTTTTTCGACCAGCACCCGATAGGCCTGAACGGCAATGTCCGCTTGAATGCGCTTGCCCATCAGAAAGCTGGCCAGCAACCACTTGAACAAACCGTGCTGCTCGGTGATGTCGATGCCCAGATCCTGGGCGGTGATGGACTTGCTCATGGGCGGTATCCCTGATTGGCTGCGGCACGCACGCTGCCCGGTAGACGCCAGCCCCACTCAGCGGTTCGATCCGTCTTGCCGCACCAGACAGCACTTCGACGCGCGGGCCGTGCCGTTGCGGTCATTCGCAGCTACAATGGCGACCTTGACCGTGATGACTCAGACCAGAAAAACATGTCCCTGCCCAAGCACCACCTCGAACTGCTCAGCCCCGCACGCGACGTAGCCATCGCCCGCGAGGCCATCCTGCATGGCGCCGACGCCATCTACATCGGCGGGCCCAGCTTCGGCGCGCGTCACAACGCCAGCAACGAGCTGAGCGACATCGCCGAGCTGGTGACCTTCGCTCGCCGCTATCACGCGCGGGTGTTCACCACGCTCAACACCATCCTTCACGACAACGAACTGGAACCGGCGCGCAAGCTGATCCACCAGTTGTACGACGCCGGCGTGGATGCCTTGATCGTGCAGGACCTTGGGGTCATGGAGCTGGATATTCCACCGATCGAGCTGCACGCCAGCACTCAGACCGACATCCGCACCCTGGCACGGGCCAAATTCCTCGACCAGGCCGGCTTCTCCCAGCTGGTGCTGGCGCGGGAACTGGATCTGGACGAGATCCGCGCCATTGCCGCAGAAACCGATGCAGCCATCGAGTTCTTCATTCACGGTGCGTTGTGCGTGGCGTTTTCCGGGCAGTGCAACATCTCCCACGCGCAGACCGGGCGCAGTGCCAACCGCGGCGACTGCTCCCAGGCCTGCCGCCTGCCCTACACCCTCAAGGATGACCAGGGCCGCGTGGTGGCCTATGAGAAACACCTGCTGTCCATGAAGGACAACAACCAGAGCGCCAACATCCGCGCGCTGGTCGAGGCCGGCGTGCGTTCGTTCAAGATCGAAGGCCGCTACAAGGACATGGGCTATGTGAAGAACATCACCGCCTACTACCGCCAGCGCCTGGACGACGTGCTGGAAGACCGTCCGGATCTGGCCCGGGCTTCCAGCGGTCGCACCGCACACTTCTTCGTGCCGGACCCGGACAAGACCTTCCACCGCGGCAGCACCGACTATTTCGTCAGCGAGCGCAAGATCGACATCGGCGCGTTCGATTCGCCCACCTTCACCGGCCTGCCGGTCGGACGCGTCGAGAAAGTCGCCAAGCGTCACATGCTGGTCGTCAGCGAGCAGCCGCTGTCCAACGGCGACGGCCTGAACGTGCTGGTCAAGCGCGAAGTCGTAGGTTTCCGCGCCAACATCGCCGAGCTCAAGGGCGAGTTCGACGAAGACGGTCAGAAGCGCTATCGCTATCGCGTCGAACCCAACGAGATGCCGGCCGGGCTGTTCCAGTTGCGCCCCAACCACCCGCTCAATCGCAACCTGGACCACAACTGGCAGCAGGCGCTGCAGAAGACCTCCGCCGAGCGACGCGTGGGCGTTGCCTGGCACGTGCAGTTGAGCGAGCAACGTTTGCAACTGACCGCCACCAGCGAAGAAGGCGTGCGCGTGGATGTGGCGCTGGAAGGTCCGTTCGGGCCAGCCAACAAACCCGAGCAGGCGCTGGATCAACTGCGTGACCTGCTGGGGCAACTGGGCACTACCCAGTACCATGCAACGGCCATCGAACTGGATGCACCGCAGGCGTTTTTCATTCCCAACTCGCAGCTCAAGGCCATGCGTCGCGAAGCGATCGAAGCGCTGACCACCGCGCGCGTGCAGGCCCATCCGCGTGGCAGCCGCAAGGCCGAGACGACCCCGCCACCGGTGTATCCGGAATCGCACCTGTCGTTCCTGGCCAACGTGTACAACCAGAAGGCTCGCGATTTCTATCATCGCCACGGGGTCAAGCTGATCGATGCCGCGTACGAGGCCCACGAAGAGCCGGGCGAAGTGCCGGTGATGATCACCAAGCATTGCCTGCGCTTCTCGTTCAACCTGTGCCCCAAGCAGGCCAAGGGTGTGACCGGGGTGAAAACCAAGGTTGCGCCCATGCAGTTGATTCATGGCGATGAAGTGCTGACCCTGAAGTTCGACTGCAAGCCGTGCGAGATGCACGTGATCGGCAAGATGAAGGGGCATATTCTGGACCTGCCGCAGCCGGGCAGTGGCGTCCATGTGGTGGGTCAGATCAGCCCGCAGGATCTGATGAAGACCATCCGCCGCGCGCCCCATTGATACGGTGGGTTGATCGCGCCGTGTCAGGGCTGTCGCATTAGCGGCCGACGCGGCCACCCAATACCTGTAGCAGCTGCGCAAGCTGCGTCCGATGGCACTGCGTGGGATCAGATGATCCGCGTGGCCTGTGACGCGGCTCGCGCCGCTGCTACAGGGGAATGCAAGGCCGGATACTGATGCCGGCCCTGTTTCACAGCCGGAATTCAAGCACCTGCAATGGATATCTTCACCCGCCTCTGGCCGACCCGCCAACCGATCAATGCCCGGGAAAAATGGCGTGCCTGCATCGGTGCCGCCTTAGGCGTGCTGGTGGTCGGCGTGCTTGCAGCACTGGGCCTGCAGGGGCACTGGGCCGCCGAGCACGGCGCCTTGGGTCTGGCCATCGTGGCGCCCATCGGCGCCAGCGCCGTGCTGGTGTTCGCCCTCCCCGCCAGCCCTTTGGCCCAGCCCTGGGCAGTAGCCGGGGGCAATACCCTGAGCGCGTTGGTCGGCATTGCCTGCGCCAAATGGATTCCCGATCCGACCCTGGCCGCCGCCCTCGCCGTAGGCCTGGCAATCGCACTGATGCTCGCCGCCCGCTGCCTGCACCCACCCGGTGGCGCGGCGGCACTGCTGATGGTCGTGATGGGGTGCGAGCACTTCGCCTATGCCGTGAATCCGGTCCTGCTCGACTCGCTGCTGCTGGTGGCCGCCGGCCTGCTCTACAACAACCTGACGCGTCGGCCCTGGCCCCATGTGCCTGCCACGCCCCAACCATCGGCCACGGGACGATTCAGCCGCGCCGACCTGGACGCCGCGCTGGTGCACTACAACCAGGTCCTCGACGTCGATCGCAACGACCTGCAAGCATTGCTCGAACTGGCCGAGGCATCGGCCTACCAGCGCAACATGGGCGAGCTGCACTGTGCCGAAGTCATGAGTCGGGAACCGATCACCGCACGCCAGGAGATGCCGCTACGCGAGGCCTGGGCACTGATGCGCAAGCACAAGATCAAGGCCTTGCCGGTCATCGACCGCCAGCGCCATCTGATAGGCATCGTCACCGTGGCCGACTTCATGCGGCAACTGGACCTGGACGCCCACGACGGCGTGGCCTGGCACCTGCGCGCCCTGCTGCGACCCGGACGCAATCGGCCGACGACCAGCAGCGTTGGGCAAATAATGACCCGCTCGGTGCGCGTCGCCAGCGCCGATCGGCTGCTGACCGAACTGGTGCCGGTGTTTTCCGAGAACGGCCATCGGCACATTCCGATCATCGACAGCGAGCGCCGTCTGGTGGGCATCATCACTCAGTCCGATCTGATCCGTGCGCTGTACCGGGCGGTCAGCGCCTAGTTGGTGAGAGCACCGGGAAGCTGGATATCGGTCAGCCCCATCCGTGCCGCCTGCTCCAGAACCTGCTCGTCGCTGTCCTCGGCGGTGGGCATCACCAGGCTGTTTTCGCCGTCGCCGAAGTGCAATTGCAGCAGGTGCATCACCACAGCGTGGAGGCCTGGCTCGATCCGAGCCGGTAGCATCCAGGTACGCGGCTCACCGTTGAAGCGGTATTGAACGGATGCGGTTGCCATGGGACATCTCCTCTTGGTAGCGAACGTGTAAGGGGGGCTGGGCCCTGCAGCAACTGACTGGAGTGATCCGCCAGCGTTCCTTCGGTTCGGCGCGAGAGGCGCCGGGGGATTGTCTTGAACGTCTGCGTGCATGTGCTTTCTGAACACTGTGATTTCTAAACACTGTGCTTTCTGAACACGGAACCGGGCAATGCCGTGCATTGCATCCCCACACCTGCAGGAGAAATGTGCATGAAGATCTTGATGGTTCTCACGTCCCACGATCAGTTGGGCGATACCGGCAAGAAAACCGGCTTCTGGCTGGAAGAATTTGCCGCCCCCTACTATGCCTTCATCGACGCCGGCGCCGATGTGACGCTGGTGTCGCCCAAGGGCGGCCAGTCGCCACTGGACCCCAAGAGCGACGAGCCGGATGCGCAGACCGACGCCACCCGCCGCTTCGCCGATGACGCAGAGGCCAAATCTGCCCTCGCCGACACCTTTCCGCTGAGCGAAGTCGACCCCTACGATTTCGATGCCGTGTTCTATCCCGGTGGGCACGGTCCGCTGTGGGACCTGGCCGAAGACACGGATTCGAAAACCATCATCGAAGCCTTCTATGCCGCCAACAAACCGGTCGCTGCCGTCTGCCATGCACCGGGTGTGTTCAAGAACGTGAAATCGCCCGATGGCGATTCCATCGTCAAAGGCAAGAAGGTCACCGGTTTCACCAACTCCGAAGAGGACGCGGTCGGTTTGACGGATGTGGTGCCCTTCCTGGTCGAAGACATGCTCAAAGCCAATGGCGGGGAATATTCCAAAGGTCCGGACTGGGGCAGCTATGTGGTCGAGGATGGTCACCTGATCACTGGGCAGAACCCTGCGTCCTCGGAAGCTGCGGCCGAGGCGTTGATCAAGCGCCTGCAACAGGAAGAGAGTGCCTGATTGATGACTGCCTGATACACGGCGCCGCCCTGTTCGCGGCCGATGACCGCTCCTGCAAAGAGTGCCGCGTAGGAGCGGTCCGTGGCCGCGAAGGGGCCTCACCGGTTTCCCATGACACACCGTGGCGTTTTTTCGGCCGGTGACCGTTCCTAAGAGGGCTGCTCGAACAGCGGCAATTTCAAATTTGCACGTTATATCGTAACATTCGCATCCCGATTTATTTTTGGATGCCTGCCCATGGCCGACGCTGCCCCTTCACCACCCTTTCCCAGTTCGCTTTCCACGGCCTCGACCCAAGCGGTATCACACACGCGCATGCTGGCGATCGATGCACTACGTGGATTGGTCATGCTGTTCATGCTCGTCGATCATGTGCGCGAAACGTTTTTTCTGCATGTTCAGGTCAGCGATCCCATGGATCCGGTCAACACACCTCCCGAACTGTTCTTCACTCGCATCAGCAGCATGGTCTGCGCCCCGGTGTTCGTTTTCCTTACCGGCCTCTCGGCCTGGTTGTACGGGCAATCCCATAGCCCGCGGGAAGTCTCGATATTCCTCCTCAAGCGCGGACTGTTTCTGGTCTTTCTGGAACTCACGCTGGTCAACTTCGCCTGGAACGCGACCCTGGTGCCCACCACCTTGTGGCTGCAAGTCATCTGGGCCATCGGCCTGAGCATGATTGCGTTGGCCGCACTCATCCACCTGCCCCGTACTGCGCTAACGATCGTGGGCGTGGTCATCGTCGCCGGCCACAACCTGCTGGACGGCATCGTTCTGACCGCAGAGTCGCCCCTCTTCGAGATCTGGTCGATCCTGCACCAGCGCGCGTTCCTCGAAATCACCGAGTTCACCCGCGCGCGCACGACCTACCCCATCCTGCCGTGGATCGGGCTGATCGCCCTGGGCTACTGCGCCGGCCCCTGGTTCGGTCGCGACGCCGACCCGGCACGGCGCCTGCGTCTGCTGCTGAACTGGGGTGTGGGTTTGCTGGTGGGGTTCATTGCCATCCGCTACCTGAACGGCTACGGCGAGAAGCCGTGGAGCGTGCTGGATGACAACGTCCGCACCTTCATGAGTTTCATGTCGCTGACCAAGTACCCACCGTCGCTGCTGTACCTGATGCCCACCATGGGTGCCGGCCTGCTGCTGCTCGCCTTGTTCCAGCGCCTCGAAGGTCGCCCGGTGCTCGAAGTGCTGTCACGCTATGGCGGCGCGCCGATGTTCTTCTATGTGCTGCACCTGCTGGTGCTCAAAGCCATGTACCTGATCGCGGTGCAGATCTGGGGCCTGAATCAGGGCAAGTACTACGGCTTCGACAGCCTGGCCGGGATCTGGCTGTGGACCGTGGCACTGGCCGTCGCACTGTACTTTCCCACCCGCTGGTTCGCGCAACTCAAGCAACGCCGCCGTGACATCGGCTGGTTGAAGTATTTCTGAGCAAACCAGGGGAGCATGCAGGCACGACCGCTGGCGCCGGGTAGACGACCGTTGATCGCTGCCCGTCCTCGCCTGCCGGGAAATAAAAGGCGGTCGCGCAATTTAAATGCGTAGAGGGGGTCCGACCGGTAGGCGTAGTGCTAACATCACCATGATGTCAAAATGACATGTCGTGACAGGAGGTCGCCGCTCCCCTCCTTGCTTGGGTCCTTCATATGCTTGCAGCTGTTCCCGAAAACGCTACATCGAACACCGCTTTAAAAGGTCTGATCCAGGCAGCGGCGGCCATCACTCAGTGTTGCGGTGGCTTGCTCATCGAGGGTCCGCCCGGTGCCTGGCGGGTGACCGCCGCCTACGGCACGACACGGGAGGTGCCGGTCGATGCGGCCACCGAGTCCTGGCTGCGCATGCTGATGTCCTACGGCGACGTGGTCGACATCGGTGACGGCTCGCCCTTCATCCACTCGGTGCCGGATTTCCTGGGGTCGCTCGCAGACACCTACCGTGTGTGTATTGCTGTGAAGGACAGCAGCGATGTCCTCGCCGGCATCGTCCTGCTGGCGCTGACACCGCCGTTCAAGCTGCTCAGCGCTGCGCAGATCTATGCGCTCAAGACCCACTCGGTCGCTCTGTACCATACCGCTCCGCCCCCGGCGGTCAGCAACGGCCCCACCGGGGTCATCGAGCGGCTGCGCCTGCTGGAGTCGGTGGTCGTGCATGCCAAGGATGCGATCCTGATCACCGAAGCCGAGCCGATCGACCTGCCCGGCCCGCGTATCGTCTACTGCAACCCGGCGTTTCTGGCGACCACAGGGTTCAGCCTGGAAGAGATCGTCGGCAAGACACCACGCATCCTGCAATGCGAAGAAACCGATCGCAGCACCCTGGATCAGATCCGGAGCGCGCTGACCCGGTGGCAACCGGTCGAGGTCGAACTGATCAACACGCGCCGCGATGGCACCCGTTTCTGGGTGCAATTGAGCATCGTGCCCGTGGCCAACGAAAAAGGCTGGTTCACCCACTGGGTGTCGGTGCAGCGTGATATCAGCGAGCGCAAGGAAGCCGAAGAAGGCCTCAGGCAAGCGCAGATCGACCGTGAGGAACAGGTGGCGTTGCGTTCTCGCCTGGTGGAGCGCGAGCGGATCCAGGAAGAGCTGACCTACGCGGCCTTCCACGATGATCTGACCCGGCTGAAGAACCGCGCCTACTTCATGGCGCAGATCCAGGAGGTCTTCAATCTGGCCCAGGCCGAGCGCGATGCGGCGGTGCTGTACCTGGACCTGGATCGCTTCAAATACATCAACGACGGCATGGGTCACCGCGCCGGCGACATCCTGTTGCAGATCGTGGCGCAGCGACTGCAATCCTGCCTCACCGACAACGCTGTCCTGGCGCGCATCGGTGGCGACGAGTTTGCCATCCTCCACACCGGCGAGGCGTCCAAGCAGGCGGCCATCGAGACCGCAAAACGCGTTATCCAGGCACTCGGCGTTGCCGTCGAAGTCGAGGGTCAGGCGATCTTCACTTCGTGCAGTGTCGGCATCGTCACCCTCGACGCTGCGCACACCGGTGCCGAAGATCTGGTGCGCGACGCCGACGTCGCCATGTATGCCGCGAAGAAGCAAGGCCCAGGCAAGTGGGCGCTGTTCGACCTGCCCATGCGCCAAGCGGCGGTGGACCTGCTGTTGATGCGCAATGCGCTGAAGCACGCCTTGGCGCGCGAAGAGTTCTACCTGGTCTACCAACCCATTTTCCACGCCGGCTCGCGCCGCATCGCCGGCGTCGAAGCGCTGGTTCGCTGGCAGCATCCGGTGCTCGGCAACGTACCGCCCGACGTGTTCATCGCCGTGGCGGAAGACATCGGCATCATCCACGAGATGGGCCGCTGGGTCATGCAGACCGCCTGCGCCGAGATCAGGCGCTGGGACGCCAGCTCCGCTGCAGGGTTGCGACTGAACGTCAACGTCTCGGGCGCCGAACTCAATCATGTGGGATTCGTGGCGAAGGTCGCGCAGATCCTGGAAAGCACATCGCTGAGCCCACGCGACCTGCAAATCGAAATCACCGAATCGGTGTTTCTCAACGAGCCGGAAACCGTGGCCATCGCCCTGGCCGACTTGCGCAAGCTGGGCGTGCACATCGCACTGGACGACTTCGGTACCGGCTACAGCTCGCTGGGCTACATCGACCGCTACCCGATCGATTCGATCAAGATCGACCGTTCGTTCGTCACGCGCATGATGACCCACCGCCGCACCATCGCCATCGTCACCAGCATCCTGTCACTGGGCAGCGCGCTGGGCGTCGACATCGTCGCCGAGGGCGTGGAAACCCAGGACCAGTTGGACCGCCTGCAATCGCTGGGTTGCCCGTTCGTCCAGGGTTACCTGCTCAGCCCGCCGTTGCGGGGCGAGGAGATGAAGCATTTGCTGGCGCTGCGCAACGAGAACTGAGCGCACCCCTGCGCCAGGCCAACATCAAGTAGCCTTTTGGAGCAGACAAAGGCTAAGCTGCGCGCTCAATGGAAAGGAGTCTGAAATGAAAGAATTGGCTGCGGTATTGATCTTGGGCCTGCTGACCGGCTGCGCCTCCTACAGTGACAGAGGCACAGGCGAGGGCGGGCGTGAGATGGGTAGCAAGGGCTACACCGTACGCTGCGATGCCACCCCCGCCAATCAACCGGGCTGTTACTCTCCGCCACCCTCCTACTCGTGGAACTTCATGAAGAACTTCCATTTCAAGCTGGGGCAAAACTGATCGGTTCGATCGACTGCCCTCAAGGCTTCCAATGCCCCCCTTCAACGATGACCAGATTGGGATCGGTGTCCGCCGGCAAGTCCTTGCGCACGTACTGGTCATAAAGCTTGAGCAGGGCTTTCTCTTCGCCAAGCTTTGCCAATTCGTCGTTCACCCAATCGCGCAACTCGGTGTTGCCCTTCTTCACGGCCGGCGCGATAGGCGCTTCGTCACCCAGCTTCTCGGCAAGCACGCGATAGCCGGGGTTCTGCTTGGCCCAGTTGAACAGCACCAGATTGTCCTGGGCGTAGGCATCGCCGCGGCCGCTGGCCAGGGCCTGCAGTGATTCGGAGTTCTTTTCGAACTTCAGCAACTTCCAGTCCGGGTGGTTCTTGGTCAACCACAGATCGGCCGTGGTGCCGGTGGTGACGATGATGGTCTTGTCGGCCAGGTCATCGAGCTTCTGGACGCTGCTGGCATCGGCCACCAGCGCCTGCACGGCCACCCGCAGGTTGGGGTTGGTGAAGTCCACCACTTGGCTGCGCTCGGGTGTCACGGTCATGTTGGCCAGGATCAGGTCGACCTTGTCGCTTTGCAGAAACGGTATGCGGCTGGCCGGCTCGACGCTGACGAACTCGATTTTCTTCTCGTCACCCAGCAGGTCCTTGGCGAAGCGCTTGCCCAGGTCGGTGTCGAACCCGACGTATTCGCCTTGCTCGTTGACGAAACCAAAGGGCGGCTTGTCGCTGAATACCCCGACGATCAGTTTGTCGCGGGCCTTGATGGTTTCCAGGTAGCTGGTGGCAGGCTTCGCCGTCACGGCCGGGGTGGCGGCCTTGGGCTCGGCCGGTTTGTCGCAACCGGCCAGCAGTCCAAGGGCGAGTACGGGTAGAACCAGGGCAGATTTGAAGTTCACGATGCTTTCCTTTTCGGCATGTTTTCTACGTAGGAAAACCTTTCCAGGAACTGCTGCGCGCGTGCGGTCTGCGGGGCGCTGAAGAAGGTTTCGGGATCGTTCTGTTCCGCGATGCGGCCGCGGTCCATGAACAGAATGCGGTCGGCCACCGCCCGGGCGAAGGCCATTTCGTGGGTGACGATGAGCATGGTCATGCCGCCCTGCGCCAGATCGAGGATCACCTCCAGGACTTCCTTGACCATTTCCGGATCCAGCGCAGCGGTGACTTCGTCGAACAGCATGACCTTGGGGTTCATGCACAGCGCTCGTACGATGGCGATCCGCTGCTGCTGGCCGCCCGAGAGCTCGCGGGGGTAGGCGTTGACGCGTTCGGCCAGGCCAACCCGAGCCAGCAGCGCCTCGGCCTGCTGCCGCGCCTCCTGGGCATCGCGCTTCTGTACCTGTAGCGGCCCCAGCAGCACGTTCTGCAACACGGTCATGTGCGGAAACAGGTGATAGCTCTGGAACACCATGCCGATCTGCTGACGCACCCGGCGCCAGTCGGCATTGGCGGGCAGTCGCTGGCCATCGAAAGTGAAGGTGCCGCTGTGACCCAGCTCCAGGCCGTTCAGGCAGCGCAGCAAGGTACTCTTGCCGCAACCGCTGGGGCCAAGGATCACCACCACTTCGCCTTCGCTCACGCGCAGATCGATGTCGGTCAATACTGGTGTGTCGGCGAATTTCTTGCTGAAGCTTGCGAGTTCGATCAATGCGCTCATGCGTGATTCCAGCGCCGTTCGAGCACGCGGGAGGCGGCCGACAGCGGATAGCAGACGATAAAAAAGAAGACGAACAGAAATCCGTAGATCAGCACCGATTCGTAGGTACGCTCGATGATCTGCTGGCCGACCTTGGTGATGTCGACAACGCCGATCAGTACCGCCAGCGAGCTGGTCTTGAGCAAACGCGTGCAAACGTTGATGACCGGCGGGGTAAGGCGCTTGAGCGCCTGGGGCAGCAATACCCGGCCGTACAACTGGCCCAGGCCCAGGCCGATGGCCAGGCCCGCTTCGCGCTGCCCGCGGGGTATGGAACGCAGCGCACCGCGCACGACCTCCCCAATCTCGCTGGCGCCCCACAGCGACAGCACCAGCACCGCGCACCAGAACGCAGGCAGGCTGACGCCGAAGAAGATCGGCAGGCCAAAGAAGAACAGGTACAACCAGACCAGTACCGGAATGGCGCGAAACAGCTCCAGGTAGACCCTCAGCGGCACGTCCAGCCAGCGTTTGCCGAGGCTGCGCAGCACGCCATAGAGCAAGCCGCCGATACTGCTGAACAGGATCGCCAATGCGGAAATACCCAAGGTGCGACCGGCCCCGGTGAGCAGTTGCGGTGCCGATACCCAGAGCAACTCAAGACCCGAACTGGCCATGTTGGAGCCTCCTTTCCAGCAGACCCAGCAGCAACGACAGCGGCAAGAACAGCAACACACACAGGCCGGTCATCACCGCCAGCATCTCGTAGGTCTTGTAATACAGGGCGATGTAGCTCTTGGTGGTGTAGAGAATTTCCGGCACGGCAACGGCCGACACCACCGTGGTCTCCTTGAGCAGGAACACGAAGTTGGCGAACAGCGCAGGCAGGCTGAGAATGCCTGCCTGGGGCAGGATCACGTGGCGCAGCAGCTGCCAGCGCGACAGACCGATGGACAGCCCCGACTCGATTTGCGCCTTGGGCACCGCTTCGATACCGGCGCGCAGGATCTCGGTCAGGTACGCCCCCCCCATGAACGTCATGGCAATGACGGCCGCCGCGAAACCGGAAATCCGTACGCCCAGAGCGGGCAAGGCGAAATAGATGAAGAACAGCTGGATCAACAGCGGCGTGTTGCGGGCGAGTTCGACGTACAGCGGCACCAGCCGATGCAGCAGCGGAACCTTGAACGTGGCGATGGCCGCGTTGAGCACCGCAACGGCCAGTGAACTCATAATGGCTATCAAACCGACCTGCAGAGTGACCCCAACTGCCTGCACGAAGGCGGGAAGCGTGGACAGCGCAAACGCGTAGTCGAAAGTCATCGTCCGACCTTCAAACCGTTGGAAATGGACAAAGCGAACATCGGAAAGCGCCTGCGTATGACGTGCGGGCGATGAGTGTAATCGACCGTTCCAGATCCAATTAATACTGAATAAACATAAGCTTAGACAGCGATCGCCCTCTGTTCCCCAGGTAGCGGACTTCTCCTGGCTCCCATGACGCCGGTTTTACCGAGCGCGGCTTGATGGCAAGCTGGACCAACGTTACCGAGGCGATAGCCTGTCATGAAAGGTAACACTGTGATGCTGAAACCCACCGAGGCCTGAGGCGTGAGCACCAGCGGGGATGTCTGGACAGGCAGGAAGCAGAGCTGGACGCGGCCTGACCACTGCGATGAGACGAGCGATGAAGCTGTGGGAATGAAACGTGCATGATCACGTCAGCCCGCTGTCTTTTCACCGAGGGACCCTGCCCCATGCGCCATCTCGACACAGACTGCCTTGCCGCCTTCGTTGCGGTCATTGATTACGGCGGTTTCACCGCCGCCGGTGAGCGGATCGGCAAGACACAAGCGGCCGTGAGCCTGATGCTCGGTCGGCTGGAGGCCAGGGTCGGCCGCAAATTGCTGGAGCGCTCACGTCGCGGGGTGACCCTGACCGAACACGGCGAACGCCTGATCGGCTATGCGCGGCGTATTCAGATGCTCGAAGATGAGGCACTCACGGCCCTCGAATGTGGCCAGGAAGCCACACGCATCCGCATCGGCATGCCGGATGATTACCTGGAGACCCTGGGCTGTGAACTGATGCAGGCGTTCACGCAACGTCATCCTCATCTTCAGGTGGAAATCATCTGTGATTTTTCCTCGCGTCTGGAAGCGATGATTGCCGAAGGCAGCATCGATATCGCCATCATCACCCGTGCCAATGGCAAGCTGCAGGGCGAGCTGCTGCGCTGCGAACCGATGCTGTGGTGCGCATCGCCAGAACACTTCCCCGAACAGCAACGCACCCTGCCGTTGTCGTTGTTCACCGACAGTTGCCGGGCAAGGCCGCAGATCATCGAAGCACTGGACCGCCTCGGTACGCCGTGGCGGGTGGTCAGTTCCTCATCGCATCTACCTGGCGTGATGCATGCGGTGCGTTTGGGTACGGCGGTCACCGTGCTGCCGGCGTCCGTGGTGCCGCCGGGCTGGCGAATTCTGCGCGGCGCGCAGTTTCCGGAACTGCCGAGCATCGAACTGGCGTTGCTGATGCCCGAGCATGCCTTGCTCAACACTCGCCGCCTGGCCCACTTCGTCCTTGACCGATTCCGGGCGGCGAGTGCGCCTCACAGCAAGGCGATTGCGGCCTTGTAGCCGTCGAGCAGCATCTGCAGGGCCTCTTCGTCGTGGGCGAAGGTCAGGTAGACCCGGCCAAAGGCGAACGGCATGGTCGTCACGCCCTGGCGACGCAAGGCCTTGTGCAGGGCGAGGGTCCAGTCGCTGTCAGCCACCTGCACGGCTTCGGCGTACGTGAGCGGGGGTATTGCCGAGTGCCACAAGGTGAACACCGAGCCGTAGCCGGTGGTGCTGACCGCTATCCCCTTCTGCGCGAAGGCAGCCACCAGATCGGCGCGCAGCCGGTCACCACGCGCAAGCAGAGCCGGGTAGTCAGCGCTTGCCAACTGTTTCAACGTGGCCAGTACCGCTGCGCATGCCGGCGGCGCGCCGCTGTAAGTCCCCGCACGGATGATCTTGCCCTGCTCGAACAGCCCCATGTACTCGGGCTTGCCCACCAGGGCGGCCACCGGCACCCCGCTGCCAATGGCTTTGCCGACGGTGGCCAGGTCCGCTTCGGCGCCCAGCAGGGTACCGCTCAGACCAGGATGCAGGCGCAGCCCCATTAAGACTTCGTCGAGGATCACCAGCGCACCATTGGCGTGGGCCAGGTCGCTGAGGTGTTTCAGGTAGCCGGGCGCCGGCACGATGCAGCCAGCATTGGCCAACACCGGCTCCACCACCACGGCGGCGATGTCGCCGCAGTCACGGAACAACTGCTCGGCGTCAGCGAAATCGTTGTAGCGCAACAGCAGCATGCCGTCCTGTTCAGGGCGCTCGGTACCCGCCATCAGCGCCGCCGGTTGCCCGGCGTTGCCAAAGGCCACCGCGTCGTACCAGCCGTCATAACCTGCGGCGAACTTGGCAATGCGGGTGCGGCCGGTGGCTACCCGAGCGGTTCGGCACGCCAAGTGCACCGCTTCACTGCCGGTGTTGACGAAGATCACCTGGCTGAGCTCACCAGTGAAGCGGGCCAGCGCCGCGGCGGCACGCTCTTCGTCAGCATGCGCGAACGAGGGCATCGGGCCATTGCGCAGGGCGGCGCTGCTGGCGGCGACGACCTGGGCCTGGGCATGGCCTAGCATCGTCGCGCCAAAGCCCATGGCGGTATCGACATAGCGCACGCCCTGCTCATCCCACAGCCAAGGCCCTTCACTGCGGCCGACACCGAAGGCCTGGCCATCGATTTCAGGCAAAGCGCGGCCGCCGCTGGAAATTCCACCGATCAAATGTTTCATCTGCATTTCTCTACACAATGAGGGGGCTCAGTAGCCCATGACACGAGGCAGCCACTGGGTCAGGCCAGGGAAGAAGACCAGTAGGGCAATGGCGAATGCGGTGGCGATCCAGAACGGAATCAGCCGGCGCGATACAGCACCGATTTCGATGCGACCGACGTTGCACACCACGAAGATATTGGTGCCGATGGGCGGTGTGAACAGTCCCCAGCCCAGCGTCATGGTGAAGATCAGGCCAATCTGATACGGCTCGAAACCGGCAGCCTTCGCCACGGGGACCAAGATCGGCGCGAGGATGATCATTGCAGGGCCCAGATCGAGCCAGAAGCCCACCACCTTGAGCACCAGAATCACCAGCAGAATGGTCATCAACGGCCCGGTGTGCATATCCACGATCCACGACGCCACGGTGTGCGGCACCAGTTCGAAGGTCAGTATCCAGCCGAACGGCATGGCCACGGCCATGATGATCATCACCGAGCCGGTGATCGTCACCGCTTCGGTCACAGCAGGGAACAGATCACGCCAGCCCAACTGTCGGTAGATCACGGTGCCCACCGCCAGCGCGTAGAGCACCGACAGCGAAGCAGCCTCGGTAGCCGTGGCAAAGCCGGTCACGATCGAACCCAGCACCATGATCGGCATCAGCAAGGCCGGCAAGGCACCCAGCAGGTCACGGCGTAGTTCGACCCAGTCCATCTTGCCCTCGACCTTGGGAAAGTGTTCGCGAACGCCGACCACGTATGCCGTGACCATGAACACCGCCGCCAGCATGACGCCCGGGATGACCCCAGCCATGAACAGGCCGCCGATGGAAGTGTTGGTCAGCACGCCGAACATGATCAGAATCACACTGGGCGGAACGATGATGCCCAGGGTGCCGGACGCAGCGGTCACCGCGGCAGCGAAGGCCCGCGGATAGCCCCGCTCCTCCATCACCGGGATCATCACCTTGGCCACGGTGCCCGTGTCAGCGGTGGCCGAGCCCGTGAGGCCGCCATAGACAAAGGCGGTGGCAACGTTGACCAGGCCCAGACCGCCGCGCAGGCGACCGAAGCAATGTTCGGCAACACGCATGATGCGCAGGGTGAGCCCACCGCGGTTCATCAACTCGCCCGCCAGCAGGAACAATGGGATTGACGCAAGGGTGGACGAGTCGGCGCCGCGCAGGGTTTGCTGGGCGAGCCAGGCCAATGGCAGGTGCAGATCGCCGAACAGCAAGGCGGCAATGGTGCCACCCGCCATGGCCCATACCACCGGTAGACCGGCGAGCAACAGGCACACGAATGCCAGGAACAAGATCAGGACGGTCATGGGCGAACTCCGCTACGAGTCAGGCGGATCAGGCGGATCAGCGCCAGGACGGCAAGCATGGCGGCGGCACTGACCAGCGCTGCCGAGCTCAGGCCCGCCGGCCAGCGCAGCACCGGCGTCGGCGCCCAACCGGTGCGAGCGATGAACGCACTGCCGCTGTACAGCAACCAGCCGCTGATGCACAGCAGAGCCAAGCTGGCGAAGGCGTCCAAGCCTCGCTGAACAGCGGCCGGCAACAGGTTGGCCAGGCCCTGGAAGCGCACGTTTTCATGGCGGATCTCGGCAATCACTGTGCCGATGAAGGTCACCCAGATGAAGCCGAGGGTGGCGATCTCGAATGACCATTCGAACCCATGCAGGTTGAAATAGCGTGAGAACACCCCGGCCAGGATGGCCAGGAAGGTCATGGTGAACATCACCGCCCCGGCCACTGCCAACGTACGCTCCGGCCAGCCCTTGGGCGGCAGGTCCGGGTGTTGGGAAATAGACATGGTTACTGGCCCTGGGCGTCGCGACGCAGCTGATTGACGAAGTCTTCACCCCAGACCTTGCCGAACTGGGCGTAGACCGGGCCGGCCAGCGCGCGGAACGGGCCGGTGTCGACCTCGTTGAACTTCACGCCCTTGGCTTCCATTTCGGTCTTGATCTTCGCGTAGACCGCTTCGAGCTGGGAGCGATACCAGGCGGTGGCGTCAACGACGGCTTTGTCCAGCGCGGCACGCTCGCTGTCGTCCAGGCCTTCGTAACGGTCTTTGTTGATGAACCAGAAGTTGGCAGACCACACGTAGTTGGACACCGAGACGTTCTTGGCCACTTCAAACCACTTCTGGTCGTAGAAATCCCGCAGTTCAGGCTCGACCCCGTCCACCACGCCCGATTGCAACGAGGTGTAGACCTCGCCGAACGGGATCGACTGGCCCAGGGCGCCAAGCTGTTTGATGGTCGCCAGAATGACCGGGTTGGGCGGAGTACGGATCTTCAGACCGTTAAGGTCAGCTGGCTTGAAGATCGGGTGCTTGCTGTTGGCGAACTGGCGAAAACCCGAGTCCAGGGCCGAGAGCATCACAAAGCCATGGTCCTGGCCCATGGTCAGGAATTTCTTGCCGGCCGGGCTATCCAGGTAGGCGTGGACCGAAGCGGCGTCCTTGAACAGGAAAGGCAGCGACAGGGCATTCAGGCGCGGGTCGATGCCGTCGGTCGAACCGCCCAGGCCGATATCGATCGCTCCGGCGCCGACCGAATCGACGATCGGGGCCTCGTCACCCAACTGGCCGTCCGGATAGAGCTGCACGTTCAGCTCGCCTTTGGTCTGTTCACTGACCTGCGCGGCGAAACGCACCATGGCCTGGTTGATCAGGCTTTCAGAGCTCGAGGCATGGGCCAGACGCAAGGTCTGCGCCGCCATCGCGCCGTTCGCGCCGATAAGCAGCGCCAGGCCGGTCAGGGCGCTGAGGGCGAGTTTTTTGCGGGGAAACGTTCCGAACATGGCAGAGACCTCTGGGTGAAATAGCGTCGAAGCTATTAACCACGACAGGTCGCCGGAGCGTCAATCGAGCGATGGCCTTTTGCAATTAAGATCTGAAATGTGACCATACGATTATTTATGAGACGGCGGGATCCCCCCGTGGAACCTGGTCCGATCGACCCCAGGCGCCAGACGCTCACCGGTCAAGCTCGCGGTGATCCAGCAGATGTAAAACCTCTATTACAACCACTTGAGTAACGTTTTCTGATCTTGCCCCAGGCTCATTTCACTGCAGCTCAAAGCCGGTCAGGAAGGCAACCAATTCAACCCCCACCCTTTGATAATGGTTCTTATCTCGTTTAGATTAGCGTCTTTCTTTTCAGGACCCTTCCATGTTCGAGTTGCAGGCCGCGTCCTTCTGCATTCCCGAGTGCACCCTCCTGCACCCCCTCGACCTGACCCTGCCTCACGGCCAGATCATCGGCTTGATCGGGCACAACGGCTCGGGCAAATCGACCCTGATCAAGATGCTGGCCCGCCAGCAAGCCGCCAGCCAGGGCACGGTGAAGCTCGATGGTGTACCCCTGGCGGACTGGAAAAACCGCGAGTTCGCCCGGCAGGTGGCGTACCTGCCGCAGCAACTGCCCGCCGCCGACGGCCTGAGCGTTCGCGAACTGGTGCGCTTTGGCCGCTACCCGTGGCATGGCGCGCTGGGACGCATGAGCGAAGAGGACCATGCCCAGGTCGAACAGGCCCTGGAGCTGACCCACACCCGCGCCTATGCCGAGCGCCTGGTGGACAACCTCTCCGGCGGCGAACGCCAGCGGGTCTGGCTGGCCATGCTGCTGGCACAGAACAGCCGCTACCTGTTGCTCGATGAACCGACCTCGGCGCTGGACATCGCTCATCAGATCGAGGTGCTGGGCTTGATCCGCGAACTGAGCCACAAGCTGGACCTGGGCGTGGTCGTGGTGCTGCACGAGATCAACATGGCCGCGCGTTACTGCGATCACCTGGTGGCGCTGCACAGCGGGCGGCTACTCGTTCAGGGGCCACCGGCTGAGCTGATGAACGCTGAAGTGCTGGAGTCGATCTACGGCATCCGCATGGGGGTCATGGCGCATCCGGGCGATGGGTCGGCGATCAGCTTCCACTACTGAGCGCGCCTGCCGGACTGAGTCAGGCCGGTACCCTGGCGGGATTCACCTTCAGCGGGCAATTGCCGCACAGTTCGAGCTCGGGCAAGAGATAACGCACGCAGCAGACCTTGCGCTCGCGGCGCAAGGTGGGTTGGCCGCTGGCGTCGTCGATGGGCAGGTAGCGCACCGGCTGGAACAGCGGGTTGCGGGTGCCATCGGGGCGTGTCTTGGTTTCCAGCAGAGCGCGGCCCGGCGCCAGGCGTTCGGCAGGCATGCCGGCCTTGGCCATCAGGTTGAGCAGGTTTTCGAAGTAGTTGCCGGCGTTGCTCCACAGCACCTTGGGCGAGAGTTTGGTCTGACTGGCGAGGGCCTGGAACAACGGCTGCAGATGATCGTCGAGCAGGCCCGCGAACAGCTCGAACGGATCGTTCACATCGGCGGCGAACGGTGCGCCTTTGTCGCTCAGACGAAAGCCTTGCGGCAGCGCGCCGTCGTCCAGCAACAAGGCTGTGTCGCCCAGCCCCAGCGGCAGCCGCCAGCGCAACAGCAACGTGGCGCCCATCACCGGCGGCAACAGCTTGACGATGTAGTGCTTGGCCCACAACGACACCCAGGCACGGCGATCATCGCCGCTGTAGCGCTGACCGAATCGCCGCTGAAGCTCGGCGAAGGCAGCGGGCGCCAGCAGCTCATCGTACACCGTGGCTGGCCGCGGATCGTCGGCCAGCACCAACACGTCCCGGTAGGCTTCGAAATCGCCGCGAAACAGCGGCGCAAGCACGTCTATCATCAGCCCCTGGCACCTGTGGTCATGTGAGCAAGTGAATGAGAAACAGCATCATTCACCCAGCATATCCGATCCGCCGCTCCTGTTCAGCCATCACGCCGAGAGGCTTCGCCCCACCGTGCGGCGTGGGACGTTCGGGCGGTCCTGGTCGACGCCCTCCAGACGCTGCTCCAGGGCAGCGGCGATCTCCCCGGAGCGGGCCGGCAGCACCGACAGGAGCGTGTCGCTCAGCCCATGGGAGTGCTGGCTGAAGCCCTGGATGAAGACCGGCGTTTCGAGCTCCGGGCGGGCGATCAACTGGTAGTCGCGGTCGACCCGGAAGTCGTCCAGGTAGTCCTTGAGCGGAGCGAGCAGTTCGCGATGCGAGCGACGTTCGTAACCGGTGGCCAGAATCACCGCATCGTAACGCCGCGCTTCGGTGCTGCCGGTGGCCAGGTCGCGCAGTTGCAGTTGCACGCGGCCATCGACGTCAGTGGCGCTTTCGATCATGCGTCGGCAGAGAAAACCATGGCGCTCGACGCCGGAGACTTTCTGGCGATAGAGCATGGCGTAGATGCGCTCGATCAGGTCCAGGTCCACCACCGAGTAATTGGTGTTGTGGTACTCGCGGATCAAACGCTCACGTTCGGTTTCGGGCTGATTGAACACCAGGTCGGTGTAATCCGGGCCGAAAATTTCGTTGACGAACGGGCTGTCGTCCGCCGGCTTGAGCACGGCGGCGCGCAGAATCATGTCGACCTGAACGTTGGGGTAGCTGTCGTTGAGGTCGATGAACGCCTCGGCGGCGCTCTGCCCCGCGCCCACCACCGCGATGCGCATCGGCTCGCCACGGCTGCAGGGTTGGGTGGCCATGGCCGACAGGTAACGGGCATGGTGGAACACCCGTGGGTCGTCCTTGAACGAGGCGAACGCCTGGGGGATCTTCGGCGTGCCGCCGGTGCTGACGATCACCGAGCGGGTCTGGCGCTGGACTTCGCGGCCCTGGTGCTGGCTGACCACGTTCAGGCGCTGCACCCGGCCATCCCCTTCCACGATCGGCTCGACACGCAGCACCTGCTCGCCATAGCGGCTCTGCTCGGCGAACTGCTGCGCGACCCAGCGCAGGTAGTCGTTGTACTCCATGCGGCAGGGGTAAAAGGTGCCGAGGTTGATGAAATCCACCAGGCGACCGTGGGCCTTGAGGTAGCTGACGAACGAGAAGCGGCTGGAGGGGTTGCGCAGGGTCACCAGGTCCTTGAGAAACGAAATCTGCAGTTCGCTCTGGGCGACCAGGGTGTTGCCGTGCCAGCTGTAGTCGGGCTGACGCTCCAGAAACAGCGCGTCGAACGGCCGGCCGCCCTGCTCCGCGCGCTCTTGCAAGGCGATGGCCAGGGCCAGATTGGACGGGCCGAAGCCGATGCCGATGAGGTCGTGGGGAGCCGTCGGGGTGAGGTGCTGCGTCATGTGACCGATTCCTTCCAGAAGAGGGTGTAGGAGCGAGGGCCGCAGGGTTGCCTGCGGCCTTCGGGTGACGTGTTCCTAGAAGACGCTCGTGGCCTCGGCAAATTTAGCCACCTCCGATCGCCTGCCGCTTTCGAGGGCCTTCAGGGCCTGCGCCAGATCGGCCATGAAGCCGGGGTGACGGACGATGTCCAGGTGGTGCGCACCCGCTACACAGCGCTGCTCGACCACCTCGACCAACCCGTTCCAGTCGCGCAGGCGCTCGCTACGGGTCAGGGAGTCCTCGGCCTGCCAGACGTGCGCCGCTATGGCCAGAGGTTCGAGCACATGGCGCGCGGCTTTCAAACGCTTGTCGAGCAATGCCCATTGCTCGAATTCGCGGGAGAGCAGATCCGGTCCATCGCAGGGCAATTGGCCGTCGTGGGCCAGCACGTACTCGGCCAACGCATCGCGTTCGCGCGCGTCCATCAGCGCGAACAGACCGCGCCATTGCGTCGCCATGGCCGAGCGCGCCAGCCAGTGCTCCAGCAGCGGTTGCGCGCGATCCCGGGTGGCAGCGTCCAATGGCTGACGTGGATGAAAGGGCACCGACTCGAACACGTCCACCAGGCCGAGGAACTCGACCTGGGCGCGCCCTTGCAGCAAGCGTGCGGTTTCCAGCGCCAGTTCGCCTCCGGATGACCAGCCGAGCAAGGCGCAGCGGCCCCCCTTGACGGTACGGACGATGTACTCGGCATATTCGCTGGCGAGCGCCAGCACGTCGTAGCCACGCCAGCGCTGCTCGGTGTAGACATGGCTGACGAAACCATACACCGGCCGATCCTCGCCCAGTGCCGCCACCAATGGCTTGAATTCGCTGCTGTTGACGATCAGCCCAGGCAGACAGAATAGCGGCACGCCGCTGCCAGAACGGCTCAGAAACACTACCTCGGGCTCGGCCACCGGCGGCGGTGTCAGGCACTCCGCCAAGACAGCAAGGCTGGAAGCATTGAGCACGTCCGCCAGGGTCAGCTTGCGCTCGCCTTGCAGCCCTTGTTTGCGGATGCGCGCGAGCAGCTTGAGGCTGAGCAGCGAGTCGCCGCCCAGTTCGGTAAACGAAGCGCTGCGTGGAATGTCACTGCGTCCCAGCAGGTCGCACCACAGCTGCGCCAGAGCCTGCTCGGTCGGCCCTTGTGGGCCCTCGCGGGTCGGCAGCGCCGGCTCCACTGTGGGCAAGGCCCGCCGATCGAGTTTGCCATTGGCGGTGAGCGGCAGCTTGTCCAACACGGTCCAGTGAGACGGCACAAGCGCGTCCGGCACCTGGTCTGCCAGGGACTGGCGCAACGTGGTCACGTCGGTCTCAGCCGTCAGCACCACATAGGCGTGCAACTGGTGAGCGCCGTATTCGCCGGCGACTGCGATCACCGCCGCCTCGCCGACGCCGGCCAAGCGGCGAATGGCCGTGGCGACCTCCCCCGGCTCGACGCGATAACCGCGAATCTTTACCTGATCGTCGCTGCGCCCCAGGTACTCCAGGCTGCCATCGGGCAGGCGCCGGACGCGATCACCGCTGCGGTACAACCGCGCACCGGGCGCACCATAGGGGTCGGGCACATACCGTTCTGCGGTCAACTCCGCACGCTCCGAGTACCCTTGGGTCACGCCAACGCCACCCAGGTACAACTCACCGACCACGCCGTCGTCTACCGGGTTGAGGTAGGCATCCAGCACACGCGCCTGTACGCCGGGCAGCGGCGTGCCGATGGGCAAGGTTCGCGCGCGCAGGCGATCGGCATCGGCGGCGTTCTGGCACAGCGCACCGACCGTGGTTTCAGTAGGCCCGTAGTGGTTGAACACGCGCAGTTGTGGAGCAAGCCGGCGAATCTCGTCGAGCAGCGCCCAGGACGTCGCTTCGCCGCCCAGGATCAAGGTGTGCCGCGGCAACACATGCAGCGGATCGCGGGCATTGAGCAGGGCCTGCAAATGACTGGGGGTGATCTTCAGCACGTCGCTGCCCTGCTCGCTCTGCCATTGGGCGAAGGCATCGGGGTCGAAGGCCTGCTCTTCGTCGGCCAGGTGCAGTACACCGCCCTGGCTGAGGGCGAGAAACAGCACCGTGTGGCCGAGGTCGGCGGCCACCGTCGAGACCATGGCGAAGCGGCTCTGCGCGGGCAACTGCAGGCGCTGGCCGACGCCTGCGACATAGGCGGCCAGGTTGCCACGGGTGGCGACGACGGCCTTGGGCGTGCCACTGGAGCCGGAGGTATAGATCAGGTACGCCGGCAGTTCGGGCACCGTCCGCGGCCAAGGCAGCGGCGATGGCGGCACGTCCAGGTCCAGATCGAGGGCCAGCCACGCAAGGTCCGGCACCTGGGGATCGGCGCCCAGCACCAGACAGACCCCGCTGTCGGCCAATACCGCCGCCTGCCGTTCTGTCGGCCAGCGCGGATCGACCGGCACATAGGCAGCACCACACTTGAGCACCGCGAGGATACCGACGACCATGGCCGGCGTGCGCGCGCTCAGCAGCGCCACCCGTGCGCCGGGCCCGACGCCCTGGGCGAGCAGACGCTGGCCCAAGGCGTTGGCTGCGCGTTCGACCTGCGCACGGCTGAAGCTCATGCCGGCGCCGGTCAAGGCGACGGCATCCGGGTCGAGCCGGTGCTGGTGGTGCCACAGGCCCACTACGTCCTGGGCCTCGACCGCCGGTGCGCCCTCGTCGCTCTCGCATTCAACGGCCAGTTCGAGCAGCCGCCGTTCGGGCTCATGGCTCACCGCTTCGGTCAGTGACAACAGCTGAGCGGCGAAGCGCTCGATGCGCACGGCGTCGAACAGGTCGCACGCATAGGCGATCGACACCTCGATGCCTTCGGCGCGGTCGGTGAAGTCGACGCTCAAGTCGAAATGCACCTCCCCTGCGGTCAGCCCTTCCAGGCTCATGGACAGCTCGGCGAAACGCTGCGGACGGCTGGCCGGTTGCTCGGTGCACTTGACCTGAAACAGCGGATGGGTGCCGGCCTCGCGCGGCGGTGCCAGCGCCTGCACCAGTTGGTCGAACGGCAGCTGCGCATGTTCCTGGGCCTCGAACAGGGTGCTGCGCACGCGATCCAGCAGCGCGGTGAAGCTCTGCCGCTCATCGACGGCGGTGCTCAACACGCTCAAGGTGCTGAAGTAGCCCACCACGCGCTGGGTTTCGGCGCGGGTGCGGTTGGCCAACGGCGAGCCGATGCGCACGCGGTCGGCGCCGCTCTGCCGGGCCAGCAGCAGCTTGAGCACGGCCAGCATGGCCATGAACGTGGTTGCCCCCTGCGCCTTGGCCAGGGTGCGCAAGCGCGCGCTGGTGTCGGCGGCCACCTGCACCCGGACGCTGGCACCGCGGGCATCGCGCTGTGCACTGCGTGGACGGTCCAGCGGCAGCGCCAGGGGCGTGTGGTCATCGCCCAGTTGCTGGCGCCAGTAGTCGAGCTGGCGCGCCTGTTCGCCCGCCTCCAGCCATCGCCGCTGCCAGCCGGCGTAATCGGCGTACTGCAGCGCCAGCGCCGGCCACTGCGCGGCGTGCCCTTGGCAACGCGCGGCATACGCGGCAGCCAGGTCTTCGATGATCAGACCGATGGACCAGCCGTCGGCCAGGATGTGATGCAGCACGATCACCAGACGATGCTGCTGCGCATCCAGGCGATGCAGTTCCAGACGCAGCGCCGGGCCGCCCATCAGATCGAAAGGCTCTTGGGTCAATACCCGAGCCCGCTGCTGCGAGCCGGCTTCGTCCAGTTCCAGGCACACCAGGGCTTGGAACTGATGCGCATGAATGCATTGCTGCGGCTCGCCCTCGGCATCCTGGGCGAACGAGGTGCGCAGCGCTTCGTGCCGGGCACGCAGATCGTTGCAGGCCTGCTCCAGCGCCTGGACGTTCAGCGGGCCGCCCAGGCGCAACACACCCGCCAGGTTGTAGGCCGGGCTAGCGGGCTCGCGCTGCCAGGCGATCCACAGACCGCGCTGGGCCAGCGACAGCGGCGCTGTGGGCGAGCGCGGCACCGCGACCATGGGCAGGTCGGTGAAGCGCATGCCGTTTTCTTCGAGCCGAGCCAGGAAGGCCTGGCGACGCTCGGGGCTCAGCTCGGCAAACCGGTGGGCAATTTGATGCGGATCGATACTCATCTCAAACCTCGAATTCATCCAGCCAGCGGGCCATTTCGTTCAGCCGCTCGCGGTGATCGGTCGCTGCGGCGAACACGTCGCTGGGCAGTTGCCGGGCCAACTTCTGCACGGTGACGTGATCGAAGAAAGCGTTGATCGGTAGGTGACAGCCGTGACGCTGCTGCAACTGGGCGCGGACCTGCATGACGCTCAGCGAATGCCCGCCCAGCTCGAAGAAACTGTCGGTGACACCGATCTGCTCCAGCCCCAAGACCTCGGCCCAGATCGCCACGAGGGCGCGTTCTGCATCGGTGCTCGGCGGGACATGGGCACTGGTGCTGCCCTGCCCTTCTGGCTGCGGCAGGCGCTTGCGATCCAGCTTGCCGTTGGCCGACAGCGGCATGGCTTCGAGTTGCAGCAGTCGCCACGGCACCATGTACTCAGGAACGTGCTGGCCGAGGTGAAATTTAAGTGCGGCCTCATCGACGGCGTCGCCGACCCAGTAGCCCAGCAGTTGGTTGTCGGCGGCGATGACCACGCATTCACGCACCGCCGGGTGAGCCAGCAGCACGGCTTCGATCTCGCCCAGTTCTATTCGCAGGCCGCGCAATTTGACCTGGTGATCCAAGCGACCGAGGTAGTCGATGGCGCCGTCGCTACGCCAGCGCGCCAGGTCGCCGCTGCGGTACATGCGCGAACCGGACGCGCCGTAGGGGTTGGCGACGAAGCGCTCGGCAGTCAGCGCAGGGCGGCCCAAATAACCACGCGCCAGGTTGACGCCCGCAATGTACAACTCACCCGCCACCCCGACCGGCACCGGATTGAGATCAGCGTCCAGGATGTGGATCTGGGTGTTGGCGATGGGACGGCCGATGGGCACGCTGCTGCCTTCTTCGCGGCAGGCCCAGGCCGTGACATCGATGGCCGCCTCGGTCGGTCCATACAGGTTGTGCAGCTCGCTATTGGTCTGCGCTAGAACCTGGCGCTGCAACTCGGCCGGTAGGGCTTCGCCGCTGCAGATGATGCGTTCGAGCGAAGTGCAAGCCGGCAACTCACCCGCCGACACGAACGCTTGCAGCATCGACGGTACGAAGTGCAGCGTGGTGATGCCGTGCTCGACGATCAGCTCGCGCAACGCTTGCGGATCACGGTGCGCGCCGGGCGGTGCCATGACCAGCGCGGCGCCGCTGAGCAGCGGCCAGAAGAATTCCCATACCGATACGTCGAAGGTGTACGGGGTCTTTTGCAATACCCGGTCACTGGCGGTCAGCCCGTATTCGGCCTGCATCCATTGCAGGCGGTTGAGCAGACCGGCGTGGCGATTGCCAACGGCCTTGGGCTTGCCGGTGGAGCCGGAGGTGTAGAGGCAGTAGACGAGGTTTTCCGGGCCGATGACGACGTTCGGCGCATTCGTGGGTTGCCCGCCAAGCGGTAGAAGCTCAAGCGCGTAAACCGGTACGCTAGCCCAGGCGTCCATCAGGTGCTTCTGAGTCAGCAACAACGGACTGCCGCTGTCTTCGAGCATGCCCTGCAGCCGCTCCCGCGGGTGCTCCGGGTCCAGCGGCAGATACGCACCGCCCGCCTTGATCACACCCAGCAACGCCACCACCAACTCCACCGAGCGCTCGGCACACACCGCAACCGGCACATCCGGCCCAACGCCCTGCTCTCGCAGCCAATGGGCAAGCTGATTGGCGCGGGCATCGAGTTCGGCATAGCTCAAACGCGTGTCGCCATTGACCAACGCCAATGCATCGGGTGTGGCGCGAACCTGTTCGGCGATCAACGCCGGCAGGCTTGGGTACTGCAGATAGCTGCTATCGGTCGCGTTCCACGCCTCGATCTGCTGGAGCTCGGCAGGACTGAGCAAGGTCAGGCTGGCCAGCGGACGCTGGCTATCCTCGAACTGCGCCAACAGCCCGGCCAGGTGTTCGCTGAAGCGCAGGACATCGGCTTCGCTGAACGCGTCCTGGCGGTAGCTGAACTCGATCTGCAACTGCGCGCCCGCGTGGATCACCAGGGTCAGCGGATAATGGGTGGTTTCGTGGCGCTGCACGGGTGAGAAACGCAAACCGCTGGCCTCGCCGAGGGCCTGTTCCACCGGATAGTTTTCGAACACCAGCAGCGTATCGAACAACGCCTGGCCACCCTGCCCGGCCCAACCCTGGATCTCGAACAGCGGTGTGTGTTCATGTTCGCGCAGCGCACTGTTCACGCCCTGCAACTGCCGCAGCCAGTCGCCCAGCGGCTGCCGAGGGGCTGGCGTCTGAATCACCGGCAATGTGTTGATGAACAGCCCCAGTGTGCGTTCGGCCTCGGGCAACTGCGCCGGACGACCGGCCACCGTTGCGCCGAACGCCACCGTGGCCTGCCCACTGTAGCGCTGCAGCAACAGGCTCCAGGCACCTTGCACCAAGGTGTTCAAGGTGACCCGCTCGCGGCGGGCGATGGCGCTCAGGCGTGCGGTAGTCGCCGCGTCGCATTGCCAGAGGTGCTGGCGGTGACCCTGGCCCACGCCCGCGCCGCTCACCGTGCTGGCGAGCAAGGTCGGCTCGTGCAGATCGACCAGGCGCTCACGCCAGAACCGTTCGCGCTCGGCCAGATCGCGTCGCTGCAGCCATTGCACGTAGTCGACGAAACGTCCGGCCGGTTCGGCAGGCGGCGTGCCGCGATAGTGCTGCAGCACCTCGGCGATCAGCCGCGACGAACTCCAGCCGTCGAGCAACAGGTGATGGCTGGTGAGAATCAACTGGTAGCGTTGCTCGTCCAGGCGCACCAGCAGCACGCGAAGCAGGGGCGCCCGCGCCAGATCGAAGCCTTGGTCACGCTCCTCGTTCGCCAACGCCTCGACCGCACCGTCGCCCTGGCTCCGGTCACGCCAGTCGAGCAGGCGCACCACCGACGGCACGCTGCGCCGCACGGCTTGCAAGGGCTGGCTCAACCCTTCCCAGAGAAACGCGGTGCGCAGCACGTCATGGCGAGCGACCGTGGTATCCCAGGCCTGTTGGAAGCGGGCTGCATCCAGGCCATCGATGGCCAGGCTCAGTTGGTTGAGGTAATGGCTTTCATCGGGCGATTGCAAGGCATGGAAGAGCATGCCCTGCTGCAACGGTGACAGCGGATACAGCGCTTCGGTATCGATGGGCAGTTGCAGGCCATCCAGCGTCGCTTGATCCAGCCCGGCCAAGGCGAAATCCGAAGGCGTGAAACGCTGTGCGTCAGGCTGCAGGCAATGTTCGATGAGCTGTTGCAACTCGTCGCACCAGGCTTGGGCCAAAGGCTCGACCCAGGCCGAGGCGAGCCGCGCGCCGCTGTACTGCCAGTTCATGTGCAGCTCACCCTGGCGCACCTGGGCATTGATGACCAGCTCGTTGCCCAGCGGCGCATCGGGTGCCTGATCGTCGCCGCCACGCTCGCGGGCAAGGCGGAACAAGCCCTGGGCTTCCATGCCCAGATCGGTCTGACCAAGGTAGTTGAAGGTGATCGAGGGTTGCGACCCGACAGCCAGTTCGGCGCGCACCTGCGGCTCGCCCAGGTAGCGCAGGATGCCGTAGCCCATACCGTGATCGGGAACCCGGCGCAGCTGTTCCTTGATACCGCGAATCGCCACGCCGGCGTCCGCTTCGGGGTCGGTGTGCAGGCGCACCGGGTAGACACTGGTGAACCAGCCGACGCTGCGGCTCAGGTCGACATCGCTGTATTGCGCCGGGACCTCGCGACCATGACCTTCCAGGGCCACCAGCACACTCTGACCGCCAATGGCGCGCAAGACCACGCGGGCCAACGCGGTGAGCAGTAGCTCATCGACGCGGCTGCGATAGGCCTGCGGTGCCTGGGTCAGCAACTGGCGCGTGAGGGGCTCGGCCAGGCGCACCTGACACTCGCGCACCTGGTCACGACGGCGGCTGCCTGCAGCGTCTAGCAGCGGCAGGCTGACGGCCCCGGCCGCAACCGTAGCGCGCCAGAAATCCAGCTCAGCCAGGCGCGCGGGCGCCTGCTCCAGGAGTACTCCGCCCCAGCGCTGGAACGCACTGGTCTTGTGCCCAAGGGTCGGCGTCTGGCCCGCCTGCAACTGTTCATACACACGTTGCAGATCATCGAGCAGGATGCGCCACGACACACCGTCCACCACCAGGTGGTGAGCCACCAGCAACAGGCGCTGCCCCTGCGCCGTGTCCAGCAGCAGCGCACGCAGCAGCGGGCCTTCGCTCAGATTCAGCAGGGCTTGGCTGTGACTGCACGCCTGGGTCATTTGCGCGCTGTCGGTGACCTGCAACTGGTCCAGCGGCACTGTGGCCGTTTCGGCGTGAGACTGCTGCCAGTGCCCGTCGTCGTCCTCGACGAAACGCAGGCGCAAGGCGTCGTGGTGGGCCACCAAGGTCTGCAGGGCCGTTTCGATCAGCATGGCATCCAGTGGTTCGGTCGGCTGCAGCAGGACGGACTGGTTCCAGTGCTGCCGCGCGCTGATCGGGCTTTCGAAAAACCACGCCTGGATCGGCGTCAAGATCGCTGCACCGGTGACCGGCCCCTGCGTCTGGACGACACTTGCCTGGCGCTTGGCAACCTGGGCCAGGGCCCGAATGGTCTGCTGCTCGAAGACCTGTCTGGGCGTCAGCAGCACGCCGGCCAGACGCGCCCTGCCGACCAGTTGCAAGGAGACGATGGAGTCGCCGCCCAGCTCGAAGAAGTTTTCGTTCGCGCCCACGCGCTCCACGCCCAGCAACTGTTGCCAAAGGCCTGCCAGCACGGTCTCCACCTCGCCCTGAGGTGCAAGGAAATCGCCGCTCTGCGCGTGCCAGTCCGGAATCGGCAGCGCGGCCCGGTCGAGCTTGCCGTTGAGCGTTACCGGCAATTGCGGCAACCACAGCAGGCGGGACGGGATCATGTAGTCCGGCAACTGCTCGGCCAGCGCCTGTTTGACGCGCAACTCCAGAGTCGATTCATCTGCCGTCGACGCGGCGACGCCATAGGCGACCAGCCGCGCACCGGACGGTGAAGGCCGGGCCAGCACCACGCAGCTTTCGACCTCGGCGTGCTGCTGAATGCACGCCTCGACCTCGCCGGGCTCGATGCGATAGCCGCGAATCTTGATTTGCTGGTCGATGCGACCGACGTATTCGATGACCCCGTCGGCGCCCCACAGCACGCGGTCGCCGGTGCGGTACATACGTGCACCGGGCGCGCTGAACGGATCCGGCACGAAGCGCTCGGCGCTGAGCGCCGGTCGGTCATGGTACTCACGGGCCAGGCCGCTGCCGCCCAGGTACAGCTCGCCGCTGACCCCGGCCGGCACCGGTTGCAGACGCGCGTCGAGGATGTAGGCACGACGGTCACCCACCGGTCGGCCGATGGGGGCGTAGGCCGACCGACAGGCCTGGCTCGCTGCGACCTTCCATACCAGCGGCGTGACCACGGTTTCGGTGGGCCCGTAGCCGTTGATCAAGGTGCGCGGCGCCAGGGTCTGGCGGATGCGTTCGAAGTTGGCCTGGGGCATGGCTTCGCCACCGAAGGAATACAGGTCCAGCTTAGGCGCCTGCCCCTGCGCCTGGGCTTCGGCGGCGAGCTGCGTCAGGTACACCGGCGGGAAGCCGGCGTTGGTGACCTGCTGTTCGGCCAAGGTCTGCAGGGTGCGCGCCGCCGACCACAGTTCCTCGTCGCGCAGCACCAGGCTGGCGCCACAGGTCAGGGCGGTCATCCAGCGCTCGTGGGCGCCGTCGAACGCGAATGAGATGAAGTGGAATTCGCGGGAGGCCTCGCTCATGTCGTACAGCGGCGCGGTGGCAGCGCAATGCATGGCCAGCGGACCATGAGCGACCGCAACCCCTTTGGGCGTGCCGCTGGAACCGGAGGTGTAGATCAAATAAGCGAGATTTTGCGCCTGCACATCCACCTCGGGGGCGTGCTCGCTGTAGTCGTCGAGCGCCTCGCGGTCGAGGTCGAGCAGCGGCAGTCCCGGCGTTTCGGGCAACCTCTCGTGCGCCAGCTGCTCGGTGATCAGCAGGCTCATGCCACTGTCCTGCAGCACATAGCCCAGACGTTCGCGGGGATAGTCCAACGCCAGCGGCACGAAGGCGGCACCCGCCTTGGCCACGGCGAGCAACGCCACCAGCAGCCGATTGGAGCGCTGCAGCGCCACGCCGACGCGCATCTCCGCACCGATGCCGCGGGCAATCAAGGCATGGGCCAGACGGTTGGCCTGCCGCTCCAATTCGCCACGGGTGAGGGTCTCACCGGCGCAGATCAAGGCGACGCGCTGCGGATCGGCAGCAGCATGGGTGGCAATGCGCTGCGGCACACTGATGAACGCGTGCGGCGCGTAGTCCGAGGTGCCCCAGGCCATGACCTGGCGGTATTCGCGACTGTCGAGCGGGCTGATCGCCGCCAGCGGCTGCTGGGCGTCTGCGATCAGGCCGAGCAGCAGGCTGTTGAGGTGCTGCACCAGCGCCTCGACGCGGACCGTGGCAAACGCATCGCGGCGGTAGCCGAAGGTGATGTCCAGCGTGTCACCGGCGAAGATCGCCACGGACAACGGATAATGGGTGGCTTCACGCGTGCTCGATGCTTCGATACGCACACCGCTGCGCTGGCGCATGGCGTGGTCGACCGGGTAGTTTTCGAACACCAGCAGGCTGTCGAACAGGCTTTGCCCGCTCAACCCTGCCCAACGCAGAATGTCCGCCAGTGGCGTGTATTCGTACTCTCCCGCGTCGGCGCTGCGGGCTTGCAGCTCGCGCAGCCATTCACCCACTTTATCGCCCGGCTCGCCACTGCCGATCACCGGAACGGTATTGATGAACAGCCCCACCACCGACTCGGCATCGTCGAGCGCCGTGGGCCGGCCCGACACGGTCGTGCCGAACGCCACCTGCGCCTGCCCGGTGTAGGTTTGCAGCAAGAGAATCCAGGCACCCTGCACCAGGGTGTTGAGGGTCACCCGCTGGCGACGGGCGAATTGGCGCAGGCGCTGGGTGTCTTGGGCCGACAGGCCGCTGCGAATCACCCCATGCCCCGTTGCATCGCTCAGGCCCTGTGTGTCCTGGGCCGGCAGGCTTTGAGCGAGCAGCGTCGGTCCGTCCAGCGCCGCCAGGCGCGCCTGCCAGTACGCTTGCGCAGCCTCGCTGTCGCGGGTGCCCAACCAGGCGATGTAGTCGCGGTACTGGCTGCGCGGCGCCAGCGGCTGCTCGCCCGCGTAACGTTGCAGCACCTCGCCGATCAGGCGCGCACTGCTCCAGCCATCCAGCAGAATGTGGTGGAAGGTCCAGATCATGCGGCAACGGTTGGCGTCCAGCTGCAACAACTGCACCCGTTGCAGCGGCAGGCAGGTGAGGTCGAACCCTTTCGAGCGCTCTGCAGCCGCCCAGTCGTCCAGCGCCTGCTGGCTGATCCCACGGGCATCGTGCACCTGCGCCACGGCCGGGCAGCGGCGCAGAACGGCCTGCAGCGGCACCTGCAGTTCGCCCTGCCCGAGGAACACGCTGCGCAAGGTGGCGTGCTGCTGCACGGTGCTGTCCCAGGCCTGCAGGAACCGCTGCAGATCCAGCCCTTCGAGCACCACATCGATCTGATTGACGTAGGCCGCCTGGGCATCGCCTTGCAGGCTGTGGAACAGCAGGCCTTGCTGCAGGGGCGACAGCGGATAGAGGTCTTCCACGTCGCGTGCGGCCAGGGGCAAGGCGTCGAGTTGGGCCTGGGTCAGTCCGGCCAGCGGTACGTCGGCAGGCGTCAGCGCCGCGTTCTCCGGGGCCAGGCAGTGGGCGGCGAGCAGGCTCAGTTCGGCGCGCAGGTCGTCCAGCAGACACTCCAGTTGTGAGGGGCTGTAATGACTGGCGTCGGCCCGGGCGTCGAAGTGCAGTTGGCCTTCCACCAGGCGCGCATTGACCGTCAATGCATGGCTGAGCGGCGCCTGGTCGTCGCGCTGCCGGCCCTGCGGTTCACTGGCCAGGGTGAACAGGCGCTGAGCGTCGAAGCCGGTGTCGTATTGGCCCAAATAGTTGAACATCACCTGTGGCGAGGCCTGCTCGGCGAGCGACGCCTGGGCGGACGAGGGGCCCAGGTAGCGCAGCACGCCATAGCCGATGCCCTTGTTCGGCACCTGGCGCAGTTGTTCCTTGACCGCCTTGATGGCCGTGCCCAGATCGCCCAGGCCCGGACTCAGGCGCACCGGGTACAGGCTGGTGAACCAACCGACGCTGCGCTCGATGTCCAGGCCGTCGCTGTAGGGCACGGGCAAGGCGTCACGGCCATGGCTTTCGAGGGCCACGCTCAGCGAGGTCTGGCCGCTGTGTCGGCACAGCACGCGGGCCAGGGCCACCAGCAGCAGTTCATCCAGACGCGTGCGGTAGGCGCCCGGTGCTTCCTTGTGCAGGCGGCGAGTCAGTTCGGCCGGCAGGCGCAGCCGGTGTTCCACGGCCTGGCCTTCGCGACCCAGAATCTGAGCCGGTTGCCCTTGCGTCTGCGCGCGCCAGTAGTCCAGTTCATCGAGCAGCGCCGGGCTTTGCGCGAAGGCCAGCAGCCGTTCGCCCCATTGCCCGAAGCTCGCGCCCATTGGCGCCAGCGTCACCACCCGGCCGGCGCTGTGTTGCCGGTAGGCGTGCTGCAAGTCCTCCACCAGCACGCGCCAGGACACGCCATCCACCACCAGGTGGTGAATCACGATCAACAAGCGTTGGCTGCCGTCGCTCAACGCCAGCAGCGCGGCGCGCAACACCGGCCCCTCGTTCAGGTCGAGACTGGCTTGCAGGCGCTCGGCCTCGTGAAGGAAGGTTTCGGCGTCCGGGGCATCGATTTCCACCAGCAGGTCGTCGCGGGTGAACGCGGTGTAGCGTTGCTGCCAAGTGCCGTCGGCACCTTGGTGGTAACGCAGACGCAGGCTGGCGTGGTGCTCGGCCAGAGCCGCCAGGCTGGCGCGCAGTGGCTCGGCCTGCAAGGCCTGCAATGGGCGCAGCAAGGCCGACTGGTTCCAGTGCTGAGGCTGGGCAATGTCCTGGCTGAAGAAGTAGTGCTGGATCGGCGTCAGTGGTGCCGGCCCACTGGCCACGGTCGGCACCCGCTCGGCACACTGGCGGGCGCTGCGTGCGGCCTGCGCCAGCGCGGCCAGGGTCGGGTGCAGGAACAGATCACGCGGGCTCAGCTGCCACCCTACCTGCCGCGCCCGACTGATCACCTGCAAGGACAGAATGGAGTCGCCGCCCAGCTCGAAGAAGTTGTCGGCGACACCGACCTGTTCGACGCCCAAGACCTCGGCCCAGATCGTTGCCAAGGCCTGTTCGGCCTCGCTGCGCGGTGCACTGTAGGCCTCGACGGCGACCTGCCCTTCGGGGGCTGGCAATTGCTTGCGATCGAGCTTGCCGTTGGCCGACAGCGGCATGGCTTCGAGCTGTACCAGACGCCATGGCACCATGTAGTCGGGTACGTGCTGGCCTAGATGGGTCTTGAGTTCGGCTTCGTCGATCGCGTCCCCCACCCAGTAACCGATCAGTTTGTCGTCACGAGCGATGACCACACTTTCCTGTACGTGCGGGTGAGCCAGCAGCACCGCTTCGATTTCGCCCAGCTCGATACGCAGGCCGCGCAATTTGACCTGGTGATCGAGGCGACCGAGGTAGTCGATGGCGCCGTCCGCGCGCCAGCGCGCTAGGTCGCCGCTGCGGTACATGCGTGAGCCAGGCGCGCCGTAGGGATTGGCGACGAAACGCTCGGCGGTCAATGCGGGGCGTGCCAGATAACCACGCGCCAGGTTGATGCCAGCAATATACAACTCACCCGCCACCCCGACCGGCACCGGGTTGAGATCGGCATCCAGGATATGGATCTGAGTGTTGGCGATGGGACGGCCGATGGGCACGCTGCTGCCGTCTTCGCGGCAGGCCCAGGCCGTGACATCGATGGCCGCCTCGGTCGGTCCGTACAGGTTGTGCAGTTCGCTGGACGTCTGCGCCAGCACCTGGCGCTGCAACTCGGCCGGCAACGCTTCGCCGCTGCAGATGATGCGTTCGAGCGAGGTGCAGGCCGACAACTCGCCCGCCGACACGAACGCCTGGAGCATCGACGGTACGAAGTGCAGCGTGGTGATGCCGTGCTCGACGATCAGCTCGCGCAACGCTTGCGGATCGCGGTGCGCACCGGGCGGCGCCATGACCAGTGCGGCGCCGCTGAGCAGCGGCCAGAAGAATTCCCATACCGATACGTCGAAGGTGTACGGGGTCTTTTGCAATACACGGTCACTGGCGGTCAGCCCGTATTCAGCCTGCATCCACTGCAGGCGGTTGAGCAGACCGGCGTGGCGATTGCCAACGGCTTTGGGTTTGCCGGTGGAGCCGGAGGTGTACAGGCAGTAGACGAGGTTTTCCGGGCTGATGAGAACGTCCGGCGCATTCGTGGGTTGGCCGCTGAGCGGCAGAAGCTCAAGCGCGTAAACCGGTACGCGTGCCCAGACGTCCATCAGGTGCTTCTGAGTCAGCAACAACGGACTGCCACTGTCTTCGAGCATGCCCTGCAGCCGCTCCTGCGGGTGCTCCGGGTCCAGCGGCAGATACGCACCGCCTGCCTTGATCACACCCAGCAACGCCACCACCAGCTCCACCGAGCGCTGCGCACACACCGCAACCGGCACATCCGGCCCAACGCCCTGCCCTTGCAGCCAATGGGCCAGTTGATTGGCGCGGGCATCCAGCTCGGCATAGCTCAAACGTGTGTCGCCATGGACCAACGCCAGTGCATCAGGTGTGGCGCGCACCTGTTCGGCAATCAGCGCTGGCAGGCTCGCGTAGGATGGATAGTCTTCCTGAGTGGCGTTCCAGGTGCTCAACTGCGCCTGCTCGGCCGGGGTCAGCGGCGCCAGTTCATGCAGCGCGCGCTCGGGCTGTTCCAGCACCTGTTCGAGCAGGTGCAGAAAGTGCGCGTGCCACGCCTGCACGGTGGAAGCCTCGAGCAGGTCGGTGGCGTAGCTGAAAGTCGCCGTGATCTGACCTTGAGGGGTTTCTTCGGTGGTCAGGGCCAGGTCCAGCTGCGCGGTCTGGGCCGTCTGCTCCAGACGCTCGAACACCAGGCCGCCCGCCTCCACCTCACGGTCGCCACGTTGCAAGTGGTTGAACAGCACCTGGAACAACGGGTTGGGGCCCAGGCTGCGCGCCGGTTGCAGCGCCTCGACCAGATGCTCGAAGGGCACGTCCTGGTGAGCCTGAGCCTGCAAAGCCTGTTCACGCACGGCCTTGAGCTGGTCGACGAAAGACGCTTGCCGCGACACCAGCAGCGGCCAGACCTGAGTATTGACGAAACAGCCCATCAAATCCTGGGTGGCTGGGGACGTGCGATTGGCCACCGGAATGCCGATACGCAACTGCGACTGACCACACAGCCGGCCGAGCCACACCCCGTAAGCCGCCAGCAAAACCATGAACGGCGTGGCGTGCTGAGCACGGGCGAACTGTCGCAGGCGCTGGCTGAGGGCGTCGGGCAAGGCTTTGCCGACCCGGGCGCCGCGGTAGCTGGGCAAGCCGGGCCGCAGATGGTCCACCGGCAACTCCAGCACCGGTTCCTCGGTGCCCAGGCGCTCACACCAGTACGCCAGTTGCTGCTCGCCTTCACCCGCTTCCAGCCACAGGCGCTGCCATCGGGCGTAGTCGCTGTACTGAATCTCGAGGCTGGGCAAGGCATCGGCATCGCCCCGCAGACGGCGGGCGTAGCCGCTGGCCAGCTCCTCGACGAAGAGTTCGACCGAGGCGCCATCGGCAACGATGTGGTGCAAGGTGACCAGCAAGGCATGCCGCTCGGCCTCGCAACGCACCAGGGTCAAACGCAGCAGAGGCCCTTGGGTCAGGTCGAACGGTCGTGCGGCCTGCTCCTGCGCCAGACGCGCCAACGCAGCATCGCGGGCCGGCACCGATACGTCGCTGAGGTCTTCGCGGGTCAGTGTCACGGTGCAGGCATCGGCGTCGTGCACGCGCACCACCGGTTCGCCGTCCTGAGTGGGGAAGTCGCTGCGCAACACCGCGTGTCGGGCCACGATGTCGGCAATCGCCGCCTGCAAAGCGGCCTCGTTCAGCTCGCCAGACAATTGCAGGCCGCCGGTGATGTGGTAGGCACTGGCGGTCGGCTCCAACTGCCAGAGCAGCCATAGCCGCTTCTGACTGTAGGACAGCGGTGATTGCGCCTCGGGAGGTGCCGGGACGATCGGCAGGCGACGGGCGTCGATGCCTTTTGCGCGCAGTTGCTGCAGAAATATCCGCTGCTTTGGCGCTGGAAGCGCGTTGAACCGTTCCGCCAACGGGCGCAACGGATCGTCACGCAGGCTAGGGCCGTGGGGTTGGCTCAGGTCGTTCATTCAATGCGCTCCAGTTCGTTCAGCAATTGGGTCATGGCGTCCACCTCCTCTTCGGGGGCGTGCGCCGGAATGTGCTCCAGGTGCCGAGCGAGCGCCTCGACGGTGGGTGTGTCGAACACCGCGCCGAGATGGATCTGTACGCCCAATTGGTGGCGGATCTGCGAAGCCAGACGGGTCGCGAGCAGCGAATGCCCGCCCAGTTCGAAAAAGTCATCCGTCACCCCAACCCGCGCCACGCCCAACACTTCGGACCAGATCCTTGCCAGGCCGCGTTCGGCGGCAGTGCGCGGTTCGACATGCCCCTTGACGGCCTGAACCTCGATCTGCGGAAGGCGCTTGCGATCCAGCTTGCCGTTGGCCGACAGCGGCATGGCTTCGAGTTGCAGCAGTCGCCACGGCACCATGTACTCAGGAACGTGCTGGCCGAGGTGAAATTTAAGTGCGGCCTCATCGACGGCGTCGCCGACCCAGTAGCCCAGCAGTTGGTTCTCGACGGCAACCACCACACACTCGCGCACCGCCGGGTGAGCCAGCAGCACCGCTTCGATCTCGCCCAGCTCGATACGCAGGCCGCGCAATTTGACCTGGTGATCCAAGCGACCGAGGTAGTCGATGGCGCCGTCGGCACGCCAGCGCGCCAGGTCGCCGCTGCGGTACATGCGCGAACCGGGCGCGCCGCAGGGGTTGGCGACGAAGCGCTCGGCGGTCAATGCGGGGCGGCCCAGATAACCGCGCGCAAGGTTGACCCCCGCGATGTACAACTCACCCGCCACTCCGACCGGCACCGGATTGAGGTCGGCATCCAGGATGTGGATCTGCGTGTTGGCGATGGGACGGCCGATCGGCACGCTGCTACCGTCTTCGCGGCAGGCCCAGGCCGTTACGTCGATGGCCGCTTCGGTGGGGCCGTACAGGTTATGCAGTTCGCTGGACGTCTGCGCCAGCACTTGGCGCTGCAACTCGGCCGGCAGGGCCTCTCCGCTGCAAATGATACGTTCGAGCGAGGTGCAGGCCGACAACTCGCCTGCCGACACGAACGCTTGCAGCATCGACGGCACGAAGTGCAGCGTGGTGATGCCGTGCTCGACGATCAGCTCGCGCAGTGCTTGCGGATCCCGGTGTGCACCGGGTGGTGCCATGACCAATGCGGCGCCGCTGAGCAACGGCCAGAAGAATTCCCACACCGATACGTCGAAGGTGTAAGGGGTCTTTTGCAGCACTCGATCATGGGCAGTGAGGCCGTACTGGGCCTGCATCCACTGCAGTCGGTTGAGCAGACCGGCGTGGCGATTGCCGACGGCCTTGGGCTTGCCGGTGGAGCCTGAGGTGTACAGGCAGTAGACGAGGTTTTCCGGACTGATAAGAACGTTCGGCGCGCTCATCGGCAAACCGCTCAGGGGCAGATCTTCGAGCGCATAAACAGGAACATCCGCATCGCCCGGCCATTTTTCCATCAGGGGATTCTGAGTCAGCAGCAACGGACTGCCACTGTCCTCGAGCATGCCCTGCAAACGCTCCCGCGGATGCTCCGGATCCAACGGCAGATACGCACCGCCGGCCTTGATCACACCTAGCAACGCCACCACCAACTCCACCGAACGCTCGGCACAGACGGCAACCGGCACATCCGGACCAACGCCTTGCCCTTGCAGCCAGTGGGAAAGCTGATTGGCGCGGGCATCGAGTTCGGCATAGCTCATGCGTGTGTCGCCATGGACCAACGCCAGCGCATCGGGTGTGGCGCGCACCTGTTCGGCAATCAGCGCAGGCAGACTTGGATAAGACGGATACCGGATATCCGTAGCGTTCCAGTCCGACAACTGCCGTTGCTGCACCGCATCGAGCAGGCGCAGCTCGCCCAGGCGCAGCGAAGCCGTGTCCAGCGCCGGGGCTGCCATCGCCAGCAACAGGTTGCGCAAATGCTCGCCGATCCGAGCCACGCTGTCCGCCGCGAAAGCGCTCAGCAGGTAGCTCAGTTGCACGTTCAGGGTATCGCCGGCATGGATCACCACGGTCAGCGGGTAATGAGTGGTCTCCCGCGAAATGACCTGGCCGAACCGCACGCCACTGCCGCTGCGCAAGGCGCTGTCCACCGGATAGTTTTCGAACACCAGCACGCTGTCGAACAGCGCCTGACCACCCCGCCCGGCCCAGCGCTGGATGTCGAACAGCGGCGTGTGCTCGTGCTCGCGAAGTGTCAGGTTGAGCGATTGCAGATCACGCAGCCACTCGCCCAACAAACGCTGCGGGCCGGGCGCCTGAATGACCGGCAAGGTGTTGATGAACAGCCCGAGCATGCGCTCGGCATCGGCCAGCGCGGCTGGGCGACCGGCCACGGTGGCGCCAAAGGCCACGCTGCGTTGCCCGGTGTAGCGCTGCAAAAGCAGGCTCCAGGCACCCTGCACCAGCGTGTTGAGGGTCACCCGCTCACGTCGGGCGAACGCCGCCAGTGCCGCGGTGGTCGTCTCGTCCACGTGCAGGCGCAGGTCACCGTGCCCCGCCTGCTCGGGCACTGCCGGCAAGGCGTCGGCCAATCGCGTCGGCGCATCCAGGTGACGCAGCTGGTCGGTCCAGAACGCCTCGCTCGCCTGCCCATCCTGACGTGCCAGCCAGGCCAGGTAATCGCGATAGGCGCTCGCGCTCGGCACCGGCGACTCGCCGCGATAATGCAAGAGCACTTCTTCGAGCATCCGCGCGGTGGCCCAGCCGTCGAGAAGGATGTGATGGCGGGTCCAGATCAGCTGGTAATCCCGTTCGCCGAGGCGCACCAGCAACAGCCGTTGCAACGGTGGTTGGCGCAGGTCGAAGCCCTGGTCGCGCTGGGCGTCGGCCAGTTCGGCCAGGTCCAGACTCACCTGCTGCGCAGGGCGTGCGCGCCAGTCCAGGTGCTGCACCGGCGAAGGCAGCTGGCGATGAATCCATTGCAACGGTTGCTGCAGATCGCCGTCCCAGACGAAACCGGCGCGCAGGATCGCGTGCTCGCGGGTGACACGCTCCCAGGCCTCCGCAAAGCGCAGGCCGTCCACGTCGCTGAGCGGCACGCTGACCTGATTGACGTAGGTGCTGCGGGTGCCGCCTTGAAGGGCATGAAAGAGCAAACCCTGCTGCAGTGGCGACAAGGGGTACAGGTCCTCAAGGTCGGCCGCGGCCACCGGCAGGGCATCCAGTTGCGCCTGAGTGAGCTGCGCCAGCGGAAAGTCCGCCGGCGTGACGCCCGCGACCCCAGGGCTCAAGCAATGGTCGATCAGCCCGGCCAATGTCGCCAGATACCGTTGCGCCAAGGCTTGCACCACGACCGTATCGAAACGCTCGACGCCGTAGCGCCAGCTCAGGTGCAGGCAGCCGTCACGTACCTGGCCGGTCACCACCCATTCGCTGTCGGCCTCCGCGCTGGGGTCCAGGGAAGCACCCAAGGGCTCATCGGCCCAGGCGAACAGTCCGCCGGCCGAACGACCCGGATCGAACTGGCCGAGGTAGTTGAAGGTGACCTGCGGGGCCGTCCGGGCCGCCAGCTGCTCTGCCAGCTCGCCCTGGTCGAGGTAGCGCAGTACGCCATGACCCAGCCCCTCGCCCGGCACCGCACGCAGCTGTTCCTTGATCGCCTTGATGGCTTGCTCCGGCGCGTCACTGCCGGGCGTGAGTTGCAGCGGGTAGAGGGCGGTGAACCAGCCCACGCTACGGCTCAGGTCCATATCCGCATCAGCGTCGGGTGTGCGGCCGTGACCTTCCAGAAGGATGTCCACGGCCGACTGACCACTCCAGTGGCACAGCGTTTGCGCCAGCGAGGTCAACAGCAGCTCGTTGATGCGTGTGCGATAAGCCCCATGGGCAGCACCGAGCAGCGCCTGGGTGCGCGCCGCATCGAGTTGCAGGCGCACCTGAGCGGTGTCAGCCAAGGCACGACTGCCCTGCGGATGCTGCACGTTCAGCGAAGCGGCCGGGGTCTGCGCATAGGTGTGCCAGTAGTCGCGCTCGGCCTCGCTTACCCCCAGTCGCGCTTTATTGACGAGGTACTCGCCCCACGCCTTGAAGCTGCTCGTGCGCGAAGCCAGTTCAAGCGGCAAACCCGCCAGCGCCTGAGTGTGCAGCCGCGCCAGATCTTCCAGCAGGATGCGCCAGGACACCCCATCCACCACCAGGTGATGGGCGACCAGCAACAGCCGCTGGCTGCCGTCGCCCAGTTCCATGAGCACGGCCTTGAACAGCGGACCCTGGCCCAGATCGAAGCCACGCTGGGCGGTTTCACACAGCGCGGTGATCGCCTCGGGGCCGGCGTCGCCCAGGCGCTGGCACTGCAGCAGCGAGGCCGTAGCTTGCCCGTGGTGTGCGCGCCAGCGGCCTTCGACACGCTGAAAGTGCAAGCGCAGAGCATCGTGATGGACGTACAGCGCCGTCAGCGCCCGATCCAGCGCCTGTGGCTGAAGTGTTTGCAGCGGCCGCAGCAACAACGCCTGATTCCAGTGGCCGGGGACGGGCACCGCCTGGGCGAAAAAATGCGCCTGAATCGGTGTGATCGGCGCCTCGCCCTGTACCGGGCCGTTGTCGACACGGGCGTGGTCCAAGGCCACCGCGACGGCTGCCAAGGCAGCGATGTGTTGATGCTCGAACACATCGCGTGGCTTCAATTGCCACCCCGCCTGCCGCGCCCGGCTGATCACCTGCAAGGACAGAATGGAGTCGCCACCCAGTTCGAAAAAGTTGTCGGCGACACCCACCTGTTCGACGCCCAATACTTCGGCCCAGATCGACGCCAAGGCCCGTTCGACCTCGCTGCGCGGTGCGACGTAGGCCTCGACGGCGACCTGCCCTTCGGGCGCTGGCAATTGCTTGCGATCGAGCTTGCCGTTGGCCGACAGCGGCATGGCTTCGAGCTGTACCAGACGCCATGGCACCATGTAGTCGGGTACGTGCTGGCCTAGATGGGTCTTAAGTTCGGCTTCATCGGTGTCGCCGCCTACCCAGTAACCGATGAGTCTCTCGTCACGGGCGACGACCACGCTTTCCTGTACGTTCGGGTGAGCCAGCAGCACCGCTTCGATTTCGCCCAGCTCGATACGCAGGCCGCGCAATTTGACCTGGTGATCCAAGCGACCGAGGTAGTCGATGGCGCCGTCGGTACGCCAGCGGGCCAGGTCACCGCTGCGGTACATGCGTGAGCCAGGCGCGCCTTGGGGGTTGGCGACGAAGCGTTCAGCGGTCAGCGCGGGGCGATCCAAATAACCACGCGCCAGATTGACGCCAGCGATGTACAACTCACCCGCCACCCCGACCGGCACCGGATTGAGATCGGCATCCAGAATATGGATCTGAGTGTTGGCGATGGGACGGCCGATGGGCACGCTGCTGCCGTCTTCGCGGCAGGCCCAGGCCGTAACGTCGATGGCCGCTTCGGTCGGTCCGTACAGGTTATGCAGTTCGCTGGACGTCTGCGCCAGCACCTGGCGCTGCAACTCGGCCGGCAGGGCTTCGCCGCTGCAGATGATGCGCTTGAGCGATGTGCAAGCCGGCAACTCACCCGCCGACACGAACGCCTGCAGCATCGACGGCACGAAGTGCAGCGTAGTGATGCCGTGCTCGACGATCAGTTCGCGCAACGCTTGCGGATCACGGTGCGCACCGGGCGGAGCCATGACCAATGAAGCACCGCTGAGCAACGGCCAGAAGAATTCCCATACCGATACGTCGAAGGTGTAGGGAGTCTTTTGCAGCACTCGATCATGGGCAGTGAGGCCGTATTCGGCCTGCATCCATTGCAGTCGATTGAGCAGACCGGCGTGGCGATTGCCGACGGCTTTCGGCTTGCCGGTGGAGCCCGAGGTGTAGAGGCAGTAGACGAGGTTTTCCGGGCTGATGAGAACGTTCGCCGCGCTCATCGGCAAGCTGCCAAGGGGCAGATCTTCCAGTGCATAAACGGGAACACCCGCCTCGCCAGACCATTTTTCTACCCACTCACTTTGAGTCAGCACCATTGGACTGCCACTGTCTTCAAGCATGCCCTGCAGCCGCTCCCGCGGATGCTCCGGATCCAGCGGCAGATACGCGCCGCCCGCCTTGATCACACCCAGCAACGCCACCACCAACTCCACCGAGCGCTGCGCACACACCGCAACCGGCACATCCGGCCCAACGCCCTGCCCTTGCAGCCAATGGGCAAGCTGATTGGCCCGGGCATCCAGTTCGGCGTAGCTCAAACGCGTGTCGCCATGGACCAACGCCAACGCATCGGGCGTCGCACGCACCTGTTCGGCGATCAGCGCAGGCAGGCTCGGATACTGCGGGTAGCCACTGTCGGTCGCGTTCCAGGCGCTCAATTGGTACAGCTCGGCAACATCCATCAGCGGCAGGCTGAACACCGACCGATCGGGCGCGGCGACCATGCCCTGCACAAGCTGAGCAAGATGCTGGCCCATGCGCGCGATGGTCGTGGCGTCATAGAGCGCGGTGACGTACTCCAGCCGGCAATCGATGCCGTCTGGGTTGGCAATGACATCGAGGGTGAGGTCGAAACGCGCACTCTCCAGCTCCACGTCCAACACCTGCACCTGCAATCCCGGCAGTTGCAGCGCCTGGGCATCCCGCGAATGGCGAAAGTTGAACAACACCTGGAACAGCGCCGTGTGATGCAGATCGCGGCTCAGATTCAGGCCGTCCATGACGCACTCGAAGGGAAAATCCGATTGCTCCAATGCGACACGGCTTTGCTCGCGCAAACGGCGGCACAGCGCGCGCGTGGTCAGCGCAGGCTCCAGCCGTGCGCGGTACACCTGGGTGTTGACGAAGAAACCGACGATGTTCTGCACCTGGGCATGACTGCGGGCAGCGTTGGGCACACCGACGGCAAAGTCGCGCTGGCCGCTGTAGCGCGCCAACAGCACTTGCCAGGCGCCCAGCAACACCACGAAGGGCGAGCACTGCTGCAATCGGCAGAATTCTCGCAGTGCCTGGGCCGTGCTGGCCGGCAGGCGAAGGTCGTGACGCGCCGCGTCCAGGCGCGGTTCGGCGCGGCGCGGTCGGTCGCTGGGCAGTTCGAGCACCGGCACGTCCTGGCCCAGATAATCACGCCAGTAAGCCTGTGCCTGACGGCCGGCCTGGCCAGCCACGTACTCGCGCTGCCAGGTCGCGTAGTCGGCGTACTCCAGCGGCAGTATCGGCAAGGCGCGGTCGTGGCCTTCCAGGGCGGCGGCATAGGCCTGGCCGAGGTCGGCAATCAGCAGCGGGTTCGACCAGGCGTCTGCAACGATGTGGTGCAGGCACAACAGCAACACGGCACCGCCGGGGTAGCGCAGCAGACTGGCCCGCAGCAGCGGTGCCTGCCCGAGGTCGAAGGGTACGGCAACGCGTTGGCGCAGGGCGGCTTGCAGCCCTGTGTCGTCAGGCAGGTCGACGCATTCCAGATGAAATTCCACCTCGGGATCGATGACCTGCAGAGGTTGCCCATCGACCTGCACGAAACGCGTGCGCAGGCTGGCATGGCGCTCGATCAGTCGGCGCAGGGCGGCCTGCAAGGCCAGGACATCCGGCTGGCCTTGAATCTGCAATGCACGAGCCGAGTTATACGCCGGGCTGTGTACGTCATATTGTTGAAGAAACCACAAACGGCGCTGGGCGAACGACAGCGGCGCCGGTCCATCTTCGGTGCGGCGGACCGGCCCGCTGGGTGTGGCTGGCGCTGCATCGTCCAGTCCTTCGTCATCCAGTAACAGGGCAAGCAACTCGTCGCGGTCGATATCGGTCATGGTCAATCCAGTTCGCAAAAGAGGGGGCCGACCGGGGCCGGCCCGGTGTCAGTGGGCGGCCAGCCCTTTGGCGGCCAGGGCCTGGGCGCGCAGGTTGGCGCGCTCTTCGTCGCTCAGGTTGTCCAGCTCTCGGCGCAGACGGGCGATCTTCTCGAGGCGCGCCGGATCGGCGAGTTCACCAAGGGCGGCGGCCAGGCGGGCGGCGTCGGGGTGGTCGAACACCAGGCCCGGCGGCACTTCGAGCTTGAACAGGGTGCGCAGGCGCGCGACCAGCTTGATCACCAGCAGCGAGTGGCCGCCGGCCTCGAAGAAATCGTCGTCCACACCCAGCGTCGCAGGTGCACAGCCCAGCAGTTCGGCCATGGCATCGCGCAGGCAGGCTTGCAACTCGTTCTGCGGCGCCCGCGCCGGCGTCCGACGCAGCGGCTGGCCGGGATCGGGCAAGGCATGACGATCGATCTTGCCGTTGGCCAGACGCGGCAGGCTGGGCACCGCGAGCAGACGCGTCGGGCACAGCGCCTCGGGCAGGCGCTCGGCCAATGCCGCGAGTAGCGGTTGCAGAGCATCATCGGTCTGGCCCTGGGCGAGTACGACGTAGGCGATCAGGCTGGCCATGCCTTCACTGGGTGCCCACAGCCGCGCAACGGCCTGCTCGACGCCGGGCAGGGTCAGCAGCGCCGCCTCGATTTCGCCGAGCTCGATGCGCTGGCCGCGCAACTTGACCTGGTCATCCCGGCGTCCCACCAGTTGCAGGCCACCTTCGGCGCGGTAGCGACCCAGATCCCCGGAGCGATACAGGCGCTGGCCTGGGTGGAAGGGATCGTCGATGAAACGGTCGTCATCGACCTGGTCCAGATAGCCACGGCACAACTGCGCACCACCGATGTACAGCTCGCCCAGGGCACCGGTGGGCACCAGGCGCAGGCGCTCGTCGAGCAGATAGACCCGGTTGCCCGCGAGCACACGACTCAGCGGGACCCGCTCATCGTGGTCCGGGACGTCCGCCCGCACTGGGTGGTAGAGCACACCGACGGTGGTTTCGGTCGGACCATAGTGGTTGAACAGGCGCAACGACGGCGCTTGTTCGTACAGTTGCTCGACCAGCCTGCGCGGCGTGGCTTCGCCGCCGAAAATCAGCGTGTCGGGCAGCGGCGCCAAGCCGTTTTCCAGTAGCGCGGCAAAGTGCGACGGTACGAACTTCGCGACGTCCGGGCGTTCTCGGGCCAAAAAGCGGCCGAAGGCGGCACCCTCGGCAAGATCCGCCTCAGTGGCGATGACCAGCTCGGCGCCCACCTGCATTGCACCGAACAGCAAGGTATGGCCAAGGTCGACGCTCAACGGGCTGGTCAGCGCCAGACGCATGCCAGGCGCCAGGCCCAACGCTTCACTGGCCGCCTGGGCATAGTTGCGCAGCGCACCGTGTTCGACGAGCACACCCTTGGGCGCCCCGGTCGAGCCGGAAGTGAACAACAGATACGCAAGGTGCTGATCGGTGAGCTGCGGCGGCTGGAACGGCAGCGGTTCTTCACTGCCCGCCTGCACCAGGCTCGCGCTCGGCCAAGGCCCCTGGGCGCTGCTCGACGCGGGATCACACAGCACCAGCGCCGGCGCTGCACGGTTCAGCAGGTCGTGGCGGCGCTCGGCGGGCCAGCTCGGTTCCAGCGGCAGGTAGTACGCGCCGACGCTGAGGACGGCGAAAATGTGCAGTACGGCTTGCAGCGAGCGCTCGCTTTCGATGGCCACGCACTGGCCGACGCCGACCCCCTGCCCTTGCAGCCACCCTGCCCGGTGAGTCACGGCCTGGTGCAGCGCGGCGTAATCGAGGGACCGTTGGCCATCACTGAGGGCGATGGCCTGCGGGGTCTGCCGGGCATGCCGAGCGAGCCGCTGGGGCAGCCACTCGCCCGCCGCTGCCGTCTCGTTGGAGGCCAGGGCCAACAGGCGTTGGCGCTCCGTCGTGCCCACCGGATCGAGATCGGCCAGGGCCACGGCGCCATCGACCGGCAGAATGTGCAGCAAGGTGCGCAGTTGTTCCAGCAGCCCCTCCAGGCTGGCGACGCTGTACGCAGCCCCGCTGGCCTCGATGACCAGGTGCAGGGTGCCGCCCCAGACGCGTGCGCGCAGCAGCAGTTCGAAGGCCGGACGGCTCGGGTAGGCCAGCACCTGCTCGGGCGCAAGGCGCGCGTGCTCGAAGGCGAACCCGGCCCGCAGTGGCGCGGTGCTGGTGGGTGACTGGATCGGGCAGTATTCCTGCCAGCCGAGATGATCGGCCAGACGACCTTCGGCCTGTTGCGACCATTGGGCGAAGAGCGCCGCAGGGTCGAGCTCGACACGCAGCGGCAGGACTTTTTCGAAAACCCCCAGGGTGTCTTCGAAGTGATCGTAGTCGCTGCGGCAATCGTGCAGCCAACCACCGACGAACGCCTGCTGCCCGCTCAAACGTCCCAACAGCACCCACCACAGTCCTTGCAGAACGAAGTCCAGTGGCTGCCCCAAGGCCTCCGCCACGGCCGGCGCGGCGCCCAGAGTCGACAGGGGTACGGCGAGCTGCGCGTCCAGGCGTGACGCCTGCGGTGTCGCCGGGCTGCCACGCCCCCCCAGGTGCAGCGCGTTGCCACGGGCAGGGTCGACCTCGGCATGCTGCCAATAGGCCCGACCCTGGGCGGCGTCTTCGTCGGCGGCCATGTCCTGGCGCCACTGCACATACTGCTCATAGTCCACATCGCTGGAGACCGGCGCGCGGCCCTCCACCGATGCCAGCACATCGGCGGCCAGACGCTCCAGGCTGGGCGGATCGAGGGCCAGGGCAGCCGCCACGAACTCCACCTCGAAACGGTCCTGGGACAGGGCTCGCCAACTGACCGCCAGCACCTCCCCTTCCTCCAGCGTCAATGCGGGCGCGGTGGCGTCCAGTTCCACCCAACGCACCGCATCGCCCTGGTTGGGACAGGTCTGGCGCCAGCCGAGGAAGCCGGGCACCTGCAGCCAGCGCGTTCCGAGAACGGGCTGACCAGCCGCATAGCGTTGCAACGCGGCTGCAAAGGTGGCTGCCCCCTGCGAGGCGTTCACGGCGATGCGCAAGCGATGGCTGCCCGCGTCAGGGCGAGACGGATCTCGGCCCAGCAGGCACGCCTGCTGTTCGGGGCTCAGGGCAAAGGTGTGCAGCGCGCTTGAATCGAGGCTCAGGTCGGTCATTGCGAATATCCTTGAACAGAGAGGCCGGCCATCTGGCCCGAGCGCTCGTCGGTGTCTGCGGCAGCGCCATCGAACACGCTGCGGTCGGTCATCTCGCCCATGGCCACGACGATTCGCCGCGGACCTTCGAAGGGGTCGCGGGCGTGAGCCACGAGCATGTTGTCGAGCATCGCGACGTCGCCGCGCTGCCACTGGAAACGCACCGCGCAGGCTTCGTAGAGCTGGCCCAGTTGCTCCATGATCGCGTCGTCGATGGGCGTGCCGTCGCCGAAGTACACCTGGCGGGGCATGTGCTCGGCGCCGACGATGCCCAGCAGGTCACGACGCACATCGGCTTGCAGGCAGTAGTCGTGGTGCAACTGGACCTGGTTGAAGAACGACTTCTCCCCGGTGAACGGATGGCGGATCACTGCCGGACACGGCGTACGGGTCTGCAGGCCGCCGTTGGCCAGCCACTCGAACGCCACGTCCTGCTCGCGGCAGGCGGCCTCGACCACGGCGCGGTCGTCGGTCTTGTAGAAGTCGCGCCAATCCACATCGAAACCGGGGGTAAAGGTACGCACGTACAGCAGGCCCTTGCGCTCGAAGGTCTCGGCCAGCTCAGTCGGCAAGGCGCGGTACATGGCGCGGCAGTCGACGATAGGGGTGGCGCCGCCCACGGGCGATGGCAGCTCGCAGAAGAACCACTGCTTGCGCGGCCAGCGGCGCAGGTGGGCGCTCTCGTTGTGAAAGAGGATCATCTGCCGCTCGGGGTAAGGCGTGGAGCGGTAGGTGTTGCGCCCGCCCTCCTTCTTCGGCAGGTCGCCATAGGCGCCATACAGACCTGGCTGGATGGCCTCGGCGAACGCCTCGAAGTCCTGGGCGGTGTGCAACCCGAAGCCTCGAAACAGCAAGCCGGCATGACGGCGCAGGTGGGTTTCGATGAACTCGCGATGCTGACTGGCCCAGGCACAGGGATCGAGATCGGCGCTGACCGGCTCGATCACCAGCGGGAATTCGCTGTCGGCCGTCAGCGGTGTACAGCGTACCGCCGGCGTGGCTGCTGATGGCGTGGTCTGGCGGGTGAACGATTTGAGCTTGTCGCGCTTGGCTTCCAACCGCGAGCGACCGCTGGCCGGCGCGACGGGCGCAGGCTGCAAGGCACCCAAGGACAGCGCAGACAGGGGCTGCTCAGGTGCGTCGAGCACCTGCTCGAGCAGGTCGAGCCAGGCCGCGACCCAGGCACGCACCCGCGCCTTGTCCAGGATCGCCGTGGCGAACACCCACTCCCCGCTCAGCCCTTGGGCATTGGGGGTGAGGAACAGGGCCATGTCGAACTTCGAGGTCTGCGCCGGCGCGGCCAGCAGCTGCGCGCTCAACCCCGGCACGGTGAACTGGCCATTGGGCATGCTGTGCAGCACGAACAGCGCCTGTACCAGCGGGTTGCGCTGACGCTCGCGAGGTACGCCGCTGGCCTCCACGATCTGTTCGAAGGGCAGATCTGCCCGTTCGAAGACCGCCAGGGAATCCTCCCTGACCTGAGCCAGCCACCGACTGAACGGCTGCTGCGCATCGACCCGAGCGCGCAACGGGACGATGTTGACGAAAAAGCCAATGAGCTGTTCCAGCTCCGCCCTGGGCCGACCGGCGATGTCGGTGCCGTAGACCAGATCGTTTTGCCCCGTGACGCGATGCAGCAACCAGTCGAAGGCAGCACGCAGGACCATGAACAGGCTGGCACCGTGGGCCTGGCCGAGAGCTTCGGCACGGGCCACCTGCTCGGCGCTCAGCTGGAAGGTCACGCTGGCGCCGTCGCTCTGCGGCGTCGCCGGGCGCGGCCGGTCGGTGGGCAAGGCCAGGTGCTGTGGCGCACGGCTCAAGTACTCCGACCAGAAATCCCATTCCCGCTGGCGCTCGACGCTGCCTTCCTTGGCGTTCTGCCATGCCGCGTAATCGCTGTAGTGCAGGGTCAGCGGCGGCAATGCCGCTTCGCCACCAGTCAAGCGCGCCTGATACAAGACGCCCAGCGCCTGGACCAGTACGCCGAACGACCAGCCATCACCGATCAGGTGATGCAGGCTCAGCAGCAGCCGGTGCTCTCGATCGTTCAGGCGCACAAGGGTGATGCGCAGCAACGGCGCCTGCTGCAGATCGAAGGGTTGCCCGGCGGCTTCGGCTTCGGCCATGGCCAGGGCGGTGCTCTGTTCCGCATCGCGCAGCCCGCTCAGGTCGAGCAGCGGCAAGGCCAGTTCGAGGTGGTCGGCGCAGTGCACGCGAGCCACCCCGTCGGGCCCTGGCACGAAGGCGCTGCGCAGGCTCGCCTGATGCTGCAGCAGATCATTCAAGGCGCCGTGCAGGGCATCGGGTCGCAGCTCACCGCACAGCCGCAGCTGCGCAACCATGTTGTACGCCGCACGGCCTTGCTCGCCGCCCAACTGCTGGGCCAGCCATAAACTGCGCTGCACCGGCGACATGGCGTGGGGACCGCGGATGTCCAGGGGTTCCAGTGGCACCCCAGCCGCCAGGCGCGGCGCAGCGTCCACCATGGCTGCGACCTGGGCAAGGGGCCTGGCGGCAAACAGCGCACTGAGCGGCAGCTCGACGCTGAACTCACTGCGCACCCGCGCGACCACCTGCACCGCTGCCAGGGAATGACCGCCTTTGGCGAGGAAGACATCGTCGCGGCTGATTTCGCCCGCTTCGAGCACCTCGGACCAGATGGCGGCCAGACGCTGCTCGGTCTGGCCCTGGGGCGCATCTCCCGAGCCGCTTGCGCAGGTGTCCGTCAGCGGGCGGTGGTAGACGTGATAGGCGCCCAGCTCGCCGGTTTCCAGGCGCTGACGGCAGGCCGAGCGTTGCAGCTTGCCGCTGGTGGTCTTGGGCAAGGCCGCCGGCTCCAGCAAGGCGATGACGCTGGCCGGTTCCTGCTGGGTGTCGCTGACCACGCGGTCGATGGCCTCGATCAACGTCTGCGGATCGAATTTCTTCTGCGTGCTGCGACCGATCTCGGCCGCGATACCGATGCACTCACGGCCGTCGACCTGCACCGGGAAGGCCGCGACGCGACCCTTGCGCACCGCGTCGACGCCCTGCTCCACGGCTTTCTCGATGTCCTGCGGGTAGCGGTTCTGGCCGCGAATGATGATCACGTCCTTGGCCCGCGAAGTGATGAACAGGCCACCGTTGTAGAGAAACGCCAGGTCGCCGGTGCGCAGCCAGCGTCCATCCGGCCGATCGAGGAAGGTCTTCGCCGTGGCCTCGGGGTTGCGCCAGTAACCGCGAGCGACGCTGGGGCCGCGCACCCAGATTTCACCGACGGTATGGTCTGCGACGGGCTCCAGCGTGTGCGGGTCCATCAGGCGCACCTGGTCGTCGAACAGCAAGCCTCCACTGCTGACCACTTCGGTGCCATCGGCGTCGGGCACCACTCGGCCATGGGCAAGCGCTTCGTGGTCTACGTGCAGCGTGTAGTAAGGGCCACCGCGAATGTTGCTGCTGACCATGAGGGTCGCTTCAGCCAGCCCATAGCAGGGATGCAACGTGGTGGCCGCCAGACCCGCCGCAGAGAAGCGCTCGACGAAATCGGCCAGCGTATCGGCACGCACCGGCTCCGAGCCGCAGAACGCCACGCGCCACCGGCTCAGGTCCAGCTCGGCGAGCAGGCTGTCGCGTACGCTTTCGGTACACAGGCGGAAGGCGAAATCCGGGCCGCCGCTCAAGGTGCCGCCGTAACGATGGATCGCTTCCAGCCAGCGTGCCGGGCGCGCCAGAAAGTGTTGGGTGGTCAGCAACACCAGCGGCACGCCGGCGTAGATCGGCTGCAGCATGCCGCCGATCAGGCCCATGTCGTGGTACAGCGGCAGCCAGCTGACGAACACATCGCCCGGGCGGCTGCCGAACCCCATCTGCAGCAGACGCTGATTGTCCAGCAGGTTGGCGTGGGTGACTTCGACGCCCTTGGGTTCGGAGGTGGAGCCGGAAGTGTACTGGAGCATGGCGATGACCTCGCCCGATACCTCGCGCGGCTGCCAGCTTCGCGTCGGTTGCGCCTCAAGGTCCTGGACGCTGGCGACCATCGGCGCGCCTGCCAGGGTCAGGCCATCGCGCAACGCCAGCGAGGCATCCAGTGCTGCCTGTTCGCACAGGATCAGCGAAGGCTCGGCATCCATGGCCATGCCTTGCAGGCGCTCGGTGTGGAACTGCCGATTGCGTTCCGGTGGATAGGCGGGCACGGCGATCAGCTCGGCATACAGGCAGGCGAAAAACGCCACGATGTAGTCCGGGCCGTTGGTCATCAGCAGCAGCACCCGGTCACCCTTCACCGTGTGCTGGCCCAGGCAGGCGGCCAGGTGGCGGACCCGGGCATCGAGTTGGGCGTAGGTATAGAGCTCGGTGGTTTCGCTGCCGTCGCCGAGAAAGCGCAGCGCCAATTGCTCGCCCTGGTGTTCGGCGCGCTGGGCCAGCATCTCGATGAGGGATCGGGGTTGAGGCTGGTGTGGGATGGCCATGGGGCGTCCTCCTGCAATCGCAAAAAATCGGGAAATCCGGGGTGGCTCAACGCACGTCGGCACCGTGGGGCTCGGCCATGGCCACCACCACTTTGCGCGGGCCCTGAAACGGCGCTCGGCCATGGGCGGTGAGCATGTTGTCGAGCATCAGCACGTCGTCGTCCTGCCAGGCAAACTCGACCTGCTCCTGCTGCATCACACCGCGGATGTCTTCGAGCAGGGTTTCCTCCAGCGCACTGCCGTCGCCGTAGTAGACGTTGCGCGGCAAGTCCTCTTCCTCGACCAGGTCGAGCAGGGTTTCACGCACTTCCTCGGGCAGGTTGGACACATGGAACAGGTGCGCCTGGTTGAACCACACCGCGTCACCGGTACGCGGATGAGTCGCCACGGCCTGACAGATCTGCCGCGTACGCAGGCCGCCATCGTCCCTCCATTCCAGGCCGATGCCGTGGGCCTCGCAGTAGGCATGCACGACGCTGCGGTCCTGGGTGTTGAACACCTGTTCCCAGGACACGTCCAGGCCGTTGCCGTAGTTGCGGGTGTACATGAGCCCCTTGCTGGCGAAGCGCTGACGAATCCGTTCGCCCACTCGCCGATAGATGGCCCGGCTGTCACCGATCGGCGTTGCACCGCCCACCGGCGAGGCCTGCTGGCAGAAGAACCAGATCTTCATCGGCCAGTCCCGGGTGTAGGCCTGCTCGTTATGCAGGGGAATGTGCTGATGCGGCGGGTATTCGGTGGAGGTGTAGATCCCGCTGGTCACGTTGCTGCGGGGCGTGGAGCCGAATTCATAGGTGAGCAGATCGGACCCGAAACCCACGGCGAAGCGGCGAAAGCGTTCGGCGTTCTGCACGTCGAAACCACGCAGCAGCACACCGCCGGCCTTGAGCAGTTGTTCATCGATCAGCGCCTGCAGATCAGGCAGGCACGCGGCCAGATCGAGGCCCGGCTCGCGCGCCTCGATCAGCAGGGGCAACGGGGTGTCGGCGTGTCGCAGAGGCCGGACATCGAAGCGTGAATCAAACATGGAAGACTCCGCATACAGAGGAGCGCGCTCAGGCATGACTCAGCCCGGCGCGCGCGAGGAAGGAAGAAGCAAGCGAGGGGCGATAGGCCTTGGCCAGGGTCACCAATCGGCGCAGAAAGTCGGCACGCTGGCGGTGCAGGAAGAAATGCCCGCCAGCGCACATTTCCATCCGGAATGGCCCTGTGCACTCCATTTCCCAGGCCGCCAGAGCGTCGACCGCGATGCTGTCGTCGCGCCCACCGAACACATGCAGCGCACACGGCAGCGGCTCGCGGCAAGACGGCCGATGGCGCTCGCCCAGCAGGAAATCGGCGCGCAACACCGGCAACACCATGGCCAGCAACTCCGGGTCGTCGAGCACGGCCTGGGGCGTGCCGTCCAGCCGCTGCAGCTCGGCGACCAGCTCGGCATCGCTCATGGGCTGCGCCTGCGGGTTGCCAGCACGCTGGCTGGGCGCGGTGCTGGCAACGGTGATGAGGGCGCTGGGCACTTCGAGGCCGCGGGCGACCAGGGCGTGGGCCACTTCCAGGGCAACCACCCCGCCGACGCTGTGGCCGAGCATCAGGTAAGGCCCATCGATCAAGGACGCCAGCTCGTCCGCCAGGGTGGCGGTCAGGCTCGGCATGTCCACCTGCAACGGCTCGTCACTGCGATGGCCATGACCGGGCAGCTCGACCGGTTGCACGTCGATCCAGGCCGGCAAGACGGCACGCCATGCGGCGAACGGCATGGCGCTCGCCCCGGAACACGCGAAGCAGAACAGGCGGATGCAATCGGGTGGGACGGACACTGCGCGATCTCCTTAAAAGCAGTCGGCAAGCCGGAGTGGCCTTGCCTGAAACACTGCTGATAAGGACGAAACAAAACGGTGCAGAATTAAGCGTTACTGATAAAAATTATCATTTGGGGATGGCCAGAACAGGAATCGCGGCCTGTCCTGAGCAGCCTGGGCAAACTCCGCCCAAGCTGCTGGCGAGACGTGTCAGACCACCGGCTGCAAGGCCGCCGCCTGGGTCGACGCCTCGCGATGGACGATCTGACCGCGCTCGAGCTTGACCAACTGATCGGCGAGATGGAAGTAACGGTCGTCGTGGGAAATGACCAACAGCGTCTTGCCCTGGGCACGCAGCTCGGGCAGCAGCTCGCAGTAGAACACCTCGCGGAACGCCGGGTCCTGGTCCGCCGCCCACTCATCGAACACGATGACGGGCCGACCTTCCAGACAGGCAACGATCAGCGCCAGACGCTTGCGTTGCCCCTGGGACAGCTCACGGGTGGAGAACGAACCGTTGCTGACACTGACCTTGTGATCCAGATGCAACTTCGCCAGCCACTCGCCGGCCTGGGTATCCACGCTGGCATCTGGCGCCTCGAGCAAGGTATCGAACAGGTGAAAGTCGGAGAAGACCGCCGAGAACAGCTGGCGATAGTCATCCCACTCATCCTCCCCTACCGCTCGACCATCGACGCGTACCACGCCGCTTTCCGGGCGATAGAGACCGGCAATCAGCTTGGCCAGGGTGGTCTTGCCGCTGCCGTTGCCACCCACCAGGAAGGTGATTTCGCCGGGCTTGAGGGTGAGTTGCACAGGGCCGAGGGTAAACACTTCGTCCTCGCGCTCGCTGAAGTAACCATGGGTCAGGCCGTCGAGCGCCAGGGTCACGCCTTCGGGCGCCGGCGACGGCACGGGAGTCTGCCGTTGGGTTTCAGCCTTCAGCTGGGCCAAGGTCGCTTCGATCCGCGCACTGGCGACCCGCGCCTGACTCATCTGCGGCAGGTTCAGCAGCACGCCTTCCAACGGGCCCATCATGTACAGAAACACCATCACGTAGCCGGTGATCACCGCCGCGTCGGAAGGAATCCACAAGCGCAGAAACAGCACCACACCGATCAGCACCAGAAACAGCAAACGTCCCCAGCCGCCAGTGATGGCAAACAGCATCAACCCCTTGGCACGGTTGTGGCGCACCTGCTCGACGGCGCTGACCAACACCTCGTCGAGAAAGCGCTGCGCCTTGGAGCGGTTGAGCTTGAGCTCCTTGGCACCGGAGACCATGGCGTCGAAATGACCGAAGAGTTCGTCCTGGCTGGAGCCGGCCTTGCGAAAATACTGAAGCATGTGCGAATGGCACAGGTGATAGCCCAGCGAACCGAGACCGATGGCCAGCACCGAGACCAGAAAGATCGCCCACGACAGATAGGCCAGGTACCCCAGGCAACCCAGCACCACCACGGCGCTGGTCACCAGCATCGGAAACCCGGTGAAGAAGTTCGACAAGGTGGTGGTGTCGTCGGCCAAGGCCGCCTGGATGCGCCCGCGCCCCGCCGTTTCCAACCCCCGCAGCGGTGCCGCGACCACATGCCGGGAGATGTGCAGGCGCAAGGTGGCCAGGCCCTGCTGGCTGAGGTGGGCGAACAGCGCCCGGGACAGCACCTGGCTGCCCATCACCAGCGCGATCACCAGCACGAAAGGCAGCGCGTAACCGGTGAGGTCTTGCAGCGATGCGTTCAGGGCCTGGTTGATCAGCGCCACCAGCAGCACGTTGGCCAGGCCGCAGACCAGGCTCGCGCCGATGGCCACGGCCAACCGCGTGCGCGAAGCGCGAACCAGCATACCGAACAATGACATGGGGTCTCCTTGAGAGTCGGCGGGCGCAGGCGTCACGCCTGTCGCCGTCGATAGTTGGGGTTACACAGGTAAACGAAGTCGGCGGTTGATTCTTTACCGCGATAAAGTCCATATGCCTACAGGGTATTGGGAAGCAAACGCAGTTGCTATAGACTCCCATTCTCGCCAGGAGGCGATCGTTCTGCTTCGGAGTCAGCCTGCAATGTCCCTTACCCGCCGTCGAGCCCTGACCGGCCTGGCGCTGCTGCCAGCCGCACTGTGCGGTTCGTCTCTGGTCGGCGCTGCCGACGCTGTCGTGCCAACCGCCGTAACCCGAGCAGCACCGAAAGTCGATATCGTCAGCTTCGAGCCCGCCCTCACCGAAAGCCTGCTGGGCCTGGGCGTCGTGCCCCGTGCCGTGGTCAACGCCGGTTTCTATCGCGAATTCGTCGCTCAGCCTTCCTTGCCCGACGATGTCATCGACCTGGGCCCGAGTATCGAGCCCAACCTGGAATACCTGCAACGCCTGGCACCCGGCCTGATCATCGGCACGTCCTGGCAGCTCGAGGGTACCCTGCTGCAGCGCATCGCACCGCTGCGCACCTTCGACATCTATGCGGCGAATGCCCAACCCTATCGCAATGCCGGGCAAGTGTTGCTCGACCTCGGCGCTCTGGTCGACCGTCGCGCCCAGGCGCAAGCCTTGCTGGAACAGACAGACCAGTTGCTCGAAAGCCTGCGTGCCAGGCTCACCCCGGTCAAGGACCGCCCGGTGTACATCGCACGGCTGAATCCGGATGGCCGTCACCTGCTGCTGTTCGGCGCCAAGGGCATGTACCAGGCCGTGCTCGACCGCCTGGGCCTGCGCAACGCCTACCAAGGGCGTACCAACGCCTGGGGCGGCAGCCCGGCGGTGGGCATCGAGACGCTGCTGGAACACCCGGATGCCGCATTCCTGTACTACACCAACCCCCGCGAAGCGGTCGCGGCGCAGCGCCGCCTGGACAACAGCCCCATCTGGCGCGCCCTGCCGATGATCCGCGAGGGCCGTATTCGGGCGCTGCCACGCTTCTACCCCAGCGGCGGCCTGCTGACCGCGCAACGCCTGGCCCTGTCGATCACCGAGCAGTTGCTCGCCATGGAAGCTGACCATGCCTGATTCCCCTTCACGCCTGCGTCGCCAGCCCGCCTGGCTGGCCCTTGGACTGCTGCTGATCGCACTGGCGTTGAGCGTGCAGCAGGCCAGTTCACTGCTTGCACACGGGTCATGGGATCACGTATTCGGCTCGGTGATACCCGACGACTTCTCAGCCCTGCTGGTTCGGTATAGCTACCTGCCACGCCTGGTCGTCAGCCTCGTGGTCGGCGCCGCATTGGCGCTGGCCGGGGTGATCTTCCAGCAAGTGCTGCGCAATCCGATCGCCGAACCGACCACACTCGGGGTTGCCTCCGGCGCCCACCTGGCCCTGGCCGCCTGCGCGATCTATGCACCAAGCCTGCTCGACGGCGGCCAGGAAGGCGTCGCCCTCATCGGTGCCGGACTGGGCATGCTGGCGGTGCTGGGCCTGGCCTGGAGCCGGCGCATGTCACCGGTGGCACTGATCCTGTCCGGGCTGATCGTCAACCTGTACTGCGCAACCCTGAGCACCTTGCTGGTCTTGGCCAACCATGAGGTCTTGAACAACCTGTTCATCTGGCAATCGGGCTCGCTGAACCAGAACAGCTGGCAGGATGTGTATCACCTGGCGCCTCGTCTGGCGGCCGTGGCCGTGCTCGCCGCCCTGCTCGCTCGGCCGCTGGAAGTGCTTGGCCTCAACGATGCCACGGCCGGCAGCCTCGGCCTGTCGCCGGGACGCATGCGCCTGCTGGCCCTGAGCGTGGCCGTCGCCTTGAGCGCCAGCACCATCGCCAGCGTCGGCGTGATCGGCTTCCTTGGCTTGGCCGGTCCGGCCCTGGCCCGACTGGCCGGCGCCCGCACATTGCGTCAGCGTCTGATCTGGGCACCGGTGTTCGGCGCCTTGCTGCTGGTGCTTGCCGACCAGTTGGTCCAGGCCTCGGCGCGCGTGCTGGGCGCCGAAATGCCCACGGGCATCTTCACCGCCTTTCTCGGCGCGCCGCTGCTGCTGGTGCTGCTGAGTCGCCTGCATGAGACCCGCATCAATCCACCCGCCAACGCCGGTAACGTTCGTCTCCTTCCCCTCAAACGGACCCGTTGGGTACTGCTTGCGGTGCTGGTGGTGTCCGTCTACGTCGCGCTGACCTGGGGGCGCGGAGCGGACGGCTGGTATTTCAGCAGCGGCGCGGCATTCGATGCGCTGCTGCCCTGGCGCGCGCCCAGGGTGGCCGCCGCGTTCGCCGCTGGCGTGCTGCTGGCCCTGGCCGGCACCCTGATGCAACGCATGACCGGCAACCCGATGGCCAGCCCGGAAATGCTCGGTGTCAGTTCCGGCGCGGCGTTGGGCGGCATTCTGGTGCTGGTCATCATCCCCGGCTTCAACCCCTGGGTGCTGCTGGCCGCGGCCATCGCTGGCGCCCTGATCGCGTTGCTGGCCATCGTCGCGCTGAGCTGGCGCAGCGCCTTCGCGCCGGACCGCATGCTGCTCACCGGCGTCGCACTGAGCACCCTGCTCAATGCGTTCGCCGCCTTGTTCATGATCAGCGGCGATTCCCGGGTGCTGCTCATGCTCAGTTGGATGACCGGCTCGACCTATCGCATCGACGCCGGCCAGGCGCTGGTCGTCAGTGCCCTGGCGGTGCTGTTCCTGCTGGTCACGCCGCTGTGCAACCGCTGGCTGGCGATCATGCCCCTGGGCGCCGAGCGCACGCGGGCGCTGGGGATATCCCTGGGCGGCAGCCGCCTGGTCCTGCTGTTGCTGACCGCCGTGATGACCGCAGCCGCCACGCTGGCCGTCGGCCCCTTGAGTTTCGTCGGCCTGATCGCGCCCCACATCGCACGGATGCTCGGCGCACGCCGGCCGATCGCGCAATTGCTGCTCTCGGCCATGCTCGGCGGCACGCTGCTGGTGCTGGCCGACTGGCTGGGCCGCAACCTGGTGTTCCCGTGGCAGATCCCGGCCGGGATCTTCGCAACCTTCATCGGCGGGCCGTATTTCATATGGCTCCTGGTGCGCAAGCGCTGAACGGAATCAGCAAGGAAGCAGGTAAAGATGGGAATCAACCTTAAATAATTATGATTCCCATTCGTTACAATTCTACCTAAGCTATGCCCTGGAACCACCCGACCGGTCAGTACCCGGTACGTTCCTGCGCGCTGGCACACGCGAGAAGCCACTCACGGAGAAGCACCATGACCACGCCGAACTTCACCCTGCCCCTGGCCGACGGCCGCCACGTGATCGCCCAGGTGGCGGACGATGGCAACGGCAGTCTGGCAATCGAAGGGATCGAACCGGTGCACTTTTTCCGCCAGGACGGCCATGTGCGGCTGGAGAACCTGCCCGTGGCGTTCCCGGTCAGCGGCCTGCTCGCGCTGCTCGGTCAGGTCTTCTGCAATTCGTCCCGCGTCCCTGGGCTGGAAGTCAGCGCCCCGCTCGCCCTCGACCGCGCGCGCGACGCGGTGCGCGAAGGGGTCTTCGATACCCTCCTGAGCCACGACGGCCGCACCGCACGCCTGGCCTGTGCCCGCAGCAGCTTCTGGCAACACCCGCTGCCCTGGCTCACCACTCCATCGGCCGCCGGCATGCCGCTGCGCTACACGTTCAGCGGCGACAAGCGTCATCCGCAGCGCCCGCCGATCCCGCACGGCGAGGTCTACCGCCGTGAACTGCCGGGCCTGAAGACCACATTCACCCTGCGCACCGTCGACATCGGTCTGGACCTGGAACGCTTCAATCGCTGGATGAACCTGGAGCAGGTCGCGTTCTTCTGGGAGCAGACCGGCACCCCCGAAGAGCACGCCGAGTACCTGCAACAAATTCTCGATGACCCACGGGTGCTGCCGCTGATCGGCAGCTACGACGGCGAGCCGTTCGCCTACTTCGAGATCTACTGGTGCAAGGAAGATCGCATCGCTCCCTATTACGACGTCCAGGACCACGACCGTGGCTGGCACGTGGTGGTCGGCGAGAGCAAGCACCAGAGCGCCGGCAAGCTCAAGGGCTGGTTCCGCTCGCTCATGCACTACATGTTCATTGACGAGCCGCGCACCCAGCGCATCCTCGGCGAACCGCGGATCGACCACACCCGGCAGATCGGCTTCCTCGAATCCCAGGGCTACGGCAGGCTCAAGACCATCACCCTGCCGCACAAGCAAGCCGCCCTGTTGCGCCTGGAGCGCGAGACGTTCTTCGACGAGTACTGCCCGTAACCGCCGCCAATGGGACGCCCGCTGCTTGATGGGGATCATGCAGCGGGCGACATGACTTCAACTCACCAGAAAAACAACACTTCACACTCAGGAGCCGCCATGCCCGCAAAAAAAGTCTTCGTCTACCATCCGCTGACACTGGCGCTGTTGCTCGGTGGCTTGCCACTGAGCACAGCCTACGCCGCCGACAGCGCCAGCACTGCCGCCTCGAGCGGCACCCTGGAACTGCAGGAAACCAATATCGACGCCCGGGTCCTCGAGAACCCGACTGGCCAGATCCAGGGTCCCGTGGCCACGCGCAGCACCAGCGCGAGCAAGACCGATTCGGCGATCAAGGACATTCCGCAGTCGATTTCGGTCGTCACCCGCGACGAGATGGACAACCGCAAGACCGACACCCTGGCCGAGGCCCTGAGCTACACACCAGGTGTGATCGCCCAGCCCGGCGGGTTCAGCCGGGTCGCCGACGACTTCGTGATCCGCGGCTTCAACGTCGGCTCGGGCACGGGCGGCATTCTGCGCGATGGCATGAAACTGCAAGGCAGCGTGTATGACGGCGGCATCGAGCCCTACGGCCTGGAGCGCGTGGAAGTGGTCAAGGGCGCCTCTTCGGTGCTGTACGGCCAACTCTCGCCGGGCGGTCTGATCAACACCATCACCAAACGCCCGACCGACATGCCGCTGCATGAAGTCAACGTCGAGTACGGCAGCCATGCGCGCAAACAGTACAGCTTCGACCTGGGCGGCCCGATCGACGACGCCGGGCAGTTCTCCTATCGTCTCACCGGCCTGTGGCGCGACAGCGACACCCAGACCACCGACGCCGACGACGACCGCCGTTACATCGCCCCCGCCTTCACCTGGCGCCCGAATGACAGCACCTCGCTGACCCTCCTGGCCAACTACCAGGAAACCCGCACCGGCTTCGCACCGCCGCTGGATTTCGACCTGACCACCTCGTCCGGCACCCGCTACCCCAAGGTCGACCGCGACCTGTTCACCGGCGAGCGCGGCTTCGACCACTACAACAACTATTCGACCAGCATCGGCTACCTGTTCGAACACGACTTCACTCCCGACCTGAAAATCCGCCACTCCCTCCGCCACTTCGAGGCGGACCTGAGCTGGGACTACATGCAGGTCGCCGATACCGGCAGCGCCGCCCTGCGCAACCGGGGCCAGTTGGCGCGCCGACCCAGCATCCGCCGCGAACGCTCCGAAGGCTGGACCAGCGACAACAACGTGCAATGGACCCTCAACAGCGGCCGCTGGCAGCACACCCTGCTGGCGGGCGTGGACTACTACCACAAGACCTACGACTCCCATCGCTTCGCCGGCGCCAACTCCATTTTCAACCCGGCCAATCCCGTGTACGGCGTGCCGACCAACGCCACATCCGCCAACACCGGCTCGGACCTGCACAGCGCCCAGGCCGGCGTCTACCTGCAAGACCAGATCAAGTTCGACGACAGGTGGATTCTGCTATTGGGCGGTCGCCAGGACTGGGCCGAAAGCCGCACCTACAACTTCGCCAGCGGCGCCCGCACACCACGCGATGACAAGAAAGCCATCGGCCGTGTCGGCCTCGTCTACCAGGCGGACAACGGCCTGGCCCCGTACATCAGCTGGAGCCAGTCGTTCTTGCCGGCGAACGTCTTCAACGCCAACGCCAACACCTCGTTCGATCCGACCGAGGGCGAGCAGTACGAGATCGGCGTGCGCTACACCCCGCCCGGTACCACGGCCCTGCTGAGCGCTGCGGTCTACGACCTCAAGCAGAAGAACTCGCTGAGCACCGACCTCACCGGCAATACCGTGCAGTTCGGCGAAACCCGCGCGCGGGGCGTGGAGCTTGAGGCCAAAGCGGACATCACCCCGAACCTCAGCGCCACCGCCTCGTACACCTACACCGATGCGAAGATCACCGACGATGCCGTGTCCGCCCGCGTGGGCACGCGCATCGACGGCGTGCCTTATCACATGGCCAACCTGTGGGCCGACTACCGCTTGACCACCCTGGGCCTGCCTCAGGTCGTGGTCGGCGGCGGCGCCCGCTACATGGGCACCAGCCGTACGTCCAGCTCGGACGCCAACGAAAAGGTCTCCGCCTACACCCTGTTCGACGCGAAAGTCACCTATGAAGTCGACAAGAACTGGACCGTAGCCATGAAAGCGCAAAACGTCGCCAACGAGAAGTACCTGTTCTGCAACGTCTCATGCCGCTACGGCGACGAGCGAGCGCTGATCGGGTCGGTCAACTACCGCTGGTAACGGCTGACCAGGCTTACGGCGATCGGCCCCTCTGGCAAGTACCAGATTCATCTGGACCCCAAGGGAGTTGATCGTCGCCAAGACCCGCTTCACCTCGGCCACCTCACATGCTCGGTGTCCCCAAAATGACAACGGCGCGTGACCCTGCCACGCGCCGCGCGGTCACGCGTACTTCCTCAAGCCCCCATCGCTTCACGCAGGCTGGCCGGGCGCATGTCCGTCCAGTTGGCTTCGATCCAGGCCAGGCACTCGGCCTTGGACGCCGCTTCCCTCACCGTTGACCAACCTGCCGGCACGGCCTTGAAATCGGGCCAGATCGAGTACTGCTGCTCGTGATTCATCACTACCAGAAACATCGTGTCTTCGCGGTCGAACGCCATTGCCTTGCCTCCTGAAAATTACCCAACGTGCCTGCGCGTGGCACAGGCCTACCTCTCAGAGACGTTCCACACCCACCCAAAATTAGCCTCCATTTGACGAGCGGGCTAATTCCTTCACGCAATCAAGAAAACCTATGAATAGAACAATTTCTCATTTGACAATGAGAATCAACAACTCTACTTTGAGCGCCGTCACATAAGGACATACTTTCTGTCACTGCCCGCCGCAGGTATCAACATGCAGGATTCACGTAGCACGGATAACTCACTCCACGACCTCCCCTCGCTGCTGCAGACACTCATTTCGCACCGCCAGGGCCTGATCAAAATCGCCGCGCAAATCACCGGATGCCGCAGCCACGCCGAAGATGTCGTCCAGGATGCCTATCTGCGAGTGCGCAGAATGAAAGCCGGCATGCTGCCCTTCAACGCCCAGCTCAATTACATCTTCCGCATCGTGCGCAACCTGGCCATCGACCACTACCGCAAGCAGGCCACCGAACAGCGCTACTTCGTTCAGGACGACCAGACCCTCGACACAGTCCCCCAGATGTCCAACCCTGAGTCGATCAACGTCGACCGTCAGACCCTGGGCAAGGTCGACCGCGCCCTGGCCCAACTGCCCAAGCGCGCCCGCTACGCCTTCCTGATGTATCGCGTGCACGGCAAACCACAGAAAGACATCGCCACCGAGCTGGGCGTCTCGCCTACACTGGTCAACTTCATGATTCGCGATGCGTCGGTGCACTGCCGGAAGTTCGTGGGAGCCGGGGCGGGTTTCTAGGATTTGGAAGGTGTGATGGGCAGGTCATGTTCGTGGCGTTCGAACATCATTCGCAGGAAGCTTCAGAATCGCTTGGTAGATCGGGCTTTGTATCTGTGACCCACTGGTAACGAAGAACGCAGGTGTACGGCACAAATGCCTATTCGAACCGGGCGTTCATTTCTTCCAGGCTCAAGGTCACATCGCTGTCTATGCCAGGCAGGCGCTCGATGGCCAGGCGTTCAGAACGCAGATCTTCAAGCTCATCCTGCAGCACTTGATAAGCGTCGACGCTCAGCAGCACGGCGGCTGGCTCGTGATCATCGATGATGACCAGCTGCGAGACGGCGCCGCTGGTGACGGCTTCCAGGTGCACGCTGAAACACCCAGCCATCGCCGTAGCGGAGACCGCGTGCCGAACTCGGGTTGATGAAGCACTCATGCGTCTTGCCCCTGTACCGATGATCCCGTTCCCTTTACCTGCAAAGTCAGTCGACAGACGTGTTCAGCTCGCCCGGCGCCTATTCATAAGCCCCGCAACAAGCAGAGCCACGCCAGGCACCAGCAGTCCTATGGACGTCCATCCAAAAGCCTCCTGACCCGAGGCACCGATCGCGGCGAAGGCACAGCCGACTGCAATCAACGAGGCGCCGGCGAAGTAGAACGGGTTGTTGGCTTTCTTGGCCATAGTGGATCCTCCTGATTCTCGCGAGTGAAAGCTGTGTGCTTGCGGTCATCCATGACATCAGAATGAAGGTGGCGCCGAACGACGTCGAGTTGGCGACACGTGGAAAGACATCTGTTACAGGGCCGTGCCTTACGTGTGTCTATGTCCTTCATCCAGGCCAATGGCTATCAAAAGCTCCGTGATTAACCCTCTTTCAGCATGTACTTACCGATTTGAGCTCGGAAAATAAAAACCAATCACTAGCGTTACCAAAGGCAGCGCGCCCACCTTTATCAGTTCAAATATCTCCGCCCACGCCTTATTGTCAGGATTGAACGCATATCCCCCCATTACCAACAAAGAGACCACAAATAAACCGCCGAGTATCTGCTGAGCGAATTTGAGCCTATCGCCCTCTCCAAGCTTAACTGGCTTTTTGCCGTGATCATCTGACGCGAAAACATCCTCGATATTCCGGTCTCCCGAGTGCATATGCTCTTGCGTCATCAAACACCCACCACCCGACCAACGGCTTCAAGCGTGTGGTCATCTTTCTCGCGGACGATACCCAACGAGAATTTGCCGGGCTTGCTCTTCTCCTCGTCGGCGATGGCCAATAGCGCGAACGCTCGGCGCATGGCGTCAGCCTTGCTGATGCCGCGACGTGCGGCGATTTCGGTAAGGCGATCGTCAATCTCGGTGCTTAGGTCTAATGTCATGCGAGGCATGGCGACTCTCCCGTTGTGTCATGAAGTACTGCAATAGTACTGCAAATTTAAGCATCCCTTCCATCAAAACGCTTCATCAGAGTCCGTTACCAGGTCGCTCATTCGCTACCGAATGTAAAACCCTCTCAAACATCAACCCCTTGATGCGTAGTGTTCTCACTCGGCGCACCATCCTGGACATGATTCCGATTTCCACCCTCCTCCGCCGCGTAGAAGACCTGATCCGCCCCGGCGATCGTGTTCCGATCACTGACGTCAAACATCGCTTGAAAACTACTCACTAACGCTCCCCTGCCTCATCCAAAAAACGCCCACCCAACCTGTTTTCGCCCGAACGACCGAGCGTCTTGGTAGACTTGCCTCCCATAACGTTTCGTACAGATCCGACCTGTGTAGCCACCCCCTCGTCCGCCCGTTTTCCCAAACGAATAATGGCCACGGCAAAAGGGATGAAGGTCATCGTCAGGGTGATAAAACTTACCACCCATCCCAAGAAAACGTCCGAAAACATCCGAAAACCGGTACAAAACGCGCAGAGTAAAATGGTACAGAATGTAGCTGAAACGCCCGCCACACCTCGCCTGGAGCCCTCCCGCCGCTTCAGCGTAGCCCCCATGATGGATCGAATCTACTGAAATAAATTATTCAAGTATTTCAGTGACTTAGTGACAGCTGAAACCTTGCTTTAGCAAAATCTCAGCAGAGAGGCGGGAATGAAGCTGACTTGAACGATTTTTGACCTGTTGTATTCATGCTTTGGATTGGACAGATTGACGATTTCCCTCTCGGGCGTTCTGCCCACCTCTACCCTAAATTCCTGCACCACCAAGACTGCGCATAGAGGCAACCGCCCTCTTCCTCCAGGCCGCTCAGGACGAACCCGTTCGGCGCCATCCATGACAGCACCGCCTCATGCAGCAGCGGCAGCTCACTCGGCCCGATTGAATTCACCCCTCGGACACTGGCCGTCTTCGATGTCCGGCCCAGGGCCTGGCACATCTCGTCGTTGATCCGCAGATCGCCAACCGCCGGCGGAAGCGCCCGTACCTCGGCCGCATCAATCGGCTTCCCCTGTAGCATCCTGCGGGTGACCTGGCACCTCATGGTTCGACGCCATGCTGGCGTACGCTGTGGGTGACGACGCCCCAAACGGTGAACTCGTCGCCTTCCATGATGAAGCGGTGGTGGCCCGTACCTTCAGACCTCAGCACGGGCATGCCCCGGACATAATCCAGGCGCTTCACCATCGGCTCTTGGTTCACCACGCCGATCACCACCTGGCCCTGCTTCACTTCTGCACCCTTGTCGACGATCAGCAGATCACCATCGAAGATCCCCGCGCGGGTCATGCTGTCCCCGGCCACGCGAACCAGATAAGTTCCGGGCGCGCGGATGCACAGCAGGTCATCAAGGGAGATGTTGAGGGCTTCGGATTGGAATGGGCTTTCCATGGCATGGCTCGAACACTGTACAGATGAACAGTATTCTTGCACCAGCCAGCCGGGCTTTGCAATCCTGCAACGAGGAACGGCTCTGGCGACTATCATTACTCCAGAAGAACGGAGGCGGATATCGACACGCCGGGATGGCTGAATCTGACACCCAAGCCCAGTGACGTAGACACCTGGACCAAGTTCCGATCTGTGCACGATGACCCCTTCCCGCACATCCGCTGCAGAAGCTGTGATGGGTGGCAGCAGCTCGTCGACTCAACCCAACCATTCCTGCGCAACCCCTACTGCAAGCTGACGGGCGGTCAGAGCAAATTCCCTTGGCTTGATCTACTGTGAATTGTGGAGAGAACTCGCGCTGATCCAGCCGATTGATACTGAAATTAAATAAGCTTAATTAAATTAAACTTTAAAAGGATTTAACCATGCCTGCAAAGTTCACTAATGTTGTCATTGATGGCGCAAACATTGGAATATCTGTTTCGCATGGCACTGAGGTTGTTTTCGACGGAGGAAGAATATCGGCTAGGGAGATTGGATATCAAGAGCGTGAGCCTGTGTCACTTTTCGAACACATTGCTCTACCTAAAGACACACCGCCGGATGCTTTGATTGATGCACTGTCGCTCTTAAAATCGAAAGGCGAAAGATCTGATGAAGAAAAAGTAAATTTAATAAAAACATCAAAGCTTAAAGATTACCTTCAAAACAGCTCAAATCTTTCGAGTACGATAAGCAACATAATCCAGCTCTCAGCTAGCCCTTCATACCTAAGTGTTATTTCCTGGCTTAGGTCGCTTTAGATATTAACGGTAACTGCTAATTTTGTCATATACACGCTCGCACGCCTGCCCCGCTATTCGGGCTCGGTCATAAGCCTTTGCCAGTTCTCCCGCTCTCGCATCAGCGCGATCGAGCAGTTGGGAGAGCACCAGGGCGGCGCGGGTGGCTGACGCGCCTCGATCGGCAGCGCCGGTACCACTGGAGCAGGTGCCGACGCTGGCGGCAAGCTTTCCGGCCTCGACGTGCAGCCGGTCGCCAGCAGCATCAAGGCTGACACCATCAGCATCGGCAGCAGCGTTCTTTTCTCTCGCATTGATTCCTACCTGGTTGGCCTCGCGCTGGAGGCGTTGTTCTTCGGCGCGAGCGGTCTGCACCGCCTGCGCAAGTTCGGCCTGCTGGGTGGCCACGGCCTGCGACCATTCAGCGTCCCGCGCGGCGTTGGTCACCGTGACGCCGTGGCTGTAGGCGGCGTACAGCGCAGCGCCGCACAGGCCCATGAGCGCCAGCACAGCAGCCAGATAGGCCAGCGCTTTGCCCCGCGTCACGCGACACCCAGAAACATGGCCCGCTCAGCGGCACGGCGCTTGACCAGGCCCGGCAGCACCTTGCCGCCTGCATGGACCCAGCGGGAGAACTGCCCGGCGGCGCCAGCGGTATCACCGGCATTCAGCTTGCGTAGCAGCGTCGACTTGGTGAAATTGCCCTCCCCGACGTTGTAGGTGAACGACACCAGCGCATCGAACTGGCCTTGGTTGAGCGGCACGCGCACCGCGCGCTCCACGATGCACTCGAACCGCACCAGATCTTCCGCGAGCATCTCCTCGGCCTGAGCTCCGGTGATGACCATGTTCCGGGTGACGCCCGAAGTGCTGCCGTAACCGATCGTCCAGGGAAGGCCTCCGGTGCCGGGGTCTGGGTAGGCCTTGAGGCGAAGCCCTTCGGCGGATTTGATCAGGGCGATGCCCTTCGATGAGGTCTTCATGCTTTTCTCCAGGCGAAAAAAAGCCCGCACGGGGCGGGCATCGGATGGCGCGATGGGTCAGGCTGCCGGGTCGGGCTCGGCCGCAACCTCGACCCGCGCTTCCTCGGTGGTGCGGCCTTGGGCAAGCTGCGCCTGCAGGTCTGCAATGGTCTGCTGGGCGGTGGTCAGATCCGCCACCTTGGCGCTGAGTTCGCCGCGCACCTGGGTCAACTGCTCCAGCTGCTGCGCTGCGATGGCATTGAGGTCGGCCAAGCTGGCCTGCAATTGGCCGTTCAGCACGATGGTTTCAGCGTTGACCTCGCCCAGGACCGTGGAGAGCAGTTCGCCTTCCTCGCCCGCGATCAGCGCCAGCTGCTCGGGCGCATTGATGTTCGTGGCGATCGGCACACCATCCTTTGTGGTCTGCGTGATGGTGGTTCTGGATGCGCCGGTCAGCAGACCTTTGTTCGGGCCGGTGTCGCCGAAGCGCAGGAGGATTTCATAGTTGAAGGTGTCTTCGTTGTATACGGGCATTATCAGCTCACAGTCGTCGTAGTGTTGAGTATTTGCCAGGCGCTGCCATTTGAGTGGCAGTACTTCGGCCCCCCTGTAGCGTTCGAGACTAAAATCACACAGCCGCTAAACGCGCTCGCGGATGGCAATGTGGTTAGCGTAAAGGTTCCGAGCTTGACGGCGCCGGTAAACGAAGCAGAGCCTGCTACGGTTAGCCTGTCAGAACCGTTTTGCGATTGCGTACCGATATTTAGGCCTGCGCCCAACATGCTTAGCAATCCAGTACCAACGGTAGTGTTAGAAGGGCTTCCTCCTGTTGCAATCAGACGGAAGTCATAACCTATATTTGCCCCGCCGCTTATAAAATCAAAGTATGGAGTTGATGCGGCTCCGTTCTGTCGGCCAAAACGGAGTCCGGCATTACCCGTGGTTGAAAGAACATTCATTGCCTCCATGAATGTTGGAGATGTGATCCGAGCAACCTCCTGCCAAGCTGAAAAGCTGCCACCTGCTTCTGTACGCCAAAGAAGCCTCTGTCCTGACGTTAGAGAAGCGCAGATTTGTAAGCAGCCGCCGCTATCGAAGGGCACCACCAGCAATGCCGAAGGAGTAGCCGTTGGGTTATTGGAAGCATTGGAAGGTAAGCTGAATAGCCCTCCGTTGTTTGCACTATTGGCGTCGGATATAGCGGGTCCGTTGACCGTTCCAATCCCAAATAGAGCCATCGCCGATCGTAGGGAGGACATATTCGCGACACTGGCCGAGGTATCCGAAGCAGCAGGTGTAGGCACAATGGGACTGCTACTGAACGTTTTGACCCCATCAATTGATTCGGCACCAGCTTTACTGACTTTGGCATTCAGCGCTGTCTGCTGAGCTGTGCTAACTGGCTTATCGGCGTCGGCGGTGTTGGTGACGTTGCCGAGGCCTACATCCCCTTTCGCCAAATTTACATCGCCAGTGCGCCCAGCAACCGAAGTGACAGAGTTGACCTGAGCGCCCTCCGCGATACCCGCCAGCTTGTTCTTCTCATTGGTCGTGAAGTCGTTGGTCGACAGGATCTTGCCGCTCTCCTTGGCGACCTTAGACGCCTGGAGCTTGCCGATACCGGACAGTACGCTGTCGGTTTCGGTGACGTCGCCGGTTGTTGCAGGGAGACCGGTGAGCGGCGTCTTGCGCACCTGGTCCTCGGTGAAGCCTGCTCCAGACTTGAGCGGCGTTCCATCCGCGCGCTGATAGAAAGAGCATTCCCATTTGTTTTCGCTCTGCCCTCGATAACGAAAAATCGCTGTATCGCCTGCGCGAACTGCAATATCGGCGCCGGTGGGCAGTATCAGGAATGCCGGGTCATGCTTCAGTGTTCCATCGTTTTCAAACCGGACTTGCCGGAATGAACCGTTTGGCGGAAGTGGTGAACCGCTGAGCATGGTGATGACTGGGTTTGGGCTGTAGAACGTGGCGGATACGAAGTTGCTATTCGCAGCACCCATATCCCACACGTTACCGCTGAACGCGTTTGTGACCGAGACCTCGTTGGCGTATTCAATCGCACCGGTCATCTGAACCGAGCCGTCTTTCTTGAAGTCCCCACCTCCACCCGATCCGCCTGAGAAAACCTCCCAAGCCGTTCCGGTGAACTTGTAGAAAACGTCCTCATCGTTCACATGCAGGAAGAAGCCTTCCTTTGGGGTAACGAACTGCCAGGCACCGGCGGTGACCAGCCAGTAGGCCAGCTGGCCATCCCGGCCAGCCCAAGCACCAGTGGCTGAAGCGGCTACGATGTACAGCGACTCATCCGCAGGAGATGCCGGCGGCGCGGCAAGGTCCTTATCCACCACCCCGCCCTGCACCAGCTGGTTCAGGCGCGCAAAGGTAGTGTTGGCCAGGGTCTGGTTTGCGGCAGCATTCTGCAGCAGCTCAAGCCCAAGCTTGTTGGTTGCTGTCATACGGAGACCTCAAGGGGGTAGCCCCGACCGACAATGGTCGAGAGTTGGTAGACGCGAAAGGCGATCGAGGCCTGCACGGCCCCGAAGTCGGCGGCCTGCTCGGCAGCGCTGTACATGAAAACGCCGGTGGCGCTGGTCAGGGTTCGCTTGACGGTGCCGCCGGACATGACATCGGCTTCGAGCGCCAGCGCGGTCTCGCCCACCGGGGCCTCCATGCCGTTGGCCCACCACGACGATGACAGCCGGCTGCGGCGCTGCACCATGAGCGTCACTGCGCCGTCGGCATCGCGCCGCGCCACCGGGTAGACCGGGCTCAGCGGTTCGAGATTGACGCCCCGATACGTGAAGTCCACGTCGCTGGCACTGTCCAAGTCGGATCCGTTGGTGATGGCCCGGTAGGTGCGCTCAGCCATCAACGAGTCAGTCGACATGCCGATGCTGATGTTGTCGGGGTCATCCAGCAGGATGAAGTAGTCATTGGCCTGGTGCAGGCCTGTGGCCCACTCGGTACCGCGCTCGCCCCGCACGAAGCGGCTGACGCTGTAAGTACCGTCGGCCTGCAGGTCAGCGCTCTGAAATCGCACGATTTCCCACCGTCCATCTACGCCATAGGCCACGTAATGCCTACCCACCAGCATCTGGTCGCGGGTAATGCTCTCGAGTTGCCCGGCGATCATCCGTACCGAAAGCACGCGCTCGTCGATAACTGTCGAGGCACTGGCCGGAAGCGTGTTGGAAGCGATACCGATGGTGCTTGGCCCGACAAAGCCTTGCAGGTCCGACCAGGTCTGGCCGTCATCCTGACTCTGCACCAGCAGCGCGCCGTTCCAGCCAGGCGTGTAGCCAACTACAGCGCCGATGAAGCTCGGCGAGTTCTGCTGGTTCTCCGATATGACCGGTATGTCCATCGGCACGAACAAGGTCGGCCCAGAGACCGGTATGGTGCTGATCGGCTCCGGTGGCTCGTTGGCAATGGCCTTGCTGGTGTACAGCGTCGATCTATTCGGCATGCCCTCGCATTGCAGCGTGCCGTCCTGTCCATAGTCGACCTTGTCCAGGCGCAGCTCCATGGTCGCCCACGGCGCCGGTATGATAATAACGTCACCCGGCTCCAAGGGCTGATAGATCGGCGGAAGCTTGAAGCTGAACGACGAACGCTCCAGCCAGGGCAGCAACGTCATGATCTCGGCCAGTTGCAGCGCCTCGGTTGCCGTCAGCACGATCGGCACTTCCAGGTCCTGCTTGCCGACTGCTTTCGCACTGAGGCGCTCGAACGTCTGGTTCGACACCGAGTATTCCCGAGGCGCATCGATGTATTTCACTGTGGTACGCACGGGCAGCTCGGTATACATCTCCCGCTCTTCCAGCAGCACGTCCGATGAACTGCTGCCGTCGGATATCAGCGACAGGTACGGTATTGTTGCGACGGGCTCACCTCCACGCGGGAGAAATCGGGCCACATACCCGGACTGCACCACGTCGAAACGATACGCGCGCTGCAGTGGCTCGATAGCCGACCGGATGGTGCCGCCCTGTACCGCGTATCCCTTGACTGACGATTCAAGCATCGAGACATCAATGTCATCTTGGTTCAGCAGTCCTGAGCGCAGAGCCTCAGCCGATAAGACCTGCTCAAGTGCGGGCGGCTCGGACAGGAGCTGGCCGAGACGAGTGAACACGTTGATACGGTCGCCGGCAACGACATAGGCCATCCCATCCTTGGCAAGCATCGATGGGTAAGCAAAGTCCGAATAGACCGTGCCAGGGATAGAGCCCACGAGCGATAGCTCCTCTGCAATCCTATACAGGATCAGGTTGCCGGCACGCAGCCCACTTGCGGTCCAGAGGTACTCGCCTTCACTTTCCAAGAAATTGCACACATAGCTGGCTCGAGCTGCAGGACCGAACCCTAGCGCCTGACTGTTTAACCCGGTGGCGCTAACTTTCCCCTGCTTCTGGATCTGCCCGCCGTTGTCGAGCACGAAAAACGTGTCAGCCGAATGGGCCTGTTCCGAACCAGGTCGAGAGTCCGTGAAGACCATCAGCTTTTCTGCGTCATCAGTGAACGCCATGCCGACGAGATAATGATTCTGCGGAAGGAAATCTTGATACTTTCGTGGCGTCAGAAATACCTTCTGCCCGATAGTCAGGGAGCCAATGAAGATGTCATTCAATGTGACAAGGTCTGTCCCTACGAAACCGCAAGGGTATGGTCCACCTGGGGGAAATTCTGGCAAAACCTTTCCTGACCCTATAGGACCAAGAAAAGCTCCGTCGAGACCGAATGTGTATTGTCTGCCCTTTCCGGTAGTGACGTTTAGCACCCCGTCAGCCGATGCCAGATAGGGGTAGCCCGCGCCATCCGCTGAACCTGACTTAAATTTGATCGGGATTTCGGAGTGAGTAACTTCCCGCTCGTCCCTGTAGCTTGACACCTGAACGATCTCGAACTTGAACTCGGCCGCCTGCAGCGTATTGCCGTAATCAGCCAGCTGGAAGTCTTCGAAGACGACATAGGCTAGGCCACGGAATGCCGACGCTCTGCCGACGCCCTTGGCTGCCTCATAACGCGCATTCGGCAGCTGGTCATCGGTGCCGTAGTAGATCCGGAAGCCCTTGGCCGACTTGTTGCTGGCGATGATGGTGCCAATGTCGGAGCTGGCCGCGTTGTAGATCAGCTTGTCACCGCACCAGATGCGCGCGATGCCATCGATAGGCCCTTCGCAGATGGCGATGATGAAGGTCGCCGAGTAGCTGAAGGTACGCGTCGGCGTGGTGCTGGCCCCGCCCTTGCCGCCGGACTTCTTCTTGTGCACCGTCTCCTTGAGCTTGTTGTTCTCAAGCCAGATCAGGTTGCCCGCCAGCGCGATTGTGCCGTGCACGTGGCCGATCTCGGCGCCGTAGGTGGAGGTTTGCACCGACAGGTCGCCCAGGCGCGGGCCTTCGGTCTCAGGCGCGGAAAACTTTCGGTCCAGCCAACCGGGCACGCCGAGGAATGTGGTATTGAACGCTTTGAACAGGATGGAGCCACGGCCGCCCAGCAGTGCGCTTGTGCTCATTCAGATGGCCTCACTCGGTACGCACGCATGACCCGGGCGCCCCACACCTCATCAAGGCGGTGAGTGACGACCCCGCCGTGCTGCTCGCTGGCATGGATGACATAGGGATGGCCGTCGATATCGCCGGCGTGGATTGCGATGTGTTGCGGGGACCGGAGCAGGCGCATCAGCAGCACGTCGCCGCGCTGGGCCTCACCGGTGGGAATGCGCTCAAGCGAGGGCTGATCATCCAGCGCGCGTTCCAGCGTCCCGTCGAAGGGGTTGCGGCCGTAGCCGTTCTCGTCCTTGTAGGGAAGCCCGGCACGGTCCAGGCAGTAGGCCAGCAGGCCCGCGCAGTCCATGCCCAGCCCCTTCACCCGGCCCTGGTGCCTGAAGGGCGTGCGCGCGCACTCCTGCGCGTAATCCACGATATCCATCAGTTCCTCCCTACCTGCGTGTACTGCGACGGTGTCGGCACGTCATCGAAGCCGCCGAAGTTCTTGCCATTACCCCACTTGCCCGCGCAGTCCTCGGTGAGGCGCTTGCGGCAGCCGGGGAGCATTTCGTACTGGTCGCCCACCTGCGGGAGGTAGGAGAACGCCTCATGCACCTCGATCACGCCGGCGGCGTAGCTCTTGATCTCCAGGGGCTTGAGCCCGGCGTTCAGGCCGGTCAGGAACCGGATGGCGCCGTTGCCGAAGTAGTCTTCGGGCTCGGTGCGCGCGGCGTCGGTGAATACGTATTGGGAGGCCACCGCCGTAGCAGTGCCGGTGACCAGCAGGTTCTCGAACACCGGCCCGTCCGGCGCGGCGCGCGGCCCGGTGCAGCGACTGCGGAACGAGCGCAGCACCGTCCCGTCCAGGCTGCGGTCCAGGAACGTGTAGTCGCACATGTTCCCGTAGGTGCGCGCCGTCTCCTGCGACAGCAGATCGATCACGCCCATCAGCTCGGCCTTGTAGCTGTTGTCGTCGGTGATGGTCGTCTTGCCCCAGAACATCAGGCTCAGCGGCTCTTCATCCTCGACCGGCGCGGCCCAGCTGGTAGCAAACAGGTAGACGCGGGCATTGTCGTAGACGCCCGAGGTCAGGTCGGCGCGGCTGATGGCGCCGGCCGACAGAATCCCTTCCAGGTCGACGCTAGCCGCGGCCAGGCCGCTCTCCGATCCCAGGCCCGAAAACTCGTAGCCGTTCTCGGTCAGGTACTCGGCGCCATTGCCCATGATCAGCGGGATCGGGTACCCGGCAATGCGCACCGGCGGAGCACCCTCGGGCACGATGCGGACGCAGTAAACCCGCGTCTGCCAGTCGGCAACGTGTGCTTTCATCAGGGGAGCCTTACGGGTTGAATATTTCGATGATCTGGATGCCGTCGGAGGTGAGTACTCCGTGGCCGGGGAAACCGGTCGAGATGTCCGAATTGAAGCGGCACGGGATGTCGAACTCACACCCCGCCGTCACTTGCTCGCCATCCAGTGGCAGGTTCTGGATCTGGCCGCCGCTGGCGTAATCGCTGAACGACGAGCTGTCGAGATCCAGGGTCAGGGTGTTGGTGGTGGTGCGCGTCACAATCGCCCGGCGGCCGTTGATCTGCGTCATGCCCTGCACGCCGAACAGCGCGACCGATTGGCCAACTGTGAAGCCGTGAGCCGGAGCCGTGACAACCGCCTGCGCGGCCTTCGTGATCGCTGTGATGCTGGACCTGGCCAGGCCGGGAAGCCTAACGATGCCCGCGGTGTAATCGATGATCACCTGATCATTCGGAATGACCTGTCCGCCGAACGCGATCTTCACCGTGCCGGCGACCGGTTTGCGCAGCCTCCGCCGCGCCGCCTGCGGATCTGTCGGACTGCCATACCAGCGCATCAGCTGGTAAACACCAGGCGTCACCAACTGCATCGGCTGATCCAGTGCCGTCGGTGCCAGGATGTAGGCGTTCGTGGTGAAGTCCTTGAAGTCCTTCACTCGAAAGCCGCGGTACATGCCATTGGCACGGGCATAGAGGTTCAGCACCTTGTCCCGCACAAAAGCGATGTTCCGCGCGTACGATATATCGTAGGACAGCCGCACGAACGGGTGCCGCAGGCTTCGATACTCATCCCCACCGACCGTCTCAACCGTGTTGACCGCATGATCCTCGGAAAAGCTGCCCCCATAGCTGATCGTGGCCGGCAGCCTTTCTTCGAGGAACTGTGCCATCAGCTATACCTCCCTGCTTGATTGATCGCCCGAACAGCCTGGCGCGATGCCTGGGCGGTCGATTTTTTGGCTTCCGCAGCATTGGTGATGCCGGGAAAGTTGTAATGGAAGACAGGCTGCACTGGCGTCGAGCCGCTGGATCTGGCCGACGGCACAGAGTTGGCTGCCATGGCCGGCGCCGCGCTGGCGGTAATGTTGCCGCTGCGCAGCGCCTCAAGGTTGCCGACACCGATCCGCGATGTGGCCTGCGCATCGAAGACGTATTCGCCGCGGTGCACAGGGCCGGCCACCTCGTCGCGGCGACCGTTGCCGGTGTAGCCGCCATCCATGAAGCCGACCCCTGCGATGGAGGCGATGTTGGCCGCCGTGGCCACGCCCACCGCTGCAGCAGCGACGAAGTTGAACGGGGGCGGGAACGCAGCAAGTGCTTTTTGCGCAGCGAGGAAACCGTCAACGGTGGCCTGGGCAACTGCCGCAGCCTTACCGATCGCGGCCAGCTTCTTGTTCTCGGATTGACTCAACGTGGCCAGCGTGCCGAAAAACTCCGAGGCGTTCTCGAGGGAAGCCTTGTTCCGCGCGTCTTCGATCTTGGACTGGTTATCCTGCGACTGCTTGGTGATGTTTGAAACTCGCTCGTCGTAGGTCTCTTGGTTGATCGCCTTCAGGTCGAGATATGCTTTCTGCTTCTCGAGCTCTTTCTGGCGCCAGTCATCGAGCTCTTTTGCTGACCGGTCCAGGCGAGTTATCTCGCTGGCTGCCCCACCAACAACCGCGTCCAAACCTGCTGGGGTTGGCGATTTGCTGACACCTTCGATCGTGTCGATCTTGATGTTCGCTCGGATATTGGCCTCTCGAATTTGCTTCAAGATATCCAGTCGCTTAAGAGCCTCGATATTTCCGTCTCGCTCGTACTTCAGCCTCTGCTCCGCCTCCAGAATTCCAGATTCTGCAGCGTTAGCGGCCAGTGCCTGACCAGTGAGCTTGAGCAATTCAATACGGTCCTTCTCGGCCTGCTTGACCGCCTCAATGCCCTTCTGTTGCTTTGTGATGCTGGCTTCAAGATCTGCGTTACGCTTCAGCTGGGCGCGGATCAGCTCTTGATTGGCCAGCAACGACTTTTGGTCAGCAGTCAGAGTTTTCTTTTCCTTAACGTCTGCAAGTTGCTGCTCGAATTTGATCAGCGCCTGGGCCTGAGCTCCAATTTTCTCGGAGCTAAGCGACTGCTTGTCGATGGCAGATTCTTGCTGGAGCAGGACAGCATATTGCTGTTTGGCATTGTCCAGCGCCTTCATGCCTGCATCCTCCGTGTAAGCCTTTGCCTTAGGAGTGCGCTTGTCTTTTATGCGGTCGTTGATGCCATTCAAGAGCGTGTCGTATGCGCCACCTGAGATCTTGTCGCCATCGAAGCTCACACCATCGAGCAGAGGTGCCTTATTTCCCGTTCTCAGGGCATCCCTTTGATACTGCCGGAACTGTTCGTTCAGGTCCTTCACAGCCTTTGTGCGCCGCGCCAGCGGGCTAACATTGTCCAGCTGAGCATCCAGGATGCTCTGGGTCTGGATCAGCCGCTTGTTGGCGGCCTCGACCGCTCCAGTCTCCTTGGCCTCATCGGCGCGCATATTGATCTGGTTATCGAGAGATTCTTCGCGGGCCCGGAGGGAATCCAGCACCTCGTCGCGCGACTTGAGTCCGTTCTTGAACAAGGAGCCGATGCCGGATGCAATAGGATGCTTGTTGATGTAGTCGATCTGTTCACGAACGTCTTTCAGCGTCGACAAGTCATCGCTGGCGAAGAAATTCCTTACCTCGCCATATGCACGCTTCGTGGCCTCCTTTATGTCATCCCAATCGCGCTCAATATCAGAAAGTGACTCGCGGTACTTCTTGAGCCGTGCCTGAGCATTTTCATTCAGCGTGCTGCTCAATGTATCGAGAGCCTGCTGAGAGTTACCGTTGTCCTCGATCGCTTTGATCGACTGGTACTGCTCGAACGAGATCAGGCCGTACTGGCGGCTGATGAGCTCTGCTGCTGTACTGGCAGAAGAACCCATATCAGCGAGGCTTTTTGCTACTTCGGTCGCACCCTGCCCCGTGACTTTCGAGATAGCAGCTGCCGCCTCGGTCAGGTCCTGGAGGCGATCAGCGCCAACCTTTCCGCTTTCGGCCAGAGCCAATGCGGCTTCGCGCGAGCCGCTGAAATTTCGCGTTACCTCACCGGCCTGCTTGGCTATGGCTTGAAGCGATGAAGTGGTAACGCCTGCAACATTGTTGCCTGTGAATATGGCCTTATTGAATACGGAGATTTCGCGCTGGGCGTCGTAGTAGGCATATGCAAGAGCGCCGACCGCAGCAGCGGCAATCCCGATTGGCGCAGCCACAGCAGCAATCCGGCCGGCAGAGAGGGTTGACTCGGCACCGAGCTGGGTGATGGCGCGAAGGCCACTCCCAATGTCACGATTCGACAGAGCATTGCCAAGCTGCAGGACGTTTTCTTGTGCTTGCCGAGTATTCAGGCCAAGCCGCTCCATAGCGGAAGCGCCCTTCGTGAGTTCTGCGTACTTGCCATCGATCTTGTTCAGGGCAGCGTTATATTGCTGCTGGGAAAGTTTTCCCGAATCCAATGCCTTGCCTAAGCCCTGCACCTGCGCATCAAGCTTCGCCAGCTTGGCTTGGGCCGGGTCGATCGCGCCCAACAAGCTGTTCAGAGCTTTTCCTTCGTCCAGGGTCGACTTCACCAATGAGATCTGCTGCTTGTCCAAATCCTTGGTGATCTTGGCGAATTCCGCCTCGCTGTAGGCCCCGGCTCTGGTCAGCTTGGCGAGTGAATCACGCTGCCGGGCGAGCTCCTGAGTAGATTTGGCGCCCTGAGAGAGAGATTTCTCCAGTGCATTGATCTCTCCCATCAGGCCGTTGGTAGATTGCTCTGCACGGCCACCAGCAGCCGTGAGCTTGTCCAAGTCCGAGGTCGCCTTGTCGGCACCAGTTGTGTCGATTCTGATGCCAAGTTCAGCGATGTTCATGTTTTCTCCGGGCGAAAAAAAACCCGCCGGAGCGGGTTGTGTTGGATCATTTTCACTTTTCAGCAGTGCACAGCTGGTCTATGAACTTGTTGTCTATTTCTGCGATACCGCCACCTGACGATTTGTACAGGTATGTGTTCCCAGCTATCACAGCAAACTTAGAAGAGCCGGTATACCCGCCGTAGCCGTTTTTGGCGTTAACGTATCCACACGCAATGACCGACTTTTTATTTTCTGGATGGATGGTCGTCCCGTAGAGCCCATCGAACACCGCTGAATACGGGTCTTTTAGAGACGACCTAACGGAATTCTTTGCTGATTCCGCCTGTTCCTCGGTCAATTGCACAATCACTCTCGGCTCAGACTTAACCTTCTTCGCAACCGGCGGTGCCGGGGCGCTTTCTTGAATGCGAGGACTGCTCGAGCACGCCGACAAAGCACAAATTGCTGCCAGCAGAATAGCTTTTCTCATCGATACATCTCCCTGTTTTCAGGGAATCTAACACCCAGAGGGTGCTATTCGAAACGGCTATTCTTTAACTGAGCGCTCATCAGCCATCACACCCAGCGCAGCGGCTTCCATGACGCGCACATCCTCGAACACCATGGGCCGGCGCTTTTTCTCGACCCCCACCAGGCGCATCACGACCGGTATGGACACGTAGTCCAGCCCCGTCGCCCCGCCCGGCCCGCTGCGCCACTGCGTGGTCATTGACTCGAACACGCAGAAGCTTGGCCAGTTCTCCGGCCACACGTAACACTCTTCCTGGGGTATCTGGTCGAGCGTCAGGCCGAACGCGCCAACCTCGGCAGCGCTGGGCCCGGCTTCGTAAAGCATACGTGCGGCCGCTTTCAGTTTCCCAGGCGGGCCTTGGTGTAGGCGTCGCCATAGGCTTGCACGATGGCGTCGGACACGCCCATGCAGCTCTTGACCAGTTCACGGATGTTCTCGTCGCTGAACTCATCGTCGAAGCCCCAGGAGACGACCAGGTCCTTCACCTGTCGCGCGCTGTTGTCGATCTCGGCGGCGGTGACCTCGGCGAGAGTCGGCTCCTTGCCTTCGAAGCTCTTGCGAAGCTGCTCGACCTGCTTGTCCCACTGGTCGTACAGCTCGGCGATTTCCTCGCGGTTGCGGTGTTTGAACGTCATCCCCACCATCGCAGGCTGGAGGCCGACCTGCGGGATAGGCACCTTCACGGTGAACGTGGTCGGTTGAGCGATCTTGAAGCTGGGCATGATCTGTCCTTACGCGGCCATGTAGCGGGCGATACGGCTGGTCAGCGAGATGGTGATGGTGCGAGTCATCAGCGCATTTCGGCCCAGAGTTGGGGTCGAGGTGATCGACACGAAGGCGTTGTAGAGGATCGAGGAGCCATCCGGCAGGTTCAGTCGCAGGACGCGGGCTTCCTTGTCCTCGTCGGCGGCTTCGACCACGGGCACATATGGCAGGGTCGGGTCGTCGGCGACCGTCAGCGTCATGCTGATCGGGTTCTTGTTGGTGGGGATCTGCTTGTCCTCGTCGTCTTCCAGGAAGCCGACAGTGAGGAACTGTTGCTCGCCACCGGTGGATGCCACATCGGTGATCTGCGGGATCTGCACCCAGCTGTCGACGGAGCGCGCACTGCCAGCGCCGCCGCCGGCGGTGTAGACCTGGGTGTTGAGGGTGTTGACGCCTTCAAGCGCGAAGGTGTTGGTCAGCGAATTGTCGACGCGCACCGCACGCTCGTTGAGGCGCGACCAGCCGGAGGTAACGACAACGATGTCGCCATCCTCGAAGCTGTGAGCGTTCGAAGTGGCCACGGCCGGGTTTGCGTTGCTGATCGCAGTGACCAGCGCCAGAGCGCTGAAAGTGGCTGCGATTTCCATGGTTGCGCCGTTGGGCAGACGAAATGCCATTGTGTTTCCCTCTATGCAGAAATGACAAAACCCGCACATGGCGGGTTCTGGTGTTTGCCCAACGGGCGAATTTAGATGGTGTCTGAGCGGTATCGGAAGGAGACCGGGACGGTGTAGGTGGCGTCCTCGCTGATGCCTGGGCCTGGCTCAACGGGCGTGTAGACCATGACTGTCATCCCATCACGCGTCAGGCGCAGGTTCAGCGGGAACAGCGCTGCCAGCTCGTCAGCGATCGCCTCGGCTGAGCCTGCACCCTTGCCTGCCGGTGTGACGATGCTCACCTGGAATATGCCGAGGTAGAGCCGGTGCGCGCCTTGCAGGTCCTGGCTATCGACGCTGGCCGGCAGAGTGAAGGCTGCCAGGTAGGTCTCGCCGGCTTGGGGTTCGAACTTGTCGCCCTGATAGGCGATGCGCAGTGCCGGTACCCGAGCGGCGGCCCAAGCCTGGAGTCGAGCCTCGTAGATCTTGCGTATCGTCGCGTGAGTCATACCTGGTTGTTCCTGATGGCTTCGTCGACGATCCGCTGGAATCGGGCCAGAGTGATCCGCACCATCCCTCCGGGCGCCTGAGCAGAGTGGCCGTACTCGAGCGGGATGGCGTAGGGCAGATTGTTCACGATGTAGATCTGCTGACCTGGCCGAAAGTCGTTGAATGCGGCCACAAGCGATTCGATCGTCTCGCGCCCGCTTGGGTCGAGATCGTCAAAGGTGTATGGCTCAATGAAGTCCAAAGAGGCGTGCCAGTTGGCCCTGAATCGGCCGGTATCCACTGGAGACATGCGGATCAGCGAGTTGCCGATCTCTATGGCCACTTCGCGTACTGAGGCATTGATCGCCGCATTGGCTTTTTCTGCAAACTCGGCCAGCTGCAGTCCGAAGCTGCCCTGCTTGCCCGCGTACTTGCTCATGAGCGCACCTGCAGCTCGTACAGGATCGGCGTGCCGGCCGGGTTGATCTCTTTCACCGGCGGGATGATCGACCAGGTTCGGCCTTGGGCCGCGACCTTGCTCAGAAGGCCGGGCGCCGATCCAAGGCCCTGCGCGGCGATCTTCAGCTTCTTGTCGCCGAACTGGATCAGGCTGTTGGTCTGGAACTCGTAACCGGTGAAGTCGAGCAGGATGCCTTGCGCGGTGCGCTCCACGACCGTGTCTGGGCCGTTCTGGCTTGTTTCGGGGTCATACTCACCCGGCGTTACGTCCAGGATGATCACCGGCTGGCCGAACTCAGTGATCAGGTCGAGAGCCACTGCGGCCATCTCGTCGTAGAAAATGGCCACGTCTGCTCCTTATATTTAGATCACGTCAGCGTTCTGCTTTAGCGCACGGACTCGAATAATGCTGCTCAGCGATACACCATAGTGCGCAGCAGCCTGCTTGATAGTTAACCCAAGCACGTTTTCCCGAATCTCGACAACATCTTGTGTGGTCAGCTTGCGCTGCCAGTTCTGGACTGTTTTGTTATCTGTTTGGTGTTTGTACTTATCCGACTGGTTGGCAACTGGTGTAGCCCAAGCAAGGTGCTGTGGGTTTATGCAGAGCGGATTGCCGCAAGAGTGGGCTGCTTCGAACTCGCACGAAGGTGCCGGACCGTGTAATTTCTCGCAGACAATGCGATGAACAAGCCTGGGCGCCCCGCCGATATTGATTTGGCCATAGCCGTGGCCGCCTACGGAAAATTTCCAAATCAGACAAAGTTCAGATTTCGAATCACATGCTGCATCCAGCATCCGTTTTGGCGCGCCGCGCTCAGTGCCATTTGCAGTGGTGCTGCCGGACTTCCGTTGCCGTTGATAGTGCAGTCCGCACAATCCGCGGCCGTAATGCTTTCTGGCGCAGCCGCTTTCGCTGCAGACCTTATCTGCTTCTGCCATTTCATACCCCTACAGTACGAACCCTAACTTGGAGGTGCGGCAGGCCGGTTAGGGGCCGGCTCTTCGGGGATCAACCTAGCCGCCCGACCATTATATCAGGCGCGGACGGCGAAGAGCCCCCGCTTGAGTAGGTAATCAGCGAACTGCGAGCGGCTGGGCCGGTCTGGCGCCGCCGGCAACAGTCTGCTGCTGGTGCTGCTGATCGCGGCGTACTCACGCGTCACAGCGCCTTCGACACGCTCCAGGGTGACCGCGCCCTTGCGCGAATCAACCGGGTCAACGTCATCGGCATGGATCTCGGCGGCAAGCGCCATCTGCCCGTACTGGATACGTGCAGGAATGTAGTTGGAAGGCTTGATCTCGGTATCGACGATCACGTCCTTCCGGGGCCAGGCCAAGGCCTGATCCGGGTTTGTTCGGCGTCCTTTCCACTTCATGCCATTCATCGCCAAGGCGGCCCGGCGCAGCAGCGCCTCCTGCGCCACCTCATCGGCCGGAATGGTCACGCCATACATCATGGCGTAGCTGACCAGTTCCTCCGCCGTTGAGTAGCTGTCGGCATTTGGCTTGCCGGTACCGTCCTCGATGATGAGCATGGATTATTCCTTCGTGGTTTTCCCGGCCTTGGCGGCCTCGGTGTTCTTGCCGCCGCCGTTGTTGCGCGCCGCGGTTTCGTCCGAATCAGTGCGGACCGAATCCACACCACCGGTTTCGCCAACGGTTTGCGGGCCGACGGTGATATTACCTTCGGAACCACCGTAGCCCCAGCGCGCTTTTACGTTCGGGTCGATGTGCTTGTCTTTTTCAACTGCCATGATCTTTCTCCTTCAGAGCTGCCGGCCCCGGGCGGGGCCAGCTGTCGGTCAGGCCGATACGGTGGAGGTTACGAACGCCAGAGGGACCTGCTTGCGGTCGAACTTGCGCTCCCAATTGGTCGCCAGCGCCAGGTCCGACCAGTTCGCCGAGATTGGACGGCTGGTGGTAGGGGTGCCGGTGATGGTGCTGCCAGTGAACGAGAAGCCCAGCGGGTGCACAACGAAGTTGCGACGGCTCCACAGGGTTTCGGTACCGCCACCATTGCCGCGGTCCGGGGCGCGCTCGTATTCCAGGCCGTCTTCGCCTTCAGGCTGCTGCTCTTCGTAGCCGATTGCGCCAGGGCCGAAGATGACGGAGAGGTACTTGGCAGTTGCACCGGTGCCGATCACTGGCATCGAGTCGTCTACCACGACGCGCATGCCCTGGAAGCGACCGAACTCGGGGATCTGGTCGGCCAGCGGGGTGAAGTCGATCAGGTTGAGGATCTGCAGTTCGGTCTGCACCGCCGAGTGCATTGCAATGACGCTCAGACCGCCCAATTGGCCGGAGTAGTCACCCATGGTGGCCTTGGCGCGGATGATGGAAGCAGCGTTGATGGTGCCGCCTGCATCAACGACCATGTCGCCACCGTTGGACGCTACGTTGTCGTTGTAGATGCCGATGCTGGTAGCGATGGTGCGGCGCTGGGCGACACGCTGCCAGTAGCTGGTCAGACGGCCTGCCACGAATTCCAGCGGATCCTGCTTGGTGATGTTCTTCACCAAGTTCATCGCGTTCCAGCCTTCGTTGAGGTAGGCGGCGCGCGCCTGCATGGAGGCGCTGGTGACCGACAGCGGCACCGCGATGTCGGTGTACACGTCGTTCGAGTAGTTCGACTCGATCGAGGCGTCCAGATCGACCCACCACGGAATGGTGAAGGTGTTCGATGGACTGGCCAGAAGCTGGGCCATATCCGAGTTCATCGCGAGGATGCCGGACTGGAAGAACGCGGTGCGCTCGGAGGTGTTCACGTTGATGTAATCCCGCAATTCGTCGCGGAAGATCACATCGGAGAGGATGGTTGGCATTGCTGATGTCCTTTACTTTGCCTTGGCCGCGGCGCTCAGGCGCGCGTGCTCGGCGGGGTTGGTTCGGCGGAGCTCAACGCGCTCCATGCCGCTCATTTGGTCCCACGTTTTCGCGGCCCCGCCGCTTTTGCCACCGCCGGCCCCGCCGCCAGTAGCCCTGCTTGCTGCAATCAACGGCGCCAGAGCGGCATCGTTGAACAGTTGTTCCTTGAATTCGTCGACCGTCAGCGCAGATGGGCGGCGATCGATGTCGAGCACGATCACGACAGGCTTGCCGTCGCGGATCTCCATGCTCAGGCGTGGCTCGATCAGCTGCTGCAGGACGGCGGAAGAGCCATGCACAGCAAGCTCACCGGCCAGGCGGGCAGCAGTGGCGCCCACAGTCAGCGCGTGGATCTGCGCCTGAGCAGCGGAGAGGGCTGTGTCCTTCTCGCCCAGTGCCTTGGTGTGCTTCTCGTTCCAGCTGCGCTCCAGCGCTTCGGTATCGCCGTTCTTGCGAGCGGCTTCCTCGGCGGCCAGGCGGGCAGCTTCCTCGGCCTGCTCGCGCTTGGTCTTCTCGTCCTTCTTCTCCCGCAACAACTCGTCGACCTTGGCTTTCAAGCCCGCGGTGTCTTCGGGGGCAGGCAGCCCTTCGATCACCAGCACGTAGTTTTCACCCTGGGCCTTGTAGAAGGCTTGCAGGGATGGCTCCAAAGCGTCGTAGGCGGCCTTGTCGATCAGATATTTCATGTTTGTCCCCCTGGGACTGGTGTGCCGGCTCAGCCAGCGGGTCAGATGCCTGCGCGCTCGAACGCCAAAGGCTCTAGGGCCTTCATCTGCTCGAGGTTCAGCGGTTTGAAGTTGCGGTCGAGCTGGAGCTCGGAGAATCGTTCGGTGGTCAAGCCGCCATTGCGGAACAGGGCGCCGCGGGCCTTGCCGATGGCCTGATCCTGGAATGCTGCAGGCTGCTTCTTGAGCCACTCGTAGTAGGTGAGGTCAGCACTGACCTGGCCTGGCCCGTCAGCGCCTTTCGAAGCGCGCGTGGCGCCTTGAGCGAACAACTCGCTGAGCCTGGTCACCATAACGAAGGTGGTTCGGCAGTTCGGATGGAATGGCGGCCGAGGCCCCGAATCCACCGGGAACGTCTTGCCGTCTAGCGTCCTGCAGATCTGACTGGTCTTGCTGTCGAGTGTGGCCACCAGCTCGATCCTGGTCACGATGTCGGTGTTGGCCTTGGCCGTCTCCATGCGCGCCTGGGTGGCAACGTGCTGGATGGATGTGCGCACCACCGTCGTCGCGTTGCGGTCTGTGACAGCCAGGATTCCATCTGAATACTTCAGCGCCTTGGTGCCGCGAAGGCGCTGAATGATCTGGCTGTTGGTCTGCCCTTCGAAGAATCCCTGCCGGATCGCACCGGTTACCCGGTTGCGCTCGGCAGTGGTCCAATCCTTGATGAAGGGCTCCAGAAGCTTGCCGCCATCTGCCCCACGAATGCTCAGAGGGTTGGTGAGGATCGCTGACCTGATTGCAGCCGCCGTGGGCACCACTGCTTCGACGCTCACGGTGATAGGTGCTGCCTTGGTCAGATTGGTCGCCTCGAACTGGGCCTCATAATTGGCAAGGTCCACCAGGTCAAGCGTCAGCTGATCCGTGAATCGGCCGAAGATACCCAAGAGCAGAGCGCCTACCTCGTCCAGCAGCCTATTGAGCCGCTCAATCGTGTAAGTGCTCAGGTCACCACGATTGAGCCGCTGGCGTAGCGATCGGTCGATCTCCTTGAGGAATGGGGCAAACTTCTCCACTTCCGAGGCTTTCAATCGCTCCAGAAAGACGGCGTTGCGGATCGTGGCATCAAGTATTGCCTGCTGCTGCTCCGTCATCTTCGTCTTCCTCATCATCCAGGCCCAGGCTTGCCGTTTCAGCCTCAAGCTCGCCACGGATCTGGTCGTCGGTCTTCTCTGGGTTGATCACGCCGCGATCGCGCAGGTACTGCCAGAAGTCGGCAGCCGGTAGGCGCCCGCCCTGCACAGCATTGAACAGCGCAGAGAGGATGGTCGCGTCCAGGGTGATCTGGCTGAAGTCCTGGTTGAGCTTGTACTCAGCCTCACCGGACAGGCGCATGAACTGCTGCATCCAGGCCAGGCACTGGGTGTAAGCCTCGCTTACGTTGCTGACGACCAGCGACAGCACGCTGTGCTCAGCGGCGCTTTCGTTGTCGGCCTGCGTGGCAGTCTTCACTGCGCTGCCGCGTTCGATCAGCCGGGCGCCCAGGGCAACCATCTGGCTTTCCTTGGCGTCCATGGCCTCCTTGGCCAGTGTGTTGGGTTGAGCCTGCAGCATGCCGCATGTGCCATTGGCAGGTAGCAACCACGGCGCACGCGCACCGAGGTAGATCCCAGTCTCTTCCAGGTGATCCCGCCACTGCTCGTCCAGGCCCGCCATCCACGGCTGAGGCTGACCGACCAAGTAGCTGGCCTCCTCGTAGTCGGCGCTGTTGCGGTAGTGGCCGATGTTGATCTCGGCCATGTCGTACAGCGGCGCGTCGTCAATGCTGGAATCGTTGTTCTCGCTGCCCACGAAGATGAACGGAATTACCCGCCATGGTTGACCTGCACCATCGAGCGGGGTTTGCACCTCGGTCGCCGCAGTCCAGCCACCCTCTTCGTCCCAAAGCTCCTGCTGATAGACGCCCTCATCAGTCAGGCGCAGAACCCGGTATTGGTCTTTCGCCTCAACGCCGAAACCATCCTCGGTTTCTTTGTCGACCACTTCCTTGAGCACGACCAGGCTCAGCAGGTACTGACCGCCAACCTTGCGAGCCTTCCAGTTGATGATCGACTCAGCGACGTAGCTGGCAACGGTTGGCCGGATACCGCTGGCAACGCTGTCAGCGACGCTCACAGCGCCTGATTCAACCGTGGGGTAGTCAACCAGCAGGCCGTGACGGCCAACCTCCAGCAGATGGCCAATGACGGCTTGGGACTGCTGGTAGATGCTCACGCCCTGGCCATCCACGTCCTTTGCGACGTAGTCGAGCGCGGCCGGAACAGTCAATGTCGGCCAGGTGCGGAAGACTGCACCCACAAGGCTGTTCTTCGTGCGGCCGGTGGCGTTGTAGAACACGGAACGAGCGATGTAGCTCAGGTACCGCGCCTTGTTGTCGTCCGATGTATCGCCCGGGTTTGGTCGGGGCAGGTACAAATCGCCGCGGTGCTTTACAGTTTCGGAGCCCTTGCAGACGTCACGCACCAAGCGCCAACGCGATTGGGCGCCGTCGTATTCGGTGCGTTTGAATTGGACGTCTGGCATCAGCGTGCGAATCCCATCTTGATTGATTTGACCGGCTTGCGGGCGCTCTTGGCGACAGCGAAGTACCGGAAGGCGTCAGAGCCGTGCGAGGTCCAGTCGTGAAGCGGTTTGTCTTTCCAGCAGCCACGCTTGTCGTCCCACTCCTTGCGGTAGTTTTCCAGGCACGCGATACCCTCCTCGCATTTGGATTCGTCGAACGCGCAGTGGGGAAGGATCTCGCGGACCTGCTCGATACCGTCGTTGATGCCGATCTTCGGCACCACCTGGAACGTCATGCTGTATTTCTGGCCGTCGATCTCATAGCCCTCGCGGGCCAGTTCCCGCCGGGTCTTGGCATCGCTGCCAAACTCGCGGTTGTCGATGTCGTGCGGCCCCCAGTGCTCGGAGTAGGTGTACCCCTTGTCCTTCAGCACCTTCATGTAGTGCCGCAGGCCCTCGCCGCTGTTCTCGTAGTAGTCGATGAGGTGGTACTGCTCGCCCACCTTGCGCACGAACCAGATAGCCGTGGAGTCGCTCACACCGATGTCCCAGAAGGTCATCACCGGCAGGTGTCGGTTGTCCGGGATCACACCGATGCGCTGATCGGTGTAGAGCTTGTTGAACTGCTGGGCGTAATACGCGCCCTCGATCGACTGCTGGAACGCCTCGGCCGGTATCGACGGGTATTCCCGTTTCATGTCGTCGCCCAGCGTCCGCTCTTTGGCTGCGTACCAGGCGCGCTGACCGGGGTTGGTGACAATGCCGTGCTTGGCGCAAAGCTCGTCGAAATACTTGGTCAGCCGGTCCGGGATGATCGCGGTAGAAGGGTCGAGCCAGTAGCCCTGATTCTTCCACCAGCTGAAGAAGAAAAACTTCCAATCCAGCTGACCCAGCGGGACGCCGGAAAGGTGCTGCTTCTCGGCAGCCTGGCTGTAATCGAAGAAGTAGCCCGCCCTACCCTCTGCGGTCGACTCGATCGTGACAAAGCATTCAGCGGCCACCGCCTCGAACGCACCAGTGACTATCTCGCGCGCTTTGTGCGGATACTTGGCGCAGATCTTCCCGAACTCGGAAACGTGCAGGTAGCGCAGTGTGCCGCCCCGGAACGAGGTGCTGACGTAGATCGATCCGCCCTTGCTGAACACCAGCTCGCCGGCAGCGTCGTTGCTGGCCGGGTTCGCTGCCTTGATCTCGTTCGGCAGGTTGTCGTAGGCGTACTTCACCTTCTCCCGGAACAAGCGCTTGGCGTCGTTCAGGGTGTGAGCAATCAGGGCGCACTTCGCAGACTCAAACAGTGCTGCATCCAGCTGGATGATGCAGCACTCAGTGGTGAAGCCGAGCTGTCGAGCCTTGAGGATGATGTTGCGAGTGTGGATACCCTCGAAGTACTCGACCTGCTCGTCCGTCATCCGGAAGCGGACCTTCTTGCCCTGCTTGTCCGTGATGAAGTAGAGGTTGTTCAGTCGCCAGCGCTTGTCCCGGAGCAGCTTCAGATGCTCGGGCTTCATGTCAGGCTTCCTTCGATAGCTCGTCCATCAGAGAGGCCAAGGTATCAACTGTCTTGTCGCCCTCCTCGGTGTCGAGGTTATAGGCCTGGCGTTCGCCCTTGATGACCTTGAGCTGGGCGTCGACGCCAGCATTGAGCGAGCGGGAGAAGTCGCCGAGGTTGTCTTCGGTCACTTCGATCTCTTGCAGCGCGGCGCTGAGCTTGTTTGCAATGCCACGCCACTGAGCCAAGTCGATCCGGTGAGCCAGCACGACGGCAGCAACCTTGTCGGATGCCTCATCAATTATCTCAGCTTCGGTTACCAGTGGGTCTTGGTAACCCTTTGTGGTAACCGCATCGGTAACCTTGCGCTTGGCAGCAGCACGCACCTTGTCGGTGAGGTCGCGAGCCCATCCTTCCTTCTTGGCTCGCTTGGCTATCGCTACGTGAGAGATGCTGTTCTCTTCGGCGATGGCTCGAACCGAAAGCGACCCGGCCCGGTAGGCACGTTCAATCGCCTCCCAGTCGGGTTGCTTGGTTGTCATGGGTAGTCCTTAATCTTGGGTTTCCAGCAGTACATCAATCAGCTTCTGCTCACCCAGGCGCATAGCACCCAGGCACTGCAAGTCGTCGCACTTTGGCCCGAGGCCGAACACGGTCACCTCTCCCTTTGGTCCGATGAGGGTAAGCGTGCCTACGCTGCACTCTGGATGCACACCAGCATCAAGGTCATCGGCGATCTTGCGGAGGGTCTTGGCGGCGTCACGCCACCCCTCTCGGCTAAACTCAACGATCTTCATGCGCCCCCCCCCTTTTCAGCCACTCTTGGATGATCCGCTGTATCACCGGCTCAGTGAGGATGTGCGAGGGCTTTCTACCTTCTGCTACATCGGTGAGCAGCGCTACGGGGATTACGTGAGCGCCATCCGCTGCATGGACGAGCAAGTGGGGCCGATGGTCGGCTATGTCGTGGACTTCGGCCATATTTACTCCGCGCCACGAAATGGCTGTGATGAATTTGTGGCGCGCGAGATCAGAAGGCGAACATGCGCGCGACGTTTCCTTTCGCCCTGGTGATCAGGATGAACAGGATGCCGAAGATGAGGGTGTTGTAGATCGATACCACCGGCCATTCCCCGTACATGAGGATGCGGCCGACGATGGAGAGCCATTGCTGGCCCATCAGCGAAGCCAGGCCGAAGGCGCACAGGCTTGGCAGGAAGTGATACCTGGACCCGGCCCTTTTGTACTTGAAGGCGATCATGAACGCGATGCCGCCACAGAAGATGGCTTGGAGCATGGCGACGATCTGGGTTTCGAGCGTGATCATTCTGGTTCCCTCTTGCCGGGTCGCAGGCTCCAGATCCATTGCAGCCACTTGGGTGGCGTGCCGGTCTCGAACGCTTCGATCAGGCTTATGCAGGTGGCGACACAGAACAGACCTGCCACGAACGAGGAAAATCCCGAGGTTTTCGTCCACGCCAGGGAAAGCAGCTCAGCGGCACCGAAGTATCCGCCCACCCATCCTACGATCAGGTAGCCGATGCGCTGCCAGGCGCTGATGTCCTTGGCGAACAGGATGAAAAAGAACGCCCCGCCGAATGCACCCACAACAGACGATAGGTCGACGCCTGGGAACATGCTGGCGATGGTGATACCGGTTCCGCCAACAATCACCGGCGCTGCTGCGGTTGTCATTGCATCAGCCATATCGTTGCCTCTAACTTCATTGGGCATGCCTATCTACCACGGCTTAGGTCGTGCCCAATGCATGCCGGTGGCGAAGCTGTATAGGGCGAAAATGATGATTGCGGTACTGAGGATGGTGCAGAGCAGAGTGACCCGATCGGTCTCGTGCTCTGTGTCCCGGTTCCTTTTCAGGCCCTGGATGATGAACAGCACGCCGAGGAACACGTTGGCGCTGATGTCGCGCTGCATGGTGTAGCTCATGAGCGCCATGGCGAATGCGAGCAGGCTCCAGCAGGTGGACCTGGACATAACCGCTCCAAATTCCGGGCACAAAAAAGCCCGGAGGTTTGTCCGGGCTCGCTGTGTTTGCCAGAGGCAAAATATTAACTATGGCGAAATGATGCCGCCAGCCGTGCGGGAAGTCAAGCAGCGTCTTTCATCTGGTAAATCACGGCTCCAACTGGACTCAACGCCATGCGATCCAAGTCTTCGCAGCACTCGAATGTCAGGGTGATCACCGGCTCCCAGTCGCGCGCCCATGCACAGGATTCGATCCTCACCCCATACTCGGCCATCAGCCACGAGCGAAACCCCTCAGGCTTGATCAGCGGATCCTCATTGGCCGACTGCCCGCCCTGGTGCATGTAGCAGTACCGGCGCATCACCCCCTTGACCACGTACTCGAGCTTTTCACGCTTCGCCGCGGTCATCCGCTTGGACTTCGAAACGACCATGCCGAAAACCAGTTCCTCTGCTGCCTCTCGGATATCGTCATCCCGGTTGGCGGCGTACATGAACTCTCCGAACAAACGAACCTGCGGATGAAGCCTGGCGATGGCTGACTGGATGTGTCCTGCCAGTGCACCGTGCATCGCGTGATTGGCTGTTGGCCCGCGCTCGGTCTTTTGCACCACCACACCCAGCTGGACGACGTCCGAGGTCTGGCCGGGAGCGGGGTTGTAGGTGCAGTCATGCCAGGCCTGGCGTGCTGAGTTGATGTTCATGCCGACTCCCTCCCCTTCAATTCTCGAATCAGCGCTCGGTAGTGCGCCTTGATCTCTTTCAACTGTTCGATGGTGTAGCGCTGGGGCTCATGAGGCCCTTCGATCCAATCCACCCTCTCGGCGCCGATGCGATGCATCAGGTTGATCCGGTAGTTCACGATGTCGCCGGACTTGTGGTTGTTGCAGGGCGCGCATTGCTTGTGGACGTTCAGCGGCTCGAAGCGCAGCTCGGGGCTGGCTGCGACCGTGCGGTAATGCCCGGCGTGGTATTGGCCTTCGTGGTGACGGCCACAGCTCACACAGGGCAGGCCTGCATCACGGAGACGGATCCACTCGTTGAATACGGTTTGCGTCTCCTTGAGGTGGTCCGCCCTGCTCTTCAGCTTCTCCTTGCGGACCTTGATCTCGCGGCGTTCGCGCTGCTCGAACGACTTCCGCTCGGCGGCCTGCTTCGCACGAACGATCACCACAGCGCAGTCAGGGCTGCACCAGATCTGAAAGCTCTTCGTAGGCACGAATGAGGCCCTGCAGGTAGCGACCTTGCACTTCTTCGGACGAGGTCTCTTGGTTGTGAGCGTCATAGCGCTTTCCTCGCGGCACGCTCGACTTCCGCCTTGTGTTCTCGCCGTCGGCGATCAAGCTCAGCAATGGCCTGAGCTCTCCTTCGCTCGATGAGATGGCCTGTAATGACACCGATGACGACCGCCACGAAAACGACGATCCAGAATTGTTCTGCGGCGCTCATCAGTAGCGACCCCCATAGTTATCTTGGGCCGCCCAGCGGACGCCCTCTTGGCTGCCGAAAGCCTCCACCCATGTGATCAGGCTGGCGCACTGAGATACGCTGAGCTTCGAGGTGTGCTCGAAGATCATGTCGATGCCGTGACCATCCAGAGCCGGAACCAGCATCGGAGAGTGCCCGGCCTCCCTGAGCCAGGCCGCGGTGCACAGCCGCTTCCACACGTCGACCGACAGCGTTTGGCCGTGCCATTTCACTTGGGCTGCGATCTGGCTCAGCAGCTTATGGAGCAGCTTGTTCTGCTCGCCACTGCGGTCCAGGTCCTTGATCACGATCTTCTTGGGCTTGGTGAAGTCGGTGCCGTCGAGGAAGCCATTGAGCCGGCTGGTGTCGGCGCGACTACGCATGATGATCTCAGTCATGGCCGGACTCCTTGCTCATGGCGGCGTCGATGGACGCATCAAGAGCCGAGTCCGCATCTACGAAGGGACCAGGCATAGGCTCCTCGCAGATGACGCGGTAGCCGTCGATCGTGGCAACGCAGTAGGCGCCGTTTCGCAGGTGGCGGTAGCGCTCGGCATCCTTGCGCAGCGCCTCGACCTCGGCCTTGAGCTGGTCGCGCTCGGCGATAACGGTTTGCAAATTCTGAGGTGTACCGATCAAACCTTTGCCGTCGCACTCAACGCACTTATCCATATTCGGCTCTGGCGGGTCCATGTGGCCGAAGTAGGAGTAGCTGCCAGTGAATATTTCACCTTCGCCGCCGCAATCCGGGCAGGTGCAAAGGTATGCGCTGATCACCTCAACTTCAGAAATCAGATCCAGCACGGCGGCAGGGTTGGCGGCGGCGATGAACTTCAAATTATCCGGATGCTCTGCGTCATGGCAGATGTCGCTGCCATCGAAGGTTTCCATCAGGTGCTTGGTGTAGCCGTCTTCGAGCCAGTACAACTCGTTGGCTTCGGTCGACCATGGCCCAGGCGTCGCAGCCTCAGCCAGCCGCTTCAATTCGCTGTAGTCGGTCACACATCACCTCGCATAATCCGATCGTGCTTGACCAGTGCCTTAGCCTGGCTGGCGATCTTCCGGCGCCGGCCCATGCCGGAGGCGGCCACGTTGGCCCAGATTTCCCAAGCCTTGGCATGGCGGTTCAGCACGTCGAGTGCCTGCCCTACCCGGCCAATGTGCTGCTCGACGGCTCCGCGGCGGATCGTGCAGTCGATGCCGCGCAGGTGGAGCTCTTGGAAGACGTTCATGGCTTCCACCCCAACCCCTCGGCCTCTACGGCCTGGATGCAGTATCGAATGGCTTGGTTCCAGTCCAGGTTGACCCCAGATTGCTGGGGCATCTGAACCATCACAGCGGCACGCGAGGCCTGCCAAGCCATGAGCCCCAAGCGCAGAGCCGGATCGGCATAGGTGCCATCGTCTCGCGTCCAGGCAAGATTCTTTTGCGCCTGATCGCGGACGCCCTTACCCAGCAGCTCAACCATCGAAGCCAAGTACCAAGCTTCGAACTCTTCACGCATCTTTTCGCTGAAGTCAGCCATGGAGAGCGTCCTCAGGTTCAAAGTCAGCAAGGTGAGCAAGAAATTCTTCTTGCTCCCGTAGTTGGTTTTTCAGCAGCGCTTCGTAGGAGGCCTGCCATGCCGACCAACTGGTATTGAGATGATGCTTGTGACGGCCGGCGTACCAATTGCGCTCGCGAACGATCCGGATTACCCGGTTCTCACGCGCAGCATCGGCAGTGATCCACTCCTCGAACTCATCACGCATCTTGTCGCTGCCCATTACTTCACCTCCGCCATAGGCCAGATACTGCGAGCCGTGGCGAGGGCCTCGGCGTAGTCCATCGGTTCTCCACCCATGCGGAATGGGTTGTAGCCCGGGACGGTTACTTGCCAGCTGCGATTGGTCATGGGCGGGCCTCCGAGAGGTTCCACTTCGCGCGATATTCAGCAATGAACTCAGCTGAAAATGCCGAGACCCAGCCGCATTGCTGGCAGCTGAACTGGCGTCCGTTCCAGCTAGTGCGCGGCATGGTCCTGCAGCGTTCGCCGCCGCAGTACGGCGTGTAGCCCGAACGTGTCATCAGGTTTTCTCGAACGATGCTCATCACGAAGCCCTCCGCTTGCCAAATTTCGCCATCAACAACGCACGCGCCGAGGCGCCGTCCGCTGGTATGCCTTGCTGAATGATCCGCTCACGCGCCTGCCGATCTGCTCGCTCACTGGCCAGCTCAAGCTCGCTCTTCTGGCTGTCGTGGCCGATGCCGGTCAGGATCTTGCCGTCGAGTGGCTGGCCTTCCTGGGCGCGGCGTAGGATCACTTCGTAGTTGCGGTCGAAGCGCTGGCGCAGTCCCTTGTCGTCCTGCTTGGCGCCGCGCAAATCGAACAGGCCGGTGGCCTTGGCTGCCAAGTGGACGGCTTCATGGCTGTAGGTGCCCATCAGCGCTTCGATCCATGCGTCAGCCACTGGCGGCATGCCGAAGTCTTCCGGGCTAGGTTTGCACAGGGCAATGAACTCGCCGACGCTCGGGGCGAATGGCTTCTTGGCCTTGCGGCAGTTCTGGATACCGAACTCGATCTGCTCGAGCGAGCGGATACCCTCGGCGGCGAAACCCTTGATCCATTCTTCCTTGGCAGCATTCAGCGCTTCGGTGGATGGCCATGCCTGGCGCCAAGCCGGGAAGATCCCACGCAGCTTGCGGAACAGTGCATTGACGACCTCGGTAGTTTCCGGGCAGACGGGCATAGCCTGGGTGGGCTCGACCGCCGGCAGATTCGTGGCTGCTGCCATCAGCTGGTTCACGGACTTCATGTCTTCACCACAAGGCCATCAGCCCATGAGGTGTCGTCGAAGTCAGGTTCGCTGGTCTTGCGCACAGGGAACGGATGGATGCTCGCTCCAGCGGCGCCAGTGGCCGTGTCGCGCTTGATCCACTTCACCAGTAGGCTGACCCATGCCTGCTGCGTCTCGAAGCGTCCTGACGCAGCGTAATGGCAAACAAACGCGCCGATTGCCTCATGGTTGAACAGGGACACGGCCAGGCCCATGCGCTTGGCAAAGGCTGCCAGCAGGCGGGTATCGGGCTGCCACTCAAGTGTCATTTCGCAAGGCGACTTTGGGTCGACCGGCTCGGACAAATTTTCATCGCTCGCGCGTAGTGTGTTGTGTTGATCTTCTCCTATTCCCTTCCCTTCCCTTCCGGGGTCGAGCGATCGACGACCAGTCGACGACTCCTCGACGAATTGTCGGCGACCACTCTCCGACTCGTCGTCGAATGCAGCGGGAAAAGCAGGGTGTTTGAAATTCTTCTTCTCGATCTTCTGGTGCTTCCAGCCCATGACATGCAAGTACTGCTTGCCCTCGGCGGTGTAGCTGCAGGTCAGGCTTGCAGCCTCCAATTGATCGAGCAGCGCGCTCACCTCGTCGGTGGTGATGTCGTCGCCAGGGAAGACCAGGGCCTTGATTGTCCGGGGCGATAACGGGTGGTTGCCGCCGTCGTCACAGAAATTCCAGATGCCAATAAAGAGCAGGCGCGCCAGCGGGCTGCAGGACATTACCTGCTCGCTCGACCAGAACTCAGGTTTGACGGTACGGATGCGGGCCATCATTGGGCCTCCAGTTTTGCTATAAGGTCGCGAGTGCTGCGCTCAATGGCGAGCCGCTCTCCTTCCGGCATTTGGTTGTAATAGAACAAGGCGCGATGCAGGCTCTTAGCTGCATCAAGCAGTTCTGGGTAATCGGAGTAGTCGCCCATATGAGCGCTTGTGATACGGCCGCCCGCCAGCAGCATCCCGAGCCTGATAGGAGCGGTAGCGCCTTCGATAACCACGGTTACACGACTCATAGGCGACCCTCCCCTATAAGTTCCACCAGCTCAGCGAAGCGCTCGACGTACCAGTGAGGCTGGGTTTCGCGAGGGCTATTTGGACTGGTCAGGTTCTTGCCGAAATGGAGGCCCTTTTCAGTGATCGACCAGAATTCGACGACGCCGCGTTTGGCGCTGTTGCGCTGGCACTTCTTGATGATTCCACGTGACTCAAGGTGACGATTGAATACCCTGGCAGTGCTTCGGATGCCCTGCTCTTTCAGCAAGTCGGTCAAGGGGAGGGTTCGCATGGACGAGCCGCCAGTTGCGTCTGGGGCTGCATCAATGGCATAGCCTGGTAAGAAGCTGGACTCCAGGCCGTTATTTGCAGCGATCCGGTTCAGCATGGCCATCTGGCTGGAGGGTGATGGCTTGAGCAGGCGCGTGTAGCACTCGAAGATCGCTATCTCGCCGTTTACCTTGGCGCCGTTGATCTTCTTTGGCGGAGTAACCGCCTGCTCTTCAAGTTCACGCAAGCGGCGAATGACCTTGTGCCGCAGCGGGACGCTGTAGCCAGTGACGAGCGTCTCCGTCAGCTCGCGGTCGAGGTTGAAACACGGCAGTAAGCGCCCTGATCCATCGAGATAGCTGCCCCCAAAACTGGGGTCAGTGATCTTGAGCTCAGTGAGCATATTGCGGATGTCGCGCATGACGTGGTCGTGCCGCTTCCCAGTCAGTTTTGCGATCTCCCGCGACGACATAGTGCGCGCCACGTTTTCATCACCATCATTTTGTGGCGCGGGACTGCTTAGGCCCTTGGCTTTTCTGTTGGATTCGGTCATTATTCACCTCACAGAGTTGTAACGAATGCAGTACAAAGAACCACCTGGCCGGGTGGTTTTTTTTCGTCTGCGGTTTGTGGCAGAGCTATTCGGGGCCTTCATCAGTCCCTCCCTCCCCCTTTTCAGGGCCTGTCGAGTTCTTTGCAGGCGCTCGCTTTGCTACTGGCAGGTTGCGGATTTTCCCTGCCCCCTTTGGCCTGGTCTTCTCGAAGAACCGTTCTGCGCCAAGCTTTGCGGCCAGTTCGTCGGGCGTCATGCCTTCGGCTTTGGCCAGCCGTTCAAGCTTTTCGTAGAGACGAGCGAGGATCCCATGGCTGATGGTTGTTTCAGGCACGTAGCCTCCTTCAGGGACTTCAGCCCACTTGTTGGTTAGCGGTAACATCGCGCTCAACGATGCTTTCCAGCTTCTCCTCGACGCACATGCGCACGAACACGGCGAGCTGCAGCTTGTGCAGGCGCGCTACGGCCTTGAGGGCCTCGTAGGTTTCGTCGTCGTAGCGGGACTTGATCTCCCGGTCTTTCAGGTGGCGTGGCTCGTCGTACATGTGTTGCTCCTTGTGGCTGATGAAGTGGTTTAAGCGGCAGATTTGTTAATCGATTCTTCGTACAGGGCTTCCACGGCCTTGCCGGTTTCGTACTTCACCCCAGCGCCTTTGCTGGCACGGTGGATAGTCGGCTGCGTGGTACCTACGCGATCGGCGACGGCTTTTTGGGAGAAGCCGTGCGCAAACAGACTGTTCAGCATTTCTTGCACGGTCATTTTCGTGCCTCCGATACGGCGTTGTATTGATCGCATGATACGCAGGCGTATTAGCGAAGGCAATACACTCCCGCAATACGTTTTTCTATTGGTGTCGAATGAGCATTGGGGATCGAATAGCTTCGGAAATGGGCGCTCGCGGCTGGAGCGAGGGCGAGCTGGCGCGTCAAGCCAACGTGACGCAACCGACGGTTCACAGGATTATCACTGGAGAATCGCGATCACCCAGAAGAGACAATGTTGAAAAGATTGCGAAAGCTCTTCGGGTCTCCAGCAAATGGCTTTGGGACGGCGGGACTGCCGAGGATAGGGTTTCGGCGGACTTCAACGTGGAGCCTGTAGCGAGCCCCACTCGATATCACGAATACCCCGAGATAAGCTGGGTACAGGCTGGGATGCCAATGGAAGTTGAAGAGTTAGCCAACATAGCGAATTGCGAGAAGCACCCATCTGACGCCTGGGCGGGGCCGCGTGGCTTTTGGTTGAAGGTTCGCGGACCTTCGATGACGTCGCAGGGAGGTATATCTTTTATTGAGGGGATGGTGATTTTGGTTGCGCCAGACTTTGATATAGAAACAGGAAATTATGTTGTCGCAAGGATGATCGATACCGATGAGGCCACCTTCAAGCAGTTTATATGGGACTCAGGTCGCGCTTATCTGAAGCCATTAAACCCCGCCTTCCCAACCGTAGAGGTCGATGACACATGGGTGATAGTTGGGAAGGTCGTCGACGCCAAGTGGCCTAGGTCAATATTAGGCTGATGAATTTCAGGCCCTGATCAGTCGCAGCAGCCTAAAGTTCAGACCCAGTGCTATCAGCGTAGGGATTGTGACTCGCTGATGTGCTGTCAGGCGGTCTTGGACTTTTACCTCGACCAGCAGCACCTGGCCTTCTTTCACCAGCTCCAGGTCCGGCCATCCATTCGATAAAGATCCATCATACCTGGAGTATATCTCCAGCAGACTGTGCCAGAAACTAACTGGCACAGCCTCAAGGAACTGTTTAACGCTGGCCTTACCGGATGGCGCTTTAGGCCAGACTGCTCCTGACTCAAAGCAGATTTTTTCAAAGTCGCGCTGAACACTATCTGCTTCGCTAATCCTATCGTTAATCAGGCCGTGCATAGCAGCCATTGCCGCCGCATCAACACGCTTTTCATTCCTAATTATCCCGTCAATGCCAACAGCGGTCATGGGAACCAGATAGTGGATGGCGTGCAGGAATGGCGTGGCTCGATCCCCGATGCCCTGATAGGGATTTCGGTCGATCAAATACGGCAGGATAAGAGCTCGGAATATCGATCTGATTGTGTTTCCCTCCGTATGCTCGCCACACCACCCCTCGCTCTTCATCAGACCTAGCGCTGCATTTTCTGGGGATCCAGAAAATGGAATCCCCACCCTCTCTTCGCAGGGGCTCCATTGCCGTCCGGCCCCTGGAAGTGGCAACGGCGCCGTATCGGTTCCGCGCCAATAAACCCCCTGACCTGCTTTTTCCTTACCGCAATCCATGCCATGCCCGCCTGCTCATTCCTGGGGAGGCAGACTCTCATCAAAAATAATACGCAGGCGTATTGACGCAATCGATACGCTGACGTATTGTTCACCCATCGAGACGCAACAGCCCCTCACGAGGCCCTCAGCGGATCGGTCCGCTCTTTAACAATCCGCGCAACACGAACAAAGACGGCACCGCCTCTACGGCGACCGGAGATCAGATAGCCCCGAAAGGCTACCAACGCGAGGCGCACCTCGACGGCTGACTAGAGCGAAAGGCTCGAACCGAGTGAATGACCCGCTATGCGGTGCCAGCGGAAACCGAACGATTTACTGAAGCGCCTGGGCGACCGGGCGCTTTGGAAATCAACGGAGGCACGACCATGCAATGCGACTGCAAAGACAAATACCTTGAGGCCGTAAGGGAGCACGTGGTTGCTCGAGCTCCACAAGGCAGCGAAGGGTTCGAAATCGAGTTGGCCGGCTACGGCATGACCTTCGGTGACGATGGAGTTAACTGGATTTTCAAGGTCGACGTGAAAGGCGAGTACAAAGCTCCCAAGAAGGCCGGCGGGATGAAATCGGTGAAGGTCAACACTTTCATATCGGCAAACTTCTGCCCTTTCTGCGGTGTGAAATCCAAGGCGGATGAAGCTGAGGCCGCCTGACCCACCCGTTGGCATTCGCAAGAGTGCCCATCGGGGTGTGATCTGGCGTTTGCCTCGCTTGGGACAGGGGTGCCCTGCGTGCGGGGTGCTGTCGACAAGGTAGCGCTGCTGAAATCGACGTAAGTCTTTCGGGTTCGAATCCCGGCCAGATCACACCACCGATGCGGACGATTCTGCGGCCTATAACCGCCCACCTGCATCACCCCAACCGGAGAACGACATGCTCCTACTGATCCTGATCGGCGCAGCGCTCAGCCATGCGCGGCCAGAACCGCCTCCTGAAAGCGGCCTGCCAACCGATCCGCTGCGCATCCATCGCGAGCGCTGGCGAACACCCATCGGGCCACGATCATTCTGGTGATCAGTGTCCCGCCAAAAACTCCTGACTCTGAGAGATCGGAATTGGAAAGCCCGGGTATTCTCGGGCTTTCGCCTGCACCACCTGCACGGCCTGCGGTTTTCTGCTGGTCCTGCACCCACTCCAACCCACACGACCGCATCGGCGGGTGCCAGGCTGGCTATTCACGCCCAGCTTGGTCCCTGTTGCCTGGCATCCGACCAATGCGGTCAGAGGATCACTCATGGAACCTGGATATTGCGAAGGTGAAGCCTGCGGTCGTGAAGGCTGCGCGGGCGTTATCGGCGAGCACAAGGTTATGAACTGCAGTTGTCACATCAATCCCCCCTGCGGGGCATGCACCGCGCCACGCGGCTACTGCGAGGCTTGCGGATGGGAAGAGTCGGAAGAACCAGCTCCCGAGCCACAGCCATTAAGCCAGAAGGAAAAGGATTTTTGGAAAGCGCAGGCCGAAGAATGGGAGCGACTTAGGAATGCCCCGCTGGATAACACGAAGGTCAGTTGGCGCTATGCCCCGCATACCAACGCCTCAATGATCAAGGAAGGCGTATACCCCGTAAGCATGAGCCGCGAAGAGGTTGAGCGAGAGGTAACTGGCACCTTCGGTGGCCGGTTCGAGCGTTTCGGCAACGGCCACTTCAAGTACATCGCCTACACCGACTAACCCACCGAGGACCCCACCATGGCCAAACGATTGGAGAAACTTCCGCGCCGCCGTTCACGCCAAGCTTGGCCACGGTCGGCGGTCCAGCAGTGCTTTGACGTTGCATTCAGCCACACCGCGCGAGCGCGCAGCTTCATGGTCGCTTGCGACTTCAAGTACGCCCAGCAGTGCCTTGCGGATGCTGCGCACGCTCATGAATTGGCGCGGCAGATGCTCAGGAGTATTCGCGCATGAACGCACTTCAGATCGCCCAGGCGGAGTATGACAACCGCCTTCCCGCGCCGGTCAACGAAGACCTGGTCGAAACCGAATGGTTGGAAGCCAGCGCTGAGCGCCTCATGGACGGCCAAGCCGTCGAGTGGGGCTATCGCAAGGCTGACAAAGGCCAGGTCACTCCGGACGAGTTTGCTACTGCTGTGCAGGCGCACCTGGTCGACCGTCAGATCGCCGGCGAAGACCAGCGCGACGCCTTCGCCCGACTGGTGATCGCCAATCTCGTGTGGGGCACGCGCTTCGATGGACGGGCCAACGCTGAATACCTGATGGGCAGCCGTACCGCGCTGAAGGGGATCGCCATGGACCTGCTGCGGCCACACGCCGAGCGCGCCGTTGAGCTTGATCAGCAGTGGCAGCGCGAATCAGAGGAGTGCGGATTTTGAGCGTCCACTCGAAGCTTTCCACAATGCTCGACGAGCTGCAGCACCCTTCGACTCCACCCCATTACGAGGGCTACGTCGAGCGGAAGATCGTCCAGGCGCTCGAAGAGCAGGCGATCGACGTCGAGGACTTCCATTACTACTGCGTTCGGTTCCGCAAGGTCTGCGGACAGCGCAAGGAGGCAGCATGAGTACTGCACCGGTCAAATCCCTGGTCGACGAACAAATCGAAGAACTGCCCGCTCACATGGCCATTCCAGACGATCGGGTGTTGATGGTCTTCAAAGGCCTGACCATGTGGGATGCGATGCAGGCCGCCGAGCGCGCCCACATCTCTAATCCCCAGGCATGGAGCCGCAGGGCCTGCCTGTGTGGTGAGTGGACGCTGAGCTATGAGGTGCGAGCATGAAAATGGAAACCAAACTTGGTGTTCTGAAAGGCGCCTGCCTCAACCATCAGCTTGTAGGCAGCCGCATTACCTGCAACCCGCCGCCCACCAACACAGATCAGGATGTGCTTGTTCTCACGGACAAAGACCTCTTTGAGACGCACCTCAAGCCAAGACTTGTTGAGCACAATTTCGACAATGACGGCAGTGACTGTGGGGATATCAGCGAGTACTTGGGCGAGGAAGAGCTCACTTTTCAGTCTTTCTCTCACGGCGATCTGAACCTGATCATCACTTTTAGCGATCAGTTTTACAGGCGCTTCTTGGCAGCTACTTCAATAGCCAAACTGCTGAACATCATGCCGAAAGATCACCGGATTGCGCTGTTTCAGGCGGTCCTTTATGGGAACAGCTACACCCCGCTGCCTTTCCATATGCCGCCTCCAGCGCCTTGGGCGGAAAACCCACCCGCCTGATGCAATAACCCCTTCCCCATTCAATCGCAGCGCCCCGGTGACGGTATGGCGCAAGGAGCAACCGTGTCCGCACTAATCAAACAAGCCGAGCATATGCCGGCCATGTCCGAGGACGCTCTTGTAGAGGTTCTCAGCGGTAGCCTTTACCCCGGTGCTGCTCGCAACTCGGTCGTGATGGTGCTTGCCTACTGCAAGGCAGCTCAACTTGATCCGATGTTGAAGCCGGTGCACATCGTACCGATCTGGAGCAAGGCAGCCGGGAAGATGGTGGACACCGTAATGCCCGGTGTTGGCCTGTATCGCATTCAAGCGGCACGCACCGGCCAGTACGCAGGTATCAGCGAGCCGGAATATGGTCCGCCCGTCAGCCTCAAGCTAGGCAATGTCGATGTGACGTTTCCAGAGTGGTGCCGCGTTACGGTCAAACGGCAGATGAGCAATGGTTTGGTGGCAGAGTACACCGCCAACGAGCGCTGGCTTGAGAACTACGCCACAGCAAGCAGAGACTCCGCAGCGCCGAATGCGATGTGGAAAAAGCGCTCATACGCCCAGCTTGCGAAATGTGCAGAAGCACAAGCACTTCGCAAGGCTTTCCCAGAGGTAGGGTCGGTACCAACTGCCGACGAGATGGAAGGCAAGGTCTTCGAGGAAGGGCCTCGCGAGGTCGCTTCTCAACGTCAACCTGAGCAGCCTATAGAGGCCGAACCGCTTGAAACCTACCCAGACGCCAAGCTGCAGGAAAACCTGCCGAAATGGCGGGCTGCAGTCGAGGCTGGTCGCTCATCTCCTGAACACCTGATTGCAACTGTGAGCAGCAAGTACACGCTCACCCAAGAGCAGACCGACACCATCAATCAGCTCAAGCCCATCGAAGGTGAAGCCGCATGAAAATTCATAACGTAGCTCAGGGCTCAGCTGAATGGCATGCTCTGCGCGCCCAGTACCGAACTGCTTCTGAAGCCCCGGCCATGATGGGCGCTTCGAAGTACCAAACCCGCACCGAACTGCTGAGCATGAAGAAAACCGGCATCGTGCCGGAAGTGACCGTCCAGCAGCAGCGAATCTTCGACCGCGGTCATGCCACCGAGGCGCTGGCCCGGCCAATCGTCGAAGGTCGCATAGGCGAAGACCTGTTCCCGATCGTGGGCACCAGCGGCAACCTGCTCGCGTCTATGGACGGCGCAACGATGCTTGGTGAGATCCTCTTCGAACATAAGCTCTGGAACGAATCCTTGGTCGCCCAGGTGCGCGCAGGCCAGCTTGAGCCTCACTATTATTGGCAGCTGGAGCAGCAGCTTCTTGTAAGCGGTGCCGAGATGGTGATCTTCGTTTGCTCCGACGGGACGGAAGAGAATTTCGTATCGATGGAGTACCGCCCAGTGCCGGGCCGCGCTGAGCAATTAGTGGAAGGCTGGAAGCAATTCGAGGTGGACCTCGCCGCTTTCGAATCCGAGCCTGCCGCTGCCGTATCCGTTGGAGTATCACCAGAAAGCCTGCCAGCGCTGCGCATCGAAGTCACCGGCATGGTCACCGCTAGCAACCTTGAGCAATTCAAGGCTCACTCGCTGGCCGTATTCAATGGCATCAACACCGACCTGCAGACGGATCAGCACTTCGCTGACGCAGAGAAGACAATCAAATGGTGTGGTGATGTCGAGGAGCGCCTCGCCGCAGCCAAGCAGCACGCCCTGAGCCAGACCGAAAGCATCGACGCCCTCTTCCGCGCTATCGACGAGATCAGCGCGCAAGCCCGGGCGAAGCGCCTAGAGCTGGACAAGTTGGTGAAGGCGCGCAAGGTAGCCATTCGCGACGAGATCGTGATCAGCGCGGCCAAGGCTCTGCAGGACCATCTGGACAAGATCAACATTTCGTTCGGCGGCAAGGTGCGCATGCCTGTCGTCAAGGCCGACTTCGCCGGAGCCATCAAGGGCAAGAAGACCATCAGCAGCCTGCGCGATGCCGCCGACTCGGAACTGGCCCGGGCAAAGATCGAAGCCAGCCAGATCGGCGACGGAATCCGCGCAAACCTAGACAGCCTGCGCAGCCTAGCCAAGGATCACGCTTTCCTGTTCAACGACGCCCAGCAGCTGGTGCTTAAGGATAACGATGACCTGGTGTCGGTCATCAAGGTGCGGATCAACGAGCACGAAACCGCAGAAGCCAAGAAGCTCGAGGTTCAACGCGAGCAGATCCGCCAGCAGGAGTTGCAGCGTATCGCTGACGAGCAGGCCGCTGCGGCCATGGCCGCAGAGGTGAAGCCTGAGCCGGCAGCCGCGCCAGTGGCAGAGACTCCGAAACCCGCTGCCGTACGGCAGGTCACCGGATCCGCGAAGGTAGCGCCGAAGCCTACCAAGCTTGAAGCGCGGGTGACCGACCTTGAAGCGCTGGTGAAAGCCGTGGCCGCCGGCGAAGTCCCTATTGCGGTCCTTACAGTCAACTGGCAAGCCCTCGACGACTTGGTTGACGCCAAGGGCTCAGAATTCAGCATGCCGGGGGTGACCCTGGAGCAGGTGGCAGCATGATCAGCCTCGAGCTCAGCAGCATCCAACAGAAGGACACCGAACGCGCCTGGCTTGCTCGGGCGATGGCGGACTACGAAGCAGCGCGAGTGGTTGAGGTTGTACCCATCAGCCGCAGCCTGTTCAACCCGACTCCATTCAACAGCGAAAGCATCCAGTCCACCTCTGTGCGTTTTGATTGCCCAGCGGACGGGACACCTTCCCCGGCCCCGAAGCGAAACGCTGCTATCAAGGTGGCGAACAAAGCTCGCAAGAAAGCGTTCGAGGACGGTATCGCCGCGAAGCTGGTTGCCTACCTGGACGTAGGCCTGGTCGAGGCGGCAAAGGCTTTGGGCGTGTCTCAGCACCGCCTGAGCCGGATTGCCTCGGAGAACAAGATGGTCTTCGCCCGAAGCCACGAGGCGGAGCGCGCTCTCGATGCCAAGCTCGCTCCCCAGGTGCGCGAGATGTGCAACCAAGGCATGGGCCAGGTTGAGATTGCCGAAGCGCTGGGCGTGCGCCGTGGCCGCATCCGGCGGATCTCAACTGACTACAAGATCCGCTTCGGCACCCGCACCAAGATTGAAGACGAGTTGGCGATCGTCGCGAAGATCAAAGCTCTGCTTCCCAGCGGATGCACACGACGCAATGCGGCAGAACAGATCGGCATCACTCAGAAGGTCCTCTCTCGCATCGTCGACCAGTACGCCATCGACTTTCCTCTGCGCACGACGAAGCCGAGGAAGGGATGATCAAGCAGAAAGCCTGGCGTCGCCGTGTAGAGCAATTTCACATCCCGCCCAGCGGACTGAAGGAGCCTTGTGATGGGTATGACACAGAAAGAGCGGGACCAGCGCCGGCACGACAAGGCGGCCAGGCTGCGGGAAGAGGATCTGCGGCTGAAGGTCCGGCCAGGCACAAAGCAGGCGCTGGCCGAGCTGATGCAGTGGGCGGGCATTGAGGAACAGGGCGAGGCGCTGACCTTGATGATTCATCATCTCCACCGCATAGGGCCTGAACGGGCCTTGGAAATGCTTCAGCTGCCTCCGCGCCACAAATATGTGATTCCTGAAAACGTGGCGCGCAAATTAGAAATCGCCTACCAGCGCGAAGCACTGCGCATCTGCAACGAATAACCCCACCCCTATTTGCCACTCACCGAGATATCGGAGGGCGGCGCATATCTGGAGATTGCCATGCACACCCGAGAAGAATGGCTTGTTGATCGCCAGGACTACATGATTTGCGTCGAGCGCGACGGCGATTACTTTGAGATCGCCAGCCTGGGCGCCATGGATCACAACGGCATCAAGCCCGTGATTGGCGATGAGACCTGGTCCAACGCGTACCTGATGCGCTCGGCTCCCCAGCTGCTGGCGGCGCTCGAAGAAATGCTCGGCAAGGCCTACAAGCAGAACTGGAACGACCAGTATCCGCAGTTGGTCGATAATGCTGAAAAGGTGATCAAGCTGGCCAAGGCTGGCTATCCGAGCGCGTGTGACGGTGATGAGGTGATTGAATGAGCGGCAACCGAAAGTACCTCGGCCGTATGGACCACGGCCTGACCGACTGTGGTCGCATTGTGATGAGCCGCTGGGATCAGCCGGAGCGCGCCGACAATGCCGCAGACCTAGGCAGGTTCATCAACGACCTGCGACGCAGCGGGTTCACCCATTCCTCTACCGAACGATACGAGGGCGACTCAATGCCCGACTGGGTTGGTCAGTCCAAGTGCAACGACCTGAACTGTGCCTGCCAGAAGTTCTGACCTCGCACAGCAATCTGGCCTGAAAGGCCGACCCTCCCCCACCTTCACCTATCACGCTGAACGCCTCGGCAGGCGGGCGGCTGTCTGGAGTATCCATGAACATCTATCGGCACACGTTCAAGGCCACCTGCCCTTCGGACGGAGACACGATCATCTACAGCCTGGAAATTCGCTCTTTGGCCGTGGTGATGGTCGAGCACATCCGGACCGCTACGGCGCTGATCAAATCCGGCTATCACGAGCGCATCGCAGATGAACTGGCAGAGCGCCTCGGCGGTGATCAAACCATCAAGGCTGTGCACCAAGGCGTCGAGATCGAAACGGTGAGGCTGAGCGGATGATCCACTACCACGGTACCCCGGTCGGGGGCACCCGGCAGGATGGGGCTAGGTTCCTTGCTGGTCGTCACGCACTGGTGCCCTTCCCGCGCCAAGACGACGTAGGCATAGTCGCTGAGGTTTGCCAATCGTTCGTTTTCGACAACGGCGCCTTCTCGATCTGGAACAAGGGCGGCACGCTCGACGTCGACGGCTATACCCGCTGGGTTGAGGACTGGCACCGCCACCCAGGCTTCGACTGGGCGTTGATCCCCGATGTGATCGATGGGAATGAAGCGGCGAACGATGCGTTGCTCGCAGCGTGGCCAAGGGCGCTGCGCGGCGTGCCAGTGTGGCATCTGCACGAATCGCTCGAGCGCTTGCAACGGCTCGCCAGCGAGTGGCCGATGGTGGCCTTCGGCAGTTCAGGGCAATGGCGGTGGCCTGGTACCGCGGCTTGGTGGAAGCGCATGGCAGCGGCCATGGACGCCATCTGCGACGACCAAGGCCGGCCGGCCTGCCGCCTGCACGGGCTGCGCATGCTCGACCCAGCTATCTTCCAGCACCTGCCATTCGCCTCGGCCGATTCCACCAACGCCGCGGTCAATGGTGGAAGCATCAGCCGTTTTGGGATGTATGCCCCGCCTACCGCCGGCCAGCGAGCCTGTGTGATCGCCGACAGAATCGAAGCCCACAACAGTTCACCAGTCTGGCAGCGCGAGTCTCAGGTCGAGATGACGCTTTAGAGCACTTCTTTCCATACAACGGAATCAGGATATTCGGTTTTCTGAACGCGCAGCCATTTGGCCTCGCACTCCACGCACCTGTAGCCGGTAACAATATTTTCTCCACGCTCATCCGGTCCCAAGTTAATGAGTTTGGTCGTAACACCCTCTGTTTCGACTTCAGTCATACCTGCCTCACAACAAGTTCTTGGAACCATAACTAACTCCTTTGATTGAACGCCGAATATACCGGTGAGGACTGCGCATGTCTGCACAACAGAAAAAACACCCGCTCGACTTCAAGACCCAGTACGGCCTTGGCTTCAATCCGCAAGATGATGAGATCGTGGTGGACTTCTTCTGCGGTGGTGGCGGCGCCGGCATGTCCAGCACCTGCCTCGCGGATCAGGAGCATTCATCATGACCCTCCTCATCGTCCTAGCTATGTGGTTCGCCTTCGGCTGCATCATCGCCAGCCCCCTCGGCCGCTACATCGCAAGCGCCGACGTCATCGCCAAGTAACCCCTTCCCCTTCAATTCAAAGTCAGCCGCTGTAGCGGTGTGGCGGAGCTATGCCCATGGAAAATAGAACCCTTGGCCCGGACCATTATCGCTATGTCGATGAAATCGGGCCCGACGGCCTCACCGTTAGCTGCCGCCGTTACGTGGTGGTGCGCGAAAGCGAGCACTGCTACTGGATCTGCACCGAAAGCTATGAGCTGGTGGCGCGCCAGGCGATCGAGCGCGGCCGTCTGCCAAAATACCTGAAGCGAGTGCTCAAGGTGTCCAGCCGTAGATTCGCCTACCCCGACAAGAGCGAGGCGCTGCATTCCTACAAGGCGCGCAAGCAGCACCAGATTTCCCACGCTGAGCTTGCCCTTGAGCGGGCTAGAGCAGCAATTGGGTATTTCGGAAACCTGCGGGTGCCAGTCACCGAAACACCGGAGGAGACCGTGATCCCCAACCAGTACATCCAAGAGCTCAACTGGAGCGAATACTGATGACCGGCCTGATCGAGGCACAGACCAGCGCCCTGGTTGGCGCCGCCCTTGACTGGGCGGTAGCCCAGGTCGAGGGCATCGATGTCGCCATAGCCGCCCCTCACTACGGCACCGACTGGCGCGTCTACCGGACAGACACCGGCGGCAAGTACTCGCCGTCGACGGACTGGGCGGTTGGAGGGCCACTGATCGACAAGCATCAACTCACCGTCAGATCGCCACAGGCGCTTGTGCACCGTCACACGGGCTGGGAGCCGTCCGGCATTTGGTCGGCGTGCACTTGGACGAATGATGGCTACGGCGCCAGGTCCCACGGCTGGCATCAAACAAGCGCATTGATAGCCGCGTGCCGGGCGATCGTGCACAACAACCTGGGCGACACCGTGCAGGTGCCCAAGGAGTTGATACCGTGAGCGCACCTATCGAACCACAGGACTATATCTACGGTGTGAAGGTGGTGCAGATTGAGGACCTTCGGGTTGCTCGAGGGCTGACGCGCCGACCTACATCGTCATGCAAGCACAAGAAAATCGTCTACGACGATAAAGAGCGTCGGTGCTGGTGCAGCGACTGCGAGGCCGAGGTTGAGCCGTTCGACGCATTCATAGGCCTGGTGCAGGTTTTCAGCGCTGGAGCCGCCTCACTCAAACGACGGCATCTAGAACTGGCCGAAGCAGAGCAATTCCAAGTGCGCAGCAGGGCGGCCAAAGTGATGGACGAAGCATGGCGCAGTACCAAAACCGCGCCGCTATGCCCGCACTGCAACACCGCCATTCTCCCAGAAGACGTTGTAGGCGGCGTGGGCAAGGCCTCGAAGGCGCTGGTCCTCGCCGCACGCAAACGCCAAAACCCCATCAAGCCAGCCTGACCCCTTCCCTCCCATCTATGCAGCCTGCCGGTGATCGGCGGGCGAGGACTTCTGCATGCTCGAAAATATTGAGGTGGTGCGCGTGAAGCGCTTCGCCGCGAACCCTGCTGGTCGCGATTTTGCCGTGGGAGATATTCACGGCCACTTCACCCGCCTGCAAGCCGCCTTGGATTCTGCCGGCTTTGATCCTGCCGTGGATCGACTGTTCAGCGTGGGCGACCTGGTTGACCGTGGCCCGGAGTGCCGCGATGTACTTGAGTGGCTAGCAAGGCCATGGTTTCACCCGGTTCGGGGCAATCACGACGACTACGTGTGCCGCTTTGACACCTGCGACGCGGAAAACTGGGTCTACAACGGCGGCGCCTGGTTTGCCGGGTTGGCCTGGGATGAACAGCGTGAGTTCGCCGTCCAGTTCAGAGAGCTGCCTGTCGCCATTGAGGTCGAGACAGTCGGCGGCCTGATCGGCATCGTGCATGCCGACTGCGTTTTTGATACGTGGGCCGAGATGCGAAAGGAGCTGGAAGCGCCGGAGAGTAACAAACGGCTGAAGCTGGTGCAGAACACGTGCATGTGGTCGCGCAGCCGGGTCGAGAACTTCGACACCGCCCCTGTCACGGACATGCGCGCGGTAGTGGTGGGTCACACGCCGATGAAGCGGCCAGCGGTCCTGGGCAACGTTTACCACATCGACACCGCCGGCTGGATGCCGGACCGAGGCTACTTCACGCTTTTGAACCTGCATACCCTCGAAACCATTCCCGCTACCCGCCCGGCACTCAGCCAGGACTGGGATTAACCCCTTCTGCCGCCAAGCGCGGCACGGAGCACCACATGAATACCAAGTTTCTCCTGATGGCCCAGTACAACGGCATGGCCATCATTCCGCTCGAACGGGTGTGCACGGACTACTTCAGCCACCTCACTCCTGAGAAGATGAAGATTAAGGTGGCGGCAGGCGAAATCGACCTGCCGTTGATCCGCATGGAGAGCAGTCAGAAAGCGGCGCGCGGTGTGCACCTCAACGACTTGGCCGACTACTTGGACGCCCAGCACCTGAAAGCCAAAACCGAGCACGGTAAGTTGATGGGCAAAGGCCTACGACGCGTTTCGTGACTTCCTCTTCTGGGCCTCGATCACGGGGCCCGATATTATCCCCTCCAGCATCGGCCATCCTTCATACGGATCGCCATTCCCCCGCAGGTGCGTATAGCGCCTCATCGAGTTCCAATCCCGGTGGCCAGACACAGAGGCGACCTTCGGGATATCCCACCCCATTTCGAACAACCGACTGATGCCGTCGTGGCGAAGGTCGTGAAAATGCAGGTCTTCGATTTCCAGAAAGCTGCAGGCCCGCGTGAACGCTGTTGATATTGACTTGGCGTTGTACGGGAAGACCTCGGCAGCGACTTTCGGCATGGACTGCATGATGCGCCATGCCTCGTCGGGCAAATGGCACCAGACGTCGTTGCCATGCTTCTGGCCAGGATTCTTCATATCGGTGATCAGCACCGACTGACGCTTCTCGTCGATGCCATCCCAGCGGATCCGCGTGATTTCTTCCTGGCGACGGGTGGAGAACAGCGCGAAGGCGATCACCCGGACCATATCGATTTCCTGCTGCCGTGCTTCGCGCTTCCTGACGAAGAAGTCGATGAGGCGCTCGAGCTCATCGATGGTGGGACGTCGATCACGCTCGCCGCTCTTGGACACAGCACCCATCTTGCGCAGCACCCGGCGCGCATCCGGCATTGCCATGGGGTCGATGTCATACCCCCATGCAGGACGAGCGACGGACAGAACTGATCCAAGGTGCGCCAGGTCGTTACCAACGGTCTGCGGCAGCACGCCATCTTCCTGCATTCGTCGGTTCGCATATTCGACCAGAACTTGGCTGGTGAGCGCCGCGTCCTCAATATCGCCCAGCCATGTGTTGCCGATTGCAAGCAGGGTTCCGCTTTTGGTCTTGCCGAGAGGCCGGATCTTTCCGTATTCGAGCAGATACTTCTCAATCATTTTCTTGACGGTCACCCCCTGACGCTTTGATTTCTCGATAGCCCCTGGCTGCGCCATCTCGGTTTCGATCTTCTTCATCCAGGCCTGAGCCGTCGCCTTGCGATCGAAGGTCTGGGTTTCCTGATAGACTGTCACGCCCTTTTGCATGATGCGGACCTGCGCGTGATACGCGGTCGAGCCGTCCTTGCGCTTGCGGACTGAAATAGAGCCCATTTTGCTGAAACCTCCAACTGTCTTGCTGAATTTCAGCAAAGGGTTTTGGAGAATAAGCAAAAACGGTAGTAAATGGTAGAGAATGAGAGATAGCAGAATGTCGACCGGAGCCGCAGAAACAAAGCCATCCCCAGCAGATACGGTGGTGAGGAGATTTTCTGTCGCGCCGATGATGGATTGGACCGACCGCCACTGTCGCTACTTCCTGCGCCTGCTCTCGCGTCACACCCTGCTCTACACCGAAATGGTCACCACCGGCGCCCTGCTCAATGGCGACCACGAGCGTTTCCTGCGCTACGACGAGGCCGAGCATCCGATTGCGCTGCAGTTGGGCGGCAGCACGCCTGCCGACTTGGCGGCGTGTGCACGCATGGCGCAGGCGCACGGGTACGACGAGGTCAATCTGAATGTGGGTTGCCCCAGTGATCGTGTGCAGAACAACATGATCGGGGCATGCCTGATGGCGCATCCGGCGCTGGTGGCCGACTGCGTCAAGGCCATGCGCGATGCGGTGTCGATTCCGGTCACGGTCAAGCACCGCATCGGGATCAATGGCCGCGACAGTTATGAAGCGTTGTGCGATTTCGTCGGGCAGGTGCGGGAGGCTGGCTGTCGCAGTTTCACCGTGCACGCGCGCATCGCCATTCTCGAAGGGCTGTCGCCCAAGGAGAACCGCGACATTCCGCCGTTGCGCTATGACGTTGCCGAGCGCCTCAAGACGGATTTTCCCGACCTGGAAGTGATCCTCAATGGCGGCATCAAGACCCTGGAAGATTGTGCCGAGCACTTGCAGACGTTCGACGGAGTGATGCTGGGACGCGAGGCCTACCACAACCCCTACCTCTTGGCGCAGGTCGACCAGCAGTTGTTCGGCAGCGACGCACCAGTGATCAGTCGTTTCGATGCGTTGCGGCAGATGCGTCCGTACATTGCCGCACATATCGCTTCGGGCGGTGCCATGCACCACGTCACGCGGCACATGCTGGGCCTGGGCACCGGGTTTCCCGGCGCACGCAAATTTCGCCAACTGCTGTCGGTGGACATCCACAAGACCAATGATCCGCTGGCGCTGCTCGATCAGGCCGGAGCGCTGCTCGAAGGTCGCTGATCGCTGGGCGGTGCGCCAGGGCCTGGCGAGGAGCGCATACTCGATCCATTGAACCGTCGCGCGGCAAGACACTCGAATGTAGGTCTACTACCGCCCTTTCCCCTGCTGCACCCCGTTGGCCCTTGAGCCAGACGCAGCGCTCGGGTAACGTCATCCATTCGCAAAGGACAGAGCACGCACATGACTTCCAAGCTGGAACAACTCAAGCAAATGACCACCGTCGTCGCCGACACCGGCGACTTCGACGCCATCTCCAAACTCAAGCCGGTCGACGCCACCACCAACCCGTCGCTGCTGCTCAAGGCAGCCTCCCTGGACGGTTACAAGGACCTGCTGCAAAAGACCATCAGCGACAGCAACGGTGACGTCGGCCTGGCCTCGGACACCTTCGCGGTCGCCGTGGGCACCGGCATTCTCAAAGCCATCCCGGGCCGTATTTCCACCGAAGTGGACGCGCGCCTGTCCTTCGACGAGCAGGCTCTGCTGGCCAAGGCCAGCCAGATCATCGACCTGTACGAAAAGGCCGGCGTGGGTCGCGAGCGCGTCCTGATCAAACTAGCCTCCACCTGGGAAGGCATCCGCGCCGCCGAGAAGCTGGAAAAAGCCGGCATCCAGTGCAACCTGACGCTACTGTTCTCCTTCGCTCAGGCACAGGCCTGTGCCGATGCCGGCGTGTTCCTGATTTCGCCGTTCGTGGGTCGCATCTACGACTGGTACAAGAAGTCCACCGGCCAGGAATACACCGGTGCCGAAGATCCAGGCGTGCAGTCGGTAACCCGCATCTACAACTACTACAAGGCCAACGGCTACGACACCGTGGTCATGGGCGCCAGCTTCCGCAACATCAACCAAATCGAACAACTGGCCGGTTGCGATCGCCTGACCATCAGCCCGGAGCTGCTGCACAAGCTGGCGGAAGATGAAGGCACTCTGGAGCGCAAGCTCAAGCCTGGCAATGCCAGCGAGCCGAAGCAGATCCTGACCGAGGCTCAGTTCCGTTGGGCATCGAACGAAGACGCAATGGCCACCGAAAAACTCGCCGAAGGCATTCGTCAGTTTGCGCGTGACCAGGAGAAGCTGGAAACCCTGCTCACCGCCAAGGTCTCCTGATTCAGTACGGCGACACATGAAAAAGGCGACCGCAAGGTCGCCTTTTTTGTGGCCGGAAGAACTGCCTGGAAGTCTCAGCTGCGCTCGAGGGCGTTGACCAGGTCATGGAAGGCTTCACGGTTGGACTCGTTCAGGCCCATGAGAATCTTGTGCGCCTCTAGCACCTTGGATCTTACGACATCTTCGGAAAGGTCCTGCGAGGGCAGATCGGTAAGGCAGTCGGGGCACGGAATAGGACGGCCAACGATGTTGAACACCTGATCGAACCCCATGGACTGCAACAGGCGCGTGATGTCCTCGTGGGTCGTCACCACGGTCGGCAGCAATCCAACTTTTTGTCGGGACATGATCGACAGCTTGGCCAACAAGCCCAAGGTGGTGCTGTCGATGCTGCGGGTTTCGGTCAGGTCGATGACGATGGCAGAGAAATCCAGAGCGGTGAAGATCCGCTCGATCGTCGCATCCAGCGCCGAGCAAAGCGTCAGGCGCACCTCTCCCACGAATTTCAACACGAACGTGCCGCTTTGTTCCGCAAACTGGATTCTACCAGTACTCATGCAAGGTTCCTGCTCAGCACCATCAGGGCGATATCATCCGGCATCTCCCCAAGTGTGGCCAGTCCAAACGTTTGCCGCAAGCCATCCAGGCTGCCGCCCGCTGCGCTGACGATTTCAGGCAATGCAGCTTCTTTTTCCTTCAGCGTCTCACCCGGCAGCAGGTCCAGTATCCCATCGGAAAACAGGGTAAGACTGAACTGCTCCGGCAACGCCATGACGTGATCGGTGTAGGTGGCTTCGTTGAACAGGCCGACCGGTAGACCGCGCCCTTCCAGGTAATGCGTCCGTTCAGGGGTGTACAACACGGGAAGCGGCAGATGGCCGCCTATGCTGTAGGTCAGCAACCCGGTGTGCTCGTCGATCACGCCGCCGACCATGGTGACATGCTTGCCCAGGCGGGTGTTGATCAGACCACGATTGATATGGCCCAGCACGTCCGACGGCTTGAACTCGGGCATCGAACCACCGCGCCGTGATTCGAACATGAGGCGCGTGGTCATGAATTTCAACAGCACCGTGACGAATGCCGATGAAGCGCCATGGCCCGAGACATCGGCCAGATAGAACGCCACGCGATGCTCGTCGACCCTGAAGTAATCGACGAAGTCCCCCGACAGGTACAACGACGGGATGATCTGGTGCTCGAAACTGAACCCGTCGGTGCTCCAGGGGTTCTGCGGCAGCATGTTCATCTGCACCTGGCGGCCGGCGGTCTGGTCCTCCTGCAACAGGTGCAGGCTGGCCTCCAGTTCACGGTTGGCCGTTTCCAGCTTCTCGCGATAGCGCCGGTTCTCCAGCAACAACCGGGAGCGATCCAGTGCGCGCCGAACCGAATGCTCCAGAACGGCCAGGTCTTCCAGAGGTTTGATCAGGTAGTCGGCAGCGCCCAGACGCAGTGCTTCGACGGCGTCGTTCATCACACCGGCACCGGACAACACAATGACGGGGATATCAGGCGACAGCTCGGTCACCTGGCGAATCAGGTCCAGGCCACCGACCTGCGGCATGCGCAGGTCGCAGATGACCAGATCGGGCTGCTGTTGCTCGAATACCTGAAGGCCCTGCAGGCCATTGTTCGCCTGCAGCACGCTGAAGCTGCTGTCTTCGAGGTAGGCCGCAAGGCTTGCGCGCACCACATCGTCGTCATCGATGATCAGCAGCGTTGCACTGGTTTTCTGCATGTGGGCAAACGGCGCCAGAAATTGGTTGTCGTAAGTAGGTCAGCGAAGTAAAACCTGGCGAAGACAGCAATGGATCGCCTACCTTTACTTCTAGCCTCTCGCAGAGGCGAATACAAGCGCTGGGTGCCCTGCGCATGCGGATGCAGAGGTGCCTTGTAAGGCGCAGACGGTACTCCCATCCGGCAAGCGTTTCAAGGGTGTTGCGACACGAGCCAGAGCGGCTCGCCCGGCAAATTACCCTTGGTTATAAAAACGTCAATAATAGCAACCAGATCGAAGGACAAGCCATGAGCGTCAATGATCGTGACTACAGTGAGAAACGTGATTTCATCCGCATGACCGTGGATGCCCAGGTCGACCTTCGGGTTGGCGACGTTGTAGTTCCCGCCGTATGCAAGGATCTTTCGAGCACCGGTATGCAGCTGGAAGCCCGCACCCAGTTGCGGGTCGGGGATCAGGTCAGCGTCCATCTGCCCTCGAATCACCCTACCCTCACCGACCTCAATGTTCAGGCCGAAGTGATACGCGTGGAAGATTCGGGGCACGAAGGCGCGCAGACCATAGGCCTGCATACGCTCAGCATGGAGTGAATGCAGGGCATGAAAAAGGCGACCCTCGGGTCGCCTTTTTCATGCCTGGTTACAATTAAAAATCGTCTTCCACCTGGCCATCTTTGACGCGGAACTCGCGGTTCTGCAGATAGGCATTGCGCAGGAAGATGTACTTGTCGCCGTTGATGAGCTTTTCCGCCGACAACAGGCTGGCGCGGGTATCGACCACGTTCACGCCCAGTGTCGTGTTGCGGGTCGGTACATGGTCGATGTAGCGGTACGGCGAGGTGTAGGTGTCGGGATACTTGGCGAACGCATCGCGGACGGTGCTTGGGCCCAGCAGGGGCAGAACCACGTAAGGACCGCTGCTCACGCCCCAGTAGCCCAGGGTCTGGCCGAAATCTTCGTCGCTGCGCTGCAGGCCCATCTTGGTGCCCACATCGAAGAAGCCGAACAGGCCGAAGGTGGTGTTGAAGATCAAGCGCGCCGTATCGGTACCGGCCGCCGCAGGCTTGAGCTGCATGACGTTGTTGGCCAGGTTGCCGACATCGCCGATGTTGCTGAACACGTTATGGATGCCGTCTTCCAGAAACTGCGGGGTGATCCACTGGTAGCCCTGAGCCAGAGGCTTGAGTGCATAGGTGTCCAGGGTGTCGTTGACCCGGAAGATCGCACGGTTGACCGGCTCCCATGGATCTTCTTCCGCAGCCTGGGCGACCATGGGGGCCACGGCAAGTCCAAGGAGCAGACAGGCTCCAGCCACTCGGTCTATCACAGCTGAACCGGTCAGACGCATACAGGTTACTCCTTGAGATACGATTCGGTCGCAGGCGACCGTCCAAAAATTTGTGAGCCAGTATAAGGCGTCCAGACCCGATTAGGCAGTGCACTTGCGATCGTGGGTGGATGCCAGGTTCTGAACGTACCCATGCCAGACTTCCGGGTTGCCCTCAAGTTCACTCGCGGATGGGTTTGCAACCCTGCCAACTGAGAATCAGACAGGGTCGATACGGACCTTTGCGCACCGGGTGCGGTCCATGTAAGTGCCTATCACTCAAGGAGAACGTCATGCCAGCCCGCGAATTGCAAGAACAGCTCGATGAACTGCGCGAGCAACTGGACAAGAACCAGACGCTGTCGCTCGAGGAGCGCGAAGACATGCGCGCCTTGATGGAACAGATCAAGGCGCGCATGGAACTGGAAAACGCCACCGCCGACAACTCGGTCGCCGACAACGTGAACCTGGCCGTGGAGCGATTCGAAGTCGATCACCCAGGCGTGGCCGGCGCGTTGCGCAACATTGTCCAGACCCTCGGCAACATCGGCATCTGAGAACGTCACCCCTACAGCCGCCGTTCCCAGCGGCTGTTGAATCGCCGCGTTACTGGCGCACGAGTCGGCCGTTGGTAAAATCCAGTGCTTCGGTGCTGCGGTAGGGGTTGATGTCCAGGCCGCCGCGCCGCACATAGCGGGCGAACACGGTCAGCTTCTGCGGCTGCAACAGCCGCTGCAGATCAGTGAAGATCCGCTCCACGCACTGCTCGTGGAAATCCGAATGCTGGCGAAAGCTGACCAGGTAGGCCAGCACGCTGGCAGGGTCCAGCGCAGCGCCGGTGTAGGTAATACACACACTGCCCCAGTCTGGTTGACTGGTGACCGGGCAGTTGGACCGCAGCAGATGGCTGTGCAGGGACTCCTCGACAATCCTGGCCGGATCGCAACGCAGCAGTTCCGGCTGCGGGTGATCGTAGCTGCTGACCGTGATATCCAGATCATCGATGCACACCCCCGGCAGGCTGACCACGCCCTCGGCCTCCACTTCCTCCAGCCGCCGTACCTTGACGCCCACCGGCTTGCCGGCTGCGCCGGACAGGTCCTGCACCAGCACCTTCTCAAGCGCGTCCACCGAGGCGAATGGCGTCTGGTTCAACGAGTTCAGGTACAGCTTGAACGACTTGGATTCGATGATGTTCGGCGAATCTGCCGGAATGCTGAACTCGCCGATGGCCACCACCGGTTTGCCCGAAGGCAGCAGCCAGGAAAGCTCGAAGCAGTTCCATACATCCACACCCGTATAGGGCAGCGTGTCGGCGCTCAGGCCCAGCTCGGCCCATTTTGCGGCGCGAGGAATGGGAAACAGCAAGGAGGGGGTGTAGGTGGAAACGTACTCGCTGGACTTGCCCAGCGGGGAATGTTCGGCTGCGGGGTGCATGACATAAACCTGACTGAATGAACGGCATCAGTCTAGCGAATTTGCCGCCGCCCTGCATGGCAACGGTGGCGCGGTCACAGGACCGCGCCACCGTTGCCATGGCTCATTCGTAACGCAAGGCGTGCGCAGGCTCGATCTGCGAGGCCCGATAGGCAGGATAGAGGGTCGCGAGAAAGCTCAGCACCAGCCCAGCCCCGCAGATCAGCATGACATCGCCTGCCTGCAGCTCCGATGGCAGGTTGCTGATGAAGTACACGTCCGAGGTGAAGATGTGCTGCCCAGTGACGCGCTCCAGCCAGCCGACGATGGTGCTGACGTTGATCGCAGCGATCACGCCCAGCACGCCCCCGATCACCGTACCGGCGACGCCGATCACCGTGCCCTGGACCATGAAGATGCCCATGATCTGCCGCGGCGTGGCGCCGATGGTGCGCAGGATGGCGATATCCGCGCCCTTGTCGTTCACTACCATGATCAAGGTGGCAATGATGTTGAACGCCGCCACCGCGACGATCATCAGCAACAGCAGCCCGATCATGGTCTTCTCCATCTTCATCGCGCTGAACAGGCTGCCCTGGGTGTGGGTCCAGTCGTCGGCCTTGTAGCCCGTGCCCAGGCCCTTGACGATGGCGGCGCTGACTTCAGGGGCCGTGTACAGGTCTTTCAGCTTGAGCCGCACGCTCTGCACCTGACCCGGCTGCCAGCGCTGCATCTCGGCCGCATCCGCCGCGTTGATCAGGCCCATGGAGCCGTCCAGTTCGGCACCGACCTTGAACACGCCAACCACGTTCAAGCGCTGCATGCGCGGGGTGATGCCACCGGGTGCAGTGCTGACTTCCGGCACGATGAGGGTGATCTTGTCGCCCACGTTCAAGCGGAAGCGCCTGGCCGTGATCTCGCCGATTACAACGCCGAACTCACCGGGCTTGAGGTCGTCCAGACGCCCCTGGACGATGTGATCGGCGACGATCGACACTTCGCCTTCGCGAGCCGGATCGACACCGCTGATCTGGATCGGCTGCATCATGCCCTTGTACGAGAGCATGCCGTCGAGTTCGGTGAACGGCACGGCCGCCAGGACCTCGGGGTTTTTCATGGCTGCGGCAGCCACCGGCCGCCAGTCGTCCAGCGGTTTCACGCCCTGGATCATGGCATGAGGCACCATGCCCAGAATGCGTGTGCTCATTTCGCGCTGGAAGCCGTTCATCACCGACAGCACCACGATCATCGCGAGCACGCCCAGGGCGAGGCCGATCATCGACGTCATGGAGATGAACGAAATGAAGTTCTTGCGACGCTTGGCGCGGGTGTAGCGCAAGCCGACGAAGATTGACAAGGGTCTGAACATGCAGAGGTAACCCGTTAGAAAAAAAAAGCTAGATCGGCACCAGACGGCCATCTTCCAGGCGCAGCACGCGGTCCATCTGTCGTGCCAGGTTCAGATCGTGGGTGACCACCAGAAACGCGGTGCGCAGCGATACGCTGAGTTCGAGCATCAGGTCCTGAATGCCTTGCGCCGTGTGGTGGTCGAGGTTGCCGGTGGGCTCGTCGAGCATGACAAGGCCAGGCGTGTTCACCAGGGCACGGGCAATCGCCACGCGCTGACGCTCACCCCCCGACAGCTCGGCAGGCTTGTGCTGCAACCGATGGCCCAGGCCGACACGCTCCAGCAACGCGGTAGCACGCTGCCTGGCCTCGGGGATCGCAGTCTTGCCGATCAGCAGCGGCATGCAGACGTTTTCCAGCGCGGTGAATTCGGGCAACAGGTGGTGGAACTGGTAGACGAATCCCAGAGCGCGGTTGCGCAGCAGGCCACGGGCCCGCTCGTTCAACGCCGAGAGCTCTTCCCCGGCCAGCCAGACACTCCCGCGGCTGGGCGTATCGAGCCCGCCGAGCATGTTGAGCAAGGTGCTCTTGCCCGAGCCGGAACTGCCGACGATGGCCACTCGCTCACCGGCGTGCAGCTCCAGTTGCAGATTGTCCAGCACCACCACGGATTCCGGGCCTTCCTCGTAGGACTTGCCCAGATTGCGACAACTCAATACTGCTTGTTCACTCATGCCCGACTCACTCATAACGTAACGCCTCCGCCGGCTGGGTACGCGCAGCGCGCCAGGCCGGATACAGGGTGGCGAGGAAACTCAGGACCAACGCCGCGCCGCAGACCATGAACACATCGTTGGCCATGAGTTGCGACGGCAGGTAATCGATGAAGTAGACATCGGCGTTGAGAAACTTGTGGCCGATGGCCTTTTCCAGCAAGGCAATGGCGGCGCTCACGTTCAAGGCCGCGAGAATGCCGACAGCGGCGCCGATCAAGGTGCCGACCACGCCGATCACCGTGCCCTGGACCATGAAGATGCGCATGATCTGCCCCGGCGTCGAGCCCAGGGTGCGCAGAATGGCGATGTCGCCCTTCTTGTCGTTGACCACCATCACCAGTGTGGAAATGATGTTGAACGCGGCCACGGCGACGATCAGCAGCAACAGCAGGCCGATCATGGCTTTTTCCATGCCGATGGCCTGATAGAGATTGCCGTGGGTGCGGGTCCAGTCGCGGGCATAGTAGGTCTGGTCGCCCAGTTGCTGGGCGATCTGCCAGGACACGCGTGGCGCCTGGAACAGGTCCTCGAACTTCAGACGCAAGCCTTGCACCTCGCCGGCTTTCCAGCGGTGCAGCTTGCCCAGGTCTTCGAGGTTGGCCAGGCCCAGGTAGCCGTCCAGCTCGCCGGCACCGACGTGGAAGATGCCGGTCACGGTGAAACGCTTCATGCGCGGGAACATGCCGGCCGGAGTGACGGTGACTTCCGGTGCCACGAAGGTCACCTTGTCGCCGACACCGACGCCCAGCTTGGTCGCGGCCTTGTCGCCGATCATCAGGCCGAATTCGCCGGGTCTGAGGTCATCGACCCTGCCCTGCTTGACGAAGGCGTCGATGATCGAGACGTTGTGCTCCTGGGCAGGATCGATGCCATTGAGCAGAATCTTCTGGACCTGCCCATCATGGGTCAGCAAACCCTGCATCTGAGTGAACGGCGCGACCGCCGCCACCTGCGGATTCTGCCGAACCTGCGCGGCCAGGGCTGGCCAGTCGGCGATGGGCTGGCCGGATTCGACGGTAGCGTGGGGGACCATGCCCAGCACGCGGGTACGCATCTCGTGATCGAAGCCGTTCATCACCGACAGCACGACGATCATCACGACCACGCCCAGGGCGAGACCGATCATCGAGGTGAGGGAAATGAACGACACGAAATGATTGCGTCGCTTGGCACGGGTGTAGCGCGCGCCAATGAAAACGAAAAGAGGTCTGAACATGTCGGGGCTTGTTCGGGTGAAAGAGGAGACGTCCTGCTGGCAGGGCGTGACGAGCAGCTTTACACTCGGACCATCGCCTCTACCCCGGGTTCGTCATGACGACATCAGATGAAGAAGATCGCCGCGAATACTATCGCATCGATGACCGCATCGCACTGGAAATCACCATACTCCCGGAGGTCGAGACGGCAGGTGAAGACATGTTGCAGGATGCGTCACCACTGTTCGACCTGCTTGGTGAAATGCACCTGGCCGAGTTCGAAACCCAGCACCTGCTGCGCCAGCTAAGCGAAACCAACCGCGCCGTGGAGGCTGTGCTCAAGGCGCAGAACCGGCGCATCGACCTGCTCGGCCAACTGGTCGCGCAGACCCTGCTGGAGCGTATCGGCGAACCTCGCCCGGTGGTGCTGTCCGAAGGTGGCCTGGCGTTCTTCCAGCAGCAGCCGATGACCGAGCGCACACGCCTGACCCTGCGTATTGCGCTGATGCCCCAGGCGCTCGGCCTGTCGCTCAAGGCAAGCGTCACCAGTTGCACTGCCGTGGGTGATGACCAGTTCGAGATCGGTACCCAGTTCATCGACATCAGCGACGCCCAGCGTCAATTGCTGGCCCGCTACATCCTGCACAGACAGCAACTGCAACGCCGCCAGGCGCGCGAGCGGCAAGCCCCGGCAATCGATTGACCCACACATTCATTCAAGGAGCGAACGTGACGCTTATCTACGGCCATCGCGGCGCCAAGGGCGAAGCCCCGGAAAATACCCTCGTCAGTTTCAAGCAATGCCTCGAACACGGGGTGCGTCGATGCGAACTGGACCTGCATCTGTCCCGAGACGGCGAGTTGATGGTCATTCATGACCCGACCCTCAAGCGCACCACCGGGCGCGGCGGCAAGGTCGTCGAGCACGATGCCCAGGCGCTGGTCACCTATGACGCGCGCAAGGGCGGCCCGGGCTGGGTGTCGCCCTGCCCCATTCCACACTTGGAGGAGCTGTTCCAGGCATGCCCGTTCGAGCACTGGCAGCTGGAGGTCAAGAGCGCGTCGCGCACCCGCGCGGCGACCACCGTGCTGGCCATCCGCGAACTGGCGCAGCGCATGAACCTCCTGGACCGCATCACCATCACCTCAAGCTCGCGGGAAGTGCTGCGCGCGGCCCTGGAATTGACACCGGACGTGGCGCGCGGTCTGGTGGCCGAATATGCCTGGCTCGACCCGATCAAGGTCGCGCAGAGCTATGGCTGCGAAATGCTCGCGCTCAACTGGACGCTGTGCACCCCCGAGCGCCTGCTCAAGGCGCAGCGCCAGGGTTTGCATGTGTCGGTATGGACGGTCAACGAGCCTGCGCTGATGCGCAGACTCGCCGGCTTCGGCGTGGACAGCCTGATTACAGACTTTCCCGGTTTGGCCAGCGCCACCCTCGGGAATCGCTGAAATCGGTCTCCCCGGCCGGCTCAGGCCACCGGCCGGAGCCGCTCAAAAAAGCCGGTTGAGGCCGTCGTAGGCGGCCACTCGATAGGCTTCGGCCATGGTCGGGTAGTTGAAGGTGGTGTTGACGAAGTACTTCAGGGTATTGAGCTCACCGGGCTGGTTCATGATCGCCTGGCCGATGTGCACGATCTCCGATGCCTGGTCGCCGAAGCAATGCACGCCCAGTACCTGCAGGGTCTCGCGGTGGAACAGGATCTTCAGCATGCCCACCGGCTCGCCGGAAATCTGCGCGCGGGCCATGCCCTTGAAGAACGCCTTGCCCACTTCGTAGGGCACCTTGGCCTGGGTCAGCTCATGCTCGTTCTTGCCGATCGAGCTGATCTCGGGAATGGTGTAGATCCCGGTGGGCACATCGTTGACGAAGCGCCAGCTGCCGTTGTCGACCACGCTGCCGGCCGCCGAACGGCCCTGGTCATGGGCGGCACTGGCCAGACTCGGCCAGCCGATCACGTCGCCCGCACCGTAGATCGTCGGCACCGAGGTGCGATACGCCTCGTCGACACTGATCTGGCCGCGGCCGTTGACCTTGATGCCGATGTTCTCAAGGCCCAGACGGTCGGTGTTGCCGGTACGGCCGTTGCACCAGAGCAAGGCGTCGGCCTTGATCTTCTTGCCTGACTTGAGGTGCAGCACCACGCCGTTTTCCAGGCCCTCGACCTTCTCGTATTCCTCGTTGTGCCGCACCATCACGTTGTTGTTGCTGAAGTGATAGCTCAAGCCCTGGGAAATCTCGGCATCGAGGAAACTGAGCAATTGCTCGCGGTTGTCGATCAGCTCGACCAGCACGCCCAGGCCACTGAAGATCGATGCGTACTCGCAGCCGATGACTCCGGCGCCGTAGATGATCAGCTTGCGCGGCGTGTGGGTGATGCTCAGCACGGTGTCGCTGTCGTAGATGCGCGAATGGCTGAAATCGATGTCGGCAGGCCGGTAGGGGCGCGAGCCGGTGGCAATGATGACGCTCTTGGCGATGAGTTTTTCCTGCGCGCCGTTGGCGCAGATCACTTCCACCGTCTGCTCGTCGGAAAAACTGCCGGTGCCGAAGAACACGTCGACACGGTTGCGCGCGTAATAGCTGGTGCGCGACGCCACCTGCTTGGCGATCACCCGCTCGGCGCTCTTGAGTACGTCCGGGAACGAGAACCAGCGCGGCTCGCCGATGGCCCGGAACATGGGGTTGGTGTTGAACTGGATGATCTGCTTGACCGAGTGGCGCAGCGCCTTGGAAGGAATCGTACCCAGGTGGGTGCAGTTGCCGCCGACCTGGCGCCGACTGTCGACCATGGCCACCTTGCGCCCGGCCTTGGCGGCGTTCATCGCCGCCCCTTCTCCGGCGGGGCCGGAACCCAGCACCACTACGTCGTAGTTGTAGACAGCCATGCGTACTCCTTCAAATCTGGCCGGGCGCCACGGCGGCGCCTGCGGCTGGCGTGCCCTCATCAGGCATCGAAAAACATGCGGTGCATTCTATAGGAAGCGCAGGCACCGCGGATGTTCACCCTTAGTCGGCGCGTAGCCTATTTTCCGTGGCCCGCAACGTCAACGATTGCCTGCGACATTTTGCCACTCGAGCCCGGTCGCAGGCCCCTTCCGATGCATAGGATCATGCGATTGCTGCGGTGGATGCCGGGGTGCCGGATCCGGTCGCGGTTGCCAGAGCACTTTCATCGAGCAGTTCGAGCATCGCCGCCAGGTTCGGCGAGCCGGCGCCACGGCGCCAGATCAGCCAGGTGTGCAGCCAGCGAAAATCCTCGGCCAAGGTCCATACGCTGACGTTGCTGCTGCCCGGCATGCTCTCCAGCATGCTGCGCGGCATCAGTGCCAACCCCGCTCCTGCGCTGACGCAGGCGAGCATGCCGTGATAGGACTCCATCTCGAAGATCTTGCCCGGCGCGGCGCCGTCGGCGACGAACCAGTTCTCGAAATGGCGACGGTAGGAGCAGTTGGCGCGAAAGGCATAAATGGTTTCGCCATTCACGTCCTGAGGTCGTGACACCGGCGCATGGCTGCGCGCGCTGACCAGGACCATCTCCTCGTCGAACACCACCCGTCCGTCGAGCAGGGGATGACGCAGCGGTCCGTCGACGAAAGCCGCCGCCAGGCGCCCACTCAATACGCTGTCGAGCATGTCGCCCGAAGGCCCGGTGGAGAGATCCAGTTCCACCTTCGGATAGCGGTGGTGATAAGCCGCCAGCAACGGTGGAATGCGCACCGCCGCCGTACTTTCCAGCGATCCCAGCGCGAAGGAGCCCTGGGGCTCGGTACCGGACACCGCTTGGCGCGCTTCTTCGACCAGATCGAGAATGCGCCGGGTGTAATCCAGAAAGCTCCAGCCATTGGGTGACAGACGCAGACGCAGTTTCTCGCGGATGAACAGATCCACCCCCAGTTCGCTTTCCAGTTGCTTGATCCGCGTGGTCAGGTTCGACGGCACACGATGCACCCGTTGCGCTGCAGCAGCGATGCTGCCTTCCTCGGCCACCGCACGAAACAGCTCGAGCTGAGTCAGGTCCATACATTCTCCAATCGAGATGGTTTTGATTATTATTATTCAGTTTTCATGATTTAACCATCCCCGTATCGTGGCTGACATCTTCCTTTGACAGGTGAACGCCATGACCCATGCCATCTCCATGAACCCCGCCACCGGCGCCGAGCTGCAACGCTACCCGTTCGACAGCGAGGCGCAACTCGAACAGACCCTGGCCGGCAGCTTTGCCGCCTTCGAACAGTGGCGCTACGTTGCGCTGAGTGAACGTTCCGCCGTCATCGCACGCATGGGCGACGTCCTGCGCCAGATGGGCGAACCACTGGCGCAGATGATCACCCAGGAAATGGGCAAGCCCATCACCCAGGCCCGCGCCGAAGTCGAAAAGTGTGCCGGACTGTGCCATTGGTACGCTGAGCACGGCCCGGCGATGCTTGCAGCCGAAGCCACCCAAGTGCCTGGGCAGAAAGCGCGCATCGAGTACCGCCCGCTGGGGCCGGTGCTGGCGGTGATGCCATGGAATTTCCCGCTCTGGCAGGTCTTGCGCGGGGCGATTCCCGTGCTGCTGGCGGGCAATGGCTATCTGCTCAAGCACGCGCCGAACGTCATGGGCAGCGCCACCCTGCTGCGTGATGCGTTCGATCAGGCGGAACTGCCCCAAGGCCTGTTCGGTGTACTCAACGTGGAGCCAGCCGGTGTGTCGCGAGCCATCGCCGACCCGCGTGTGGCAGCCGTCACCGTGACCGGCAGCGTCGGCGCCGGCTCGGCCATCGCCGCTCAAGCGGGCGCAGCACTGAAGAAATGCGTACTGGAACTGGGCGGTTGCGACCCGTTCATCGTCCTGGCCGATGCCGACCTGGACGAAGCGGTCAAGGCTGCCCTGCTCGGCCGCTTCCAGAACACCGGTCAGGTCTGCGCCGCGGCCAAGCGCCTGATCGTCGAATCCAGCATTCTGCCGGCCTTCACCGAACGCTTCCTGGCCGCCACCCGGGCGCTGAAGGTCGGCGATCCGCAGCTCGACGACACCTACATCGGCCCCATGGCGCGTTACGATCTGCGCGACGAGCTGGATGGCCAGGTCCAGGCTTCCATCGAGCAAGGTGCCGAACTGCTGCTGGGCGGGCACAAGCTCGCCGGCGCTGGCAATTTCTACGCACCGACGGTGCTTGGCAACGTGCAGCCCGGCATGACCGCCTTCGATCAGGAACTGTTCGGCCCCGTGGCGTCCATCATCGAGGCGCGCGATGCACAGCACGCACTGGCACTGGCCAACGACAGTGAGTTCGGGCTGTCGGCAACGGTGTGGACGGCCGATGCCGAACTGATCGAATACTTCACCGAGCGCCTGGAAACCGGTGCGATCTTCATCAACGGCTACGGTGCGTCGGATGCCCGCGTGGGCTTCGGTGGCATCAAGAAGAGCGGCTTCGGACGCGAACTGTCACACTTCGGTGTGCGCGAGTTCTGCAACGCCCAGACGGTATGGCTCGATCGCCGCTGAGCTGTTCAGGCAGCGGGGTTGTGCGGCATAGTCATGCACTGCATCGTCTACCCACGCCCCGAGGCCCCATGACCCGCACCGTTCTCCAGCAGTTTCCCGCGCAGCGCGACGACATCGGTGACCTGATCACCCGTCGCCCGCTGCCGGGCCCTGGCATCGAGCACCTCGATCCCTTCCTGTTTCTCAACCATCACGGCCCGCAGACCTACCCACGCAACAACCAAGGGCTACCGTTCGGCCCCCATCCCCATCGCGGCTTCGAAACCGTCACGTTTATCCTGCAAGGCGAGCTGTCGCATCTGGACAGCGGCGGCCACGAGAGCATCATCGGTGCCGGTGGTGTGCAGTGGATGACCGCAGGTTCCGGACTGGTCCATGCCGAGCTCTCGCCGCAGTCGTTCAAGCGCGAGGGCGGCCCGCTGGAGATTCTCCAGTTGTGGGTAAACCTCCCCGCACGCCTGAAGATGACTGCCCCGGCCTATGTGGGCCTGCAAGGCGCAGACATTCCCACGATCACTGAACCTCTGGCCGAAGTCCGCCTGATTTCCGGGGAGTATGTTTCCAGTACACAGCGTTCTGAGCGCGGACCGATCGACTCGCTGACGGGTTTGTGTTTGATGACTGTGCACCTGCAACCTGGCGCCCGACTCTCGCTGCCAGCGCCGGTGGGCCATAACGTCTTTCTGTATGTGGTTGACGGCCAAGCCAGCATCGCGGGCACCGCGCTGCAGTGCCATCACCTGGTCAAACTCAGCGACACGCACGACGACGTAACCATCGAGGCCACGGCCTGCGCCACTCTGCTCTACGGCCACGGCGAACCGTTGGGCGAGCCAGTGGCCAGTTACGGACCCTTCGTGATGAATACCCGCGAAGAGATCCAGCAGGCGCTCGCCGATTATCAGGCCGGCAAGTTCGGGCACATCCAGGGCTGAGTTCGTAGCGGTTCCCTGGAGCAAAACCCCAGGGACGCGCCATACTCTGCATGAAGTCGACCCGATAATCACAAGAACCGGACTCATCCATGCAGAACAGCCTCAGCCCGATCGATCGGCGCATCCTGCGCCTGCTCCAACACGACGCCGACCTCTCGGCGGCGCAGGTCGCCGAACGCGTGGAGTTGTCCCAATCGCCGTGCTGGCGACGCATCCACCGCATGCAGGAGGAAGGGCTGATCGAGCGCAAGGTCGCCCTGCTCAACCCGAAAAAGCTCGGCCTGAGCATGACCATCTTCGTCAGCGTCAAGCTGTCGGGCCACGGCCGACGGCACCTGACCGAATTCGAGGAAGCCATCATCGGCTACCCGCAGGTGCTGGAGTGCTACACCATGGCCGGAGGCATGGATTTCATGCTCAAGGTGGTGGCCAAGGACATCGCCAGCTACGAGCGATTCCTGCGTGACCACCTGCTGCAGAAGCCCCACGTGCAGGAAGCCTATTCGAACATCGCCATGAGCGAAGTCAAACGCACGACCGAGCTGCCGTTGGAATGAAGGGTGGAAGGAGAAAAGAAAGAAAACGCAGACAAATCATTTGACATGCAAATGATAACGATTATTATTGAGCTCAACCGGTCGAGAGATCGGTTGGATAATCCGAAGGGCCTTAGGTCGGACCTTCAGATTATCTCCTCATCAGGCTAATCACGGTTTTTGACCCGGCTTTTTGCCGGGTCTTTTTTTTGGCTCTTCAGGCTAATGAAGAGTGTTGCACGCCGTCGGTTTCGAACATCACCGACTTGAAGGCGCCACTGCAAAGATGGCGCGAATGATATCAAAAGAACATCGGAAAACGGAAGTCCGAACTCGCCTTCTCTCTACAGATGACCAGGATTCGCGCAAAAGGAGGTGTCCCCATGACCCCACTGCTCACGCCCTCTCATGATCTGTTGGACCTCATTCACGGCCAGCCGCACCGTCAACGCCTCTATCGGCAGTTGCGTGGCCTGCCGCGCCGAACGCAACAGGTGCTGCTCTACAGCCGTCTCGACGAACTGGACTACCCAGCCATCGCTCAGCGACTGCACCTGACCCTGGGCGACGTCGAACAGCGGATGCAGAGCGCGATGCGCGTCTGCTGCAAACCGCTTCTGCCGGGTCAGAGCCTGGCCATTCACTGGTACGTCAAACTGCAAAATCCGCTCACCACGGCCAGCGAGCGCATCGACTTCCGTCGCTGGCTCGACAGTGACGGCGCGCACCTGGCTGCCTTTCACGCCACCGAGTTGCAATGGCGCCAGTTGCTCGCGCCCGCCACGCTGCTGGGGCATGACCGCTGGCACCACAAGGCTCGGCAAGGGCTGAGCCTACGGGGGTGGGCGACCGCAGGCCTGGCCATGGCACTGGCCCTGGAGTTGATCAGCCAGAGTCTTTGAGCTTACTGAAACAGACCAAGCTGGCCGCCGATCAGCGTGTTGAAGTCGTCGTTGACGAACGGCAGGATCGCATCGGCAATGGGCTGCAGTTGTCGAGTCAGGTAATGGTCATAGTCGATGGGTGACTGTCGCGCTTCAAGAGGTTCGGGCCCCGCAACCGTCATGACATAGCTGATCCAGCCACCACGTTGATACTGCAGCGGTCGCCCTGTGGATCGGTTGTGTTCATCGGCGATACGCGCCGCTCGGACGTGAGGAGGAACATTGCGCTCATAGTCGTGCAACGGCCTGCGCAGCCGCTTGCGATAGACCAACAGGCCGTCCAATTCACCTTCCAGGGTCCGTTTGACGTAATCACGCACATACGCCTGATAGCCCTGGTGCCTGAAGATTTTCGAATAGAGCGCTTGCTGGAACTCGCGAGCCAGCGGCGACCAATCGGTGCGCACGCTCTCCAGGCCCTTGTAGACCATCTCGTCCTGGCCGTCGGCGCGCCTGACCAAGCCTGCGTAGCGCTTCTTGCTGCCCTCTTCCGCGCCACGGATGGTCGGCATCAGAAAGCGCCGGAAGTGGCTCTCGAACTGCAATTCCAATGCACTGTCGAGCCCATATTCGCGCCGCAGATGATCACGCCACCATTGATTGACCTCGGCCACCAGTTGCTTGCCGATACGAGCGGCATCGGCCTCGTCGTGAGCGCCGTTGAGCCAGACGAACGTCGAGTCGGTATCGCCATAGATCACCGGGTACCCGCAGGCCTCGATCAGCTCGCGCGTACGGCGCATGATCTCGTGGCCACGCAGGGTGATCGACGATGCCAGCCGCGTATCGAAAAAGCGGCAACCACTGGAACCCAGTACGCCGTAGAACGCATTCATGATGATCTTCAGCGCCTGCGACAACGGCGCGTTGCCCTGTGCCTTGGCCACTTCACGCCCTTCCCAGACACTTGCGACGATGGCAGGCAGGCAATGGACGGTGCGTGAGAAGCGCGCGCCGCGAAAGCCGGGCACCGAGTGCTCGTCGTCAGGATTGGCCAGGCCTTCGGCCAGACCCACCGGGTCGATCAGAAAGGTGCGGATGATCGACGGGTACAGGCTCTTGTAGTCCAGCACCAGCACCGACTCGTACAGACCCGGCCGCGATTCCATGACGAAGCCGCCGGGACTTGCTTCGGGCGGACGACGGCCGAGGCTGGGCGCGACGAACCCCTGGCGGTGCATCGCCGGCAGATACAGATGGGTGAAGGCCGCGATCGAACCGCCGCTGCGGTCTGCCGGCAGGCCGGTGACGCTGGCGCGCTCGAGCAGGAACGTGAGCAGCTGGGTCTTGGCGAAAATCCGTGTGACCAGTGCGCAGTCCCTTATGTTGTAGCGTGCAAGGGCCGGCTTGTCCTCGGCGAACATGCGGTTGATCTCGTCCATGCGCTGGTACGGCGTGGAAATGTCCTTGCCTTCGCCCAGCAAGGTCTGGGAAACGTTTTCCAGACTGAACGAGGGAAAATTCCAGGTCGCCGAGCGCAAGGCCTCGACGCCGTCGATGATCAACCGCCCGGGAGCGCCGGCGAAATAGTGGTCGTTGCCGCTGCCGTGCTCGCGCCAGGTCATTTCGGCGCCCCCGCGGCCCAACAGCAATGGGACGTTGAGGCGCCTGGCGTGCTCGTGCAGGACCCGCAGGTCGAACTGCACGACATTCCAGCCGATGATTGCGTCCGGGTCGTGCTCGGCGAACCAGGCATTGAGGCTCTGCAGCAGTTCCACTCGGCTGTCCCGATAGTGCAGAGCGAAATCCATCTGACGGGTATCGCCATTGGGCGGGCCCAGCATGAACACGTCGCGCTGCCCGCAGCCCTCGATGCCGATGCAGTAAAGCTCACCCTGGGCCGTGGTCTCGATATCCAGGGAGGCCAGGCGCAGTTGTGGACGGTAGCCCGGCGCCGGTTTGAGCTTGGCCTCATGGTATTGGCCATCGGCCTGCATTTGACCGTCGAAGGCCACACCGGCGGTGATGAAGCGCTCCATCAGGTAGCGCTCATGGGGGCGAATGTCGGCCTCGAAGAGCTCTATCCCGGCTTGCCTGAGCACTGTTTCCACACGCTGCAACTGGCCGTACTGCCGACAGTACAGCCCGGCCACCGGGCGCTGGTCGAAATCACGCAGGGCCAACGGTTTGATCTCGACGCCGGCTTCGTCCTCGAGCAAGCGCCGCGCCTGCTCCTGGTGCTGCACAGGGAGGAACGCCACCGAGGGCTGCGCGGGCAGGCGCACGAGACGTGGGCCGGCGTCGGTCGCCAGCCACAGCTCGATCGACGTACCTTCGGCGGTATCGCGCCAGTGTCGCGTCAGGATGAAGCCCTGTTGTGGGGTCACGGCAGCAGGCCTTTAACGGAAAATGTGGATGCGGCAACGGCACGTCCGGCTCATATGAAGCAACATCATAAACTGTACATCCATACACATAAAGCTTGCCTGTGTCGGCACGTCTGGCATGCTAGACCTCTGTACAGCTTTTCGATCAGGTTCCCATGCGGCTGTTTCTCTGCGAAAAACCGTCCCAGGCAAAGGACATCGCCAAGGTCCTCGGCGCCACGCGTCGTGGCGACGGCTGCTGGCTGGGCAACGCCGTCACGGTCACCTGGTGCATCGGCCACCTGCTGGAGACCGCACCGCCGGACGCCTACGACGCCCGCTACAAGCGCTGGGTGCTGGCCGACCTGCCGATCATCCCGCAGCAATGGAAGATGCAGGTCAAGCGCAAGACCGCCAGCCAGTTCAAGGCGGTCAAGCGCCTGCTGGGTGAAGCTGGGGAACTGGTCATCGCGACGGACGCCGACCGCGAAGGCGAAATGATCGCCCGCGAGCTCGTCCAGCATTGTCGCTACCGGGGTCCGGTGCAGCGCCTTTGGCTCTCGGCCCTGGACGACGCCTCGATCCGCAAGGCGCTGGCGGCCCTCAAGCCAGGTGCCGAGACATTCTCCCTCTACCACAGCGCACTGGGCCGCTCGCGGGCCGACTGGCTGATCGGCATGAACATGAGCCGGCTGTTCACCCTGCTCGGGCGTCAGGCCGGCTACCAGGGTGTGTTGCCCGTGGGGCGCGTCCAGACGCCGACCCTGCGGCTGGTGGTGGACCGCGACCGCAGCATCGCCGATTTCGTCCCCGCCGCCTATTGGGCCATCGATGTGCAACTGCTCGGCGAGCAGACCGAATTCACGGCGCAATGGATACCACCGACGGACAGCTGCGACGACCAGGGACGTTGCCTCAACCATCCGCTGGCGCAACAGGCCGCTGCAGCGATGATGCAGGCAAAACAGGCGACGCTGACCAAGCTGCGCACCGAGCGCATGAAAGAGGCCGCCCCCCTGCCCTTCGACCTGGGCACACTGCAGGAAGTCTGCTCGAAGAAGCTTGGCCTGGGCGCACAGGAGACGCTCGACGTGGCTCAGGCACTGTACGAAACCCACAAGGTCATCACCTACCCTCGCAGCGATTGCGGCTACCTGCCACTCAGCCAGCATGGGGATGCAGGCGCGATCATCGCCGCGCTGGGCCGCGCCGATCCTGGACTGACGCCCTTGCTGCCCTACCTGGATGCCCAGCGCCGCTCACGCGCCTGGAACGACGCCAAGGTCGGTGCCCACCACGGCATCATCCCGACCGCTGTCGCTGCAACGGCGGACAAGCTGCAGGGCAAATACCGCGCGGTCTACAGCCTGATTCGCGCCCGCTACCTGGCGCAGTTCCTGCCCAATCACGAATACGACCGTACCCAGGCCGACTTCGACTGCGCGAGCCACGCGCTGCGTGCGGTAGGCAAACAGGTGGTCGAGCCCGGCTGGAAGCGCGCCATCCCACAAGCCCTCGGCACAGCCAAGGGCCGCGAAGCACCGGCGCCACAGCCCCTGCCGCGGCTGACCCAGGGCCAGACCTGCGCGGTGCGCGAAGTGAAACTCAAGGACCTGTGGACCCAACCGCCCAAGCCCTTCACCGAAGGCGACCTCATCAAGGCGATGAAGAACGTCGCCAAGCTGGTCGAAGACCCGCGCCTGAAGCAGAAACTCAAGGACACCACCGGGATCGGCACCGAGGCCACTCGTGCCGACATCATCCAGGGCCTGATCGACCGTGGTTATCTGACCAAACAGGGCAAGGCCCTGGCCGCCGCACCTGCCGCCTTCAGCTTGATCGACGCGGTCCCTCGGGCCATCGCCGACCCGGGCACCACCGCCATCTGGGAACAGGCGCTGGACATGGTGCAGAGCGGCGAGATGTCGCTGGAGACGTTCGTGGCCAAGCAATCGGCCTGGATGAGCAAGCTGGTGGAACGTTGTGCCGGGTTGCGCATGGTCATCAGCGGCCCGGCGCCGAAGGGTGCCACACCGTGGAAGAACAAACGCAAACGCAAACCCTCCAAGGCGGCCTGAGCTGCAACCCGTCGCTTGAAGCGCCGATACGGTCGGCTTGCTTTGTGAAATGGCGCAACACCCGGTAGGCTGCGCCGATCATTTTCCGCCAGGCCTTGCCCTTGATCGTGCTGCATGACATCGCTGTAGCCAGCGACTTCGACCCTACCATCAGCTGTGACCGCTGCGCGGCCAAATGCTGCCGGCTGGAAGTCATGCTGATCACCGACACCGGCGTGCCGGAACGCTTCATCGAAGTGGATGAATGGGGATCGGAAACCATGTCGCGTCTCGACGATGGCTGGTGCGCGGCACTGGACCGACGCAGCATGAGTTGCAGTATCTACCTGAATCGCCCGTTGATCTGTCGCGAGTTCGACATGGGCGGCCCGGATTGCCAGGAAGAGCGGCTGCGGCCGTAGGCGGCCGCGCCAGGGCTCAGATCACCTTGACCGCACGACCGATGAACTGGATGGGGCCGGTCGGTCGGCCTGTCGTGGAACCCGACTTGGGCTCCAGGGTCAGCTCGAACAGCTGGTTGTTTTCCAGCGGTGGCAGCTTGTCCAGGGGCACATGCACGCTTTGTCCAGGCTCCACCAGCCCGAGGGAGACGGGGCCTTGCCAGCTGTCGGCCTTGGTCCAGAACTGCAAGGCTCGATCTGGCGGTACCGCCGTCTCGCTGAGGGGGATCAATTGCACTTCCCTCGAATCGCTGGCCTGCACGACCCAGCCCGGTGCCTTGTCCTGGGGCGCGATGAGCACGACCACATAGGCCGGTCCCGGCACCGGCGCGCGGACGTTGAACAACAGGGCGCCGAGCACCAGGGTTGCCGCCAGCCCGGCGCCCGCCAGGCCCCGCCATACACCCAGGCGATTCCACCAGATGGGTACCGGCTGCGCCCCTGCGCTGTCCAGGCTGCGCTGGATGCGAGGCCACAAGGTCGCAGGCGTGGGTACTGGGTTGACGCGTTCGGCTAGCGGCAGCAACCGCGCTTCCCAGGCATCGACCGCGGCGCGCAGTTCACGATCCGTGGCCAATCGCCTTTCGACCTCTGCGCGTTGCCCGGCGTCGAGCGTTCCCAGCACGTATTCGCTGGCCAGTTCTTCAGTATTCATGGGTTCTACCTGCTCGCTTCGTTCACTCATCCCATGCACTCACGCAGCGCTGCCAGACTGCGTTTGATCCAGGCCTTGACCGTACCCAGCGGCGTTTGCAGCCGCTGAGCGATTTCAGCATGTGAATAGCCATCCAGGTAGGCGTGGTACAGGCATTGGCGGCGCTGCGGATCGAGTTGTTCCAGGCAGCCGTCGATTCGTGCGCTGCCCAGCACCGCCTCCGCGGGCTGCTCGGTCGCCAACCCGTCCAGATCTTCATCGATGAGGGCTCGCACCCGGGCGTGGCGACGAATATGGTTCAGCGCAAGGTGCCGGGTGATGGTGAACATCCACCCCCGCGCCGAGCCTCGTTGGGCATCGAAACTGGCCGCCTGGGTCCAGATCCGCACGAACGCGTCGTGCACGATGTCCTCGGCCAGTGCCCGCTCGCCAACCAGGCGCAGGGCCACGGCCAGCAGGCGCCCGCCCTCGCGCTGATACAAACCCTGCAGCGCCTGACGATCGCCACGAGCACACTGCTGCAGGGCGACTTCGTAATCGAATGGATTTTCCGGCAAGGACACGAAAGACCGCCATGGCAAGTGGAAGAATGGAGTTCGCTGGGCAGTGTAGACCAGACGCGCGGACTTGCCGTTCCGCGCGCCACTGCTACGGCATCGTTACTTGGCGGACCAGAAAATGTAGTCGGCCTGGTATTTCACGGTTTCTTTCTGGCCCTTCTGCGCGGTGGTGCAGGCACTGGTGGGAGCCACGCCACCCTTGAGCGCGGTGCGCTGGATGTAGGTCACACCCTGCATGGCGCCCTTGCCTTCGGCAGGGTTGGCCTTGACCAATTGGTACGGCAGATTGCCGTCACCGGCCGGAGCCACGGCGACCTGAGTGCCGGTCACCTTGGAGCCGTCTGCCGACTGCCAGGTGGCGGGCGGGCCATAATAGGTGCCCACCTGCTTGCCGGCACGATCATCAAGGACCGCCTTGGGTCCGACGAACGTCCATTCGGTCTGGCCGGCGGCATTGGCCTTGTCACGGCATTCATAGGTGATTTCACCCTTGCCGACGGTTTCCATGGAGACCTTGTTACCGGCCGGAACCTGGACCGGGGCAGGCAGATCCATTTGCGCCTGGGCAGTGGTTGCCAAAGCGAAGGTAGCGGCGAAGAGGACGTTGGCCAGGCAGAAACGGTGTGTGCTGTTCATCGCGTAAGCTCCAGATAAGGGATCGAGGCGGCAGCGCCTTGTGTGGCTGCTATAGGTACTACCCACGAGCCGAAGCTTTGGATGCACGAAAAAAAAGATTTTTCCTATCGCGTCCATTTACATGCGGCGCAACCCCTGCCGCTTATTTGGGTCCATCCTTAAGCCTGCCGCAAATTCCCGAGAGCCCTATGCCTTCCAACACCGCCGCCAGCGACAGCTGGACACAGCGATTTCGCGACAAACCCTGGTTATGGACCCTCACCGGCGTGCTATTGGCCGTCAGCGCCGTGGTCCTGGTGTGGAGCATCGTCAATGCCTTGCTGCATGCCGACCGTCAACACGCCTGGTACGCCCTGCTCGGTGGTACCGGCGGTTTTGCGGCGACGGCACTGGGTGCGTTGATTGCCCTGGCGCTGCGGGAAATTTCCTCGAAGGTGCAGGACGTCATGCTTGGCTTCGCCGGAGGCATGATGCTGGCAGCCAGTACGTTCTCCCTGCTGCTGCCGGGTCTGGAGGCTGCCAATACCCACACCGACAGCCCTGCACTGGCAGCGCTGGTGGTGATCCTGGGCCTGGGGCTTGGCGTCGGTCTGATGCTGGCGCTGGACAAGGTGATTCCCCACGAGCATGAGAACGCCGGCAGACACGGTCCCAACGCCGAGCGGATTCACCGGGTATGGCTCTTCGTGTTGGCCATCACGCTGCACAACCTGCCTGAAGGCATGGCCATTGGCGTCAGCCTGTCCGATGGCAACCTGGCGGTCGGGATTCCGCTGACCAGCGCGATCCTCCTGCAGGATATTCCCGAGGGGCTGGCGGTGGCCATGTCGCTGCGGGCAACGGGCTTGAGTTCCGGTAAAGCCGCATTGGTGGCCATGGGCTCGGGCCTGATGGAGCCACTGGGGGCGATGGTTGGCCTGGGATTGTCGAGCGGCTTTGCACTGTCCTACCCGATCAGCATGGGCCTGGCGGCTGGTGCGATGATCTTCGTGGTGTCCCACGAAGTCATTCCGGAAACCCACCGCAATGGCCACCAGACCCCAGCTACGCTGGGCCTGATGCTGGGCTTCGCCGTCATGATGTTCATGGACACAGCACTAGGCTGAGGGTGGAACGCCCTGGACGAGCCTTTGCGCAATCTGGGGCAGGACCTGCTCGCAGGGCTGTACGACCTTGACGCTGAGCAACCCATCGGCGCGGGTGCGTCCCAAGTTGATGGCGAGCAGACGCTTGCCCTGACGTGACATTTCCTGACACAGGCGAAAGCTCGAGTAGGCCATCAGCGAGGAGCCGACGATCAGCATGCCCGGTGCCGACTCCACGGCTTTCCAGGCCGCCTGAGCATGCGCAGGCTCCACGCCTCCACCGAAGAAGACTACGTCTGGCTTGAGCATGTCGCTTCCGCAGCACGGACAGTGGGGCGTTCGGAAGGCCTCCAGAAAGCGCGCCGCCAGTTGCGCATCACCGTCGGGCGCAAGTACCGCGTGCACATCCTGCAAGTAGGGGTTCTGTTCTTCCAGCAACAACTGAACATCGTCGCGTTGCAAGCGCATTCCACAGTCCAGACAGACCACCCGATGCAGGTTGCCGTGCAGTTCGACGACATTGCGGCAACCGGCAGCATCATGCAGTCCATCGACATTCTGGGTGATCACGCCGCTGATCAGGCCTTGCGACTGCAACGCTGCCAGCGCCTGGTGGGCGGCATTCGGCGCAGCCTGATGCACGCCGCGCCAGCCCACCATGGCCCGCGCCCAATAGCGCTTGCGCGTGGCGGCACTGGCGATGAAATCCTGATGCATGATGGGCGCATTGCCGCGCCTGACGCCTTCGGTATCGCGATAATCGGGAATGCCCGAAGCGGTACTGATACCGGCCCCGGTCAAGACCAGATAGGGCCCCTGCGCCATATGCTGGTACAGCGTATCGAGTTCGACCATGGCTGCATGCACCTCTGGTTGAGAGCTGTCGCCCTTGCGGGCGCCACCGTTCAAGTTTGCGACAGCGCGACCTGACTGAGCAATTCGTCCACCGCCCTGGCGCATTGAACGCGGTAGTCGGCGTGCAGCAGGCACAGCTCGGGGCTGCCCAGCAGCCGCAGTTTGGCGGCTTCGGCGACCGCTTGCATGTCGACGCCGCGCCTCGCGAACTCTTCGAGCAGCGCCTGCATTGCATGGTGACGCTGGTCTGGACTGGACGTTGAAATCGACACGGTGGCTCCTCGGTGAAATCCTTGTTCGGGCTCATCCCATGACAATGACTGCCAGCGTCGAACAAATGCTTCGCCGCCGCGATGGACGGTCGTGCACCGAAGGCCGGTCGAGCCATCGGATTCACGCGCACGTTCCTGCAATCGCTTAGAATGACCGATGCGCATTGATCATCTATTCCGGAGCCCTACATGACCGCAGTCCCTACGAACACGCTTTGCATCTACCATGGAAACTGCGCCGACGGGTTCGGCGCAGCCTGGGTAGTGCGCAAGGCACTCGGGCCTGAGGTAGAGTTCTGCGCCGCCGACCACGGCCAGCTGCCCCCCGATGTCAGTGGTCGGCACGTGCTGATCGTGGATTTCGCCTACGATTACGCAACGCTCATGGCCATGGCCGCGCAGGCCTTGTCGATTCTGGTGCTCGATCACCACAAGACCGCCCAGGCAGACCTGCTCAAGGTGCCGGTGGCGGGGGCCTTCGGCGAACCGGTCGAGGGCGGCAACGTGCACGCCCTGTTCGATATGAACCGTTCGGGTGCGGGCCTGGCCTGGGACTACTTCTTCGCCGGCCAGCCGCGCCCTGCCCTGATCGACCATATCGAGGATCGTGACCTGTGGCGCTTCAACCTGCCGGGTACTCGTGAAGTGCTGTCCAATCTGTTCAGCTATCCGCAGGATTTCACTGTCTGGGACACGCTGCTGGCAGCGCCGGTAGAGGATCTGCTGGCCGATGGCATCGCAATCGAAAGGCAGCGGCAGAAAACCGTGGCCGATCTGCTGCGGTCCACTGCGCGTCGCATGTCGATTGGCGGTCATGACGTTCCGGTGGCCAACATACCCTCGCTGTTCGCCAGCGATGCGGGCAACATCATGACCCAGGGCGAGCCATTTGCCGCGTGTTACTCGGACGGTCCCAAAGGCCGCTCGTTTTCACTGCGCAGCACGGATGAAGGCATGGACGTGTCCGAAATCGCCAAACAGTTCGGCGGTGGCGGTCATCGCAATGCGTCGGGCTTCCGCGTACCCTACGGCCATGAATTGACGCGTTGAGGCCAGGTGGAGTCGCCACCGTCCCCCCGCTGTCTTGTTGGAGAGCGTCATATATGCCGCAGGAACGCCTGGATCTACTGAAGCTGCCCAAGGATGTGCGAGGTTCGATCAACGACTTGGTACGGGCACTCAATGCCGCGAGTACGAAAGCGGATGTCGAGCGCGAAGGCGCGCTCGAAATCGCACTGATTCTGGGGCTGGAACAATCGCGCAAGCTCAAGCCTGCCGACATCGAAACGCTTTACATGATTTTCGATGATGCCAAGGAAGCGCGGCTGCGAGCCCTGCAGGATTGACCACTCGCATGGCCAGTCAAGCCGCCGCGCTGCCTTCGAAGGGTGCCTGACGCAGGCAGTTGCGTCCGGCGTCCTTTGCGGCATACAACGCCTGGTCCGCCGCCCCAATCAAGTTGTGTGCCGTGACAAAGGGCGCAAGACCCGTCGCTATTCCCACACTAATGGTTACCCGCGCCTCCGCACCCAGAGCCGGATGGGGCAGCGCCAGATCCGCCACCGCCGTGCACAGGTCTTGCCCCAGCTGCCTGGCCTGTTGGCCGTCGACCCCTACCCACAACACCAGCATCTCCTCCCCGCCGAAACGGAACGGCAAGGCGTTGGCTTGCGCGGACAACTGCTTGATGGTGGCGCTGACCTGCTTCAAGCAGTTGTCCCCCTGAAGGTGCCCATAGCTGTCGTTGTAGAGCTTGAAATGATCGATATCGATGAGGATCGCCGTGACGCGAGTCGCCTGGGTCCCTGCGGCCTGCCATAGCTGGGCCATTACATCGCCCTGATGTCGGCGGTTGAACAACTGGGTCAGCGGGTCGGTACGGGCCATATCGGTGAGCTGCACCTCCAGCAGGCGTCCGCGCAAGGCATACAGGTAGCTCAAGCGGCTGCCCCGCTCCAGAAAATACGACGCCATCAACAGCAGTACGACTGTGGAGCCGTATAGAAAGGCATTGGCGCGCCACGTGACCGGGTCCATGAACCCGGCAATGTGGGTCGTGACCAGTTGTATTCCCAACATGCTGGCCATGGCGGCTGCCGCGAAGCGAAACGGCAACTGCTGGATCATCGTGCAGTAGACCATCAGCAACAACATGCCTAGCTGATAGTGCAAGCGATAGGGGCTGTCGCTGTAGATCATCACCACCAGCGGCATCAGCGAGGACAATACCGTGGCCACCGCCGAAACGGTTTCCAGCGCACGACGCGAGGTCAGGCGCTGTGCCAGCAGCAGGATAGCGATGATCATCGGGGTGATCAGCAGCAGGCGCCCTACGGCCACGTAGGCAAACACGTCCTGGAGGGCAAGCCAGTCGCTGATCAGAAAGAGGTTGTAGATGACCGCACCGCAAATGCCCGTCGACGTCAGAAACTGCAGGCGCTGACGCTGCGTGTCCGTCTCGTAGCGACGCTCCAGAGCCGGCTCGAAGGTGAGTCCGCCCACCCCGCCGGCGATGGCTTGCTCGACCATTGCCATGGTCTGCGGCTCAGGGGAATGGGCCGGTTGGGCTTGAACGGCTTGCATGGGACACCGGAGATGTGATTCAGAATTTTACTAGACTGCGCAATGATATCTTAGTGCCATTAGTGCAGGGCGATTGTCGGGTACCAATGGCATGAACGGTAGTGGCAGCTTACGAGCGGTCCTGCGTAATGAATCTTCCCGTCAGCGCCGTGTCCGATTCGCTAACCAACCAAATGATCGCCGCCATGGAAACGATTGTCGTCGTCGAAGATGAAACCCTGGTCCTTGAACTCCTGGTGGAGATTCTCGAGGACTTCGGCTATCGCGTCCGCGCATTCGCCACGGCCGACGAAGCCTGGCAGCACATCGTCAACCGCCCCTTCCCGCTCAAACTGCTGATCACCGACCTGCAGATGCCGGGCGAGATCGATGGAGTGGAGTTGGTCAATCGCGTCCATACCCGCAACCCGGAAACACCAGTGATCGTTGCCTCCGGTTTCCACGGGGCCGCGAACTCTCTGTGCGATAAGAAAGTGCATTGGCTGGGCAAACCTTTCTCGATGGACATGTTGAAAGGCATCTGCGAAAAACTCGCACCTCCTCCTACCCAGTCCTGAAGTTGCCAACGCCAATCCGGCGGCAGTGACACAGGGCCTGTGTATTCTTACCCGGAGCAGTAATGACTAAACGTACTACCCGAGTGACCGACGGCTTCACGGGCGATATCAGCAAGTCTGATCACAATATCTTCTTCGCTGCTGTCGAAACCACTCGTATGCCGATGATCATTACCGACCCCAAGATGCCGGACAATCCGATCATCTTTGCCAACAATGCCTTCATCGAGATGACCGGTTATTCGTCAAGCGAGCTGCTCGGTCGCAACTGTCGCTTCCTGCAAGGCCCGGAAACCGATCCTGACACCATTGCCCAAGTCAGAGCGGCCGTAGATGCCCGCCGGGAAGTGGCTGTCGAAGTCGTCAACTACAAGAAGGACGGTTCGAGCTTCTGGAACGCCCTGTTCATCTCGCCCGTGTACAACGAATCAAACGAGCTCATCTATTTCTTCGCCTCGCAGCTTGACGTCAGTCGTCGTCGCGATGCCGAAGATGGCCTGCGTCAGGCACAGAAAATGGAAGCTCTGGGGCAGTTGACCGGTGGTATTGCCCACGACTTCAACAATCTGCTGCAGGTGATGATCGGTTACCTGGACATGATCCAGCGCTCGGTCGACAAGCCGCAGTACGAACAAGAGCGCCTGCGGCGCAACGCCAGGCACGCCCGCGATGCCGCCGAGCGCGCGACCACGCTGACGCAACAGCTGCTGGCGTTTTCTCGCAAACAGAAGCTGCAAGGCCGCGTGGTAAATTTGAACGGCCTGATCGACAACTTCAAGGAAACCGCCGAGCGCACTCTGGCCGATACGCAGATCCGCTACAGCCTGGCCGAAGACCTGTGGAACTGCCGCCTGGACCCGACCCAGACCGAAGTCGCATTGCTCAACGTGTTCATCAATGCCCGCGACGCCATGGAGGGTCGTTCCCGTCGCACCCTGGCCGTCGATACGCAGAACGTCACGCTCGATCGGCAGGTGTCCTACGACGGACTGATGCCTGGCCGCTACGTCAGTATCGCGATCACCGACAGCGGTCGCGGCATGCCCGAATCGATCGTCAACCGGGTCATGGACCCCTTTTTCACCACCAAGGAAGAAGGCAAGGGCTCGGGACTCGGGCTCTCCATGGTGTACGGATTCGTCAAGCAATCCGGCGGCTCGGTGCGCATCTACTCCGAAGAGGGCATCGGCACGACCCTGCGCATGTATTTCCCTGCCGATGACAGCCAACCCCATGCCCTGACGCCAATCGAGGACACCCACGCCTATCCCGGTCACGAGAAAATCCTCATCGTCGAAGACCGACCCGATGTCGCCGAACTGGCGCAGACCATTCTCGAGGAATACGGCTACAGCTGCGCCATTGCCTACAACGGCAAAGACGCCCTCGAGCAGCTCGAGAACGACGATTTCGACGTGTTGTTCACCGACTTGATCATGCCCGGCGGCATCAACGGCGTCATGCTCGCCCGCGAAGCCAAACGCATGCGCCCCAGCATCAAGATCCTGCTTACAACCGGCTACTCGGAAAACTCCCTGGAACGCACCGACGTGGGCGGCACGGATTTCCAGGTGATTTCCAAGCCCTATATTCCCAGTGAACTGGCGAAGAAGATCCGCCGGGTGCTGGAAGGGCCCAATGGGGTTAGCTGATCAGGTTACTGGGCCGCGCCCTGCAAGGTAGGGCCAGGCGTCGAGCCTTTGCGGCGAGTCAGGCGCTTGCCCAATTGCACGCCCGGCATCTCGACGTACTTGTAGGTCAAGGCCGAGACCAGCAGCACCGCCGCCAGTTGCAAGACGACGATGCCGTTGTCGAGCCAGACACTGTGGGTCGAAATGTACTTGACCATGTTGGGCATGTCATGGCCTTGCAAGGTCTCCGTCAGGTCTGTGTGGAGCACTTTCGACAGCACGATGATGGCGCTCTTGAACACAAACAGAATGGCCGCGTGCGTCAGGTAGATCGAGAACGACAAGGCGCCCAGCCAGACAAAGAAACGGTGGTGCAGCAGTCGCGAAACCACGCCGCGCTCGAACGAGAATGCCAGAATCAAGGCACAGAACAGCAGACTGGCATACACGCCCTTGTGATCGATGTCCGATACCAGGAGGCGATAGCTGCCCAGGACCAGGGCAATTTCCAGCAGGTTGAAGTCCACGGCGTCCAGGTCCAGGTCTTTTATGCGATCGTAGAGCACGTACAGGCAGGCACCGGCGAAGAAGCATGAAACACCGCGGAAGATCTCCAGCTTCAGCCAGGACTCACCGTTCCACAAGGTGATGAAGGCCGCCACGGACATGACTGCGAAGATCTTGATCGTGCGGGTGCGCGCCAGCACTGCAATGACGCCGAATATCAAGTACAGGTAGTACTCGATGCTGATGCTCCACGCGGGGTAATTGAACGAGCCGGTCATGGCACTGTTCAGCCAGGATTGCAGCAGAAGCAGGTTGGGCAGGAATTCGTGCATCGACGTAGCGCCACTGAATGCCGGCTCGTTGAAACTGAACCCTTTCTTCTCAGCCAATGAGCGGCCCAGCTCCAGTGCCAGGTAAACGCCCAACATTGTCAGGTGCAGGGGATAAAGGCGCGCCGTGCGACTGATGAAGAAATTCTTATAATCAGTCGCGTTGTTCAAACGCTGGCCGTAGGTGTGGAACAACACGAAACCGCTGAGGATAAAAAAGAACTCCACGAACAGAAACGCGTGCTTGAAAAACTCAAGCTCGGCAATGCTTTGAACCACGTAAGTGTGGAACAGCACGACAGCAACCGCACAGAGACCGCGGAAACTATCGAGCACGACGAATCTTTTCATGGTTGATCCCAGAGTGTTGTAACCGTTGCCATCCCGGTGGCATGCCAAGAGGCATGGCCCGTTGCCATTATTGGCGCAAAGCTAAACCAATCCTTTGGCAGGCACAACCGCAATCAGGCGCGCGGTACCTCTGACGCGCAACTGACATTGTCCAGACCAACAGACCACCACCATAGAGGTACGTGCAGTTCGGGTACACAGGCTTTTTCGGTCGCCCAAAGAAAAACCCCGCAGACGTTAATCTGCGGGGTTCTCAATGATGGAGGCCGAGGTCGGAATCGAACCGGCGTAGGCGGATTTGCAATCCGCAGCATAACCACTTTGCTACTCGGCCCCAAACGTGAAGCAAGAAACTGCTACACGCAAACAAACTGGAGCGGGAAACGAGACTCGAACTCGCGACCCCGACCTTGGCAAGGTCGTGCTCTACCAACTGAGCTATTCCCGCGTCGTGTTGACGGGCGCCATTCTATCTAATCGGCGACACCCGTCAAGCCTTTGATTCAAAAATAGTTTTATTTTTTCTCAGCGGTCGTGCGCAAGTGTGGCCAGGCGGCGCGCAGGTATTGCAGCATGGACCAGAGGGTCAACGCGGCGGCGACGATCAAAAGCGTATAGCCGACGATGACCCAGAAGGTCACGGCCTTGGGGTTGGCCAGCAGGATGACCAGGGCCAGCATCTGCGCGGCGGTCTTCCATTTGCCCATGTTGGACACTGCCACCTGGGCCCGGGCGCCGATCTCGGCCATCCACTCGCGCAGCGCGGAAACGACGATCTCGCGTCCGATGATGATGGCTGCAGGCAGCGTCAGCCAGAAGTTGGCGTGCTCCTGCACCAGCAGCACCAGCGCCACTGCCACCATGAGCTTATCGGCCACCGGGTCGAGGAAGGCGCCGAACGGCGTACTCTGCTCCCAACGACGGGCCAGATAGCCATCCAGCCAGTCAGTTGCTGCCGCGATCGCGAACACCGTACTGGCTGCCATGTAGCTCCAATGATAGGGCAGATAGAACAGCAGTATGAAGAACGGTATCAGCAGGACGCGCAGTACGGTAAGCAGGTTAGGGATATTCATCGGCACAACTGGCTGCAAGGTGAGATGGCATTCTACTCGCTGTGCAGGTTCGCATAAATCGACTCTGCCAGCTTTTTACTGATTCCCGGTGCCTTGGCAATTTCCTCGACACTGGCACGGGCGATTTCCTGCAGCCCGCCGAAATGCTTGAGCAGTTCGCGGCGGCGCTTCGGCCCGACGCCTGCCACCCCTTCCAGGGTAGAGGTACGTCGGGTCTTGCCGCGCCGTGCGCGGTGACCCGTGATTGCAAAACGGTGGGCTTCGTCACGGATCTGCTGGATCAGGTGCAGCGCCGGCGAATCACCCTTGAGCGTGAACTCGTGAGCCACGTCGTTGAGGTACAGCGTTTCGAAGCCGGCCTTGCGCGTCGTGCCCTTGGCCACGCCGAGCAGGATCAGGTCGGGTATGGCCAGCTCGTTGAGGACGTCCCGGGCCATGTTCAACTGGCCCTTGCCACCGTCCACCAACAGCACGTCTGGCAGCTTGCCCTCGCCTGCCTTGATCTTGCTGAAGCGCCGCATCAGCGCTTGATGCATGGCTGCGTAGTCATCGCCTGCGGTAACGCCATCGATGTTGTAGCGACGGTAATCGGACTTGATCGGCCCTTCGGGGCCGAACACCACGCATGACGCCACGGTGGCTTCACCGCTGGAGTGGCTGATGTCGTAGCACTCGAGGCGCTGCGGGGGCTCGTCCAGGTTCAGCACCTCGGCCAGCGCATCGAAGCGCGCGGCGACGTGCTGGCGGTTGGCGAGGCGTGCACCCAGCGCCTGTTCGGCGTTGGTCACCGCCAACTGCTGCCAGCGTGCCCGGGTGCCGCGCACGCGATGGCTGAGGCTCAGCTCGCGCCCACGCAGGGTGTCGAGGGCATCGAGCAACGCTTCGTGGTCTTCGGGAATGACGTTGACGATCAACTCGCTGGGCAGGTCGCGCTCGGAACTGCCCAGGTAGTACTGCGAGAGGAACGCCGACATGACCTCGGCGACCTCCTCTTCGATACCCACCTGAGGAAAGAAATTCTTGCTGCCCAGAACCCTGCCGCTGCGCACCGTGATGAGGTGCACGCAGGCACCGCCCGGGTTGACGAAAGCGGCGATGACGTCGACGTCGCCGCTGCCGCCTTCCATGCTTTGCTGGTCCTGCACACGGCGCAGCAGGCCGATCTGGTCGCGCAGTTGCGCAGCCTCCTCGAACTGCAGGTCCATCGCCGCCTTCTCCATGCTGGCCGACAGCTCATTGGTCAGCTGGTTGCTGCGTCCTTCCAGGAACATCACCGAATGGCGCACGTCCTCGGCGTATTCGGGCGCTTCCACCAACCTGACGCACGGCGCCTTGCAGCGTTTGATCTGGTGCTGCAGACAGGGCCGTGTGCGATTCCTGAAATAGCTGTCCTCGCACTGGCGCACGAAGAAGGTTTTCTGCAGCAGGCTCAGGCTTTCACGGATCGCCCCGGCGCTTGGGTACGGGCCGAAGTATCGACCCTTGGCTTTCTTGGCGCCCCGGTGAATGCTCAGCCGTGGAAATTCGCCGTCGGACAGAAACACATACGGGTAGGACTTATCGTCCCGCAGCAGAATGTTGTAGGGCGGCCGCCATTCCTTGATCAGGGTCTGCTCGAGCAGCAGCGCCTCGGTCTCGTTGGCGGTGATGGTGGTTTCGATCTGGTGGATCTTGCCCACCAGCGCGGCCGTCTTGGGTGCCTGGCCGGTCTTGCGGAAATAGCTGGCAAGACGCTTCTTGAGGTTCTTGGCCTTGCCCACGTACAGCAGGCGCATGGCGTCGTCGAACATCCGGTACACGCCCGGACGTCCGCTGCAGGTGGCAAGAAAGGCACTGGGATCGAATGGAGCGGTCATGGTCAAAGGTTGGTGTCTACCATGCCATGCCGGACCGCCAGCAAGGTCAATTCCACATCACTGGTCACGGAGAGCTTCTCGAAGATCCGGTAGCGGTAGGTGTTGACCGTCTTTGGCGACAGGCAGAGCTTATCTGAGATGATCTGGACCTTCTGGCAGCCAACGATCATCAAGGCAATCTGGATTTCTCGTTCGGACAACAGGTCGAACGGCGAATGGCTGGTCTGCGGCTGAAATGACTTGAGCGCCAGCTGTTGGGCAATCTGTGGGCTGATGTAGCGCTGACCGGCGAAGACCAAGCGAATGGCCTGGACCATTTCCGGCAGGCCTGCGCCCTTGGTCAGGTACCCCGCCGCACCTGCTTGCAGCAGGCGCGTGGGAAATGGGTCTTCCTCGCAGACGGTCACGGCCACCACCTTTATGTCGGGGTGGCTGCGCAACAGTTTTCGCGTGGCTTCGAGACCACCGATGCCGGGCATCTTGACGTCCATCAGGACCACGTCCGGCTTGAGCTCGCGGGCAGACTGCAGCGCCCCCTCGCCCGACTCCGCCTGGCCCACGACCTGCAGATCGTCGATATCGGCGAGCATGCGGGTGATACCGGTGCGGACCAGGTCGTGATCGTCGACTACTAGAACCCGAATCAAACGGACACCTCGTAATAGTGGTCTCGGGGAATGCCGCCACAGTAGCAAACATTGCCCCTTTGGACCTAGCTCAAAGCGTCATGGATATGGCGTTGCACGTCGATGCGACAATTAATCAGGACGCTTTGCAGGTGCTATTTTTTTCTGGACCCTGCCGCGTACCGAATAGTTCGCCGCCATCTCGGCCATGCTGTTGGCCAGATTGCTCAGAGCTGCTTGCCCAGACGTAGGAAGTATCCGATATGTCTCTAAGACTTTTTCCTCGCCTCCGCTGAGTGCCTGCTCGGCGAGGGGTGTCCGGCGCCCCAGCACGACATACAGAACGTCGACGCCTATCGTCGAAACAGCTGCCAAATAGTCGGCTCTGGGGGATCTTTCACCATTTTCGTACTTGCCCTGGGCATTGGGTTCCACCCCGCCCACTTGGCCAAACTCTCGTTGCGTGAGCTCCAGACGCTCGCGCTCTTCCCTTAGTCGGGGACCGATTCCAGTCATTTGAATGTATAATCCTTTATCGAAACACCCGAAACGGTGCTGAAAAATACCACTTTGAACCATCTAAAACGGACTTGAACTATGCATGGTATACGGACTGCCGCACAAGCCAGGGCCTGGCTCGATCAGCAAGGGAAATCGGTACAAGAGTTTGCGCGCGAGCATGGCGTGGACCCAGCCACTACCTATCAGGTGCTGGCCGGACGCAAGAAAGGACGGCGTGGCGAGGCGCACAAGGTCGCCGTGCTACTGGGCATGAAGCTGGGCACCATCACTGTCACGCTGGAGCCCGGCCAGCGCTGACAGGGGCAGCGCCGGGGACGCCGTCAGTGGCCGCGTCTGGGCAGGACAAGCTCCATGCGCAGAAAGCTGTCCTGCTCGCCCACCACTTCGAAACCATTGCGGCTGTAGAGTCGCTGCGCGGGATTGACCTTGAACACCATCAGTCGTATTCGCAGCAGGCGCTCGCTGCGCGCCAGCAGCACGACCTGTTCGAGCACCCATTGACCCACGCCTTGCCCACGATGCGCCGGAAGCAGATGCAACTCGCGAATGAACAGGGCCTGGGTATCTCTGGAAAGGCTGATGTAGCCCAGTGATACCGTATCGCGGCAGATCACTCGGTTATCTCGCCAGTGCCAGGCCTGGTCGAAGCCGGCGTCCAGCCAGAGAAGGTCGTGCCGAGCGTAGTAAGGCAGCATGGCCTGCCGAGTGAGGTCTCGGGCGAACCGCAGATCGGCATTGGCAGCAGGCCGTAGGTACAGAGTCATCGAATCGTCTCTACTGCAAGAATGGGCTTGAATCCTTCGCCACGGCTGAAGTAAGCTCCAGCCATCTATCGGAGACGTTCAATGTCGCACATCACCCTCAGCCCTGCATCCTTGCCTGCGTCCTGCGCAGCAATGACGGCTGTGCGTGCACCGGTAAGCTTTTATTTTGGGTATTGGTTTAGCCACTGGCGCGCCTGATACCCATCTCGGCGCCCATTTCGTAGGGGTCGCCTGACAGAGAATTCTCAACCCCCGGTCGGCTCCCCGACCGGGGGTTTTTGCTTTTCAGGGCTTCACGTTTTTCAGCACATTCTGTTTCAACCGGCACTTGCGCCACGAATCGAGGAACGCTTCATGACCTACTTCACCTATTACCGTTTCGACACCTGCGACTTCTGGCGATTTAGCAACCTCCGTTCGGGCCAACCTGCCGCCTCCGACCGGTCGTTCATGGGTGGCATGACCCTCAGTCCAGATTCCCCGGCACTTTGTCGAACACCTTGACAGGACAGCGCAAGCGGGCAACCACCCCGCCGCTGTCCAGGACCTTGATCATGAACAACAGCCTGACCGCTCTGCCTCGCACCACCCTCGTCCAGCCCCATGCGGTGAAGGACGCTGCCAATACATCGGCAACCCATCGTCTGCCCAGTCACTTCGCGCTCAAGCAGCAGTTGCCCGTACCGGACCCACTCGCAGCCCAGGTGCAGAACCACCGTCTTGCCATCCGCGCCATTCTCGAAGGCCGTGACCCACGCCTGCTGGTGGTGGTCGGCCCCTGCTCTCTGCACGATCCGAAGTCCGCGCTCGAATACGCCCGCAACCTGAGCCAGCTGGCCCACGAGCTCAACGGCGAAATGCTGCTGGTGATGCGCGCCTACGTGGAAAAGCCACGCACCACGGTGGGCTGGAAAGGCCTGGCGTACGATCCTTACCTGGACGGCACCGACGACATGGCGGGCGGCCTGACCCTGTGCCGCGACCTGATGCGCGAAATGCTGACCCTGGGCCTGCCGCTGGCCAGCGAAGTGCTGCAGCCAATGGCAGCGGGCTACTTCGATGACCTCTTGAGCTGGGTCGCAATCGGCGCGCGCACCACCGAATCGCAGATCCATCGCGAACTGGCGAGCGGCCTGGGCATCCCGGTGGGCTTCAAGAACGGCACCGACGGCAGTGTAGGCGTGGCCTGCGATGCCATGCGCAGTGCGGCGCATGCTCATCGCCACTTCGGTATCGATCCGCAAGGGCACCCGGCGATGATCGACACCACCGGCAATCCCGATACCCATCTGGTGTTGCGTGGCGGCCACCGAGGCCCGAACTACGACCGGCAGAGTGTCGCCCAAGTCCACCACGACCTGGCCAAGGCAGGTGTGAAAGCGCGGATCATGGTCGACTGCAGTCATGCCAACAGTGGCAAGGACCCCCTGCGTCAGCCAGCGGTGTTCGACGATGTGCTGCAGCAGCGCCTGGACGGCGATCGGTCGTTGGTAGCCGTCATGCTGGAAAGCCATTTGCAGGAAGGCAATCAGCCCATCAGCGGACACATGCGCTATGGCGTGTCGGTCACCGATGGCTGCCTGGGCTGGGCCGCAACCGAGCAGTTGCTGCGCAAGGGCGCCCAGCGCCTGCGAGGGGTGGCCGACGCCTGAAGCATCAGAGCTTGCGCTTGCGTGTGCCGATCTGGATCCAGGTCGGCGCATGGTCGCTGGCGTGTGCCTCGTTGCGCACCCAGGCATCCACGCCGGCGTCCGTCAGGTACGGCGCCAGTGCCGGGTTGAGCAGCAGGTGATCGATGCGCAACCCGGAATTCTTCTGCCAGTGCTGTCGGAAGTAGTCCCAAAAGGTGTAGATGCGCTCTTCCGGGTACAGCGCGCGTAGCGCGTCGGTCCAGCCTTGCTCAAGCAGCCGCGCATAGGCTTCCCGACTTTCTGGTTGCAGCAAGGCGTCCTTGAGCCAGGACTTGGGGCTGTAGATGTCCTGGTCGGTGGGCACTACATTGTAGTCACCCGCCAGTACGACAGGATGATCGCTGGATTGCAGCGTCCTGGCGTGCTCGATGAGGCGTTCGAACCAGGCCAGTTTGTAGTCGAACTTGGGGCCTGGCTGGGGGTTGCCGTTGGGCAGGTACAGGCAGCCGACCAGTACGCCGTGCACGGCCGCTTCCAGGTAGCGGCTCTGCTGCTCGTCCGGATCGCCGGGCAGGCCGCGACGACTCTCCAGGGGTTGCGCATCCCGAGCCAGGATGGCAACGCCATTCCATGACGACTGTCCGTGCCAGAGGGCACCGTACCCTACGGCTTCCAGCACGCTGGCGGGGAAGTCCTTGTCGGCTGCCTTGAGCTCCTGCAGACACACGATGTCCGGCTGATCGCGCTCCAGCCAGGCGATCAGGTTGGCCTGATGCGCACGGATGCCGTTGACGTTGAAGGTGGCGATCTTGAGTTTTTTCATCCGTGCCGGGCTCCCTTGGCTGACTGGCCTTGCATGTGACCTTGCGCAGTCGCAATAGGTCGTGGGAGGACAGCGCCTGGCAGGCAACCAAATGGATACGACCGAGTCAAACCAGTACGCCTTGAACACCGGAGATCACCATGAAAATGCTTCCATTCGCTGGGCTGGTGCTTAGCCTGGCGCTGCTGCAAGGCTGTTTCGACAGCGCTGACAAGAGCACCACCAAAGGCAACAACGACGGTACGCCGTCCTCGGTGCAGATGCAGAAGCCGGATCAATCCAAGGATAAATAAGTACCCGCGCCTGCCCCTGCAGGCGCTTTCATGAAATGATGGCGACTTCCCCGTCCGCTGTCTCCGCGCACAAGGATTGTCGCCTTCATGCCGTTGCAACTCGCCGCTTCCAAACGCCGATATTCGCGTCTGCTGCTGCCCTGGGTAGCGGCTGCGGTGCCATTGGTCTGCGGCGCGCTCATTTTGAGCTGGGAAGCCGACCGTTCGCTGAACTCGGCGGCTGTGCGCACCAGTCAACTGGCGATCGAGCAATTCGAACTTATCCTCGACAACGTGGCGGCAGCCGCCGATGCAGTCCTGCCACTGTCCGGCCAACCGTGCGCTCAGGTGCAGCCAGCCCTGCTCGATCAGGTCACCCGGCGGCCCTTCGTGCGCTCGGTGAACCTGATCGACGCCGGCACACTGTATTGCAGCTCCCTGTCCGGCGACGTCAGCGAAGCAGTGGACCCGCTCGACTACGTCGATGGACAGTTGTGGTTGCTGGCGGGCAATCCGGTGACACCTGACCGCGGTTTGTTGATCTATCGTGCCACCCGTGGCCAGGCCAGCGTATTGAGCACCGTCGACGGCTATCACTTGTCCAACGCCTTGCGAATGATGGGCTCGGCCAACGCGATCACCCTGCAGGTGGGTCCGAACTGGATCGAGGCCAATGGCAAGGTTCATCAAGGCACTGCACCCGTGTCGGCGGTGGCCCACTCGCAGTTGAAGTCTGCGCGTTATCCGTTCAGCGTCGTCAGTGGCTTCCCGGCCGGGGCCCGCTGGACCTTGATTCGTGAGCAGTACATCGGGATGTTCTCCCTGCTGCTGCTGATAGCGGCGGTCGCCGGTGGGCTCTGCCGTTGGGCCATGAGCCGCTCCCCATCGCGCTACCAGGAACTGCAACGCGCTCTGGATGCCGGGGAATTCGTGCCCTTCTTCCAGCCCATCGTGTTCAGCCAGGGGGCCGCCTGGGCCGGTGTGGAGGTGTTGATGCGTTGGCAGCACCCGCGCGAAGGCCTGGTCCGTCCGGATTTGTTCATCCCCTATGCCGAAGACTGTGGATTGATCGTGCCCATGACCCGCCTGCTGATGAAGCGCACGGCGCACCAACTGGCGGCCTGCCTGGATCACCTGCCGGAGGGTTTCCACGTCGGCATCAATGTCACCGCGCGGCATTGCCAGGACCCGGCGTTGTTCGACGACTGCAAGGCATTCCTCGATGCTTTTCCGCAAGGCCGGATCGCCTTGACCCTGGAGCTGACCGAACGTGAGCTGATCCAGCCCTGCGCCGAGATCCACGGGCTGTTCGACCGTCTGCGTGGACTGGGCGTGAGCATTGCGATCGACGATTTCGGTACCGGCCAGTCGAGCCTGAGCTATCTGCAGCAATTCAAGGTCGACCTCCTCAAGATCGACCAGAGCTTCGTGGCCATGATCGGCGTCAACACCCTTTCGCGGCATGTGCTGGACAGCATCATCGAGCTGTCGGCCAAGCTGGGGCTGCAAGTGGTAGCTGAAGGCGTGGAAACCGAGGAGCAGCGCGCCTATCTGGCGGCACGGGAGGTGAAGTACCTGCAAGGGTATCTGTTCGCCCGGCCCATGCCGCCGACGGATTTCGAGCGGGCACTGCGGCAGGGCCGAAAGCACGGCCTCTGAACGCACAGGTTGTACCCGGCTCGACCGCCTGAGATCATTGTCGGCTCAGTCAGGTTTTTTGCGTTTCGAGGCTCCCTTGTCCAAAGGCATCATCACATCCGTCACGGCGTCGACCTTGTTCGCCGTGATGTATTTCTATACCTCGTTGCTGGCGCCCCTGAGCGGCGAAGAGATGTTCGGCTGGCGCATGCTGCTGACCCTGCCCTGCGTGACCCTGTTCATGTGGCTCAGCGGCGATCTGCCGCTGATCGGCAAGGTCTGGCGTCGCATTGCCCAGCGCCCGGCACTGCTGCTCGGCTCGATCGGTACCTCGGCGCTGATGGGCGTGCAGCTGTGGCTGTTCCTCTGGGCACCGCTGCACGGGCGCAGCCTGGAAGTGTCGTTGGGGTATTTCCTGCTGCCGCTGACCATGGTGCTGACCGGGCGTCTGGTGTATGGCGAACAGCTCTCGCATCTGCAGAAACTGGCGGTGCTCTGCGCCGCCTGTGGTGTAGGCCACGAACTGTTCCAGCATGGCCGCTTCGCCTGGGAAACGCTGCTGGTGGCGGCCGGCTACCCGGTGTATTTCGTGCTGCGTCGGGCGTGCCGCAACGATCACCTGGGCGGGCTGTGGACGGACATGTGCCTGATGCTGCCAGCGGCGCTGTTGTTCATCGTACAGGGGCATCTGTCATCGGCGGATATGGACGCACGGCCGATGCTGTATGTGCTGATCCCGATTCTGGGAGTGATCAGCGCCTCGGCATTGATCTGTTACGTGATGGCCAGCCGCTTGCTGCCGTTCAGCCTGTTCGGGCTGCTCAGCTATGTGGAGCCGGTGTTGTTGGTGGGTGTGGCGCTGTTGCTGGGCGAGAGCATCGCGCCAGACCAGTGGCTGACCTACTTGCCGATCTGGCTGGCGGTGCTGGTGTTGATGTTCGAGGGGGCCAAGCATCTGGCCCGCTCGCGTCGCGCGGTGTGATACCGCGCTAGACGTCTACTGGCTGCTTGCGCAGGAGCACTTGCTTGACCCGACGTTCCTCGACCGTCAACACGGTCAGGGTCCATTGCTCCCAGTGCAGGGTATCGCCCTGTTTGGGCAAGCGGTCGAGCAGGCTCATGACCATGCCAGCCAGGGTCTGGTAGTCATTGGTCGGCGGCGCGTCGAAGCCTATGCGCGTCTGGATCTGCCTGAGGTCCAGTGCGGCGCTGACGCGATAGCCATCGTCCTGCTCGACGATGTCCGGCGCCTGCACTTCGCTGGCGTCGGGCAGCTCGCCCGCGATCGATTCGAGAATGTCGGTCATGGTCAGAATCCCGATGAACCCACCGAACTCGTTGACCACGAACGCGATGTGCGTGGACTGCGCGCGCATCTGCTCCAAGGCGTTGAGAATGCTGAAGCTTTCGAGCAGGTTGATCGGCTGGCGCGCCAGGCTGGCCAGGTCCGGTGCCTCACCGGCCAGCAGCTGCTTGAGCAGCTCTTTCTTGTGGACGAAGCCCAGCGGCTCGTCGACCTGACCCTGAGCGATCAATGGCAGGCGTGAGTAGGACGACTGCATCAGGGTCTGCTCGGTGACTTCCCGCGACGCGTCCAAATCCAGACAGTCGACCTGGGCACGCACGGTCATGATGCTGCGGATCGGCTTTTCGGCCAGGTTCAACACACCGCTGATCATCACCCGCTCGCGGCGGTCGAACAGCGCTTCGCTCGGCTCCTCGCCCACCAGATCCTCGATCTCCTCGTCCATGGCTTCGCTGGCCGGACGACGACCGCCGAGCAGGCGCAACACGGCGTGGGCGGTGCGCTCGCGCATCGGCCGGTCCTGGTGCTTGTGCTTGCGCCGTGCCCGCGCGATCTGGTTGAACACCTCGATCAGGATCGAGAAACCGATCGCGGCGTACAGGTAGCCCTTGGGAATGTGGAAGCCCAGGCCTTCGGCGGTCAGCGCGAAGCCGATCATCATCAGGAAGCCCAGGCACAGCATGATCACCGTCGGGTGGCTGTTGACGAAACGGGTCAACGGCTTGCTGGCGACGATCATCAGGCCGATGGAGAAGATCACCGCGATCATCATGATCGACAGTTCATCCACCATGCCCACGGCGGTGATGACCGCATCCAGGGAGAACACCGCATCGAGCACGACGATCTGCGCAACGATCGGCCAGAACAGCGCGTAGGTCTTGACCCCGGCCCGCTGCGCGACATGCCCTTCGAGCCTTTCGTGCAACTCCATGGTGGCCTTGAACAGCAGGAAGACACCGCCGAACAGCATGATCAGGTCACGCCCGGAGAACGTCTTGCCGAACACCTCGAACAGCGGCTCGGTCAGGGTCACCATCCAGGAAATACTGGCCAGCAGGCCCAGACGCATGATCAACGCCAGCGACAGACCGATCACCCGCGCGCGGTCGCGCTGATGGGGCGGCAGCTTGTCGGCGAGAATCGCGATGAAAACCAGGTTGTCGATACCCAGAACCAGTTCCAGGACGATCAGGGTCGCCAGGCCGAGCCAGGCCGTGGGGTCGGCTAGCCATTCCATGGAAGGTTACTCGTCAGGCAAGGGAAGGATGTTGCGGGAAGCGCGGGACTGCAAGGTTCCGGGAGGGGGTTCATAGAGGTCTTGAGTAGTTTCGGAATCTGATCCTACCGCTGCCAGAACAAATTCCTACAGTGGGAAAGTATTTCAAAGATTGTATATCTGTGCCGTCACCGCCGAAGCCGCCGTCGCGCTTCTATCGATGAGATCGATAGCAAGCTTAGTATCTACCTGAAAACCAAGCACTTTGTGCGGTGTTCATCATTCACGCTGATAGTTACCTTCGAACCATTCGATTCGTCGATGGTCGCGCCCGCGCCGCATCATCCGCCCCATCGTTAATGCTCCCTTAACTCAATTGGCGGATCTGCACATGCACCAGTCACTCACTCCGTTGCGTTTCCCGTTGGCGGCCCTTGCGCTGATGGTGATCAGCGCCTGCGGCAAAACGCCGGACGTTGCCCAGGCCCTGCCTGCTCCCAAGGTCACCGTGGCTCAGGTGCTGGAACAGCCGGTCAATGAATGGGACGAGTTCACCGGACGCCTCGAAGCGCCGGAAACCGTTGAAATCCGTCCACGCGTGTCGGGCCAGATTGACCAGGTAGCCTTCACCGAGGGCGCCCTGGTGAACAAGGGCGACCTGCTGTTCCAGATCGATCCGCGGCCGTTCCAGGCCGAAGTGCGGCGCCTGGAAGCGCAATTGCAACAGGCCCGCGCCAATTCCGTGCGCAGCGACAACGAAGCCCAGCGCGGTCAGCGCCTGCAGGCGAGCAACGCCATCTCCGCCGAGCTGGCCGAAACCCGCAGCAGCGCCGCGCAGGAATCGCACGCCGCGCTGGCCGGCATTCAGGCACAGCTGGACCTGGCCCGCCTGAACCTGAGCTTCACCCGCGTGACAGCGCCGATCAGCGGCCGCGTCAGCCGCGCCGAGATCACCGCCGGCAATATCGTCACCGCCGATGTGACGCCGCTGACCAGTGTGGTCTCCACCGACAAGGTGTACGCCTACTTCGACGCCGACGAGCGGGTGTACCTCAAGTACACCCAACTGGCCCGGCAAGGTCAGCGTGGCCAGACCACCCCGGTCTACCTGGGCCTCTCCAACGAGCCCGGCAACCCGCACCTGGGGCACATGAATTTCGTCGACAACCAGGTCAACCCCAAGACCGGCACCATCCGCGGTCGCGCGGTGTTCGACAACAAGGATGGCAGTTTCACCCCTGGTTTGTACGCCCGGCTGAAGCTGGTGGGCAGCGCCACCTACTCGGCCGTGCTGATCAAGGACGAAGCGGTAGGTACCGACCTGGGCAAGAAATTTGTGCTGGTGATGGACCCGGACAACAAGGCCGCCTACCGCAGCATCGAGCTGGGGCCCAAGTTGGAAGGCCTGCGCATCGTGCGCAGCGGCCTGAACAAGGGTGACCGCATCGTCATCAATGGCCTGCAGCGCGTCCGGCCCGGTGCCCAGGTCGATCCCGAGGTTGCCCAGATGGCCAGCCCCGCGACCCTCGCCGCCCTGGCCGAACAACGTCAGGCCCTGGAAGCCAGCAACACGCCCGCAACGCCGGTCAAGGTTGCCAGCGTTTCGACTCCACGCGGTTAAGGGATCACTGCGATGAACTTCTCTCAATTCTTCATCAAGCGGCCGATCTTCGCCGCCGTGCTGTCGCTGATCATTCTGATCGCCGGCGCCATCTCGCTGTTCCAGCTGCCGATCAGCGAGTACCCCGAAGTGGTGCCACCGACCGTGGTGGTGCGTGCCAGTTTCCCCGGTGCCAACCCCAAGGTCATCGGTGAAACGGTGGCCGCGCCTCTGGAGCAGGCCATCACCGGTGTGGAGAACATGCTGTACATGTCCTCGCAGTCCACCGCCGACGGCAAGCTGACCCTGACCCTGACCTTCGCTCTGGGCACCGACCTGGACAACGCCCAGGTGCAAGTGCAGAACCGTGTGACCCGCACTCAGCCAAAGCTGCCTGAAGAGGTGACCCGGATCGGCATCACCGTGGACAAGGCCTCGCCGGACCTGACCATGGTGGTCCACCTGACCTCCCCCGACCAGCGCTACGACATGCTCTACCTGTCCAACTATGCCACCTTGAACATCAAGGACGAACTGGCCAGGCTCAACGGCATCGGCGACGTGCAGCTGTTCGGCATGGGCGACTATTCGCTGCGGGTCTGGCTGGACCCGAACAAGACCGCGTCGCGCAACCTGACGGCCACCGACGTGGTCACCGCCATTCGCGAACAGAACCGCCAGGTCGCTGCCGGCCAACTGGGCGCCCCGCCTGCGCCCAATGCCAGCAGTTTCCAGCTGTCGGTCAACACCCAGGGTCGCCTGGTCACCGAGGAAGAGTTCGAGAACATCGTCGTGCGCGCCGCCGACGACGGTGAAATCACCCGCCTCAAGGACATCGCCCGGGTGGAGCTGGGCTCCAGCCAGTACGCGCTGCGCTCGCTGCTCAACAACCAGCCGGCAGTGGCCCTGCCGATCTTCCAGCGGCCCGGCTCCAATGCCATCGACGTGTCCAATCAGGTTCGGGCCAAGATGGCCGAACTGAAACAGTCGTTCCCTGAAGGCATGGACTACAGCATCGTCTACGACCCGACCATTTTCGTGCGCGGTTCGATCGAAGCGGTGGTGCATACCCTGTTCGAAGCGCTGATCCTGGTCGTGCTGGTGGTGATCCTGTTCCTGCAGACCTGGCGGGCGTCGATCATTCCGCTGGTGGCGGTACCGGTGTCGCTGATCGGCACCTTTGCGGTGATGCACATGTTCGGCTTCTCGCTCAACGCGCTGTCGCTGTTCGGTCTGGTGCTGGCCATCGGCATCGTGGTGGACGACGCCATCGTGGTGGTAGAGAACGTCGAGCGTAACATCGAGCTGGGCCTGGAACCGGTGGCCGCCACCGAGCGGGCCATGCGCGAGGTCACCGGGCCGATCATCGCCACGGCTCTGGTGTTGTGCGCGGTGTTCGTGCCGGCGGCGTTCATTTCCGGCCTCACCGGGCAGTTCTACAAGCAGTTCGCCCTGACCATCGCCATTTCCACGGTCATTTCGGCGTTCAACTCGCTGACCTTGTCGCCGGCACTGGCGGCGGTGCTGCTCAAGGGGCACGACGCGCCCAAGGACCGGTTCTCCCGGTTCCTCGACAGGCTGCTGGGTGGCTGGCTGTTCCGGCCCTTCAACCGCTTCTTCGAAAAGGCCAGCCATGGCTATGTCGGCACCGTCGCACGGGTGATCCGCAGCAGCGGTATCGCCATGCTGCTGTACGCAGGCTTCATGGTGCTGACCTGGTTCGGTTTCGCCAACACGCCGACCGGCTTCGTACCTTCGCAGGACAAGCAGTACCTGGTCGCCTTCGCCCAGTTGCCGGACGCCGCCAGCCTGGACCGCACCGAAGATGTGATTAAGCGCATGTCGGACATCGCCTTGAAGCAGCCCGGCGTGGAGAACGCCATCGCCTTCCCGGGGCTGTCGATCAACGGCTTCACCAACAGCCCCAACAACGGCATCGTCTTCGTCGCGCTCAAGGACTTCGATCAGCGCAAGGACGCCAGCCTGTCGGCCAACGCCATCGCCGCCGAGCTCAACGGCAAGTTCGCCGGTATCCAGGACGCCTACATGGCGATCTTCCCACCGCCACCGGTGATGGGCCTGGGCACCATCGGCGGCTTCCGCCTGCAGATCGAAGACCGCGGCAACCTGGGCTATGACGAGTTGTACAAGCAGACCCAGAACATCATCGCCAAGAGTCGCAGCGTGCCGGAGCTGGCCGGGCTGTTCACCAGCTACACGGTGAACGTGCCTCAGGTGGATGCAGCGATCGACCGGGAAAAGGCCAAGACGCACGGCGTGGCCATCAGCGATATCTTCGACACCTTGCAGGTGTACCTGGGTTCGCTGTACGCCAACGACTTCAACCGCTTCGGGCGCACCTATCAGGTCAACGTCCAGGCCGAGCAGCAGTTCCGCCTGGAAGCCGAGCAGATCGGCCAGCTCAAGGTGCGCAACGATCGGGGCGAGATGATCCCGCTGGCGACCTTCATCAAGGTCAGCGACACCGCCGGCCCGGACCGGGTGATGCATTACAACGGTTTCGTCACGGCCGAGATCAACGGTGCCGCAGCGCCGGGCTACAGCTCGGGCCAGGCCCAGGCGGCGGTGGAGAAGCTGCTCAAGGAAGAGTTGCCCAACGGCATGGCCTATGAATGGACCGAGCTGACCTACCAGCAGATTCTGGCGGGCAACACTGCGCTGTTCGTGTTCCCGCTGTGCGTGCTGCTGGCCTTCCTGGTGCTGGCCGCACAGTACGAAAGCTGGAGCCTGCCGCTGGCGGTGATCCTGATCGTGCCCATGACCCTGCTCTCGGCGATTGCCGGGGTGATGATCGCGGGCAGCGACAACAACATCTTCACCCAGATCGGCTTGATCGTGCTGGTCGGGCTGGCGTGCAAGAACGCCATTCTGATCGTCGAGTTCGCCAAGGACAAACAGGAGGAAGGTCTGGATCCGCTGGCCGCGGTACTGGAAGCGTGCCGCTTGCGGCTGCGGCCGATCCTGATGACTTCGTTCGCCTTCATCATGGGCGTGGTGCCCCTGGTGCTGTCGTCCGGCGCCGGCGCCGAGATGCGTCATGCCATGGGCGTGGCGGTGTTCTCCGGCATGCTGGGGGTGACCTTCTTCGGCTTGCTGCTGACACCGGTGTTCTTCGTTCTGATCCGTCGCCATGTCGAGCGTCGCGAGGCCCGCAAGGCGGATCGTGCGCTCACGCCTGAGGTACAACCATGAGTCATTTGAAACCCCTACTGCCCAGCTTGCTGGTGCTGGCTTTGGCCGCTTGCGCGGTGGGCCCGGACTATCGCGCGCCGCAGGATCTGCAGGCGAGCGTGGCAGCGGCCCAGGACACTCGCTACTACCGCGCCGAGCCGTTCGATGCGGTGTGGTGGCAGCAATTCGACGACCCGACGCTCAACCGTTTGGTCAACGAATCGCTGCAGGGCAACCGCGAGCTGCGGGTGGCCTTCGCCCGCCTCAAGGCGGCTCGGGCCATCCGCGACGACGTGGCCAACGATCGCTTCCCGGTGGTGACCAGCCGCGCCAGCAGCGAGATCGGCAAGAGCCAGATTCCCGGCCAGACCAGCGATCGGGTCAATACCGAGCGCTACGACCTGGGCCTGGACATGGCCTGGGAAATCGACCTGTTCGGGCGCATCCAGCGGCAGTTGGAGGTCAGTGACGCGCAGCAAGGCGAAGCGGCGGCCGACCTCCAGCAGTTGCAGGTCACCCTGATCGCCGACCTGGTGGATGCCTACGGGCAACTGCGCGGCGCGCAACTGCGCGAGAAGATCGCCCTGGCCAACCTGAAGAACCAGCAGGATTCGCGGGGTATCACCCGCAGCCTGCAGGAAGCCGGTGTGGGCAATCAACTGGACGTGGTCCGGGCCGATGCGCGGCTCGCGGCCGTCGAGGCGACCGTGCCGCAGTTGCAGGCCGAACAGGTGCGTGCGCGCAACCGCATCGCTACCCTGCTCGGCCAGCGGCCGGACCAATTGAGTGTGGACCTGAGCCCTGCGCAGTTGCCGGCCATTGCCAAGGCCTTGCCGATCGGCGATCCGACCCAATTGCTGCGGCGCCGACCGGACATCCGCAGTGCCGAACGGCGACTGGCCGCCTCCACCGCGCAGATCGGCGTGGCCACGGCCGATCTGTTCCCCCGGGTCAGCCTCAGTGGGTTCCTGGGCTTCACGGCGGCACGCGGTTCGCAGATCGGCTCGTCCGCGGCCAATGCTTGGGGACTGGGGCCAAGCATCACTTGGGCCGCGTTCGACCTGGGCAGCGTGAGGGCGCAGATCCGTGCAGCCAACGCCGATGCCGAAGGCGCGCTGGCCAGCTATGAACAGGATGTGTTGCTGGCGCTGGAAGAGTCGGAAAATGCCTTCAGTGACTACGGCAAACGCCAGCAGCGCGTGCAGGCCTTGATGCGCCAGAGCGAGTCGAGTCGCGCGGCGGCAGCGCTGGCCTCGATCCAGTACCGCGAGGGCACGGCGGATTACCTGGTGCTGCTCGATGCCGAGCGTGAACGCTTGAGCGCCGAGGACGCCCAGGCCCAGGGTGAAACCGAGTTGTATCGCGGCATCGTTGCGATCTACAAGGCCTTGGGCGGCGGCTGGCAGCCCGATACGCTGGCACAGCGGTAGCCATCAGCGCCAGTGCTGCGGCTGCAAAGCCTGCGGCGGATGGTAGGATAGGTACCGTCCCGGCCACTCGGGGCGGTTGCCGGGCGTGCGTGCCAGGCGACCGTCTTCGACAGCCGATCCCGATCCGCAGCGAGCGCCCCATGATCACCATTCGCCCCATGACCTCTTCCGATTTCGACCGTTTCTGGCCCACCTTCGACGCGGTGGTTCAGGGCCAGCAGACGTACGCCTACGATCCGGCCATGGACCGCGAAGCCGCCGAACACACCTGGTTGAAGGTGCCCCTGCACACTTTCGTTGCCGAAGATGAACAGGGTCAGTTGCTCGGCAGTTACTACCTCAAGGCCAACGCGGCGGGTCCCGGCAACCACGTGTGCAACTGCGGCTACATGGTCAGCGAAGCGGCGGGCGGTCGAGGCGTGGCGCGGCTGATGTGCGAGCACTCGCAGCAGGTGGCGCGCGACAGCGGTTTTCTGGCCATGCAGTTCAATTCGGTGGTGGCCAGTAACGAAGTGGCGGTGGCCTTGTGGCACAAGCTGGGTTTCGAGACCGTGGGGCGCCTGCCGCGCGCCTATCGGCATGCTCACCTGGGGCTGGTCGATTGCCTGGTGATGTACAAGTGGCTGGCCGAAGAGCCCGCAGCGCCGACTCGATTGATCGGGCGCAAGAACATCGAGTCGGTGGTGTCCCGGCCGCGGCGCAGAAGCTGAATCGTTACTTGCATCACGGAAGTCGATGATCGCTATCGAAAAACGGAATTTTTCCTGAGCGGGCGGGATCAGCACTATAGGTCCCATTATTTCCCCTAGGATTTGTACCAATGAATATCAACCTGACCCTGTGCTGCATGATCGTCGTTTCGTTCGGAATTGCGCTGAGCCACGTTTGAGTGCTACTCGCACTCGGCGGGCCATGCTCAGAGATTGCTCAAATGTTCGCGCAGGAAGTCGACCAGGACCTGCACCGGTCGTGACGTCTGCCGATGCTGCGGATACACGGCCGAGAGCGCCAAAGGCTCGGTAACGAACTCATCCAGTACGGTTTGCAGTTGCCCTGACGCCAGTGCGTGTTGAACGATGAATCGAGGCAGGTAGGCGATTCCCATGCCGGCCACTGCTGCCTCGCACAACAACTCGCCGTTGTTGGCGCGCATGCGCCCGCTCACACCGATCACCAGCGGTTTGCCCCCCACTTCGAAGCGCCATTGCACCTGGCGCGCGTGGCCGTAGGGCAGACAGTCATGGGTGGTCAGTTCCTGGGGCGTGGTGGGTCGGCCACGTGTAGCCAGATAGTCCGGGCTTGCGCAGTACACGCGGGCGATGGAGGCGATGCGCCGGGCGACCAGCGACGAGTCTTCCAGCGTGCCGATGCGCAGGACCAGATCGTAGCCTTCGCCGAGCAGGTCGACGGGGCGATCGCTGAGGTCGATTTCGACCTGGACCTGAGGGTAGCGTTGCAGGAATCGGGGCATGAGCGTGCTCAATTGCGCCATGGCGAAGGACAGTGGCGCACTCACCCGCAACGTGCCGCGGGGTTCGGCGGCCTGGCCAGCGATGACCTGTTCGACCTGTTCCACTTCAGCCAGCAGACGCACGGCAGAGTCGTAATAGCTCTGGCCCAGGGCGGTGACATCCAGGCGGCGCGTGGAGCGATTGAGCAGGCGTGCGCCCAGGCGGTTTTCCAGCTGCATCAAGCGGCGACTGATGTATTGCTTGGAAACCCCCAATTGCTCGGCGGCGGCCGTGAAGCTGTGCGAGTCCAGCACCTGAACGAAAAGCCGCATGTCTTCGAACGCGTTCATCGTCACTCCTCGGTTGACAATGCATTGTGGGTCAGGCGCTGTGCCCATACAACTGCGGTGCTCCCGGACGCCGTAAGCCTGGAAGAACGAGCGAGATAAAGGGTGACATATCGCATCGAGCGCAAGGATTTCGATCAGCGGGCGAACCTGCTCCCGGTTGCACAGTCACACCCTTTAGTCCGGCGCTGAAGCCCACCGTCGGTCGTGCGGAAAGCGATAGAAAAGCGCTTCTGCCCCCGTTTCCCACCGTCACCCTCGACGGAGCCGTCGGAGCAGCCTCTTGATGAACAGTCTTTCCCGGCAGGCCGTGCCTGTTACCCCTACGCACGACCTGCTGCAGCGCTTCCAGCAGGTACGCCGCCACAGCGAACACCTGGCCAGTCCGCTCAGCGCCGAAGACATGGGCGCGCAGTCGATGCCCGACGCGAGCCCGGCCAAATGGCACCTGGCCCACACCAGCTGGTTCTTCGAAACCTTCCTGCTCGCTGAACAAGTGCCGCACTACACCCCGTTCGACCCGGATTTCTGCTACCTCTTCAATTCCTACTACGAAGCAGTCGGCCCGCGCCAGCCGCGTCCTCAGCGCGGTTTGATGACGCGTCCGGGACTGGACCGCGTGCTGGCCTATCGCGCGCATGTCGATCGGCACATGGAAGCCCTGCTCAGCGGCGATCTGGACACTGAAGCCCAATCGCTCATCGAATTGGGTCTGTCCCACGAGCAACAGCATCAGGAGCTGTTGCTGATGGATATCCTGCACCTGTTCAGCGTCTCGGCGCTCAAGCCGGCGTACGACCCGGCCTGGCCAGCCGACACGTCCGGTCGCCGGGGCCGCTTCATTGGCCAGGCCGGCGGTCTGGTCGAGATCGGCCATGACGGTCACGGCTTCGCCTTCGACAACGAGGGCCCGCGACACAAAGTGTTCGCCCAGGCCTTCGAAATCGCCGACCGTCTGGTCACCAACGGTGAATGGCTGGAATTCATCGAAGCCGGCGGCTACACCCAGGCCGGCCTGTGGCTGGCCGACGGTTGGGCCACGGTTCAGGCCGAAGGCTGGTATGCCCCGTTCTACTGGCAGCAGGACCGCGCCGGTGCCTGGCACGAGATGAGCCTGCGCGGGCTGCAACCGCTGCAACTCGACGGACCCGTGGTGCACATCAGCTACTACGAAGCGGCTGCCTTCGCGCAATGGGCCGGCGCACGCCTGCCCACCGAAGCGGAATGGGAAATCGCCGCTGGCAGTGGACACCTGCAGCAACTCGACGATGTAGCCTGGCAGTGGACGCAGAGCGCCTACAGTGCCTACCCCGGCTTCCAGCCTGCGGTCAGCGCGGTCGGTGAATACAACGGCAAGTTCATGATCAACCAGATGGTGTTGCGTGGCGGCGCCAGTATCACCCCGGTCGGACACACCCGCCCCACCTACCGCAACTTCTTCGGCCCCGGCTGCCGCTGGATGTTCTCCGGCGTGCGTCTGGCGCGCGACGTGTCGCCCTACAGCACCCGCAACGACGGCAGCGATGAGTTCGCCCGCGATGTGATCACCGGACTGTCGGCAGCGCAGAAATCCATCTCGCCGAAGTACTTCTACGATGCCGAGGGCTCGCAGCTGTTCGAAGCCATCTGCACCCTGCCCGAGTACTACCCGACCCGCGCCGAAACGGCGCTGCTGACCGAGATCGCGCCGCAGTTGGCCGAGTGGGTCGCCGACGATGCGGCGCTGGTGGAGTTCGGTGCCGGCGCCTGCGACAAGGTGCGTCTGTTGCTGGATGCGGTGCCGCAGATTGGGCTGTACGTGCCCATCGACATCTGCAGCAATGCGCTGGAAAGCGCGAGCGCCCGGCTGCGCCAACGCTACCCTGCCCTGCGCATCGCACCGCTGGTGGACGATTTTACCCGTGCCCTGCACCTGCCGGCCGAGACTCAGGGTCATCCGCGCGTGGGCTTCTTTCCGGGCTCGACGCTGGGCAATTTCACCCGTCCGCAGGCCGTACGCTTCCTGCGTTCGGCGCGCGAGCTGCTTGGGCCCGATGCGCGCTTCATCATCGGCGTGGACATGGTCAAGGATGCGGCCACCCTGGAAGCCGCCTATGACGACGCGGCCGGAGTTACCGCACGCTTCAACAAGAACCTGCTGACGCGCATGAACCGCGAACTCGACGGCGATTTCGACGAGGCGGCATTCGACCACCTGGCGCTGTGGAACCCCGAGTACGAGCGGATCGAAATGCACCTGGTCAGCCAGAAAGCCCAACAGGTCCGGGTGGCCGGTCGCACCTTCGCGTTCAAACCCGGAGAACGGCTGCACACCGAGAACTCGCACAAGTTCACCGTGCAGTCCTTCACCGAACTGGCGGCTGCGGCCGGCTGGGACGTCAGCCATCAATGGATAGGCGAAGCCCCGCAGGTCGCGCTGTTCTGCCTGCGCTGACCCATCGGCAGCGCATCATGAGTGAGGAACACCATGACTAAGGCTCTGGAGGAGTACAACCGCAAGCGTGACTTCGACGCCACCCCGGAGCCTTCCGGCGCCGGGCGCAGTGGCAAACGCGGCAAGGCGGCGCGGGCATTGCAGTTCTGCATTCAGAAACACGATGCCAGCCACCTGCACTACGACTTTCGCCTGGAACTGGACGGCACGCTCAAGAGCTGGGCAGTGCCCAAGGGACCGTCACTGGACCCCAAGGCTCGGCGCCTGGCGGTGCATGTCGAAGACCATCCGCTGGACTACGCCAGCTTCGAGGGCAACATTCCCGACGGGCACTACGGTGCCGGTGACGTGATCGTCTGGGACCGCGGGACCTGGATTCCCGAAGGCGATCCTCACCAGGCCTATGAGAACGGCAAGCTCAAGTTCGTCCTGCAGGGCGAGAAGCTGGGCGGCACCTGGAATCTGGTCAAGACCCACATGCCTGGCAAACGCGAGCAGTGGTTTCTGATCAAATCCAAGGACGCTGCGGCACGCCCATTGGCCGAGTACGACGTGCTCGTCGCCGAACCCGACAGCGTCATCAGCGAACGCACCCTGGTGTCGCGCAAGCGCACCACCAAAGCAGCCGCGAAACCGGTGACCAAACCTGCAGCCAAAGCCACGTCCAAAAGCTCCAAAAGCAAAACTATCCAGCTGGAAGGCGCCAAGGCGGCCGCCTTGCCCGCCAGCCTCAAACCCGAATTGGCCACACTGGTGGACTCTGCACCCGAAGGCGACTGGCGCTACGAGATCAAGTTCGACGGCTACCGCATCGTCGCTCGCATCGACGGCGATCAGGTCAACCTCTTCACCCGCAACGGCCACGACTGGACAGCGAAGCTGCCGCGCCAGGCCCAGGCGCTCGCTGCCCTGGGCTTACAGTCGGCATGGCTGGATGGCGAAGTGGTGGTCGCCAACGAGCGCGGGGTGCCGGACTTCCAGGCCTTGCAGAACGCATTCGAGAACGAGCGCAGCGGTGACATCGTTTTCTACCTGTTCGACCTGCCCTACCTCAACGGTATGGACCTGCGCGCCGTGCCTCTGGAGCAGCGTCGCAGTGCCTTGGCCAAGGTGCTGGAAACCAACACGGACGACGCGCTGAAGTGCTCCGACGACCTTGCCGGATCAGCTGACTCGTTGCTCGAAAGCGCTTGCCAGATGGATATGGAAGGCCTGATCGGCAAGCGTGTCGGCAGCCCTTATGTGTCGCGGCGCAGCAGCGACTGGATCAAGCTCAAATGCAAGCGCCGCCAGGAGTTCGTCATCGTCGGCTACACCGAGCCCAAGGGCAGCCGCAGCGCGTTCGGCGCCCTGTTGCTGGGCTTGCACGATGCCGACAGCGGCGAGTTGCGATTCGCCGGCAAGGTCGGCACCGGCTTCAGCGAAACCACGTTGCGCACCCTGCTCGCGCAGTTGCAGGGGTTGGAGACCGCCCGCCCGGCGCTCGTCAATCCTCCTACGGGCGCTCAAGCCCGTGGCGTACATTGGCTCGAGCCCACGCTGTTGGCGGAAGTGGCCTATGCCGAAATGACCCGCGACGGCGCCGTCCGCCACGCCGTTTTCCATGGCTTGCGCACTGACAAGCCCGCCAAGGAGATCACCCCCGAAATGCCAGCGGCCAAATCCGGTACGTCCGCCAAATCGGCAAGCAAGTCAGAACGGAAGCCGCGCAAGGCAGCCAGCAAGGCCGACGACGCCGACCTGGTCGGGCAGGTGCGCATCACGCACCCCGAGCGGGTCATCGATGCCACCAGCGGCACCACCAAGATGCAGCTGGCCGAATACTACGGGCGCATCGCTCCCTGGTTGCTGCCACACCTCAAGCAACGCCCCGTGGCGTTGGTGCGGGCACCCGACGGCGTGGGTGGCGAGCTGTTCTTCCAGAAGCACGCCGGCCACCTGGCGATCCCGCACATTCTCACCTTCGACAAGGACGAGGCGGGTCAGGCCGCGATGGTCATCAACGATGGTCAGGCACTGCTGGGCGCGGTGCAGATGGGCACCGTGGAACTGCACACCTGGAACGCGACCGCGAAGGATTTCGAACATCCCGACCGCTTCGTACTCGACCTGGACCCGGACCCTAGCTTGCCTTGGAAAAGCATGGTCGAAGCCACTCAACTGACTCAGACCCTGCTCGACGAACTGGGCCTTGCATCGTTCCTCAAGACCAGTGGTGGCAAGGGCATGCATGTGGTGGTACCGATCACGCGCAAGCTGGGCTGGGATGAGGTCAAGGCATTCAGCCGCGCCGTGGTGGAACACATGGCCAAACTGATGCCGGAACGCTTCACGGCCGTCTCGGGGCCGAAAAACCGGGTCGGCCGGATTTTCATCGATTACCTGCGCAACGGTCTGGGCGCAACCACGGCCTGCGCCTACGCGGCGCGAGCGCGGGATGGGTTGCCGGTCTCGGTGCCGGTCACCCGGGAGGAAGTGGCGCAGATCAAGGGCGGCGACCAGTGGGACATCGACAGCGTACTCGAACGCCTGGCGGAGCTTGAAAACGATCCCTGGGCCGATTTCTTCAGCACCCGCCAAAGCATCACCGTCGCTATGCGCAAGAAGCTCGGGCTCAAATGAACCCATCAACTGCCGCGGTAGGTGGAGTAGCTGTACGGTGACAGCAACAGGGGCACATGGTAGTGCTCCTGAGTTGCATCGATGCCGAACCGCAGGACGATCTCGTCGAGAAACGCCGGCGCCGTGGTGACGGTACCGCGGCTGCGATAGTAGTCACCTGCACCGAAGTGCAGCTGATACACACCCGAACGGTAGTGCTCACCCTCCAGCAGCGGCACATCGCAACGCCCGTCGGAATTGGTCACGGCCGTTACCAGCAGTTCCAGCTGTTCGCCGTCGACGCGGTACAGACGCACTCGAATGCCGTTACCGGGACACCCATGTGCGGCGTCCAAAACGTGTGTGGTCAAGCGTCCCATGGTTGATTTCACCTGTTCAGGGGGCACGCCAACGGCGCACCGTGATGGAGCGCAAGCGTGCGGTACGCGCCGCAATGGGGCGTGGCACCTGACACCTTGCAAAAACAAAAGCCGCAAAACACGCGTCGATGCAGATTGCTGACCGATTGGGCAGGTTCTTTGCAAGAGCCTGCATCATCGCGTTTGCAAGGATACGGCCATCCAACGGCCCGAGACTCGAGCTTACAAATTGTCCATACCGTTGTATACAATCGATTCAAGCCTGAAAACGCCTTCCCATGGCGCCTTTTCGAGCGCGTTCTGCCACGTATAAAAGGAAATCTTCGGTGAGCCTCGACTACCCCCGCGACCTGATCGGCTACGGTGACCAACCGCCCCATCCGCACTGGCCGGGCAATGCCCGTATCGCCGTGTCGTTCGTCCTCAACTATGAAGAAGGCGGCGAGCGCAACGTGCTGCACGGCGACAGCGAGTCCGAGGCTTTCCTGTCGGAGATGGTTGCGGCGCAGCCGTTGCAGGGCCAGCGCAACATGAGCATGGAATCGCTGTACGAGTACGGCAGCCGTGCTGGCGTGTGGCGCATTCTCAGGCTGTTTCGCCAAGCCGGGATCCCCTTGACGGTCTTCGCGGTGGCCATGGCCGCGCAGCGACACCCCGAGGCGATCCGCGCCATGGTCGCCGACGGCCACGAAATCTGCAGCCATGGCTACCGCTGGATCGACTATCAGAACGTCGATGAAGCGGTGGAACGCGAGCACCTGCTCGACGCCATCCGCATCCTCACCGACATCATCGGCCAGCGGCCGCTGGGCTGGTACACCGGACGCACCGGGCCCAATACCCGTCGCCTGGTGATGGAGGAAGGCGGCTTCCTCTACGACAGCGACGCCTACGACGATGACCTGCCCTACTGGCAACCCGGCGCGGATCGCCCCCACCTGGTGATCCCTTACACCCTGGACACCAACGACATGCGCTTCACCCAGGTGCAGGGCTTCAACAAGGGCGACGATTTCTTCGACTACCTCAAGGACGCGTTCGACGTGCTGTACGCCGAAGGCGCGGAGGCGCCCAAGATGCTTTCCATCGGCCTGCATTGCCGACTCATCGGCCGACCCGGACGTCTGGCGTCGCTCAAGCGTTTCATCGACTACGTCCAGGGCCACGAGCAGGTCTGGTTAGCGCGCCGGGTCGATATCGCCAGGCACTGGCAGCAGGTTCATCCTTTCCCAGGCAGCCCGCGCCCATGAGCCACTTTCGTACCCTGCAGCCTTCCCAACTCAACCGCGCCGAGTTCGTCGCAGCACTGGGCGACATCTACGAGCACTCGCCGTGGGTGGCCGAACAGGCATTCGAGCGACTGTCGCCGCAACAGCGCGATGACATCGAGGCGGTGCATGCCTGCATGAGCCAGGTGGTGGCCGACGCCGACCGCACCACCCTGCTGGCATTGATCAATGCCCACCCCGACCTGGCCGGCAAGGCCGCAGTGCAGGGTGAGCTCACCGCAGCGAGCACTCAGGAGCAGGCCGGCGCCGGCATCAGTCAGTGCACGCCCGACGAGTTCCAGCGCTTTACCCGGCTCAACGATGCGTATCGGGCGCGCTTTGGATTCCCTTTCATCATGGCGGTCAAGGGCAGCGATCGAAGGCAGATACTGGCGGCGTTCGAAACGCGGATCGATCATTCCCCCGAAGACGAATTCGCCTGCGCCCTGCGCGAGATCGACAAGATTGCCCTGTTTCGCCTGCAAGCCCTGTAACCCCATAGCCCCGCCGCCGCACCCGCGGTGACGGACAGACTGATCATCAACCCTCGTTCAAGGCAGATCCGTATTCATGAAAGCCTACGCCGCACCGTTCCAGAAGTACGTCAACCTGGCCGATGCCCGCCTCGGTACCCGGGCCATTTCAGTGACCGACGATTGGTTCGCCGACGTCAACCGGCTGTTCCAGCCCACCCCGGCGGTGTGGAAGGAAGGCGTCTTCGACGACAACGGCAAGTGGATGGACGGCTGGGAATCGCGGCGCAAGCGCTTCGAAGGCTATGACAGCGCAGTGATCCGCCTTGGCGCGCCAGGCTCGATCAAGGGCGTGGACATCGACACCTCGTTCTTCACCGGCAACTTCCCTCCTTCGGCGTCACTGGAAGCCTGCTTCATCAGCGAAGGCGAACCTGACGACCAGACCCCGTGGGTCGAAATCCTCAGCGCGGTCGAGCTGCAGGGCAATAGCCATCACTACCACAGCATCGACAACGACAGCGCGTTCAGCCATCTGCGCTTCAATATCTACCCGGACGGCGGTGTGGCCCGCCTGCGCGTGTATGGCGTGCCGTTCCGCAGCTGGTCGAGCACCAGCGACGAGGAGCAGATCGACCTCGCCAGCGCCCTCAACGGCGGACGCGCACTGGCCTGCTCGGACGAACACTACGGCAGCATGAGCAACCTGCTCAACCCCGGCCGTGGCATCAATATGGGCGACGGCTGGGAAACCGCTCGGCGACGCACGCCTGGCAACGACTGGGTCATCGTGGCCCTCGGGCATCCTGGCGTGGTGCAGCAGGTGATCGTCGACACCCTGCATTTCAAGGGTAACTACCCAGACAGCTGTTCGATCCAGGGTGCGTTCGTCAAGGGCGGGACCGACAGCCAGATCGAGACCCAAAGCCTGTTCTGGCGTGAACTGCTGCCCAGCCAGAAGCTGCAGATGCACCAGGAGCACAGCTTTGCGGAGCAGATCAAGGCACTGGGGCCGATCACCCACATCCGGCTCAACGTCTTCCCCGACGGCGGTGTGAGCCGACTGCGAGTGCTGGGCACTCTGGCCCGATAGCATCCCTTCATAATAGGACCCAGCATGCGTACATTACCGATCGAACCCTTGACCAAGGCCGCGTTTGCGCCGTTTGGCGACGTGATCGAAACCGAGGGCAGCGCACACTTCCTGATCAACAACGGTTCGACCCAACGCTTCGATCGCCTGGCGGACGTGCAGTTGGCCACCGAGCAGGATCAGGCCGTGATCAGCATTTTCCGCGCCCGCACCTTGCCGATGCCGCTCACCGTACGCATGCTCGAACGTCATCCACTGGGCAGTCAGGCGTTCATTCCGTTGTTGGGCAACGCCTTTCTGATCGTGGTCGCACCGGCCGGCGCCGTCCCGCGTAGCGAAGACGTGCGCGCGTTCATCAGCGATGGTCGTCAGGGCATCAATTACCATAAGGGTGTCTGGCATCATCCGGTGTTGGCACTGCACGATCAGGATGACTTCCTGATCGTGGATCGAAAAGGCCCGGGCAACAATTGCGACGAGTTCTTCTTCGAGGCGTGCGACTTATTGTCGCTCGACCCGTCGTTGTAACTTCCGGGGCATGGCACAGGGCGCCTAATCATTATAAGGACGGCTGGCTTAGTTGCCCTGATCAAGACTGAAAAGATAAAACCAATGCGGCTTGCCAGTGGCTACGCAAACCCCTACCCTGCGCCGCCGCTGGAAGGCGCGGCGTGCGAAGTGGCTGAACCGCGTTAATTGCTGCATCACTGAACACTGACGAATCTATCCGCCCGGACGAAAACTGGCTAACTCGGATGACCGGTCCGCGGACGCCTTGCGCGCGTTCGGCGGCAACTACAAGTTGACCTTCGGGACAACAAAAGAGGCGCCACTAGAGTGCCCACACAACTACCACACTTATTTGACCTGAGAGCGATTGAATGAAAACCACACTACCGAGCCTGTTTCTGGCTGCCGGCCTGGCCCATGCCGGCACCGCGATGGCCGCTGGCGACTGGCTCCAGTGGCAGAGCACCAGCCTGACCTACCTGGTGGGCAAGGACTACACCGTCAACCCCAGCCACCAGCAGACCGTGACCTACGAACATGCCGATGCCTGGAAGTACGGCGACAACTTTCTGTTCGTCGACAAGATTTTCTACAATGGCGAAGCCGATGGTACCAACGGCAACGACACCTATTACGGTGAGTTCAGCCCGCGCCTGTCGATGAGCAAGATCTTCGATCGCACGTTCCGCTTCGGTCCGATCAAGGATGTGCTGTTGGCCATGACTTACGAGTTTGGCGAAGGGGATAACGAGTCTTATCTGATCGGTCCGGCCGTCGACCTGGCTCTGCCGGGGTTCGATTATTTCCAGTTGAATTTCTATAACCGTCAAACCGAAGGCAGCCGCGCCGGGGACAATGTCTGGCAGATCACACCGGTGTGGTCCTATACCCTGCCGGTCGGTCGTTCGGACATTCTCATCGACGGCTTTGCCGACTGGGTGGTGGGCAACGATTCGAACAAGCATGGCGAGTACCACGCCAATCTGCATTTCAACCCGCAGGTCAAATACGACTTGGGCAAAGCCTTGGGTCAAGGCGCGCAGCAAGTGTATGTAGGTTTTGAATACGATTATTGGGACAACAAGTATGGGATCAAGGACAGTCGTTATTTCGATACCAATCAGAATACGGCGAGTTTGTTGGTAAAAGTGTTCTTCTGATCGGGCATTGGAAGCTGGGCCAGTGATGGGTCGAGACCGCGTGCACCGCCGACGCGGCTCGCGCCGCTGCTACACCGACCGCGTAGTCCTGTTCCGGCCTCACCGCATTCATCCAGGCACACCGCACGCACCGCCGACGCGGCCTCGCCGCGAATTCTACTGCTCGAACGCTTGACGCAATCGGTGCAGGCCTTCGTCGATGTCGGCCAACCCAGGTGCGGCGAACGACAGACGGATGCTGCTGGGGTCCGGGTCCTGGCCGTAGAAGGCGCTGCCGGGCACGAAGAGCACCTTCTGCTCGATTGCCCGCGGCAGTAATGCCTTGGCGTCGAGGCCATGCAGGCAACGGCCCCAGACGAACATACCGCCTGCCGGCGCACTCACCTGCAGATACTCCGCCAACGGCTGCAACCCAGCCAGCATGCGCTCGCACTTCTCCCGATAGCCCTGCGCCAGACCCGGCAGCGCCCGTTCCAGCGCCCCTGCCGCGAGGTAATTGGCGGCGATGCGCTGCGCCCAGGGCGACGTGCACAGGTCCACGGTCTGCTTGGCCACCAGGCAGCGCTGGCGGACCGCAGCAGGCGCCACCATCCAGCCCACGCGCAGCCCTGGCGCGAGCACCTTGGACAGGCTGGACAGATGGATCACCCGCCCCTCGGCGCCCTCCACCTGCCGACTTAACGCCAACAGCGAAGGCACTTCCTCGCCGGCAAAGCGCAGCGCACCGTAAGGATCGTCTTCGACCACCAGAAAATCGTGCGCGACTGCCAGCTTCAGCAGCGCCAGACGCCGCGCCAGGGGCAGACAGGCGCCGGTGGGGTTGGCGAAGGTGGGCACGCAATAAAGCATCGCGACATCGCCGCGCGCACGCCCTGCCAGCTGCTGCGCCAAGGCATCGGTGTCCAGGCCGTCGGCATCGGTCGTCACGCTGAGCACCTGCGCCCCGGCCAGGCGCAACGCCTGCAACGCTGCCGGATACGTCGGGCATTCCACCAGTACCGACGAGCCGGGGGCCAGCAACACCTTGAGTAACAGGTCGAAGCCTTGTTGCGAACCGGTCGTCACTATCAACTCATCCGCCTCAACCGCCACGCCACGCCGCGCCATCAGACTCACTAACTGTTCGAGCAGCGCCGGCAAGCCTTCGGTGGCGGCGTATTGCAAACAGTCCAGGGGGGCTTCGCGCATGGCCTGCTCCGCGGCTTCGCGCAGGCCGGACTCGTCGAAAAACGCCGACGCCGGATAGCCACCGGCAAAGGAAATCATGCCCGGCACCGACAGGTACTTGAACAGCTCGCGTATGGCCGAGCCGGTGGGGTTTTCGAAGGCAGGCGTAAATCGGTAATCCAGGGCCATGACGGTGCTCGACGGCGAATGTGCCGAAAGTATCGAGGCGGGCGAACGCCGCTCACAAGCGAGATTATTTCCAGATGTCATGCCATTGGGTGCTGACAGGGTCCACGCCCGCAAACCAAAAGCCGCGAGTAGCCTGGCTTTTACAGCTATCGCCAGACGGAACGCTCAGCTTTATCATGACTCAGATACTCATGGCACCGCGCCACTGGACTAGACAGGTCGTGTCTAATCTGGGGAAATGCGCGCCCCTGACCTCAGGCTTTCATCTATGCCCATTGCCGAATGAACACCTCTTCCCGCTCGATCATCTGTGAACACTGCGATTCGCTGTTCGAATCGGTGGCCCTGACGCATGGTCAGAAAGCCGAGTGCACGCGTTGTGGCGCGGTGCTCGAACGTGGCCAGCGCCTGAGCATCCAGGCGCTGTTCGCCCTGGCGCTGACCGCAGCCATGCTGTTCATTCTGGCCAACGCCTTTCCGGTGATCAGCATCAGCATGGAAGGGCTGAGCAACCAGGCCACCCTGCTCGCCTCGGTGGAAGCCCTGGCCCAGGGCCGCATCACGCCGATGGCCGCGGTGACCGGGTTGACCATCATTCTCGCCCCCCTGTTGCAGATCTGCCTGCTGTGCTGGCTGCTCGGCTTCGCCACCGCCGGACGCGCCGCGCCCGGCTTTCGTACCTGCATGCGCGCGCTGGAGCACCTGCGCCCCTGGAGCATGCTGGAAGTCTGCCTGTTGGGCATTCTGGTCGCCATCATCAAACTGGCGGGCATGCTCGACGTCCACCCCGGCTTCGGCCTGTGGGCACTGGGTATGGTCACGGTGCTGTTGATCCTGATTTCCGGCAAGGGCATCCGCCGACTCTGGGACGACCTGGAAGGCCAGCTGCGATGAGCGAACCGGCCTACGCGCGGCAACTGGGCCTGGTGCTGTGCCATACCTGCGGGCATGTATGCCAGGCAGGCGAACACCATTGCCCGCGCTGTCACTCCACCGTGCATGCGCGCAAACCCGACAGCATCGCGCGGACGTGGGCGCTGCTGATTGCGGCATTGATCTTCTACATCCCGGCCAACCTGCTGCCGGTGATGCGCACCAACATGTTCGGCAACGCCAGCGAAAACACCATCATGAGTGGCGTCATCGAGTTCTGGCATGGCGGCTCCTGGGACATCGCCGTACTGATCTTCTTCGCCAGCGTGGTCGTGCCTTGCATGAAGTTCCTGATCCTGGGGATGCTGCTGGTAACCTGTCAGCGCAAGAGCCACTGGGCCATGCGCGAGCGGGCTCGCTTGTATCGCTTCATCGAGCTGATCGGGTACTGGTCGATGCTCGACGTGCTGGTGGTGGCGCTGGTCGCCGCGCTGGTGCAGTTTCGTTCACTGAGTTCCATCGACCCGTTGCTGGGTATCGTGTTTTTCGGTCTGGTGGTGGTACTCACCATGCTTGCCGCCATGAGTTTCGATCCCCGGCTCATCTGGGATGTAGAGGTTGAAGATGTCTGATCGTCCAGGTTCCACTCCCGCGTCCCCTGCCGCTGCACCGGCGGTCAAGACGCGTCGTTTCAATGTCTCGCTGGTGTGGATCGTGCCGATCATTGCGGCGCTGGTAGGCGCCTCGATGCTGATCAGCAATGGCCTCAATGCCGGGCCGCAGATCGAAATCAGCTTCGAGACCGCCATGGGCCTGGAAGCCAACAAGACCCAGGTCAAATACAAGAACGTGGTCATCGGGCAGGTAACCGCCATCGCCCTCAGCGACGACCGCAGCCATGTGGTCGCCAAGGTCGACCTGAACAAGTCCGCCGAAGGCTTCACCGCCGAGGACTCGGTGTTCTGGGTGGTGCGCCCACGCATCGGCGCCAACGGCATTTCCGGCGTGGATACGCTGCTCTCCGGCGCCTTCATCGGCGCCGACGCCGGCAGCTCCGAAGAGCGCAAGCGGCAATTCGTCGGCAAGGAAACACCGCCGGCGATCACCTACGGCGAGCAAGGCAAGCGCTTCACCCTGCACACCGAGGACCTGGGTTCGCTGGACATCGGCTCGCCGGTCTACTATCGCCGCATCGAAGTCGGCCAAGTGGTGTCGTACCAATTGGCCGAAGACGGCAAGGGTGTCGACGTGGAGATCTTCGTCCATGCCCCCAACGACAAGTACGTGACCACCGACACGCGCTTCTGGAATGCCAGCGGCATCGACCTGACCGTGGGCGCCAGCGGCCTGAAGGTCAACACCGAGTCCCTTTCGACCATCCTCGCCGGCGGCGTCGCCTTCGTCGAACCCAAGTACAGCCCCAACGCGACTCCGGCCACCGAGCGCTCGCGCTTCGACCTGTTCGCCGATCAGGAAACCGCCCTGGCGCCGCCCGATGGCGAACCGCGCTACATCAGCATGAGCTTCAACCAGTCGCTGCGCGGCCTGGCGGTCAACGCCCCGGTGGAGTTCCTAGGCGTGAATATCGGCCGTGTGGTGTCGGTCAACCTGGACTATGACGCCAAGACCAAGAGCTTTCCCAGTGTGGTCGGCGCAGTGATCTACCCGGATCGCCTGGGCAAGGCCCACGAAAAACTGCTCAAGGAAATGGGTACCGAGGACGATGAGCGCTCGGCGAAGCTGATGTCGGCATTCGTCAAACAGGGTCTGCGGGCCCAGGCACGCAGTGCCAACCTGATTACCGGGCAGTTGTACATTTCCCTGAGCTTTTTGCCCAACGCAGCGCCCGTGGCTTTCGACGTCGCCGCCCGCCCGCTGCGCATTCCCACCGTGCCCGGCAGTCTGGACAAGGTGCAGGAGCAGTTGCAGGGCGTGGTCGACAAGATCAGCAAATTGCCGCTGGATGAAATTGCCAACAACCTCAACGGCAGCCTGAGCGAAATGCAGAAGACCTTGCGTCAGGTCAACGCCGAGGTCCTGCCGCAGATGCGTGGCACCTTGCAGCAGACCCAGAAGACCTTGGCTGCGGCCAACTCCACCTTCGCCGACGACTCGCCGGAGCGCCAGCAACTGAGCCAGGCCATGGACGAAGTCCAACGCACCGCCCGTTCGGTACGGGTGCTGACCGATTTCCTCAGCCGCAACCCCGAAGCACTGATTCGCGGCCGTACCAAACAGGGTGAGCCGGACGCCTACCGCAGCCCGGGTAATACCTCACGTGAAATCCAATCGGAAGCTCAACCATGATCAAACGCAGCCTGATAATGGCCGCAGGCCTGGGCCTGGGTGCCTGCAGTTCGCCGGTCACCCACTACTACACGCTGCAGGACACTGCGCCGAGCGCGCCCTCGCGCCTGGCTGCGCCGTCGTTCCAGTTCGAAATGCTCGCCGTGCGCATGCCTGTCCAGGTCGACCAGCCGCAACTGGTAGTGCGCCAGGACCGCGGCAATCTGGCGATCCTGGAGAACGATCGCTGGAGTGCGCCGCTGGCCGATGAGTTTCACGACGCTCTGACCGATCGCCTGGAACGCCAGTTGGGGACGCGTGATCTGGCTGGGTTGCCCAAGGATGCGCAAAAGGCCGTGCTGTCCGTACAAACCGACGTGCGACGTTTCGATTCGCTACCGGGTCAGTATGCGCTGGTCGATGTGGTGTGGAGTCTGGGAATGCGCGGCGGTGCGCAGCCGCGCCGTACATTGACCTGTGCAAGCCAGATCCGTGAAACGGCGGGAGTAGAACTGAGCAGCTTGGTGGTGGCACATCAGCGGGTGATCGATCAATTGGCGAAGCAGATTGCAACGACCGCCCGCCAATGGGCTCAAGGCAACGGCGCCTGTCCTAGCTGACGGCGCGCGGCACGGTGCCGAGGGCTTTCTCGACACCGTCGAGCAACTGACCGAGCGTCCATGGCTTGCGCACAAAGCTCACCGGGATGGTGACGCCGGAGCTTTCGGGCGTTTCATGGCCCGACATGATCATGATCGGAATTTCCGGCCAGGTCTGCGCCGAGTAGTTCGCCAGCCCTGCGCCGTTCATGCTGCCGGGCATCAGGATATCCGTCAGCAACAGACCGACTTCGTTGGAACGTTTGTTCAGAAACTCGAGCGCATGGTCCGCAGATTCGACACCCTCGGTCTTCCAACCTTCCTCGCCCAGCAGTTCGCAGACGAACTCGCGAATCAGCGCTTCGTCTTCGACCACCAGAACCAGGTTCGCTCCCTTGGAAGCACTGTCGATGCGCGGCGAATCAGTCATTGCCAAATCCTTCTGTGTACTTGAATTGATTGAGGAAAGTTACCGCCGCGATGGCGACTCCCACACTCAGGTTAGGAGAGCGGAAAAGCTTGTGAATTCCATTTGTCGAGGTTGCGCCGACGAACGGTAATCGGGCGAGGCAGCGTTGCGGGGTCAGCGTGGATCAGGCCTGCTCATCCAGGATGATGCCGCTCTCGATCCGGGCCTGCTCAGCAGCGTGTTCCAGGCCTTCTGCGCTTGATGCATGGAGGAGGTAAAGTACGTCGCCCTGGGCCACCTGGGTGCCCAGATTGACCTTCAGATCCATACCTGCAGCCTTGTCACCAGGTGCCCCTGCACAGCGGGCGAGTTCCGCCAGTCGCCAGCCATCGAGCCGTGCCACCCGACCCGCGCAAGGGGCGCACACGGCCCAGGTCGACGGGCTGGGCATGACTGGCACCCTGCGTCCCTGAACCTCGATGATGCGTTCAAAAGCCGCCAGGGCCTGGCCACCGTCCAGCAGGTACTCGGCACGTTCGCGCCCGGCTTCGACACTGCCGATGCGCGGGTCCCAGGCCAGGATGCGTGCGGCAAACGACAGCGCCTTCTCGCGCAGGTCGGCAGGCGCTTGCGGGGCGCCTTCGAGCACCCAGCGTACGTCGCGCACTTCCAGGGCCGGGCCGATGCCGCGCCCGACCGGTCGCGAGCCGTCGGTGGCAACGGCCGCGACGGTAAGGCCCAACAGAGCGCCAACTTCCTCGAACAGTTTGCCCAGTGTGTGCGCCTGCTCTGCGGTCGCCAATTTGGTCCGCGGCCCGAATGGCAGATCGACGATGACGTGGGTCGAGCCGGCGGTGAGCTTCTTCGAGAGGATGGACGCCACTGCCCAGCGCGTGGAGTCGATACCGAGCGGTCGGGTGATGGCGTTCATCACCTCGTCCAGATGGGAGTGGTTGAGGCGGCCATTCCAGGCGATGCAGGCGCCCGTCTGGGCAATGCAGTGCTGCACCTCTTCAGGCGTCAGTTCCACCTCGGCCAGCACCTCCATGGCATCGGCGGTGCCGGCCGCTGAGGTGATCGCCCGGGACGAGGTCTTGGGCATGAGCAGACCTTGCGCCGCGACGATCGGCACCACGATCAAGGTGATCCGGCTGCCAGGCACGCCCCCCATCGAATGCTTGTCGACCACAATCGGTCGATCCCAGCGCATGATCGGGGAAAACCGCGTCCGCACGCGCGCCAGCGCCACCACCTCGGCATCCGACAAATGCTGGCTGGCACTCACCAGAAACGCGCGGATCTCGCTGTCGACGTACTTGCCGGCAATGATGTCGCGTAGCACCTGCTCGTACTGCGCCTCGTCCAGTTCATGCCCCTGCAGTTTGCGCAGCAGCAGCGGATGACTGCCCGGCAGCGGCGCGTGGCGCTGGGCAACGGTTTCGACCGCATCGACGAAGCGACCGATGCCCTCGGCCAGGGTGGCGTCATTGTTGACGCGCAGGGTTTCGATGTCGGCAGGCAGCGCGTCGACCTGACGTAGCACGCGGGCACTGGCCTGCTCGGCGGTCTCCCGACCACGCCCCAGAATGCGCGCAGCCAGGACCTCTGGCGAAGCGGTGATTTCAATCACCACCAGATGCGGCACACGGGTGGCCGCCTCCCGAATCATCTTGCGCGAGCCATTGGCGATGACGTGCCGGCCCTCCTCCAGCACCTGCAACAGTTCGGCGGACAAGCCATAACTCAAGCCGTGAGCATGCCAGCTGAGCAGGAACGCCCCTGCCGCGACGCTGGCCTGAAACTGTTCGGGGTCACGCCCGCGTGGTCTTCTCCTGGAGCGCCGCTGGGGCGGGTGATGGTGCGACGGGCAAACAGGTAGCGGCCGGAAGTGCCCAGGTAGGCGCGCGCGCCTTCGATGAGCGAATCCTTGCCCGCCCCGCTCGGCCCGACCACAAAGAAGAAAATACCCTGCGCCATGAATATGCTCCGCCTTGCCCGGGCCGATGCCGACCGGCGTCTCGCCGGATCGAGCGTGTGAATGAACGCGACACGGTGCGCCCCCCGCACACCGAAGCCGGCAGTCTACGCCATTATTCGCACGCCAGTGCTGGCCCCCATGCTGCATGGATCGAGCGCAGCGATTATCATCCCCGCGCCTGCATCCCATGGGACGCGTTCATCTGCGTAGAAGCGGTCATCGGCCGCGAAACCGGCGCCGCAGTGCTTCAGGCAAACCGCAGTGCAGGTTTCGCGACCACGGATCGCGCCCACGGGGTTCGTGGCAGATCATCAACCCATCTTCAACGCTCCAGGAGTTCATGCATGTCGCCCACTTCCGGCCTGACCGAGCACGCCAGCGCTGGCACGTATCGCAAGATCGTCTGGCGGTTGATTCCGTTTCTGTGCTTCTGCTACCTGGCGTCTTACCTGGATCGCATCAACGTCGGCTTCGCCAAACTGCAGATGCTCGACACCCTGCACATGAGTGAAACCGCCTACGGTCTGGGCGCCGGGTTGTTCTTCGTCGGTTACATCCTGTTCGAGGTGCCCAGCAACCTGGTGTTGCAGAAGGTCGGCGCACGCTTGTGGATCGCTCGCATCATGATCAGCTGGGGCGTGCTCTCCGGGTTGACCATGTTCGTCACCACCGAGTGGCACTTCTACCTGCTGCGCTTCTTGCTCGGCGCAGCCGAGGCCGGGTTTCTGCCAGGGGTGCTGTTCTACCTGAGCCAGTGGTTTCCGTCGTACCGACGCAGCCGCATCATTGCCCTGTTCATGATCGGCCTGCCGCTGTCGAGTCTGATCGGCGGACCGCTGTCGGGCTGGATCATGGGCAATTTCGACGGTGTCAGCGGCCTGCACAACTGGCAGTGGCTGTTCCTCCTCGAAGCCATACCGACCGTGGTGCTGGGCGCGTTGTGTCTGGCCATCCTGCCCAATGGCATTGCCGATGCCCGCTGGCTCACCGAGCGCGAGAAAACCGAACTGCAAACCGTGCTGGCTCGGGACGAGAGCGAGAACCGGGGCGGCCACTCGTTTCGTGCCGGCTTTTTCGACATCAAGGTATGGATGCTGGGCGGCATCGATTTCTCGATTCTGTTGAGTGCCTATGCCATGGGGTTCTGGCTGCCCACCTTCATCCGCAACGCCGGGGTCGGCAACCCCGGCGACATCGGCCTGCTGGTGGCCATACCCAGCCTCGCCGGACTGATCGGGATGCTGGCCATCGGCGCCAGTTCCGACAAGCACCGCGAGCGGCGCTGGCACATCATCGTGCCATTCATCGTCGGCGCGGCGGCCATGTTCCTCAGCACCTTCTTCACCCAGAACGTGGCGGTCACCGTGTTGCTGTTCTCGGTGGCTTCGTTGGCTATCATCGGTGCGGTGCCGGTGTTCTTCAGTCTTCCGGCGACCTTTCTCAAAGGGACTGCGGCGGCCACTGGTTTTGCCCTGGCCTGTTCGCTGGCCAACATCGCCGGGCTGGTCAGCAATTCCCTGATGGGCGTGGTCATGGACCGCTTCCACAGCCCGCAGATCGCCCTGTGGATTTTTGCCGCCTGCCTGCTGCTCAGTTGCCTGCTGGTACTAGCGTTGCCAGCCAGGACGGTCAATCGGTGAGCGGCCTGGGTCGTGGCGCGTCCCGGCAATCTAAGCTCAGACCCAAAAGGTATTTATAGTTGGTTTTTTAGATCATTTAGCATTGGGATCCGGCGTGCCAGCCGGCTCTCCCTTGTCGAGGAATGATCTTCATGACCCTGTTTTCCCGCCTGTCCAAACCGCTGCTGGCCGCCACCGTGCTGCTTGCCAGCTTCGCCAGCGTCGCCCAGGCAGCTACCCCTGCCGAGGTTCGCCTGGACTATGCCTACTACTCGCCCACCAGTCTGGTCCTGCGCCATTTCGGCTGGCTGGAAAAAGCCCTGCCCGGCACCAAGGTCGACTGGGTGCTCAGCCAGGGCAGCAACCGCTCGCTGGAATACCTCAACGGCGGCAGCATCGACTTCGCTTCCACGGCCGGCCTTGCAGCGGTGCTGAGCCGCGCCAATGGCAGCCCGATCAAGACCGTGTACATCGCCAGCCGCCCGGAATGGACCGCCCTGGCGGTGCGCAAGGATTCGCCGATCCAGACCGTTGCCGACCTCAAAGGCAAGAAGATCGCCGCCACCAAAGGCACCGACCCTTTCCTGTTCACCCTGCGCAGCCTGCAACAGGCTGGGCTGAGCAAGGATGATGTGGAGCTGGTTCACCTGCAGCACGCCGACGGTCGCACCGCGTTGGAAAGAGGCGACGTGGATGCCTGGGCCGGCCTCGATCCGCTACTGGCAGCCAGTCAGCTGCAAGCCGGCTCGAAGTTGCTGTACCGCAACATCGAATTCAACAGCTATGGGGTGATCAGCGTCACGGAAAAATTCGCAGCCGAACATGCCGACACCGTCGCGCAGGTCATCAAGGCCTACGAGCAGGCCCGTAGCTGGGCGCGAGAACACCCGGACGATCTGGCGGCGCTGTTGGCCAAGGAATCGGGGCTGCCCCTGGATGTGGCCAAGCTGCAGCTCTCGCGGACCGACTTCAGCGACTCGCAGCCAGGCGCCAAGCAGATTCAGGCGCTCAAGGCCGCTGCGCCGATCCTCACCGCCGAAGGCCTGGTGCGCAAAGGCGTGGACGTCAACGACGTGGTCGATCAGTTGATCGAGCCACGCTTCGGCGCACAAGTCATCGGGAAGCAGTGACTTCATGAGCGCGTCGGAAAACACCCTACCCAAGGCAGCGCCGGCTCCACGGCGCGCTTCACCCGCCTGGCGGCGCGGGGCCAAGGGCTGGTTGCTGCCGTGTCTGATCGTGATCGTGCTGGAGATCGTGGTGCGGGTCGGCTGGATCCCGGCCTACCAGATGCCGGCGCCGAGCGATGTCGCGCTGACGCTGGTCGAGCTGGCGCAAGGCGCGCTGGGCAAGCACGTGCTGGCCAGCGTCGGTCGCGTGCTGGCCGGCTTCGTCATCGGTGCGTCCCTGGCCCTGGTATTTGCCGCCTGGGTCGGCCTGAGCCGGGAAGCCGAGGCCTACCTGGAACCCACCTTCGCCGGCCTGCGCGCCATACCCAGCCTGGCCTGGGTGCCGTTGCTGCTGCTGTGGCTGGGCATCGACGAGACGTCCAAGGTCGTGTTGATCGCCATTGGTGCGTTCTTTCCGGTGTACGTCAACGGCGTGGCCGCGATTCGCAACATTGACCGCAAGCTGGTGGAGGTCGGGCAGATGTATGGCTTCAGCGCCCGTCGGCTGACCCTGCGCATTCTGCTGCCGGCCGCCATGCCGGGCCTGTTCACCGGCTTGCGCAGCGGCCTGAGCATGGCCTGGATGTTTCTGGTCGCCGCCGAATTGATTGCCGCCACCAAAGGCCTGGGATACCTGCTCAGCGACGGCCGCGAAACCTCGCGGCCCGACATCGTGCTGGCGGCGATCCTGGCCCTGGCGGTGCTGGGCAAGCTCAGTGACGGCGTGCTTGCGGCCATCGAGCGGCGTTGCGTCAGTTGGCGCGACACCTTCACCGGCGAAGCCACGGGGAGCCGATCATGAGCGGTGCCTTGCTGAGCATTCACGTCCGGCGCAAGACGTTCGGCGAAACCCTGGTGCTCAAGGACGTGGAGTTGCAATTGCAACCCGGCGAGGTCGTCAGCCTGCTGGGTCCCAGCGGATGCGGCAAAAGCACCCTGCTGCGCATCGCTGCGGGTCTGGATCGGGACTACAGCGGCGAGCTGAGCAGCGCAGGCGAGTCGGTGGCATTCGTTTTCCAGGAGCCGCGGCTGATGCCTTGGTTGAGCGTGGCGCGCAACATCGGCTTTCACGATGACGGTCACTATGACCAGGCCTGGGTACGGCAGCTGATCGAGGAAGTGGGCCTGAGCGGATTTGCCGAGGCGCTGCCCAAGGCATTGTCCGGCGGCATGGCGCAGCGGGTCGCAATTGCGCGGGGGCTTTATTCCAGGCCAAAGGTGCTGCTGCTGGACGAGCCGTTCAGTGCAGTGGATGCGTTTACCCGGATGAAGCTGCAGGATTTATTGCTGGATCTGGCAAGGCGGCATGACATTGCGCTGCTGTTGGTGACTCATGATGTGGACGAGGCGCTATACCTGAGTGACCGGGTGTTGGTGATGGGGCATCGGGCCAGTGGCATCGGCGGTGGGATTGATGTGGATCTGGTGCAGCCGAGGGATCGGCGGGATCCGGTGTTGGCCGAGCTGAGAATACAGGCCCTGACTCAGCTGAAGTCAGCGCATGTGGTTTGATCTTTGTGTATGGCTTGAGTGCCTCTTCGCGGGCAGAGCCCGCTCCCACAGGGTATCCCAACACACACGGGATCCTTGTGGGATCGGGGCGGGCAGCGAGCCCTCTGCCCGCGAAGAGGCCCGAGCAGACAAAACTAAGCCTGCCACCCGAGCGCAGCCCTACAAAATAGGCTTGCCGCCAGTCACCGCATAGCGCGACCCGGAGATGTAGCTGCTCTCATCCGACCCCAGCAGCACATAGATCGGCGAGACCTCGACCGGCTGGCCCGGACGACCCAGTGGTGTCTCCTCGCCAAAGGTCTTCACCGCTTCCGGCGGCATGGTCGCCGGGATCAGCGGCGTCCAGATCGGGCCCGGTGCCACGCTGTTCACGCGAATGTTTTTCTTGCCCAGCAACTGCGCCAGCCCGGCGGTGAAGTTGGCGATCGCGCCCTTGGTGGTTGCATAGGGCAGCAAGGTCGGCTTGGGCATGTCCGAGTTGACCGAGCTGGTGTTGATGATCGAACCGCCCGACGGCATGTGAGGTACGGCAGCCTTGCAGATGCGAAACATCGCCGTGATGTTGATATCGAAGGTGCGCAACCACTCCTCGTCCGGAATCTCGTCCAGCGATTCGTGGCTCATCTGGAACGCGGCATTGTTGACCAGCACGTCGATGCGACCGAAACGCTCGACCGTCTTCTCGACGATCGCCAGACACTGTTCCCGCTCGGCCAGGTCGCCCGGCAACAGCAGGCACTGTCGTCCGGCTTCCTCGACGTAGCGAGCCGTGTCCTTGGCGTCCTCGTGCTCGTCGAGGTAGGAGATCACCACGTCGGCGCCTTCACGGGCATAGGCAATGGCCACGGCGCGACCGATACCGCTGTCACCGCCGGTGATCAGGGCGACCTTGTTGGCCATCCGGCCCGAGCCCTTGTAGCTGGTTTCGCCACAGTCGGGCAGCGGATTCATCTTCGACTGCGTGCCCGGCACCGCTTGCTGCTGCGGCTCGAACGGCGGAGTTGGATAGTTGGCCATGTGTACCTCGAAAGTTGACGGAAAACCTTGGCCGATTCGACAGAGGCAGTACCTCGTTGCCGAAACGACACAGTGTGCAAAGTCGACTTCCCTGCCGGCGCAAAAGTTTGATTTTTCGCCCAACCGATTCACCGTGCCCCGTGCAGACGCAAGGAATCTCTCGCGCCACGTCGAGTCACAACCCTGTAACCGATGCATTTTCATTCAGCAGCCAGAGAGGCATTCATGAGCAACGTCGAACTCGAGCACGAAGTACTCACCCGTTTGCTGCACGCGCATCCCCATGGCCTGGGCAAGGAAATCCTCGACAACTATCGCGGTGAAAAGGCCGTCGCGGGGATGATCAAGACGCTGCAGGAAAGAGGTCTGATCCAGGGCAAGCCGGTAACGGTCGAGGACCATGAACCGGCGCTGGAATACCCGATCAAGCTCAGCAGCTCGGGTGTGGAAGCCGCGAAGAAACACGACGCCGAGAAAGGCAGCAATCCGCACGCCGCCTCGTAAGAACGCGTCGTTGCGAAGGGCATCAAGTCAGCTTGATGCCCTTTTCATTTGTCATGTGGAAAAGCGACGCTGCCGAAAGGCGAACGCTCAGGCGCAGGTCGCGGCCTTGACGAAAATCAGCTGCAGAAAACGGCTGATATGATGATCCTGCGCATAGGCATCGGCCAGGCACGCGCGGGCCTTGTCCAGATGATCCTGCAGACGCCGCCTCACCTCATCTTCCCCGCACAGCGCCATGAAGGTCGACTTGCCGTCGTCCTTGCCCAGGTCTTTCGCCATGTCCGGGCTGCGATCATGCAGGTCGTCGTAGAGCTGGAACGCCTGCCCCAGCTCCAGGGCAAAACACTGCAGCACGGCTCGCGTGGGCGGTGGCGCATCGCTGATCAGATAGGCCATGTCCATGATTGCGCTGAACAGCACGCCCGTTTTCAGATTGTTGGTGGCGGCGATCTCTTCGGCGGTTCGCGGATGCAGCCCGTCACGCAGATCCTGCAACTGACCACGGGCCAGGCCATGAGCACCGATGGCGTTGGCCAGGATCTCCACCAGTTGCGTGCGAATCAACGGTTTCAGCCCCTCGATCCCCGCTACCACCGCAAAGGCCCGTGACAACAGGGCCACGGCGGCGAGAATGGCGACGTCTTCACCAAAGGCCAGGTGCGTGGTGACGCGACCGCGTCGCAGCTTGGCGTCATCCATGCAGGGCATGTCATCGAGCACCAGGGACGCGGCGTGCACCATCTCCACGGCGCAGCCCAGGTCCAGCGCCGCCTGGTCGCTGGCGCCCAGCCCGTTCGAAGCCAGGATCAACAGGATCGGACGCATCCGCTTGCCTGGCGCCAGGGCACCGTCGCGCATCGCCGTGGCCACCAGATCGCGCTCGTTGCTCGCCACGGGCAGCAAGGCGTCCAGCCGCGCTTCGATGGTGCAGCGCAGCAAGGCCATGTGCTCGGTAAAACCAGTATCGCTGGTCGCGGGCGTATCAGCTGTCATCGTTCCCTCTATTCTTGTTTCGAGTCCTGCGGGGCAGCCGGGGACGAGATTTCGGCAGGGTTCGGCCCGGGCGGAAACGTTCGCAAACAAGGAACGACTGCTCACCGCCGGTGCCTGAGCCTGTGAAGATGGACATACGTTATGCGAATATGAGCGCGCCGTACAACTCTCTACCATGGACAGACCGCAGGCAGCCGTAAATGATCCTGAGCAATGGAGCTGACATGAAGCCCGACGAGTTGAGTCGACGCAAGGATGACCATCTGGATATCGTCCTGGATCCGCTCAGGGCGATCACGCGCATGGGCGCGGGCTGGGACACTATTCAGTTCGAGCATTGTGCCTTGCCTGAGCTGGACCTTGCAGACATCGACCTGCGCAGTTCCCTGCTCGGCATCGACCTGCAGGCGCCGTTGCTGATCAGCTCCATGACCGGCGGCGCCTTTCGCGCCGTCGCGATCAACCGGCACCTGGCCGAAGCGGCGCAGGCCCTGGGCATCGCCATGGGCGTGGGGTCCCAGCGGGTCAGCCTGCAGACCGGCAACGACCAGGGGCTCACCCGCGAGCTGCGGCGCATCGCCCCGGACATCCCGCTGCTGGCCAACATCGGTGCAGCGCAGTTGCTCGAAAACGGTGGCATGGACCTGGCCCAGCGCGCGGTCGACACCCTGGAAGCCAGCGGTTTGATCATCCATCTCAACCCGCTGCAGGAAGCCGTTCAGCCCGAAGGTGACCGTCACTGGCGCGGCGTGCTCGCGCAGATCGCCCGGGCGGTGACGGTGCTCAAGGTGCCGGTGGTGATCAAGGAAGTCGGCGCGGGGCTCTCCGCCCGCGTGGCGCAGACCTTGGTCGAGGCCGGCGTGCAGGTCATCGATGTGGCCGGTGCGGGCGGGACCAGTTGGGCTGCGGTCGAAGGCGAACGCGCAACTCGGGCAGCGGACCGCGCGGTGGCCATGGCCTTCGCCGGCTGGGGCATTCCCACCGCCACCTGCGTGCAGACGGTCCGTCAGGCGCTGCCCGACGTACGCTTGATCGCTTCGGGCGGCGTGCGCGATGGCGTCGATGCGGCCAAGGCCATCCGCCTCGGCGCCGACCTCGTCGGTCAGGCCGCCAGTGTGTTGCCGGGCGCTACGCTGTCCACGGAAGCTGTGATCGAACACTTCGAAGTGGTCATTCGCCAGCTTCGCGTGGCCTGTTTCTGCACCGGTTCGGCCAATCTGGCAGGGCTGCGCCATGCCCGTCTGCTCGATTCGCAGGCTCTGCCTCGATGAGTCATTTCGGCATTGTCGCGCCCGCCTATTACAGTCATTTCCACGCGTTGCAGGCGCTGGCCCCGGAGCTGATGCAGCGCGGTCATCGAGTCACCTTCTTTCACCAGGCCGACGCCGCGCGGTGGGTCACGGCCCCCGGTATCGGCTATTGCGTGCTGGGCGCAGCCAGCCACCCGCCCGGCAGCCTGCAACGCAGTCTGCGCCTGGCGGCCAGCCCCGGCACACCCTGGGGCCTGCGGCAGATCATCGAGCAGTTGGCCGCCACCACACGCATGTTCTGCGACGAACTGCCGGCTGTACTGGAGCAGCACGGTGTCGACGCGCTGCTGTGCGATCAGATGGAAGCGGGCGGTGGCCTGGTCGCGGAAAGCCTGGGGCTGCCCTTCGTCTCGATCGCCTGCGCCCTGCCGGTCAACCGCGAGCCGGGCCTGCCGCTGCCGGTGATGCCGTTCGCCTACGACACGGATGAGCGCAGCCTGCACATGTACCGCGGCAGCACCCAGGTCTACGACTGGCTGATGAAGCCCCATGCCCGCGCCATCCAGGGCGCCGCGAAAGCCCTCGGACTGGCGCCGCGCAGCGCTCTGCACGAGTGCCTTTCGCCGTTGGCGCAGATCAGCCAGACGCTGGCGGGCTTCGACTTCCCGCGCCAGGCTGCGCCGCCGCATCTGCACGCGGTCGGTCCGCTGCGCACCGCCACTGCGGCCACCAGAGGCAGTTGGTCGATCAACCCAGAGCGCCCGTTCGTCTTCGCAAGCCTGGGCACCCTGCAGGGCCAGCGTCTGGGCATGTTCGAACAGATCGCCAAGGCCTGCCGGCAACTCGATGCCCAACTGCTGATCGCCCACTGCGGCTTGCTCGATGCAGCGGCCGAAAAACGCCTGGCTGCGCTCGGCGCCACCTGGGTCACCGATTTCGCCCCGCAACAGTGGGCCTTGGAACAGGCCGATGCAGTGGTCACCCACGGCGGACTGAACACCGTGATGGATGCCATCGCCAGCACCACCCCGATGCTGGTGATGCCCATCGCCTTCGACCAGCCCGGCGTGGCCGCGCGGGTCCGCCATCATGGCCTGGGCCTGCAATTGCATCGTCGCGCCCGCTCGCCGCGCATCGCCCAGGCGCTGCGTGAGGTCCTGGCCCTGTCGATCCAGCCCTTTGCCCGCTTGAGCGCGGAACTTGCAAGCGCAGGCGGCACGTTGAAGGCAGCCGACATCATCGAAACCGCGATAGACACCCGACAGCCCGTCTTGGCCGGAGCCTTGGCATGACGTACGACCTGATCCTGGCCGGCGCCGGCCTGGCCAATGGCCTGATCGCCTGGCGCCTGCGCCAGGCGCGTCCGGAGCTGAACATCCTGTGCATCGATGCGCAGCAGAGTCAGGGGGGCAACCATACCTGGTCCTTTCACGACGGCGACCTCACCGCCGAACAGCATCATTGGATCGAGCCGCTGGTGGTCAAGCGCTGGCCCAGCTACCAGGTGCATTTCCCCCAGGTATCGCGGGTGCTCGACAGTGGCTACGCCAGCATCACCAGCGAGCGCTTCGCCGAGGTCATCACCCAGGCGTTGGGCGACCGGCTGCGCCTGGGTCAAACCATCACCGAACTGGGCCCGCGCCACGTGCGCCTGGCCAGCGGCGAGACGCTGCAAGCCGGTGCGGTCATCGACGGTCGCGGGGTACGGCCCAGCCCACACCTGGTGCTCGGCCAGCAGGCGTTCGTCGGCCAATTGCTGCGACTGGAGCAGCCGCACGGGTTGCTCGGGCCGATTATCATGGACGCCCGGGTGGATCAGGGTGATGGGTACCGCTTCGTCTATGTACTGCCCTTTTCGGCCGATACCGTGCTGGTGGAAGACACCCACTATGTAGATCGCCATACCCTGAGCACCGAGCAGCTGCGCGAGCACATCGGCGAGTACGTGCGCTGGCAAGGCTGGACGGTCGCCGAGTGCCTGCGCGAAGAACAGGGCGTGCTGCCGATTACCCTGGCCGGCGACTTCGAGGCGTTCTGGCAGCAAGCGTCTGGCCAGCCGCTGTCCGGCCTGCGCGCCGGCCTGTTTCACTGCACCACCGGCTATTCGTTGCCCCACGCGGTGCGCCTGGCCCAGTGGCTGGCGCAACAGCCGGTCATGGACGCCGATCGCCTGTTCACCGGCATCCGCGACCACGCCCGCCAGCAGTGGAACGACCAAGGTTTCTACCGTCTGCTCAACCGCATGTTGTTCCTCGCCGGAAGGCCCCAGGACCGCTGGCGGGTCATGCAGCGTTTCTATCGCTTGTCGCCCGCGTTGATCAGCCGTTTCTACGCAGGCCAAAACCACTGGCGTGACCGCGCCCGCATTCTCGTCGGCAAGCCACCCGTGCCCGTCGACGAGGCCGTGCGCGCCGCCCTCAGATCTTCTCCCCGGCAGTTCGAGAACCCACATGAATCCAGCTAAAACCGCCATCGTCATCGGCGCAGGCTTCGGCGGCCTGGCCCTGGCGATCCGCCTGCAGGCCGCAGGCATCCACACCACCCTGCTGGAGAAGCGCGACCAGCCCGGGGGCCGAGCCTATGTCTACCGCGACCAGGGCTTCACCTTCGATGCCGGCCCGACGGTGATCACCGACCCCACGGCCATCGAAGAGCTGTTCACCCTCAGTGGCAAGCGCATGGCCGACTACGTCGACCTGCTGCCGGTCAAGCCGTTCTACCGCCTGTGCTGGGAAGACGGCACGAAGTTCGACTATGCCAACGATCAGGCCGAACTGGACCGCCAGATCCATGCCCTGAACCCACCGGACGTGGCCGGCTACCAGCGCTTCCTGGCCTACTCCCAGGCGGTGTTCAAGGAAGGCTACCTCAAGCTGGGTGCGGTACCGTTCCTGTCGTTTCGCGACATGCTTCAGGCCGGACCGCAACTGGCACGCCTGCAGGCCTGGCGCAGCGTGTATTCGATGGTGTCGAGCTTCATCGAACACGACCAGTTGCGCCAGGCGTTCTCGTTTCACTCCTTGCTGGTGGGCGGCAACCCGTTTGCCACCTCTTCGATCTACACCTTGATCCATGCGCTGGAGCGCGAATGGGGTGTGTGGTTTCCCAAGGGCGGGACGGGGGCGCTGGTGCAAGGCATGGTGAAGCTGTTCCAGGATCTGGGCGGCACCCTGGAGTTGAATGCGGAAGTGGCCGGCATCGACGTCGAGAACGATCGGGCCACGGCCGTGCATGCCCGTGACGGTCGCAGCTGGCGCGCCGATTGCCTGGCCTCCAACGCCGACGTGGTGCACACCTACGCCGACCTGCTGGGTAAACACCCGCGCGGTCGACGCGAGGGCAAGCGTCTCAAGGGCAAGCGTTTCAGCAACTCGCTGTTCGTCATCCATTTCGGCCTCAAACGCCCGCAGCCGCAGTTGCAGCACCACACGGTGTGCTTCGGGGCGCGCTATCAGGCGCTGATCCACGAAATCTTCAACGGCGCCGAACTGGCCTCGGACTTCTCGCTGTACCTGCACGCCCCCTGTGTGACGGATCCCAGCCTGGCGCCGCCGGGCTGTTCCAGCCACTACGTGTTGTCGCCGGTACCGCACCTGGGCAACGCCGCCATCGACTGGTCGGTGCAGGGGCCGCTGTATCGCGACCGCATTTTCGAATACCTGGAAGAGCACTACATTCCTGGCCTGCGCGAAGACCTGGTGACCTGCCGTATCTTCACCCCGGATGATTTCCAGACCGAACTCAATGCGCACCTGGGCTCGGCGTTTTCCCTGGAGCCGGTGCTGCAGCAGAGTGCCTGGTTCCGCCCGCACAACCGCGACGCGCAGTTGAACAACGTCTACCTGGTCGGTGCTGGCACCCACCCCGGCGCCGGCGTGCCGGGCGTGATCGGTTCGGCCAAGGCGACTGCCGGTCTGATGATCGCGGACCTGCATCCATGAGCACCTCGGCGCCGGATCCGGCGCTGCGCGAGCATGCCGAACAGAGCATCGCGGTGGGCTCGAAGAGCTTCGCCGCGGCCGCCAAGCTGTTCGACGAACGCACCCGGCGCAGCGCGGTGATGCTGTACGCCTGGTGTCGCCATTGCGACGACGTGATCGATGGTCAGCAGGCCGGTCACGACGCCGTGTCGATCACCCCGCAGGAGGCACAGCGCCGCCTGGCGCTGCTGCAGGCCCAGACCCATGCGGTCTATGCAGGCGTGCCCGCGAGCGAGCCGGCCTTTGCCGCATTCGCCGAAGTGGTGCGCGAGCACGACATCCCCGAGCACAATGCTCTGGAGCATCTGGCCGGTTTCGAAATGGACGTGCTGGACCGCCGTTATCACACTCAGGACGACACGCTGCAGTATTGCTACCACGTCGCAGGCGTCGTCGGTCTGATGATGGCGCGGGTCATGGGCACCCATGACCCGCGCACCCTGGATCGCGCCTGCGACCTGGGGCTGGCGTTTCAGTTGACCAACATCGCCCGCGATATCGTCGAGGATGCGCGCATCGGTCGCTGTTATCTGCCGGCGCAGTGGCTGGAAGAACTGAACATTCCGCTGCAGGACCTGGCGGCGCCCGAGCATCGGCCGGCGGTGGCGGTGTTGGCGCGGCGTCTGGTCGACCTGGCCGAGCCCTACTACGCCAGCGCCCAGGCGGGCCTGGCCGCCCTGCCCTGGCGTTCGGCCTGGGCCGTGGCGACTGCGGCGGCCGTGTACCGGCAGATCGGAGTCAAGGTGGTTGCGGCAGGCAGTCATGCCTGGGACACCCGTGTCTCGACCTCCAAGGCCGAAAAGCTGGCAGCGGTCAGTCAGGGATGGTGGCGTGCGGTCAGCGCTCGCTGGCGGCAGTGGCCGAAGCGTTCGACTCAGCTGTGGAACCGGCCTCGTCCGCCTTGCGCAGAGGCCCCTGGTGCAACGCCCGCAACTGAGCGCGCAAGCGCGTCGTAGACGGCGCGAACAGAAAGCCGAAGGACACGCAGCGGTCCTTGCCCTCGACCGCGTGGTGCATCAGGTGCGCCTGGTACAGGCGCTTGAGGTAACCGCGTCGCGGCACCAGATGGAATGGCCAGCGCCGATGCACCAGACCGTCATGGACGACGAAGTACAACGCGCCGTAGGCGGTCATGCCGGCGCCGATCCATTCCAGCGGATGCAGACCCTGGGTCCCCAGGGCAATCAGCACGATCGCCAGCCCCGCGAACACCACCGCATACAGGTCGTTCTTCTCGAACCAGCCGGTACGCGGCTCGTGGTGGGAGCGGTGCCAGCCCCAGCCCCAGCCATGCATGAGGTACTTGTGGGCCAGGTAGGCAACGCCTTCCATGGCCGCCAGAGTGATGAAGAAAACCAGGCTGTTGAGAATCACTGCTGCGCTCTGCCAAGACGGATAGACCGCCATCTTAACGCAACCGGCCCACCCATGGCGTCACGCCGGCCGGCTGCTCATCGGCTGCTCAGCGCAGGCTCCACGAGACGCCGGCGTAGACACCCCGGCCATCGCCCGGCGTGGAACGTGCAACATCGCGGCCTTGGTCGTCGTAGCCGGGGGTGACCGTGCTGGCGTAGCGCTTGTTGGTCAGGTTGCGCAGGTCCACCCAGGTCTGCCAGCTATCATCCGGCGCCGAGTAGCCCAGACTGGCGCCGAACAGTGTGTAGGCCGCCGCATGGTAGGAGTTGGCGTAGTCCACGGCGATGCGCGAGGCGTGCTGCACGTTGAAACCGGTGTAGACGCCGCTGGGGTGGTCGTAGCGCAATTCGGCCTGATAGTAATGTCGAGGCAGGCCAGGCAGCCGGTTATTGCCGAAACGCGCGTCGTCACGGTAGTGGAAATCGCTGTAGGTGTAGGTCTGGCGCAAACCCAGACGTCCGGCCTGCTGCCCCTCCCATAATGGGCTGTCCAGGGCCATCTCGACGCCCTGATGGACCGTCGGGCTGGCATTCGCCTCGCCGATCACCTGCGAGGTGGTGGCCGTGGCGGCCTGGGTTTCGACACTGAGCAGCTCATGGCGGACCTGCGAGTAATACCAGGCCAGATCCCAGCGGCCGAACCAGGCATCGCCACGCCCACCCAGCTCCAGGGTGGTCGCGCTCTGGTTGTCGAGCTCCACGCCATTGCTCTGCAAACCCGTCGCCGCGCCGCTGCCCGGCGCGAAGTAGCGGTTGGAGCCCCAGATCATCGACCAGGGGTGTGGCGGTTCCACCGAACGGCTGAGGTTGCCGAACACCTGCACCTTCGGGCTGTAGTCGTAGCGCAAACCCAGGCGCGGCGCGTAGTCCCAGGCGTGCAGGCTGACCCGGTCATGGGTCACCGGGTAGCTGACCTCCGTCTCGCGCCGGGTGTACAGCGCAGCTAGCCCAGTGGTCAGCCAGAGATCGGGCACCAGTTCCAGCTCGTTGCTGATGTACACCGTATGGTCGGAGCCTTGATAGCTGTAGTCCCGGGTGCGGGTGCCGGGCGCATACCCGGCCGTGTTGCCGACGGGTACCCGGACGAGTTCCGACACGCCGGAATTGGGCAACGCCTTGGTGCTGCGCCACCCCACGGTCGTTTTGCTGGCGTGGCCGAGCAGCACGTCCTGGCGCACATAGTTCAAGGTACCGCTGACATCGGTGTAGGCCACCTTCATACGGTTGGTGCCTTCGCGCAGGTCCATTGGATAGTCGTGATAGACCAGACCGGCTTCCAGGCGGGCATCGTCGTCCAGGTGCCAGGTGGTCTTGTTGGCCAGCCAGGTACTGCCCGGTTGAATGCGCTTGGAATCGCGTGCCAGGTTCAAGGCGTTGGCCACGCGGGGATCATGGCCGATCTGCGCCCGCGTCAGCTTGCCCGGGGTGTCGTTGTCGGTCTCGCGATAGCGGAAGTAGAAACGCGTTTCCAACTGCGGACTGAAACGGTAGCCGAAGTTGCCTGCCGCACCACGGCTGCCACCTGCGCTTTGGTCCTGGAAGCCGTCGTAGCTGGAATCGGTCACGCTGAAATAGTAATCGGCATCACCCAGCACCTGGCCAGAACTGATCTGACGCTTGCTGTAGCCATGACTGCCGACTTCGTAGCGCAGTTGCAACTTGGGGGCATCGTATCCGGTGTGCGTCACATAGTTGATGGCACCGCCCAAGGCCAGCGCGCCGCGATCGAAGCCATTGGCCCCGCGCAGCACTTCCACGCGGCTGAGCCACAAGGGCTCCAGCAATTCGTAAGGCGTGCCGCCCGGACCGGTCAGCGGCAGGCCATCGAACATCTGGTACAGTCCCGACGAATGCGCCCCCGGCCCACGGTTGATACCCGAACCGCGAATGGAGATTTTTGCGCCCTCGTTGTTGGCGGCGTGGGCGTAGATACCTGCCTGATTGCTGAACAGATCCTCGTTGCCCGAGAGCCTGCCGCGCCCCACGGCGGCGGTGTCGATCAGGTTGCTGGCGCCTGGCACCGAACGCAGAGCCAGGTCGGCTTCGTCGATCTCGCTCAGGCGTGCCTCGCTGACTTCCACGGCCTGCAACTCCATCACCTGCGCCGCCAGGGCGGCGCTGGGGGCGCCAAACAAGGCGGCCAGGCCCAGCACTGGCCATGCCGGCGCGCGAGGCGTGGTACAGGTGGAAAGGCAATGCAGACGGTCCCGGACGCGAAGACGGGACGCAGACGGTTGCGGCATGGAACACATCCTTGAAAAGCGGTACGCCCGGGCGGCACTCCCGGACTGGCAGATAACGAGGCCCCACCTGGTGTGGCCATTGGGGAGGGTTGACGTTCGCGCGAGCGCTTTAAGCACATCGGGGGGTGGAAAGGAGGTCTGCGTCGATCACGGCTCGCTGCGCAGCGCATTGAGATATTGGGTGCCCTTGACGGTGAGCGCCAGGCGCGTGCGACCGTCCCCGGTCACCGTGGTCACGATATAGCCGACCAGCAGCAAGGCGCGCAGAGCAAAGCCGTCCTCACTGGTGAAGGCTTGCCATTGGGCGCCCTCTATCAGCGTCAGCAACCGCTTGTAGTTGGCCTGGTCTTCGGTCATCAGTGCCCAGCCTCCATTGCGTCCATTGCAAGTGCGGCCAGCTTACTCAAAAGCATCGGCCAAGGCATCGAAAAACACTTCTGGATGTCCAACGGTGTAGCGATGAAAATGCGTCAAGGGAAGTTGAAAAACTGATGGCAATGAACAGGCGCTTTCAGCCACTATCAGCTATAGCTCTTACAGCCCCGGGCGTTTTGCCCGCTTCCTCACTGCCTCCTCAACAGCGTCCGTCAAGGGTGATTCCATGGCTTCCATCGAAACGGTACTCGCCGGGCTTGACCCGCCCCTGAAACACGAAACCGAACTCCACGATGGCCTGCTGAAACTGACGCTGACCGACCCCAACGTTCCAGCCCATGTAGAGCGCAGTCTTTCGCCGCGGGAATACGAAGACATCATTCTGTTTCGGCTGCTGGTGCTGCATGCGGTCAATGAAATTCGCGGCAAGGGTTCCCATGCGCCGCTGGAAGTGATGCCTGATATCGAATGGACCGCCCGCACCTGATTGCAGAGGGCTTGCCAGGTATGCGGCAACTCGTCGCCGTCCTGCACATTTTCTGAATCTTTCCTGCGTGTCACAACTCAATGATGAGTCAACGCAGGAGATCACCATGCCGAACCCAACGCTGTTCATCATTGACTACAGGCTCCATGGAGCGGAAAAGTCGTTCATCATTCGTCTACCCACGCTGAACAATGCCGATGCCTGGCATTGGGCGAGCTGTGACGCAGGGGTCGGTGTTATCCCCAAGTTCGGCCGCGAACGGGTGCAGAAAGTCAGCAAGCCCAAAGCCGAGCAGTATGGGATTACCGATGTGCGCTGGAGGCCGTCAGGCCAACAGGCACGCGAAGAAGCAGGGACCGAAGCAGCACATTGAGTCGCACGATCTCCGCTTCGCCGCGCGACTGCCGTGTCAGCCGCATCTGCATCACCCTGTAGGGGGTTGCCCACGCAGCCCCCTCAGTTTCCCGGAAGAGTCTTACTCGTCCACAGTTCGCACCATTGAACACTCCCAGCCTTCCGACCTCGATACCACTGAGCTAGTCTGCCACTGACACGCTCATTTGCCGCATTGTCGAAAATGCAGCACAGGACACCTCGCGCCGCGACAGGGCGCAGCCATGAGGCCTTTCATGCCAGGACGCAATCCGCTACATGCCACGAGCGATGAAAGCGCCGAGCCATTATCTCGGCACGCGGGGCGCAATTCGGCCCTGTTTCGTCTCACCGTCACGTTCATCGTGCTGGTCATCTTCACCTTCACGGGCGTCGAGGGCTGGCGCGCCTGGCGCGACTACCAGCAGGCGTTCGCCACCGCACGCGATTCGGTCACCAACCTGGCCCGCGCCACGGCCCAGCATGCCGAAGATGCGATTCGCCAGGTCGACGTACTGACCGACGCGCTGGCCGAGCGCGTGCAAGGTGACGGCCTGCAGAACATGAACGTGCCGCGCATTCATGCGCTGATGCAGCAACAGGCGCGGATCATGCCGCAGTTGCATGGGCTGTTCATCTACGACGCCAGCGGACAATGGGTGGTGACCGACAAGACCGGTACGCCAGAGGCGGCCAACAACGCCGACCGCGACTACTTCAACTACCATCGCACCCACACCGATCCGAACGTGCGCATCAGCGACGTGGTGCGCAGCCGTTCGACGGACGAATACATCCTGCCGATCTCGCGCCGCCTGAATAACCCGGACGGCAGCTTTGCCGGGGTGCTGCTGGGAACGATTCGGGTCAGCTACTTCGTCGACTACTATGGTGACTTCAAGATCGACGATCGCGGCGCGCTGGTCCTGGCGCTGCGCAACGGCCGGATCCTGGTGCGGCGCCCGTTCCTTGCGCCGGTGCTGGGCAAGACGCTGGAAGACAGCGAGATCTTCAAACGCTATCTGCCGGTGGCCGACGAAGGCGTGGTCGAGGTCAAGGCGGTGGTCGACAACACCTACCGCCTGTATGCCTACCGCGCATTGACCAGCTATCCGCTGGTGGTGGAAGCCGGGCTGTCGCGCGAATCCTACATCGGCCCCTGGCGGCGCGACCTGCTCAAGACCGGCTTGGTGCTGCTGGTGCTGATCGCTGGCTTGAGTGGCTTTGGCATGATCGTGCTCAAGCAGCTGCGCGAACGCATCGCCATCGAGGAGGAACTGCGCCAGGCCCATCAGATCATGCGCGACATGGCGCTGACCGACAGCCTCAGTGGCCTGGGCAATCGGCGGCGGCTGGACATGGCCCTGGGGGCCGAAATCGGCCGCGCTCGCCGACAGCGCGGCTGGCTGGCGCTGATCATGCTCGATGTCGACTACTTCAAGCGCTACAACGATCGCTACGGCCATGCAGCCGGCGACCGCTGCCTGCGCCAGGTGGCCGACGCCATCGTGAAGGTGCTCAAGCGCCCTACCGACCTGGCCGTACGCTATGGTGGCGAAGAGTTCACCGTGCTGCTCCCCGGTACCGATCTGGAAGGCGCGGGCGTGGTTGCCGAGGCAATCCTGCAGGCCATTCGCGACCTGGGCGTCGAACACCTGGATCACCCTGCGGGGCACGTCACAGTCAGCGCCGGCATCACCGCCGCCCAGCCGGCAGTGGAATGGGTCACGGCCGCGCAAATGCTGATGACCGCCGATGCCTGCCTGTACACCGCCAAACACAAGGGCCGCAATCGCTGGCACGCCTGCGCCACTCAGAGCGGAACGTGACGAGTATGTCGACCCGATCCCGCAGGCCCATTGGACACATCGGCTTGAACTTCCCGTGTTTCGTATACCTCTGCTACTAACACCCCCCGATTCTGATCAAGAGGCTACGCGAACAATGAGAGCACTCACCTACCACGGCGCTCACGACGTCAAAGTCGACACGGTTCCCGATCCAGAGCTTCAGGATGCCGACGACATCATCCTGCGAGTCACGGCCACTGCCATCTGCGGCTCGGACCTGCACCTGTATCGAGGCAAGATTCCCACGGTCGAACACGGCGACATCTTCGGCCACGAATTCATGGGCATCGTCGAAGAAGTTGGCTCAGCGGTGACCGCGGTCAGCCCGGGCGATCGCGTGGTCATTCCTTTCGTCATCGCCTGCGGCAGCTGCTTCTTCTGCAACATCGATCTGTTCGCTGCCTGCGAAACCACCAACACCGGTCGCGGTGCGATCTTGAACAAGAAGTCGATTCCATCGGGCGCAGCGCTGTTCGGCTTCAGTCACCTGTACGGCGGCGTGCCCGGCGGTCAGGCCGAATACGTGCGTGTCCCCAAGGCCAATACCGGCCCGTTCAAGGTGCCTGGCACGCTGTCGGATGAAAAAGTGCTGTTCCTGTCGGACATTCTGCCCACCGCGTTCCAGGCGGTGAAGAACACCGAGATCGGCAAAGGTTCGAGCATCGCCATCTACGGCGCTGGCCCGGTCGGCCTGCTGTGCGCTGCCGTCGCGCGGATGCTGGGCGCCGAGCGTATCTTCATGGTCGATCACCACCCCTACCGCCTGGCCTATGCGCAACAGGCCTATGGGGTGATCCCGATCAACTTCGATGAAGATGACGATCCGGCCGACACCATCATCCGTCAGACGCCAGGCTCGCGCGGCGTGGATGGCGTCGTGGATGCAGTGGGCTTCGAAGCCAAGGGCAGCACCACCGAAACCGTGCTCGCCGCCCTCAAGCTTGAAGGCAGCAGCGGCAAGGCGTTGCGCCAGTGCATCGCGGCCGTGCGCCGTGGCGGCGTGGTCAGCGTGCCGGGCGTGTATGCCGGCTTCATCCACGGCTTCCTGTTCGGCGATGCGTTCGACAAGGGCTTGACCTTCCGCATGGGCCAGACTCACGTTCAGCGCTACCTGCCCGAGCTTCTCGAGCACATCGAAGCGGGCCGCTTGACGCCCGAGACGATCATCACCCACCGCATGTCCCTGGAACAGGCGGTCGAAGGCTACAAGATCTTCGACAAGAAGGAAGAGGATTGCCGCAAGGTCATTCTCACACCCGGCTCGCCGACTATCGAAGCGCCCATAGTAGAACCTGTCGCAGGTGTCGTACCCGCGCTCTGAAGCATCGCACCACGAGGCCGAGCTCTGCTCGGCCTTGCTTTGTCCGGCCCACGGCGATTGGGCTTTCATGCAGCAGTACAGAGGTCCCCATGCAACGCTTGGCACTGAGTCAGATCACCACCCAACCCCTCACCCTCGAACAAGACCTGCAACTGTGCCAGCGTCTGGGCTGCGGCCTGGAACTGGCGGAAAAGAAACTTTCCGAAGACCCTGCACGCGCACGGGAGCAATTGGCTCACGTGCGCGCCAGCGGCGTTCGAGTGACCTCGATCCAGCCCCGCACCCTGACCATTTTTCCTTCAGCTTCGGCGCCCGAGCCGCAAGCCCCAGAAGCGCGTCTGGCGCAGCTGATGAACTCGGTCGACCTGTTCAGCGAACTCTTTCCCGGCCTGGCACTGGTCACCAACACCGGCGCCGATGCGCAAGGCAACGAAGCCTTGGTCTGGACACAGTGCGTCGAGCACTACCGGACACTGGCCGAGCACGCGAGTGAAAAGGGGATGCTCATCGCACTCGAAGCGCTGGCGCCTTCGTTGATGAACCAGAACTCCATTCTGTTCGCCTTCAGCCAGGCCCGTGAAATGGCCGACGCCGTCGCACGGCCTGCCTTCGGCCTGTGCCTGGACCTGTACAACAGCTGGCAGGACCCCAGCCTGCTCGACACCCTCGATGCCGACAAGCTGTTCATCGTGCAATTGGCCGACTGGCGTCGTCCGCAATCGCTGCACGACCGACGTGCCGTGGGCGACGGCGCTATCCCCCTGAAAGCGCTTCTGCAGCGCTTAGTCGATGTGGGCTACGCGGGCGAGTACGTGCTCGAGATTTTTTCCGAGTCGGTCAGTGATTCGCTCTGGAAGGATGTGCCCACTGTGATCCAGGCCGTGGAGCGTAGCATCGCGGCGTTCGACGACATTCGCCAAGGGATTCTCGGAACACGTGCCTAGCCACCTGCCAGCCGCCGAACGACGCACAAGATACTGGCGTCACATGAAATGAAACGAGCACTACGAGCCGCTGTCTAGAGCTGTAACAACCCATTACCGTGAGTCATCCCTATGTTGAAGTTTCTTGGCAGCACCGTCGGCATCATCTTCCTGATCGGCCTGGTCGTGGTCATCGGCCTGTTCAAGCTGGTCTTCTGATTCCTGCCGGGGCGCTCCTCGAGCGCCCCTGTCCGCCCCAGCTGCTTCTTTCAGCTCTGCGAACCCTGCTCCACCACGTCCAGTACATTCCGTACCGCAGCAGCCTCCAGCTGTCCCGGCGCCGAAGCCTGGCCCAGGCTGGCATAGGTCAGGGCCGATCCGCTCAACTGCCCCGCCAACCGCGACAACACACCCAACGGCCCCATCGACATGGTCAGCAATGGACGCTTGGCATAGTGAGCCTGCATGTGCTGACTGGCCGCCATCAGCGTCAATACGTCCGCCTTGCTGTTGGGCATCACGGCGATCTTGAGAATGTCAGCGCCCAACGCCTGTTGCCGACGCAAACGCTCGACGATGACATGGTGGCTGGGGGTCGCGTTGAAATCATGGTTGGACAGCACCACGGCCACACCCCGTTCATGGGCCAGCGTGACGATGTTCTCGACAGCCGCCTGTGGCTTCATCATCTCCACGTCCAACAGATCGACATGACCGGTGTGCAGCAGCTCGGCGTACAAGTTGAAATACGTGGCATCGGCCAGCTCACGCTCACCCCCCTCCTCCTTGCTGCGCCAGGTGACGAGTAGAGGCTTGCCGTTCAGTACACCTACCAGACGGGCCAGCAACGGCTTCATCCGTTCGCCCAGGTGGCCTTGTGGATGATGATCCAAACGCAGTTCAGCCATGTCCACCTGTGACGCAGCGCCGATGTCACGAGCCTGATCAAGCGCTTCACGGTCGGTTGCGGCGGTGATGGACGCGATGATCTTGGGTGCGCCTTCGCCAATCCGCAATGATCCGATGGTCAGCACAGCGCTTCCCGGTGCCGCCGAAGGGACCTGCAAGGTCGCGGGCTGGGCGGCTAAAGCGACTGATGACAAGGGCATGCTGGCAGCGGCGACGGCGCTGCCCACGAGAAAACGACGACGTTGCACGGTACGTCCTCCAGAACACCGGCCTTCCAGGCTGGAAGGCGCGCAATAGAGCATTCGAGGGGCTCGCCATGTGGGGGTTCAAGAAGACTGCCGCTCAGGCCGCACCTGCCATGGCCACACCCTGCCGACCGTCGAGCTTGACGTGATACATGGCCTTGTCCGCCGCCTTGAGCAACGTATCGAGGTCTTCCCCGTGCACAGGGCACAGGGAAATCCCGATGCTGCCCGACAGCGACAACTGGCCTACGCAGGTGGCGATCGGCTGCTCGATTGCGTGCAGCAACTGTTGCGCCTTGAGGATCACGCTATCCGGGTTGGCCAGGTCCGAGACCAAGGCCACGAATTCGTCGCCGCCGTAGCGCGCTACCGTGTCATAGTCGCGAATCGCCTCGCGCATGCGCTTGGCCAGCGTCTGCAAGACCTGGTCACCCACCGCATGACCTCGTTCATCATTGATCTGCTTGAAGTGATCGAGGTCGATCAACATGACCGCAAAGGGAATGCCCTGCTCCGTCCACTGGCTCAGCGCCTGGGCGAAGCGATCCGCCAGCAGGTAGCGGTTGGGCAACTGCGTCAATACGTCGTGGGTGGCCAGGAACGCCGAACGCTCGTGTTCGAGTGCAGCCGCCTCGATGGCCGAAAAGTGCCTGACCAGCACCAGCGGCACCAATACCAGGATCGCCAGCAGCACGCTGAGGATCAGCAGCACTTCGGGCCCCAGCACATCCGCCAGGCTAAGCTGGCGCTGGAAGGTCAAGGACAGCGGTTGCGTCGGGCTGTCGACGAATACGTCATCGGTCAGCCGCGGCAAGACCAGTTCGTCCCACCAACGGCTCTGCGCTGCCTCCATGGCCACGACCTGGGTGTTGTGATCATCGCTGCGCAACCGTGCGCTGACAGCCACTCGCGGATCGTTGTTGTGGCGCACGATCGCTCCCAGCAGCGCGTCGGTCTTGATCACCAGCATGGCGACCATCGTGCTGCCGAAGAAGTTGGGCAGCGTGTTCTGAGCGTCCTCTTCAGGGCGCAACACCGATTTCATCAGAATGTATGCATCGCCACCTTCATACAACGCGAAAACGGGCGTCACCACCGGCACAGAACTCTGGTGGATACGCACCAGGGCGTTGCTCAGATAGGGGACGGTCTCAAGCCTCACCCCGTAGATCACGTTGGTCTCCGGCAACTGGGGCGACATGAAGAGAATCGGCCATGTCGTGTTCATGCCATTGCGGGAATCGACCACAGGCGCAGGCGGTGTGAAATCCTTCAACTGGAAATCCGGCAACCAGGTGCGCCGCAGCAGGGCCGCGAAATTGCACTGCTCGTCCTGAGGCACACTGCGCGCCACTTCCAGCATATAGATGTGCGGATAAGCCACCAGCACGGCAGCGCCATAGCGAGCGGCCGCATCGGTATCGCTCTGCTTGACCGCCTGCAGGAACGCGGCAAACCCGGCCAGCACCGCATCGTTGGTGTCCAGCTGGTTGCGCACACTGCTCGCGATGCTTTGCACGTACTCCGAAAAGCGGGTTTCCTGCCGCTGGATTTCCGAGCGCAACAGAGAAAATGCCGAGAATGCGATCAAGCCGAACGCCAGGCCGATAAAACCTGCGAGCGATGGGCGGCGTCTGATCAACATCGTGGCAATATCCAGCGCACAAGCGTGCACAGACTGTGAAGGTGAGAATCGTCGAAGAGATCATGCTGGCGCATGACAGACTCTTTCCACGACAAGCATGGCGGCGGATTGCAGGAGCAGTCGCCCTTGACTGGAAAGCTAGCAAATTGCCATCTTAGCGTCTACAGCGGCTTGTCACCCGTCTGCAATCAGAACGGCACAACGACAAACGCCCCGATACGGTCAGTCGATGACCGCATCGGGGCGTTCGGGTATTACGTTGTTAACGACGCTTCTTGGTCGACGGCTTGGCCAGTTCGAACATCAGTACCGAACGCCCGGTGACGGCGTACTCGGTACCGAAATCAAACGACTCGCCTGCCTCGAAGTCGGTCTGGTTGGTATCCAACTGCAGAATCCAACGCTTGCCTTCCGGTACTTCCGGCAGGGTGAAACCGACCACGTCATGGTGCGCGTTGACCACGATCAAGAGCGAATGGTCGACCCCGGCACGGCGGATACCACTGGCCTGAGTGCGACCGTCGAGCAGGATACCCATGCAGCGGTTGCTGCCGTCCTGCCACTGCTCGACACCCATTTCGCTGCCGTTGGGCTGGATCCAGCTGACGTCCTTGATACCCAGGCTTTCGTCGTAGGCACCGGTGAAGAAGCGATTGCGGCGCAGCAGTGGGTAGCGGTTGCGCAGCTCGATCAGGTACTTGACGAAGTCCTGCAACTCGGTGCTCTGCTCGCTGATGTTCCAGTCCACCCAGCCGATCTCGCTGTCCTGGCAATACGCGTTGTTGCTGCCACCCTGGGTACGCGCGAACTCGTCGCCGGCCAGCAGCATCGGGGTGCCTTGGGCGAGGAACAGCGTCGCCAGCAGGTTGCGCATCTGGCGGTAGCGCAGAGCGACGATTTCCGGATCATCGGTGGGGCCTTCGACACCGCAGTTCCACGAGCGGTTGTCGGAGTGACCGTCGCGGTTGTCTTCGCCGTTGGCCTCGTTGTGCTTCTCGTTGTACGACACCAGGTCGTTCAAGGTGAAACCATCGTGAGCGGTGATGAAGTTGACCGACGACGCCGGCTTGCGACCGCGACGGTTGAACTGGTCGCCCGAGCCCAGGAAGATCTTCGCGAAGTCGCCGAGCATCTCGTCGTCGCCCTTCCAGAACGCGCGGGAGATGTCGCGGAACTTGTCGTTCCATTCCATCCAGCCCGGCGGGAAGTTGCCCACCTGGTAGCCGCCCGGACCGCAGTCCCAAGGCTCGGCAACCAGCTTGACCTTGGCCAGCACCGGATCCTGACGGCAGGCGTCGAGGAAGCCGCCGCCTTCGCTGAAGCCATGAGCTTCGCGGCCCAGAATGGTCGCCAGGTCGAAACGGAAACCATCCACGCCCATTTCCGAACTCCAGTAGCGCAAAGAGTCGGTGACCATCTGCAGGACGCAGGGGTGGCTCATGTTCAGGGTGTTGCCGGTGCCGGTGTCGTTGATGTAGTAACGCGCATCGTCTGGCATCAGGCGGTAGTAGTTGGCGTTGTCGATACCCTTGAGCGACAGGGTCGGACCCATCTCGTTGCCTTCGGCAGTGTGGTTGTACACCACGTCGAGAATCACTTCCAGGCCGGCCTTGTGGAAGCGCGAGACCATGACCTTGAACTCGCCGATCGACGAACCCGCCATGTAGCGCGCATGGGGCGCAAAGAAGCCCAGGGTGTTGTAGCCCCAGAAGTTGTGCAGGCCCTTTTCCAGCAGATGATTGTCATCCAGGAAATAATGGACTGGCATCAGCTCCACCGACGTCACACCCAGGGAACGGATGTATTCCACCACATCGTTTTCGTGGAAGGCAGCGAAGGTGCCGCGCTCGGTTTCACGCACCGAAGGATGGCGCATGGTGAAGCCGCGTACGTGGGTTTCGTAGAAAATGGTCTTTTCCCATGGCACGTTCGGCTTGGCCGTACTGCCCCAGGTGAAGGCCGGGTCGATCACTCGGCAGCGTGGCATGAACGGCGCACTATCGCGCTCGTCGAACGAAAGATCGCCGTCTTCATGGCCGACGATATAGCCGAACAGTGCATCGTCCCATTTCAGCTCGCCGGAAATCTGCTTGGCATAGGGGTCGATCAGCAGCTTGTTGGCATTGAAACGGTGGCCGTTTGCAGGGTCATACGGACCGTGCACACGGTAACCATACAGAGTGCCCGGGCGCGCATCGGGCAGATAGCCGTGCCAGATCTCGTTGGTGAATTCAGGCAACGCGATGCGTTCGATCTCTTCCACGCCATCGGCGTCGAAAAGGCACAGCTCGACTTTGGTAGCGTTGGCCGAAAAAATTGCAAAGTTGACGCCCGACCCATCCCAGGTCGCGCCCAATGGGTACGGCAAGCCCTCGCTCACACGGCTGGCGGGACGTTCCTGGCTCGACGCACTGTCATTCATTGATTGATCAGACATGATCAAACACTCCGGAAATAGGTTGAGCCTGAGCTCTTGGGTAGACGACCAAAACGGTCTATTGATAGAAGCGCGCGCCGCGCAACAGTTCAGGATATTTTTTCAGCCTTGCGTTGTGCCTATAACTGCAAGCCACGATCTGCGATTGAACGCACGGATGCCACAGTGCTCTTAGAACAAGCTTTGCAAGAAGGAAGAGCGCAAGCGCCCTTGAAGACAATGAGTTGACCCAATGCGTATCCTGTTGATAGAAGACGATCCAATTCTGGCGCTGTTGGCCGAGATAGCGCTGGAGGAAGATGGCCACGAGATCATCGGCCCCGCGTATGACGTGGCCGGAGCGCTGTTGCTGGCGCAGACCCATGGCATCGACATTGCATTCGTCGACATCAACCTGGACGGTCATGACGAGGGCGTAGGCTTGGCGCAGACGCTCTACGAACAGTTCAATATCCATTCGCTGTTCGTCAGTGGCCAGATCGACGTGGCCAAGGCCAACAGCGGCTACGCGCTCGGGCTGTTGTCCAAGCCCTACAGCCCCAATGACCTGTCACGCAGCGCCCACATCGTGCATGCGCTGGTTCAAGGTGAACTGCCCTTGAACCGACCGCTGCCAGTGCCCTTGAAGCTCTTTACCGAATCGCGCGGCCTATATGGAAAGAAACATGAGTGAACCCACGGATGTCTCGCGCCCTGGAACAGGACTGGGTGAAACCGAGTTCCGCGAGTTGGCCGACAACGCGCCGGTACTGATCTGGCGTGCCGGTGTCGACAAGCAGTGCGACTGGTTCAACAAACCCTGGCTCGACTTCACCGGCAGGACGCAGAAGCAGCTCTGCGGATACGGCTGGAGCGACGACGTGCATCCCGACGATCTGGATCGTTGCACCCGCAATTATGAACAGGCGTTCGATGCCCGAGTGTCCTTCAGCACGCCTTACCGCCTGCGCCGACATGACGGCGTCTACCGCTGGTTCCTCGACCACGGCGCACCGTTCTACCGCCAGGGCGAATTCGCCGGTTACTTCGGCAGCTGTACCGACATCACTGCACAGAAAGAGCTTGAGGCCCATCAGGACGTGCTGGTCTCCGAGCTCAATCACCGCGTCAAGAACAACCTGCAACTGATCATCGCCTTCTTGCAGATGTCCAAGCTACGCGCTCAGGGCGACGAAGCTCGGCAACTGCTCGAATCGGCCATCGCTCGCATTCAAGGGGTTGGTACGGTGCAGGCCGAACTGTATCGCAGTGCCTCGGGCACCGTGGACCTGGCGCATTACCTGCCGCATCTGATCCGCGCATCGATCGAAGCGGAAAGCAATGCCAGCATTCATTTCACCGCCGACGCCGACACCGCCTACGCGCCCTTCAAACTGGCATCGGACCTCGGGCTGATCGTCAATGAGCTGGTGGCCAATGCCATTCGCCATGGCAGTCGTCACGCGACCCAGATCCATTTTTCACTCAAGCGCCTGCCCGGGGGCGAACTGCAGTTGACGGTACGGGATCGTGGGCAGGGTTTTGCTGCGGCGCAACTGAGCGATAGCGGCGCAACACGGCCCAAGCTCAGTGGCCAGGGCTTGATCGGCGCGCTGGCCAAGCGCTGCGGCGCAGTCCTGCACCGCAGCAACGCGGGCGGCGCCGTGGTGACGTTGACCTTGCCGCATCCCTAGCCTGCGCCGTTGACCTCGTCGTGGTGTTTAGTGCTTCAAGCCCAATCAGCATGACCGACCAGGTGAATGAATCCGGCATCGCCTTGTGTCAGTCCAGCAGACTCCTCGGAGTTGGCGATAGTGAATGCAACCTGTCCACGGCTCGTACCTGCGTCCAGCAAGTTGACCCAATGGGCGAGACCTTCAGCGTCGCTGCCTCTGTCGAGGACATTGTGATACAGCTTTTCGACAAAGGCTGCATTGCTGGCATTGGGCAGGCTTTGGGAAAATTCGGCAGATTGCACAAAACCATCCGCAACCTGGGCACCGGCTCCGCCTGCGGCGCTCTGGGAAAGCCAGGATTTCAGGCCTTCGATGTCGGGGGCACGACCCAGAATGGTATACAGACGACCAATGCTTGCCTGCGCCGAGTCGAGAACGAACAGTTCGCGATCTGCGAAATCGAGCACATTGAAGCCATTCAGGTCGAAGTGCGCAGCCGCTCCCGTCGCACGACTGACCGATAGGGTATCGTTGTCGAGCGCGCTGATCGTGTAGGCCGATGCAGCGTCGTTGAAAATAAAGGTGTCGATACCGGCCTTGCCGGCCAGGTGCGAAACCGCATTGCTGTCGAGGATGACTTCCTGCTCACTGATCTGATCATCACCCGCCGTGCCGGTGGCAACCCCCTTACCCACTGCCATATCCAGAGCGTTCCAGGCGTTATGAGCCACGATCCTGATGAACCCCGTCTCGCCTTCGGAAAGTTCATGGCTCTCGCGCGAATTCAGGAAGCCATCAGCGACCGTTGCTCGACTCACACCCGCCTGCAGCAAAGCGTTCCAGGACGACACACCTGATGCCTCGCCTGTGCGATGCAATACAGTCTGATAGAGATCAAGGACAAAATCCTTATCACCCAGCAAGCTGAAGCGCTGCATCGCTTCAGTGGAGTTCAGAAAGGCATCGCGAATCGCTGCATCCGAAGTACCCATCGCCTGCTGCGTCAGCCAGTGATTCAAACCCTGATAATCGGGCGTCCGACCGAACAGTGAGTAGAGCCTGGCAACGTCAGCCTGATCCTCGGTGAGCGCGATGTGATGTGTATCCATCCCGAAACTCAACGAAACAGTGGCGTCACTCTCGGTGTTGAAGGCGCCATACCGGCTGCGAAAAGCCATGAGCAGCTCGTCAAGATTGGCATTGCGGTCGCTGAAAGCCAGCTTTTCGACGCTTGAAAGTGTGTCCACATCGGACGTTTGCGCATCATGAACGTTGAGGGTGCCATCACTCACGAGCGCGGCATCGTAGGTTGCGAAATAGCGCGCGCCCGCTTGGGTATACAAAGCGGTGTCGATGCCGTTGCCGCCTTTGAGGATGTCCGAGCCCGCACCTCCCATCAGCCGATCATCGCCATCGCCGCCCTGCAACTGGTCGTTGCCTGCGCCCCCGTCGAGAACGTTGTCACTGGCATTGCCGATCAGCGTATCCGCGCCTGACCCGGTAATGGCGGTCTCGATCACCGTACCGCGCGCGATGGCGACATTCGATAACCCACCGTATACGCTGGAAAACGCCTCACTTCTCAAATCGACCGTCTGAGCCCCGCCATAGGCGCTGACATCGATTCTGTCGTTGCCGCCTGAATCGTAGATCGTGCCCACCAGGCCAGGCACGAAGACGGTTCCGGCCTTGATGTCAGCGTTGTTCAAACGGTAGGTATCGTCACCCGTGCGGGTAGCGGCGGTGCCGTACAGCGACTGGATGGCGACGATATCCGCCAGCATCGGCGTGACGACATAGCCGAAAGAGGCATTGGAATAGGTATTCTCGTCCTGACTGAAATAGGACATCACCGAGTATTTCCAGCTGTCCTCTTGATAAAAGGCATTGTTGGGAAAGGACGCGCTGCCGTTGTAGTTGCCCGCATGGCCCAACCCCAGCGCGTGGCCGATTTCATGAATGTAGGTTTGCACATAATACCAACCGTAATTCACCCAATCGGAAGCGATGTTGACGCTGCTGTCCGAGATGATGCTCCCTGCATAATTGGAATTGGCGTACGCGCCGCTTTTGTTTTCGCTGAAATTGATCGCACCAGCAGCGGTGGTTTCTACAAACTTGAGGCCACTGACGTTGGTCCAGGTCTGCAGCGCATATTTGGCAACAGCCTGAGCGTTTGCGCTCAAACGGGTCAGGTTGACGGTGAGCGACTCACCAGCGTGGACATTGAAATGATGCTGGGAGCCGCCGTAAGCGTCGCGCCAAAAGCCATCGGTCAGGTAGCTGGCCTGCTGGTCCAGCGTCAGGTGCTCAAGTTTAGCCTGGCTGATGGCTGTGTGTTGACTCACCTCTTGGCCGATCACTCCTTGGGCCCAGAGTTGGGTGAGTGAATCGCACATCGAACACATGTAGAAACTCCGGGGCGAGGCAGACCTTGCCAAGTCAATGACACAAGAATCAGGTATGAATGGGTGATGAGTTCAAGCCGCTGAGCACGCTTTGAAAGCAGGCGTCATGACCTTCACGCGCGTCCGACCCGCCTTGGTCTTGACGATGGTGCTGCTCTTCGGGAAGGCACGGCAGGGCGCGGTCGAAGACCTTCAACGCCCATTCCTGACGACGTTATCGGCATGTTTTCCGGCGACTGAAGCGGTTTTTCCAGGGGTCGACCAAATACTCCGGTAAGAAGCTTGGGAAAGCGCTCTGGCGGGTCAGACGCTGTCAGCAGGTTGAACTGGGAGCTGTCACGCCCCCTTTTCCGTTGGTACTGCGGCCCTACAACGGGCTGCCTTCGTCGGTCTTGATCAGCCCGGCCAGGATGTCGCTGCCATCGCTCTCTGCCAGCTGTGCATACCATTCCCGGGTTTCGTCAGGCATTTCGCCATGGATGATCGCCGCCCGCTTGCGCGCCTTGGTCACCAGGCTCGCCACCCGATCGGCTCGTGCCGACTCATAGGCCGCCAGGGAAGCCGCCGGCGTGCGTTCGCGCTCGATGCAGCGGGCGAGCACCCAGGCATCCTCCATGGCCTGACAACCGCCCTGCCCGATGTTCGGCGTCATGGCATGGGCCGCGTCGCCCAACAGTGCGACCCGGGTACTGACCAGATGGGGCACCCGCGCGGTGTCGTGGATTTCCACACGGGCCACGGCCGCGGAGTCCAAGCGTTGCAAAAGACGCTGAACCGGCTCGGGCCAGTGCGCGAAGTGCTGCTCAAGTTCCTCGCGGTAGTGCTCACGAACGTTCGGCGTCCCTGCCGGCAACGGCACGTCGAAGAAGAAATACAGTTCATCGTTGCCCATGGGCATCAACGACACCCGCTTGTGCTCGCCCACGTACTGAACCCATTCATCGGCAGGCGCCAGATCCGGCGCCGCCTTGATCCGACCGTTCCAGTTGACGTAGCCACAATAGCGTCGGGGAACCGGCTCCCCGGCGATGGTATCGCGCAGCAACGAATGGGTACCGTTGGCGGCAATCAACAGATCGGCCGTTACCGTTTCACCCGTCGATAACCTGACCTGCACGTCCGTCTCGTTTTCCTCATAGCCCACGCACGCCACGCCCAGCGTCACGTTCTGCATCCCGACCGCTTCCAGCAAAATGTTTTGCAAGCGCGCCCTGGCGATGGGAAACGCCCGGCGTCGAGCGTACGTGTACAGGGGCTGCAGGTCGAACCGCGTGAGCAAGTGGCCCTGATGATCGCTGTAGCTCATGCTCTGCATGTGCCCGCCAGCCTGCTCGATGGAATCGCCCAGGCCCAGCGCATCCAGCACGCGGACGCCGTTGGGCCAGATGGAAATCGCTGCGCCGACGGGGGCGAGTTCTGCCGCACGCTCGTAGAGGTGCACCTGATGGCCGGCCTGCTGCAAGGCTGCAGCGGCGGTCAAGCCGCCCATGCCGGCGCCGGCAATGACGATATTCAAGGATTCCATGGTCTCTCCGCTGAGATCGGGTTTGCCAATCACCGTGCAAAAAGCTGACCAAGTGATCAGGAACCGTCAATAGCGGAATTCACGCCTGCCAGTGCAGCGAAGGCGGCCCAGCATCGGCGTCAAACCAGTGCGGCATGGTTGAATGCGCACCGGTTTGCAGCATCGAAATTCAACGCAAAAGGTTGTTCTTTGCCAGGTTCACGAGCTCCTTGGCGCGCCCGTCGAGCACCGCGCGCATCATGAACAAGCCAAAACCCTTGACGTTGGCGGCAGTGATTTCCGGCGGCATGATCAGCTCCTGACGCTCGCTGACCACGTCCACCAGCACCGGGCCATCGTGCTCGAACGCCTCGACCAGGGCCGCGCGCAGATCCTGCGGCTTCTCCACGCGGATACCCTTGATGCCCATGCCCTGGGCGAATGTGGCGAAGTTGGGGTTTTTCAGCTCGCAGCCAACGTCCACCAGACCACTGGCCTTCATTTCCATCTCCACGAAACCCAGGGTCCCATTGTTGAGCACGATCACCTTCACCGGCAGGTTGGCCTGGCTCAGGGTCAGGAAGTCCCCCATCATCATGCTGAAGCCGCCATCCCCGGACATTGACACCACCTGACGCTGCGGGTAAGCCGCCTGCGCACCGATGGCCTGCAACATGGCATTGGCCATCGAACCGTGGTTGAACGAGCCGATCAGACGGCGCTTGCCGTTCATCTTCAGGTAGCGCGCGGCCCAGGCCGTGGGCGTTCCCACGTCGCAGGTAAACACGGCGTCTTCGGCCGCCAGCTCGCTGACCAGTCGACTGACGTATTGCGGATGGATGATGGTGCTGTTCGGACCACTCTCGGCGAGGTCGTCGAGGCCCTTGCGCGCGCTGTCGTAGTCCGCCAACGCCTTGTTCAAGTGCATGGTGTCGGTGCGTTCTTCAAGGCGTGGCAGCAGTTGCTGCACGGTGTGCTTGATATCGCCGATCAGGCCGATGGCCAGCGGGCATCGGTTACCCAGGGCTTCCGGCTGCAGGTCGATCTGAGCGATGCGCGAATGTTCGGGAAAGAACTGCCGATAAGGGAAGTTGGTACCCAGCATCAACAGGGTGTCGCACTCTTTCATGGCATTGAAGCCGGAGGCGAAGCCGATCAAACCAGTCATGCCCACATCGTAGGGGTTGTCGTACTCCAGATGTTCCTTGCCACGCAGCGCATGCACGATCGGCGCCTTGAGTTGCTTGGCCAGGGCGACGACTTCGCTGTGGGCGCCTGCGCAGCCAGCACCGCACAGCAGCGTCACGCGCTTGCCGCCGTTGAGAAACTGGGCGAGTTCGTCGATCTGGGCGGGCTCGGGCACCACGACCGGCTTCGGTGGTGCGATCCACTGGCTCACCGTAGCCTCAAGTGGGCTCAATGCCACGTCACCTGGAATCACCACCACCGCCACACCGCGGCGACTGATCGCCACGCGCATGGCGCGCTCGAGAATCTGCGGCAATTGCTCGGCACGCGAGACCAACTCGACATAGTGGCTGCAGTCCTTGAACAGTGATTCCGGGTGCGTCGCCTGAAAGTAGTCGATACCGATTTCGCTGCTGGGAATGTGCGCCGCAATGGCCAGCACCGGCACACCGCTGCGGTGGCAATCGAACAGGCCATTGATCAAATGCAGGTTGCCCGGGCCACAGCTGCCCGCACACACCGCCAGCTCACCGGTGAGATGAGCTTCACCACCGGCAGCGAATGCCCCGGCTTCTTCGTTGCGCATGTGTATCCAGTCCAATCCGCCCAGCCGACGCATCGAATCGGTAAAACCATTCAATGAATCGCCGACTACGCCATAGACGCGCTTGACGCCTGCTTGCTTGAGAGTATTGACCATGAAATCGGCTGCGGTAGGCATTCGGCGCTCCTTCGAAATATAAGTTCATGAATCTGAGTGCCGGCCTGCCGAGGGTGTTCAAACCGATTTATTAACAAAAATATAGAATCAGCCCGGTCACTTTTCTGCAGGCAGCGTTTATCGCTGCACTAAGGGTCGGGGTCGCCCCGAAGGATACGGGTATCCAAATGCAAGAAGGCCCGACAGATGTCGGGCCTTCTTAATAAGCGCTACGGAAAGCGTGAGCAAACTATCAGTTCAGCAATTCCGCTGGCACGTTGCCGCCGTTTTCAGCGAGCTTTTTCATCACAGCCGAATGCAGCCAGGTGTTCATGGCCGCCGAGTCATCGGTGGAACCGGTGTAATGCAATTCTTCGGCAAGTTCCTTGCGAGCGGTCAGGCTGCTGTCCAGACCCAGCAGTTTCAGCAAATCGACGATCGAAGTGCGCCAGTTCAGCGTCTCGCCGTGATTGGCGGCCAGCGCTTCAAGTTTTTGAGCCACATCCACCTGGGTGATCGGCGCAGCCGAAGGTTGGTTGGTGACAGTGGTGGTTGGCGAGGCACCTGGCGCGGGGGCGGCAGGGGTTTGTGTAGAAGCGTCTGCGTCCGGAACCGCGTGCTTGCCGATACCCAGTTTCTCGAGGATGCTGCTGAAAAAGCTCATTTCGTATCTCCAGATTTCATGGCTGCTGCCGTGGATTCGACAGCCTACTTAAGACCTGACCTGCCTGGACTCTGAAAAGTTTTATCGGATCGGTCACATCCCTGCTGCGCCCTTCCCCCTAATAGTGCTCACCTTGTTGCTTAAAGTGTTAACACAGGTTATTTAGTTGTGGCGTCAATGGGCGTACTGCGCCAGAATCCTACCTTGATAGCTTTACCGTTCTTATCCACGATCCATACCACGATCCATGCCTGGGGATACCAATGTCCAAACTTGCTGAATACCGTCAACTCGAACGTCATCTGGCCGAACAACTTGCCGCACTCGAAGCCATGAAAGGCGACAAAGGCCTGGAACAGGAAATCGAGTTCGAGACCAAGTTGCGCGCGCTGCTGGGCGAGTACAATAAAAGCCTCAAGGACATCGTTTCCATTCTTGACCCACAGGGCGGCGGCAAAACAGTCAAGGCGCCTGCCGCACCCGAGAAGGCCACTCGCAAGCCGCGCTCTTTGAAGACCTACAAAAACCCGCATTCGGGTGAAGTTGTCGAAACCAAAGGCGGCAACCACAAGACGTTGAAAGAATGGAAAGCCGAATACGGTTCCGACACCGTCGAAAGCTGGTTGAGCTAAGTCACACTGACCGGCAGGCGGCGCCATGCGGCCCGCTTGCCGGATTGTCCCATCCCCTCCGATACCTCTCCTTTTCGAAGATCGCCGATGTATCCCACCACGCCCGATGGACGCTATTTCGTAGTACGCGGTCGGCTCTGGCGCTGCAGCAATCCTGCCCTTGCCGAAGATGTGCGCCAGCATTGGGTCAACGCGCTGATGGATGCCCGGCGAGCCGTCAAGGCTGCCAAACACGCCGAAGATCCCCAGGCGCTGAAACAGGCGCGTGCGCAGGTCGACGCTGCCAAGCAGGCCTTGGGCGAACGGGGTGAAGTGTGGTGGACCGACGGCAGCGCCGACATGAATCGACGCATGGCGCGCAATACCGTTTATGCAGATTGGTACGCGGGGCTGGATGAGGCATCGCTGAAGTAGCGCGCCACGGCAAAGCTGGACCGCGCCGAGAAAACCCCGGCGCGGCACACAGCGATCAGACGCTGACGATGGGTACACCATCCATCAGCTTTTCCAGGGTGATCGGCAGGTTGCGCACGCGCTTGCCAGTGGCATGGTAGACCGCATTGGCCACCGCCGCCGCCAAACCGGTCACACCAATCTCACCGACCCCACGCGCACCGTACTCGTTGAGGTTGTAATCCGGGTAATCGAGCAGAATCACATCGATCTCCGGCTGGTCGGCATGCACCGGCACTACATATTCGGCATAGTTGTTGTTCACCGGCATGCCATTGCGTTCGTCGTAGTCGGTGGACTCGAACAACGCCATGCCGATGGCCATGACGATCGCGCCTTCGACCTGATTACGCGCGGTCTTGGCGTTGATGACCTTGCCGACGTCGATGGCGCTGACCACACGAGACACCCGCAGGCGCGAGATACCCGGATCCCAGCGAACCTCGACGAAATGCGCGCCGAACGAACTGAAGGCGTGCTTCTTGGTGTCGGCCATGCCGGTATGGGCCTCACCCTCGGCACTGGCGATCTTGAGCTTCTTCAGCACTTCGGCGAATTCCAGGCTGGTCGAGCCATCCTGCAGACGACCGTTGCTCACCGTAATCGCTTCCGCCTTGGCATTGGGCAACCCGCCCTGTTCGGAAACGGCAAAGCTCTTGAGTTGGGTAAGCGCTGCACGGGTGGCCTCGGCCACAGCGGGCAGTGCACTGGCCGTCATCCAGGAGCCACCGGAAACCGGCGCGGGTGGATAGGACGAATTACCCAGCTCCACCGTGATCCTGTCCAAGGGCAGACCGGTGATGTCGCTGACGCACTGGGCGAGCACCGTGTAGGTACCGGTGCCGATGTCCTGGCCACCGCAATACACCACGGCACGGCCGTCGGCAGTCAGCGAAACCCGCGCCTCGCAGGGCGTGCGGAAGGCATCCCAGTTGCACTGCGCCATGCCGTAGCCAACGATTTCATGGCCATCGCGCATGCTGCCGATACCGGGCTTGCGATTGGCCCAGCCAAAACGTTCCGCACCTTGCGCCAAGGCTTCGCGCAGATGGTTGCCGGACCAAGGCAGGTTTTCCTGCTCGTTCTGCTCGGCCCAGTTCAACTGACGGAACGCCAGCGGGTCCATCTTGCAACGCTCGGCCAGCTCGTCGATGGCCGACTCCAGCGCGAACAGACCAGGTGCCGCCCCCGGCGCACGCATCGAGGTCGGTGCCCCACGATTGACCTGGACCGTGCCGTGGGTGACCTCGACATTGGCACACGAATACAGGCTGGCGCTCATGCCCCCGCAGTTTTCGACGTACTGGTCGCCGATGCCGGTGGTATTGAGCGATTCATGCCGAAGCGACACCAGTTTGCCCTTGCCATCGGCGGCCAGGCGCATGCGCTGCCGGGTTTCCGGACGATGGCCCACGGTGGTGAACATCTGCGCCCGTGGAATCACCAACTGCACGGGGCGACCGACCACCTTGGCAGCAGCGCAGGCCGCGACCGAGTGTGGCCAGATCCACAGCTTGCCACCGAACCCCGAACCAATGAACGGCGCGCGAACTTCGACGCGCTCGGTCGGCAGGCCAAAAATCTGCGCCAGGGTGTTGCGATGGACCACTACCGACTGGGTCGATTCGTACACCACCAACTTGCCGTTGTCCCACATGGCCACGGTGGCGTGCATCTCCATCGGGTTGTGGGTTTCCACCGGCGTCGTGTAGATGGCGTCGACCGTCTGTGCACCACCGTCGAACGCACCGGCCGGATCGCCGCGCTTGTGACCCTGCCCACCATCGGCAGCCGCCTTGCGTTTCAGACCCTGCTTCAGATTGGCTGCAGCGGCACTCTCGCTGTAGCTGACCTTGACCTTGTAGGCCGCCTCACGGGCGTGCTCGAACGTGTCGGCCACCACCAGCGCCACGAACTGCCCGGCATAGCGCACCACGTTGTCTTCGAAAGGCAGCCTTTTTTCATCGGTACGCGAGCCCGACAGCACGCCGGCCAAGGAAAACGGCACGGGCGAAGTATGGAACGCCTGGGGAAAGTTGCCGTGGTGCAGAATTTCCAGCACGCCGGGCGAGCGCCGTGCAGCGTCGATGTCCAGGGACTTGATCGAGCCACTGGCTACGGTGCTGTAGACGCCATAGGCGAAAACCATGCCCTTGGGCTGATGGTCGGCCGCATAGTGCGCGGCACCGGTGACCTTCAGGCGACCGTCGACGCGGCGTGGGGATGCCCCCATGATTGACTCGCTCATGCGATGGCTCCTGTGCCCAGTGTGGTGAGGTTGCGCACAATGGCCTGCTGCCCCAGCGGGATCTTGTAGGCATTGTGGGCATACGGCTTGGCGCCTTGCAGGGCAATGGCCGCGGCCTTGGCAAAATTCTCCGGGGTCGCCGCCGCGCCACGCAGCGCACGCTCGGCTTCGAGCGCGCGCCACGGCTTGGTGCCGACGCCGCCCAGGGCAATGCGCGCCTCACGGATGACCTGACCGTCCATCACCAGAATGACCGCGCTGGAGGCCAGGGCGAACTGGTAGGAAGCCCGATCACGCAGCTTCAGGTAGGCGGATTTGCCGCCCGCCAAAGGCGCGTTCAACGTGACGTGCGTGATCAACTCGTCAGGCTGCAGCGCGTGTTCTTTCCAAGGCGTCGCACCCGGCAGCAGATGGAAGTCCTGGAAGTCGATTTCCCTTTTGCCGTTGGGGCCCTGCACCTGAACGGTGGCGCCGATCGCCGCCATGGCCACGCACATGTCCGACGGGTGGGTGGCAATGCACTGATCGCTGGTGCCCAGTACGGCGTGTACGCTGCGGTTGTGCCCGCCGATGGCAGCGCAGCCGGATCCGGGTGTACGTTTGTTGCAGGCAGAAACGCCGTCGCGGAAGTAGTTGCAACGCACGCGCTGCATGACGTTGCCGGCCGTGGTGGCCTTGTTGCGCAGCTGCGTGGTGGCTCCCGACAGCAGTGCCTGGGACAACACCGCATAGTCGCTCTTGATGCGCGGATGATTGGCCAATCCGGTATTGGTGACCATGGCCCCTATGCGGGTGCGACCGTCACTCAAGGTCTCGACCTGATCCAGCGCCAGGGCATGCACATCGATCACTCGATCGGGCTGCATGATATCGATCTTGACCAGATCGAGCAGCGTCGTGCCACCGGCCAGAAACGCCGTGGCTTCATTGCGGGCATGGGTGGCAACGGCCTGTTCGGGGCTGGTTGCGCGGGTGTATTCCAAGGCTCTCATCAGCTGGCTCCCTGTACTTTGCCACGGGCATCCTGCACGGCGGCAAGGATGTTCTTGTACGCGCCACACCGACAGATGTTGCCACTCATGGCTTCGCGCACGCTGGCGTCATCGGCACCGATGTTCGGGTCCTTGATGATCGCCGCGGCCGTCATCATCTGGCCCGAGGTGCAGTAACCGCACTGAAACGCGTCGTGGGCCCAGAAGGCTTCCTGAATGGGGTGCAGCTGACCATTACGCTCCAGCCCCTCGATGGTGGTGATTTCGTCACCTTGGTGCATCGCCGCCAAGGACAGGCAGCTGTTCACCGGCTGGCCATTGATGTGCAAGGTGCAGGCGCCGCACTGGCCATGGTCACAGCCCTTCTTGGTGCCGGTCAGCTGCAGGCGATCGCGCAGCACGTCCAGGAGCACGGCATTGCCAGGCACATTGAGGGTGTGCGGCTGGCCGTTGACCTTGAGCGTGATCCGCTGCTCGCCCTTGGCCAGCGGCTTTTCGCTGTCATCGATGGGCGCCAGCTGTGCGGCCTGGGCCCAGACCGGCGCGGTCGCCGCCGCCATGCCCGATATGCCCATGGTCCGCAGAAAGTTGCGGCGCGACGGCGTGGTCAGTTCCTTGAACAGCTCGCCGGAGCCTTCGGGATCTGAGGAAGTCTTTTCGGTCGGATCGGTCATGTAGCGGTCCTCATCTATTTTTTTATGTCACGAATCACGGTCTTGCTGTGCCTAGGTGCAGACATCTGGAGAGCACCATTGGTTGATGTCGTACGTCAGGTCGGTTCGCGGTTTGGTTTCAAAGCGTGTCGCACGTCACGCGCCAGCGATGGGACTGTGTATATCGGAAGCCTGCGAACGCAATCAGCACAAAGACTTTCAGTATGCATTCGGCCACCACACGGCCCTTGCCCAATCGAAGCGCGTTCTTGCCTATTCCAATGAAAGAAAGCCGAGCTAGCCCTCGCCACGCAGGACGGCGATGTCACGCTTGGGCGGCGCGCCGAACAGACGACGGTATTCGCGACTGAACTGTGATGGACTCTCATAGCCGACCTTGAACGCCGCGCTGGAGACGTCCTGATGTTCATTGAGCATCAAACGCTTGGCTTCGTTGAGCCGCAGCCATTTTTGATACTGCAACGGACTCATCAAGGTGAGTTGCCGGAAATGGTGATGAAAGGTCGGAGTGCTCATCTGAACCTTTGCCGCCAGCTCGTCGACACGCAGCGGCGACGTATAGTTGAGCTTCAACCAATCGATGGCCCTGCCGATTCGATACCCCTGCCCATCCACCGAAGTGATCTGCCTGAGCCGTCCGGTCTGATCGCTCTGCAGCAGGCGGTAGTGGATTTCACGCTGTATCAGCGGCGCCAGTACCGCAATGGATTCCGGCTCATCGAGCAACACCAGCAAACGCTCCAGCGAACCGAGCATCTGCACGGTCACCGACCCGATACCCACGCCCCTGACCCTGACAGGAGTCCGATCGCGGGCCGCAGGCAGATCGCTCAACGCGATCAGCTCGGCGAGCATGCGCACATCCAGCCTCAACGTCAGCCCCAGGCAAGGCTTGTCGGGGCTTGCGACGAGCACTTCAGAGTTGGCCGGCAGATCCAGAGACGTGATCAAGAACCTCGACGTGCTGTATTCGTAGCCCTCCCCGCCTACCCACAGACGCTTCTCGCCCTGCGCCACCAGGATGATGCTCGGCTCCACCATGCAGGTCACCGGCGGTGCGGGATGATCACGCCTGAAAAGCCCGAGGCCGGGAATGTCCGTGGGGTAATCACCTGGGCTGGCGACGCGCGAACCGATCATGCGGGCCAGCCTTTCTGGCGCCGATACCGGCTGGAAAACTGTGTCGACTGTGTGGGTCATATGCACCTCGGGCTCCTGCAGCGACTTTAACCCGCGCTTGACTGTTCGTCCTGCCTCGCCCTGAACACTCATCGAATCAGGCAAGTAATCCAGTGAAATGCGCTACAGACCGTCTCATGAGCGCAGGAGAATGCACATCCGAACACTCATTGGAGAGGCAACATCGGATGGAAAGGTCTCCGACACCTGTCACCCAGTCCCCTCGATCCTGGGGCGCCGTATTCGCCATGTCGCTGGCTGCCTTCGTACTGGTAGCTTCGGAATTCATGCCTGTCAGCCTGCTCACACCCATCGCCTCGGACCTGCACATCACCGAGGGCCAGGCGGGTCAGGGCATTTCCGTATCGGGGCTGTTTGCCCTGTTCACCAGCCTGTTGATCGCGTCGGTCGCCGCACGCGTGGACCGCAGACCACTGCTGGTTGCCCTCACCGTGCTGATGATCGTCTCCGGCGCAGTGGTGGCGTTCGCGCCCAACTATTGGGTATTCATGATCGGCCGGGCCGTGATCGGCGTCGCGATTGGCGGATTCTGGTCCTTGTCGGCAGCCACTGCCATGCGCCTGGTCCCACAAGAGCAGATCACTCGGGCCATGGCCGTCGTCAACGGTGGCAACGCACTGGCGACCGTAGTCGCGGCCCCTCTGGGCAGCTTTCTCGGCGCCCTGATCGGCTGGCGCGGCGCGTTCCTGTCGCTGCTCCCCATCGCCGTCCTGGCCTGTGCATGGTTGCTGGCGAGCCTTCCCTCCATGAAACCGCAAGGCGGATCGAGCGGCAGCAATGTGTTCCCCTTGCTGAAAATCGCACCCGTCGCCTTGGGCATGCTCGCGATCAGCGTGTTTTTCATGGGCCAGTTCATGCTGTTCACCTACCTGCGTCCGTTTCTGGAAACGGTCACGCACGTCAGCGTTTCCACCCTCTCATTGATGCTCCTGGGGCTGGGGGTGGCCGGGCTGGCCGGAACGTTCCTGATCGAGGCCTTCCTGAAGCATGGGCTGCACCGCACGCTGATCGTCATTCCCCTGCTGATGTCCGCGGTGGCCCTGGCGCTGGTTGCCTTCGGCAGCTCGACGACGGTGACCGCTGCACTGCTCGGCTTTTGGGGGCTGGTGGCGACGGCCGCACCGGTGGGCTGGTGGACCTGGCTTGCGAAGACACTGCCGGACGACGCCGATGCCGGCGGCGGCCTGATGGTGGCGATCATCCAGTTGGCCATCGCCTCTGGCGCCATCGTCGGCGGGCTGATCTTCGACGCAAGCGGCTACCGTGCAACCTTCGAGTCCAGCGCAGCGTTGCTGGCAATGGCCGCGATTCTGGCGGCGATTGCAGGACGCGCCACATCCCGTGCATCGGCTTTCAGCCGCGCGGCAACGGACTAAGCGCCAGATCACTGCCCGCCCTTGCCCAGAACGCTTCGGCCGACTGGCCCAGATGGCCTTTTGGCCGAGTCAGATGAATCTCCAGAGGTATGTCCCAGCCTTCGTCGAGCGCCCTGACCAGGCGGCCTTCCTGAACTTCCTGCTCCGTCAGGCTCTTGGGTAGCCAGGCGACGCCTTTGCTTTCCAGCGCCATCGACATCAGCACGGCCGCGAGATGACTGCTGAACAGAGGCTGCAGATGAAGGTAGTCCTCCTTGCCCCGAAGGCGGTGAGCAACGATCCGCCCCAAACCTGATTGATGGGTATAGGCCAGATAAGGAAGTGCCGCTGGCGACGTACCGACATGAACGCCGGCACTGGCGAGCGGTACCAGAACATCCTCACCCACCTTCTTGCTGACGAACTGGTCGGGAGCCAGCAGCGGTGGGACGTCGGGGTGACGATGGCAGAGCAGAAACTGAACCTGGCCGTGTATCAGCATCTGCTCGCAGACGGCCATGCTGTCGGAATGAAGCTGCACCGCTTCGATCGGCGCACCGGTATCGGAGCTGCGCAGCCACTTGGGGAAAAACGTGAACGACAGCGAATGGGTCGCAGCGAACTTGAGTGACCGGGCCGACACGCCCGCCACTTCCTGAGCCTCGTTGCGCAGCCGGTAAAGGTGCCGGGCCGCCTCCTGCGCGCCGGGTAGAATCTTGCGCCCTGCCTCCGTCAACGTTGCGCCATGGGGCGTGCGCACGAGCAATTCCACACCCATCCAGTTTTCCAACGAGCGGACCCTGCGGCTGAAAGCCGGCTGGGTGATGTGACGTGCTTCGGCGGCGCGCACGAAGCTGCCGTATTCGGCAAGCGCCGAAAGATCTTCAAGCCAGACGAGTTCCACGGGCCATGCCTTCTGTGCATAGGGTTCGGCATTAATAGCATTGGGCGGGTGACTGCGCAAAGCATAACGTGAGGCCACAACCAACAAGAGGAACCCTTTATGCGCATCGTGGACATTCGTGAAAAGACCGTCTCCATTGCCTCCCCCATTGCCAACGCCTACATCGACTTCTCCAAGATGACCTGCTCGGTGGTGGCCGTGATCACCGACGTGATTCGCGATGGCAAGCCGGTGATCGGCTATGGCTTCAACTCCAATGGTCGTTACGGTCAGGGCGCGCTGATGCGTGACCGCTTCCTGGCACGCATCGCCGAAGCCGATCCCGACACCCTGGTCGATTCGGTAAACGAAAACCTCGATCCGTTCGCCATCTGGAAAACCCTGATGACCAACGAAAAGCCGGGCGGTCATGGCGAGCGCTCGGTCGCCGTCGGCACCCTGGACATGGCGGTGTGGGATGCGGTCGCCAAGATCGAAGGCAAGCCCCTGTATCGCCTGCTGGCGGACCGCTACCGTAATGGCGTCGCGGACGACAAGGTCTGGGTCTACGCGGCGGGTGGTTATTACTATCCCGGCAAGGACCAGACCAAGCTCAAGGCCGAGATGCAAAGCTATCTGGACCGCGGCTACGACGTGGTCAAGATGAAGATCGGTGCCGTACCGCTGGATGAAGACATCCGCCGTATCGAAGCCGTTCTCGAGGTGGTAGGCGATGGCCGTCGATTGGCCGTGGATGCCAACGGCCGCTTCGATTTGCAGACCGGCATCGCCTATGCCGAAGCGATCAAGCAGTACAACCTGTTCTGGTATGAGGAAGTCGGTGATCCGCTGGACTACGCGCTCCAGGCCGAACTGGCCAATCATTACGAACTGCCCATGGCCACCGGCGAGAACCTGTTTTCCCATCAGGACGCCCGCAACCTGCTGCGTCACGGCGGCATGCGCCCCGATCGCGACTACCTGCAGTTCGACTGCGCGCTGTCCTACGGGCTCGTGGAATACATGCGCACCCTGAAGGTGATGGAAGAGCTGGGCTGGTCTTCGCGTCGGGTGGTGCCGCACGGTGGCCACCAGATGTCGCTGAACATCGCCGCCGGCCTGCACCTGGGCGGCAACGAATCCTACCCGGATGTGTTCCAGCCATTTGGCGGCTTCGCCGACGGCATCCAGGTCGAAAACGGTTATGTCGGCCTACCGGACATTCCGGGCGTCGGCTTCGAAGCCAAGTCGGCCCTGTACGCCGTCATGTGCGAACTGGGCGAAGGCTGACCGCCACCCTTCTGCGGCCTGCCCAGAACAGGCCGCAGACGCCGGCGTCGGACACCGACGCCACGCCACACGCCCATCACAACAATAAAATGAGGTGCTCTCGTGGAAGTCTCCAGATCTCGCTGGTACGGCCAGCTGTATGTCCAAGTGTTGATCGGCATCGTCATCGGTGCCGCCATCGGCTATTTCGCCCCCAACATCGGCGCCAAGCTTCAACCCTTTGCCGATGGTTTCATCAAGCTGATCAAAATGCTTCTGGCACCCATCATTTTCGGTACCGTCGTCGTCGGCATCGCAAAAATGGGCAGCATCAAGGAGGTTGGCCGCATCGGCGTGAAAGCCCTGATCTACTTCGAGATCCTCTCGACCATTGCGTTGGTCGTAGGCTTGATCGTGGTCAATATCGTCAAGCCCGGCGTCGGCATGAACATCAACGTCAATGCACTCGACGCCAGTGCCATCAACAAATACAGCCAGGCGGCCAGCGAACAAGGCGGTACGGTCGAATTCTTCCTCAACATCATCCCGCACACCTTCGTCGGTGCGTTTTCCAACGGCGTGATGCTGCAGGTGATACTGCTGTCGGTACTGATGGGCATCGCGCTGGTTCAATTAGGCGAAGTCAGCAAGCCGCTGATCAATACCATCGATCTCTTCCTGCAAGGGCTGTTCAAGATCGTCGCCATGGTCATGCGCCTGGCGCCGCTCGGCGCAGGCGCCGGCATGGCGTTCACCATCGGCAAATACGGCATCGGTACCTTGCTGTCCCTCGGCCAGTTGCTGGTCGCGCTCTATATCACGACGCTGATATTCATCGTGGTCGTGCTGGGCGCGGTAGTCCGCTGGTCGGGGATGCCGTTGATGCAGTTTCTGCGCTACTTCAAGGACGAAATACTCATCACGCTGGGCACCTGCTCCACCGAGGCGGTGTTGCCGCGCATGATGGTCAAGCTGGAGAAGCTGGGTTGCAGGAAATCAGTCGTGGGCATGGTCCTGCCTACCGGGTACACGTTCAACGCCGACGGCACTTGCATCTACCTGACCATGGCAGCGATCTTCATAGCCCAAGCGACCAATACCCCCCTGACGTTCGCCGACCAGATGATTTTGCTGGCCGTGTTCCTGCTGACATCCAAAGGCTCGGCGGGCGTGGCTGGTGCCGGGTTCGTCACGCTGGCGGCCACGCTGACCACCATTCACTCCATCCCTCTGGTGGGTCTGGTGCTGCTGCTGGGTATCGACCGGTTCCTCAACGAAGCCCGCGCGGTGACCAACCTGATCGGAAACGGCATCGGCACCATCGCGATTGCAAAGTGGGACAACTCGTTCGACGCCGAAACCTGCCAGCGCGAACTGGCAGCCATGAAAGACGAAAAGGCCGCGAAAAAAGCGCTGCTGGCGCAAAAGTGAGAGGCCGTGCTCGCCACGTCCGGGCATCACGACTCATGGCGCAGGACCGTTGAGTACACCGAAAAAAGGTTGTTACAACCCACTAGGTCATGACGGTCTGGCTTTTGGATGTCCTGAAAGGCTGGCGACAGATAAACAATCGCACGTAAAAATGGTGTCCCAGGCGGGGTTCGAACCTGCAACCTTCCCCTTAGGAGGGGGATGCTCTATCCAATTGAGCTACTGAGACACACAGCGGCGTACCGGGCGGCACGACGAACGGCATGCATGTTACCCAGCCGGGCAAGGTTTGTCATGCAGCATGGAGAGGATTTTGCCTCGTAGAGTCGCTCGAAAACTCAGCTTCGGCGCTCATGCATTTTGCAATACTCAACTGCACTCGGCAGTGCAGGATGCAATATCAAATTGCCCTGAGCACTGCGCATACCGCTGAAATCACTGGGTTTTTCCAAATCGCTGAAGTTGGCACGCCGCCTGCTACACCCGATGTTGAACCACGCTTCGACATTCAGGCTGCGGAGAATTTCAATGAACAGCGTCCTCTTGATGCTCAACGCTATGACATTTGTCATCCTCATTGGCTTTCAGTTCCACAGCCAGACCACCGATCCTGCGCTGGTCCATGTCGATGCCACACGCTTCATCCCCGCCCCCGTCGCTCGCGTTGCGTCTTCCAGCACCGAGGCGCCGCTCACGGCCGCCAAGGGCGTCAGCGAGCCCGCCACGACCCAGCGCACTGAACGCTATACCTTTTAAGGAGTTGGAGATGTCGAGATATGCCTTGGCATTCATGTTGATTGCCATAGCCTGTTGGACCAGCGCGTTCGCGTTCGGACAACACACGTCTGCCTTGGGGATCGCGTTGCAAGCCATGGGCGGTATCGCCAGTCTTGCGTTGTTGCTGGCGCTGATCAAAGGTCGCAGGATCAAATTCGATCCCCTGTTGCGCTAATCGCCTACAAGATCGACGCCTGCCGACAATCAATGCTAGCAAATGGACCAGATGTCACTATGCTACCCCCCTAGGTAGCTCGCGCGTGCTGTGCGCGGTATGCACAAAACGGGTCAGAGCACCTCTTGAAGCAATCTCCAATCTGTATGTGAACGTGTCCTGGCAGATGCGAGCAGCCTGTACAAAATACAGTGCAGGAGGGACTGGCAAAATGCCACGATTCGGATCATTATTTGTCACAGAATTGGCGTCAAAGCTATGTCGCATTAGTGCATCATAGCGCCGCATCGGCAGGCTGGAACAATTTGCCGATCGGCGTGTCCTAACCGACATCCTGCGGCCTACTTCAAGAACCGCTCCCCCTGAACTTATCGGTCATCACTATGCGCCCACTCAAACAGGCTGTTTACTCCAGCCGCACGGCTGACAAATTCGTAGTACGTCTTCCTGACGGGATGCGTGAGCAGATTGCTGAGGTGGCTCGTAACCATCACCGCAGCATGAACTCCGAGATCATCGCACGCCTGGAACAGAGCCTGATCCAGGAAGGTGCCTTGGGTGAAGAGTTGAGCATGAAGATGGACAGCCCGGAATTGTCCCTGCATGAGCGTGAGCTCCTGCAGCGCTTCCGTCAGCTGTCGCACCGACAGCAAAATGCACTGGTGTCCTTGATCGCCCATGACGTCGAGGCCGCAGCCGAAGCGTCATGAACACCGCCGCAAAAAAAAGCCAGCTCTAGAGCTGGCTTTTTTGTGGGTGACGAAAGGCTCAGGCCGCAGCGTGAACGCGCGCGCCCAGCACACGATCGACTACCACCGCCACGAGCAGCACAGCAACCGACGGCACCAGCCAGGCCAGGCCTTGTTCACTCAGCGGAAGGTCTAGCAAGGATGCTGGCAACCACTGCGAAAGGCCCGCCCCTTTGATCGCATCGATGAGGCCGAAGAGCAACGAGACCAGCATCACCGGGCCAAGAATGCGCGACTGCGAATACCACAACCCGGCGCAGAAACTCAGCGCCACTAGCACGATGCAGGGCGGATAGATGGCGGTCAGCACGGGGATGGAAAACGCGATCAGCTTGGTCAAGCCCAGGTTGGATACCAGCAGCGAGAACAGCGCCAGCAAGAGCACCAGCGTCTTGTAGGACAGTGGCAGGACTCGGCTGAAATACTCGGCGCAGGCGCAGGTCAGGCCAACAGCAGTCACCAGGCATGCCAGCGAGATCAGCACGGCCAGGAAACCACTGCCCAGCCCGCCGAAGGTGTGCTGCACATAGGCGTGCAGAACCGCAGCGCCGTTGGTAGCACCGGCCGCAACGGCGTGGCTACCCGACCCAAGGCGGAACAGACTGATGTACACCAGGGCCAGCCCTACTCCGGCAATCAGCCCGGCGATGATCGCGTAGCGCGTGATCAGCTTCGGCGACTCGACGCCTCTGGAGCGAATGGCATTGACGATGACGATGCCGAACACCAGCGCACCCAACGTATCCATGGTCAGGTAACCATTGATGAAGCCGAGTGAAAATGGCGCAGCGACATACTCGGGCACCGCATCACCGCTGGGACCTACCGGCAAGGCAAACGCAGCAATACCCAATACGGCCAGAGCGATGATTTTCAGCGGAGCCAGAAAGCGCCCTACGGTATCGAGCAGACGTCCGGGATAGAGTGAAACGATGTATACCAGCAGGAAATACACCGCGCTGTAGAGAAACAGCGCCAGCGGCGTTTCACCGGTCAAGGGCGCCAGGCCTACGGCAAACGACACGGTGGCAGTGCGCGGCGTTGCGAACAACGGGCCCACCGCCAGATAGCACACGGCGGCCAACAGACCACCCGCCAGCTTGCCGATCGGGCTGCTCAGCGCGTCCATCGAACCGCCGACCCTGGCCAGCGCCACCACGGTGATCACCGGCAGACCTACCGCCGTCACCAGGAAGCCCAGTGCCGCCATCCAGACGTTCGGCCCAGCCTGCAGGCCGACGAAGGGTGGAAAGATGATATTGCCCGCGCCTACGAACAAGGCGAACGTCATGAAACCAAGCGCCAGAATATCCTGGCCTTTAAGCACTTTCATTGGAAGGAAACCACGTCAATAGATTGGAATTGAGAGAGGTTTTCCCCATGGATTGAGGGAAACACGGTCGACCGGATGAGGCCAGACTGGATGCGCAGGCGGCTGCCTTGTGGGCGGGCCCGGCAAAATGGCGCGTAGAGTAGCGAAATTCGACGCTCCTCGCACTGTTGCAGTGCGAAGTGTCCGCTGAGTGCACCTGAGTGTCGCATCGGTGCAAGACTCAGCGGAAACGATACAGCAAGTTCCAAAAGCCTCAGACGTGAGGCTCGAACTTACAGCGCCATGTCGGCCGCTGGGTTGCTTTCAGCTTTCGGTGCCGTCTGACCTTCGATCGGGTTGGCAGCGGCAGCGGCCTGGTCGATCACAGGAGGAGCAACGGCCAACTGCAGAATCTTGGCGGTGTAGTTCCACTCTTTCTGCACGGCTTCCGGCGAGTTGTTCAGCGCAGTACCGTAGCTAGGCACGATCTGACGCAGCTTGGCTTGCCACTCGGGTGTCGCGACCTTGTCCTTGAACGCCTTTTCAAGCACGTTGATCATGATCGGTGCAGCCGTCGATGCGCCAGGCGATGCACCCAGCAAACCGGCAATGCTGCTGTCCTTGGAGACGACGATTTCAGTACCCAGTTTCAGCACGCCGCCCTTGTCTGCGTCACGCTTGATGATCTGCACACGCTGGCCAGCCTGCCACAGACGCCAGTCTTCTTTCTTGGCGTTGGGGAAGTACTGTTTCAGCGCTTCATAGCGATCGTCATCCGACAGCATGACCTGACCGGCCAGGTATTCGATCAGCGGGTACTGCTCGATGCCGACCTTGGTCATGGGCCATACGTTGTGCAGGTTGGTGCTGGTCAGCAGGTCCAGGTACGAACCGTTCTTCAGGAACTTGGTCGAGAAGGTGGCAAATGGGCCAAACAGGACCACACGCTTGCCGTCCAGGACACGGGTGTCCAGGTGCGGAACGGACATGGGCGGTGCACCGGTCGATGCGATGCCGTAGGCCTTGGCCATATGCTGCATGGCCACACTTGGGTTCTCGGTCACCAGGAACGAGCCGCCCACTGGGAAGCCACCGTATTCCTTGGCTTCTGGGATACCCGAATCCTGCAGCAGATGCAGGGCAGCGCCACCGGCACCGATGAACACGAACTTGGCGTCGGTTTCGGTCTTGGTGCCGTCTTTCAGGTTCTTGTAGCTCACGCGCCACGAACCATCGTCATTGCGCTTGATGTCTTCAACTTCGCTGGACAGCTTCAGGTCGAAGCCTTTCTGGCCCTTCAGGTGACCGACGTACTGGCGGGTGATCTCGCCGAAGTTCATGTCGGTACCCAGCGGGCTCCAGGTGACGGCCAGTTTCTGATTGGGGTCGCGGCCCTCCATCATCAACGGCACCCACTTCTTGATCTGCTCGTGGTCCTGGGAGAATTGCATGCCGGCGAACAGCGGGCTCGCCTTCAGCGCTTCATAGCGCTTCTTGAGGAACTCGATGTTGTTATCGCCCCAGACGAAGCTCATGTGCGGCGTGGAGTTGATGAACGTGCGTGGGTTCTTCAGCACACCCACCGTCACTTGGTGAGCCCAGAACTGACGGGAAATCTGGAAGGCTTCGTTGATCTCGATCGCCTTGGCGATCTGGACCTTGCCGTCCTTGTCTTCCGGGGTGTAGTTCAGCTCGGCCAGGGCCGAGTGGCCGGTACCCGCGTTGTTCCATCCATTGGAGCTTTCTTCGGCGACAGCGTCCAGGCGCTCGACCATTTCCATCGACCAGCTCGGCTCGAGCTCGTTGAGCAGCACGCCCAGCGTGGCGCTCATGACACCGCCGCCAATCAGCAGGACGTCGACTTTCTTCGCTTCGGCCGCTTGTGCCGACACCATCCCCATGGACAGAGCCAGACCCAGCAGCGCTGTGTTCGCTTTCTTCAACATACAGAAATTCCTAGGATTGAACGCCACCGTTCGATTCAACAGCCATCAGGTTTCAAGGGCCTCATCAGCGGCAACGTGAAACGGATAGCGGGCAAACCGATAAATGGCATAGAAGGCCAAAATCACAACATCGGCCTCACATTCATGTCCTTCGCGTGCTGAATTTCTTGTTGAACATTGTTTTCAGCGACTTCAGTGACATCGACCTTGGCACGCCTTGCGGCATCAAGGTCATTGCTGGCAGCCGGCCAGAATCTACAACCTGAACATTCGTTCATGGACTGCGACATTATGGCGGGTCGACATATTACATGAGAGTGGCTACCTGCAACCAGATCAATGTCGTTGATTGCTGTCATCCTTATAAATGTTTTGAGCAAATACGGAAAATCCCTACAGAGACAAAGGACAATTCCGAAGCTTAGTCCACCATCGATCCAGTAGAGTCCTTAGCTTTTGACGAGCATCCAGCAATGACTCACGGCCCACACGCGATCATCCCCATCCTGAAAACCAGCAGACTGCAGTTGCATCCTCTTACCCTCGCCGACGCCCCGCGCTATCAACAGTTGATTGCCCACTGGGGCATGGTTCGCTACATCACCGACAATATGCCGTGGCCCTACCCCGCCGACGAGGCAGAGCGCTACATTCGAGAGGACGCGCTTCCGGCCATGGCCAACGCGGAGGAATGGCACTGGACGCTTCGACTGCGCGATGCGCCCGAACTTATCATCGGCGTCATCAGCCTCATGGATGAGTACAACGACAACCGTAGCTTCTGGATTGCCGAGCCTTGGCAGAACAAGGGGCTGGTGAGTGAGGCCTGCCAGGCGGTGAATCGCTTCTGGTTCCAAGCGCTGGGCAAACCCGTCTTGAGAGTCGCCAAAGCAGCAGCCAACGAACCGTCCAGACGGATCTCGATGCGCGAGGGCATGCGGGTGGTGCTCAAACGCCAACAATCCTTCGTCGGTGGCACCATGGAGGAGGAAATCTGGCAACTGACGCGTGACGAATGGTTGAGCCAGCAACGCTGAACGCCTGAAACACAAAAGCCACCCGAAGGTGGCCTTTGCGACTGCGCGTCGAGCAAGCGAAGCTTACTTGGCAGTCCAGCCGGTCAGCTCGGCCAAAGCCTTGCCGATGTCAGCCAGCGAACGCACGGTTTTCACACCAGCGTCCTGCAGGGCAGCGAACTTCTCGTCTGCAGTACCCTTGCCGCCGGAGATGATTGCACCCGCATGGCCCATGCGCTTGCCTGGAGGGGCAGTCACACCAGCGATGTAGGAAACGACCGGCTTGGTCACGTGTGCCTTGATGTAGGCAGCGGCTTCTTCTTCGGCCGAACCACCGATCTCGCCGATCATGACGATCGCTTCGGTCTGTGGGTCTTCCTGGAACAGCTTCAGGATGTCGATGAAGTTCGAGCCCGGGATCGGGTCACCACCGATACCGACGCAGGTCGACTGGCCGAAACCGGCGTCGGTGGTCTGCTTGACGGCTTCATAGGTCAGTGTGCCGGAACGCGACACGATACCGACCTTGCCCGGCAAGTGGATGTGGCCTGGCATGATGCCGATCTTGCACTCGCCCGGAGTGATCACGCCTGGGCAGTTAGGGCCGATCAGGATGACACCCAGCTCGTCGCACTTGACCTTGGCTTCCAGCATGTCGATGGTCGGAATGCCTTCGGTGATGCAGACGATCAGCTTGATGCCGCCGAATGCTGCTTCAAGGATGGAATCCTTGCAGAAAGGAGCCGGTACGTAGATGACCGAGGCGGTAGCGCCTGTGGTTTCCACGGCTTCTTTCACGGTGTTGAACACAGGCAGGTTCAGGTGGGTGGTACCACCCTTGCCTGGCGTCACGCCGCCAACCATCTTGGTGCCGTAGGCGATGGCCTGTTCGGAGTGGAAAGTACCCTGCGAGCCGGTGAAGCCCTGGCAGATGACCTTGGTGTCTTTATTGATCAGGACGCTCATTACTTGCCCTCCGCAGCTTTGACAACTTGTTGAGCAGCGTCGGTCAGGCTGGTGGCTGCGATGATGTTCAGACCGCTTTCCGCCAGTACTTTAGCGCCCAGTTCAGCGTTGTTGCCCTCAAGGCGCACAACCACCGGGATTTTCACGCCGACTTCTTTCACCGCGCCGATGATGCCTTCGGCAATCATGTCGCAACGAACGATGCCGCCGAAGATGTTGACCAGTACGGCCGCGACATTGGTGTCGGACAGAATGATCTTGAACGCTTCGGTCACGCGTTCCTTGGTAGCACCGCCGCCAACGTCGAGGAAGTTGGCTGGCTTGCCGCCGTGCAGGTTGACGATGTCCATGGTACCCATGGCCAGGCCGGCACCGTTGACCATGCAACCGATGTTGCCTTCCAGCGCCACGTAGTTCAGTTCGAACTTGGCAGCGTGCGCTTCACGCGGGTCGTCCTGCGAAGGATCGTGGAAACCCTTCAGCTTGGGCTGACGGTACATGGCGTTGGCGTCGATGTTGATCTTGGCATCGAGGCAATGCAGATCGCCGTCCGCCTTGATGACCAACGGGTTGACTTCCAGCAGGGCCAGGTCGTGGTCCTGGAACAGCTTGGCCAGGCCAACGAAGATCTTGGCGAACTGGGCAACCTGCTTGCCTTCCAGACCCAGCTGGAATGCCAGCTCGCGGCCCTGGAACGGCTGAGCGCCGACCAACGGATCGATGGTGGACTTGAGGATCTTCTCGGGAGTGTCGTGAGCGATCTTCTCGATGTCCACGCCACCTTCGGTGGAAGCCATGAACACGATGCGACGGCTGGAGCGGTCTACAACGGCGCCCAGATACAGCTCTTTGGCGATATCGGTGCAGGACTCGACCAGGATCTTGGTGACAGGCTGACCGTTGGCATCAGTCTGGTAAGTCACCAGACGCTTGCCCAGCCATTGCTGAGCGAAAGCCTTGGCGTCTTCCTTGCTGCGAACCAGCTTTACACCACCAGCTTTACCACGGCCACCGGCGTGGACCTGGGCCTTGACGACCCACTCGCTGCCGCCGATCTTGTCGCAGGCTTCTGCGGCTTCTTCGGGGGTGTCTACCGCGTAACCCTTGGATACTGGCAGGCCGTATTCAGCGAACAGCTGCTTACCCTGATACTCGTGAAGATTCATGCTTATTACCGTCTTCGTTAGGTACTGCGCTTTTCGGCGCTGCGCTTCGTGATTGAAGTGCCGCGCCACCTGTGACTGCTACTCGCCGGTTGACCGACGAGGCGAGTCCGGCGGACGTTCCGCGGCATCCCTGCGGACAGGTATGCGACGGGCAATCCACCGTGGTTTCTTATTGTTTAACGCTTCTTGCGGTTGGCGATGTGGATGGCGCCGCCATTCACGGCCAGGGCCGCTTCGTGCAGGGCTTCCGACAGGGTCGGATGCGAGAAGACCATCATGCCCAGGTCTTCGGCACTGGTGCCGAATTCCATGGCGATGGCGCCCTGCTGAACCAGTTCTGCGGCGCTTGGGCCGATCACGTGGACACCCAGTACGCGGTCGGTCTTGGCATCGGCGATGACCTTGACGAAACCGCCGGTGTCGTTGGCTGCCATTGCACGACCGCTGGCCGCGAACGGGAAGCTGCCGACGTTGACTTCAACGCCTTCGGCCTTGAGCGCCTGCTCGGTCTTGCCGACCCATGCAATTTCCGGGTGGGTGTAGATGACCGATGGAATCAGATCGTAGTTCATCACGGCCTTGTGGCCCTTGATGCGCTCGACGACCATGATGCCTTCCTCGGACGCCTTGTGCGCCAGCATCAGACCACGGACCACGTCACCAATGGCATAGACGCCAGGGACGCTGGTCGCGCAGTAGTCATCGACATAGATGAAGCCGCGCTCGTCAATGTCAACACCGCTGTCAGAAGCCAGCAGGTCAGTGGTCACCGGACGACGGCCGACAGCGACGATCAGCTTGTCGAAAGTGATCGACTGCTCGCCATTGGCATCGGTGTACTTGACCACGACTTCTTCGCCCTGAACCTCGGAGCCGGTCACGCGAGCGCCGAGCTTGATGTCCAGGCCTTGCTTGGTCATGGTCTTCAGGGCCTCCTTGGACACCGCGGTGTCTGCAGCCATGAGGAACGTATCCAGTGCTTCGAGCACGGTGACCTGGGCGCCAAGGCGCGACCATACCGAACCCAGTTCCAGACCGATCACGCCGGCACCGATAACGCCGAGACGCTTGGGCACTTGCTGGAATTCCAGCGCACCGGTGGAGTCGACGATGATCTTCTGGTCGACCGGCGCCGGTGGAATGTCGATCGGACGCGAGCCGGAAGCCAGAATGACGTTGTCGGCTTCGACGACTTCAACGCCGTTGGGGCCCGTCACTTCGACTTTCTTGCCAGCCAGCAGTTTGCCGTGGCCTTGCAGCACGGTCACGCCGTTGGACTTGAACAGGCCGGCAACGCCGCCAGTCAGGTTCTTGACGATGTTGGACTTGCGACCAATCATCGCCGGGACATCCATGGTCACGCCGGCATGGTTGATACCGTGGATGGCAAAGCCGTCCTGGGCTTCGTGGAATTTCCACGAGCTGTCCAGCAGTGCCTTGGACGGAATGCAACCCACGTTCAGGCAGGTACCGCCGAGGGCCAGCTTGCCCTCGCCGTCTTGATACTTCTCGATACAGGCAGTCTTGAGGCCCAGCTGTGCGGCCTTGATGGCAGCGACGTAGCCACCAGGGCCTGCGCCAATCACTACCACGTCGAATTTCTGAGTCATAAAACAATTCCTATTAACGGCATGCTTGAAGCCCAGCCAGCGGGGTCCGGATCAAGCTGCGTGGGCTCGATGGCGGATCCCGCTACCTGTGGCTGCCTTGTCAGATATCCAGCAACAGACGCGCTGGATCTTCCAGCAGGTTCTTGATGGTCACCAGGAACGTCACGGCTTCCTTACCATCGATCAGGCGGTGGTCATAGGACAGCGCCAGGTACATCATCGGGCGGATGACCACTTGGCCGTTGATCGCCATGGGACGCTGCAGAATGTTGTGCATGCCCAGGATGGCCGCTTGCGGCGGGTTGACGATCGGGGTCGACATCATCGAACCGAAGGTACCACCGTTGGTGATGGTAAAGGTACCCCCGGTCATCTCGTCCATCGACAGCTTGCCGTCGCGCGCTTTCTTGCCGAAGGTGGCGATGCCGCCTTCGATCTCGGCCAGGCTCATGGCCTCGGCATTGCGCAGGACGGGAACCACCAGACCACGGTCGCTGGACACCGCGACACCGACGTCGGCGTAGCCGTGGTAGACGATGTCGGAGCCATCGATCGAGGCGTTGACAGCCGGGAAGCGCTTGAGCGCCTCGGTGGCCGCCTTGACGAAGAACGACATGAAGCCCAGGCGCACGCCGTTGTGCGACTTCTCGAACAGGTCCTTGTACTTGGAGCGCAAGGCCATGACTTCGGTCATGTCGACTTCGTTGAAGGTGGTCAGCATGGCCATGTTCGACTGGGCTTCGACCAGGCGCTCGGCGACCTTGGCGCGCAGACGGGTCATCGGCACGCGCTTCTCGGTGCGGTCGCCGGTGGTCTGGACCACGGCGGCTGCCGCGGCAGGCATGGCAGGCTTGGCGGCCGGTGCCGACTTCTTGGCTTCGATGGCGGCGACCAGGTCTTCCTTGGTGACGCGACCGTCTTTGCCGGTGCCCTTGACGCTGTTCAGGTTGATGCCGTTTTCTTCGGCCAGCTTGCGTGCAGCCGGACCACCGATGGCGTCATCGTCGCCGGCAGCAGGTGCCGAAGCCGCCTGTGGTGCGGCGGCTTGAGGCGCGGCAGCGGCCTGAGGTGCAGCAGCAGGCGCAGCGGCGGCAGCACCGCCCTCCTCGATGGAGCCCAGGACTTCGTCCGACAGAACGGTGTCGCCTTCGTTCTTGACGATCGCGCCCAGGACGCCGTCGGCAGTGGCCAGCACTTCCAGGACGACCTTGTCGGTCTCGATGTCAACGATCAGGTCATCGCGCTTGACCGCATCGCCCGGCTGCTTGTGCCAGGTCGCAACGGTGCCGTCGGCGACCGATTCCGGGAAGGTAGGGGCTTTGATCTCGATAGCCATTATCAGTAATTCCTTAAATTCGGTTTCAGGTGCGCGTTGGCATTAAACGGTGAAGGCATCTTGCAGCAGTTTGGCTTGCTGCTCGGCATGCATCGAAGCGTAACCACAAGCCGGGGCGGCCGATGCGTCACGGCCGGCATACTCGAGGACCAGGGTCTTCTTGTGATTGCTCATGCTGCGGCGCAAGTGATGCTGACTGCTGTACCAGGCACCCTGGTTCATCGGTTCTTCCTGACACCAGACCACGTGCTCCAGATTGGTGTAGGCAGCGATCGCTTCCATCAAGTCGTCTTCAGGGAACGGATACAGCTGCTCGATACGCACGATGGCGACATCTTCGCGGCCTTCGGCGCGGCGCTTCTCCAGCAGGTCGTAGTAGACTTTGCCGCTGCACAGCACCAGACGCGTCACCTTGGCGGCGTCCAGGGTATCGATTTCCGGGATGACGGTCTGGAACGAACCTTCAGCCAGGTCTTCCAGGGTCGACACCGCGAGCTTGTGACGCAGCAGCGACTTGGGCGTGAGCACGATCAGCGGCTTGCGCAGCGGACGGATCACCTGACGACGCAGCAGATGGTAGATCTGCGCGGGCGTGGTGGGCACGCACACCTGAATGTTGTGCTCGGCGCACAGCTGCAGGTAACGCTCCAGACGCGCCGACGAGTGCTCCGGGCCCTGCCCTTCGTAGCCGTGCGGCAGCAGCATGGTCAGACCGCACAGACGGCCCCACTTGTGCTCGCCGCTGGTGATGAACTGGTCGACCACGACCTGTGCACCGTTGGCGAAGTCACCGAACTGCGCTTCCCAGATCACCAACGCGTTGGGCGAGGTGGTCGAGTAGCCGTATTCGAACGCCAGAACCGCCTCTTCGGACAGGAACGAGTCGTACAGATCGAAGCGCGGCTGGCCGTTGTACAGGTTCTGCAGCGGAATGTAGGTCGCCGCATCCTTCTGGTTGTGCAACACCGCATGGCGGTGCGAGAAGGTGCCGCGGCCGATGTCCTGGCCGGTCATGCGGATCGGGTGACCTTCGAAGGCCAAGGTGGCGTACGCCATGGTCTCGGCATAGCCCCAGTTGATCGGCAAGCCACCGGCCTGCATCTTCTGGCGATCTTCGTAGATCTTGGACACCTGGCGCTGCACGACGAAGCCTTCGGGAATTTCCAGCAGCTTGGCGGACAGTTCCTGCAGGGTCTTGAGGTCGAAGCGCGTGTCATGGCGCGCCGTCCAGGCATGGCCCAGGTAAGGACGCCAGTCGACGAACAATTCCTTGTTCGGTTCCTTGACCAGGCTCTTGACCACATGCAGACCGTTGTCCAGCGCATTGCGGTACTCGTCGATCTGGCTCTGCACGCTGCCTTCGTCGAGCACGCCGGCCTTGATCAGGCTTTCGGCATACAGCTCGCGGGTGGTGCGCTGCTTGGCGATCTGCTGGTACATCAGCGGCTGGGTGCCACTTGGCTCGTCGGCCTCGTTGTGGCCGCGACGGCGGTAGCACACCAGGTCGATGACCACGTCGCGCTTGAACTGCATGCGGTAGTCGATGGCCAGCTGGGTGACGAACACCACGGCTTCCGGATCATCGCCGTTCACGTGCAGGATCGGCGCCTGGATCATCTTGGCCACGTCGGTCGCGTACTCGGTGGAGCGCGCGTCGTACGGGTTGCTGATGGTGAAACCAACCTGGTTGTTGATCACGATGTGCACGGTACCGCCGGTCTTGAAACCGCGGGTCTGCGACATCTGGAAGGTTTCCATGACCACGCCCTGGCCGGCGAATGCAGCGTCGCCGTGCAGCGAGATCGGCAGCACCTTGTCGCCGACCGCATCGTTGCGACGGTCCTGGCGGGCACGTACCGAACCCTCGACCACCGGAGAAACGATCTCCAGGTGGGACGGGTTGAACGCCATGGCCAGGTGCACTTCGCCACCTGCGGTCATCACGTTGGACGAGAAACCCTGGTGGTACTTGACGTCACCGGAGCCCAGCTCGACCTTCTTCTTGCCTTCGAACTCGTCGAACAGGTCACGAGGGTTCTTGCCGAAGGTGTTGACCAGTACGTTGAGACGGCCACGGTGGGCCATGCCGATCACGACTTCCTTGGTGCCGTAGGAGCCCGAGCGCTGAATCATCTCGTCGAGCATCGGGATCAGGGCTTCGCCACCTTCCAGACCGAAACGCTTGGTACCGGGGTATTTGGTGCCCAGATACTTCTCAAGGCCTTCGGCAGCCGTGACGCGCTCCAGCACGTGGCTGCGGATCTCGGCCGAGAACGAAGGACGACCGCGCACGCTTTCCAGACGCTGCTGGAACCAGCTGCGCTGCTCGGAATCGGTGATGTGAGTGAACTCGGCGCCGATGGTGCGGCAATATGTCTGCTGCAAAGCCTCGAGAATTTCACGTAGGCTCGCCTCCTCCTTGCCGATGAACAGGTCGCCGGCACGGAAGGTCGTATCCAGATCGGCATTGGTCATGCCGTAATGGTTGATTGACAGGTCTGCCGGAGCAGGCCGTTGCCACAGCCCCAACGGGTCCAGTTGGGCTGCCTGGTGGCCGCGCATCCGGTAGGCCTGAATCAGTCGCAGCACTTCCACTTGCTTCTTTTCGTGCTCGCTGCTCACGCTCCCGGCGGAAACCGGTTGAGCACGGCGCTGGTTTTTGGCCAGCAGGACGAAATGATCGCGAATGGTGGAGTGTGCAACGTCGGTGGCAGTGCTGCCTTCGGCAGGCAACTTCTGAAAGTAGGTGCGCCATTCCTCTGGCACAGCGTTAGGGTCGTGCAGGTAAAGCTCATAGAGCTCTTCCACATAGGCAGCGTTACCACCGGATAGGTGGGCGCTGTTCCACATGCGCTGCATCACGCTTTCTTGCATGCTTGGTCACCCTCGGTTAGGGGACACCACCGGCGCTGACAGCTTGGGCGTATTGACGCGGTCCGTGTAGAGCGACCGTGCAAGCCACCTCAGAGTTGTACGCTGGTAGTCCGGGTACCAGCCCGGAGCCCCTGCTGGTCTTGTTTCTTCGAAAGTAAAAGCGAAGCCATACGCAGCCGCGCTCGGGTTTTCGCCACAGCGCAGGATCGATCCCGCGCTGTGACGGCTTGCGGTGTAGCAGTTGAATCAGACGCCGTTGGACAACAGCATGTTCCGCACATGGCCAATGGCCTTGGTGGGGTTCAAGCCTTTCGGGCAGACGCTGACGCAGTTCATGATGCCGCGGCAGCGGAATACGCTGAACGGGTCATCCATCGATGCGAGGCGCTCGCTGGTCCGGGTATCGCGGCTGTCGGCCAGGAAACGATAAGCCTGCAGCAACGCTGCCGGGCCCAGGAACTTGTCAGGGTTCCACCAGAACGACGGGCAGGATGTCGAGCAGCATGCACACAGGATGCACTCGTACAGACCGTCAAGCTTTTCGCGCTCTTCCGGAGTCTGCAGACGCTCGATGGCCGGAGCCGGAGTGTCGTTCTGCAGGAACGGTTTCACCTTCTCGTACTGCTTGTAGAAGATGCTCATATCCACGACCAGGTCACGGATGACGGGCAATCCTGGCAGCGGACGCACGATCAACTTGTTACCTTTTACGACAGCGGACAGCGGCGTGATGCACGCCAGGCCGTTCTTGCCGTTGATGTTCATGCCGTCGGAACCGCACACGCCTTCACGGCACGAGCGACGATACGAAAAGCCTTCGTCCTGTTCCTTGATCAAGGCCAGCACGTCCAGCACCATCACATCCTTGCCACCGGTGTCGACCTGGAATTCCTGCATGGACGGCGCTGCGTCCTGATCCGGGTTGTAGCGATAAACACTGACTTGCAACATGACGGCCACCCTCAATAAGTCCGGATTTTCGGTTCGAAAGTCGGAACGGTTTTCGGCGAGAAGTTCACGGCGCGCTTGGCAACACGTTTTTCACCCGGGAAGTACAGGGTGTGGCACAGCCAGTTTTCGTCGTCGCGATCTTCATAGTCTTCACGGGCGTGAGCGCCGCGGGACTCTTTGCGATGCTCTGCAGCGATCGCGGTGGCTTCCGCCACTTCCAGCAGGTTCTGCAATTCCAGCGCTTCGATCCGGGCGGTGTTGAAGCCCTGGCTCTTGTCGTTGATCTTGACGTTGGCAATGCGCTCGCGCAGGCCGGCCAGCTGATCGATACCTTTCTGCATGTACTCGCCGGTACGGAACACACCGAAGTAGTTCTGCATGCAGCTTTGCAGTTCCTTGCGCAGGCTGGCGACGTCTTCGCCGGTAGTCCGTGCATTGAGGCCGTCCAGACGCGCCAAGGCGACTTCCAGATCGGTGTCGCTGGCACGGCGGTAGTCAATGCCTTCGCTCAGTGCCTGCTCCAGGTGCAGACCGGCAGCGCGACCGAATACCACCAGGTCGAGCAGCGAGTTGCCACCCAGGCGGTTGGCACCGTGAACCGACACGCAAGCCACTTCGCCCACGGCGAACAGACCAGGGATGATGGCGTCGTTGCCATTGGCATCCTGGGTGATTGCCTGACCGTGGATGTTGGTAGCGACACCCCCCATCATGTAATGACAAGTTGGCACGACAGGAATCGGCGCAGCGGCCGGATCGACGTGGGCAAAGGTCTTGGACAGCTCCATGATGCCCGGCAGGCGGCTGTGCAGCACTTCCTCGCCCAGGTGATCGAGCTTGAGCATCACGTGATCGCCATCGGGACCACAGCCATTGCCGGCGATGATTTCCTTGACCATGGAGCGCGCAACCACGTCGCGACCGGCAAGGTCCTTGGCGTTCGGTGCGTAGCGTTCCATGAAACGCTCGCCGTGCTTGTTGATCAGGTAACCGCCTTCACCGCGACAACCTTCGGTGACCAGTACACCTGCGCCAGCGATGCCGGTCGGGTGGAACTGCCACATCTCGATGTCCTGTACCGGCACACCGGCACGCAAGGCCATGCCGACGCCGTCACCGGTGTTGATCAGGGCGTTGGTGGTGGACGAATAGATGCGCCCGGCCCCGCCAGTTGCCAATACGGTGGCGTTGGCACGGATGTAGGAGGTTTCGCCGGTTTCGATGCAGATGGCGATCACGCCAACGATCGCACCGTCCTGGTTCTTCACCAGATCGACCGCATAGTATTCATTCAGGAATACAGTGCCGGCCTTCAGGTTCGCCTGATAGAGGGTGTGCAGCAAGGCGTGACCGGTACGGTCGGCAGCAGCACAGGTACGTGCCGCCTGGCCGCCCTTGCCGAAGTCCTTGGACTGGCCACCGAACGGACGCTGGTAGATGCGGCCCTGCTCGGTACGCGAAAACGGCAGCCCCATATGCTCGAGCTCGAAGACGGCCTCCGGGCCTACCGAACACATGTACTCGATAGCGTCCTGGTCACCGATGTAGTCGGAACCCTTGACGGTATCGTACATGTGCCAGCGCCAGTCATCGTTCGGGTCGGCCGAAGCGATGGCGCACGTGATGCCGCCCTGCGCCGACACGGTGTGCGAGCGAGTCGGGAAGACTTTGGTGACAACGGCAGTCTTGTGACCGCCCTGGGCCAGCTGCAGCGCTGCGCGCATGCCGGCACCGCCACCACCAATGATGATGGCGTCGAAGGAAAGCGTACTAATGTTAGCCATGAATCAGATACCCCAAAGAATCTGCACACCCCAGACGAAGTACGCGAACATCGCGACGCCGCATACCGCCTGGAACAGGAAGCGTATAGCCGTGGCCGACTTGCCGAACGACATTGGCGTCAGGTAGTCGGTGGCGATGGTCCACATGCCGACCCAGGCGTGGGCGCCCAGGGCGACCAGGGCCAGGAGGCTGAAGATGCGCATCCAGTTGCTGCTGAACAGCGAGTGCCATTGGGTGTACTCCATGCCTGGATTGGCAATGATGTACCCGATCAGAAACAGAAAATAAGCCGCGAGAACGACCGCAGACACGCGCTGTGCCATCCAGTCATAGAGGCCCGAACGCGAAAGGTTCGTAACGTTGGTTACCATACCCAAACTCCTGCCAGAACGATCAGCACCACCGAGATGATGAGAACGATTTTGGAGCCCAGCTTGCCGCCTTCCAGCGTCTCACCGATGCCCATGTCCATGATCAGGTGGCGCACACCGGCCACCAGGTGATACAGCAAGGCGGACAGCAGGGCCCAGATCACAAACTTGGCCAGCGGGCTGGTCAAATACGCCTTCACCTCGCCGAAGCCTTCCTCGGAGCCCAGGGATTTGCCCAATGCGTACAGCATGAGAGCGATGCCCAGGAACAGGATGACACCGGATATACGATGGAGAATGGACGTGTAAGCAGTGACAGGGAGTTTGATGGTCCTTAGGTCTAGGTTTACAGGTCGTTGGCTATTCACGGCTTTTTTCACACTGAAGAGCCCCTAGCAAGCAGGGCAAGTTGTAGGGAAGTGTACTGGTCAGGTACTCACCACCCAGGGAGTGACGACCCCGTCGAAATGGCTCGGAAAAGCCCCCGGCGGTCGGCTGCCGAGTATAGACAGTTAGGATACTAATGACAACGCACGCGCAGGCCTCGGACGGCGGATTGCGCAGCCAGGGCAAAAGGTTTGAACGGGGCGGAATTTCGCGAAAAAAGCGTGCTCGAAGCCCTCTGGAGCCTCACTTTAAGCAAATTGACATTCGAATTTATCTCACTATAGTGGTGCGGGCCCTGCGTGGGGGGTCTGTCTGATGATTTCAAGCATTAATAGGAGGCCACATGGCTGACAAAAAAGCGCAGTTGATCATCGAGGGCGCAGCCCCCGTCGAGCTGCCGATTTTAACCGGCACCGTTGGTCCCGATGTAATCGACGTCAGGAGTTTGACTGCCACGGGCCGCTTCACTTTCGACCCAGGCTTCATGTCGACCGCGTCGTGCGAGTCGAAGATCACCTATATCGACGGCGATGCCGGAATCCTGCTGCACCGCGGCTATCCGATCGAGCAACTCGCCGAACAATCCGACTACCTTGAAACCTGCTACCTGCTGCTCAACGGCGAACTGCCGACTGCCGAGCAGAAGGCCAAGTTCGTCGGCAACATCAAGAACCACACCATGGTTCACGAGCAGTTGAAGACCTTCTTCAACGGCTTCCGCCGCGATGCCCACCCCATGGCCATCATGTGCGGCGTGGTCGGCGCACTGTCCGCGTTCTACCATGACTCGCTCGACATCAATAACCCCCAGCATCGCGAGATCTCGGCGGTACGCCTGGTAGCCAAGATGCCGACCCTGGCAGCCATGGTCTACAAGTACTCCATGGGCCAGCCCATGATGTACCCGCGCAACGACCTCTCGTATGCCGAAAACTTCCTGCACATGATGTTCAACACCCCGTGCGAGATCAAACCGATCAGCCCGGTGCTGGCCAAGGCCATGGATCGCATCTTCATCCTGCACGCCGACCACGAGCAGAATGCGTCCACCTCTACCGTACGCCTGGCAGGCTCTTCGGGCGCCAACCCGTTCGCCTGCATCGCTGCCGGCATCGCGGCGCTGTGGGGCCCTGCCCACGGCGGTGCCAACGAAGCGGTGCTGACCATGCTCGATGAAATCGGCGATGTTTCCAACATCGACGCCTTCATCGCCAAAGCCAAGGACAAGAACGATCCGTTCAAACTGATGGGCTTCGGCCACCGCGTCTACAAGAACCGCGACCCACGGGCCACGGTGATGAAGCAGACCTGCGACGAAGTATTGAAGGAACTGGGCATCAAGAATGATCCGCAGCTCGAACTGGCCATGCGCCTGGAAGAGATCGCGTTGACCGACCCGTACTTCATCGAGCGCTCGCTGTACCCGAACGTCGATTTCTATTCGGGCATCATCCTCAAGGCCATCGGCATTCCAACCAGCATGTTCACGGTGATATTCGCCCTGGCGCGCACCGTTGGCTGGATTTCCCATTGGAAGGAAATGCTCTCGAGCCCGTACAAGATCGGCCGCCCACGCCAGCTGTACACCGGCGAGAAAAGCCGCGACGTCACAGCGCTGGACGACCGCACCTAAGCGTTCGCGCTGCAACGAAAGGCCGCCCTCGGGCGGCCTTTTGCTTTTCTATTGTTCCGCCTTGGCACGCAGCGCCTTGAGGGTGTTGAATGGCGCATCCACGACGAACTTGTTGGCGAGCCAGGAAGGCACGCTGCCACCCGGCTCGGTATGCACCTGGTAGATCACCTGGGTCTGATTGGCACCCTGAGGCACCATCTTCCAGAAGCCTTCGACCTGAGCCACACGCACGAAGCCTTTTTCCTCCGGCACATAGTTGGCCGCCCCAGCCAGGTTACGGGTAACGCTGCCATCGCTGCCATCCACCGTGGTGATGTGCAACACCGAATCCCTCGGCGTCACCGGCCATGGCGTATTGAACTGGGTGTAGGTCCAGGTCTGGTCGCCCTGATGCTTGAGCAGCTTTTGCGCCTTGCACTCGTGAATCCAGGTGCACGCGCCGGCGACGTCTTCCTGCATTGCCCGCAACTTCGCTACGCTGGCCTTGATGACGGTTTCGCCACGATAGGCCTTGTACTTGGAGCCTGCGACCTCGCTCAGCGAGACCTTGATCCCCTCCTCGTCCTTGGCCACCACCCACGACTCCGCCTGGGCGGACACGTGGACACTACCCAGCAGGGCTACCAACGCTATCGAATGCATCGCTCTCATTGTTGTTGTTCCTTGTTGTCGAGAATGGAGCCCTTGCCTATGCGGTCATCTGCTCCCACCAACCCAGAATGCGCACGGCATCCTGATCGCTGTCACCGCACACCTCGGGATCGGCATTGAACGCCGAGCACACTGCCGGCCGCTCGGGCAGACCGAACAGCGCACAGAGATTGTCCAGAGATAGCTGCACACAGCGCTGCCCTGCCGGCTTACCTGAAGGCATGCCAGGAATAGGCGAACTGATGGAAGGGGCGATACAGCAGGCGCCACAGCCTTCGCGGCATTTCATGACGTCATGACCTCACAGGCACGGTGGGTTGAAGAGCCCCCATGGTAGTGACCAAACGAGCGTTTGAAAATGCCCGCATCGATATTTCAATCAGCCAAACTGTAACGGTCGATACTGCGGGCGGCACTGATCACTGCTTGAAATTGAAGTCCAGCGCCGCACCCTCGACTTCACGACCGTCGCCGCGCCGCTGCAGCTGCATTTCGTTGTTCAGCAGACGGCCATTGAGCTGGAAGTCCTCATTGCCCTTGTCACTGAAGAAAGCGGGCAGGATGGGTTTAGGCGCACGCTCGGCAAGCGGAGTCGGCTGGACCGCAGCGTTGACAGGCTGAGTCGGCGGCTTAAGGTCCTTGACGATGTCCTTGGGCAGGCTCAGATCCAGCTTGGCCTCAGGCACAGGAGTGGCGATGACGTCCGACTCCTTGCGCGAACGGCTTTTGGCCGCCTTCTTGCGAACCGCTGGCTTTTTTGCCACGGCCTTCTTTGCCGGCGCGTCAGTTTTGACGACAGGCTTGCCAGTTTCCGCCGAGCGCGCTGTGGAAGACGGAATTTCCGACGTTTGTGCCTGAACGCAAGGCACTGCGAAGACGCCTAGATTCAAGCAGAAGACCAGCAATGCAATACGACGCATGGTGTTCATAAGGGCACGGCAACAACGATGAGAGCCCTATGCTCCGCGTTCGCGGTCGAGCTGACAAGCCCCCTGAGCGCTTTCAATAGGAAACTCCTGACTCCTGACACAATTGACGTGCCAGTACACCCAGCGTCGCCAGGGCACGCTCCGCTTCGCGGTTCCACGGCACGCCGCAATTGAGCCGAACGCAGTGGTTGAATTGCTCTGTATTGCTGAAGATCAGCCCCGGGGCAATGCTGATCCCCTGCTCCAGCGCGCGAACGTGCAGTTCCTGAGTATTGACCCGCCCCGGCAGACTGACCCAGAGAATGAATCCACCCGTGGGCCGCGTGATCTGCGTGCCTTCGGGAAAGTGCTGCTGCACGGCCAACTGGAAGGCACTGAGGTTCTTGCGGTACTCCTGACGAATGAAACGCAGGTGCCGGTCGTAGCCGCCGTTCTCCAGGTAGCTGGCCACGCCCATTTGCGTGACGCTGCAGGCCGAATGCGTGCTGAACGTCTGCAAGCGCTGGACCTCGGCCTGGTATTTACCGGCAATCATCCAACCAATCCGCACCCCTGGGGAAAGTGTCTTGGAGAAGCTCGAGCAGTAGATGACATGCCCCAGCCGATCGAACGCCTTGAGCGCCTTGCTCTTTCCTTGCTCGAACATCAATTCGCCATAGATATCGTCCTCGACAATCTGAATATCGAAGTCCGAAGACAGTCGCAACAGCTGCTTCATGCGCTCCTCGGGCATGGTCCCGCCCAGTGGATTGCTCAAGCGCGGTGTCAGCACCAGCGCCTTGATCGACCACTGATTGGCGGCCAACTGCAGCGCCTCCAGGCTGATACCCGTCGACGGATCGCTGGGGATCTCGATCACCTTGAGGCCGAGCAAGTCCGCCAGTTGCAGCAAACCGTAATAGGTAGGCGACTCGGCCGCGATCAGATCTCCGGGCCGGGTGAGCACGCGCAGGCTCATCTGCAACGCGTCGACGCAACCGTGCGTGATGACGATCTCCGAAGGATCGACCACCACGCCCGCATCGCGCATGCGGATCGCCACTTGCCGGCGCAGCGGCTCGAAGCCTGGGCTGAACATGTAGCTGAACGCACGTGGACTCTGGAAGCGGGTGACCTTGGCCAACTGCTGGTGCAATGCCCGTACCGGCAGAAACTCGACATGGGGCACCGCAGCGCCCAACGGAAACACGCCCTCTCGTCGGGACTCATCCAGCACTTGCTGGATGATGCTGCTGCGTGTGACCAACCCCGGCCGCTCCACCCGCGCAATGTCAGGCGTCGGCGCAGTCAGCGCGGGCGTCTGGTGCACGTAGTAGCCAGACTGTGGCCGCGCGCGGATCAACCCCTGATCTTCGAGGTTGGCGTAGGCCTGCAACACCGTGGCGTGGCTGACATTGAGCTGCGCGCTCATCTTGCGTACCGAAGGCACACGCTCACCTGGCTGATAGACCCCTCGCCGGATGTCATCAGCCAACTGTTGGGCAATACGCTGGTAGAGCAAGAGGTTGGTCATGGCGGGATCTCAGATGTGCCACTGGACCCCTACAGATGCAAACTGTACGGGGACAGCTGGCAGAATAGCAGAGCTGATCCTGCAACTGCACTGTCGAGATTCACCTGAGCATCAACCGCGCGGCAACGCCATTTCCCCTTTTGCGTTGGAGAAGACGATCTCGACCCGACGGTTCTGCGCCCTGCCCCGCTCCGAAGCGTTTGCATCCACAGGATAGGCATCGCCATAACCGTGCACCTGAATACGCGACTCATCGATGCCCAAGTCAACCAGCGTGTCGGCTACCGACTGCGCTCGGTCGGTCGACAGCTGCAGGTTAAAGGCTTTTTCGCCAGTGTTATCGGTGTAGCCTTCGATACGCACCACGCGCTTGGGATTGAGTTGCAGGAACTGCACGAGCTTGAGGATCGTACGGTTGGCCTGTGGCTTGAGCTGCGCCTCCCCCGTATCGAACAGCACGTCACCCAGTGTCATCACCAGCCCGCGGTCGGCCTCGACATTGGCCAACGCCAGAATCTGCTCTTCCAGCCACTTGCCCTGCTGCTGCACGCTTTCCAGCTTGGAGTCACGCAACGCCAGTTGCAGGCGCTGCTGGTCCATCTGCAGCTTGGTCAGGCGCTGCTGATTGAGCATCTGCTGACTGCGCTCCCGGGCGATCTCGCTGTAGCGCTGGCTCAGGTAGGCATAATGCTGAGCGTCGCTGCCCGTGCCCCAATAGCTGGCGAGCCGCTCGGCGCGGGCCAGCGATTCGCCAGCCCGGATGACATCCTTGGGCGCGCTGCGCAGCACGTTGGAATCATCGCGGACCGCCTGAAAGGCAACCTCGGCACGCTGGACGGCCTCGCTATTGGCGCGCTGACCGGTACAGCCTACCGTCACCAAACCGGCCGCCAGCACCAGCCCCATGCGCATTCCCGTCAACTGCTTCACTGCATGTCTCCCAATTGTTTGCGCAGGCGCTGGATGCGAGCCTCCAGCACCTTGATCTGCTCCTGCCCCTTGGCGGTCAACAATTGATCTTCGGCCAGACGTGCGTCCAACTCGGCCTGTTCGGCGTTGAGCCGGGCGCTCTTGTAGTTTTCATCGACCATTTGCGCACGCGCCTGGGCAAGTTTGTCGACCGCCATTTTCATGGCCTCGTTGTCGTCTGTGGCGCCAACGGCGCGGGCCTGCTCGACGGTCTGGTCAGCCAGACGCAATTGCTGCGTAGGCGCCGGGTCGTTGGCGCAACCAGCAAGCAGCGCAAACATCGCGCCTGCGGTCATCGTTTGAATGTTCACGAAAGATTCCTACTGTGGAAGTACTGCAGGCTTGAGCGATTGCTGGACTTTCCAACGCTCGACATTGCGGGAAAACACCTCGGGAGGTATGCCTGAAGCGGTCAATTCTGTCATTTTTTTCGCCAGCTGTCCGCGCAGCCAGGGATCGTTGCACGCGGAGTCGTGAGACAACGCCAGGTACAACCCCGGGCGGTCGACGGGCAGCTCACTGCTTTGCAGTCGATCCCCCAGCCCCTGTGCCTGAGCCATGGCCGCACCGGAATAGCGTCCGGCGATCACGTATTCGACCTGGCCAAGCACCAGCTTGTCGAAGGCCTGAATCAGATTGTCAGTACTGACCAGCTTCAGATGCTCGGCGGCCAGAGTAGCGAATGCCTGGGTCGGTCGCGCCTTGGCCGAGATCGCCCCGGCGTGGCCGTGAAGATCGGCAAGACTGCGGTAGGTCAGTGGCGTCGATCGCAGGGTCCACACCAGGTAATCGTTCGGGACCAGGGCAGGATGCACATAATCCAGGGATTCAAGCTCGCTGACGTTCAGGGGTGCATCCACCAGCAAGTCCATTCGCCCACTGCGCACCTCTTCCAGCGCCTGTGAACGCTTGCCGGCATAAAGAATGTCGACCTTGACGCCGATCTGGGTCGCCACCTGCTGCAACAGCTCGGCGTTGACGCCGATCAGCCGCTCCGGGTCCTGTGGATCCCGCCACAGATAGGGCGGCGCGTCGGGGCTGCCACTGGCAACCAGTCGCTCGCACTTGCCCGCCCCCTGTGCTGCCAGCGGTAGCAACGCCGCGACCATGCAAAAGCCCGCGCGGCGAAGTCTGCCTTGTCTGGTCATGCTCAACCTCAACCTCTTCAGCCCATGTCACAGGCAAATTCAGATACAAAAAAGCCCGGTCGCCGCCCGCTGCCCTGTGGGCAACGGATGGCGACCGGGCTTGAGTCGACCGCAGCGCGAAGCGCTGGATCAGACCAGTTTTTCCAGCTCGGGAACAGCTTCGAACAAGTCGGCGACCAGGCCATAATCGGCCACCTGGAAGATCGGCGCCTCTTCGTCCTTGTTGATCGCAACGATCACCTTGGAGTCCTTCATGCCAGCCAGATGCTGGATGGCTCCGGAAATGCCTACCGCGATGTACAACTGCGGCGCGACGATCTTGCCGGTCTGGCCGACCTGCATGTCGTTGGGCACGAAGCCGGCGTCCACCGCTGCACGCGACGCACCCACGGCAGCACCCAGCTTGTCGGCCAGGGTGTAGAGGTGCTTGAAGTTGTCGCCGTTCTGCATGCCACGGCCGCCGGAGACGACAATCTTCGCCGCGGTCAGCTCGGGACGATCGGACTTGGCCAGCTCTTCGCCAACGAAGCTCGATTTGCCGGTATCGTGAGCTGCGCCCACCGCTTCGACAGTTGCTGAACCGCCTTCGGCAGCCACGGCGTCGAAACCGGTGGCACGTACGGTGATGACCTTGATCGCAGCGCTCGATTGCACAGTGGCAATGGCGTTGCCGGCGTAGATCGGACGCTTGAAGGTGTCTGGCGACTCGACCGAGATGATCTCGGAGATCTGGTCGACGTCCAGCGCAGCGGCAACACGCGGCAGGATGTTCTTGCCGTTGGCGGTCGCAGCGGACAGCACATGGCTGTAGCCCGAGGCCAGCTCGACGATCAGCGGCGCCACGTTTTCAGGCAACTGGTGCGCGTAGGCGGCATTGTCCGCCACCAGCACCTTGCTCACGCCCGCGATCTTCGCGGCGGCTTGCGCGACGCTGTCGACCTGCACGCCGGCGACCAGCACGTGAATGTCGCCGCCGATCTTCTGCGCGGCAGCCACGGTGTTCAGGGTCGAAGGTGCAACGCCAGTGTTCACCTGACCTTCGGTTACATAATCGGCGATAACCAGGATAGTCATTCAGATTACCTTCGCTTCGTTTTTCAGTTTTTCGACCAGTTCGGCCACCGACTTGACCTTGACACCGGCGCTGCGGGTCGCCGGCGCCTCGACCTTGAGGGTCTTGTTGGTGGAGGTCAACGACACGCCGAGCGCCTCGGGCGTGAACGATTCGAGCGGCTTCTTCTTGGCCTTCATGATGTTGGGCAGGGAGGCGTAGCGCGGCTCGTTCAGACGCAGGTCGGTGGTGACGATGGCCGGCAGGGTCAGGCCAACGGTCTGCAGACCGTCATCGACTTCACGGGTGACATTGAGCTTGTCGCCCGCCACTTCGACCTTGGACGCGAAAGTGCCCTGGGCGTAGCCGCTCAGCGCAGCCAGCATCTGGCCAGTCTGGTTGTTGTCGCTGTCGATCGCCTGCTTGCCCAGGATCACCAACTGCGGCTGTTCCTTGTCGACCACCGCCTTGAGCAGCTTGGCCACTGCCAGGGCGTTCAGTTCCTCGGCGTGCTCGACCAGGATGGCGCGGTCGGCGCCCAGGGCCAGCGCGGTGCGCAGTTGCTCCTGAGCGGTGGCCGGGCCGATGGTGACCACGACGATTTCGCTGGCGATGCCTTTCTCTTTCAGGCGGACGGCTTCTTCAACAGCGATTTCGCAGAACGGGTTCATCGACATCTTGACGTTGGCAAGATCAACGCCTGAATTATCCGCCTTGACGCGAACCTTGACGTTGTAGTCGACCACTCGTTTGACAGCTACAAGAACCTTCATGGATTCCTCGTTACTCTCCGGTGAAAAGAATGTCGCCCAGGCAGACCGGACGATGACGTGGGCGCAAGGGCACCATTGAAACGTTTGCAGCATTGCGTAGTGCTGGCAAAAACCTGATTTTTCAAGACCTTGACCAGCAAAACGGGGCAGCCTTCAACAAGTATGACGTGTAAACTCGACCCGATGGGCGTTCGACATGGATGAATGACCCGTGCCGGGGTCGAGATTCGATGCATCCTGTACTGCATGCAGGCGCTGCATCGAACATGAAGCTGGCCGTATCTTGACCGCTGAGCCCTGACCGGTCAATACGCGGAACTCACCGGTCACGCCCCCTGGCCACCTTGATTTTACTGGGCTGCAGCAGATTCAAACAAACGTTTGTATTGGACCGGCCAAGTGGTGTAGATATACTGCAGCACGCGCATGCCCTTGCCTGTAGCCGTCCAGACACGGTACTACACGAGCAGATGAACGCAGCACCCAACCGCGACACCCCGGATGACCGTTCCGGACGCTTCACCCATTAGAAAGGCCTGATGAGCCCTGAGTAGGAGAGAACCCGTGGAACGCGAATACATGGAATTCGACGTCGTCGTCGTCGGCGCAGGCCCAGCAGGCCTGTCCGCGGCATGCCGACTGAAGCAGAAAGCCGCCGACGCCGGACAGGAAATCAGCGTCTGCGTGGTTGAAAAAGGCTCCGAGGTCGGTGCTCACATCCTTTCCGGTGCCGTCTTCGAACCGCGGGCGCTCACCGAATTGTTCCCGGACTGGAAAGCCCTGGGTGCCCCCCTGAACACGCCCGTCACCCGCGACGACATCTTCATCCTGAAAAACGCCGAGAGTGGCACAAAGATCCCCGACGCCTTCGTGCCCAAGACCATGCACAACGAGGGCAACTACATCATCTCCCTGGGCAATCTGTGCCGCTGGCTCGCCCAGCAGGCTGAAAACCTGGGTGTCGAGATCTACCCCGGATTTGCCGCACAAGAAGCGCTGATCGACGAAACGGGCGTTGTGCGCGGCATCATCACCGGCGACCTCGGCGTGGATCGCGAAGGCAAGCCCAAAGAAGGGCTGTACACCCCGGGCATGGAACTGCGCGGTAAATACACCCTGTTCGCCGAAGGCTGCCGCGGGCACATCGGCAAGCAACTGATCGAACGCTTCAAACTGGACAGCGAAGCCGACGCGCAGCATTACGGGATCGGCTTGAAAGAGATCTGGGACATCGATCCTGCCAAGCACCAGCCGGGGCTGGTGGTCCACACCGCCGGCTGGCCGCTGGAGGTCATGGGTACCGAGAACACCGGCGGCTCGTTCCTCTATCACCTGGAAAACAATCAGGTGGTGGTCGGCCTCATCGTCGACCTGTCCTACGCCAACCCATTCCTGTCGCCTTTCGGCGAGTTCCAGCGACTCAAGCACCATCCGGTTCTCAAGCAGTATCTGGAAGGCGGCAAGCGCGTCAGCTACGGCGCCCGCGCCATTTGCAAGGGTGGCTTCAACTCGCTGCCCAAGATGGTCTTCGCCGGCGGCGCGCTGATCGGCTGCGACCTGGGCACCATGAACTTCTCCAAGATCAAGGGCAGCCACACCGCCATGAAGTCCGGCATGCTCGCCGCCGAGGCGGTGGCCGACGCGCTGTTCCAGGGCTCGGAAGGCGGAGACGTGCTCGACGGCTACGTGTCCGGCTTCAAGGCCAGCTGGCTGTATGAAGAGCTGTTCGCCAGCCGCAACTTCGGGGCTGCCATCCACAAGTGGGGAGCCATCATCGGCGGCGCGTTCAACTTCGTCGATCAGACCCTGTTCAAGGGCAAGATCCCCTTCACCCTGCACGACAACAAGCCTGACTACGCCTGCATGAAGCTGGCAGCTGACAGCAAGCGCATCGACTACCCCAAGCCCGATGGCAAATTGAGCTTCGACAAACTCAGTTCGGTGTTCATCTCAGGCACCAACCATGAAGAAGAGCAGCCGTGCCACCTCAAGCTCAAGGATCCGAGCATTCCCATCGGCAAGAACCTGCCGCTGTACGACGAGCCCGCCCAGCGCTACTGCCCGGCCGGTGTCTATGAAGTCGTCACCCAGGAAGACGGTGCCAAGCGCTTCCAGATCAACGCGCAGAATTGCGTGCACTGCAAGACGTGCGACATCAAGGATCCTTCGCAGAACATCGTCTGGGTGGCACCCGAAGGCTCGGGTGGACCAACTTACCCGAACATGTAACTTCTCACCCACGGCAGGAGCGGATATGCCCAAGACCACGATGTTCGACCTCGACGGCAGAATAGCGCTGGTCTCCGGCGCCAGCCGTGGGATCGGCGAGTCCATTGCCCGATTGCTGGCGCAGCAGGGTGCACATGTGATCGTCGTCAGTCGCAGGCTGGACGGCTGCCAGCGTGTCGCCGACAGCATCAACGCTGGCGGCGACCAGGCTACCGCGATGGCCTGCCACATTGGCGAAACCGAGCAGATTCAGGACTTGTTCGCACGCATCCGCGCAACCTTCGGTCGCCTTGACATCCTGGTCAACAATGCTGCCACCAACCCCCAGTTCGGCAGCGTCCTGGATGTCGACCTGGGCGCTTTCCAGAAGACCGTGGACGTCAACGTCCGCGGTTACTTCTTCATGTCGGTCGAAGCCGGCAAGTTGATGCGTGAACACGGTGGCGGCAGCATCATCAATGTGGCGTCGATCAACGGCGTGTCACCCGGTGTGTTCCAAGGCGTCTATTCCATGACCAAGGCTGCGGTGATCAACATGACCAAAGCGTTCGCCAAGGAATGCGCCGGCTTCAACATCCGCTGCAATGCGTTGCTACCGGGGCTGACCGACACCCGTTTTGCCTCCGCGCTGGTCGAGAATCAGGCGATCCTCAAGACCGCGCTCGCGCAGATCCCGCTCAATCGTGTTGCCCAGCCTGAAGAAATGGCCGGGGCGGTGCTGTACCTCGCCAGCTCGGCTTCCAGCTACACCACAGGAACCGCCCTGAACGTGGACGGTGGCTTTCTCTGCTGAAGGCTCAGACCTTAGGATCCGTAGGCGCCTTCGCGGGCGCCGCGTACTTGGGCTTGAGGTGACCTTCGCCATCCAGTAACCAGGCATCCATGATCTCGCGTACCACGGGACCTGCGACGCGCCCGCCCGCCTCGCCGTTCTCGATCATCACCGCCACCACGATCTTCGGCCGGTCGGCCGGCGCAAAGCCCACGAACAGCGCGTTGTCACGGTTGCGTTCCAAGGTCTTGAGACGGTTGTAGCGCTCACCCTGCTTGATCGCGACCACCTGAGCGGTACCCGACTTGCCCGCGATGCGATACTGCGCACCGGCGGCAGCCTGCCGCGCAATGCCGCGCGGATCGTGCATGACGAGTTGCATGCCGTGGTTGACCTGATCCCATTCGCGGTTGTCACGCAGCACGATATTGGGGATCGGGTTGTCGTCCACCGGCGCCAGCCCCCCTACGGTTTCCGCCAGATGCGGCCGACGCCATACGCCCTTGCTGGCGATCAGCGTGGTGGCCTGGGCCAGTTGCAACGGTGTGACCTGCATGTAGCCCTGGCCAATACCCAGGATCAGCGTCTCGCCGGGGAACCACGCCTGACGTCGGGTCGCGCGCTTCCACTGCTGCGACGGCATCAAGCCAGGCGCTTCCTCGAACATGTCCAGCGACACCTTCTGACCCAGGCCGAAGCGGGTCATGTAGTCGTGCATCCGGTCCACACCGAGCTTGTGCGCCAGATCGTAGAAGTAGGTGTCATTGGAGCGCATGATGGCGGCGTCCATGTCCACCCAGCCATCGCCGGTGCGATTCCAGTTGCGGTACTTGTGGTCGTAGTTGGGCAGCTCGTAGTAACCGGGGTCGAAGACCCGAGACTGGGGCGTAACCGCACCCGTATCCAGGCCGGCAATCGCCACTTCCGGTTTGATCGTCGAACCAGGTGCGTACAGGCCCCGCAGGACGCGATTGAACAGCGGCCGGTCGATGGAATCGCGCAACGCCGCATATTCCTTGAAGCTGATCCCGGTGACGAAAAGATTGGGATCGAAGCTGGGCTTGCTGACCATGGCCAGCACGTCGCCGGTTTCCGGATCGATGCACACCACCGCCCCACGCCGATCGCCCAGCGCCTTCTCGGCGGCTTCCTGCAGGTGCACATCCAGGCTCAGTACGATGTTCTTGCCCGGCACCGGATCGTGGTGGTTGAGCACCCGCATGACCCGCCCTTGAGCATTGGTCTCGACCTCTTCATAGCCCACCTGGCCATGCAGCTCCGTTTCATAGAAACGCTCGACACCGGTCTTGCCCACCGACTGCGTGCCGCGGTACTGCGTCTGATCCAATGTCTTGGATTCCTTCTCGTTGATCCGCCCTACGTAGCCGACCGAGTGTGCGAAATGCTCCTTGCGCGGATATTCACGTACGAACTGAGGTTCCACATCGATGCCCGGCAGCAGAAATTGATTCACCGCGATCTTGGCGATCTGGTTCTCGTTCAGTTCATACATCAAGGTGACGGGTTCAAAGGGATGGCGTACACGCTTCAGGTCCTTGTCGAACTGCTTGCGCGCTTCATCGCTCAGCTCCAGCACCTTGACCACCTCATCGAGCACCTGCGCGGTATTGCCGGCGCGCTCGCGGGTCAGGGTCAGGTTGAAACTGGGTCGGTTATCGGCCAATACCACGCCATTGCGGTCGTAGATCACCCCGCGCTCCGGCGGGATCGGCAGCACGTGCACCCGGTTGTTTTCCGATACCGTGGAGTTGTAGGCGAACTCGATGACCTGCAGGAAGTACAGACGCCCTACCAAGGCAATGCTCAAGGCCAGCACCAGCAATGCGCAGGCGATCAACCGACGGTTGACCAGGCCTTGTTCCTTGCCATGATCTTTGAGAGGGATGGGCTGGGGCATGCGGACCGCTCTGAAAAAGCGCCGATGGTAACCAAGCAGGCCCCTGCCCTCAAGCGCCAACTCCCTCGGGCTGACCAAGGGAGCCGGTAAGGCGTGTGTCAGGTGCGGTCCTGAGGCAGACGCACCTGGCGCTTGGTACTGACGAAAATACCCCAGCTGGACATGAACAGCGCCGCGATCAACGGGCCGATCACGAAACCGTTGAGGCCAAACACCGCCAAGCCACCCAGTGTCGATACCAGAATGAGGTAATCCGGCATCTTCGTGTCCTTGCCGACCAGAACCGGACGCAACACGTTGTCGACCATGCCGATCACCAGAATACCGAACAGGGTCAACGTCACTCCCTGCCAGATATAACCGCTCAACAGGAAGTAGGCCGCCACCGGCGCCCAGACGATGCCGGCCCCGACGGCAGGCAACAGCGACAGGAAGGCCATGAGTACAGCCCACAGCAACGCGCTGGGAATATCGAGGAACCAGAAGATCACCCCACCCAAGGCACCTTGCGTAACGGCCACCAGCAGGTTGCCCTTCACGGTGGCACGCACCACACGGTTGAACTTCAACTGCAGACGGCGCTTCTGCTGTTCGGCCAGCGGAATGGCCGTACGGATCTTGCGCGACAGTTCAGGGCCATCACGCAGGAAGAAGAACAGCAAGTACAGCATGATGCCGAAGCTGATCACGAAATCCAGCGTGCCCTGGCCGAAGCTGAATGCCTGAGTCGCAAAATATTGACTGCCCTGCATGGCGCCCTTGGCAACTTTATCGCGCACGCCTTCGAGATCGCCCATGCCCATGCGATCGAGCAATTGTTGCCCGGAGGCCGGAAGCAGCTGCTTGAACTGATCGATATAACCCGCCACGTCCAGTTGGCCACTCTCGATATTCTTGTAGAGCACCGCGCCTTCTTGCACCAACAGCGCGCTGATGATGATCACCGGCAGGATCGCTATAAGCAGCGCCGTGGTCAACGTGACCAGCGAACTGATATTGCGACGCCGGTTCAACTTCATCATGACCAGTCGCTGCAAAGGCGCAAACACGATTCCCAGAATCACGGCCCAGAATACCGCGCCGTAATAAGGTAGAAGAATCCAGATGAAAGCGATGGTGACGAGGATCAACAGTAACAACAGGGTTTTGTTTTGCAGGTTGGTTTCGTTCATGTCCGATCCATGTCGATAAGCTACAGAACCGTCATTCGGTCCTGTGAGTTAGTCCTCCCAGCCGCCTGCGAGTTTAGTCATCGGCAAGATATATCCGCGTTAAACGCGTTTATCCAGGTCGACTGCCACGCGCAGCCCACCCAGCGGACTTTCAGACAGCTGCAAACGAGCCGACCAGCTTTCCACGATGTCACGAACGATACCCAGCCCCAGACCATGTCCGTCGACCTGCTCGTCCAACCGAGAGCCGCGATCCAGCACCGCCTGACGTGCGTCCTCGGGTATCCCCGGACCGTCGTCGTCCACCCAGATACTGTAGCCCTGCGCATGCTCGACAATGCTCAGGCAGACCTGCGCGTCTGCCCACTTGCAGGCGTTGTCGAGCAGATTGCCCAACAGCTCCAGCACGTCCTCGCGATCCCATGGTAGACGCACATCCGCTGCCACCTCGTAGCTCAGGTTCAAATGCCCGCCGTGAATCATCTCGAGAGTCGCGAACAGACCCGGAATCTCTTCTGCGCAATCGAACTGAACACCCGGCAGCGCATCGCCTGCCAAGCGCGCACGATTGAGCTCACGGCTCAGCCGCAACTGGATGTGCTCCAACTGCTCACGCAACAGCCGACCAACCTCGGGATGGTCGCGCAGCCGCTCACTGCTCGCCAGACTCAACAGCACCGCCATGGGCGTCTTCAGCGCATGCCCAAGATTGCCCAACGCATTACGCGAACGCTTGAGACTGTCTTCGGTGTGCAGCAAGAGGTGGTTGATCTGCGCCACGAGCGGCTCAAGCTCTGCCGGAACTTCGCTGTCCAGTTGCGACCGCTGCCCGAGCTGCAACTGGGCAATCTGTTCCCGGGTGCGTTCCAGTGGCTTGAGCGAGCGTTTGACCGTGATCCGCTGCAGTACGAGCACCGCAATCAATGCGGCCAGGCCCATTCCCAGGCCAATCTGACGTACCCGCTGAAAGCTGGTGCGAACCGGTGTGTAGTCTTGGGCCACGATGATGGACAGCGGCTGGCCGAGCCGACGGTAATCGGCCCTCAATACCAGCAGCAGTTGACCTTCGGGACCCAGCTTCAAACCTGAATACAACCCCGACTGCTCGGGCACCGGCAGCTCGAGATCCCACAGCGAGCGGGACCGCCAGTGACCTTCGGGAAAGTCTATGCGGAAATAATGCCCGGAGAACGGACGTTCGTAGGCAGGAGAAATACGGTGTTGATCCAGCTGCAAACCCTGTGGCCCCCGCTGCATGGCCACCAGAAGGTTTTCACTTTCGTTGCGCAGCCCCGCTTCCAGATAGCGTTGCAGACCCATTTCGAACAGCCACAAACTCAACTGCGCGAGCACCAGGCCAACCACGACCAGAACGCTGATCAGTCCGACGCTCAATCGCGCCTGGATGGATCTCACTGCACGACCCCGGCAAAACGGTAGCCCTGCCCTCGCCGCGTTTCGATCACACTGCGACCCAGCTTGCGCCGCAGGTGGTTGACGTGCACTTCCAGCACGTTCGAATCGCGCTCGGTTTCGCCGTCATACAGGTGATCGGCCAAATGGCCCTTGGAAAGGATCTGGTCGGGATGGAGCATGAAATAGCGCAGCAGCCGGAACTCGGCAGCCGTGAGCTGTATATCGACCCCGGCCTGTAATACGCATTGGCGACCTTCGTCCAGATGCAGACCCGCCGCTTCCAGGCGGGGCATGTTCGACAGGCCTCGCGCCCGCCGCACCAACGCCTGGGCCCGCAACTGAAGTTCTTCAGGGTGAAACGGTTTGGTCAGGTAGTCATCGGCGCCTGCTTTCAACCCTTCGATACGCTCGGCCCATGAGCCACGCGCGGTCAGAATGAGCACCGGGGTGGAAAGGTTCGCCGCTCGCCACTGAGCCAGTACCTCCAGCCCAGGCAGGCCGGGCAATCCTAGATCCAGGATGATCAAATCATAAGGTTCGGACTGCCCCTGATAGACCGCGTCTCGACCGTCCGCCAGCCAATCCACGGCGTACCCCTGGCGACTGAGGCTGGCGCTCAGCTCATCGGCCAGAGGAACGTTGTCTTCCACCAACAGCAAGCGCATCAGTCATCTTCCTCGTCTTTGAGCAAATCACCTGTCGCCGCATCCAACTTGATCTCGCGAACGACACCCGCCGTAGTCAGCAACTCGACTTCATAGACCAGCTTCTGCTGCTTTTCTTCGAGTTCAGCCTCCAGCAGACGAGCACCGGGATAACGCGCCATGGCCTGGCCTAGGAGTTGTTCGAGGGGCAGGATCACACCCTCCTGTCTGAGTCGCAACGCCTCATCCTGGTCTAGATCCCGAGCCACTGCCAAAGAGCAGAACGCCAGCAGCCCGACCATCAGTGCGCGACCCGCTGGCGGTATGTTCATTAGGTATCCTGATGATCTTTGAGCACTTGGCCAGTGGTTGCATCAAGCTCTACATCCCACTCGACGCCCTTGCTGTCGCGCAGTTCGACTTGATAGATGTATTTACCGTATTCCTCTTCCAGCTCGGTCTCGTGAACAGTGCCACCTGGATGTTTCGCCAATGCTGCGGCATTGAGCTTTTCGAAGGACTGGATGGTACCAGCATCGCGCAAGCGAAGCGCTTCGTCCGGGCCAAGATCTTTGGCCTGAGCACTGACGGCAACGAAACTCATGGAAGAAGCCAGAAGCAAAGCAGTCAACGTTTTCATTCAGTTCACCTTGTGTATGTGTGAGGTATGTACGGTGTACGAGAGACACAATACCGAAGGCGACTTAACTCAAACTTAATGGCACAACGCTAGCCTCCAAATGATCGCGGTGTTGCAGCACGCTCTGCCCCACCGTGCGTCAGCCGGCTGGATCAATCCCACCACGCGTCCCAAGCGCACTTACCGTCCAGGTTGGACACCTGATAAACTGCAGCACTGACTTGCCTACAAATTGGAACAAACGTGGAAATTTTCAAGGAATTCACTTTCGAGTCTGCCCATCGGCTTCCTCACGTACCCGAGGGACACAAATGCGGTCGCTTGCATGGCCATTCCTTCAAGGTCGCGATCTATCTTAAAGGCGACGTTGATCCCCATACCGGCTGGATCCGAGACTTTTCCGAAATCAAGGCGATATTCAAGCCGCTGTACGAGCGTCTGGACCACAACTATCTGAATGATCTTCCCGGCCTGGAGAATCCCACCAGCGAGAACCTCGCCAAATGGATCTGGCATGAGCTCAAACCGCTATTGCCCGAATTGTCCAAGATTCGTATCCACGAGACCTGCACGAGCGGATGCGAGTACACCGGTGACTGACCGGCATGCTACGAAAAACCACCCTGCTGGGTGGTTTTTTTTGCGTGCGGATCAGTGTTTTTTGCTTCGAGAAAGACAAAACCCCTACCTGCTCGCGCAGATAGGGGTTTCGGAATTGAATCTTGACGATGACCTACTCTCACATGGGGAAACCCCACACTACCATCGGCGATGCATCGTTTCACTGCTGAGTTCGGGATGGGATCAGGTGGTTCCAATGCTCTATGGTCGTCAAGAAATTCTGTAGCCAGGACGCCCTTGGGAGGCATTCCAGCGAATCGGGTATGTGATATTCGTGGGTTGTCTTGCTGCGAACTTTCGGTTCGTGTCATCTCCACAGTCACCGCAATCTGGTCTTCGACGCAAATTGCTTGGGTGTTATATGGTCAAGCCTCACGGGCAATTAGTATGGGTTAGCTCAACGCCTCACAGCGCTTACACACCCCACCTATCAACGTCGTAGTCTTCGACGGCCCTTCAGGGAACTCAAGGTTCCAGTGAGATCTCATCTTGAGGCAAGTTTCCCGCTTAGATGCTTTCAGCGGTTATCTTTTCCGAACATAGCTACCCGGCAATGCCACTGGCGTGACAACCGGAACACCAGAGGTTCGTCCACTCCGGTCCTCTCGTACTAGGAGCAGCCCCTCTCAAATCTCAAACGTCCACGGCAGATAGGGACCGAACTGTCTCACGACGTTCTAAACCCAGCTCGCGTACCACTTTAAATGGCGAACAGCCATACCCTTGGGACCGGCTTCAGCCCCAGGATGTGATGAGCCGACATCGAGGTGCCAAACACCGCCGTCGATATGAACTCTTGGGCGGTATCAGCCTGTTATCCCCGGAGTACCTTTTATCCGTTGAGCGATGGCCCTTCCATACAGAACCACCGGATCACTAAGACCTACTTTCGTACCTGCTCGACGTGTCTGTCTCGCAGTCAAGCGCGCTTTTGCCTTTATACTCTACGACCGATTTCCGACCGGTCTGAGCGCACCTTCGTACTCCTCCGTTACTCTTTAGGAGGAGACCGCCCCAGTCAAACTACCCACCATACACTGTCCTCGATCCGGATGACGGACCTGAGTTAGAACCTCAAAGTTGCCAGGGTGGTATTTCAAGGATGGCTCCACGCAGACTGGCGTCCACGCTTCAAAGCCTCCCACCTATCCTACACAAGCAAATTCAAAGTCCAGTGCAAAGCTATAGTAAAGGTTCACGGGGTCTTTCCGTCTAGCCGCGGATACACTGCATCTTCACAGCGATTTCAATTTCACTGAGTCTCGGGTGGAGACAGCGCCGCCATCGTTACGCCATTCGTGCAGGTCGGAACTTACCCGACAAGGAATTTCGCTACCTTAGGACCGTTATAGTTACGGCCGCCGTTTACCGGGGCTTCGATCAAGAGCTTCGCTTGCGCTAACCCCATCAATTAACCTTCCGGCACCGGGCAGGCGTCACACCCTATACGTCCACTTTCGTGTTTGCAGAGTGCTGTGTTTTTAATAAACAGTCGCAGCGGCCTGGTATCTTCGACCGGCATGAGCTTACGGAGCAAGTCCTTCACCCTCACCGGCGCACCTTCTCCCGAAGTTACGGTGCCATTTTGCCTAGTTCCTTCACCCGAGTTCTCTCAAGCGCCTTGGTATTCTCTACCCAACCACCTGTGTCGGTTTGGGGTACGGTTCCTGGTTACCTGAAGCTTAGAAGCTTTTCTTGGAAGCATGGCATCAACCACTTCGTCGTCTAAAGACAACTCGTCATCAGTTCTCGGCCTTGAGATCCCGGATTTACCTAAGATCTCAGCCTACCACCTTAAACTTGGACAACCAACGCCAAGCTGGCCTAGCCTTCTCCGTCCCTCCATCGCAATAACCAGAAGTACAGGAATATTAACCTGTTTTCCATCGACTACGCTTTTCAGCCTCGCCTTAGGGACCGACTAACCCTGCGTCGATTAACGTTGCGCAGGAAACCTTGGTCTTTCGGCGTGGGTGTTTTTCACACCCATTGTCGTTACTCATGTCAGCATTCGCACTTCTGATACCTCCAGCAAGCTTCTCAACTCACCTTCACAGGCTTACAGAACGCTCCTCTACCGCATCATCAAAAGATGATACCCGTAGCTTCGGTACCTGGTTTGAGCCCCGTTACATCTTCCGCGCAGGCCGACTCGACTAGTGAGCTATTACGCTTTCTTTAAAGGGTGGCTGCTTCTAAGCCAACCTCCTAGCTGTCTAAGCCTTCCCACATCGTTTCCCACTTAACCAGGATTTTGGGACCTTAGCTGACGGTCTGGGTTGTTTCCCTTTTCACGACGGACGTTAGCACCCGCCGTGTGTCTCCCATGCTCGGCACTTGTAGGTATTCGGAGTTTGCATCGGTTTGGTAAGTCGGGATGACCCCCTAGCCGAAACAGTGCTCTACCCCCTACAGTGATACATGAGGCGCTACCTAAATAGCTTTCGAGGAGAACCAGCTATCTCCGAGCTTGATTAGCCTTTCACTCCGATCCACAGGTCATCCGCTAACTTTTCAACGGTAGTCGGTTCGGTCCTCCAGTCAGTGTTACCTAACCTTCAACCTGCCCATGGAT